>CAVURD010000019.1:0-26254 GCA_963743785.1 uncultured Acidimicrobiaceae bacterium | reverse complement strand
ACTCCGCGCCTTCGTCATGGGCGAGCGGGGTGCCGATCCGTCGCAGCACCCCGAGCAGGGCGAGTTGGATGCGATGGCCGAACTCCTCCACCAGGGCCTCGAGGCCGGAGGCATCGGGGTCTCGACGTCACGAACCGAACGCCATCGGACCAGCGAGGGTGAGCACCTGGGCACCCTGAGGGCCCGAGAGCCGGAATTGCTGGCCCTGGCCTCGGTGCTGCACGCCCGGGGCAGCGGCGTCTTCCAAGTGCTCTCCGACTGCTACAGGACGACGGACGATGCCTTCGCCCAAACCGAGTTCGACCTCCTCGGCGAGTTCGCCCGGTCCAGCCGACGTCCGGTCAGCTATACCGTCCAGCAGGATGGGGAGGCGCCCCAACGCTGGCGGGACCTCATGGCGCTGGCGGAGAAGCTCGTGGCTGAAGGGCTCGATGTCAAGGCCCAGGTGGCGCCCCGTCCCATCGGCGTCCTGCTTGGGCTGGAAGCGTCCGTCAACGTGTTCACCCCCACTCGGGCGTATCAGGGGATTGCCGGACTCCCGCTCGACGAGAAGATGGCCGCCCTAGGCGATCCGGCCCTGCGCCAGCGCATCCTCGAGGGCCACGCCCATGTCACGTCGGGGGCCGATGCCTTCGCCGGCTACGCCTTCTTCGCCCGCTTCGATGAGATGTACGTCCTCGACGACCCGGTGGACTATGACCTGGATGCCAGCCGTTCCCTCGGGGCGTTGGCCCGCCGGGCCGGCGTCGACCCACGCCAATACGCCTTTGATGTCCAGCTGCAGCGAGACGGCCACCAGCTGATCTACACCCCGATGTTCAACTTCGCCCACGCCAACTTCGATGCCATCCGCGAGATGATCACCTCACCGGTCGCCATGTTCGGCCTCTCTGATGCCGGGGCACACTGCGGGCAGATCTGCGACGGGAGCATGACCACCAGCTTCCTCTCCATCTGGGGCCGTGATCGCCGGGACCGGGACGGTCTGCCCGTCGAGGCCGTGGTGCACCAGATCACCCAGCGTACGGCGGCCCATTTCGGCTGGCTCGACCGCGGCGTGGTGGCCCCCGGCTATCTGGCCGATCTCAACGTCATCGACCTCGACGAGCTCGGGTGCACTCCGCCCAGAATCACGTCCGACCTGCCGGCGGGCGGCCGCCGCCTCCTGCAGGGCGCCCGGGGCTACCGCTGGACGCTGAAGCGGGGGACGGTGACCTTCGAGGACGGCGCTCATACCGGCGAACTGCCCGGGGCCCTCGTCCGGGGCGCGCAACCCTCACCGCCGTGAGGACCTGAGGTTGAGTTCGCCCGACGTCCTCGCGGCCATTGTCGAACACACCCGCACCGGTCCCGACCGCCCCGCCGTGAAGGACCTGGACCGGGACCTGACCTACGGCGCTCTGCTCGACGAGGTCACCCGGGCGGCCGCCGGCCTGCGCTCCCACGGCGTGCGTGAGGGTGACCGGGTGGCCCTCCTCTTGCCAAATTCGGTCGATTTCGTGGTCGCTGCGCTGGCCTGCCTGACCGTCGGCGCCATCTTCGTCCCCCTGGCCGTCACGGACCCGCCGTCTCGGCTGGGCGTCATCATCGGGAACTGCGCGCCCACCGTCGTCGTGATCTCCTCCGACGATGAGGACGCCCAACCCGCGTCGGTCACCACCTCCGAACGACACCTCGCGGTCACCGTCTCGGGGTTGTGGAGGGAGGCGGACGGCCGGGTGGAGAGCGGACCGCCCGACACGGCCGGGGCCTACATCATCTACACGTCCGGCACGACCGGCACGCCGAACGGGGTCCTTATCGGCCGTGCCGCCTTCGCCGCCGCGGTCGGCGCCACCGCGGACGCGCTCGGGCTCGACCGCACGACCCGGGCCTTGTGCGTGTCCCCGTTTCATTTCGACGGCTCGTTCGCCACCCTCTTCCCCACGCTGTCGTGTGGCGGCGCCGTGGTCATCCGTCCACGCGAGGCCCTGCTGTTTCCCCGCACGTTCTTCCGGGCAGTGGCATCCGAGGACATCACCTACACCGGATTCTCACCCAGCTACCTGCGGTTGCTGCTGGCCAGCGAACTGATGGAGACGCTGGCCGAGAGTCACCTCCACGTCGTCGCGCTGGGCGGAGAGGCCAGTTCGCCGGCCGATATCCGCGCCCTGTGGGCGGCGGCGCCGGATCTGGAGGTGTTCAACCGGTACGGACCGACAGAAACGACCATCGCCGTCACGCATATGAAGGTGACCCCCGCCGACCTCGCGGCGGGCACGGTGCCGATCGGGCAGCCACACCCCGGCGTGACCTTTCACCTGGTCGACGGCGAGGGCCGCGTGGTCGAGACGCCGGATCATGTCGGTGAGCTCTATGTCGGGGGCACCCAGCTGATGACCGGCTACTGGGGAGCTCCCGAGCTGACCGCCGACGTGATGCGGACCGACCTGATCCCCGGAATGACCCTCTATCGCACCGGGGACCTGGTGGACCGCAACGCTTCGGGCGACTACGTCTACCTGGACCGGGCCGACCGGGTGATCAAGCGGAACGGGGTACGGATCTCGTTGGTGGAGATCAGCGACACCCTGAGCCACGTGGAGGGGGTTTCGGCCGCCGCCTGCGTGCCCTTCGACGACGACGGGCAGCTGGGCATCGTGGCCTTCGCCGTGGCCGATGGGTCTGTGACCGCGCTCGAACTACGGCGGGCCACCAGCCACCATCTCCCCGACACGATGCTGCCCAACCACATTGAACTGGTCGGAGCGCTCCCTCTGACGGCGGGTAGCAAGCTCGACGAGCGGCGGCTCCTGGCCGAGGCCGGTCTGCGCGAGTTCCGCCCCACCGGGGCACCGCGCCCGAAGGCTTAGTGCCCTGGACCTCCGTCTAGGCTCGACCCAAGACCCAGCGCGGTCGCGACCACACTTGCCAGTACTCGACCACCTGGTAGCCGACGGAGCGATAGAGGCTCTCCCCCGCCGCCGACGACTGGAGCAATGAGCCGGCCACGCCCGCGCCGGATTGGCGGACCAACACCGAGTTGAGGAGACGACGGCCGTATCCACGCTTTTGCGACTCCGTTCGGGTGGCCATCGACCACACGACGACCCGCCTGTCCTCGATCACGGTGGTCACACAAGCCACGAGGCGGTCGAGGTCGAACAACCCCCAGACTCCCATGTCATCGGACTCGAGAGCGCGGTCGGGGATGGCGGCAGCGGCAGACGACGGATCGAGCCCGTAGCAGTCAGCCAGAAGTTCTCGGGCGGCCGGCAAGTCGTGTCGCGACAGGTGGCGAACCGCCGCGTCGTCACCGGACTTCGACGGCGCGGTCAGAACCATCAGGGGAAGTGCGGCGACGGTCACCCAACCCAAGTCGGCCAACGTCTGCGCCGTGGCCAGTCCAGGACCGGCCAACATGATGGTCGCCGGCTGTCCCAGGTCGAGCACCGGCTGCAGGCAGCGATCCGTGAGCACATCGGCATCGGCCGATTGGCAGCAGGCCACGTTGTAGGTGACGCTCTTCTCGCCGCTGAGGGCGACCCACCACTCCGACGACATTGCGTGATGTGCGGGGGACGCCCAGAGCCGGGCCGCGCCACCCAATGTCCGCCGTACGTCTGAAGGGCTTTCCCCCATCTCGGCGAAACCCTACCTGCCGATCCCGACCGCACGCCCTCGGCTCACTTTCCTCCACTCCAGCGCGGCCGGGTCACAACCGCCACGACAGGTGCGGCGAGCACACACGACCGTCGTAGAATCCGAATCCCTCGTTCAGGAGATCCGACCAGTTCGACTCCGTTCAGAACGACGGGTGTCCGGCGTGAAGGCGGGATCCATTTTCCCGGTCATCACCATGGTGGCAGCCAAGGGGCGGAGGCGTCCTCCTCGGCCCCAGAAAATCGGATCAAATCCGCACTCCCTGGCCATCGCTCCGAGCGAACGTTGCGAAAAGAACTTGATGTGCCCGAAGTCGCTCCCCACCTGCCAGTGATGATCAAATTTGCCCGTCAACGCCAGGGCCAGATTCTTGAAGTACCCGTGGAACGGAGTACTGAGAATCACATGGCCCTCAGATCCAAGGGCTTCTCTGGCCCGGGCGAACACGGTGCGAGGAAAGAAGAGGTGTTCGATGACCTCCGCCGACAGAACCACGTCGAACTGCCCCAGCAAATCCTTTGGGAGTGGCTCATTGATGTCGTGATCCAAGAATTGGAGCGTCGGGAACGACCGCCGAGCTCGATCGATGCCGCTAGAGGTGAAGTCAATTCCGGTCACGTCGAAGCCGGCCGAGGCCACCTTGCCCGTGACAGCGCCGTTGCCGCATCCGATGTCCAGAATCCGTCCTCGGGGAATCTCCTTGAGGGCATGCAGGAGCGCCGGGACCAGGTAGCGGTGATTCGGAGATGCTCCGGAAAAGGTCCACTCCCAATAGTGGGTCCTGCTCTCCAACGTGAACCTCCAGGGGTATGGCTGAGTATAGGCACCAGCGCGAGGAAGCTTCGAAGGTGAGGGCGCCTCCGGCGTACTGAGTGGAAGAGGCGAGGTCCGGCCGAGACGACCCGCGTCCGTCGCTCAGAGGTGTAATGCGCCAGAGGATGCCGATGGGATGAACAGTTGCCCGTCGGAGACGGTCGGGGGCAATTGCCGAGCGCCTAAGCCGTTGGTAATCATCCCAGCCTCAGCCCCGGAAGCGATGTTGACAGCATCCGTACTGACCCCATTGTCGTACCAGAGCACGCCGTTGGCCACGATGGGCCCACTGCCTGAGCCTTTCCACATCGCATCTGGCGTAAAGGTCCAATCCACCGAGCCCGTCGCTGCATTGAGGGCCAGGGCCAGGGTCTGAGACCCGTTGTACTCGGTCACGTACGCCACTCCGTTCGCTACCGCCGGCGAGTCCAGGGCGGTGTCTGAGACGAGCGAATCCGTCCACAGCCTGG
Organism: uncultured Acidimicrobiaceae bacterium; assembly: GCA_963743785.1. Classification (GTDB taxonomy): domain Bacteria; phylum Actinomycetota; class Acidimicrobiia; order Acidimicrobiales; family RAAP-2; genus Bog-473. Next base: position 21,329 of record CAVURD010000019.1, on the reverse strand, counting down.
CGCCGCTCGCGGCGTCGAAGGCGGCCACTCCGCCATTGGCGGTATTGGCGAATACCCGGGTGCCCGAGACGGCCGGAGCACCGACCACTGAGGCGTTCGGCGGCGCCGTCACCAAGGTGGACCAAACAGGGGCCAGCGTGCTGGCGTTCAGTGCGGCTACCGACCCATCGGACTGGCCGACGTACACCAGTCCGTTGCCCTCGGAGGTGGCGGTGTCGTAGAGAGCAGCCGAGCTGGTGGCGATCACCGACCCTCCAACGGAGACGCTCACGACCTTGTGCGTATCGGTCAGTGTGACGAACAAGGCACCCTCACCGCTGCCGCCGGCAGGGGGAATTGCGTTCCCTAGGGTGGCTGACGACGGAACGTGTCCTGGCAGATTCAGCGCCCACGCAGCCGTCCCGTCCGCGGCGTTCAGGGCTATGAGTCGGGCCGGAGCGTCGCCGGCTCCGGGGATGGTCGTAAATACGAGCCCATTGCCGCCCCAGATGCCGTTTCCCACCGCCGGGCTGGTCGGGACCCCAGCAAGCGTCGTCCGCCAGATCAGCGAGCCGGTCGTCGTGTTCAGCGCACGGAGATCGGGCGGGCCCGTCGGAGTGGGCTCGCCGCCGGAGTTCTTGCAGGCGAGGTAGACAGCACCGCCCGACACGGCAATCGCACCCGACGCCACGCCGTCTTCATCGAGCCACGAATACTGCAGAGAGCCGACATTGGAGGCTCCGAGCGTGGTTTCGAGGGGGTTGAAATTGCTGTGGCCAGGCTCCCAGCCGGCCTGCCACCAGCAACCGGACAGCACCACCCCTGAGAGAATCGCCCCCACCACGGCGGCGGGTTGTCTGAATGCCCGGACCGATAGCAACATCTAGTAGCCCCCAGCGTTGGTCGACCGCCATTGATCGCCGCCTCGCTCTCATCATCACGCAGGTGTTCCGTACCGTCAAGCGAATTTAGGTGCGAGCGGCTCGCCGAGGCTCCTCTCAAGTCGTCGTGGTCCGGTGACCAACCGCGCGCCAAAGCTCCTGGTGGGTCACGAACCACATTTTCTCCGTGTAGTGCCATCTTCGGAGTACGCCCGGCGCAAGATGATGATCCGGTTCTCGATCCTGGCGTCCATCTGATGATGGCACGATTGGGGTCGGTGGGATCGCTCGGCCAGCGCGGCGTTCATAGCGTTGCGTTCACCGATAGATGCTCCGGCGGCTTACCCCATACGTCAAGGCCGCCCCGCTGATTGTCAGTGCACCTCTCATGACTGACAGGACTGCGTCATATCGCTGTTCCACTTTGCTCAGCTCCACGAGCATTCGGCCCAACTCCCTTGCCCTCAAGAGCGCAAGCCAGGTAGGGCCGGGTGTCAAGGATCAGCCGTTACTGCCTTACACATCAGGCGTTATGGAAACGGGACACATCACCCGTTACAACACAGACACGGGGTGGGGCTGGCAGGGATCGAACCTGCGACCGAGGGATTATGAGTGCGATCTTGTGCCTTTCATGGTTGATCGGCGTTCACCGATATAGGCCATGACCAGCAGCGATACACCTACCGTGCATCATCCTTAATCAGGTTAGGCCGGGAGTTGTAGTCGCGTTGTAGTCTCGTTGTAGTCGCGACGGTTCGCCGCTCGCGCTCCGACGTTCCGCCCCAAAAACCCGCCGCGTCGCTGTCGGCCTGGGCGTAGTCGAGGCACTCGGGCTGGTCCTTGCATGTTGAGCAGACGGCCCCATACACCTGGTTCCCGGCTGTGGAAGGGGTGGTTCCGGCATGCACGGTCCAGAATCGACGATGGCCATTCGATCGGAGACTTTTGAGCGGCTGATCCCGTAGTCGTGAATTCATGCCGATCGAGGAGTTCAAAGAGTTGCAGAGACGGCAGAGGAGCTCCGGTCCGAGTTCGCAATTCAATTTGAGATTGTCCGAGCCGTCGAGGACAAGCTCAGGACCTCGGCCGGGGCAGTTGATGCTGTCCGCAACCTTCCCACTGAACAGATCCGGGACTCCCTGGACAGGGTATTTAAGCAATTCGTCGCTCATCGACGCACCTGGCGCGTTGCCCTCATCCATTCGTGCTGCTTCGAAGAGGACATGAGCCTCACCGAGTTCGCGGCGTCACTTCGGCTTCTCCCGCCAGTATGCCCAGTCGCTGGCTGTCGACGCTAGGAAAACGTATTTGCCCGACTGAGTCTCGTCCTTGGATCGGTTCTCGCACCCAACTTGGCACCGACTTGATGGCAGCCCCGAGTCGCTTCGCAAGGACAACCTCGCAACTAACTGTCAATCGCGATTGCGTTGACACGCATCCAGTGTCCGTTCAACACTGACGCATCACCGCCGTTCTGGCGTTTTCTGCGAGGTTGCGGCCAATTCAACATTCAAATACCATCCGGTCCACCTCCTAGGTGGTGGACGAGCAGGGGGAAAAGATGCACGTAAACAATGTTGTCCGCCACTTTGTCGCGGCTGCTCTTGTGGCGGGACTCGCCACCGCGTCGTTGTCCGTAGTCTCGACCCAAGCGGTCGGAGCGAGCTCCCCCGGGTACGGGGAAGGCGTCTCTCAGATCATCACGAATGTCCACGATTGCCTAAACGGTGGATACGTCAACTACTCGACGATGACGGGGAAGCCATTCAAGGACGCTTTTGGCTGCGTGATCTATGCGCTTTTTGGCGGCAGCCTCGTGGCCCTACCTGACCTCGTTCTGATCCCATCGTGCACCAGCGCCCCAGGGTCCGAATCGTGCAGCTTCATCGTGAAGAACATCGGACTCGGTCCAGCGACCGGAAACCTGGTGCTGGACGCAACGCTCACAGCCCCCCAGGCGATCTCCTCGCCCAATTACACTGCTATCGCTGAATGCCCGCCCACCGAGACTTCCCAAGGCGTCGCTTATGGCACCTTCCCCCCTCCCGCGGTTACCGCCACAGCATCATGCACGGACACGTTCCCGCCGGGTACTTCGACGCCATGGCTCTCTGTCCAGGTCGGCGGCGGAGCAGCGAGCGGACAGTCCTTGACGATCACAGCGGACGTGAATCCGAACCACACCATTGCCGAAAGCAACTATGCGAACGATTCGTTCAGCCAGACCTTCGTCGTCTCATAGCTGTCGGTTTGGAGTCGTTGACTGGACGCTTACCGTCCACGTTCACAACGCGGTCCCATGGCGTCCCATACGTTCCGCAGCGGCCCTCCGCGACGATGGCGTCGAGGATGTCGCTTCCCTCGCCCTGGTCGAACACCATGGCTCAAACGCTATCGGTTCCGCCTGATTGGATCGCGCTGCGCCGGGTATCAATTCTATGCCGGGAACGCGGAACCTGGCCGCCAGAGACCGGGAATGAGATTGCCCCTCTGCCCGGTCTCTTGGCGCGAAATTATCCCTTGTCTTTGCGGTCCGTCCCTGAGGAACCGCACACCTATCTGGGCCATAATGTGCCGAGAGGTGCGCAACGGGGCGATTGAAGGGCTGGGTGTCGGCTCAGCCCTTCGTCGCGTCATGGATTGCGGGAACACGCCTCACGGGCGGGAAGCCCGCAGCAGCGTAACAACGTCCTTCTCACGTGACACCTGTGTGAATGAAATCGGAGGGAGACGGGTGGGCCCCCGCTTCTGCGGGGGCCCACCCAAATATCCCTTTCAACTTCGTGTGCGTCAGCCCGCCGGGATGATGATCCCGTTGGTGAAGGTCACGGTATTGACCCCCTCGAGGCTGTTGAGCACCACCGCGGCAGGCGTGGTGAGCACATGCGGTGTCGCCGGCTGGCTGACGATGGTGTCATTGCCGATCACACCGACGCTGAACAGATTCACATTCGCCACAGTGGTCGGCTGCTCGGTGACGGTGATCTGAACCTGACTGAGGTTCCCGTTCAAGACCGGCACGCTGGCCGGGAGCGCCTAGCACTGACCGGGCTTCAGGACCATTGGGCACGGTGCCGGTCGTGGCTACTCCGTTGACGCTGTACGAGTACGAGAAGTTGAACGCGGTGTTCCCCAACTGGCCGTCGCTCGGCGTTTGCGCCTTGCAGATCTTGAGGCTCCCCGTGTTGATCTCGTTGTTGAAGGTCACCATGTTGTCGGCGTTGTAGGGAACGGTGGCCAGAGCAGAGTTACCCGACTGGGTCGCCCCGGACGTTCCGAACACGTTCGTCAGCGTGGTGTGAGGCGCCGGCGTCTCGGTGACGGTCGTGGTCCCGACCGGCTTGAGGATTGGCGGCGAGCAGTTCCCGACGTCGACCGGTGAGATCGCCGCTCCATCGACACTGAACTGGAACGGGATGCCTGCGTTGATCGACGTGGACGACTTGCACACCTCGACGTAGCCGAAGGCCTCGTTGATGAAGTTGGCCTGGGTCACAGAACCCGCCCCAAAGCTGCCCGCGTTGTTCGGCGCCGGCAGGTTCCCGACGTAGAGCTGCACGGTCGTCGAGTTCGGGCTTCCGGCGTTGAGATTTGCCGGGTTCACGCTGGTGCCGACCACTTGGATCGTGGGCGGCAGGCCCGTCTCACTCACCGTGACCAGGCTGCCGAGCGGCAGCGCAAACGGAGAGCTGGTACCCCCGACGAAGGCGCACGTCTGCGTGGGGAAGGCCTGGGCAACCACGGACACCGAGGACGGAACGGCGATCGGTGCGCCCTCGAAGGTCGCCGACACCGAGTAGGTGAACGTCTTGCCGGCGAGCACATTGTCGGCCGAAGCGGTCCAACGTCTTGCAGACCTTCACGTAGCCGGTCAGCGTGGCATTGGTGAAGAACACGGTGCTCGTCGAATTCGGGCTCCACTTCCACCTGAGCGCTCGAAGCGCCCAGATTGGTACTGATCAGCGCCGTCGTGGGGATGGTGGACACGCTGGTCAACGCAAACGGGAAGATCGGCGGCTCAGTGACGGTGATCGGCACCCCAGCGGGGACATTATCCACCTCGTTGCACTGGCCGGTCGGAACGCTCGTGGTCGCGCTGTAGCCGTTAGGGCCGGTGAGGTTGAAGACGAAAGACCCCTGGACGTTGTTGTCGGCTGCCGACTTGCACACCTCGAAGGTTCCAAATTGCGGCCCTGTTGGAATCGGCGTGTTGGTGACGGTCAGGACGTTGGTGCCCGCGTTGATACGGACGGCCACCAAGAAGAGGCTCGGCACGTTGCCAGTGATCGTGCCATTGGCAATGCTGAAGGTCGGCGTATTGACACCCGGGAATGGGACGCCGGCGGACGCGGCCTCCTCAACGAGCACCGTTGTCCCCACGGTGTACGTATTCACGGTCGAACACCCGCCCGGAGGCGCTCCGGCTTTGAGCGACACCTCTTTGAATTGGGTGCCGGACCAGGTGGCCGTTAGGAACGGGAACGTCTGGCCGGCAAGGGGCGGTGCCGCGACCTTGCATATTTCCAAGGTCCCCGTGGCGGGCGGCGTCGCCCCGGCTGTTGCTGCGGTGCCGGCGAGTACGGAAAGGCCCAAGAGGGCCGCCGCGAGCGCCAGGAGCAGTCTGAGATATCGCATGTAAATCTGCCTCCCGATTGTGGGGATTCCCCCGGATGATTGACTCAGGTGTGACTTAATTCCTCCGACAGCCAACCTAACGGCCCCAGTTGAACGCACTGTGAGGATTGAGTTACGGCCAGGTGTAATCACAGCGGCTGAACCTTCGGTTCGTTGGCCGAGAAGTTGCCGGTGCCGCTGGTCGCTGCGTACTGCATAGTGAACGTGTCGATCATTTCGGCGACGATCTCGCGAACTCGGCGCTCTGTGAGTAGCTGGAGCCTTGTTTGTTTCGAGCATTCCTTTTCGTCTTTCCTCTCGTTTGTTTGATCAGCGAACCGGCGGGAGACCGAGGCGTCGGCGGTCGGCGTCAATCTGCAGCAGCGGCACAAGCCGCACAAACGAAAGGGGGCGCCAGATGGCGTTCGTAATGGACACACAGGAGAACCCAACCGAACGACTGGCGCGGAAGACGCCGGGGGGAGGGATGCCGTTTGCTCCAGCCCCCCGAAGACCTATAACAACTCCTGCCCCCCACCGGACGGGGGCACTTCATTCGGGAGGGCTTCGGCCTTCTCGTTGGACGGCCGATCAACGCAAGTTGCTCCCGCGTTCATCTAGAGGACACCTTGCTGTAACCTTTGCTACTCCTATGACACCGCCTCGACGCGGCCCGCCGGCGACAGACACCAAAAAACAGACCCCTGCCCCCATCGACGGAGCGGGCGCATTTGAGGAGTTCACTGTGGACTGCGGGGACGATGGCGAGTTCAAATCGGCAATCGCCAGGCGGCGACTAGACGGTTGGAAGCTTCACGATGCCCTCAAACTGGAAGACGGGAAGACGCGGCTTACCTTCCGGCGGGAGATCAGTCGATAGTCCCCCGCTCTGGGTCCGTGGGTTTACAGAGGGGGGATCTGCTGGGAGCCCACGGACCCAAAGGGGGACTGATGACGCAGGGATGGGGTGTTTTCCTTGGCGCCGACGCTCAACCTAATAACCCCAGTTGAACGCACGGTGAGGATTGGGTTACGGGTCGATTAAAGCAACAAGTGGCTGACGATCCCCCGACGCGAACCGAGGGAACCTCGCATCGTCTGTGGACACATCGCGGTCTCGATGGCGCTGGCAGGCCGTTCGCGGCCGGGGTCTAAGGCTTCCAACGCCGGATCAATCGACCGAGACGCCGACACACGGTCTGGACACGAACACTAGGACTCGTGACGGTCATCCGAGCGTCTGTGGGTATAAGTCGCGCCTCCGCTCGGCCTAGACACGCAACGGTACTCCACTGAACTGAACTGTTGTCGAACAGGAGGCGACGCTGAGATGATCTCTAGGATCAGTCACGGACCGCTCATTCCCCGCTCGCCGATACGAGAAGATCCCAGTTGGCTGGGCTGCGGGTATCAGCGGGCTGACTTGGAGGCTGCGGGACGCGCCTCAAGTCCGTGCCCGTGACGAAATCGGAAGGGCATCGGCCATCGCGTTCCGTGTCAATCCAGCGGATTACTCAGAGCGCGCGAAATTGGGATCGATGTAACCAAGCGTCCGGAAGACTGTCGAGCGCCTCGCGTAGTCGTTCAACGTCACTCCGGAGAGCATTGAGTTCTTCCGTAACGTGCATAAATGACGCGGGCAGGTCTTGGAAGTCGCGCTGTGAAGCGTCGGGGGCTAGCTGGTTCGGATACCCATCCTTCATTCAGACTCCTTCGTCGCTAAGTGTTCCGCCCGGTGATTTTCGCCACCCAAGTTCGAAGCTAGAGGGCGAAGGTGAACGAACCGCGGCGTCCGGGTGAACAGTCGGCATCACTTCGGTGACGCCCTTGCGATTGGGCACGATGACTCATTCACGGCTTTGTCAGAGCGGCGGTCCTGGATGGGTCTTTTTAGAGACAGGATGACATGTGGGAAGGCGGCCGATCAGATCATCTAGTCCATGCCGCTGGCCTGCGCGCTGTCGGAGTTCTGTGACGATGCGCAGAGCGAGCGGGTCGCAGCCGACACTGGCCAGATGCTCACGCAGAAGGTCGGTGGATCGGCCGAGGTTGCCGGCGGCGGCCGCGCGAACCACATCGATGTGGTGGCGTTCCCAGTTCATCTGCCGGCCGCTCATTGGATTCGAGGGTGCTTCGGTGAATGCGCCGAGATCTGCAACGGCGAGCTCGAAAGCGGGATCGGCCCCAACTGCCTGCCGGAGCGCCGTTACCGCGTCAAACGTGTCGATGGCCTGCTGCGCTTGGCGATAGAAGTCGGCGGCCTGGATGTTGGCAGTCACCGCCCTACCGTGGTCCTCGACGGCTGGACCGGGAAAGGGCGACTGGCCACGGCGGTCGGCTGGCTCTACTGGATCTTGAGGCATGGCTACCATGCTCGGCCTATGGCCTGAGGTCGCCCTGAGGTGATACTGAGGGCGGCCAGCGCCACGGCTCAGGTGGCGCTGCGGGGAAGGACGCGAGTTCCGGCTTCTCGGTCAGGTTGCGGAGATTGTAAGACGAGCCGCGAGCGCCACCAGATCTGGCTCGTCGGTGAGCGAGCGATGTGCCGGACCTGCGGTTCGTTGTCGTGCCAGTGCGACGAAGTTATCGGCGTTGTGCTGGGTGGGATCAGCGATGGCCTTGGCGGCGGCCAGGGCGGAATCGGCGAGGAGTTGGGTTTCTGGATCCGCGATGGCCCCAGCAGCACTGACGGCGTCAGCCGCGAAGATGGCAGCGGCATCGGGTTGACCTGCACCGAGCGCCCACCAGGCCAGTCCCGCGAATACTCGGGGCTGACCGGCGGGAATGTCTGCGTCTCGGTAGCGGTCTGCCGCGGTGTCGAGCAACCTTTTGGCCCGGGCCAGATCACCCAGGCGTCGGGCAACTGCGGCTTGGCCAACGATGGCGTCTGCTGACAACCACGGGTTGAAAGAACAGCCGATGGCTTCTTGGTAGAGATCCTCGGCTGCGGCGTCGTCACCTTGTCTGGCCCGCAGGACAGCGAGAGCGACCAGGGCAGAGTTCAGGTAGGGATGCTCCCCGGTGGTCCGGCAGCGGCGTAGGAGCACTTCGTAGGCCACTGATGCGCCTTCGATATCGCCCTTGGCCGCGATGATGCCGGCGAGAGCGTTCAGTGAATTGACCACTAACAAGACTTCCCCTGCCGCGTCGAAGCGCTCAATGCTCGAACGGGCGGCCGCCTCGGCCTCGTCAAGACGCCCAAACGAGGCCATATTCCAGCTGACCAGCATGTCGTGCGCACCGAGCAGCCAACCTTGCTGGTCGGGCTCCAGGAGCGCCCGTGCCTCAGCCAAGGCTTCTAGGGACCGACCGAACTCGTAGGCGCGTATCAGTACCGTCGCTCCGAGCAACAGCGCTTCAGCGAGGCGAACCCGGTCGACGCCTGGCCTCAAGACACCAATGGCCTGGTCGCACTCGACGACTCCCGACGCGGGGCTGGATGATATGCCGACGAAGTAGCCGTGCCAGACCTGGGCGGTCGCGTGCAGCTCAGCACGGCGCTTCCCTTCGGCACCTAACGCGCTGGCCAGCCAACGCGCACCTTCGGCAAAATCGCTGTTGACGAACCACAACCACGCCATTCCAGAGACCATCAACAGCGCCGCATCAATGTCGCTGGTGTCCAGGTGCCAATCGAGTGCGACCTTCATATTGGCCAACTCCGGGGTCAGACGGGCCTGCCACACCGATGCCGCGGCACCTCGTAGATGTTCGTTGGCTCCTTCGGCGAACTGGCGGTAGTAGGCCGCATGCCTGGCGCGAACCTTGTCGGCCTCGTCGGAGTTATCGAGGCGGTCTCTGCCGTACTGCCATAACGTCTGCAGCTGGGAGTACCGGGACTCGCCCGCGATCGGGGCCATGACGAGCGACTTGTCCACCAGCCGGCTTAAGACGTCGAGGACATCGTCCTTTGGCACTTTGTCGTCAGCGCACACGGACTCGATCGCGTCGAGTTCGCAGCCGCCGACGAAGACAGATAGGCGAGCGAACAGGCGGCGCTCGTCGTCGAAGAGGAGGTCGTAGCTCCAGTCCACGACCGCACGCAGGGTCCGTTGGCGGGGCAGCGCGGTGCGAGCACCGCGGCTGAGCAGCGCGAAGCGGTCGTCGAGCCGCTCGGCCAGGGTCGCCAGGGGGAGGGTCCGGAGGCGGGCGGCTGCCAACTCGATAGCCAGGGGCAGGCCGTCGAGCCGGCGGCAGATACCGTCGATGACCGCTTCGGCGGGCCCGTCAGGGTCGAAGCCTGGCTGCACCGCACGAGCTCGGTCCCCGAAGAGCTCGACGGCGTCGACCGGCACCAGGCCAACGACAGGAATGAGGAACTCGCCGGGAACGCCGAGGGGCTCGCGACTGGTGGCCACCACCCGGAGGCCGGGCAGCGCCCCGACCAGGGCCTGAGCGAGCGTAGCCGCCTCGTCGATGACATGTTCGCAGTTGTCGAGGACGATGACCAGGGAGCGGCCGGTGAGGTGGCGGGCTATGAGCTCCGCCGTCGATGCAGAGGGCAGGTCATTGCCCACTCCAGGCCCCGAGGCGCCGAGGGCCGCTGCCGCGGCCGGGGCGACAGCAGCGGGATCTGTGACACCCGCGAGCTCCACCAGCCAGGCGCCACCGGAGTGCTGGTCGCGACGCCGTGCCGCAGCCGCGACCGCTAGGCGAGTCTTGCCGACCCCGCCAGGGCCGATCAACGTGACTAAGCGGCTGGAGTCAATCGCTTGGTCCACCTGTTCCAGTTCGGTGTTGCGCCCGCGGAAGCTGCTCAGTGGTTCGGGCAGATTGCCTGGCAGCGATGGCATCGACGGCGCACGCGCTGGCATCGACGGCGCACGCGCTGGCGCCGGTTGCACTGCGGCGAGGGACGGGTCGTGGTCCAGGATGCGAGCCTCCAGGTTACGCAGAGAAGATCCGGGGTCGATCCCGAGCTCGTCGACCAGACGGTCACGGATCTCGGTGAAGGCACGCAGCGCTTCGGCTTGGCGCCCAGCTCGGTAGAGGGCCAGCATGAGCAGCTCCCATAGGCGTTCGCGGAGCGAGTGCTCACGGCACAGCCCTTCCAGCTCGCCTACCAGTTCGTTGTGATGGCCGAGCCTCAGGTCCGCTTCGACTCGGTACTCCGTCGCCACCAGGGCTAACTCGTTGAGATGGGCCCGTTCGGCGTCGGCAAAGCCGGCGTAGGCGAACTCGGCCAGCGGTTCGCCGCGGCGCAACCGGAGAGCGTCACCAAGCACGGCGGACGCTAAGGCGAGCTCGCCCTCGGCGCTCAGGCGACGCCCTTCGGCTACCAGGTCTTCGAATCGGGCTGCGTCCAGGTCGGCGGCACTGATGTCCAGCGCGTAGCCGGATTCGGAGGTGATTATCGCTGAGGCTCCGAGAGTTCGGCGCAGTTGGACGATCTGGGCCTGCAAGGCGTTGGCGGGCTTGGCGGTCTGCCCGTCGCCCCAGATCTGGTCGATCAGACGATCGGCGCTGACCGGATTCCCTCGGTTGAGAGCCAGGAGAGCCAGGAGGCCTCGCTGCTTGGCGCCACGAACGGGTACCGCAACACCCCCTTTGACCACCTCGAACTCGCCGAAGAGCTTCACTTCCACGCTCCCACGGTACGACCGATGACCAGGTTGTGGCGTGCTTGACATGACCAGCTCGCCTCAGGGCCACATCAGCGGCACCTCAGGTCCCGAGCGCAGGGTGCTTCCCAGACCAGATCGACGAGGAAAGGAAGCACCATGATCGAGGCAACGCACCTCACCAAGCGCTACGGCAAGACCGTGGCCGTCAATGAGGTCTCCTTTACCGTCCGGCCCGGGCAGGTGACCGGCTTCCTCGGCCCCAACGGGGCCGGCAAGTCGACCACCATGCGCATGATCCTGGGCCTCGACGCCCCGACTTCAGGCGAAGTCCGCGTGGACGGCAAGCCATATCGCCAGCTGGCCGACCCACTTCGATCGGTCGGGGCGCTCTTGGATGCCAAAGCCATTGTCGGCGGCCGCAGTGCCGCCAACCACCTCACGTGGATGGCCGACAGCAATGGCATCTCCCGCCGACGGGTGGCCGAAGTGCTCGACATCGTCGGACTCAGCGACGTGGCAAGAAAGAGGGTCGGGACATTCTCGCTCGGCATGAACCAGCGGCTCGGCATCGCTGGCGCCCTGCTCGGTGACCCCGAGACGGTGATGTTCGACGAGCCGATCAACGGCCTCGACCCCGAGGGCATCCTGTGGATCCGCAACCTTATGAAGTCCCTGGCATCACAAGGCCGCACGGTGTTCCTCTCGAGCCATCTCATGAGCGAGATGGCTCAGACTGCCGATCACCTGATCGTGATCGGTCGGGGCCGCATCATCGCCGACGCCGGCACCGATGAGTTCATCAACCGGCACACGGCCTCGAGTGTCCGGGTCCGGGCCGTGGAGCAGGCCGACCTGGCCGAGGCCCTGACCCAGCGAGGCGCGCTGATCGACTGTGGATCTGACGGCGCCATGGTCGTGACCGGAATGGACTCCTCCACGATCGGCGCAGCCGCTCGTTCCCATGACATCACCCTCGTCGAGCTGGCCCCACTGGGATCGTCGCTCGAAGAGGCGTATTTCGACTTGACCAAAGACCAAACCGACTACCACGCCGGCCAGCTGGTCGACGTAACCAAAGGAGCCTGATATGAGCACTGCCACCTACACCATCGACGCGACTCACTTCACACCTCCCGCCCCGCCGGTGCGGACTCCCAGGATCCGCAGGCTTGCCAAGGCAGAGTGGACCAAGCTGCGCACCCTACCTGCCACCTGGCGGACAGTGGTCATGGCCATTGTCATCTCGGTTGCCCTTGGGGCGATCCTTTGTGTCTCCCAAGTCCAACAGTGGTCGAAGATGACAGCGGGGCAGCGCCAGACGTTCGACCCAACCGCCTGTTCCCTCTTCGGTGTCGTCTTCGTCGGCGCGGTGCTGCTCGCGGCACTTGGGGTACGGGCCATGACTGCCGAGTACGCGACCGGGATGATTCGGTCCACCTTTGCCGCCACGCCCACGAGGCGGCGGGTACTGGCAGCCAAGGCTGGGGTCACTGCGGCGTTCGTGTTCCCCGTGGCGCTGCTGACTGCCGTGGTCAGCTTCGAGGTCGGACAGCGGGTCTTCGCCGCCAAGCATCTCGAAGTGTCCTTCGCTCATCCCGGCGTCATCCAAGCTGTGGTGTTCGGTGCCCTTGCGGTGAGCCTCATTGCCGTCATCGGCGTCGGGATCGGCGGCCTCATCCGACACCCCGCAGCAGCGACCACGGCGCTGGTGCTGCTCATCGTTGGAGGCGTCACTCTCGGCCAGCTGCTTCCAGCCGGCCTCCGTCAGTACGTGCCCGGAACCGCACTCGAGGCCGCCATCACGGTAAACCATTCGGCGGGACTCCTGATGCCAGGCACTGCCGTTGTGGTCCTCGGCGTCTATGCCGCCATCGCCTTGGCGGCGGCCTCGATTCGGATCTCGCACCGAGACGCCTGACCCATTACCGCACGGATCGGCCAGCACCGAGTCCAATGAATCTCAATCGACTGGACAAGTCAATGAACAACGCCTTACGAACCCGCCAACGAATGTTCGCACTGGCTCTTCCCCTCACCGCCGCGCTCTACATCTGTCGGCCCGCGCGTAGTCGAGACATTCGGGCTGGAACCCAGAGCCGAATCTGGCCCTACTTCATCGGTCGTCCAATAAGGGCACCGCGACCCATGGGACCCTGGTCGTCGAACTCGAATGTCAGGTTCGATGCAAGGAAGGCCGACTCGTATTCGGACAACGTGAACAAAGCTTCAGTTGAGGCGCGCATTGTCCTGGTAGCACAAGATCCTCACCGGTCGCCCAGGACGCACGCTTCGTTAGGGCAGCCACCCTCGATCTTGACGGGACGCTTACCTTCCACGTTCACGACGCGGTCCCATGGCGTCCCACACGTTCCACTGCGGCTCTCCGCAACGATGGTGTCGAGGATGTCGCTGCCCTCGACCTGGTCGAACACCATGGCGCAACGCACAAGATCGGTCCGGTTCAGCACCGGGGCAGCTGGTGGTTCATCCCCTCGCTTACCGGCAATCCCGGTTGGTTTTGGCCCGGCACGACGGCACTGTGCAGGCAGCTATAGAGCGGTGATAGGAGAGTTACCGTGAAAGCGTCTGGGATTGCGGCGTCGCTGCCGGCGAAGGACCTGAGCCGAGCCAAAGCGTTCTAGGTTGAGAAAGGGGGACCTCCAAGCAGTCGAGTCTCACTTTCTGACAAGCGATGGGGGGGGTTGGCCTAGCGGTTGGAGATGGTTCAATCAGCTCGTGCTCCATCCCGCCCGGTGCGGTCGTCAAAGAGTTCACGCAGGCCGTACTTAAGGTCACGTGAAGTTGGCCAGTGAGATCTTCGAGGAGGGCGCCGTCGACCCAAAAGGAAGTTCCAGGTTGTCCGAAGGCTGAACAACCTGGGCTACTCCGAGCGTTACGCCTGCCAGCTCGTCGGCCTCGACCACTCGACCTATTACGACATCAAGTTCAAAAAGCCCAACGACCGCGAGATTTGTCGCCTCATGCTGGCCGACGCCATCGCCGATATCCACGCCCGCTCCCGGGGCACCTATGGCATCTTGCGGGTCAAAGCCGCCTTAGAGCTCGAACAGGGGCTAATCGTCAACACGAAGCTGGTGCGGCGGATCATGAATGAGCTGGGTATTCAGGGCCTTCCGGGGCCGAAAAAGGGCTACAAGAACCTCAAGAATGCACGGACCTGTGAGGACCTGGTCCAGCGCCAGTTCACCGCCACCCGACCCAACGAGCTGTGGTTGACCGACATCACCGAGCACCCAACCAGCGAGGGGAAGCTCTACTGCTGCGTGGTGCTCAACCTCTACTCGCGCAAGGCGGTTGGGCCATCGACCGCCGCTGTGAGTCAGTGTTGGTCCTCGATGCCATCAACAAAGCCGGTGAATCGAGCGCGAGGACGTCACCAACGACGGTGATCCACTCGGACCACGGCACCCAGTTCACGTCGTGGGCCTTCACCGAGAACGTCCGACGCTTGGGCCTTCTCAGCTCGATGGGGACCGTCGGCGACTGCTACGACAATGCACCGATGGAGTCGTTCTGGGGCTCGATGCAGATCGAGCTGCTGAACCGTCAGTCGTGGCGGACCAAGATGGAGCTCGCTTTGGCCATGGCCGACTACATCGACCACTTCTACAATTCAGACCGCCGACACAGTTCGCTCGGCTATCTCACTCCGAACGAATTCGAAGCCTTACTCAACCACCACCCAGCCGGCCACATTGTCCTAAAAAGTGGTCCACTAAATGGGGTCAAGCCCACATGGTCGGGCTGGCAGTGTGCGGGTTCAGGACATAGGACACCGCCGTCGGGGATGTGTCAAGACATAGGACACCACCAGTGAAGGGGTGCTCCTGTGGACATGGGCAGGTTTCTGATCGAGACGCATCTGCGGACCGGGCGGCCGATCAAGGAGTTGGCGGCAGCCCATGACGTGAGTGCCCGCTGGCTCTTCAAGCTCCTGCGCCGCTACCGCCTCGAAGGAGCCGCCGGCCTCGAGCCACGGTCCCGGCGGCCCAAGACGAGTCCGACCCGCATCGCCGACCTCTACGAGGACGAGATCGTGGCCCTGCACAAGGCGCTGGCCGACGATGGGCTCGATGCCGGCGCGGCGACCATCCACTTTCACCTGGCGCAGCGCTCCACCCGACCTCCTTCGGTCTCGACGATCTTTCGGGTGCTCAAGGCCAGGGGGTTCGTCACCCTCTCACCGAAGAAGCGTCCGAAGAGCTCGTTCAAGAGGTTCGTCGCCGACCTGGCGAATGAGACCTGGCAGGCCGACATGACCCACGTGGAGTTCGGGGGCGGCCAGGTCTACGAGGTGCTCAACATGATCGACGACCACTCGAGGCTGTGCGTGGCGTCTCGAGCCATGAAGGGCGTCTCGAGCCATGAAGGTGGTCAAGGCCAACGACGTCGTCCGCGTCCTCCACAAAGCGGCCGAGAGCTGGGGCTACCCGGCCTCCTTCCTCAGCGACAACGGGCTCATCTTCTCCACGCAGCGCCACCACCAGGTGGCCGGGGTCACCGAACAAGAGCTCTTCGCCCTCGGCATCGAGGCCAAGCACGCCCGGCCCTACCACCCACAGACCTGTGGAAAGGTCGAGCGCTTCCACCAGACCATGAAGAAGTTCTTGGCCATGCTGGACATCAACAGCCCCAAGCAACTCCAGCGCCAGCTCGATCGCTTCGGCGCGTACTACAACGAGGAGCGACCGCACCGGGGCATCGGGCGCAAGACACCGGCAGCGGTCTACCGCGCCCGGGAGAAGGCCGTGCCTTCTCCGTCATTCGTCAAGGTGGGCGAGAGGAGGCTGCGCTTTGACCGGGTGGACAAAGCCGGCCGGATCACGCTTCGTCGCCGGGGGCGGCTTCACCACATCGGAATCGGGAACGCCTACGCGGGCTGGCGCGTCGCCATGCTCATTGACGGCCTCGACATCGAGATCGTGGGATTCGACGGCTCACCGCTGCGCCGCCTGATCCTCGATCCAACGAAGGACTACCAGCGCATTCCCTGAGCGCTGGCCCAGGTCTAATGTGTGTCCCAGACGTCGGTGCTCGATGTCTTGAGACATCACACTGGTGGGGCTGGCAGGGATCGAACCTGCGACCGAGGGATTATGAGTCCCCTGCTCTGACCACTGAGCTACAGCCCCTGAAATGGCGTTTACGTGTTTTGCACCTGATACCACCCAATCAGAATCCAATCTACGGAGGCTGAGGATGGTGGAGTTCAAGCGGATCCAGTTGGAGAAGGGTATCCGGCAGGTAGGCGCTCACCGGTGGGAGGTCCAGGTCCATATCGGCCGTGACCCCGCAACAGGCAAGCTCCGCCAGGTGAGTCGTACCACTCCCAGGGGCATAGCCGACGCCAGGCGTCTCCGGGTTCGGCTGATCACGGAAGTCTCAAGGAGCGATGGGCAAGCACGGCAGGACAGGTCGTGCCGTCCCACATGCCGACCAAGGTCGGCATCGGCCAGTGCTGTCTCGATGCACTCCGTACGTACTCGACAGTCGAGGCGAAACGCCAGGGCAGAGATGGTCGGAGCAGATCAGATCGCCAGAGTGAAACCCAGGTGCCCGGCGGACTGCTCGAACTCTGCGTCGAGGTCCTGATTGGACCGATACGGAAGAAGCCCGTCGGACATAAGCCTGGCCAGCAGCGCGGTGTCCAGGTCGGTGCGGGCCCGCAAGCCCTCTATGCACCGGTCGCCAATCTCTTGCGGAGCGCCCACCACGACGGTCTCGTTTACTCTGTTCAGCTCGCTGCTTGCGAATTGCGGTTCGAATGATCGGATCCGATCGAAGAAGCGCTCGGAGTCTTGGCTCCACTCGGCCACAGCGAGATGGTCCCGCAGGCGCCCATAGCGGGAGCGACTCCCCAATGCGTGTGTGGTGAGGCGGCGGGCGTGACCCGGACCGCGAGGTACCTCTGCAATGAGCAGTTGTCGAGCCATCTGATTCTCGGTTGCGGCCCAGGCCCGTTGCGAGCAGAGGAAATCCTCAAGACTTAGCGTGATGGCGGCATCGACCGCCGTTGCTCCCCACTCACCCCAAGAGTGTCGTGACTCCGGCGTCTGCGACTGCCAATATCGGTACAGGCTCAAGAGGCGTGATCGCGGTTCGCGCACCTGCGTTGCGACGGAGCGACATCCCGCATCGAGCAGCGCAGGAGCTGGGTAGTGACCGATGATGATCCGATTTGTTTCGCACAAGTCCCGCAGGATCTCGGAGGTGACGAACTGGTGGCGCGTCTCGTCGGGCAAGTGATCAACGGCGGTCCCGGCGACCATTGCCGCGTCGAAATATCCCTGTCCCAGGTCGCACGCCGCGACTCCGGCTATCGCAGCCCTGATTGCCGAACCGCCGGTCTTGGGGATGTGAACGATCCCGAGAGCGCTCCTCTGAGTGCGGCCCACCATTCGCCTCATCGTGGGAATGTGTCCGACCATGCCGAGTCGAATGTTAACCGCCGCGACGAAATGCACCGGGGATTGTCGGTTACCGAGCGAGGTGGCGGAAGTTGGAGGTGGGGCAGTCATGGTGGTCGTCGCATGCTGTGTTGTCGTGCTTGTCGCCGCCGCCGGAGTCTCCACACGGCTACAACCAATGCGCCGTAAGCCGGGGTCTCGACCACCAATTCAGACAGGCTGTGCAGCCACCATCTCACCTGTGTGCTGCTCGCACGACCACACTTTCGTCCAGCCGTCCAGGAACACCCACCGCCGCGCCCACTCCACCGGAACCATGCAATGTTTCCCATGGTCGACCGGGTTCTCGAAGATCGTGCGCCAGCACCCGGCCTTCCTCAGCGAATAGCCCCGGGGCAAGGTGCCGACGAACCAGTTGTCGTCAGTGCCGTCGTATATCCGGTACGTGTCTACGGCCCACGGTAGCGCCGGGACGCTTCGTGGCACTGAGGCAATCCCTGTGTGCAAAGGTGGTCGGCCTTCGGTACCCTCTCAGCCGTGCCTCAGCTTGATCCGTTGCAGCCAAGGCCGGAGCCCATGCTGTGCGAGAACGGCACGCCGGTCGTACGCCTCCAACTCACCGGGCAGGACGACACGCCTGCGTGGCGCGCCATCTACAACGAGCACGCGGCGAAGGACGATTTTCCTGCCGAGATCGACGGGCCGCACGGAGCGCCAGTCTTGTTGGTCTATCTGACTGATACCTCGACCGACGCTGCTATTTCCTGCGCCCTGGACCGGGCCAGCTCTGAATACCTTGACAAGGCGAACAACAGCGATTTCCTAAGGCCACCCGAATCGACCGCTTCACCCGCATCGAAGGATCACATCGGGAGACAGCAGGTAGAAGACATGTGGGACATCAAGCGGAACGCCCACATGTGGTGGCTTCGATGGCTGACGGATCACCTTTAGAGCAAGGGATGGCGGGGATCACCCTGACTCCCCGAACGGGCCTGGGATGCTGGGTGGCCCTCCGAGGGTCAGAATGAACCCGGGGTGGATGGTAAACAGCCTCTGTCCCCGCACTGTCCGCGTTCCGGGCGGCAGGCAACGATCACCCACCCGCCCCTACTTCGGTAGGGCCGCACGGCCCGGCACGCGAAACATGAAGGCCGAAGCCGTTCTAACTCCCACCTCGCATCAACGACCGATCCGGAAGCCACCCGTACCCTGATAGTGACGTTGATCTCCCTCCCTCGCCCGAACACGCTGATCCCACCGTCTTAGCTCGCAGGGTCGTGACCATCCGGCGCTTCACCGACCTTGGTTGAGCTGAGTCGGGGCGCCCACAATCGCACACGCGTGAGGCGCTCGATGACGAAAAGTGCCCCAATCGCCGCCAACACGGCGACCGAGGGCTCCGCCACAGCGCGATATCGGGTGCTCCCGAAGGTCAGGGCAGCGCTGAGCGCCGCCGCGACAATAGGCGCAGCCACAACGACCAAGTCTCGTCGCGACCGTTTGTAGAGGACTATCCCACCCCCGATGGTAAACGGGATGAGAAACCAATTCAGATATTGACCAGCTACCTGGAATCCTCGAACTCCGTTGCCGTCCGAAGCAAGATCGAATTCCAGCTGAGAGCCGGAGGCATAGACCCCCCAAAGCCGCCCCTCGCGCGCAAGAACCACGCCAGGTAGATCGCTGAGATGGCCGCGAGCGTATGTAATGCCGATGTGACCTAGTGCGTTATTCAATGTCAGTTCCGTCCAATGCTTTGCGTGATCCGGTGGAGGACTGTATTTGAACAACACCGCAGCGTCGCCAAACTGATCATTCTGGCTAAAGCTTCCGTAGAGGGGGCTGTTTGGGTCGAAGGTGGACGGGCTGTACGCGCCCACCAAAGTGGTGCCATTGTCGGTCGATACCGTAAACCCGCCCATCTCGACATCGTTCCGAATGAGCCACGGGCCGACAATGAGAGCGAATCCCGCCAGAAGTATCAATCCGAACCTGACGCGCTCTCTCCACGATCGGTAAGCGAATATCACCAACGGGATTCCCAGCAGGAGAATGAACGACATACCCTCGCTTCGAGTCAAGGCTGCGATGCCGATGGCGAGGCCAACGGTCGCGAATCTCAAGCCACTTGGACGTTCGATGCATCGGAGAGTTGCCAGGAGTACTAGTGGAACAATGACCAGGTAAACGCTTTCACTTAGCACCTTGCCACTCGGTTGAACCCACAACGGACCGAACGCGGCGATACCTGCAGCAAGAAGGCCGGCGGCCGGAGACATCAACCTGCGCCCAAGAAATCCCATGGCGACGATCCCTCCGGACGCAATGAAAGCGAGAGCAATCCGATGAGCGTTGGGGGATTGGATCCTCAGAATATCGAGTGCTGCAAGGACGACAGAGAACACGGGGGGATGAAGGGCCGTGGCGACGGGCTTTCCCCCTCCGATAAAGGGAACGACGAATCCGTTGCCGTGCGCGAGTTGCGCTGCGGTCTGCTGAAAGAACAACGGGTCTCCGCCCAGCGGCTTCCCATCTTGCCAAACGATCGCGAACACGATTCGCATTGCGATTCCCAATGCCACGAGCACCGTCAGACCAAGCCCGAACCATCGCGGCGAAGCCGGGATTGGTCTCGGGTTCTCGGCAACTTGGACGATTTCTATGGGACCAGCCGACGGAAATGCCATCACCGACAATGTCGTCGGCGATACCACCGACGCATCAGCACTCCCATTGGAAGTCGAAGACTGTTCTTGTCAGTCGCGAGCGTCATCGGGATCTTCACGGTGCAAACCTCTCTCAACGTGGGCCATAACGGCGCGTAGCCTGAGGTCTGTTGCGTCGAGGTGATCGCTGAGCGCGAGCACTTCACTTTTGCCCAACGCTTCATTGCTGGTTTCAAGGGCGAGGGCAAGAAAGCCGTAGCGCCCTGCCACCACCTCGAGCTGAGCGCGAACACTCAGATCAGGGCAGGGGTTGGCGGTTATCCATTGCTGCATTGATCCGAGTCCGGAACGGACTTCATCCGTCGTAGCGTCGTCCCCTGGGGATCAACCTGGGCCCTGTGGAATTCGGCGTTCGCAGCATCAGCGAGAGGCAGTATGAACCGCTTCGATTCTTCAAGCCACGAGCGCGTAGGTTCACGACTTCCGCAATTCCCAGCATCGACGCTGTGAACCATGGGTTAGCGCGAAGACTCAGCCATGTTTCCAGCGGCAAGGGTGATTACAAGGGTGATTCTTCGTCTCATCTGTGGCCCCCCATCGAATCTTTCGGACTTGTCTACTTGATGTTCGGGTCTACCAAACATATGTGAGCAAAGTATCAGGGTGTGCGAACTCACCCTCTACAGATGGTGATCGACGCCGCTGTAGATCGAATGTCGCTGTCCATCGCCCGACGGTAGCCAATGGATGGCGGGGATCCACCCTGACTCCCCGAAGTCTTCCCCGAAGGTGTGGGGCGTCTTACGGGGGCCAGAGTGAATCCCCGGCAGGATGGTAGGCATCCCCCGTCCCAGCGCCGTCCGCGTTTGCGGGTGGGACGGATGCGCTAGTCGCCGTTCAGTTCGAGCAGATTTTGCTGTTGTTGGTGGCCAGCCCAAGGGCTGTGCTGTCGGAGCGAACAGGTGGTCACCAAGCGCCGCCGCTGAGACGGTGGCCATAGAGGGTGCTGCCCAGAGTGGAGTTGGCCGGCGGACGGGATCGACCGTGGTCATCGTCTCCGGCGGTGTACCGGTTGTACCACGGCAATGGTGCAGCGGTCGTTGTTGGCATCGGAGCGGGTTCGGAGCGGATACAGATCCGGTACGCGTCGGCGGCCCGAAGTTAGGCCCTCGCGTCATTCTCCTTGATCTG
>CAVURD010000018.1:0-59486 GCA_963743785.1 uncultured Acidimicrobiaceae bacterium | reverse complement strand
CATTGGCGGCGACGGGAAGCCGGGGCGGCTAAACCACGAGCGGAGGTCGTTCCGGCTGGGCGAAAGTGACCGTCCGTTCTACGCGAGGATTCAATCCTCATGGGACCAGCACAGGAACGCCTGAAAGTGCACCGGCGGTCGGTTCGTCTCGATGGACGTGCGTATACGGTCCTGTCACCGCGACCAAGCGCGTCATCGAGATTCGCCACGAATCAAGATGGCGCGACGTACCAAATCCTCACCGACCCCGTCGGAGGACAATTCCTGGCGCGCCTTTGTTGGGCGATGGCGTATCAACGGCACGAGCGCACCATCACCGTCATCGATTCATACTTTTTGGTTCCCAATCCCTTCAGTGCCGACACGTCATCGCCCATCGTCATCGTCAATAGCGCCTTGGGATCGTTGGGCGACGCCGTCCTGGCCGATTTGCATTCCCAGCTTCCATTGGGGACGCCCTCGGACGGGACCGTGGTGCTCCAGACTCGGGGACTCGATCAGGCGCTCGATGACCCGGCGGCATTCGGCCAGCGCTCCGAGCAGGTGGCCCGACGAAGAGAGAGTCACCAGGAGGGATGCATAGACGGAGACAGCGGCCTCTGGGTGCTGAATGCGCCACCGCCCGTCCTGCGGGCTTGGGGAGTGGAATTGTCGGTGGCCGAGGGGGGAGGAGCCGGGGAGGGCGAGGTCCGTGTGTTGGCGAGCCTGGGCGACCACGTCGCGCGATCGATCGCCCCGCCGAATCACCCGCTCCCTGGGCGGTCACCCACGGCGCGTTGATCACGACGCCGAGCCGACAGGAAGTGCGGTTGGCCGACGGTCGTGGCCGATTCGAGTTGACCCTCTTGGGACTATCGACGGGCGGATTCTGGCGGGGAGAGAAACCGGCGGAGTCGGGCGATCCGGTTGCTGACGATGGCGTCCACACCCGCTTTGGCCACCCGGGCCATGTGACGGGGTTCGTCTACCGTCCAGGTCGAGACCTTGATTCCGAGGTCGTGCGCCGCGGCGACGCGCGCCGGGGTGGCCAAGCGGAAATACGGATTCCAGAATTCCGCCCTGAGCTCGCACAGGAGCGATGGTGGAGGAGATCCTCGTTCGATCCACGTGAGGCCGATCCGGGCTTCGGGGGACAAGGCGCGCAACGAGCGGAGGGCGCCGACATGGCCGGTGACGAACAGCGAACGATCCATGGCGTCGGCCCCCCGGACGGCGTCCAGAGCGCCTTGCACAACCTCGTCGCCGGTGAAGTCGACCATGAACGGAATGGTGAATCGGTCAAGGACCTCTCGGAGGGTCGGGACGCGCACGTCGCCGTGCCCGATCTCTCGTACGTGCGACAGATCCAGTTCCCCGACGGCCCGGTCAATACCCCAGAGGCGGAGCAAGGTCGGATCGTGCAGCACCACGATCACCCCGTCGCGGGTGCGACGAAGATCGAGTTCCACCATGTCGGCGCCCTGGTGCACGGCTGCCTCGAACGCCGGCATCGTGTTCTCCCTCTGGCCAACCGGGTCGCCGCGATGGGCAATGGCGATGGTCACGACAGTGCCGCTCGGAGTCTTTCCTGGGCTTCATCGTCGGCGCCCACGACATCGAGGCCGAGGAGAGCGGCGCCGAGAACCGGCGGGGCGGTCAGGTGCCGTAGGACAGCTCGAGGAGCGACGGCATGAATGCCTTCGGCCACCCGGGTGTGAAAGGCGGCGTCGTCCGTCTTGAAGATCCCTCCGCCCAGGACCACTTCCACCGCCTGGTCCGAGACACCGAGTCGGGTGGCGGCCGCAACGACGAAGGCGACCACCTCGTCGGCCAAGAGGTCGGCCGCTTGGCGCGCCGCTGGGTCACCGTCCGACGCGGCCGTGAGCAGGACGGAGGCGAGCTCGAAGAGTCGCCCGTACCCGAGCTCCCCGGTGTAGACGGCGCTCAGCACGGCTTCCGCATCGGGCAGGTCGAAGTACCCGGGCACGCGGGTGCGCAGCAGCGTCGGTCCGCCTCGTCCGTCCGAGGCGCGCAGGGCCAACCCCAGTGCCCGGACGCCCAGCCATGCGCCACCCGGTGCGAAGTCCCCGGAGAGTTCGGCCAGGGCGGGGAAACGGACCGACCTTCCGTCCGGCCCAACACCGGCACAGTTCATCCCGGTGCCGCACACGACCCCGATACCCCAGGCCGAGGACGTCCCGGCCCGCGAGACGGCGAAGGTGTCGTTGCGGAGGAGATCCGTCCCCGTCCAACCGCGGAGGGCGATGGCCGGAGCCAGTCGCTCCTCGTCCACGGCCAGGTCGATCCCGGCCAGGCAGTACACGCCGAGGTCGCAGAGGGGGAAGGGTGGGTCGGCGATCCCGGCGTCAGCGACGGCTCCCGCGATGGCCTCACCCAAGGCGTCGACTGCCGCATCGAGACCAACCATCTGATGATTGCTCGGTCCGGTGCTGGACCGTCCCAGGACGTCGCCCTGTCGCGAGACGAGGACGGCGTCGGTCTTTGAAGCGCCGCCATCAACGGCCAGGACCACCGGGAGCGGGGCCACCGATTCTCCGGGTGCCGGATTTGGCACAGCGTCCTCGGCCACGGTCGGATAGTACGTTGAGTCGACGTGGGGATAAAAGTTGCGGTGGTGGGAGGGGGCAGTACCTACACACCGGAATTGGTCGACAGTCTGTGTGACAACGAGGATCGCATGGTCGTCGACGATCTGGTGCTGCTCGATCCCAGCGAGGAACGGCGAGACGCCGTCGGGGGCCTCTCCGAACGGATATTGCGGGCGCGCGGGTGGGGCGGCGTCTTCGGTACGACGGGCGACCGGGACCAGGCGCTGGAGGGAGCTGATTTCGTGGTCGTCCAACTGCGCATCGGCGGGCAGGCGGCACGTCAGGTCGACGAGACACTTCCGGTCGGCTACGGCTGCCTGGGGCAGGAGACCACCGGGGCGGGCGGGCTGGCCAAGGCCCTGCGCACGGTACCGACCGTGCTCGAGTTGGCCGAAGAGACGGCCAAGCGGGGCAACCCCGGCGCGTGGTTCGTGGACTTCACGAACCCGGTCGGCATCGTGACCCAGGCGCTGCTCGATGAAGGCCATCGAGCGGTCGGATTGTGCAACGTGGCCATCTGGGCGCAACGGAGAATCGGCCACTACCTCGGCGTCGACCCCGATGCGGTCGAAATTGAGCATGTCGGTCTGAATCACCTGACGTGGATCCGCTCGGCTCGACTCTCAGGCGAATCGATCGACCGCCTGCCCGAGTTGTTTGACCGCCACGGGCCCGAACTGGAGCTCGAGAGCGGGGTGCCCATCGCCGCGCTCCGATTGCTCGAGGCTTTGCCGTCCTACTACGTGCACTACTACTACCAGCACGACGCCGAAGTGGCGCTGCAGTCCCGGTCCGGGCACCGCTCCCGAGCCGAGGTGGTGGCCGATCTGGAGGCGAAGCTGCTCGACGAGTACCGCAATCCTGAACTGGC
The DNA here is from genome assembly GCA_963743785.1 of uncultured Acidimicrobiaceae bacterium. Classification (GTDB taxonomy): domain Bacteria; phylum Actinomycetota; class Acidimicrobiia; order Acidimicrobiales; family RAAP-2; genus Bog-473. The sequence goes on along the minus strand of CAVURD010000018.1, from coordinate 56,027 downwards.
GACCAAGCCGGCGGCTCTTTCCTTCCGGGGTGGTGCGTTCTACTCATTGGCCGCGGTTCGCCTCATGGCCTCGCTCCATGCCGACACCGGAGATATCCAGGTCGTCGACATGCGAAATGACGGAGCTATTCCGGGCCTGCCCGACGAGGCCGTGGTCGAGCTCCCGGCCGTGGTCGACGCCGACGGCGCACACCCGCTCCCTCAGCGTGCCCTTCCGCTCGAAATGCTGGGGCTCGTGCACCATGCCAAGGCCTACGAGCACCTCGCCGTCAGCGCCGCCCGGTCGGGCAGCCGGGATCAGGTCGTGCGGGCCCTGCTGGCCAATCCTCTCGTGGGGCAGTATCCGCTGGCGGCCGAGCTGGCCGACGAATTGCTGGCGGCCAACCGGCACTACCTGCCTCGTTTCTTTCCCGAGTAACGACGAGCGAGAAAGTCGGATTATCCGGCGTTGTCGGTCGGCGCGGTGGTCGTCGCCGCAGTGGTGGTGCTGGTGGTTGTGGTCGATGACGTGCTCGAGCTCGACGCCGACGTCGAGGCCGTTGTCGGAGCGGTCGTGGTTGTGGTGGTGGGGGGGGCGACGAAGGGCGCCGTCTCTCCCGCCACGGTGGCTTGGCTGGCGGCCGGGGCGGCCGAGAGGCCGGTGCAGCCGCGCGCCGCATCCCAACTGGCCACCGCCGTTTTCGCGGCCGTACCGGTGAGGGGTTGGGGCAACCCATTGACGTCGGTGGCCGGGCGGAAGACGGCGGTCACAATCTTTCGCCCGATGGCGGTGACCAACAACGATCCGCTGTCGGTTTCCGGCGGGGCGCTGTCGTAGAAGGCGAAGTTGCCCAATCCGTAGTCGACGTAGGCGCCACCGAGGTACCCACCCCCGGAGAGCACGTGCGTACCCGAGCCCACCACGATGTCAGCCCCGGCCTTCACCAGTTGCTGGGCCAGCGGCTCTTGTTGCGGGTTGGGACAGGTGACGGTCTCGGTGCCCCAGTGCAGATAGACGACGACCGTGTCCGAGGTACGCCGCGCTGCCTGGACAGTCTGCACCAGCTGGGTCGGGTCGATGGCCGATGCCACCCCGGCTTGTGACGAGGTCGCCGTCCACGTGGTGACCAGGTTGGGGGCGATGACCTGCGTGGCGGTGATGATGGCGACCCGCTGCCCCTTGATCGTTGCTCGGTACGGGGTGAATGCCTGCGCCGCGTTGCTCCCGATGCCGAGCATGGGGTACTTGGCCTGGGCGATGGCGGTGAGTCCCTGGCTCAGGCCTTCTTGGCCACAGTCCACCGAATGGTCGTTGGCATCGCTGGCCACCGTCACACCGGCTTGCTGCAGAGCGGTGAGCGCCGTCGGTGGGGCAAAGAAGATGTAGGGCTTGGTCTGCGGCTCCGGGCACGTGCCGGCCGTCAGGGCTGACTCGAAGTTGACCATGCTCAGCTGGGCTCCCGAGAACAGGGTCGGGAAGGTCGTCCCGAGGGCAGTGGCGGCGTTCTCCTGCAAGCTTGCGCCCACGGTTCCTTCGAAATGCACATCCCCGCCGAAGGCCAGAGTGACCGGTTTCCCACTGCCGGTCCAGTCCGGGTTGAGGGGGGAATGGGCGGGGAACGCTTGGGTCGTGTGTGCTTTGACGGGCGCGGGAGGCGTGGCCTTCTTGCCTCCGCCCGAGAAGAAGACCACGTAGATCAGAAGCAAAAAGACAAGGACCCCGGCCACTGTGACTTGTCGACGCCGTTGGCGGACCCTGCGTGAGACCACGTCGGCACTATGGCACACGACCTTCGCCATCATCAGCCGAGGCCGGAAATGGCCTCCTCTGGTGCGCGTAGTCGGAGTCCTCCGATCTGTCCGGGTTGCCGGAGTTGCCCGACGCGTCGCGCCGGACCCAGCTCTCCCAGAGCCCGGTCAACTCGGAGACCAGCCCGGTGCAGGCGGCGGCGATCATGGCGAGGCAGTCGTCGAAGACCGCATCATCCCCGTAGTAGGGATCGGGCACGTCGGCCGCCGCACCGGCGGCCGGATCGAAGGCGCGCAAGAGGAAGAGCCGGTGGGGATCGGCGCCCAGGCTGCGTAGGGTCTGCTGGTGACGTCGGTCCAGTGCCACGATCAGGTCGTAGCGGCCAAGCTGCACCGCCGAGATCTGGTGCGCCACGTGGCGGTGACTGGGCAGGCCGGACCGGACCAGGGCGGCGTCCGTACGCGGGTCCATGGGCTCGCCCTCGTGCCACGGGCCGGTCCCGGCGCTCGTCACGACCAGTCTGGTCCCCAGGGTGGACCCGTCGGCGAGCGTCGTGGTGTCCGCCAACGACCGGGTGACCACTTCGGCCATGGGGGAGCGGCAGATGTTGCCGGTGCACACAAACACCAGGCGTGAAGGAGGTGGCGTCCGCCCGGTGTGCAGTTGGCTCACTCGGCGTACTCGTCGCGCAGGCTCTTCTTGACGATCTTGCCGGTGCCCGCCCGGGGCCATTCGTCGCGCACCTCGAGCTGCTCGGGAATTTTCTGCGTCATCAAGCCGGCCTGGCGACAGAAGTCGACAATGTCGACCAGCTCGAGCCCGTCGGTGCCGTCAGCGAGTTGCACGACGGCACAGACTCTCTCTCCCCGGGTGGCGTCGGGCAGCCCGATGACAGCCACCTCAACCACCATGGGATGCGTGTAGAGGAGATCCTCGATCTCCTTGGCGCTGATGTTCTCGCCCTTGCGCACGATCACGTCCTTGAGCCGACCGGTCAGGGCCAGATGCCCGTCGGCTCTGAGCTTTCCCAGGTCACCCGTGCGGAAGTACCCGTCGGCGTCGAAGGCTTCGGCCGTGAGGACGGGGTCGGTGTACCCGTGGAAGACCATCGGACCGCGCACCCGGACCTCCCCCTCTTCGTCGGGCCCGGCGACCCGCCCATCCAGAGTGACGACGCGCACATCGGCTCCTTCGACCGGCTTGCCATCGGTCTGAGCCAGTTGCTCGTCGGAGTCGGTGGGCGAGCCGTTCGAGATCATCGGTACCTCGGTCATGCCGTATCCGTGGACGACGCCCCGACCGCCGATCTCGTCGCGCACTTCGTAGTGCACCTCCGGCGGCTTGGCCGCGCCTCCTCCCGACATGAGACGGAGCGTGGGCAGGATCGGCTGGTCCGGGACCTTGCGCTGCTCGGCCAGATAGGCGACGTAGAACGCGGTGCTGCCTCCCACCATGGTGGCGCCGAACCGGCGAAACAGCGGGAGGACGTCCGGGGCCGAGAACGCCTCGACCAAGATGGCCGGGAACCCGAATGAGAGCATGGTCACGAGGTAATCGGGCCCGGCGATGTGGGCGAAGGGAAAGGCAATCGAGCCGACATCGTCGGGCGTCATCTCCAGGGCGCGGGCCAGGCCCCAGCCACCGGCAATCAGGGTCTGGTCGGTGTGCTGCACGCCCTTGGGGTCCGCCGTCGATCCCGAGGTGTAGTAGATCCACCGGATGGGTGCATCTTCGGGCCGTTGACCGATCGGGGGCGGAGGCAGCGTCGACGGGTCACCCTCGGGGAGACCTCCGTCGACGGTGAGGATGCGGGGGCGCTGGTTCATGCCCTCGACCGCCCGTTCGGTCTGGGCGGAAAAATCGATCCCCCGCCACTCGGTCGGGATGATGAAGAGGGACGCGGCCGTCTGCCGAAGGGCGAATCCCACCTCACGTTCACGGTAGAGGTGGATGATCGGGTTCTGGATGGCGCCCAGGCGAGAGAGGGCCAGCGAGAGCACAACGGTGTCGATCCGGGTCGGGAGCTGCCACGAGACAACGGACTCGGTGCGCACGCCCATGTCGTGGAGGCCGGCCGCCGCCCGGACGGCGCGGTCCCGGAATGCCCCGAACGTGACGGTCTCGCCGTCGGCCGCGATGAGCATCGGCTGGCCCGGCGATGCGTCGGCCCGCCGCTCCACCAGTTCCCACATGGTCCGTGCGCCGGTGAGTACTTCGTTGGTGCCCATGCTCCTCCTTTGGACCCCTCTCATAGCAGCTGGCGGGCGCGGAGGCGGCAGGAGCAAGGCAAAGACGCGCAAGGGAACGCCCCGGAGGCCACAATGGGCACCGTGCGCGACAAGTCGAAATCTCCCGCCGGCTCGGATGATCCGCCGGGGCGGATGGGGAATGTCCGGCTCGTCGGCATCGGCCTGGCTGCCGTCGCCCTCGTTTGGTTTGCCCTGGCCAACCTGGGCTCCGTCTCGATCAGGTTCTGGGTCAGCGAGCGACGGGCCCCGCTGATCCTTGTGATCGTGATCGCCGGCCTGTTGGGTGCCCTGATCGCGATGTTGGCCCAGCGGTACAAGTCCCGCCGTGGCTGAATGCCGCCCGTATGGCCCGGGCGCGGCTGTGTCCGCGGGCATCAGGCCTGCTGAGAGCAGAATTCGACGGTGGTGTTACAAGATCGCCGCCCGCGTGCGTGCGGCCGCGGGCTGGCCGTAAACTGCGAGATGGTGATGACGTCCAGGCACGAAGCGCCGCAGATTGGGGTGGACGTTGTTCTCGGCCTGCACACATGCAAACATGGGTCCTGCATGGAGGACACAGGAGTTCCGGCCGCGGTGATACGCCACGACGTGGGGGGAAGGTCCTGTGCCGCTTTCTGAGCACGAGCAACGCATTCTGGCCGAGCTGGAGGAGTCCCTGGTTCGTCAGGACCCCGAATTCGCCGAGCGTGTGCGCACCGAGTCGGTGTACCGTCACGCCGGTCGATACTGCAAGTGGGCTGCGGTCACTTTCATCCTCGGGGTGGCCATCCTGGTCGGCTTCTACAGCGTGTCGGTGATCGTCGGTTTCGTCGGCGTGGTCATCATGTTCGGGTCCGCCGTGGTGTTCGAGCGCAACCTGCGCCGCATGGGTCGGGCCGGGTGGCACGACTTGACCAGGGTGAGAGACGGTGAGCAGTCGAAGGCCGCCGCAGCATCGAGTGGGTTCGAGGGCGCCATGACCGAAGCCCGCGATTGGTTCCGCACTCGATTCCACCGGCGCGAACCCTGAGTCCGGCGGGGGTCTTCCCGCTGGCCGAAGCACCCTTCCGATGAGCCAGTTGGCTCTGGCCATCGATATCGGCGGTACGAAGATGGCGGCCGGATTGGTCGATCGTTCGGGCCGCCTGATCGAGCGGGAGCAGGTGCCGACCGCAACGGGAGAGGGCGAACCTGCGGGGGACGGTGAAGCTCTCTGGCACCGGCTGGCGGATCTGGCGCAGAGCGTGCGCGACAGGGTGGGTGGGAGCGACCTGATCGTCGTGTGTGGGGCCGGCTGCGGGGGGCCGATGAGCCCGGGAGGCGAAACGGTCTCCCCTCTCAACATCGGCGCGTGGCGCGCCTTTCCCTTGCGCTCCCGGCTCCGCGACCTGACCGGCGTGGCCACCTTCGTGGACAACGATGCCAAAGCATTGGCGCTGGGCGAAGGTTGGATCGGGGCCGCCTCCGGCCGGCGCGACTTTCTGGCCATGGTGGTTTCGACGGGCATCGGCGGGGGCATCGTTCTGGACGGCCGGCTGCTGCAAGGTCGACTTGGCAATGCCGGCCACGTGGGTCACGTGGTGGTGGAACCCGAGGGCCGTCCCTGCGCCTGTGGGGGTCGCGGATGTCTGGAGGCCGAAGCGTCGGGAACGGCGCTGGCGACTATCACGGGACAACCAGCCGAGCTGGCCCGGCCGGAGGTAGTGGAGCGGACGGGAACGCTGGTCGGGCGGGCCGTGGCCTCGGTGGCCAACCTGCTCGACCTCCCGCTGGCTGTGGTGAGCGGTTCGGTGGCCCTCGGGTTTGGCGTGCCCTTCTTTGCGGCGGCCCAACGGGAAGTGGAGGCGCGGTGCGGGCTCGAGTTTGCCCGCGGCACGCGCGTGGTGCCGGGCGGGCTGGGGAACGAAGGCCCGTTGATTGGGGCGGCCCGGGTGGGCTGGCTCGGGTTGGAGCTGAGTGAACATCACCATGAGGGCGGAGGCCGCGGCCAGGGCGACGGCGGAGGCGGCGGCGGCCAGGGTGAAGACAATGGCGAAGACGATGACGACACGTGGGTCTTGATTTGAACGACGCGACGGTTGAGGTTGGCCGCACCGGGTCACCGCCTCGGTGGGGCCGCGATGCCATGGTCGTGGTGGGGGCGGTCGTCCCCCGTCCCTTCTTGTGGTGGGCCGGGCTGACCGCCTTGGCCCGGCTCTCCCGGCGCGGCTGGTGGCATCGGGCACCCTTCCTGCCGATTCCGGGAGAGGCCTATTGGCACTTCCGCCTGGTCACCGCGTTCGGAGGATCCGGCGATCCGGCCTCTCTCACGGGCCCCGACGTGGTGGCGTACCTCCAATGGTGTCGGAGGGCACGCCCCCCGCGTGGGTAGCCTCTGCGTTGTTATGGAGCGAGTGCTCCTCCTCAATGCGACCTACGAGCCGCTGGCCCTCGTCTCTGATCGTCGTGCCGTCGTACTGGTCCTGGCCGGCCGGGCCGAGCCCGTGGCCTTCCGGGATGACTGCACGGTGTTCCATTCGGCCAGCCTCAATGTCGACGTCCCTTCGATCGTGCGCCTGTCCCACATGGTGCGGATCCCGCGCTGGGCCCGCACACCGCCGGTGACCCGTCGTTCGGTCCTGCGCCGCGACAACGGGTTGTGCGTGTACTGCTCGGCGCCGGCCGACACCATCGACCATGTGATCCCGCGCAGTCGGGGCGGTACGCACGACTGGTCCAATGTGGTGGCGGCCTGCAAGCGCGACAACTTGGTCAAGGCAGATCTCCTCCTGTCCGAACTGGGGTGGACATTGCGGGTGAAGCCGGCGCCTCCGGACGGCTACCTGTGGCGCTTGCGGCACCTCTCGGACATGGATCCGCTGTGGGAGCCGTATCTCGCTGCTGCCTCCTGAATCGCTGATCGACGGGCATGGTGTCGTGGCGCTCCCTGGCCGACGTGGAGCAGTTCCGCCAACTCACCGAACGTCACGCCGTGGCTCGTCAGGTGGGTCACTCCACCGTGGTGCTGGGCAGCACCCAGAGCGATGACATCCTGAGCCCAAGTGCGCTGCAGGCCTGGCCCGTCGAGGTGGTGCGGCGACGGGGCGGGGGAGGGGCGGTCCTATTGCGCCCCGGCGATCACCTCTGGCTCGACGCCTGGATCCCCCGCGACGACCCCCTCTGGGAGGTCGACGTTTCGGCGGCGGCGACTTGGGCGGGCGAGTGGTGGCGGGCTGCGCTCGGTGTCATCGGGGTGGGCGAGTGTGCGGTGCACGAGGGGAGGGCGGTTCCCGGACCCTACGGGGCCGTGATCTGTTTTTCGGGCCGCGGTCCGGGCGAGGTCTTCCGCGGCGGGGCCAAAATCATGGGCCTCTCGCAATGGCGAGGCCGGGAGGGTGCGCTGTTCCAGACCTGCGCCTACACCCACTGGGACGCCACACCCCTGGTCAACCTGCTGGACATCGACGAGGACTCCCGGGGGGCCTGGTCCGTCGAGCTGTCCGGATCGGCCGTCGGGATTGAGGATCTGCTCGGCCCTGGGGCAGGGGCGGGCAGGCGGCAGGGGCAGGGGCTGGCGCTGCCATGACCATCCTCGCCCGGAATCTCCTCTCCACTTTCCCCCACTGGGGCAGCGTGGGACCTCCTGGCGACGGGTGAGGTAACCCTCGGCGCCCATCAGGTGGCGTCGTCGCCCCGGATTCACCCTCATCCCCATCCCGGCTGAGTCTTCCTTTTCGTGCCTGTAGTTCGGCCCCGGGCTCCCCGAACCGCGGCCGAGCGCGCCGGTGGGGCGACCGCGGGGGGATAAATGGCGTTAGGTGGTTGACCAGGGAGGTTTGGTGGCGTAATGTGGCGCGAAATGGAGTAGAAGGGCGTTCGAGGACGCAGGTTCGGGGAGCGTCGTGGGAGATCAAGCCAGTGGCAGGCTTTGTAGGCAGATACGAGCATTCGCTCGACACCAAGGGAAGGGTGATCGTGCCTGCCAAGTTCCGTACCGACTTCGAGCGGGGTGGGTATCTGGCCCAGCACATCGGTGGCTGTCTGGCCTTGTGGACCCCAGCGGAATTCGACCGTCAAATGGCGGTGATGTCGGAAAGGGCCGAGTCGGGACGGGCGAACCGCAATCGGGCCCGGTTGTGGGCTTCGAGCTCCTACGAGGTGGAGATCGACCGGCAGGGGCGCATGGCCATTCCGGCCCCCCTGCGGGCCTTCGCCAGGTTGGAGACCGAGGTCCTGGTGCACGGGGCCATCGACCGGATCGAGTTGTGGAATCCCGCCACGTGGACGGAGAAGGTGCAGCCCGAGGAATCGTGGCTGCTGGGCGACGACGAGGACGACGACACGGATGGAACCAACTAGCCGCGGCACGCGGCGGCCGATTGCGACCGAGCGGAGGCTCAGCACAGACCATGACCATGACACCACCGGCGATTCAGGACCGCTGGACCATGCGCAGCTCCTCGAGGAGCGCGGCGGAAGATCACTCCACCCTCTTCCCTATAGGACGATCGGAATCATTTCCGTCGCCCTTCACGCCGCTCGAGGAGCTGCAGATGGCCCAAGCATTCGCCCACACTCCCGTCCTGAGCCACGAAGTGGTGGCTCTCTTCGCACCGGTTCCTACCGGGGTACTGGTCGACGCCACCGTCGGCGGGGGCGGCCACAGTGCGGCGCTGTTGGCGGCTCGCGATGACCTGACGCTCATCGGGCTCGATCGAGATCCCATCGCCCTCGAGGCCGCCCGCCACCGGCTCGCACCTTTCGGGGATCGGGTCACCCTGGTGCACGCCACTTTCGCCGACTTGGGCGACGTGACCTCGGGGTCGGGACCTCTCTCAGGCGTCCTGTTCGACCTGGGGGTGAGCTCACCGCAACTCGATGTGGCCCAGCGTGGGTTTTCCTACCGCCGCGATGGCGACCTCGACATGCGGATGGATCAAACCGCGGGCGCGACCGCCGGGCAATTGGTCAACGAGCTCCCAGAAGCGACCCTGGCCACCTTGTTCCGGGAGAATGGTGAAGGTCGTCTGGCGGGGCGGATCGCCCGGGCCGTCGTGGCCGCCCGACCGCTCACCTCGACGGTCCAGCTGGCCGATGTGGTCGCCGACGCCGTGCCGGCCGCCGTGCGCCGCAAGGGCCACCCAGCCACACGCGTCTTTCAAGCCCTGCGGATCCAGGTGAACGACGAGCTGGGACAGCTCGAGGCCGCACTCCCGACTGCCCTGGAGCGATTGGCGGTCGGCGGTCGCTGCGCGGTGATCAGCTATCACTCGGGTGAAGACCGACTGACCAAGCAGATCTTCGTGACGGCCAGTACGGGCGGGTGCACCTGTCCGCCCGGCCTGCCCTGCGTATGCGGGGCCCGGGCGCAGCACCGATTGGTTTTCCGGGGGTCGCGCCAGGCGTCGGCGCAGGAGGTGGCCGGGAATCGGCGGGCCGAGAGCGCGCGACTGCGGGCCGTCGAGCGCACCGGGACCGCCTGATGGCGCCTCCTTCGTCCGCCGCAGCGCGCCGGGTCCCCTCCTCGCGTACCGCCCATGAGTCGGGCCGGAGATCGTCGCCGCTCCTTCGGGTCGTTCCGAGGCGGCGTGGCGGAGCCCGCCGCAATCGCATCCTGACCGTGGTGGCGGCCTCCATGGTCGTCCTCTCACTCCTGGCCGTGGTCGTGGGGCAGGCGATGTTGGCCAACGGCCAGGTCCGCTTGACCATGACCGAGCAGAACCTCACCCTGGCCCAGGGTCTCCATCGTCAAGCCGAGTTGCAGGTGGCCAGTCTCGAGACGCCGTCGCGGGTGATCTCCGTGGCTCTCGGGTCACTGCACCTGGTCCACCCGGCCGGGGTCACGCAGCTTCCCTATGTCGCCCTGACCAAGCCCATTCCTACTCCTACGATCACCGCGGCACCGACCACTCCCACCACTCTTCCGGCTTCGGGTCAATGAGCGTCACGACGCGACATGCCGCTCAGCGCGCGGCGCGCTGTCGCACCGCGTCCGGCCAGCGCGCAATCCCGGGTCACCAAGCTCCCTCCTCGACCAGGCCAGTCACATCAGCGATCGCGTCCGGCGGGCCCGACACCCCCGCGCCGACCGCAGCGCCCATCTCCCCACCCGCGGCGGCCCCGGACTCAACCAGCCCGGACGCGTTCGAAGTCGTGGGCGAGTGCGACGTTCCAGCGGCGCATCCGCGTGGTTCGACTGTTGTTGGTGGTGTGCGCCCTGGCCGTGGTCGCTCGGCTGATCGACATTCAGGTGGTGCATGCGGGTGCGTACCAAACCGCCGCCAATCACGAATCGACGACGACGGTCAGCCTTCCGGCCCTCCGCGGGGGAATCTACGACCGGGCCGGGGCGGCGCTCGCCCTCTCGCAGCCCACCGACGATGTCATCGCCGACGACTTTCAGGTCACGCATCCGTTGCGCTATGCGCAGGCGTTGTCGCCGTTGCTCGGGGTTCCGGTCGCCACTCTGAACGCAATGCTGCGACGCCACACCGGCTATGTGGTGCTGGCCAAGCAGGTTTCCCAGGAGAATGCCGGAAAGATCTCAACCGACACCTTTCCGGGGATCACCTTGGTAGGCGACTCCAAGCGCATCGTACCCAACGGCAACTTGGCGTCCCCGGTGATTGGCTTCACCAATGGGAGCGGGGTCGGCGCCGCAGGGATCGAGTACGGCGACAATCAGAAACTGGCGGGTACGTCGGGCAAGTTGACGCTCCTGGAATCACCGTCGGGGGTGGCCCTGCCGCAGTCGCCCGTCACCGATCGCGTGGCCAGCACGGCCGGAAAGGGACTTGAGCTGACCCTCGATTCGCAACTGCAGTACGAATCCGAACAGGCGCTGGCCGGCGCCATCGAGACGTCTCAGGCCCTGAGTGGGACGGCCATTGTCGAGGACGTCAAGACGGGACAGATCCTTTCAATGGCCAGTCTGGTCTCGACCCATCCCAACGCGGCCGTATCCGCCACCGCGCCCGCGGTACAGAGCACCGGAGGAGTCATCCCGATCGGACCGGCCGATCCGGTGAATGAGGCGCCCAGCAACTTGGCCGTGTCCCAGGTGTTCGAGCCGGGGTCGGTCTTCAAACTGGTCACATTCTCCGCTGCCCTGGCCGATGGTCTGATCAACCCCAACACGGTCTTCTCCGTACCGGACCAGATCAAGCTCGATGGGTCGACCTTCCACGACGCCGAAGCCCACCCGACCGAAGCGCTCACCGCCACTCAGATTCTGGCCCAGTCCTCCAATATCGGTACCGGAGAGATCGCCCAGAGTGTCGGAGAGCAGCGATTGCTGGACCAGGTGCGCAACCTGGGATTCGGCCAGTACACCGGCTTGGGCTTTCCGGGCGAGTCACCGGGACTGCTGGCGACGGCGGCACAATGGGAACCCACCGACTACGTGTCGCTGCCGATCGGGCAGGTCGACGCCGTGAACGCCCTCCAAATTCTTGACGCCTACAACGCCGTGGCCAACGGGGGCGTCTACGTGCAGCCGAAACTGGTGGAGGCGAACGTCAGCGCCAGCGGCGGCGTGACCAAGACGCCCCCTTCCCCGACCCATCAGGCCTTCTCTCCCTCGGTCGACTCAGAGCTGACCTCCATGCTGGAGCAGGTCGTGGCCACCGGGACCGGGACCGGTGCCTCGGTCCCGGGCTATACGGTGGCGGGCAAGACGGGTACGGCGCAGATCCCGACACAAGGGAAGGACTCCTACGTCACCGGCGCCTACATGGCGTCCTTCGTGGGCTTTGCCCCGGCGGTGAACCCGACGCTGTCCATCATTGTGGTCCTCGACCGCCCGACCCCCATCTTCGGGGGCACCGTGGCCGCTCCGGTCTTTTCCCAGATCATGAGCTACGCGCTGCATCGTTACGACATCCCGACAACCCCAGGTGCGACGACGGCGCCCCCCTCTCCGACGGAATCGGCCTCCAGCCAGGCCCAGGACATCACATAACCGTGACCCGATACCATCAGCGAGCCGATGGCCTGTGGTTCGGACTTTCCGGGCCGATGTCGCCGTCGCAGCGACGATGCGAACCGTGCAGATGAGCCTCCTCTTCGACGATATCGAGGTCATTGAATCAGCCGGGGACCCCACAACGGTGGAGATCAGGGGCATTGCCCATGACAGCCGACGAGTGGTGCCCGGAGATCTTTTCTGCTGCGTGCCCGGACTGATCTCGGACGGCCACGACCACGCCTCCGAGGCCGTCGACCGGGGCGCGGTCGGGCTCTTGTGCGAGCACTTCATCCCAGAGCTACTCGACCGGCCCGTGGTGCAATCCCGCATCGCCCCGGGCACGGCGCGTCCGGTCATGGCCCAATTGGCTGCCGCGTTCTACGGGCACCCGGCGCGCGACCTGCTCATGGTCGGGGTCACCGGCACGAATGGCAAGACCACGGTCACCCAGCTCCTCGGGGACCTGCTCGAAGCCAGCGGTCGGCCCACCAACGTCATGGGGACCCTCTCGGGGGCGCGCACCACGCCGGAAGCGACCGAAGTCCAATGCGTGCTGGCCGGAGTACGTGACCGGCAACGGTCCGACGGACGTCATCACGCCGTGGCCATGGAGGTGTCGAGCCACGCGCTGGTGCAGGCGCGGGTGGACGGGGTGCATTTCGATGTCGCCGTCTTCACCAATCTGAGCCATGACCACCTCGACTACCACGGAAGCATGGAGGCCTACTACCAGGCCAAGCGCCGGCTGTTCACCCCCGACCACTCGTTGCGCGGCATCGTGAACGCGGATGATCCATGGGGGCAACGGTTGATGAAGGAGTCGCGCATCCCGGTGACGGCGGTGCACCTGAGGGACGCGCAGCACATCGCTCTACTCGCGGGCCAGACCGGCTTCACCTGGCGAGGGCATCGCATCACGACGCCGCTCACCGGAGCGGTCAACGTGGGGAACACCCTGCTGGCGGCCGAGGCCGCCCTGGCCCTGGGCCTCGAGGTGGCCGAGGTGGCCAAGGCGCTCTCAATGGTGTCCCCGGTCCCGGGCCGGCTGCAGGTTCTGGCCGCTCCCCGTCGCGACGGAGCGGTTGACGCCAAACGTCCGCCGTTCACGGTCATGGTCGACTACGCCCACACGCCGGCGGGCCTCGAAGTGGTGCTCCGCGAGGCGCGCCAGCTCACCGGCACGCCGGGCCGAGTGCTGGTGGTGTTCGGCTGTGGCGGGAATCGGGACAGGGCAAAGCGCCCCAAGATGGGGCAGACCGCCACCAGCCTGAGCGACGTGGCCGTCCTCACCTCGGACAACCCCCGCGACGAGGACCCCATGGCCATCATGGCGGAAGTCCGGGCCGGCATGGTGGTCGGATCAGGGACCGCATCGACGGTGATCGTCGAGGCCGACCGCCACGTGGCCATTCGGCGGGCTTTGGCCGAGGCCGCGGCCGGCGACGTCGTCGTGATTGCCGGCAAGGGTCACGAGACGTATCAGGAGATCGCCGGCCAGCGGATCCCTTTCAACGACGCCGAGGAAGCACGCCACGCGCTGTCGGTCCACTTTCCCTCGGATCCGTCGTCGTGGTTGCCAGCTCCTTCCGACGGTGTGCCCACTGAGGATCACTAAGCCGTGCTCGGCCTTCTTGAATCCGGAGGGGTGGCCCTCTGGGTGGCCATCTTGTCCACGCCCGTCCTCATCCGCTGGCTCCGGAGTCGGCGTATCGGCCAGCACATCCGGGAGGACGGCCCGGCCAGCCACATCGTCAAGGCTGGGACTCCCACCATGGGGGGCCTGGCCATCGTCACGGCCGTCGTGCTCGGGTATGCGCTCGGGCACGTCGACACGCAGATTCGCTTCTCGCGCACCGGCTACCTGGCCGTCATGGCGGTGGTCCTGTTCGGCGCCATCGGATTGATGGACGACTGGATCAAAGTTCGCCACAAGCGCAGTCTGGGACTGAACAAACGGGCCAAGTCCCTCTTGCAAGTTGGAAGCGCCGTCTTGTTCGCCGAACTGGCGCTGCACTGGGCGCATACGTCCACGGCCCTCTCCTTCACCCGCTACGACGTCCCGGGCATCAACTTGGGACAGATCGGGTGGGTGGTCTTTGCCGTGCTGGTCATGGTGGGAACCTCCAACGCCGTGAACCTGACCGACGGGCTGGATGGGTTGGCCGCCGGATCGTCCACGTTCTGCTTCGCCGTGCTCGCCATCATGGGGTACTGGATCTTTCGTCACGAGGACATCTATCACGTGTTGCCCGCCTCGGCGATCGACCTGGCCCTGGTGGCCGTGGCCCTGGCCGGCGCCTGTATCGGGTTTCTCTGGTGGAATGCCGCGCCGGCCAGAATCATCATGGGAGACACCGGCTCTCTGGCCATCGGCTCCGGTCTGGCCGCCCTGTGCCTGTTGTTGAACCTCGACCTCCTGTTGCCGATCATCGGTGGACTCTTCGTCATGGAGACGTTGTCGGTCATCGCCCAGGTCGTGAGTTTCCAGGTCTTTCATCGCCGGATCTTCCGGATGGCGCCCATCCATCACCACTTCGAATTGCTCGGGTGGCCCGAGACAACGGTGATCGTGCGCTTCTGGGTGTTGGGCGGTCTGTTCGTGGCGCTCGGCTTGGGCGTCTTCTATGGCGATTTCCTCACCGTGGCGAAGTTCACGTGAGGAGCCCTATGCAGAAAGCGCGGTGCCAGTGCTCGTCCCCGCAGGGCGCGGTCGCCCACCGTCGCCCACCCATGGCCACGACGATCGAACGGCTCACGACCCCAAGGAGGTCCTCATGACGACGAAACGGGTGCGTTCAGGCTTCAGCGCCACCGTCCAGCAGCTCCCGACGGCCACCCTGCTCTTGATCATCGTCTCGTTGCTCTGCCTCTTCGGTCTGGTGATGGTCGGATCGGCCTCGTCGGTGGTCTCCATATCTCTCTATGGGACACCGTGGGCCATCCTGATCCGGGAAGCGATGTGGATGGCGATCGGCACCCTCGCGCTCTTCTTGGCCATAAAGTTCGACTACCGAAAGTTGCGCCGGTTGAGCCCGCTCCTGCTCCTGGTCACCTTCGGGTTGCTGTGTGTCGTCCTGGTGCCCGGTCTCGGACTGCACGTCGAAGGCTCGAGTCGCTGGATCGGCTTCGGCCAGCTCCGCCTGCAGCCATCGGAGCTGATGAAGTTGACGCTGACCATTTTCGCGGCGGATTTCATCGCCCGCCGGCTCGATGAGGGGTCTCCCGACCGTCGCATCATGGGTCCGTTGCTCCTGGTCACGGGCGCGGCTGGCCTCCTGATCCTGGCTCAGCCCGACATGGGAACGGCCATCGTGGTGGGCTGCATCGCGCTGACGATGCTCTTCGTCTCGGGCGTCAGTATCGGACCGGTCCTCAAGCTGCTGGCCGTGGTGGTGGGATTGGCGCTGGTGGTGGCGATCGCCTCTCCGTACCGACGGGAGCGACTTCTGTCGTTCCTCGATCCATCGGCTCACGGCAACGGATCGGGCTACCAGGTGGTGCAGTCGCTGATCGGGCTGGGCTCGGGCCATCTGCTGGGGTCCGGGTTGGGCGGCGGCCAACAGAAGTGGGGATTCCTACCCAACGCCCACACCGACTTCATTTTCTCGGTCATCGGCGAAGAACTCGGATTCGTCGGAGCGATCGCCGTCCTCCTCCTCCTCGGGTCGTTCGTCTGGTTCGGGATCAGAGCGGCCACGCGGTCGGCCGATCGCTTCGGTGGGCTCTTGGCCATCGGCCTCGTGGCCTGGTTGGCCAGCGAGACCTTGATCAACATCGGTGCCGTCATCGGCGTGCTCCCGGTGACCGGGATTCCGCTGCCGTTCATCTCCTTCGGGGGGTCGTCGTTGGTCATCACCATGGCCGCGGCCGGCATCCTCATCAACATCGCACGCCAGGAGAAGAGCCCGGCGACGAGCGGACGACCTCACGGCACCATCGCCCTGCCCCGACGCGGCAGCGAACGGATGACAGTCGGTTCGACGTCGGGCCGCGGTCGAGGTCGGTGACCCGGCGACGCCAGGCCGTCATCGCCGGTGGCGGGACCGGTGGTCATGTCGTGCCGTCGCTGCAGATCGCCCGGGCCCTGGTCACGCTGGGCTATGACCCCGCATCTATTGAACTCTTCGGCTCGCGACGCGGCCAAGAAGCCACCGACTGGCCGCCGCTGGAGTTCCCTTTCACCCTTCTGCCGGGCCGGGGCATACGCCGAAGCTTCCGACCGGCCGCGCTGTGGGACAACGCGGGAGCCGTGCTGGGCCTGGTGTGGGCCACCCTCCGATCGGTGGGCTCCTTCGTGGCACACCGTCCCGGCGTCGTCGTGGTGGTCGGGGGGTACGCCGGCTTCCCGGCCGGGTTTGCCGCAGTGGTGACTCGGGTGCCCCTGGTCCTGGTCAACACCGACGCGGTCCCGGGCGCGGTCAACGCCGTGCTCGGCCGCTTCGCCGCCGCATGTGCCGTGGCGTTCCCGGGGACCGACCTGCCCCGGGCCCAGGTGACCGGAACACCGGTGCGGCCCGAGCTGAGGTCGCTGGATCGATCCGAAGCGGGGCGGGAGGCGGCCCGGGCCGAGTTGGGCCTGCCCAGCCGGCGACAGACCGTGGTCGCCTTCGGTGGGTCGCTGGGCGCTCGGCGGATCAACGGTGCGGTCGCCGCCCTGGCCGGTCGATGGAGCGAGCGTGAGACGACGTCCATCTACCACGTGGCCGGTCGACGGGACTTCACACAGTTCGCGTTGAAGACACCACCGCGTGCGGACGGGGGTGGCGAGTGCGGCAAGCTGGACTACCGCGTGGTGCCCTTCGAAGAACGAATGCCAGATCTCTACCGAGCCGCCGACCTCTGCGTGTGCCGGGCCGGGGCCATCACCGTGGCCGAGCTGTTGCTGGCCGGTGTGCCCGCACTGCTGGTCCCGCTACCCGGTGCGCCGCGTGATCATCAGACGCGCAACGCCGAGGCGTTGGTGGCGGTCGGGGCGGCCGTCCTCGTTCCCGATGCCGAATGCGATGGGGAGCGGCTGGCTCACGAGATCGAGAACCTGTTCGGTGATGCCGACCGGCTGGCCGCCATGGGTGCCGCGGCGCGCGGATTGGGACACCCCGACGCCGCGGTCAGCGTGGCGAAGTTGGTGCAGGGCCATGCCCGCTGACGAGGCCGGGTCGCCCGGGGGAGTGCTGGACCTGCAGACCCCGCGGCGGATCCACATCGTGGGGATCGGCGGCGCCGGCATGAGCGCCATTGCCATCGTGCTGCGTGCCATGGGCCATACCGTGTCTGGGTCAGACCTGAAGGCCTCTCCGGTGGCCGCCCGACTGCGCTCCCTGGGGATTGCCGTGGCAGTCGGGCATGCGGCTGGGAACGTCGGGGAGATCGACGCGTTGACCTACTCACCGGCGGTGGCCCTGACCAACCCCGAAATCGTCCGGGCCGCGGAGTCGGGGGCGTTGGTGATCCCCCGTTCGGGCGCGCTGGCCGCCATCTGTTCCACCCGGAGGTGCCTGGCGGTCGCCGGCACCCACGGCAAGACCACGACGGCGTCCATGCTCTCCCTCATACTGATCGAGGCCGGGATGCGTCCATCCTTCGTGATCGGGGCCGACGTCAACGAGATCGGGACCAATGCCGTCTGGGACACCGGGGCCTGGCTGGTGGTCGAGGCCGACGAGAGCTACGGCACGTTTCAGGCCCTCCGCCCGGACTTGGCCGTGTTGACCAGTGTCGAGGCCGACCACCTGGATCACTACGGCACGTTCGAGGAGCTGCGTGCGGCCTTTGGCGACTTCGTCGGGGCGGCGGGGAGTGGCGCGGTGGTGTCGGCCGACGATGTCGAAGCCGCCAGCATCGGCCGGGCCCATGGAGCGCAAAGCGTCGGGACTTCTGCTGGCGCCACCTTCACCATGACCGACGTGGTCGAGCGGCGGAGCTCGGTAGCCTTCACGTTGCACGGACCCGACGGTGTGCTCGGCTCCCTGACCATCGGGGTACCTGGTCTGCACAACGCCCGCAATGCGGCGTTGGCGGTGGTGGCCGCCCTGGCCGCCGGGGCTCCCTTCGAAGCGTCGGCGTCCGCACTGGCCCGCTTCGCCGGCGTGACCCGACGCTTCGAGTTCCGCGGGGACGCGAACGGGGTCACCTTTGTCGATGACTACGCCCATCTCCCCACGGAGGTCCGGGCGGCGTTGGCCACGGCCCGGGCCGGTGCGTGGTCCCGGGTGGTCGCCGTGTTCCAACCGCACCGTTATTCCCGTACGGCGGTCCTGGCCGAACAATTCGGCTCGGCGTTCCTCGAGGCCGACTCGCTCGTGGTCACCGATGTCTACAGCGCCGGCGAGCCCGCGGTGCCGGGCGTCTCGGGACGATCGATCGTGGACGCCGTGCGGGCACACGACGAGCGGTTGCCCGTGGTGTACGCGCCGGGGTGGGAGGAGCTGCGCCGGATCGTTGGCTCCCTCTTGCGACCCGGAGACCTGTGCTTGACGCTCGGCGCGGGCGATCTCACCAGATTGCCCGACGAGTTGCTGGAATCGCCCACCTGGTGAGGTCGTCGACGCGCTACGACGTGCTGGCTGCCGCCCTGGGCTCACGCGCGACGCGGGACCACCCACTGGGGCCCCTGACGACGTACGGCGTCGGCGGACCGGCCGCAGTCTTCGTCGAAGTGCAGGACGCCGAGGATCTGGGCGTCGTCCGACTCGCCCTGCGAGGGAGCGGGCTGCCGGTGGTCGTGGTCGGTCGCGGCTCGAACCTTCTGGTCTCGGATGCCGGATTTGACGGCGTGGCCGTACGGTTGGGGAGCGGGTTCAACTCCATTGGCCTTCCCCAGTCCCGCCACCCCGAGGCCGAAACGTTGGTGGTCCGGGCGGGTGGGGCGGTGCCCCTCCCGGTGCTGGCCCGTCGGGTGGCCGATGGCGGGTGGTCGGGCCTGGCCTGGGCGGTGGGTGTGCCGGGATCGGTGGGCGGCGCCGTGCGCATGAACGCCGGTGGACACGGGTCGGACATGGCGGCCTGCCTGTACCGCTACACCTGGGTCGATCTGCTGAGTGAGGCCGAGGGTACCGGTGACCTGGCGCGCCTGCGCTACGGCTACCGCTCGTCGTCGGTGGGCTCCTCGGAGCTGGTGCTCGAGGCGGAATTGCTGGTCACGCCCGGGAGCGCGGAGCACGAACGGGCCGAGGTGCGTTCCATTGTGCAGTGGCGCCGGTCGCATCAGCCCGGGGGGGCCAACGCCGGTTCGGTGTTCACCAACCCCCCCGGGGACTCGGCCGGCCGGGTCATCGAGGCGGCCGGATTGAAGGGGTGCCGGATCGGCACGGCCCATGTGTCCGAGAAGCACGCCAATTTCATTCAGTCCGACAAGGGGGGTCGGGCTGGTGACGTGTGGGCCCTGATCAACCACGTCCGCGAGGTCGTGCTCGAGCGTCGTGGCGTGGCTCTCTCGACCGAGGTCCGCCTGTTGGGGTTCCCCGACGGCGAGAATGGTGCGATGGTGCTCGGCGAGGGGGACGACGGATGAGCACCGCCACCACGAAGGCGCGTCCGGCCAAACGCGCGCCGGGCCAGAAGGCCGCCATCGATCCGCGCATCTCGGCCCGACGCAAGGCGGTATCGCGTCAGCGCGGCCGGCGTCGGCTGGGCTGGCTCGTCGCGCTGGGGGTCGTCACGGTGCTGGTGGTTGGCGGCTGGTTTGTCCTGCATACGCCGTGGTTCTCGGCCGGCACGGTCACCGTGGTCGGCGCGACCCACGAGACGCCGGCCCAGGTGATCGCCGCTGGAGGCCTGGCCACCCATCCCGCACTGATCGATGTCCACGCCGGCACGGTCGCTCAAGGGATTGAGCGACTGCCGTGGGTGCGCAGCGCGGCGGTCACGGTGACCTGGCCGGACAAGGTGCACATCGTGGTGACCGATCAGGTCCCGGTGGCCCAAATGAAGACGGCCGCCGGCCATTGGGCCCTGCTCACGGCGGGCGGACGGGTCCTGGCCGTCGACGGGCCGCCGGCACCCGGACTGCTGACCCTGACCGGGCCCGGAACGCCGGGCCTGGCCGGAAGCACGCTCGGACCGGCCGACCAGGTCGGCCTGGCGGTGGCGGCCACCTTGCCCGTCTCGTTTAAAGCGCAGGTCACGTCGGTCGGGGTCCAACCCGGCGGATGGGTCCAGCTCGCCTTGACGACGCCCGTGGTGGTCAACGTCGGCACGGCCAGTCAGTTACCGTCTAAGTATGAAGACGTCACCTCGATCCTGGCCGGGGCCACCCTGCACGCCGGCGACGTCATCGATGTCAGCGTCCCCGACGCGCCGACGGTCACCGGGCCGTGACCGAGGATGCTTGACCTACACCAACACCCCCCGTATGGTGGAACTACGTTCCCGCACTGTCAACGTCAACCTTCCCATCAGCTTAAGAGATGGGGAATCCACGACGGGAGTCACACAGTGGCCCGAGGCGGAGAGATCCAGAGAGCGATCGGTCGGCGATCGACCCGAACACGAGGGAGTCCATGACCACCGTTCAGCCCCAAGGTAACTACCTGGCCGTCATCAAGGTGGTTGGGGTCGGTGGCGGTGGCGTCAACGCCGTCAATCGCATGATCGACTCGGGGCTCCGCAACGTGGAGTTCATCGCCGCCAACACCGATGCCCAGGCACTGCTCATGAGCGACGCCGACCTGAAGCTGGACCTCGGTCGTCAGTTGACGCGGGGACTGGGTGCGGGAAGCGATCCTGAAGTCGGTCGTCAGGCGGCGGAAGAGCATCGAGCCGACATCGAGGAGGCGCTGCAGGGCGCCGACATGGTATTCATCACGGCGGGCAAGGGCGGCGGTACCGGCACCGGGGCCGCACCGGTGGTGGCCGAAATCGCCAAGAGCGTGGGGGCATTGACCATCGGCGTGGTGACACGGCCCTTCACGTTCGAGGGTCGCCGTCGGGCCGTGCAGGCCGATACGGGCATCCAGATCCTCAAGGAAAAGGTCGACACCCTGATCGTCATTCCCAATGACCGTCTCCTCACGGTCTCCAATGACAAGACCAGCATGGTCAACGCCTTCAAGATGGCCGACGAGGTCCTCCTCCAGGGCGTGCGCGGCATCACCGACCTCATCACGGTTCCCGGGCTGATCAACACCGACTTCGCCGACGTCAAGATGGTCATGACCAATGCCGGCACCGCCATCATGGGGATCGGGAGCTCCATCGGTGAGGGTCGGGCGGCCAACGCCGCCCGGGCGGCCATCACCAGCCCTCTGTTGGAGGCCTCCATTGAAGGGGCCCGCGGGATCCTTCTCAACATTGCGGGGGGATCGGATCTCGGATTGTTCGAAGTGAACGAGGCGGCCGAGATCATTCACGGGGTGGCCCACGCCGACGCCAACATCATTTTCGGAGCGGTGATCGACGACAACATGGGGGACGAGGTTCGGGTCACCGTCATCGCCGCCGGATTCGAGCGCTGGGAGGACGGCACCCGGCCGGCCACCGCCGATCGGGTGTCGTCGATCTTCAGCGGCACCGGCGAGAGCGAAGCCGTCGGCGAGACGGTGGACATCTTCGGCGAGTCCACCACCAGCACGGACGACGAGTTTGATCTGGGTGACGACGATTTCGACGTCCCCTCATTCCTTCGATAGCGACGAGGTCTCGGCCCGCCTGGCCGTGATTCGCCGGCGGATAGAGGGGGCCGGCGGTGATCCAGGCGTTGTGCGCGTCGTGGCCGTCACCAAGGGCTTCGGCCCCGAAGCGGTGGCGGCGGCCCGAGATGTCGGACTGACCGAGATAGGGGAGAACTACAGCCAGGAACTGCTGGCGAAAGCTCCGGGCCCGGTGGGCACCAGCTGGCATTTCCTAGGGAAGGTGCAGCGCAACAAGGTGCCGTCCCTGGCTCCGGTGGTGGACCTCTGGCAGAGCGTCGCCCGACTGGTCGAGGGCCGGCGGATCGCCCAGTACGCCCCGGGGGCCACCGTGCTGGTCCAGGTCGACTGCAGCGGCCAGCCCGGCCGCAACGGCTGTATGACGGCAGAGGCGCCGGAGCTGGTGAATGCCCTCTCCGGGCTTGACCTGCGGGTACGAGGGCTGATGACCGTCGCGCCCCCAGCGCCGGAGGAAGCCGCCCGGGCCTTCCGGGTGGTGGGGGAGCTGGCCGACTCGCTGGGCCTGCCCGAACGCTCCATGGGGATGAGCGATGACCTCGAGCGGGCGGTGGCCGCAGGTTCGACCATGGTGCGCATCGGTCGCGCGCTGTTTGGGCCGCGATCGCGGAGCCGGGAGGGTTAGTCCAGCCTGCCCCCCTGGGCAGGCACTACGCTGGGCCAGGAACAGGAGAAGGTATGGCGCCGTCGTTCATGAAGAAAACCATGGTCTACCTCGGTCTACTCGATGACGAGTACGACGAGTACGACAACTTGGAGGACCGCGCCCCGCGCGGTTTCTCCTCGACCACCCGGGTTGATTCCGGGCGCCAAGAGGTCGAGCAGCCCGAGGAGTACGCCGGAGGCATGAGCCGCATCCGCACCATTCCTCGCGAGTCGGCCGTGCCCAATGTGCGCCCTCAGCCTCAGGCACCCCCCGCGGCTCCCCGCACCTCCTCGGTGCGGCCCGTGCCGGTGGACACGGCCATCCCGGGCACCCCGCAGGCCCGGGTCCACGTGGTGGCGCCGTCACGGTTCGGCGACGCCAAAGAGATCGCCGACCGGTTGAAGGACAACCGTCCGGTCATCGTCAATCTGCAGGTGGCCGACCGCGACCTCCAGCGCCGGATGATCGACTTCTGCAGCGGCGTGACCTACGCCTTGAGCGGCGAAATGGAGAAGGTGGCCGACCAGGTGTTCCTCCTGGCCCCCAGCAACGTGAAGGTCTCCGATGAGGAGCGTCAGCGCCTGGTGGAGCGCGGCTTCGGGCGTGAGTGAGTCAACTACTCTCATTGAGTAGTGAACCTCTTTAACCTGGCTGGGAAGATCGTCGAGGGGTACTTGCTGCTGATCATGGTGCCCATGGCCATCATGAGCTGGTTCCGAATTCAGCCCGGCACCCCGTGGGCCAAGGTGCAGTACTTCTTCTACCGGGCCACCGAGCCCATCCTGGCGCCGGTGCGGCGTGTCATCCGGCCCATCGGCAACCTCGACATCTCGTTCATGGTGGTGTTCTTGGTAGGCCAGTTCGTGGTGGTCCCCGTCCTCCTGCGCTAGATCTATCGTCGCATCGGCCCTCGCTGACCGGGCACGGGCCCCGTCACGCTCGTTCGCAGG
Source organism: uncultured Acidimicrobiaceae bacterium (assembly GCA_963743785.1). GTDB lineage: Bacteria > Actinomycetota > Acidimicrobiia > Acidimicrobiales > RAAP-2 > Bog-473. The sequence continues at coordinate 32,885 of CAVURD010000018.1, read as the reverse complement.
CCGGTGCCCTACAATCCTCACCTCATGGCTCTGGAGCCTCAGCTGAGTGGAGGCGCCGGACGACACGTCGCCCGGTCACGGACCGATGGCGATCCGGGTGATTCGGGTGATGCGGGCACGGGGGCAGCCGCCGCGGGTCGGTGGCGCCTCAGGCCAGGCTGGATGACGGCCTTGGCGTTCCTCATTGTCATCATCCCGTTCGCCGTCGTCCTGGTGCGCCTCCTGGCGGCGCCGGGCCAACATCTCTATCTGCCCGACGACCTGGCCCTGATCGATCTGCATACGAGGCGGGCTCTCGAGTGGCGCCAGCAACTGGGCGTCTTCGATCGCAACGGGTGGAACCATCCAGGCCCGGCGGTGTTTTACCTTCTCTCCCTTTCGTACCGGGTGCTCGGATCGGGCGCCCGGGCCATGTTCGTCGGCGCCACCTTGAGCAACGCGCTGGCCGCGGTCGGGTGCGTGGCGCTGGTCCGACGCCGAACCACTCCCGAGCGGGCGCTGTGGGCGGCGGCGTGGGTGTGCGCCCTTGGCGCCATTCTCGCCGCCACCGGGGCGGGCGCCACCACGTACTCGGAGAGCGTCCTCGGTGCCTTGGTGAGCCCGTGGAACCCTCTGATCGTGATATTTCCGCTCCTCCTTTTTGTGCTCCTGTGCGCGGGCGCCATCGACCGGTCCGGTCTCTCCGTGGTGGGCGCGCTCCTGGTCGGCTCTTTCGTGGTGCAGACCGATTTCTCGACCCTGCCGCTGGTGATCGTCCTCTTGGTGGCCTCAGGGGGAACCTGGTTCGTGACGTTCGTTGGCGATCGGCGAAGGACCTCCGGCGCGACGCCCCGAACGGTGCACGAAGTGGCATCCCGCCGAAGGGCCGGGGCCTGGACGGCGGCCGGCCTGGTGGTTCTGGTGATCATGTGGGTGCCTCCGATCATCGAGGAGCTGACCAACACACCGGGCAATCTCACGCTGATCTACCGGTTCTTCACGTCCGGGCAGCCCGGGCACTCGTTGGCGTCCGGCGTGAATGCCACGGCCGCCTCATTCGGGGTGCTCGTGGTCGGACCGGCGGAAATCATGAGCACCGCCCTCGGCTTCGCGCCCAAGCACCTCGCTGTTGCCGTCGTCGTCGCGGTGGCGATCGTGCTCCTGGGAGCGGCGGTGGTGGTGATCGGCGTCCGGCAACGGAACCGTTTCGCATCCGGCCTCGCGGCGCTCGGCCTGATCGGAGCCGTCACCACGGTGCTCGCCGTCACCCGCGTCGTCGGCCACGTCTACGGCTACCTGGTCATCTGGGCGATCGCCCTTCCGGTGGCGATCCTCATCAGTATCGGAATGGTGCGGCCACCGCAGGCGCGAAGGTCAGGTGCTCGGAGGATGCACGTGTCGCTGGCGGGCTGGCGCGTGGCCCTGTGTGCTCTCGGCGTGGTGGCCTGTGTGCTTTTCGGTGTCCGTGCGTTATCGATTCCGGCCCTGGGCAAAGTATCCAATGCTCAGGTCCAAAGGCTCACCGCGTTGGTGACGCCGAAATTGCCAGCAGGCGGTCCGGTGTTCATCGGCGACAACGGAGCCGGCACGGGGGTCACTTCCCGGACAATCGACGTTGAAGAGTTCATCGGTCTCGTCAATCAGCTCGACGTCGCGGGCTACCACCCGAGGGTGAATGCCCTCTGGAGACCGGAGTTCGGTCCGGGGTACCTGGCGAACGGCAAGAAGCGCCGCGTGGTCCTGTTGTCGACGTGGAGACCGACCTCAGGTCGGGCGGTGGGGTACGTGGGGCGGGTGGGCGACATGGGCGTGACCGTGACCGATGAGAACGGTCGAGCGGTCCGTTAGGCAACCGCCCCCAAGGCAAGCGTCGCTCCCTCGCACGCACCCTTCAATGGTTGAGCAAGGGTGACCGATGATCTACCGCCCGGTTGGTCGGCGCGCCTGATCCACCGGTTCGTCTCCCTCGCGGGGTCATCACCTGAGCCACCGGCCGCGTGGAATGCTTGTCCTTGGAGCGCAGGCCGCCATGCGGGCGGCGAAGAGAGGATGGGCGTGGCTGCGGTGTCCGACATGAAACGGGGGGAACGAGTGGACGTCGCACCGGCGTCCGGGCCGCCGTCGCAACGGGCATCGATCGCGTGGGGGGTTCTCCTCACAGTGGCCGCGTGGCTCCTCACCCGCTTCATCGACACCGTGGCGTGGGGACCGGCGCGGAATCCGATCTCCTTCAACCCGTATCTGTGGGGCCGATGGGACAGCGCCAACTACCTCGGCATCGCACAGCACGGGAGGACGTTCGGCCGGTGCGGGAGTCCGGGCTTTCCAGTGAATTCATTCAACAATTTGTTGCACCAGACCTGGTGCGGATCGGCTGGTTGGTTGCCGGGCTTTCCGTGGCTCACCCGAGCGCTGGGCGTGACCGGGATATCGCTCCCGGACGCCGGATTGCTCATCTCGTGGTTGGCCATGGGGGCAGCACTCTTTCTCGTCTGGTTCGGATGGGGCCGAGATATTCGGCAGGGACGAGCATTCGTTCTGCTCATGCTCTTTGGCCTCTTCCCCGGGTCGGTCTACAGCTTCGCGTACTTCCCGACCTCACTCGCCCTGGCCTGCATCGTCGGCGCTCTTCTGGCTGCGGTCCGGGAGAGATTTTTCACCGCGGCGCTTCTCATGTCACTGGCTGGGCTCAGCTACCCTTCGGCCTGGTTTGCCGCTGCCGGTCTCGCCATCGGCCTGGTTCTCGCCGCCCTCTCGCTGGGCTGGGCCGTGCTGATCCGACGGATGCTCTGGGGTATCGCCGGGCTGTCCTCGCTCCTCGTGCTCGGGATCCATGACCAGCTTGCTTTCGGGCATTTCAACGCCTTTTTCGTCATGGACTCGGGACCGGGCCTTCGCGCTCGCGGGTTCCCGGGCGAGGATTATCTCAGACTCGTTTTCACGCACCACACAAACGAGCAGAGGCGCCTGGGGCGATTCGGTGGCGCGGTGTTGGCCGTCCAGGGTGTGGCGGCCTTCGTGCTGGTGGCAGGGGCGGCGGCCTCGGCGGTCGGGCGGAACAGGAGGCAGCAAGCGGCCCAGCTCTACCCGGCGTTGGTCGGCGTCGCAGTGATCATCGGCATCATGGTGGACGCGGCCAACGGCGGTGCCTGGAATAGGAGCGTCCTCCTCGCGGCACCGTGCGTCGTATGCCTGCGTCGTATGCCGTTTCCGGTACTGTTGGTGCTTCTGGTCCTCGTGGGGGCAACGTCCGCCGTGATCTCCCAATACTTCTTCAACTACGCGTTGATCTGAGAAGAGGGTCGCTCGACTTCGCTGAGGTCGGGGACCCGGAGATGCGCGCACACAGGGCGGCTTTGGGAGGACGGATCGGGCAGCCGGCACCGACACGATCGCGTCCGTTCCTCGATTGCCTTGATTTATCGGTTGGCGCGACTGGTCAAACCCAGCCGAGCGACGGTGGGGAGGATGAAAGGCTGGAGCCATTCTCCTCCGGGTTGGGAGATATGGATCCCATCGGTCCAGCGCACGGTCACACCGTCGATGGCCAACTGGAACACCCCCTTGGGGTCGAGCTTCTTGTTGAGATCGATGAGAGTGGCAACGTTGGCGCGGCGGCGTGCCACGTTCGACAGGATCTGGTTGAACTCGGTCACTCGGATCGGATCGTTCTCTGCATACGCCGCGCTGCCGGGCGCCTCGTCGTCGGCATCGATGTCCGGCATGGTGAGCAGCACCACCCGTGCTCCCCCCGACGAAAGCACGGTGACCACCCCGTTGATCTCGTTGTAGAGGTGAGCATTCCATGCCGCCTGGCCGACGTGTACGACCTTGCCGTCATCGATGTGATCAGAGATGTCCCATCTCCCCACCAGCACCCCCACGACATCGGGGCGAGATTGGGCGATTTCACGAGCCCAGAGTGTCCTCCAGTACCGGCAGGACGATTCCGGCATGTCGATATGGTTAGCGATGATCGCGTCCAGGTTGTCCAGGTCGCAACCAAGGACGGTCCGGTCGATGATGCTCACTCCGTACCGGCTCACGCTGTGATCGCCGAGACCAATTTCCAGGGTGGCGGCGATGGAGTCGCCGACCATCATGAACTTCACCGGATGTCTGGTGAAGGCTCCGACCCGGGCCAATGACTGGCGCTCGGTGCTGGACAAGTCGTTTCGTACCCGCACCGCGGCCGTGGCCGGCACCAAGGTCCCGACGACGATGACGGCCACGGTGGCCACCGTCAGGGCGATGGACGGGGTGATGGCCTTGATCGAACGCCAGAACGTCCCGTACATGACCGGGCGCTCCACCAGGTAGTAGCTGAGCGCGGCCAGCGCGAAGGTGCAGACGAAGCGCAAAGCCATGAGCCAGAGGCCATGGAGGCCGGTCTGGTCGGTGTTGATGTAGATAAAGACCGGGTAGTGCCAGAGGTAGGCCCCATAGGAGATGGTGCCCAACCACATCAGGGGGCGGAGCGACAGGCCCCGGGCGATCACCCCGGTGGGCACACACACCGCCCCGACGATGATGGCCGCCGCCGAGAGGGCAGAGAGCATGAAGCCACCGCGGTAGTCGATGGCGGAGGTACCGACCAGGGTGTACGTGAGGATAAGGGTGCCGGCGAATCCGCCCAGGCCCACGGTGACCAGGAGGGAACGGCCCGCCGTCGAGCGCGCCGTCGGTGCCATCCCCTCATTGCCGCGTCGCATCTGGACCATGGTCATGGCGCAAGCCAGGATCGAGCCGATCAAGATGGACTGAGCGTGGGTGTCGGTCCCGAAATAGAGCCGGGTGGTGTTGACCGTCGGGTGGTAGAGCAAGGCCATCTCGAGGGCCGACGCCAGTGCACCCACCACCGAAACGACCAACAGGACCCGGATCCCCCGCACGAACGTTCGACTGAGCGTCATCACGGCCAGCACCACCAGGGGCCAGACCAGGTAGAACTGCTCCTCGACCGCCAACGACCAGGTGTGGGTGAGCGGGGACACCGCCCCGGTGGCGACGAAGTAGTTGCTGCTGGCGGCGATCTGCCACCAATTGGAGAAATAGAACAACGCGGAGAGCGCGCTCATCCGGAAGTCGATGTAGAGATCGGGGGCCGACACGAACCGGACCAGCAGGGTCACGGCCACCAGCACGATGAGGAGCGCGGGCAGGAGCCGCCGGGCCCGCCGCAGCCAAAAGGCCGAGAGCTTGATGGCGCTGCGCTTGCGGTACTCGCTCACCAGCAGTCCGGTGATCAGATAGCCGGACAGGACGTAGAAGATGTCGAGGCTGAAGAAACCACCCTGCAGCCAGCCCACACCGAAGTGGTAGCCCATGATGATCAAGAGCGCGACGGCCCGCAGCCCGTCCAGGGCGTTGATCCGCTCCTTGCCGGTGGCCGAGGGACGGGGCGCGTAGGCCGGCGGTGCGACCGGGAGCGTTCGGTCGCGGCGGGTCACGAGTGGCCGGTGGCTGGGCGAGGCTCGGACGATGCCGCCGTGGCCGGAGAGGGGTTCGAAGCCAAAAGCAAGGGCCAGATCCTCGGAGACAACCAGTTGTAGAACGCGTTGGCCTGCGCTTCAGTCGAGTTGCCCGCGAACGGGTTGCCGGGGGCGTAGGCCGGCGTGTGGATGCCATCGGATGTTCTGACCTGGACGCCGTCCTGGTGCTCGGTGAAGATGCCGTGGGGGGCCAGAAGAGCTCCGTAATCGACCACGCTGACCTTGCCGGGAAATTCCGCCGCCACCTTCCTGACGAGGCGGTTGTAGATCAAGCGGCGCGTCGAGGCATTTTCGGGGTACGCGGACTCTGCGTGTTGCGGAGCTCCCGCAGCCAGGGCGGGCATGGTGGCGAAGTCGAAATGAGCCCCGTGCATGGTGCCGATCGCCACGGCGAGTCGCATCTGGGAGAGAATGTACCGTTGGTACGACGGCTCTCCGATGTACATCCACCGGCCGTTACGCAGGATGTCCTGGGTCTCCCACGTGCCGGCCAGGAAAAGTACGACGTCACCGGGGGCGGTGACGGCAACCGCGCGGGAGTCCACGGCCGGCCACTGGCCACTGATCGGGGTCGCCGAGTTGCAGTCGGGGAACATGGCCAACTCGGGCTTCGGTGGGGCGTTCGAAACCGAGGTGCCGATCACGAGGCCGCACCCGAAGAGACCGCCGTTCACCACCGTGGTGCCGGCCGGCGCGGTGGCGGTCAGTGCGAAGCCCAGGGTATAGGCCGTGCTGTCCCCCAGCACCAGCACCAGCGGCGGCTTCGATTCGGATATCGGCCCCCGGAATCGGTTCACCCGCACCGCGGCCGTGGCCGGCACCAAGGTCCCGACGACGATGACGGCCACGGTGGCCACCGTCAGGGCGATGGACGGGGTGATGGCCTTGATCGAACGCCAGAACGTCCCGTACATGACCGGGCGCTCCACCAGGTAGTAGCTGAGCGCGGCCAGCGCGAAGGTGCAGACGAAGCGCAAAGCCATGAGCCAGAGGCCATGGAGGCCGGTCTGGTCGGTGTTGATGTAGATAAAGACCGGGTAGTGCCAGAGGTAGGCCCCATAGGAGATGGTGCCCAACCACATCAGGGGGCGGAGCGACAGGCCCCGGGCGATCACCCCGGTGGGCACACACACCGCCCCGACGATGATGGCCGCCGCCGAGAGGGCAGAGAGCATGAAGCCACCGCGGTAGTCGATGGCGGAGGTACCGACCAGGGTGTACGTGAGGATAAGGGTGCCGGCGAATCCGCCCAGGCCCACGGTGACCAGGAGGGAACGGCCCGCCGTCGAGCGCGCCGTCGGTGCCATCCCCTCATTGCCGCGTCGCATCTGGACCATGGTCATGGCGCAAGCCAGGATCGAGCCGATCAAGATGGACTGAGCGTGGGTGTCGGTCCCGAAATAGAGCCGGGTGGTGTTGACCGTCGGGTGGTAGAGCAAGGCCATCTCGAGGGCCGACGCCAGTGCACCCACCACCGAAACGACCAACAGGACCCGGATCCCCCGCACGAACGTTCGACTGAGCGTCATCACGGCCAGCACCACCAGGGGCCAGACCAGGTAGAACTGCTCCTCGACCGCCAACGACCAGGTGTGGGTGAGCGGGGACACCGCCCCGGTGGCGACGAAGTAGTTGCTGCTGGCGGCGATCTGCCACCAATTTGGAGAAATAGAACAACGCGGAGAGCGCGCTCATCCGGAAGTCGATGTAGAGATCGGGGGCCGACACGAACCGGACCAGCAGGGTCACGGCCACCAGCACGATGAGGAGCGCGGGCAGGAGCCGCCGGGCCCGCCGCAGCCAAAAGGCCGAGAGCTTGATGGCGCTGCGCTTGCGGTACTCGCTCACCAGCAGTCCGGTGATCAGATAGCCGGACAGGACGTAGAAGATGTCGAGGCTGAAGAAACCACCCTGCAGCCAGCCCACACCGAAGTGGTAGCCCATGATGATCAAGAGCGCGACGGCCCGCAGCCCGTCCAGGGCGTTGATCCGCTCCTTGCCGGTGGCCGAGGGACGGGGCGCGTAGGCCGGCGGTGATGAGCCCACGATCATCGTGTTCGTGCCGCCAGTCCCAGCGCAGCGACGGTGCGGAGGATTGCCGGTTGCAGCCACTCACCGCCCGCCTTCGTCAGGTGAATACCGTCGGTGTTCCGGACCGTCACGCCGTCGATCACGGCTTGGTAGCGCCCGTTCGGATCGACCATCGCGTTGAGATCGATCAGGGTGGCCACATTCTTGCGGCTGGCGGCCACCGCGCTCAGGAGTCTATTGAACTCCTGAATTCGCGACGGATCGTTTTCCGGGAACGGCGTTCCGTTGGCGCTCTCATCGGACGGGTCGACGTAGGGCATGGTGAAGAGCACCACTTTGGCGCCATCCGCACTCAGGATGTCGATGGCCTGATTGAGTTCGGACGTGAGATGCCGGTCCCAGGCCGGATCTCCGACGTGAACCCAGTGGCCCTGGGACAAGTGGTCGCCGACCTCCCAGCGTCCGATCAGGAGCCCGACCACGTCGGGATGGAACTGCGTCATTTGCTTCTTCCAATGCGACCTCCAGTTCAGGCAGCCCGGGGTCGCTGGGCCGACGACCCCGCTGAGCCTGACCTCCACCGAGTCGAGATCACAGCCGAGGGTGCCTCCGACGATGACACGCACGCCGTATCGATCGACGGAATCGGCGTGGAGTCCCACTCCGAGGGTGAGCGCGACCGAGTCGCCGACGAGGAAGAAGCGGATCGGGTTGGTGGTGAACGCGCCGGCACTCACCAATGTGCGACGTTCGGTGCTCGGCAGTAGCCGGGCATCGGCCGGCACTGCCAGCGCACCGGTCGCTGGCACCACCGTGGCGGCAAGGACCACCAGCGCCGTGACGATGCCGGTGGCTGCGGCGACCCCCAGTCCAGCGCGACCCCGAAAGAACTCCCCGGTGCGAATGGGTTCCTCGATGAGGAGGAACGAGATCGTCGCCGCAGCGAAAGTGACCGCCAACCGGGCAACGAGGAGCGACACCCCGCTCAGCCCGGTGTGGGCGTGGTTGATGGCAAGAAACAGTGGCCAGTGGTACAGGTAGAGCCCATAGGAGATGCGCCCGACGAAAACCAGGGCGCGGAGGGACAGGAGTCGGGTGAAGAGCGACGCGGGCACCGTGACGCAGCCGACGATGACAGCCCCCGTCGCCAACGCCACCGCGAAAAAGCCACCGCGATAGAGGAACGGGTCCTGTCCGGCGAGGGCGTGCCAGGCCCAGGCGAGGTAGAGGGCCCCCGTCACGCCGAGCCCCGTCCAGAGCCACCGCCGGGTGCGGGTCGAGTTCCATGCGGTGGGGACGATGGTGAAACCGTCACCGAAATGCGACCCGACGGCACCCAGAAAGGCCCCCACCATCAGCGCCTGAGCGCGGGTGTCCGTGCCGTAGTAGAGGCGGTTGACGGAGAATCCGGCGTGATACAGCGAGAACATGAGGGCGGAGGAGGCGATCGCCCCCAGACCGGCGGTGACCGCCAGGGCCCGCACCCCCCGGCGCCGGACCACGAAGAGCGCCACCAGGGGCCAGATCAGGTAGAACTGCTCTTCGACGGCGAGAGACCAGGTGTGGAGGAGAGGCGATGGTGCCGCGGCCTGGATGAAGTAGCCCTGGTCCGAAAGGATGAAGTGCCAGTTGGCCACGTAGAGAAGGGTGGACAGGGCATCACCGCGGACCGCTGTTACGTCGATCGAATGGCGGAGCACGTAGGCGTACACCGCGACGCCCAGGATCAGGACAATCAAGGCAGGGAGAAGTCGCCGGGCCCGATCAGCCCAGAATCTCCCCAGCTGGATGGTCGTTGTCCGAGCCATCTCCCGGCACAGGAGCGTGGTGATCAGAAAGCCTGAGAGGACGAAAAAGACGTCCACTCCGAGCAGGCCGCCCCCCATCCATGAGATGCCGGCGTGGTAGCACAGGACGGCCAGCACGGCCAGCGCACGAATACCGTCCAGGGCAGAGAACCGCCGCAGCCCGCCGATCTCGTGACCGGGCGCCGGCATCTCATCCGGCGAAGCCCCGGCGGTACGTACGGCCGACGGCGACACCGCGTGCATCAGGTCGTCCGTTGTCCGAGGTTGACCGACGCTCATCGCGCCACCCCTCATCGCGGACACGGTGCACGACGCTGGCGCACACGGGGCATTCCGGAACCCCTCATTCATCCATGGACCGACGGCGAGGCCAGAATGCACGCCGTCGCGTGATTGACCGCGGCCACCGTATTTTGAACGCTGCCGCCGGCACAGGCGGTGAGCCGCCCGGTGGAGGCCTGGACCGGCGGACCGGCGCGGTTCACTCCCGACCACACCCACGCACCGGCCTGACGGGACGGTGCTCGGCCCGTCACCGCGGTGATGACGGTGGCAATGGACTTCACGTCGTGCAGCTGCTCGTAGATCGGGAGGTCAGATGTGTCGGGCACGACCACCATGGTCACGCCCCATCCTTCGAGGGCCCGTCGAACCACCGAGATGTCGCCGGGTGTAATGGTCGCGGCACTCGAAGAGAAGGACAGGGCGCCGACGTAGGACTGCGCCGCCCGTTCTTTTCCGGCTCGCTGGGAGATGGAGTCGGGTCCACCGCCTCCAACCATCGAATAGTGCAAGCCGTCGACCGCCTGCCACGTCATGCTGCTCTGCAGATAGGCGAATGGAAGCGGAAAGGCCAGCACGACCTGGCTGCCAGTCACATGTGGGCCGGCGGTCCGGTACCAGAGGGGAAGCACCACCGGGCGGGTGGTGAAGGGGAGCGCCGGAGCGTAGTAGACGGCGATGGGCACGAGGGCGATTCCGCTTACGACCAGCCCGGCGAGCACACCCAGCGTGGTCGACCGGCCCGAGGCGACCGCGCGTGCGTCCGGTGATGCATGGTCCGGTGGGGGAGTCGCACCGAACCGCCACCGGTTCACATCCGCCGCCGCGTGGTCGACAATCAACCCAAGCATGACCGCGACGGCAAGGTAGGAGATCAGGAGGAAGCGACTGGGGATCACGTTGTCCATCAGCGGAAACCTGACAAAGAGGCGCCAGAGTGTCCAGTGATGAAACTGCAAACCGAATGACAGCGGGACCGAGACCACCGCTAACGCACCGAACAGCCAGAGCCGTCGATCGCGTCGCCAGACGATCACGCCTGCGACGAGGATCGCCGCCAGTCCGAGCCCGAAGTATTGACCGGAATATGTGGGTGCCTGATATCCGCCGAAACGATGGCCCAGAGCTGCGGCCACGGCCGAGGGTGCCGACGGAAAGAAGTAGTCGGTGAGGTTGGTACCTCCGAAACTGGTGTAGGTCCCTTTCCCCCAAATAGGTCCCGAGAGGTGGGCCGGTCCGTCGAGCGCGAACCAGGCGGGATACGCCAGTAGGACAAATGCAGTGGCTCCGGCCGTGCCCAGAGCGACGAGGCCATGACGGGCCCGCCGTCGGAGGACCTCGAGGTGCCCGAGGCCATAGGCGGCCACGAGCACGACACCGATGCCGGCGGCGATGACCATCAGGACCAGGATCTCTGTCCCGATGAAAAACTGGATAGCCACCAGCACCCCCAGTGCGGCCCCCGATACCCACGGCCGGCGCCGTTGGCGGATCAGCATCTCGTCGAGGCACGCCACCACCAGCGGCGGAATCGCAGCCATGCCCAACATCAGATGGCCGTCGGTCAGACTGATCAGGATGAACGGTGAGAACCCGTACAAGAGGCCTCCGACGAAGGCCGCCGGCGCCCACGTCACCCATCGGCGCAAGAGTACGAACATGGCCAGGGCCGAGAGGATGGGGGACAGGGTGAGTGCCACGTTCAATGTGGCCACCGGACCGAAGAGCCACGTCACCGGGGCGAGTGGTATGCCGATGCCCACCACACCGGTGTTGGACAAGAGGTTCACACCGGTGGGGTGGAAGAGAGCGGTCGAGTACAGCGGGTTCAGGCCCGCCGAGATGGCATGAGCGGGCCAGGCCAGGAACCAGGTGAAGAGGGAAGAGTCACCGCAGCCACACGTCGTCGTCGACGTGGGATGACTGGACCACACGTGCCACCACATGAGAATGGACAACAACCCGTATCCGCCCGCGGCGAGCAGCAATGGCCGCCACCGACGGGCGGGGCCCGATCTGACGGTGGATCCGGTCCGGTCCGGTGCCGTCGAATGGCGCGCCGTCCAGTTCGTTTCGATGGTTGGGGCTGCCGCTTTCACGGGCGTTGAGTTGCTCACGGCGCCACCGCAAGCGCACGCCTCGCCACGGGAGCGAGACTCTGGAGCGACAGGGTCCCGCAAACCTCGATCAACACACCCCCGTTAGCTCGAGTGGCGCGATCGCCACGGGATGAAGCTGCTGCCCACCGTGGCATGTTAGGTGGCGCCCAGGTGCCGGGGCAGCCACCCTGGCCCGATGAGCATCCACTGGTTTGTCACTCATCGGCCGCCGTGCTGGGCACATGCTCTCCCAGCTGGGCACGCCATTTTTGACGTGGGATCAGGTGCGGTAGAACCGGTGGCAGTCGTACTCCACCGATGCGGCTGGATCAGCCGACACCGGCTGGAGGATCGGCCGGTGCCAGGTGGGGGAGCAGTAGTGTCCACGGTCAGTCTCCACGGGCACAGCGAGAGGGGCTCATGAGCGAGAGACAGAGGGCAGGTGTCCCTCTCGGAGTCGGGACCCATCTGACCTATATGCCGGCGCTGGACGGCGTTCGAGCGATCTCGATCCTCGGCATCATGACCAATCACGGCGGATTCGCGTGGGCGGATGGCGGGGTCATCTCCGTCAATGTGTTCTTCGTCCTCAGCGGATTCCTCATCACGATGCTCCTCATGAAGGAGTGGACCCGTTCCGGGACGATTCGGCTACGTGCCTTTTGGGCCCGCCGCGCCCGCCGGTTGCTGCCGGCGCTCTTTTTGCTCCTCGGAGCCATCGGCCTGTACGCCGTTTTCTTGGCGCCGACTGGGACCCAGGGTTCACTCAGAGCAGATGGTCTGAGCACCTTGTTCTACTTCAGCAACTGGCACCAGATCATCGCCGGCCAGAGCTATTTCGCCCAGGTGTCGGCGCCATCTCCTCTGCTTCATACCTGGACCCTTGCCATCGAGGAGCAGTTCTACCTGGTGTGGCCGATCGCCGTGGTCGTGATTCTCAAACTGTCGAAATCGCCTCGGGTGCTACTGGGAGTGGCGGTACTGGGAGTCCTGGCATCGGCGACGGAGATGGCCGTGTTGTTCCACCCGGCCTTGGACCCGAGTCGGATCTACTACGGCACCGATACCCGGGCCCAGGACATCCTCACGGGAGCCGCCCTTGGCATCGTTCTTTTCTGGCGGCCGCCGGTGTCGAGCCCACGCGTTCGAGTGGCGTTCTCCTCGATGGCCATGGTGGGCGCTGCGGTCTTTGCACTGGAGTGGATCAAGATCAACGGTTCACCGAACGTCACCTATCGAGGAGGCTTTCTCTTGGCCGACCTCATGGTCGCCCTCGTGATCTGTGGCGTGACCATGGCTCCCGCCGGCCTACCGGCACGTATCCTGTCGTTTGGACCGCTGACGTTCGTCGGGCGGATCTCGTATGGCCTCTACCTCTGGCATTGGCCGATCTTTCTGGTCCTCAATGAGGCAAGAACAGGGCTCGAAGGATGGAGCCTGTTTGCTGTGCGGCTCCTGGCTACCTTCGCCATTGCCGTCTTCTCGTGGTACGTGGTGGAGACGCCCGTCCGTCAAAAGACCTTCGGTGGCTGGCGTTCGTGGGCCTGGGTTCCCGTTGGGGCCATCGCGGTAGCCGGCGTGCTGATCGTCACCACGGTCGACAACGGGGCGGCGTCGAACGTCCTCCTCAATCCCCGTGCCTTGTCCACAAGCCTGCACCAGTACGAGTACGGGGGCTTTCCGTCTCATGGGAACAAACTGAGAGTCCTGGTCGTCGGGGACTCGCTGTCTCTCACTGTGGGATTCTGGCTCACGCCTTACGCGTCTCAATACGGAGTGGTGATCCGAGGCCGGCCTCTCGATGGTTGTGGACTTGCGACTGCGTTGCCCTTTGATGAACACGGCACCGTGACGGACGGGACCCTGGCTCCCTGTACTCAGTGGCCGACGATCTGGAAGTCTGATATCGAACAGGTCCACCCGCAGGTCGTCGCGTTGGTCATTGGTTGGTGGGAGACCATGGATCGGATGTATCAGGGGACGTGGCAGCATCTGGGCGACCCGGCCTTCGACACCTACGAGATGTCCCAGCTCCAGAAGGCGGTGTCTGTGCTCGGCTCGCAGGGGTCGCACGTCGTGCTCATGACGTCGCCGTTCTACGACACCGGAGAGCAGCTCAACGGACGCCCCTGGGACGAGGACTCACCGGTCCGCGTCGACATCCTCAATCAAATGATTGAGTCCGTGGCCGCTCTGCACCCTGGCGTCGTGTCCGTTGTGCCACTCAACAAGTACCTCGATTCCCACGGCCATTACACGGCGAAGATCGACGGGAAGACAATGCGGTTCGCGGATGGTGTCCACACCACTCAGGCTGCCGGCACCCTTCTCGCACCCAAGGTCCTCCCGCAGCTGGCTGCTTTGAAAAGGGGCAGTTGAGCGAACCTCGGAACGACACCGGCGGCGCCCTCCTCGCCCTCCTCACTCTCCTTCACTCTGATGATCACTCCGCCGATCCGGCGATGCACGAAGGGACGGCCAGGCGGGACGACACCCTGGACGCAGCTCCGGTCACACAGGCGTTGAATCCGGTCTGGTTGATGGAGTATGGCGGTCCCTTGAGGGCGACGGCCGACCACACCCACGCCGAATGGTCGTAAACGGGTGGCCGGCCCATCGCGGCGGTGAGGAGGCCGACCGCATAGGCGGCGCTGCGTCCTTGCGTGTAGAGGGGAAGTTCAGGCTCATCTGGAATGACGATGGTGGTGACGCCCCACACGTCCAGTGCCTCCCTGATGGCGGTCAGGTTGAACCTACTGGGAGCCGGAGGTGGTCCCAGGGGTATCGAGGCCTGGTCGAGCACTTCAAAGCCGGCCCGGGCGCGGCCGGCCCGTCCGACCTGACCCTCGGGACCTCCGCCTCCGGCCTGGCTGTAGCGCATCCGGTTGACTGCTTGCCAGGCCTGGGATGATTGAAGACCCGAGAAGGGAAGGGGATAGGAGAGAACCACCTGCCCCGGAGGGAGCTCGGCTCCGACTTGGGAGTACCAACGGGGCAGGATCACTGCTCGCGTGGTCAGGGGAACGTTGGGCCACAGGGCGACGGCGGTGGGGACGAGCATCACGACCGCGAGGGCCGAGGCGACCGCGGTTCCATTGAGCCGGAGGGACGTCGGGTGGTGAACTACGAACCAGGTCCGACTCCGGTCGATCGCGATGCCGACCATCACCGCCGCGCACAGGGTAAGGACGATGGAGAAGCGGATCTCCACGATGTTCCCCACCCAGGGAACCTTCTCCAGGACCTTCCACGGCACCCAGTAGGCGTGTCCCGGGTCGAGCGAAAGCACGGCGGCGACTATCCCGACACCACCAAAGAGGAGCAACCGACGATCGTGTCGCCAGATGACCGCACCCGCTACGGCGACAACGAGCACACCCACACCGAGGTAACCAAGCCCGGGGAGCCGAGGCCCCTGGTAGCCACCGAACCGGATCATGTCGGTTCCGAATTGACCGAGGCTCCCTACGGTCCAAAAGCTGGTGAGTGTGTTCCCGAACTGGGAGAGCGAGCCGGTGGACCAGATCGGGCCGGTGAGATGTGCGGGACCCCTGAGAAGGAACCAGAGGGGGTAGGCCAGGACAACCGTTGTCCCGACCAGCGCGGTGATTGACCCCCGCAGTGCGAAGTTCATCCTCGGACCGACCTCACCCGGTTGACGCAGGGTGACGAATCCAACGATGAGCAGGACGGCGACCACGCCGAACAGAACGGTGATGACCAGGACCTCAGTGCTCAGGAAGAATTGGATCACCAACAGAGCAGCCAGGCCCGCCCCGATGCGGTAGGGCGATCTTCGTTGCCGGATCAAGAGCTCGTCCAAGGCGATGACCACCAGCGGCGGAATGGCGATGAAGGCGATGTTCAACTGGTTGAGCGCCAATTCCGTGATCAGGAATGGAGAGAAGCCGAAGACCAGTCCACCGACGAAGGCGGCCGGGACCCATTGGACCCAGCGTTGTAGCAGGGCGAACATCGCCAG
The DNA here is from genome assembly GCA_963743785.1 of uncultured Acidimicrobiaceae bacterium. Classification (GTDB taxonomy): domain Bacteria; phylum Actinomycetota; class Acidimicrobiia; order Acidimicrobiales; family RAAP-2; genus Bog-473. Next base: position 17,212 of record CAVURD010000018.1, on the reverse strand, counting down.
TGCGGAAAGGAACGGCGCCAGGGTCAGGGCCACGTTCATGGAGGCCACCGGTCCGAAAGCCAGCGTGACCGGCGTGAGGACCAGCCCCAGAGCAAGCACGCTGGTGTCATTGAGCAGGTTGATGCCGGTCGGATGGAAGAGCCACTGTGAATACACGAGCGAGTGGCCATGGACGAGAGCGAAGGCGGGCCACTCGAAGAACCACAGGAACCGAGCCGCGTCGCCGCACCCGCAGGTCGTCGTGGCAGTGGGATGGGCCGACCAGATCCCCCACCAAAGGACGATCGAGCACAGGAGGTAGATACCCGCAGCCGCCGCAGTCGATCGCCTCATCGGCGTGCGTCGGCGGTACCCTGCAGAGTCCCCCGGCAAAGCTCCGATGCAGCCAACGTCGGGTTGGCGCTGAACGACATCGTGGTGTATCCCAACGCGCTGCCCATGTCGGAGACGAACCGGGAGATGTCCAGGGGCGCGGTGATGGCGTGCAGGTACGCCGCCAGTGGGTCACAGGCCAGCGCCGTGCGAGCTGCGGCGATGTCCTTGATGGACGGGCCGCCGGTGGTACCGAGTGCGTCCAGGCCAGGGATCCCGAAGCGTGCCACCATCCACGCTGGCCCGATGTACTTCTCATGGCCCGGCCGGGCGTGCTTCACGATCACCGTATGGCCGCCGATCGGATTGGCGAGCGAGTACGAGTCGAAGATGTACACGTCCGGGCCAGCCAAGTAGCCGATGACCCCGATGGCAGGCACGTTGACAGCCAGCGTGAAGGGCAGTCCCGATCGGGCCGGTCGGGTTCCCGATCGGTCGATCGGTGCGTAGGGATTCGTGATAACGAGAAGCTGCTGGTGGCCGGCGGGTACGCGATGCGCCAGTCGGTTGATCAGCGCGCCGCCGCTCCCGGAGAGAGCCTTGCGGTAATCCGTTGCCGTAATCGGGTGTGGATTGTCGGTTGCGCTGATCCAGTTGTTGCGCTCGTTGGAGATGTACACGGTCTGGGGATTGAAGCCGTTCACTTTTGGGGGGACAAAACGGAGCCACCCGGCACAGATCGCTGCCCACACCAGGATCCCGATCAGAGGCACGATCAAGACGCTTCGGACCTGGCGGATGGACACGAAGATGGGAAGGCAGAGGGCGAAGAATCCGGGCAGGAGCAACCGGGCGTGCATGTAGTCGCCCCCGACATGCACCACGTAGAGGATGTCGGCCAGCCCAACGACGACCGGTGTGACCAACACCACCACGCCGAGGCGGTCCTCCCGCCTCCACCAGCGGAGGGCCGGAAGGAGCACGAAGGGGGCTGCGAGCAGAAGCGGCAACCACAACGCGTAGGGGGCGGCGAAGTTCCACAGGTAGGTGAATCCCTGGGACCACCAGGCGGCCGCCCCGGCCTTGGCCAACCCGGTGTTCGGAACCAAGAGTGCGTAGTAGCCCATGCGAAAGAGCTCGAACGCGACCGGGAGGAACAAAGAGGCGGCGAGTGGAGCGCCGTAGCGAACGACGCGGCGTTGCGGCCCTGACCAGCCGGCGGCGGCGATCACAAGGAGAAGCGCGACCAGGAAGATCACCGAGGCCAGGGCCAGCTCCGGCCGGATGAGTGGGCCGAGTCCCATGACGAAGGCCGCCGGCACCGCTCGGCTCCGGCGGCCTTCGACCCTCACCAGGCAGAGAAATGACAGACCCAGCCACAAAAAGACCATCGACATCTCGAGCCCAGAGGTGGCGAACTCCCATACGCCGGCTACCACCGAGACCACCAACAGACCGAGGGGGAACACGGTCGACTCATTCCTGGAGTGCGCCAGAAGCTGGATCGCACGACCGCCGGCAAGAAACCCGGCGCCGGTGCAGACAAGGCCAAGGACGACCGAAAGCCACTCGATCGCCATAAAAGGCAATATCTCGTGGAAGGCGGTCAGGGTAAACAGCCACAGTGGATCCGAGTCCACCTCGACGCGCTCACCGAGGTTGAAGACGAGGCCATGCCCGGCCAACAGGTTGTCAATGATCCGGAAATTGATAAATGCGTCCTCGTCGACCCATCGGTACGACCAGGCACCAACCAGCACAATGACGACCGGCACCACCACGGGCCACCAGCGCAAGACCGTGGGCGCAGGAATCTTCTCATGGGCCGGACCCTCATGGCCGCCCTCCGGTGTGGCCGCGGCGTCGGGTCCAACCGAGGTCACGTCACTCTCCTTGGGCAGACGAACAGCTCGGCTCACTCTGCGGTCACGGCAGCTCGTCCGCGGGCTCGCTGAAGGGAAGGATCGACCTCCGTCTCGATCTCGGATCGAGCGTTGCGTGACGTACGGGAACTCGGTCGCCGCATGGCGAGGGGCACGCCACTGGCCGTCAATGCCCACATGGCCACGATCCACCAGCCGGTCAAGGCCGGGAACTCGGTCACCCGGTCAACGGTGCCCACGAGCCACACCTGCACCGGTGAAGTGCCGGTGATGTAGCCCGCGGTGACGGCGCCGAGTCCGACGGCCAGGCCGGCCCACGCCCATAGGTCGTTGGCTGCTCCGCTCTTGCGCCTCACCCCTGAGAGAAACACACCGCCCACCACCGCCAGCAGTGCGGCCAGGACGACCACGTGGAGGTAGGGCGTCATCCCGTCAAAGGCGGTTCTGGCCCGGGCAGGCATGTCATGAAGCGGCGAGTACGACATGGACGCGCCCCGGGCGTGAATGATACGCATGAGCGCAGGCCAGGCGGAGATGGCGACCAGTTCGGCCAGGGCGATGACGAGTGGTCGCCACCAGTGGCGGTGACGATCCTCAGCGGACATGGTCACCAGGCCACGAAAGGCGATCAGGGCAATGAGCGCGAGGGCGGTGGCGAAGCCCTCGTCCTTCGACATGCCCGCCACCAGCACCAGGATCAGCGTCACGCCCTGGTTGGCCCGACTCTTCCGCAGTTGGAGCCCATAGGCAACCGCCCCGACCGCGGCCAGGGACCAGATCGGATCGGCATAACCGTTCGTCATGAAGGGCTCGGTGATCCCGAACGAAACGAAGACCAGCAAGACGGCGACGATGACACCCATCAACAGTGGCACCAATGGAACCAAGTCACGCGGGCGTTCCAGCGGGGCGGCAGAACGCGCGACCGCCTCTTGATCCATCGACACCAGCCGGTGGGCGAAGTGGCGGCCGGCGTCAACAAGCGCAAAGGCGGCGACGGCCAGCGCACACGTATTGAGCAGGGCGATGGTGACGACCCCCAGTCGCAACGAGTGATCGCCAGTGACACGCCAGGCCAAGGAGGTTGAAGCACTGACCAGTGGTGGATAGGAGGTCTGGACAAGGACGATGTTGCGTAGTCGCATATCCGTGAGGAGCTGCTGGTGTGACTGGAGGAACCATCCCGCCCGCATCAGCCATAGAGCGCGTGCGTCGAAGCCCACCGTCGGGGTGGCCAGCCCCCGGAGACACCAGGCGCAGGCGCCCACGATGGCGACGACGGCCACCACCGTCACGACCCGGGCCCACGGCGCGCCGGGCGTCCTTCGGTCTGCGGGCCCACGCCACGGACGATGTTCGGGCCGGCGGATCCAGTGAGCAACGACGACCAGAGCGCTGGCGGTGCCAGGGCGACGAACCATGCGATCAAGCTCCCGCCAGCTGCCATGAAGCAGGTTGCTGCTAGTGCGGCGAAAATCGCGCCGACCAATGGGAGGAGAGGAATCGTGACGACGCGGAGGCCGACCACCGACAATGCCGGCAGTAACCCAGCCGACGAAAGCGCCGCGAGGGCGACCACCGTCGCCGGCACGGTCGTCATCGTGTCCTCACCTCCGAGACGATGTCACAGGGGCGGTGCCGGCGGGGGACCCATGCCGGCCACGCTCGCCCCCGAGCCGATGCGAACACTGACCCGGTGATGAGGTTTTGGGTACGTGCCGATGACCTCGGTGCCCAGGCAGGCTCCAGCACCGGTGACGTTATTGCGCAACGAGAGCCGCACGGCCGCGGTCGATGGGGGATCGGCAAAGGTGACCCAGCTGCCCACTCCTTTGAGCAGGGTGACCACGTCACCCAGCCCGCTCAAGTCTGGAGGAGCGGTGAGCGAAACCGGTTCGCCGGTCTTCGCCAGACTGTGGGCCTGCACGTCGATGCAGTTGTAGAAGGCATTGTCGAGTGCGGCATCGTGGATGGTGTGGGCATCCCGCTGCACACTCACCGTTCTATTGCCTCGAAAGGCCTGCACGGTGAGACCGGTCAGCGCCAAGATGATCACTCCCGTGCCCACGATCATCACCAGCGCCCCGGGCAACCGACCGAAGCCGGAGGTCCGGTGTGACGAACCATCTTCGATCACGGCGCCTGACGCTATCAGTCGGGTCCGGAAGGCCCGTGCCTCCAGATGCACCCAACGCAGTGGTCAATCGGGTCCGTGAGTTCCGTCCCTGGGCGCACCACTCTCCCATCGGATCCGCGACCAGACCAGACCTTTCTGACGTCACGCTTGGGGTACGTTCACTCCATGCGCTGAGGCTGAACTGGAGGGTACCTATTGCTACCGAACTCAAACAGAGGCGTCGGCTGATTCACCCCGCTGGTCACGTCGTGCACCCGAGGAGCAGCGTCAGGGACTCCCAATTCTGCTCGGCAAACCGTTGCGGTCATGGGTGTGACGGCGGGCTGCATTCGATGTGATCCTCGGTCACTACCAGGAGATTGGATCGGTTCGATGGCACGAACCGTGGGCGACTCTTGGACACTCCTTCATGGTGGGCTCTCCCTCTGGGGGCCGGCGCATATTTGGTGCTTTCGGGGTTGGGGGTGGTGCCTGAGCAGCCGGGCCTTCCCGCCTACGACCAAGTTGGCCCGGTCAGTTCGATTGCGGCGGTGATGACTGCGGCCATCGGAGAGCGACCGATGTTTCAAGGCTCGGCCTGGGTATGGACCGCAGTGGATCGTGCTCCTCCGCCAACGATCCCCACGAGTACTCGGTTGTCCGAGTGCACCGCCGGAATGCAGTCCCGCGGCATTGCTGCCGTCGATGCAGCCACGGAGTGCGTGGTGGCCGCCGGACCCTAAGTGGTCCACGCCGACGCCGACGTTCGATGTCCCGGGAGATACACGATGGGTATCCCTACGGCTGGGAAACTCCCGGCGGGCTTGGCAGCAGGTAACGGTCCCAATGGCGGTCGATGGCGGGTTTCGTTGGGCAGGTGCGATCATCGGTGATCGCTATGGGATCCGGAGAAAATGGATATGCTCTGGGCCGCGGCCGAATGGCCACCACCAGTGATCGTCGAGCACCGTCGACCCATGTGCGTTAGCCGATGACACAGCAGTGGAGCCCTTCGAAGCAGGAAGAAGTCCCGATCGGGCCGCCCAGAACTTCGAGCGATCCATTCGATCCGAATCCACCGGACGCCGAAGCTTCGGTTGGTGCCGGACGCGATGGCTCGACGCCCGGTGGTCGATGGCGGGTGTACCTCCTGGCCGGGGGTGGCTATCTGGCCTTGTCCGTGGTCCTGTGGTGGCACGTCCTGCCCCATCCGAACACGGTCACCACCTGCGGGTGCGGTGACGCGGCGCTCACTCTGTGGGTCATCAGGTGGCCTGCCTACGCGCTCAGTCACGGTCTCAATCCATTCTTCTCGCCCAAGCTCCTGGTGCCGCGAGGCATCAACATGGCGCCGAATTCGCTCGGACTGGGAATCGGCACCGCACCAGTGACCTGGCTGTTCGGACCGGTGGCGTCATTGAACCTCATCGACCTGGTGTCGCCTCCGGTCTCCGCTCTGGCAATGTTCTGGTTACTCCGGCGATGGGTTCGTTGGACCCCCGCGGCCATCGTCGGGGGCCTCTTCTTCGGCTTTTCCCCCTTCGTTCTGGTGAGTCTCGCCCTGGCCCATCCCAACTTCGGGTTCCTGGCACCAGTTCCGCTCATCGTGGGCTGCATCGATGACCTCTTTGTTCGCCACCGCTATCGGCCCCTGTGGGTGGGGTTCGCGCTCGGTCTGCTCCTGACCATCGAGTTCTTTGTCAGCGTCGAGGTGTTGCTTCTGGTCTCTCTGTTCGCTGTGTTGGCCGCCTTCTCCATTGGAGTGCGGTCGATATTCGGCACAAGGCTGGCCGTCCGTGGGCCCGTTGCCGAGGCCGCTCCCGCCCTCGGTTTGGCGGCCGGAGTGGCCCTGATCTTGTTGGCCTATCCGCTGTGGTTCTTCTTTGCCGGACCGGCCCACCTGGTCGGGCGGGCGTGGCCCAACTCTCCGTCCGGCACGGTGGAGAATTCCCCGGGGGACTTCTTCAACGGTTTCGTCAGCGGGCCCCTCACCGGGGTCATGCACATCTTCGGCGGCTATCAGGGCCCGACGCTGCCGCTCCTGGGCACCCTCGGTTTCGGAGTGGTGGTCGTCGTGGTGAGCGGCTCGGTCATCTGGCGCCGTGACCCGCTGGTGAGATTCTTCAGCCTGCTCGGACTCCTGGCTGCGGTGCTGTCGCTCGGGGCCGGCCACGGATATTGGACCCCGTGGCGCCTCTTCGTCCACCTGCCCGTACTCAACAACATTGTCCCGGTCAACATCACGGCCATCGTCGACACCTGCGTGGCGATCCTGTTGGCCCTGGTCATCGACCGCACCCGACGTTCGGCCCGGCTCCGATCGGGCGGCGGACGGGGCAGGGCCGCCGCCTTGGCCGTCGCCGCGGCGGCACTGGTGCCCCTGGTTGTGGCCCTTTGGCCGAACATCCCCATGACCGTTCGGCCGGTGGTCGTACCCGCGTGGTTCACGTCTCGTGCCCCCCGTCTCGGCAGCCACCTGGTGGTGCTCCCTTATCCTGCCGCCCTGGGAGGAATCGAATCCTCGATGGCCTGGCAGGCCTCGGAGGGTTTGACCTTCTCGATGGTGGGGGGCGGTGGCCCTGGGATCGTCCCCTCCCGCGCCGGGCCGGAACGTCCCGGATTCAACGTCCTGGCCCGCGCATCATTGTCGCTCTCTCCGCCACCGATGCCCACCAGCGCCAACCTTCACGCCATCCGCGAAGCATTGGCCGGATGGGGAGTCACGACCGTGGTGGTACCCGAGCAGTCCGATATGCCTTCGTATAACAGCGGTCGGCCCGTCCCCTACGCGGTCGGGTTGTTCACCGCGGCCCTCGGGCAGCCCCCGATGCTGGAGTCGAAGGCCTGGGTCTGGAACAACGTGCGCCACGCCCCGTCGGCGATGGCGGTGTCCCCCTCAGACTTTGCCGCCTGCATCGGTGGTAACGGGTCACGGTCCACCGCGTTGGCGGTGGCTGCCTGCGTGTTGCATCGGCGTTGACTGGACGCAGAGCCGAACCCGATGAGACTGAGATGACACTGTTCGCCCTCGACACCTCGGTGAGCGATGACACCCCCCCACAATCCCGTCGCTGGACTGGTTCGTCCGGGTACCTGGTTGCGGGCGGCCTCTACTTGATCCTGTCGGTCGGACTCTGGTGGCACGTGTGGAGCACGTCCCCCTCGCAGGTGATGACGTGTGACTGCACCGACGCCGGTCGGTCATTGTGGTACCTCGAATGGTCCGCGTTCGCCCTGTCGCACGGGCACCAGCTGCTCTTCTCGACGTGGATGTTCCATCCGGTCGGTTTCAACCTTTTGGATGACACCAGCGTCCCGGTAATCGGGCTGATCATGTCCCCGGTGACGCTGGTATTCGGGCCGGTCACCGCCATCAATGTTGCCTCGACGCTGATCCCGGCCCTGACCGCTCTCGCGATGTTCTGGCTACTGCGCCGCTGGGTCACCTGGGCGCCGGCGGCCTTCGTGGGAGGGTTGGCCTACGGATTCAGCGCTCTGGTGATCGTACAGTTGGCCTTCGGCTGGTTGAACCTGGCGTGCCTCGCTCTGCTGCCTCTTATCGTCGGCGGCCTGGACGAGCTGTTCCTCAGACAGCGGGCCCGCCCGGCACGGGTGGGCATCGCGCTGGCGCTGCTGGTGACAGCTGAATTCTTCGTGAGCACGGAGACCGTGCTCATCGTGTCGATCTCGGTCGTCGTGGGTACCATCCTCCTGCTGGGCTACGCGGGGTTGTGGCACAGGGACGAGCTTCGACTCCGGGGGCGGTATGCGATCACCGGTATCAGCGTTGCGCTGGCCCTGTCGGCGGCACTGCTGGCGTATCCCGTGTGGTTCGTCCTGGCCGGCCCTGCTCATCTCAGCGGCATGGTGTGGTCGACCAACGTACCCGGTGACCTCGGAAACTCTCTTGGCAACTTCTGGAGCCACCTGGGACAGTGGGGTCCGGTCAGTGCCCGATTCCTCACGCAAGAAGCACCCGTCTTGGGCGGCTATCGGGGCCCGTCCCCTCCTTCACCCTCCTACCTGGGGCCGGGGGTTCTGGTTGTCGTGGCGGCGGGGACCGTCGTCTGGCGATCAGACCGCCGGCTCTGGTTCTTCGGCGCCCTCGGTGTCGTCACCGCTGCGCTGAGCCTGCGGGTGACGGGGGACCACTGGAGACCCTGGTCGATCTTCTATCGCCTGCCCATCTTCGACAACGTGGTGCAGTCTCGCTTTGACGCCGTCTTCGGACTCTGTGCCGCGGTGATGGTGGCGATCATCGTCGATCATTCGAGATCGAGCGCCTCGCGGTGGATCGCCCATCGGCGGGAAGTCGATCATGGTGTGACCGTGCCGAAACGATCTCCGTTCGGATGGGGACGCACGGGGGGCGCGGTGGCGCTGGTGGTGGCCCTGGCGGTGGCCGCGGTTGCGGTCGTGCCGGCAGCCGTGGTCCTATCGCCGAACGTCCCACTTACCGTGCAGCCGGTGCGCGTACCGCAATGGTTCCTGACCACGGCAGATCACCTCCCGCCGGGGCAGGTAGTGCTCACCTATCCGTTTGCCGCCGCCGATTCGCAATCTTCGATCCCCTGGCAGGCGATCGGTGGGATGCACTATCAGATGGCCGGAGGGGGTGGACCGGCCGGCACGGTGGCTCGAGCCGGCGCGAACATGCTCGGGTTCAACGTTCTCAGGAAAGCGTCGGTGCCATTGGGTCCTGCCCCGTTGCCGACGACGGCGAACCTCGAGGCAGTCCGGGAGGCGATGCACAACTGGGGCGTGACCATGGTGGTGGTGCCCGAAGACGCCCACTTGGCCGAGTTCCAAATCGGCCGTGGCTCCTCTTACGGAGTGGCCTTCTTCACCATCGTGCTTGGTTCGCGGCCCACCTACCAGAATCACGCCTGGGTCTGGTCGGACTTTTCGCACTAACCACCATCACTGGCGACGGCGGCGATAGCGTGCAGTGGGTGTGTGGCTGGGCCCGTCAAGGGAGAAGAGAGCGACGATCCCTGGGCCTGACGTGTCCTGCGGCCGTCCCGTTCATGTGCGGGCGCCAGGGGTTGGTATTGAGGCGGTGCGATAAAGTCCTGCCGATGGAATCGCGGAATCGGACGGCCGTATTTACAACAATGAAGATAGATCTGCCTCACCGAACTGTCCGATAGGATTTGGTGGACAACGACCGCGTTCCCGTCAGCGGCATCGTGGCCAACGACGTGCACAGCGGTGAATTGTCCCCGCCCCCGCCCCCGCCAGCCGGCTCCGTCGACTCATCTGGGCCGCCCCTGCTTGCATCCGAACAGTCGCCGCGTGCCGCGGCACCGGGAGCCGACACCGACGGAACCACCACCCGTCCCAAATTCCGACTGGGGAATCGCCCGCCCCTGACTGGTTTTCGGGCCTTCGCTCTTACGACCGTCCTCGTCTACCACTCCAACTTCAAGACGTGGCCCGGCTCGTGGATAGCCATTCAGATGTTCTTCGTGCTCAGCGGCTTTCTCATCACGGCCATGCTGGCATCAGAAGGCGACAGGAATGGCCGCGTCAGCCTGAAAGGGTTCTATTCGCGGCGGGCCGCTCGGTTGCTGCCCCCACTGGTGCTCACCATCGTGCTCCTTGCCATCTACGCGTCATTTGTCCACGTGGCAGATGCGTCGCAGCGGTTGTGGGGTGACAGCGCGGCGGCGTTGTTCTACTACGCCGACTATCGACAGGCGCTGGGCCACCAACCGTTCTTCGGGTATCTGGCACAGACGTGGTCCTTGTCCGTGGAAGAGCAGTTCTACATCATCTGGTCCGTGCTGATGGTGACGGCCGTGGCCCTTCACCGGCGCAAACTGGCCTACGGGTTCGCCATCGCTGGGCTGGTATTGAGTAACGCCGACAGGCTGTGGCAGGTGTACAGCTCCCCGCACTTCACTCCAGCTCTTTTCGCGCGTCTCTACTATGCCTTTGACACCCGTTCCGACGCGATCTTCGTCGGATGCCTGCTCGGGCTGTTGGCCACGGACGGATTCCTGAGTCAATGGCGCCGACGGTCCGCGCAAATACTGTCTGTCGCAGCCGTGGTGTCCGTGGCCTTTTTGGTCTGGATCCTGTTCAATGCTCCCTTGTTCCAGCAGAGACTCGTCGTGTGGTGGATACCCGCGACGACGCTGGCTTCCGCCATCATCATCGTGTACTTCGTGATCTGTCCCAGAGGCACCGGTTCCCGATTTGTTGGTCTCGGTCTATTCGTGTTCCTCGGCGATTTGACCTACACGCTGTACCTCGTGCATTGGCCTGTCTACCTGGCCCTCCAGCCGGGCGCCGACGGGACCCACTGGTCCTACTGGCCCACGGAGCTGGTTCGCCTGGCCATCATCTTCGCTATCGCCATCGCCAGCTGGTTCCTGATTGAGAAACCCCTCCTGCGTTGGCGACAGCGTTCGGCCGCGCGCTGACGCGGGCCCACAGGCGGCCGCGCTCCCTGGTCGTTCCGGATCTCACTCGGGCCCGGGTACGGCGCGAGCTGCTGTCCGACCGTCGGATGACGCTGAGACACCGTCCGTAGCATCGTCCGTCTGGGTCCACGCCGCCGTCGCACTCCCGGCCCGGCGTCCACACCGCCGTCGGTGCTCGTGTGACGGGCTTGCCGGGCCTCAACCAGGCGTCCCGACGTCAAGGTCGGGTCGACCTCGCCGACTGCTGCGCTGCTCGATCGCCGCTGCCATCAACGCAACGCCTATTGCCCAAGGTTCGCGGAACAGCGGCAGGGGCCAGGCGCCGCCGATAAGGAGGAGCGAGGGTTGGTCGCAACCAAAGGATCGTTCCTGGAACGGTTGTCGTGGGCGATGCCCACGAAACGCCGACATTCCCACCGAGTTGACGCTTTTGTGATCCGATCAGTCATGGTTCCTCCCGCCCATTCGCAGAGGCTCTGAACGGGAAGAGAGGATGGGTAGACTTCGGGCCCATGGACAATTCGCAATCGGCCTCATCCACGCTCGACACGCTGCGCACGGTCGAGTTCCGCCTCGGGCTCAAGGGCTACAACGTCGACGAGGTCGACGAGTACCTCGACAAGGCCGCCCAAGAGGCCGAGGCGCTCCAGGAGCACGTTCGCCAGTTGAACGAGCGGCTGCGACAGGCCAGCGACCGGATTGGGCAGCTCGAGTCGGAGCGGAGGGCCGAACCGGCCGAGACCCCCGCCGCGCCGGTGGCAACCGCCGAACGTGAGCCGGTCGAGCCTGGCCTGTCCGACGAGACGCTGCAGCGGACACTCTTGCTGGCGCAGAGGTTTGTCGATCAGACCAAACGCGAGAGCGAGGCCGAGGCGGCGGCCATCGTGGCGCGGGCGGAGCAGAAGGCCAGTGAGCTCCAAACCGAGGCCCAGCAGAACCTCCGCGACGACGTAGCTCGCTTGGAGGCCAGCCGGACCCAGCTGGCTGCCGACGTCGAGAGCATGGCCCGGCATCTCGAGTCGGAGCGGAACCGGCTGCGCGGCGCGCTCTCGGAGATCCTCAAGTGGGTCGATGAGAACGTGCAACCGGCGAATTCACTCATGGGCGTCCGACCGAAGGCGAGTCCCGACAACGGGGGCGGCGCTGGGGCCGGCGGAAGCGGGGCCGGAGGGGACGGGGTCGAGCATCCTTCGCCGGTATCGGCTGAAGCCGACGATGGCGCCCCTACACTGAGCCTGCAAAATACGACAGGCAGTGGCACTCCCGGAGCAACGCACCCGCTCTAAGTCCTTGGGGTAGCGCCTCGGGTATTGCCCCTGCTTGGTGCCGTCCGCTATCGTCACCCGCTCTCTCGACGCGGTTGTCGTCGGGAAGCCGGCCATAGCAATGGCCGCGAAGGAGGAGACGATGAGCCCAGCGAGCAAGGCGACCGCCGCCAAAAAGAAGGTCAATCCGTCGCGCCTTTCGGCAGCCAACAAGGCCGCGGCCAAAAGGATCGCTCCCGCCTCCAAAAATGCTGCTCCGGGGGCCAAGAAAGCAGCAATGACCAAGAAGAGCTCCCCTGTTTCGAAGACGGCAGCGCCGGCGGGCAAGGGCCTCCCAGCGACCAAGAAGGCCGCCACGAGCAGGGCTGTGCCAGCCAAGGCGCTGCCAACAAAGGTGGCGTCAACCAAGGTGGCGTCAACCAAGGTGGCGTCGAGCAAGGCGACGACAACGGGGTCGACCAAGACCGCGTCGAACAAGTCGGCGCCGCGGTCCAAGAAGCCCCCGGTGACGACCAAGAAGGGGCCGGCTACGGCGAAGAAGGCCGCTCCGGCGGCCAAGGCGGCGGGGAGCGCAGAAGTCCCGGCTCCCCGTCCGGTCAAGACGCTGGGCGTCAAGCCCAAGCTGTTGGCGCCGGTCAGGCCCAAGACGGGCCCCTACGCCAAGGAAGGCAAGTTCTTGGAGGAGCAGACGGAGCTGCTCGTCATCGAGCGGGACATCTATCAGGAGCAGGCAACGTCGCTGCGGGCTGAGGCCGACTCGCTGGCGCTTGAGCGTGAGCCCGGCGACGTGCAGTTCGACGAGGAGTCGGGCGAAGGGGGCACCGTCACCGTTGACCGCGAGCGCAATCTCGCCCTCTCGGGCCAGGCCGCGCTGGCGGTTGAAGAGATCGACCTCGCCATGGAGCGTGTGGCGGACAAGACCTACGGCTATTGCGAGCGTTGCTACCAGCCCATCCCCAAGCCTCGCCTGCGGGCCCTTCCCTACGCCCGCCTGTGCGTGGCCTGCAAGAGCGGGGGGTTGTCGCGGCGCTGAAACGCGGTGGCACCGCCCGCCTGCGGATAGTGGCCTATGCGCTCGCGGTGATTGTCCTGGTGGCGGACCGGGTGACCACGTCGACGGCTGAAGCGCACCTCCATGGCGTCGTGCACCTGTGGGGGCCCTTCGGTCTGGCCCTTTCCTTCAACTCAGGTTTCGCGTTCAGTCTCTTCAGCGGTCGTGCCGTCATCATCACGGTGCTGCTCAGCGTCGCGGTGGTCGTGTTGGCCGTCGTGGTGGCCCGGGCCCGAACAGTGCCCCAGGCTGTCGGGGGCGGGCTGGTCCTCGGAGGAGCGGTCGGCAACCTGAGCGAGCGCCTGGTCAGTGGGCATCATGGTCAGGTGGCCGATTTCATCACGCTGACCCACTGGCCCACCTTCAACCTGGCCGATGCCTGCGTCACCGTGGGCGTGGTGGTCGTGGCCATCACTTTGGTTCTGGGGGGAGCCCAGGCCCAAGACGCCAAGCCATGACAGAGCGCACCATCTCGATGGAGGTCCCCGCTCTCCTGGCCGGTGTGCGGGTCGACCGGGGAGTGGCCATGGTGGCCGATGTCTCGCGGACGGTGGCCGCCGAGCTCATCGCGGCCGGCCGGGTCCAGGTCGACGAGGTGGCGGTGACGGCCGGGCAGCGTCTCCTGCGGGAGGGATCACGGATCACCGTGATCGTGCCCGAGCCGCAAAGCGCTCGGGTCCGGGCGGAAGGAGGCATCGACTTCGCGGTCGTCCATGCCGACCCCGAGCTCGTCGTGATCGACAAGCCGGCCGGATTGGTCGTCCACCCCGGAGCCGGTCATCACGACGGCACCTTGGTCGGTGGTCTGTTGGCGCGCTATCCCGATATCGCCGCGCTGGTGGACTCCGGTGTGTGCCCGGCCGACCGGCCCGGGATCGTGCACCGACTCGACAAGGGCACCTCGGGCCTGATGGTGGCGGCCCGAACCGAAATGGCCTACACGGATCTGGTGGCCCAGCTGGCCGACCGCACCATGCGGCGCCGCTACCTGGCCCTGGTGGAGGGGCTGGTGGTCGATGACCGCGGGGAGGTCGACGCACCGATCGGACGGTCCACCCGGACGCCAACCAAGATGGCCGTCTCCTCGAATGGCCGGTCCGCCCGGACGGGTTACACCGTGCTGGAGCGGCGCAGCGAGCCGCGTGAACTGACCCTGCTCGAGCTCAATCTGGAAAGTGGGCGCACCCACCAGATCCGCGTCCACATGGCCGCCATCGGACACCCCGTCGTGGGGGACGCCCGCTACGGTGCGCCGGACCGGCGCTTAGGTTCGGGACGGTTCTTCCTCCATGCGGGCCGGTTGGCCTTCACCCACCCGGGAAGCCACGAGCAGGTGGAGTTCGTCGTTTCGCTCCCCGAGGACCTGGCGGGCTATTGGTCCGCCGACGAGCCCGCTTGATTCAGGCCTATTAGGCGGCTTGATGGACCCCGAGGACATCGGTGTCAAAGGAGAGTGCGGCCAGCGCCTCTTCCTCGGCCCTTCGTACCCGGCGCACGCCGACGCCCAGACGCTCAGCCGTGGACTGCAGCGAGGCCGGCGAGTCACCGCCGAAACCGAAGCGCAGGCGCAGCACGTCGCGCTGGAGATCGGGCAGCTTCTCGACCGCCTCGCGAACCCGGTCGTAGACCATGGTCTGCTCGACGTCGGCCACAAAGTCCGAGGCGTCCGGTGCCACCAGTTCACCGAGTGTGGTGGCTGATTCCGAGGCCGCTGGCTGATCCAGTGAAGCGGTCACCCTGGCCACATCTTCGAGCGAGTGGCGCTCGTCGGCCGTCATGCCGGTCGCCTCGGTCAACTCTTCCTCGGTCGGGGTGCGCCCGAGGGTATTGGCCAGCTCCGCCTTGGTCAGTTCGAGCCGCTGGATCTGCTCACCCACCTCCAAGGGGATCCGAATGGTGCGCCCGTGTTGCTGGACGGCCCGTTGGAGGGCCTGACGGATCCACCAGGTGGCATAGGTCGAGAAGCGGAAACCCCGCTCCCAGTCGAACTTGTCGACCGCACGCATGAGGCCGAATGATCCCTCTTGGACCAGGTCGGCCATGTCCACGCCGCGGTCCTGGTAACGCCGGGCCCAGTGCACAACCAACCGCAGGTTGGCCGCCACCATCTGCTTGCGTGCCGCCTCGTCGCCGGCCGCGACGCGCTTCGCCAACTCCACCTGCTGCTCGTGATCGGGCATGGGGAACTGGTCCAGATCACGCAACATCAAACCCAAGGTGTCGGCTGTGCTCACCGCGCTCTTCATCACTTCTCTCCCGACGTTCTTCGCTCTCTCTCATCCGTACCCGGGGCGACCCGGGATGAATCTGACCGGTACAACACCGGATGTGCCGCCATCATTCCATTGGGCTGTTCGCGCCCGAAGTTGCGCGGCCGCACCGGCCATGGTGACCTTGCGCCCAATGCCTTCCCGCATGGTCCTACTGCGCCACGGCGCGACAGAATGGTCCCTCACTGGTCAACACACGGGCCGGACGGATATTCCCCTGCTGGAGGAGGGGCGGGAACAAGCCAAACGGGCTGGTCAGCTGCTCCGCCACCTACCGTTTGCCCAGATCCTGACGAGCCCGTTGCAACGGGCCCGGGACACGTGCGCCCTGGCGGGGTTCGACGGAGAGATCGAGCCAGACCTTCTCGAGTGGGACTACGGCGCGTACGAGGGACTGACCACCGCCCAGATCCAGGTCGGACGTCCGGGGTGGTCGCTGTGGAACGACAGCGTGCCGGAGGGGGAGCGGCCCGCCGATGTGGGCCGCCGGGCCGATCGGGTCATCGGACGGGCCCGGCAGTCCCCGGGAGACACCCTCTGCGTGGCCCACGGGCACATCTTGCGGGTGCTCGCCGCCCGCTGGCTCGGTCTGCCGCCGGTGGGGGGCCGACTGTTCTACCTCAGTGCCGGTGCGGTGAGTGTGCTGGGTTGGGAGCATGAGACGCCGGTCCTGCAGATGTGGAACCGGGAGAACGAGGAAGCGGTGTGGAACCGGGAGAACGACGAGGTGATGTGAGGCAACGGTTCGCTCAGCTGACGGGGGCGGCCACGTTGCCCCGGGCCCGGGCCACCATGTCGGCCAGGCTGAACGACTGCAGGTGCGTGCGCATGGTCTCGCCGACGTCCGCCCACACGGCCAGAAGGACGCATTGCCCCTCGTGGTCACAGGCCCCGTCGGCGTGGGGCTCGCCGAAGTCGCCGGCGGCGATGGGGCCATCGACGGCCGAGACGATCTGGGCCAGCGTGATGTCGGCGGGCAGGCGGGCCAGCACATAGCCGCCGCCCACCCCCCGCTTGGAGCGCACGAGACCGGCTCCCTTGAGGGCGAGCAGGATCTGTTCGAGATAGGGCTGCGGCAGCGCGGTCCGCTCGGCGATGTCGCGCACAGACGTGGGCGTATCGCCATCGTGGAGGGCCAGGGACAGCAAGGCCCTGCTGGCGTAGTCGCCGCGTGTCGATACCCTCACGAGCCAATGTTACCGGTCGAAGTGTCATGAGGGATGTGTTTGGCGGGTCTACGGTGTCCCGCTGTGCCTGTATCTGAAGTGTCCGCAGCGGCTGAACCTCAAGGAGCAGGGCCCGGAGCAGGGCCCGTGCAGCCGCTCCTCCCTGACTTCGGGGGGGCGTGCCTGACCGGGGTGGTGCCGGGCGTACTGGGGAGCCTGTACCGCGGTGAGGCTCCGCCCGCCTGGATGCCAGACCCGGTGGGCCAGGGGTCACAGGTGGTCCTCCTCGTCCTCGACGGCTTGGGCTGGCAGCAGTTGGCCGAGCGGCGACCATTGACCCCCACCCTGTCCGAAGGGGTCGGAGGCCCCATCACCTCGGTGGCACCCAGCACGACCGCCTGTGCGCTCACCTCGTTGGCGACCGGGTGCGCGCCGTCGGCGCACGGGGTGGTCGGGTATCGAGTGGCCTGGGGTCACGAGGTCATGAACATCCTGGCCTGGACCGTGGGCGGCGTCGATGCCCGGATGCGGGTCCCGAGTTCGGCCTTCCAGCCCTGCCCCTCGTTCCCGGGCGCGCCGGGCCCGGTGCCGGTGGTGACCCGCTACGACTACGGCCCGACGGGGTTCTCGGCGGCCCACCTGGGTGACGCGGCACTGCACCGTTGGTACACTCCGGCCGGCCTGGTCACCGGGGTGCGCCGGCTGCTGGGCCAGGGGGCAC
>CAVURD010000017.1:0-103860 GCA_963743785.1 uncultured Acidimicrobiaceae bacterium | reverse complement strand
GTTCTAGGAGAAGGCCTGCACCACGTCGGCCCGCCAGGCCACCAGGTCGGGGTCGTGCTCGGTGGGGGTCTTCCCGAGGCGCACCACGATCAGGTCGAGCGCCGGGCAGATGGTGATCGACTGGCCCTCGTAGCCCGAGGCGCGGAAGGTGCCCAGGGTGTCGCCGGCCACGCCCCACCAGTGCGCGCCGTAGGGGCCGTCCTCGGGGTCGACCGACTCGATGGTGCGGCCGTAGTCCACCCATCCCTCGGGCAGCAGCCGGGTGCCGTCCCACACGCCGTCGCGCAGGTAGAGCAGGCCGAAGCGGGCGAAGTCGCGGGCGGTGGCCCGGACGTAGGAGGACGCCACCCAGGTGCCGGCGCCGTCGAATTCGGGACGGGCGCTGGCCATGCCGAGGGGGCCGAAGAGGCGTTCGTGGAGGAACGCCTCGTAGGGCGCGCCGGGCCCGACCAGGCGGGCGACGACGCGCCGAGATGATGTTGGTCGTCCCCGAGGAGTAGTTGAAGCGGGTGTCGGGGGCGGCGGCCAACGGGCGGTCGGCGGCGAAGTGGGCCATGTCGGCCTGCCCGTCGCCGAACAGCATGGCGATGACGTCGGAGATCCGGTCGTCGACGTAGTCCTCGGCGAAGTCCAGGCCGTCGCGCATGGCCAGCAGATGGCGCAGCGTGATGGCGTGCGCGGGTCACCCGGGGCGGACCACTCGGGCACGTCGGCCGGTGCGTCGAGGTCGAGCCGGCCGTCGCTTGACCAGGAGGCCGACCACGGCGTGCAGCATCGACTTGGCCATCGACCAACTCAGCAGGCGTGTCTCGACGGTGACCGGCTCGGGCGGGCGGTCGAAGTGCGGCAGCCCGCCCTGGTACCGCTCGGCCACGAGCCGGCCGCGGTGGACGACGACGACGGCGTAGGTGGTGGCCAGCGGGCCCGTGTCGTCGCAGACCTGGTCCAGCAGCGGGTCGAGGGCGACCTCGGGCGGGATGCCGGCGCGCGGCCACTCGGACGTGGGCCACGGGACGCCGCGGGGTTGCGCGGGGCAGACGGGATCAGGCTCATCCGACCGGGCGGGCGAGGAGCGCGTCGATGGTGAGGCCCTCGGGCAGCGGGACCAGGCCACGTTCGGTGATGGCGCGGAGGATCCCCTCCCACGATGGTCGTTCGGCCACCAGTGCTTGGACCTCTCGGGCCGCCTCGTCGGTGCGACCCACGCCGACCAGCGCGGCGATGTAGCTGAGCCGGAGGTTGCCCTCGCCCGGCAGCAGGGCCAGCCCGGCTTCGGCGCCGGCCAGCGCGGCGTCGGCGTCGCCCCGCATCAGCGCCGCTTCGGCCACGTCACACAGGTGGTAGGCCTCGGCCACGTCGACCAGGCGGGCCAGTTCGGTCAGCGGGTCGGGGTGGTGGTCGACCCGGACGTTGGTCAGCACGCCCTCCCAGGGGTGGTCGTGGCCGCGCCCCCTCGACCACGATGACGGCGGCCGACATCCGCCCGCGGGCGTCGCCACCCTTGCCCTCGGCGGCCACCAGCGCGGCCACCAGGCGGGTGGCCAGGCCCCCGGTCGCGTGCTCGAAGGCCTCGGCCATGGCCTCGCAGACGCCGGGTCCGGCCATCATGTTGGCCTGGGCCGAGTAGCCGTCCCCGGCGGCGTGGCCCAGGTGGTCGATGCAGAGCGCCCCGGTGAAGGAGGCCACCGCGGCCGGCGGCGTCGACCAGGCCGACCTGGCGCACGTCGCGTCCCTCGTCGGCGGCGCGCACCCGGTCCAGGGCGTCGGGAGCCGGGAGGCCCTCGGCCAGCAGGTCCAGGCAGCGGGGCCCGTAGCCCGGGTCGACCATCGACTGGGTGGCCACCGCGCCGACGCCGGCCCGGGCCCAGGGCAGCACCGAGCCGAGGGCGAAATAGCAACTCTGGGCGGCCACGCCGAGCTGGCCGCTGTCGGTGTCGCGGGCGACGATGGAGTACGTCACGACACCCGCCGGTCAGTCCAGCGCGGCGAGGAAGGCCAACAGGGCGGCGTTGGTCTCGCCCGGGTTCTCCTGTTGGACCCAGTGGCCGGCCCCCTCCACCGAGGTCATGCCGCGGAAGTCGGGGAGCTCCGCCGCCATCACCTCGCCGGCACCGGGCATCATCGTCATCACCGGGTCGAGCGAACCGGTGAGGAATCCGGTCGGCATGGTGTAGACCGAGGGCGGGATGTCCTTGCTGCGGACCCAGTTGGCGTCCATGTTGCGGTAGAAGCTGATCGGGCCCGAAGAACCCGTTGCGCCGGAAGCCCTCGACGTAGACGTCGACGTCCGCCTCGGTGATCCAGGCCGGGAGCTGTGTCGGGCGGTGGGGTGAGGATGTCGATGAACCCGGTGCCCTCCCGGGGCACGTCCTGGAAGAGGCCGCCACCCGAGCTGAGGCCCTCACCCGACGGCCGACCACAGCATGGTGCGCAGGAAGTGGCGGGTATCGGCCTCGAGCTCCTTCTCGGGCGGCCCCACCTCCTGGAAGTACAGCATGTAGAAGAACTTGCCCTCGAAGAGGACCTCGAAGATCTCGAGCGGCGGGGCCGGCGCTTGGGAGTAGGGGACGCTCATGTTGTAGAGGGACGAGACCCGGTCGGGGTGGAGGCGGCCCATCTCCCAGACCACCATCGCGCCCCAGTCGTGACCGGTGAAGTGCGCCCGCTCGTAGCCGTAGTGGTCGAGCAGGCCGCCCAGGTCGGCCGTGAGCTGGTCGGACCCGTAGGCCGTGACCTCCTTGGGCGCGCTGCTGGTGCCGTAGCCCCGCAGATCGGGGGCCATGACCCGGTAGCCGGCGTCGGCCAGGGCGGTGATCTGATGGCGCCAGGAGTACCAGAGCTCGGGGAAGCCGTGGCAGAGCACCACGGGCTTGCCGTCGACCGGGCCGGCGGTGGCGACGTGGAGCTCGATCCCGTTGGTCGGGATCTGCTCGTGGGTGACGCCGGGGATGGCGGCTGCGAGCTGCGGAGGCTGCGGTGGATTCAGACATTGGCGTTCTTGGCTGCTTTCTCTTCGTGGTGCTTCTGGATGGCGGACATGACGGCGTTGCCGGCGGCCCCGATGAACTCGGGCCGGTTCTCGGCCGCCCAGTCGCGGCTGGCGGTCAGGGTGGACGAGGAGCCTTGGAACTCGGGGGCCACGTATCGAGCGATGAGCTCGTAGGAGTGGCGGGTGGCCTCGGTGTCGGCCCACTCGTGCCCCATGAGCAGGAAGGTGCCGAAGCCCTTGGACTGGGTGCGCAGGCGGGCCACCTGGGCGATGGCGTCCTCCACCGTGCCGATGACGGCGAAGCCCGAGGCGTTGAGGGCGTCGACCAGCGACTCGAAGTTGGTGGTGTCGGGGGCGAGCGGGAGGGCGGCCACCCGCTGGAAGTAGTCGACCCACTCCTCGAGGCCGAACTCGACGTCCTTGATGGCCTGCTCCTTGGTGTCGGCGATGTGCATGGGCCCGACCAGGCGCCACTTGCTGCGGTCGACCGTGGTGCCGAACTCCTCGGCCCGCTCGTCCATGACGTCCCAGTGGGCGCCGAGCACGTCGAAGCCGCCGGCCGAGGTGGCACCGATGGAGAGCAGGCTGCAGCCGAACTTGCCGGCGGCGCGGGGGCCGGCCGGCGAGACCTGCGCCGCCACGGCCACCTCGGGGTACGGGCGCTGGTAGGGCCGCATCTGCAGGCGGGCCCCCACCAGCTTGAACCAGTCGGTCTCCATGGTCACCGGCTCGCGGCCCTCGAGCAGGAGGAGGATGGCTTCGAGTGACTCCTCCATCATGTCGCGCTGGCGGGCCGGGTCGATGCCCATCATGAAGGCGTCGGAGGGCAGGGCGCCGGGGCCGACGCCGATCATCAGGCGGCCCCGGGTCAGGTGGTCGAGCAGGACCAGGCGGTCGGCCAGCATGAAGGGGTGGTGGTAGGGCAGGGACGAGACGCCGGTGCCCAGCCGGATGTGCTTGGTGCGCTGGGCCACGGCGGCGATGAAGACCTCGGGGGAGGCGATGATCTCGTAGCCGGCCGAGTGGTGCTCGCCGAACCAGGCCTCCTCGAAGCCCAGCTCGTCCAGGTGCTCGATGAGCTGCAGGTCGCGTTCGAGGGCCAGCGTCGGGTTCTGCCCGACCGGGTGGAACGGGGCCAGGAAGATGCCGAACTTCAGCTGCTCGGCGGCGTCGAGGGTGGTCATCGGGGTGGGGGTTCCTCTCTCAGGGGATCGGTGCTCGAGGGCTCGGTGCTCGAGGGCTCGGTGCTCACGTGCCCGGTGGGCCGGGAGTGACCAGGATCTTGCCGTGCTCACCGGGCGTGCGGAGGGTCTCGAAGGCGCCGGGCGCGCCGGCCAGGTCGACCACGGAGGTGACCAGCCGGTCGGCGCCGGGAACCCCGGCCCCCAGGCGCTCGAGGGTGGCGGCGAACTCGGCCCCGGTGTAGCCGAAGGAGAAGCGGAACTCGATCTCCTTGGTCACGGCCATGAACGGCTCGATGGAGTCGCTCTGCATGCACACGCCGACCACGACGATCCGGCTGTGCGGTGGGGCCTCGGCGATCAGCGACTGCAACATGCCGGGCACGCCCACGCACTCGAAGATCACCGGGTCGACGATGGCGGCCGCCGAGTAGGGCGGCGCCGGCCCGTTCCATCACCCCGGTGGCCACGCCGAAGTCGGCCCAGCGGTCGTGGGGGGACTCGGCGGCCGGGTCGATGACCTCGTCGGCCCCGAAGGCCTCGGCCAGGCGGCGGCGGGTGGGCGAGAAGTCGGCCGCCAGGACCGGCCCGTGGCCCCGGCCCTTGAGGGCGGCGATGACGGCCAGGCCGACCGGGCCGCACCCCACCACCAGGCACGGTTGCCCCGGCTCGAGCCCGGAGAGCCCGACGGCGTGCTCGCCCACGGCCAGCGGTTCGGTCAGCGCGGCCAGGTCGGTGTCGAGCGAGTCGGGGACGGGCAGGAGCAGCATCTCCTGGAGCACCATGTGCTCGGCCAGGGCGCCCGGGTAGAGGTTGGAGTAGCCGATCTGCTCGACGCCGGTCGGGGTCACGACGATGGGCACCGAGCAGACCCGCGTGCCCACCGGCAGCGCCCGGCCGGTGTCGGGTCCGTGCTCGATGATCTCGGCGCAGAACTCGTGGCCGAAGACGCAGTCCGCCGCCGGATCGAGGGAGGGGACGCCGACCGAGTCCATCAGCCCGGTGAAGTCGCGCGAAGTCGGCCAGCGCGTGGAGGTCGGACCCGCAGATGCCGGCGGCCAGCGAGCGCACCAGCACGTGGCCCGAACCAGGTGTGGGGTCGGCCACCTCACCCACGACGAGGGCCCCGCCCCTGGTCACCGCAGCCTGCATGTATTCTCCCCAACCCCGACGGATCGACCGTCGCACGGACCGTCGCACGGCCTGTCGCACGGACCGTCGCACGGCTCGTCGTTCCTCGCTACGTTTGCCCGGTGAGTTTCACACACCCTGACCTGGCGCGCCCTTTCGCCGGCCAGGTGGCACTGGTCACCGGG
Source organism: uncultured Acidimicrobiaceae bacterium (assembly GCA_963743785.1). Lineage (GTDB taxonomy): Bacteria > Actinomycetota > Acidimicrobiia > Acidimicrobiales > RAAP-2 > Bog-473. The sequence continues at coordinate 98,374 of CAVURD010000017.1, read as the reverse complement.
GCGGCCCGACCCCGCAGCATCGGGCGGGCCACCGCCCTGCAGCTGGCCCGGGGCGGGGCGTCGGTGGCCTGCCTCGATATCGCCCGTCCCTACCGCGAGGCGCCCGGCCACGGCACGGCCACCGTGGACGACCTGGGCGCGCTGGCCGACGAGATCGCCGCCCTGGGTGGGCCGGTGGCGACGGCGGTGGCCGACGTGTCGGACGAGGCGGCGGTGGAGGCCGCGGTGGCCGCGGTGAGCGCCGAGTTGGGGCCGGTCACGCTGGTGGCCAACATCGCCGGCGGCAGCGGCCCGGGTTTCGGGTTGGGCCCGCTGCTGACCGTCCCGGCCGAGGAGTTCCGCCGCGTGCTCGATGTCAACGTGGTCGGCACGTGGCTGGTCTCGCGGGCCTGCGCCAGTCGCATGATCACGGCCGGGGTGTCCGGTCGGATCTGCAACGTCTCGAGCCAGGCCGGCAAGCGGGCGTTCGTGTTCCTGGGGGCGTACAGCGCGGCCAAGGCGGGCGTCATCCTGCTGACCCAGACCATGGCGGCCGAGCTCGGACCGAGCGGGATCGCCGTCAACGCCGTCTGCCCGGGCACGGTGGACACCGACCTGATCAACCAGGACTCGATGTTCGAGAACCTGATGGGCGGGACCGACGCCCTGGCGGCGTGGGTGGCCCGCGAGATCCCGCTGGGACGCCTGCAGAGCGCGGACGAGATCGCCGACGCCATCTGCTGGCTGCTCTCCGACGGCGCCCGGGGCGTGACCGGTGAGGCACTGAACGTCAGTGCCGGACAGACCATGGTGTAGGGGAGCGCAACGATGCCCATTCTCGAAGCACGGCACGACCTGGCCCATCCGGTCGAGGGCGACACGGCCTGGAGCGAGTCGTACTACTTCAACGCCTACGACCCCGGGACCGACTCGGGCTTCTTCACCCGCATCGGCGTCCGGCCCAACGAGGGGACCATGGATGTGGGCCTGTCGCTCTGGCTGCCGGGCGGGGACCTGGCCGAGTACCGCCACGTCACCGAGCAGCACGAGGCGGTCGACACCGTGCTCGAGGTCGGGGCCGTCCGCTACGAGATGCTCGAGGCGCTCGAGTCGTGGCGCATCACCGCCGACGCCGACGTGCCGGCCCGACCCTGCCGCGGCGGTGCGCCCGCGAACCGGACCGTGCACGTGGCGCTCGACGTCCGCTTCGACGCGGTGACGCCGGCGATCGGCACCGACGGGCAGCCGCGCGCCGGCGCGGGCCCGCAGTCGGCCGAGGCGGCCGCGGCAGCGGGCACGGTGGGCAAGGGCCACCTCGAACAGGCCGGCCGGTGGAGCGGGTGGCTCGAGGTCGACGGCGAGCGCCATGAGTGGGTGGGGGCGCACGGGAACCGGGACCGGTCCTGGGGGCCGCGCCGCTGGGGCGGGCCCAACATGTGGCGCTGGTTCAGCATCAACATCGGTGAGGACGCGCACTTCGGCGGCATCCGCCTCGGGACCGGGGCCGGTGACCTGCACCGGGGCTGGGTGTGGGACGGGGAACGGGAGCGGGCCACCAGCGTCGCCGAGTGGCGGGTGCGCACCGAACTGGCCGACGACGCCGTGACGCACCGGGTGGTGCACCTCGACGTGGTCGACAAGCGGGACCAGATCTACCACCTGCGCGGCGACGTGCTGCGGGTGGCCGACATCGGGCGCGCCGGCGGCACCATGGTCAACGAAGGGCTGGCCCGCTGGACGCTGTCGGACGCCACCGGGGACGACCGCACGGGCTACGGCATCTGCGAGTACCTGCACCAGCTCGACGACAGCGGGAGGCCTGTCGTCCCGGTCGATTGAGCTCCGGTCGATTGAGCTCTTGAGGGATGGGGCCGCGCCGTACACCCGACGACGTCGCGGCGGCGCTCGGTCGCCTCCTCGGCGGCACCGTGCAGGACCTGCGCCCGTTGTCCGGTGGGGCCTCGCGCCTCACCAGTTCGTTCGATCTGCGGGACGACGGCGCGGCTCCGGTCCGGCGCCTCATCCTCCAGCTGGACCGGGGTGACGGGTTGGCCCAGGGCGGCCGCGCCGACGCCGAGGCGGCCCTGTTGCGGGCGGCCCACGACGCCGGGGTCCCCGTGCCCTCGGTGGTGGCCGTGGGTGACGGGCTCGACGACGGGCTGGGCGCGGGCTGGCTGGTGGTCGAGCGCTTGGAGGGGGAGACCATCCCCCGCAAGATCCTGCGTGATCCCGAATGGTCGAGCGCTCGCCAGGCGCTCACGCAACAGTGCGCCCGGGCCCTGGCGGCCATCCACACCATCGATCCGGCGTCGATCGAGGGGTTGCCGGGCCGGGACCCGTTCCGGGATCCGCTTCCCTTCCTCGACGCGCTGGGCGAGGCCCGACCGGCGCTCGAGCTCGGCGTGCGCTGGCTCGAGGCCAACCGGTTGCCGGCGGCCCGGAGGGTGACGGTGCACGGTGACTTCCGCACCGGCAACCTCCTGGTGGGTCCCGACGGGCTGCGGGCCGTGCTCGATTGGGAGCTGGCCCATGCCGGCGAGGCGGCCGAGGACATCGGCTGGCTCTGCGCCCCGGCCTGGCGCTTCGGCGGACCGGGGCCGGTGGGCGGCTTCGGCGCGCTCGACGACCTCCTCGAGGGCTACGCCGCGGCGGGCGGTGCGGTGATCGATCCGGTCCGGGTCAGGTGGTGGCAGGTCTACGCCACGGTGAAGTGGGCTGTCATCTGCCGCGCTGCAGGCCTCGGCCCATCTGAGCGGCGCCACCCGCTCGGTCGAACTGGCCACCATCGGACGGCGGATCTGCGAGAGCGAGTGGGATCTCTGCACCCTGCTCGGCCTGGCGCCCGACGGTGCGACCGAGGTGGCTGACGACGGAACCGGGGTGGCTGAAGGCACGTTGCCCCCCGAGGTCCGGGCGCCGTTCGGTCGGCCGACGGCCACCGAGCTGGTCGAGGCGGTTCGGGAGTACCTGGAGGGCGACGTGATGGAGGGCAGCGACCGTGGGGCGCGGTTCAAAGGTCGGGTGGCGCGCAACGCGCTGCTGACGGTCGAGCGCGAGCTGCGGTTGGGCCCGACCATGGCCGAGGCGCATGCCGCTCGCCTGGCCGCGCTCGGCTTCGACGACGACCGCCAGCTGGCCGGCGCCCTCCGGTCCGGCACCTTTGACGGGGCGTGGGGCGAGGTGGGCCCGGCGCTGGCCGCCGCCGCCCGCGATCAGCTGCTGGTGGCCAACCCCGCCTACCTCGACGGGGCCAGCACGTAGGGCTCGTCCTCCACGAAGACCTCGAGCGACTCCCGCTCCATGGTGGCCTTGCGGCCGATCCCCTGCAGGACCAGGCACGAGAGCAGGGCGCAGGATCCCATGAAGACCCAGGCGTGGTGAAAGTCGCCCACGGCCGCCGGGCCCGTGGCCACGCCGAGGATGGCCACCAGGCAGGCCACCCCCAGGGCCAGGCCGATCTGGCGGCACATGGCGTAGAGGGCGGTGCCGGTGGCGAAGCGCTCCGGCGGCAGAGGTGCGGTGGCCGCGCCCCCCAGGGAGGGGAGCATCAGGCCCACGCCGGCGCCTCCGATGAGCGACCCGGGGAGGTACGCCCCGGCGTAGTCGGGCGTGGCACCGATGCGGGTGACCCACCACGCCGCACTGGCGGCGAAGAGCAGGCTGCCCACGGTCCCGACGGCGCGTTGGCTGTACCGGGCACCGAGCAGGCCGCCCGGGAACGCGCACAGTCCGGCCAGGAGCGGTCCCGGGGCCAGCATGAACCCGGCGCGCAGGACCGACTCGTGCCACACCCCGGTGAGGAACAGCACCGACCCGAGCACCATGGCGCCGAAGCCGGCGAAGAAGATCAACGAGCTCACGTCGGCCAGGGCCACCGCCCGGTGCCGGATCACGGCCGGCTCGATGATCGGGTTGGGGTGCGTGCGCGAGCGCAGCACCAGCCCCACCGTCGAGCCGATGGCGACGGCAAAGGCGAGCAGGATGGACGGGCTCACCCAGCCCCAGTCGGACCCCTTCACGATGGCGGCCACCAGGCTGGCCACGGCGAGCGACAGCAGTCCGGCCCCGACCAGGTCCGCCTTGTGGGCGTCGGGGTCCTTCACCTCCCTCAGCACGCGGAAGCCCACGACGAGAGCGAGGAGGGCGAAGGGCAGGTTCACCAGGAAGACCCAGCGCCAGCTGACCTGGACCAGGAGGCCACCGATGGGCGGGCCAAGGGCGGCCGCCGCGCCACCGACGGCCGACCACAGGCCGATGGCCGCACCCTTGCGTTCGGGCCCGAAGGCGGGGAGGAGCAGGCCGAGCGAGGTGGGCAGCATGAGGGCCCCGCCGCTGGCCTGGAGAATGCGGGCGGCGATCAGCAGGCCGAGGGTCGGGCTCAGCGCGCAGAGGGCGGACGACGCGGTGAAGATGCCCAACCCGATGAGGAAGGCCCGCTTGCGACCGGCCCGGTCGGCCCAGCGACCGGCCGGGACGAGCAACGCGGCGAACACGATGGTGTAGGCGCTGAGCACCCACGACAGCGAGCTCAGGCTCTCGCCGTGGAAATTCAGCGAGATGCTGGGAAAGGCGATGTTGACGATGAAGAGATCCAGCGAGGAGAGGAACACCCCGGTGAGCACCACCAGGGCGGTCAGGGCCGGATGCGACGCCGTCGGGGTGCCGGGGGTGCCGTCCTGCAACTCAGTGGGTTGTGTCACAGGACTGACTGTACCACTGACGTAGCACTATGCAATGTATTTGGCGGAAAAAGGATTAGGCTGGGAGAATGTTGAAGCGGGACTACCCCACGCAGTACTGCTCGGTCGCCTCGACCCTCGAGATCATCGGGGAGCGCTGGACCATCTTGATCCTGCGCGACGTCTTCATGGGGATCCGGCGCTTCGAGGAGCTCCAACGCCACCTGGGCGTGGCCCGCAACATCCTGCAGACCCGGCTGGAGCGCCTGGTCGAGGCCGGGATCGTGCGCAAGCGTCCGTACCAGGAGCGGCCCCTGCGCCACGAGTACCGGCTGACCGAGAAGGGCGCCGACCTGTGGCCGGTGCTGGTCTCCCTCCTCAAGTGGGGCGACAAATACGCCATCGAGGGCGAGCGGCCGATGATCCTCCAGCACCGCGACTGCGGGGGCGAGCTGGACGACCGCCGACGCTGCGTCGTCTGCGGGGTCGACGTCGAGGTGAGCGACGCCATCGCCATCTGGACCGGCGCCCGCCGGCTGCCCGAGGAGACCGTCTTCGCCTCTTGATTCACGGCGCGGGTTTCCCGACGCGGGTTCCCGACGCGGCCGCGACGCGGCCTGAGTACCGTGGCCGCCATGAGTGATGACACGGCATGGTTGGACGCAACGGCGCAGGCGGATCTGGTCCGCAAGGGCGAGGTTTCGCCGCTCGAACTGGTTGAAGGGGCCATCGCCCGCATCGAGAAGCTCAATCCAGAGTTGAACGCCGTCATCCACCCGTTGTTCGATCGGGCCCGGGACCTGGCCGGCGGCGCATCGGGTTTGGGTGACGGTCCGTTCCGGGGCGTGCCCCTGTTGTTGAAGGACCTGGGGGCCGAGTTGGCCGGGACGCCGTTCTGCGAGGGGTCGGACCTGGCCGGTGACTACCACTCGACCGTCGACCAGGAGCTGACGAAGCGCTTCGAACGCGCCGGCTTCGCCATCTGTGGCAAGACCAACACGCCCGAGTTCGGCATCCTGCCCACCACCGAGCCCCGTCGGTTCGGCCCGTCGCGCAATCCGTGGAACACCAACCACTCGACCGGCGGCTCGTCGGGCGGGTCGGCCGCCGCGGTGGCCTCGGGCATGGTGCCGGTGGCGCACGCCAACGATGGCGGTGGGTCCATCCGCATTCCGGCCGCCTGTTGCGGGCTGGTCGGCCTCAAGCCCACCCGGGCCCGGGTATCGGCCGCGCCGCAGTACGGCGACATGATGGGCGGGCTGGTGGCCGAGCATGTGGTGACGCGCTCGGTGCGCGACTGCGCCGCGGTGTTGGACGCGGTGGCCGGTCCGGTACCCGGCGATCCCTACTGGGCCCCACCCTTGCGGGGTGCCTCGTTTGCCGCCGCCGTGACGGGGGAGAAGCAGCCGCTGCGCATGGCGGTCATGACGGCGTCGCCCACCGGGAGCGCCGTGCACCACGACTGTGTCAAGGCCACCGAGGAGGCGGCCGCGCTGTGCGAACGGATGGGCCACCGGGTCGAGGTCGCCGCGCTCGAGGTCGACGGCGATGCCTTCACCGAGCACTTCGTCAACGTGTGGGCCGCCGCCAACGCCTGGGTGCTGCTGGACTGGGAGCAGCGGGTCGCCCGGACCGCCACCGAGGACGACGTCGAGCCACTGAGCTGGGCGCTGATCGAGCTCGGCCGCTCCATCAGTTCGGATCGCTATCTGATGTCGGTCCAGGTGCTCCAACAGTTCAGCCGCCACATCGCCGCCTACTTCGAAGGGATCGACGTGCTCATCACGCCCACCCTTGGTGAGCCTCCGGCGCCGTTGGGGACGTTCGACTCACCGCCGGGAGAACCGCTGCACGGCCTGTTCCGTGCCGCCGCCTACGTGCCCTTTACGCCGCCGTTCAACGTGACCGGCCAGCCCGGGATCTCGCTGCCGCTGCATTGGAACGGCGAGGGTCTGCCCATCGGCGTGCAATTCGTCGGTCGCTTCGGCGACGAGGAGACGTTGCTCTCGCTGGCTGGCCAGCTCGAAGAAGCGCTGCCGTGGGCCGGCCGGAGGCCGCCGGTCAGCGCGTGACCGGTGGGTGACTGCGTTGCGTGGTCGCTGGGTGCGTGGTCACGGGATGCGTGGTCACGATCGTCACGATGTCGGGGCCGGGAAGGGGGCGTGTTCGCCCTGGGCCGGGTCCGCGGTTGGTCCTTCGGCCCGGGCCAGCAGCACGACTCCGGCGACGGCCAGGAGCAGCCCCACGATGGCGGGCGCCACGTGGCCACTGCCATTCCCCAGCATCTCGCCGAAGATGACGCTGCCGAGGATGACGCCGACGAAGAGCGTGACGGCGTTGCTCGACGCCATGGCGGGGGCCAGGACGCCCGTCTTGAGGGCGGACTGCTGCAGGATGAATCCGACCACGGCCGAGGCGGCGAGCACGTAGATGGACCAGTCGGCCAGGAGGGCCACCAGACCGTGGCCGACTTCGAGGTCGAAATCCTTGGTCACCGCGGTCTGGAGGCCGTAGCCGAACCCGGCGGCCGAGCCGAACAGCAGTGCTCTGGTTGCACCCTGTCGGCTCCGGCCCAGCGCGACGAAGACCAGAACGAGAGCGGCGATGACCAGACAGGCGGTCCACCACGTCGCTGCGTTCGGATTGGTCGTCCCACCGTGAGGGGACCCGACCGAGAGAAACACGACGATGCCGGCGACCACGGCCACAGCGCCGGCCACCACTTTTCGGTCGACCTGCTGACCGGTGAGCCATATCCCGATGGGGAGAGCGATGACCAGGCTGAGCGACGTGATGGCCTGGACCACCATGAGGGGGGCCTTGTCCAGGGCCACCGCCTGGAGGATCCACCCCGAGGCCTGCATGACCATGCCCGCCAGCCAGACCGGCTTGCGCAGGATCTGGATCAGCCAAGGCGCGTCGCCGCTCTCTTGAGTGGTGGTGAGCGTGCCCTTCTGCTGGAGCACCGTACCGAAAGCGAAGGCGAACGCGGCCAGCACAGCGAGGGCTGATCCCATGGCCCTTCCTCCTCCCTACCCGCCGTCTCGATGATAAGGTGGCCGCTGCCCTCGGCCCCGCATCATCCGCCCTTGACCAGCACGCAGCGCGTCCCCGAGTAGATGGTGGGCATGCACTGGTTGCAGTGGATGCACAGAGACGATGTGGCCGACCCCGCCTGCATGCGGGTGATGAGGTCGGGCTCGCGCAGGAGGGCCCGCGCCATGGCCACGAAACCGAAGCCCTCGGCCAATGCCGACTCGACCGTCTCGAGCCGGGTGATCCCGCCCAGGAGGATGAGCGGAAGGGAGAGGGCGTCGAGAAACTGCCGGGCGTAAGGCAGGAAGAACGCCTCTTCGTACGGGTAGGCGCGCAGGAAGCGGCGGCCGACGAGCTTGAATCCGAGCCGCGCCGGTCCGGGCAGGGTGGCGCCGAACTCGCGCAACGGCGCTTCGCCCCGGAAGAGGTACATGGGGTTGGCGAGCGAGCTGCCGCCGGTGAGCTCGATCGCATCGAGCACGCCGTCGGACTCCATGAGGGCGGCCACTTCGAGGCTGTCCTCGAGCCAGAGGCCGCCCGGCACCCCGTCGGCCATGTTGAGCTTGGCCGTGACGGCCACCCGGTCGCCGACGGCGTCGCGTACGGCCCGAAGCACCCGGCGGGGGAAGCGGGCTCGGTTCTCCACGCTCCCGCCGTAGGCGTCGTCTCGGCGGTTGAGCTTGGGGCTCAGGAAGGCACTGAGCAGATAGTTGTGCCCGACGTGCACCTCGATGCTGTCGAAACCGGCTTCGACGGCGACGAGGGCCGCCCGTCGGTAGTCCTCGGTGATGCGGTCGACGTCGGCGGCCGTGGCGGCGTGCAGGCGCGTGCCCATCGGGGTCCAGCCACCGGAGGGGGAGAGAGCCGGGGCGCGGTTGGAGCGGGCATTGGCCACCGGGCCGGCGTGCCCGACCTGCGCGGCGGCTGCCGCGCCCTCGGCGTGCACGGCATCGGTGAGGCGGCGCAGTCCCGGCAAGGTCGCCTGGTCGAGGAGGAGGCAGTGCCGATCGGTGCGGCCTTCGGGAGACACGGCCAGGTAGGCCACGGTGCTCATGGCGGCCCCACCTTGGGCGACCCGGCGATGGAAGTCGATGAGTTGGTCGCTGACCTGGCCCCCCGGCATGACCCCTTCGAAGGTGGCGGCCTTGATGATGCGGTTCCGGAGGGTGACCGGACCCAGGGTGGCGGAGGCGAAGACCTTGGGTGGACCTGGTCTTGATCGACCGGCTGCGGGCATGGCTGGGGCTCCCTCTTGGTGGCACTGGCCTCAGGTTTGACAGCGCCCGCCCTACCTTGGCCCACCGCGCCACGTGATGCACGCTGGTCGGCACGGCCGGCCGAAGATGGGGCGCGAGGTTGATCGTGGGCTAAAGACGACTAAACTGATCGGGAATAGAGATTTAGCTCTGCTCAAGCCGCAAGCGCACCCGAGAGAAGACACGCCCGATGACCATCACGCAGGCCGACACACCCGGATCCACCGGCTCGCATCTCACCCGGGCCAGGGAGCGCTCCGGTGGTCGGGCCGGGCCTGATTCACGGGTGCGGCCCCCTGGAGCTCCTCGGCCTGGTGCAGCGCTATGTCGAATCGCTCGCCGACGTGTTGCCGCGGGCGAGCCACGACCTGTCGGCCCGTTCCTACGAGCTGTTGGAGCTCACCGACGACCTGGAGATCTGGGCCATCCATTGGCCGAGGGATCAGGGGCTCGAATTGCACGACCACGGCGGGTCATCGGGCGCGCTGTGGGTGGTCGACGGTGCGTTGCAGGAACACTCGCTCGCCCGGGGTGGCGGCTTGATCCACCGCACGTTGGAGGTCGGGGGAGGATCCGCGTTCGGCCCCAGCCATATCCACGACGTCGTGAACATCGGTGACTGTGCCGGCCACCAGTGTCCACGTCTACTCTCCGCCCATGGCGTCGATGACCTTCTACCGCCAGGAAGGACCGGGACTGGTGGTCGAACGGGCCGAGTACCGGGCCGATCCGGCATGGGCCCCGTGAGCGGGGTCGATCGTCTGCTGGCCGACGCCCGGCAGCTGCTGCGGCGGGTCGATGCCGAGCAGGCCCGCCAGATCCTGCGACGACGGTGGCTTGTTGATCGACATCCGCCCGGCCGCCCAACGAGCCCAGTTCGGTGAGGTGCCCGGCGCGCTCATCGTCGAGCGCAACGACCTGGAGTGGCGGCTCGACCCGCAGGGCTCGCACCGGCTCCCCGAAGCCGATGATGCCGACCGCACGGCGGTGATCATGTGCCAGGAGGGCTACGCCTCCAGCTTGGCGGCGGCCAGCCTGATCAGCCTGGGCCGGCCGCGCACCACCGATCTCGATGGTGGGTTCGCGGCCTGGAAGGCGGCGGGGTTTCCCACGCGTCCGCCCGCAACGTCTTCTTAGCAGGACGGCGTTTTCGCGGGAACCGGTGTCTCAGTCGGCCGGGCTCAGTTAGCCAGGCGGTCCGGCCCCTTCGTCAGGCTGTCGATCGAGTCAGGCAGCGTCGGTCAGCGGGTCAGGCGCGTCAGCCCAGACCCTGTTGCTGCAACCAGGTCTGGGCCACGGCGGCCGGCGCCTCTTTCTGCGGACCGGTCACCAGGAGGTTCAACTTGGAGATCTGCGCCGTCGTCAGCTTGGCCGACACCTTGTTGATGGCGGCGGCCACCTGGCTCGAGTCCACCGAGGTGCGGATGACCGGGGTGATGTAGTCGGCCGCCTCCAGGTTCTTGTTGTCCTTGAGGGCGACGAAATTGTTGGAGACCACATTGCCGTCACTGGAGAACAGCTCGACCACCTGGACCTCGCCGTTCTTGAGGGCGGCCACGCTGATCGGACCGGCCTCGTCGGTGGCCTTGAAGCTGGAGAACTTCAAGCCGTAGGTCTTCTCCAGGCCCGGCAGGCAGCCGGCGTTGGTCGGGCATTCGGGCGGCCCGCCGAGCACCAGCTTGGAGGCGACCGGCTTCAGGCTCGAGATGGTGGTCAGGTGGTACTTGCTGGCCGTGGCCTTGGTCACCACGAAGACGTTGGTGTCGAGGGCCGGGGCGGGCGTGAGCACGGTGACACCGGAGGGGTTCAGGCTCCTCTTCAGGCTCGGCACGGCCGTGGCCAGGCTGTCGGCCACCGGGGTGGAGACGCCGTTGTTCAAGAAGTTGACCAGCGAGCCGGCGTAGTCGGCCTCGAGGTCGATCTGCCCGCTCTTGATGGCCGGCACCACGATGGCCCGGGTGCCGGCTGCCGGCTCCACCGTCACCGGGTACCCGGCCTTCTTGAGGACGTCGCCGTAGAGGTTGGCCACGATGGCCTGCTCTTCGAAGTTGGTCGAGCCGATGATGATGGTCGGTTTCGAGGCCGCCGAGGCGACGGCCGAGGTGCTGAGGGTGACCAGCATGGTCAGCGCAACAGCTCCCATGAGAAGGCGGGTCAAGCGCATGAGCGGTTCCTTTTCGTCGAGGGAATTGGAGTGGTGCTACCGGTACCCGTATTGCAATTGGGCAAACCCTATTTCGTCACACGACTGTAACGATGACCTAATCATGAGTAGGCCACTCAGGATTGTCAAGGTGGCAGGTCAACGTGGCAGGTCAGGCCGCCGCGGCCCCCTCGACGGCGGGGGCCGGGGCCAACATGTTCCCGGCTCGGCGGTGATGGCGCAGCCCGGCCGGGGTGACCGCTCGTTGGAGCAGACCAAGAGCCACGGCGAAGAGGGCGGCCAGCAGGATGACCAGGAGCGAGGCGCAGAATGCCTCGACGCTGTTATTGCTGCTCAGGCCGGCCAACAGGGGCGTCCCCAGGTCCGAGTAGCTGACGTAGGCGGCCAGGGTCGACGTGGCCACCACCTCGATGGCCGCCGTGCGGATGCCGGCCACGATGAAGGGCAGCGCCAGCGGCAGTTCCACCCGGCCCATGATCTGCCCACCCCTGAGCCCCATGGCCCGGGCGGCGTCGGTGACGTCGGCGTCCACTTCCCGGATACCGACGTAGGTGTTGGTCAGGATGGGCGGCACGGCCAGCACGGTCAGCGCGATGAACGAGGCCAGGAAGCCGCCCCACTTCAGTGAGACCTGGGGACTGATGGCCAAAAGCGTCAGGAGGGCCAGGCTGGGCACGGCCCGGAAGGCGTTGGCCGAATTGACCGCCACCAACGAACCGCGGCCGGTATGGCCGAGGACCACGCCGGCTCCCCCACCCAGCGCGATGGCGACGACGATGACCGTGGCGGAGAGGATGAACTGGCGGTAGAAGAGCGTCGGGATGCCGGTCGGGCCGGTCCAGTTGGCCCCGTCGCCGAAGTAGCTCACCACCTGATGGAAGAAGTTCATGTCAGGCCCGCGCCGCGACACGCCGGGTCGATCGGCTCCACGGGACGACCACCCGTTCGAGCAGGACCAGGCACAGATCGAAGACGGCCGCCAGGACGATCGCCAGCACCAGGGCCACGATGATGGGTGTGGTGAAGGCGGTGTTGAAGCCGTACTGGATGAGCTGGCCCAGCCCGCCCAGCCCGATGAAGACCGTCACCGTCACCAGGCCGACGACGGTGGAGGTGGCCACGCGCAATCCGGCGAAGATGTAGGGCAGCGCCAGGGGGAGCTCGACCCGCCAGAGCGTGGCCGAGCGCGTGTTGCCCAGGGCCACCGACGCTTCGCGGGCTTCTTCGGGCACGGCGGCCAACCCGGCCAGCGTGTTCCACATCAAGATGAGCATGGTGTAGCCCACCAGTGCGATCTCGGCCGTCGTGTACGAGGCGATGTAGCCGGTGTAGGCGCCGACGATGGCGAAGAGCGCCACCGACGGGATGATGTACAGCAGGCTGGCGAAGCCGACCAGGGGGGCCCGGGTGATGGGGAGGCGCCAGGCCACCAGGGCCAGCGGGACCGAGATGACAGAGCCCGATGGCCACGGCAATGACGGTGAGCTCGATGTGCTGCACGAGGTCGGCCTGGATCTCGGACCACTGCTGCGTGATGAAGCTCCACTGGATCACGTTGCCCAGCACCATTCGAACGACGTTACCGGCCCCGGTCCCCGTGGCGCACCGTCGGCCTCTGGGCCTCGATCGGCCGCGATGCCGGTAGCGTTATGGCGCATGATCTCGCTCGACGCGGTGACCAAGCACTACGACAACGGGCCTGCGGCCGTTGACGGATTGACCCTCGAGGTTGTCGACGGCGAGCTCTGCGTCCTGGTCGGGCCGTCGGGGTGCGGCAAGACCACCACCCTGCGGATGATCAATCGCCTCATCGAGCCCTCCGGCGGGCACATCTTCATTGACGGGCGCGACGTGCTCGGGATGAATGCGGTGGAGCTCCGTCGTGGCATCGGGTACGTGATCCAGCAGGGGGGCTCTTCCCGCACCGCCGGGTCGAGGACAACGTGGCGGTCGTGCCCCGCCTGTTGGGGTGGGACAAGCAGAAGGTCAGAGACCGGGTGCGCGAGCTGCTGGACCTGGTCGGGCTCGATCACGATCAGTACGCCCGGCGCTATCCGCACGAGCTCTCCGGCGGTGAGCGGCAGCGCGTCGGCGTTGCCCGCGCCCTGGGGGCCGATCCGCCGGTGCTGCTCATGGACGAGCCCTTCGGCGCGGTCGACCCCGTGACGCGCCAACGCCTGCAGAACCTTCTGCTTGATCTGCAGAAGGAGATCAAGAAGACCATCGTCATGGTCACCCACGACATCGACGAGGCGGCCAAGCTGGCCGATCGGATCGCGGTGCTGTCGGTGGGTGGACACCTGGAGCAGTACGCCACGCCGCCCGAGATCCTCGGTCAACCGGGCACTCCGTTCGTGGCGGAGTTCGTCGGCGAGGATCGCGGCGTCAAGCGTCTGGCCGTGGTCGATGTCAAGGAAGACGACCTCGTCAATCCGCCGATCTGTCGGCCCGGCCAGTCAATGGCCGACGTGGCCGAGATGGTGCATGGCACCGCCCAGGACTGGGCCATCACCCTCAGCGACGGCGTGGCCCAGGGATGGGTCAAGCCCGAACCCCCCTACGAAGGCACCGTCGGTGAGCACCTCAGGCCGTTCCCCGCCCGCATCCCCCTGGGCACCTCGCTGCGCGTGGCCCTGGCCGAGCTGCTCCAGCACGATGCGCCGGCCATTCCGGTGTTCAACGGGAATCGCTACCTGGGGATGCTCACGTTCGAACGCCTGCACGCGGCGATGCGGCGGTCGTTGCCCGGGGATGACCCCTGACCGATGTCGTGGTCGACGCTGCTCCGATCAGCGTGTGAGGCGCCAGGACGCGGAGGGTCCCGAGAGCGGTGCGCCGCTCTTCAATGTCGCGGTCGTGACATGTGAACCCTGGCGTACCTGAAGAACCCCGATCTCGGCCCCGACCACGAGCGGCACGCTGAACGTGTTGAGCCGGGCGGTGACGGGAACGCTCAGGCCGGGCCAGCCGATGACGGTCACCGGCCCGGCCACCATGACCGGGGCCGACGCACCCCACGGTGCGGAGAGCTCACCGACAACGTGTCGGGCCGGGAAGATCGGAACGGCGTTGATCGCCGGGAGCGCAGCCCTCACCAGTGCGTCGCCCGCGTCCACCGCAGCGGTGTTGGGACCGTTCGGCCCGGACTGGCCGAGCACCGCCCCGTAGAGGGTGACGGTCTGCCCGTTCACCGTCTTCTGCGCGGCGAAGAGGTAGCAGCCGTTCGTGGCCGTGTCCGACCCGGCCGCGATCCCGACGATGCCGTCCCGGCCCAAATCGAAATTGGGGTTGTAGCGGAGCCCGGCTAAGGGCAGGGTCGTCTCGCCGAGCGACACGATCTGTTTGAAGACCGGGATCCCCATGGCCGCCTCGCCGAGGCGAATGAGGTCGCTCGGGGTGCTGACGGTGCCGGGATCCGCCCCGCTCGGATCCGTGACGTGGGTGTGGCCGAGGCCGAGGGCGCCGGCGGTGAGCTCCATCTTGGCGATGAAGGCCGACGTGGTCCCCGCGTCCCAGTCGGCGAGGAGCGTGGCCATGTCGTTGCCCGAGCCGACGAGGAGCCCTTCCAGCGCGTCGAGTTCGGTCAGGGTCTCGCCGGCGGTCACGGTGACCTCGGGCTCGCCCGCCACGCTGCCGGACTGGTATGCGGACAGCGTCTGGGGCGTCACCGAGATGGTGGGCCCGGAGTCGCCGCCGGGGGAGATGGGGTGATCCTTCAAGACGACGTAGGCCGTCAGCACGCCGGCCAGCCCGGCGATGGGTGCGGGCTGGGTGTCTCGGACATGCCCCAATGGGCCCAGACCCTGCACGCTCAGCGCCGCCTCGCCGGTGGGGGGCCATGGCAACGAAGGAGCTGTCCCTGGTATGCGCATCGGGCGTCGTCAGTGCGGCCAGGGCGGGCGGGGACACCGGCCGGAGCCATTGCACGGCACCCCCGACCACGAGGGCAACGACAAAGAGGACCACGAGGCCCACAATGAGGCGTCGTTTGAGGCGCGCCGCGCGGTCGGCAGCCATGATCTTGCGGTCCGCCTCGCTCGGCGGTGGCACTCGGCGCCCAATCTCAGCCAGGCGCTCCTCAGTGGCCCGGCTGAACCCGTGCCGTCGGGCATGAGCCAGACGCCGTCGTTCGCCGGGCAGGTCGCTTCGGACCATCGGTTCGCACTCTATGGCCGCCCGATGCGCCGGTCACCGCGCCCCAGGGATTCGCTTGATCAAAAGCAGGGGCTCACGCCCGCAGGCCGCTCAGCTCGCCAGGATCTTGGCCTTCTGCGCCTGGAACTCGTCTTCGCTCAGGACGCCCCGGGACTTGAGGTCGGCAAGCTTGGCGAGCTGGTCGGCGGTCGTGCTCCCGGATGTCCCCGCCGTCTGCTGGACGTACTGGTCGAAGGCCTGCTGCTGCTGCGCCGCGTCCCGCGCCGCTCGATCCCGCATCTTGCCGCCCCGCGCGATCAGGTACACGAAGACACCGAGGAAGGGCAGGATGATGATGAAGATCACCCACAGCGCCTTGGCCCAACCGCCCAAGTCGTGGCTGCGGAAGATGTCCATGAACACCATGATCAGCAGCCAGATCCAGATGATGAAGAGGAAGAAGTACAACATCGTCAGGAAGAAATCGAGAATCGGATATCGGTAGGTGGCGAGAAGCATTCATCCCCCTTGCTTTGTGCGATCTCTCACCAGAAGTTACCCCAACTACATGGCATACGCTACGGGCATTTATTCACCTCATGTCCCAGCTTTTTCCCAGCATCTGGACTGGGTTTGACCGAGTGAGAGTCACCCGCTGTCTCGCCGATTCATTGGACACTGGCGCGGCGCGCGACGCTCACCTGCGCCCGAGCGGGTCCTTACGCGCGGCGCAGCGTGGTGAGGTCGTATGTTCGACCGGTCGCTGACCGCTGACGAAGAGCCGGAGGTGCCGGCGACCTCACCAACGGGTCGCCGGCACCATCGACGGTGCGTTTACGCCGCCACCTCTTCGCGCTGGCCATAAGCCGCCAGGGCGTAAATGACGAAGAAGCAGATCCCGATGTAGGTGAGCGACCAGATCGGGTAGTACGGCATCCACCAGATCGCACTGATGCCCAAAATGGCGGCGGCAAAAATGCCGATCCAGCGGGATACCTGTGACTGCACCATGACGCCGAAGCCGGCCAGAATCAAGATGATGCCAACAGCGAGATACACCCACGCGTAGGTCTTCAACGTGTGGCCGAAGATGGCCGCCTCCAAGTTGGAGGGAAGCACCCCGTGGTATCTGAAGGCCCAGATCGAGTCGAAGATTCGCATCACCCCGGCTACCAAAAGCGCGATTCCTGCGAATATTGTCCAACCGTTGCCGCTTTCGTTCATGATTCACACTCCTGTCATGAAGCACCAATACTGTCGTGGCGAGTCGCAAATACTGTGCCGGCGAAATTGTAAAGCACAACCATTCAGGGCGCGTGGATCACCGCCTGGCTCTCTGGCAACTCCGCTTCGCTGGATCAAGGGCGAAGACGCTCCAGGGATCAGATACCTTCGATTGCCTCCAGGCGACCGGACTTCACGGCGCCGACGAAGGCCTGGTAGTCGCGCTCGTTCTGGTCGGCGTAGCGCAGTGAGAAGTCCGTGATCGAACGGTCGAACTTGTCGCTCTTGCCGAGGTAGGCCCCCAGTGCCACTGCGTCCCCCGAGCGGGCGTGGGCCCGGGCCAGCGTCCAGCCGCAGATGCCGGCGTAGAACTCGAGCATGAACGGGGTCATCGTCTCCACCTCGGCCGAGCCCTTCATGTCACGCAGCTGGCGCCAGTAGAGGTGGCGATTGGCCTCGGCCCCTTTGGTCCAACCCAGGTAGATGTCGCTGGCCGCCTGTATGAGGCGCTGCCCCTGGACCACGCGTTCGCCGGGCTCTTTGAACTTGCTCTTGGGCAGGTGGTCCTCGAGCACCGAGGCCGTCGCCTCCTTGACCTGGAGGAACAGCGGGTCCTGCTCGTCACGGCCCTGGAGCAACACGATGAACGCCCGGGTGCCGACACTGCCCACTCCCACCACCTTGCGGGCCATGTCGACGATCTCGAAGCGCTCCAGGAGATGGCGGCGATCCTCCTGCAGGGTGGCCCGATAGGCACGGAACTGGTTGTGGAGTATCTCTTGGACCTCGTCGCCTGAGTACCCGTACATGGCCCTGAGCTCGCGCGCCGGGATGACCACTGGTGGCTGACTCACGATCCGGTAGCGGCCATCGACGACCTCGGCAAGCTTCGACAAGGCCTGGAGGCTGTCGCGTGTGTGGGCCTTGGTCGGCGGTCTTCTGAGCCCTTTGCGCGCCCTTCTTGGCCTGGGCGGCGGCCTGCTTGGTTTTTGCTCCTTTGGTCAGGGTAGCGATCGCGTCCATGACCTCCTCTTCGGTCAACCGGGCGTACCAGATGTCCATATTGCCCATCTGGGCGAACTCGAACACGGCTTCGCGGTATGCCTTCACCGCGGCAAATGTTGTCGCGGAAGCATCCGCGGCGCTGAACCCGTTGTTGCGCGCCGCGATGGTGAAGCTCGCGGCCATGCGCTTCACGTCGTATTCAAAGGGCCCAGGCAGCGTCTCGTCGAAGTCGTTCAGGTCAAACAACAGGGTTCGTTCGGGTGAAGCGAACCCGCCGAAGTTCGAGAGGTGCGCGTCGCCGCAGAGCTGGACGTCGAGGCCGGCCGTGGGGGAATCTCGCAGGTCGGAGGCCATGATCTTGGCCGCACCCCGGTAGAAGGTGAACGGTGAGGCCATCATCCGACCGTGACGTACGGGCACGAGATCCGGCTCTCGGGTGAGGTTCTGCGCCTCGAGCAACCCCACCGGGTCGGAGCGGTCAACGGCCGGTACCCAGCCGCTGTGGCTGGTCAGCGGCGATCGTTCACGGGCGTTCTTGCCCTTGGCCCGACGCTCGTCCACACTCAGGTGCCGGATCTTCATTGCGGCCATGGTTGATCCCTTCTCCCTCTGTCTCCCGGGCTCTCTCCCGGGCTCATCGATCTCCTACTCGTCCCCGGCGTTACTGCCCTCGATGCTTTTGCGCTGGCCGGCCCGGCCGCTGGCTATACCGACCAGGTCGCCCAGGTGCACCTCCCGGGCCCGGCGGCGCGTCGCCTGCTCGAGGTTGCCCTCGGGGACGAGGAGGCGCAGGCCCAGCGGGTGGATGGCGAAGTCGAGCGGTGTGGCCAGCTCGAGGGCTTCGCCGTCGACGCCGACGAAGGCCTGCCCCGATCGCGAGCGGACCTCGAACCGCTTGGTCGCGAAGCGTAAAGCATGGCGACTCCGCCCCTGACGGCCCGCCAGCATGGCGGTGACGACGGCCGCCGCTTCGGTTCCCGAGCCGGCGGCCACCGCGAACACCCCGAGCTGTCCGGTGTCGAGGCGTAGGCGTTGTGAAACATCGGGGGAGGGCCCGAGCACGTATTGATTGTTCGAGACCTGGATGACGAGCGATCCGTCGACCTCCGAGCCGTCCGGAGCCGTGAACTGCAGGTCGAATGGTTTGTCCGACTGCCCCAGCAGGTCCGGCAGCAGGGTGCTCGACGTTTCGAGTTTCGCCTCTCGGTACCCCTCCTGTTGGACGATGGTGGCGTAGACCCCGAGCGACACGTTGTTGACGAAGAGGCGGCCGTTCACCGTTGCGAAGTCGACCCGCCGCTCCAGGCCGTCCCGGAAGGAGTCCATGCTCTTCCGCGGGTCGTCGCGCTCGAGGCCGAGGTCGAGAGCGAAGTGGTTCCGGGTTCCGGCCGAGACGCACACGAACGGGATGTCGTATTCGATCGCGATCGACGCCACGAGCGCCTGGGAGCCGTCGCCGCCCGCCATGCCCAGGCAATCGGCTCCCCGCTCGATGGCGTCCCGGGCGAGCTGCTCGAGGTCGAGGCCCCGGTCCAGGAGCACCGTCTCGACGCCCAGCGACTTCGCCAGATCGACCAGCCCGAACTTCTCGACCTTGCCGCCGCCGGACCACGGGTTGCAGATGAGCACCGGGCGCGACGGAGGCGGGCGTCGGCGGAACGGCACCGCCGCCGTGGTGCGAATGGTTGCAAGCATCGCGGCCCGTCCGGCCGACACACCGACGGCCAATATGCCCGCGACCACGATCAACCGAACGAGCACTTGTTCTCCGCCGACGCCCGCCCACACGAGGGCGGCGGCCATCACACCGATGCCGGCGACCAACCCGGCTGCCCCGACCGCCCGTCGGTTTCTCCGGCCGGTCAGGAACCACCACGCGCCGCCGATCGAGATGGCGGCACCGGCCAGTCCGAGGAAGACGTAGCCCGCGCTCCGGAGCAGGAAGACGATGACCGCGGCCACCAGCGCGCACAGGGCGAGGAGGGCAGCGACCGCCAAGATCCGGGCGCGGCCGGATACCCCGAGGCCGGCCCGACTGGCCGATCCGGCAGGTCGCACCGGCCCGCCTGAGCCGAGTGGAGATGGAGCGTCCTTCATGACGGAACCCTTCCCTTCGCAAATCGTCCGGCGGTCTCATCATGGCTCGGTCGCCACCGGCCATGACGGGCTGTACTCGGCGGCCCGGAGCGCAGACGTCACCAGGTGGAGCCGTCGACCGGCCCACCGGACCCAGCCGTGGCCTGTCGAGGACCGGTGCGGAGGGGTCCAGACCCATCTCTCAGTCTCACTTCTCGGGTGATGGGCGCCGGTTGTCGGCATCATGCGCCGACCGGGCGAAGGCCTCCACCGCCGACTCGATGGTTGGATAGAAGTGGGCGGGATCGATCGTCCGCGTGAGCTCGTACCGTTGGATCTTCTCCCTGACGGGGTCCTTCAGCTCGGCGAACACCAAGGAAATACCTCGGCGGTTGAGGTCCTCGTCCAGCTCCTCAAGCATGTCGGCTGCCGTCGTGTCGACATCTGTGATCGGCTCGGCCGCCACCACGATCCAGCGAGGCGGTGGATCCTCGGCAGCCAGCGCGCTGACCTGCTCACGAAAGGATCGAGCGTTGGCGAACAGCAGCGGCGCGTCGAAGCGAAGGATCCTCAGGCCCTCGATCGTCCTCGCCCCGTGGTGCATGCGGGTGTCGTGGTACCCGGGAAGCAGGTCGACCTGCCCGAGCGTCGTGCTGTACGGCCACCACGCCCGCCGGAAGACGTTGAGGATCGACAGGAGGACGGCCAGGGCGATGCCGGGAAGCACGCCGAGGATGGCGACGCCGAGGAAGGCTGCTATGGAGAGGGCGAACTCGGTCCGGCGGACCAGCCAGAGTCGTCGCATCCCGGCCACATCGGCCAGCGAAAGAGCGGCCGCGATCACCACCGCCGCCAGCGTGGGCTGAGGGAGGTTACGAAGCAGCCCCGGGACGGCGAGCAGCATCACGATGATGGCACCGGCACCCACCAGACCGGCCACCTGGGTCTTCGCCCCCGACTGCTCGGCGACGGCGGTCCGGGACCCGCTGGTGCTCACGGCGAATCCCTGGAACAGCCCGGCGGCGATGTTGGCGCCGCCGATCCCGATCATCTCCTGGTTCGCCCGGACCTCGTCGCCGCTGCGTGCCGCAAAGGCCGAGGCGGTCGAGATGGTATCGGTGAGAGCCACGAGGGCGATGCCGAATGCGCCCCCGACGAGGAGAGGGAAGTCCGAAATCGGGAACGCTCGGGATGGTGAACGGCGGGAAACCCTTGGGCAGGGTTCCCACCAGCGAGACGCCCCGACTCTGGAGATCGAACGCCACGGCGGCACCTATCGACAGGACCACGGCGACCAGGACCCCGGGTAGCTTCGGCAGCCACCGCTGGAGCACAAGGATCACCACCAGGCCGGACAATCCGACGAGCAGGGCGTCGACGACCGTCTCGCCGGACGTGACACCGTGAACGAATCCCCGGATGTCCCCGATCAGGTTGTCGGAGCTGACCGAGAACCCGAAGAGCTTTGGCAGCTGGCCCACGACGATGGTGAGCGCCAGCCCGGTCATGTACCCGATCTGGGTCGGCTTCGAGAGTAGATCGGCCACGAACCCCAGCCGGGCCAGCCCGGCCAGGACCATGATCACGCCGACCAGGATGGCGAGCATCGAGGCCAGTGCGATGGCTCGCTCGGGACTGCCACCGGCTCCGACCAGGGGGAGGATCGTGGCGGCGATCATCGGTCCGAGTGAGGAGTCGGGGCCGAGCACGAGGATCCGGGATGGTCCCAAGGCGGCGTACCCGGCAAGGCAGAGGATGCTGGTGTAGAGGCCGGTGATGGGCGGCAGTCCGGCCAGCTCGGCGTACGCCATCCCCTGCGGGACGAGGAGGGCGGTGAGCACAAGGCCGGCGACGAGGTCCTTCGGCAGCCAACGGCGCTCGTACGTGCGGATCAGGTCCAGACCGGGAACGTGTGTTGTCACCCATTCGAGGCTCACGCCGTCACCGGCTTGCTCTGCCCTCTCGCGTCCGCACCAGCAGCGTACGATACGCAAGGCAGTGAGACATTTCTTGCTAGCGAGACCGGTCGAGCGCCTCCATGTGTGGGCGGCGCGAACCGCACTGCTGGTGGCCGGGATCGGCCTCGCCCTCTTCGCCAGTGCTGCGCTACTCGTGCATGGTGGCGCACCGGCGTGGGACACCCAGGCGTTCCGGGCTCTCAACGCTGTCAGCCCCGGACTTGCCGCCTGGCTGACACCGATCACCAAGCTGTTCCTACCGGCCGGCATTGCCGTGGCGGCGGCGATCGCCGCGCTCTACAGCTTTGTTCGGACGCGGAGCCTGTGGCCGATCGCGTTCAGTGCCGGCGCGGCGGCGATCGCCTGGGCCCTGGCAAACCTGGCCAAGCACGCCGCAAGCCGTCCCAGGCCGTACACGGTCGTCGCGGACGCCGTCTTACGTCAACAGCCTGCTCATGGCTCCAGCTTCCCCTCGAGCCATACCACGGTGGCGCTGGCGGTCGCTATCGCTCTGGTGGCGTTCCTCCCGCGTTGGGGGGCCGTCGTGGCGATCGCCTATGCCGTCGTGCTCGGGTGGTCTCGGATCTACCTCGGCGTGCACTACCCGCTCGACGTCGTCGCCGGCTTCGGCATCGGGTGCGCTGTAGGAGGACTCACCGTTCTGCTCGAACGGGTGGTTCTGCTCCGCCCACCCTCTACGCCCGTATCTCCCCCAGCCTCCCCCTGCAGCGTGACTACGCGTTCAACCGGTTGCCCGCAATCAGAACGGAGTCGGTATGTAGCGCAGCGGCAGATGCGAATGCGACGTGGTCCGATGAGACCGTTCGCTTCGGCAAGCTGACGGCGGGCGGCTTGAGCGGCTCGTAGTCGATCTGGCTGAGGAGGTGGCTGATGATGTTCAGCCGTCCCCGCTTCTTGTCGTCGGTGTGTGCGATGAACCACGGCGCCCAGGCCGTGTCGGTGGAGGCGAACATGGCGTCCCTGGCCCTGGAGTAGTCGTCCCACCGGCTGTAAGACTTCAAGTCCATGTCGGACAGCTTCCAGATCTTGCGGGGATCGTGGATGCGGCTCTCCAGCCGGCGGGTCTGCTCGTCGGCACTGACCTCGAGCCAATACTTGAGCAGCAGGATCCCCGACTCGACCATGGCCTTCTCGACGGTCGGGACCTGATCGAGGAAGCGGCGCGACTCCTCGGGCGTGCAGAAGCCCATGACCGGTTCGACACCCGCCCGGTTGTACCAGCTGCGGTCGAAGATCACGACCTCCCCTGCCGCCGGGCAGATGGGGTATGTACCGCTGAATGTACATCTGAGAGCGCTCGCGCTCGGTGGGGGTCGGGAGGGCCACGACGCGGAACACGCGGGGGCTGACGCGCTCGGTGATCCTCTTGATCGTGCCTCCCTTGCCGGCGGTGTCCCGGCCCTCGAACACGATGCAGATCTTCGCCCCGGACTTCTTGACCCACTCCTGCATCGCCACCAGCTCGGCGTGGAGGGACCTCATGTGTTCCTCGTACTCCTTCTTCTTCATCTTCCCAGGCGCGCCGTCTGCTGCCCCTCCGCATGTCCCTCTGCGTGTCCCTCCGGCCGGTACCCGGGTGCCGGGTCCGTCCCTGCGCTGTGTTTCTTCTTGGCCATACCGGTCATCCCCTCTAGGTTGATCTCGACTCGTGGGCCGTCGGCCCGGGCGCCCCATCGTCGACGTGCGATCCACTTGCCCGCCTCCCAGCTGACCAGCACCGCGAGGGCCATGAGAAGGCCCAGTCCCCATTGGCCCGCCGTCAATTGGGTGGTGCCGAGCAACCGCTGCATGAAATCCGCTTGGGTGACGAGAAATGCACCCGCTACCTCGGCGACCGCGATGAGGTTCATCCTCGGGCTGTTGAAGGTGTCCATAGAGAAGACTGAGTCCGTCTCGCTGCGGGCCTCAAAGGCCGCGACCACCAGCATCAAGGAGAATGCGACCAGGCCGATCGATTGGCCCTTGACCGTGCTGTCCAAGAGGTTGGTGCCGACCACGATCATCCCGAGGTTCGCGCTGGCAACGAACAGTCCGACCAGTCCACACGTGATCATGACACCGGGGGTGAGAATCGATTCTCCCCGGGCGCGGGGCCGCCGCTGCATCAGGCCCGGGCTTTCCTCGTCGAATCCGAGCGCGACACCGAATGGGGCGTTGACGAGGAAATTGATCCACAGAATCTGGGCAGGCGTGAACGGTTCGCCACCAGCGATGTTGAGCAACGTCGCGCCCAAGAATGTAAGGACGAACGCGACGAGCTCGATCAGCACGAACCGGATGTACTTGTTCAGATTGTCGTACAGCTTGCGGCCCTGTTGCACGGCGTAGACGATGGTGGAGAAGTTGTCGTCGGAGAGCACCATGCGGCCGGCATTCTTCGCCACCTCCGTACCGCTTCCCATGGCCACACCGATGTCCGCCGCCTTGATGGCGGGCGCATCATTCACGCCGTCACCGGTCATGGCGACGACGTGGCCCTTCTTCTTGAGAGTCTCGGCGAGCAGCACCTTATGCTCGGGAGCCACTCGCCCGACGACGCCGATCTGGTCGATCTTGTCGAGTCGCTGCAGGTCGGAAAGAGCGGCGAACTCGGCCCCCAGGATCGCGTCGCCCGGGATGTCGAGCTGCCGGGCGATCGCGGCACCAGTGACCACGTCGTCACCCGTCACCATCCGGACCCGGATGTGCGCCGCCTTGGCGTTGGCCACGGCAGCTTTCGACTCTGCCCGGGGTGGGTCGACCATCCCGACCAGGCTGGTCATCTGGAGGTCCTGGACGTAAGAGAGGAGGTCCCGGTCCGGGTCGAACGCAGCAGCGTCCAGATCCCGAAAAGCGCCCGCCATCACCCGGAGACCCGACTCGCCCATGCGCGTCGCGTGGCGATCGGCTGCAGCCTTGAGCGTTTCGTCCCAGGCGATGTTTTCTCCGTTGGCGAGTGCGGTTGCCGCCAGCGCCGTCACTGCCGGCGCCGCACCCTTGACGAAACAACGCACGATGTCGTTGCCGGATGCGTCCTTGGTCCGATTGAAGGTGGCCATCAACTTGTAATTGGGGTCGAACGGCAGCGTGGCAAGTCGGGGGAACTCCTCACGTGTGGCATCGATTGACATGCCTGCCTTGTGGGCCAGAACGAGCAGCGCCCCCTCCGTTGGATCGCCGACCACCCGACCGTCAACCAGGTTCGCGTCGTTGGCGATCACATAAGGGAGGATCGCATCGTCAATCGTGTCCGTCTTGCCGGCGGGATGGCTGACCCTTCCTTCGAGGTTGTAGCCGGTCCCGCTGATCTCGTACCTGTCGGTCGGGTCAACGACCTCGACGGCCGTCATCTGGTTCATGGTGAGCGTGCCCGTCTTGTCCGAGTTGATCGCCGAGGTGAACCCCAGCGTCTCGACCGACGGGAGGTCCTTGACGATCGCCTTCCGCTTGGCCAATTCGACGCTGCCCAGCGAGAGCACGACTTGAACAACCATCGGCAACGCGAGTGGAATGGCGGCGATCGCCAGAGCCACGGCGGTGTCGAAGAGTGTGGTCCAGGACTGTCCCCGGCTGAGCCCCAGCGCGAACATCACCAGCATCGTCAATCCTGCCGCGCTCACGATCCACAGGGTCAGGGTGTTCATCTGCTTTGTGAGCGGCGTCTCCTCCTGGGCGGTGGCTGACAGCATGTGAGCGATCTTGCCCACCTGCGAGTCGCTCCCCGCCCCGGTCACGATCACGATCCCGCTCCCGTGGGTGACGGGGGTGTGCATGAACGCCATGTTCGATTGTTCCCCCGGGCCTAGATCGCCGGAGAGGGTCGTTGCCTCCTTCGAAGCAGGGACGCTCTCCCCCGTCAACGCCGACTCGTCGATCTGCAGCGCGCTCGCACTGCAGATCCGCCCATCAGCCGGAACTTCGTCACCCGCCGAGACGAGGAGGATGTCACCGACGACGACGTCTTCCGCGGGAATGACTGCCTCTGTCCCGTCGCGACGGACCCGCGCCGTCGACTTCATCATCGACTGCAGTGCGTTCATGGCGCTCTCGGCCTTTCCAGCTTGACGCAATCCGACCAGTGCATTGAAGAGCGAGATCACGATCAGCACGATGGCCGTGCTCCATTGCTTGATCACCAGCGACACGATCGACGCGCCGACCAGGATCAGTTGCATGAAACTCGTGTACTGGCTCAGCAGGCGGTGGAGATGCGAGGGTGGCGTCTCGACCGGCAACGAATTCGGACCATCTCGTTCGAGTCGAACCGCCGCCTCCTGGCTGGTGAGGCCCGTCTCGACATCGACGACCAAGCGGCCGGCAACGTCGCTGGCGTCGAACGAATACCAGAGCTCGTCATTTGCGGCCAAGGGGCCACCCATCTCGCCCGTCGTTGTCACCCCTACTCCCTTCATCCACCCATCCTCGCCCATTCCCCATTGGCGCGAGAGCCGTGACGCCGTTTCGATTCTCGCCTGGTTGCCGGCCCGTCGCATACGTCTCTCTCACAGGCCGGCGGGGGATGGGACCCTCAGATATTGGCTTGAGCTCTACGAATTCGCGGACCGCGTATGGCCAGCCTGGGTATGGTGAGCATGGACCAAGTCAAAGTCGGCGAATGCATCTTCAACATTGGGATACACGCCGCAGTAGGCAAAGAACGTATCGATCGCCATGAGGTCCCTCCTGCACGTCGTTCTCGTGGGGCGCTCATTCTACGACGTTGGCGTCCTCGGCACCGGTGGGTAGAGCGATGGATCACGACGGCGCCGAAGAATCGCATCCAGCCGGGTGCAGATCCTCTGCGCCCCGGATCGACTCCAGTCGAG
Organism: uncultured Acidimicrobiaceae bacterium; assembly: GCA_963743785.1. GTDB lineage: Bacteria > Actinomycetota > Acidimicrobiia > Acidimicrobiales > RAAP-2 > Bog-473. The sequence continues at coordinate 72,037 of CAVURD010000017.1, read as the reverse complement.
GTCGCCGCGACAAAGGTCCTGGCGCAACGTCACGATCCGGAGCACACTTGGGTGCAATCGTCATGTCCCAAAGACGCCTGAGCTGGAGGTGACCTAAATGGAGAAGCGAGGTTGTGTTGCAGGCATCAGGCTGATTTAGGCCGGCATGATGAAAGGTGTTCGACGCCATTGGGCCGTTTCCCACCACGGGTCTTGCCCGACAACCTCGAGCTGCCGGTCTATGGCGGTGAACCGGAAGTCGTTTTGAGGCGAAAGCCGTCTCGCTCTCTGACGACTATTGATTGTCGAGCTGGCAGGTGAGGGGCTGATGGCTGGGGTTGGTACGGCTGGCCAGAACCGCTGGCATCTCGTCCCGATTGTCGGATGGCTCCGATCGTACGATCGTCGCTGGCTCCGAGGGGACCTCATCGCAGGGATCGCCGTCGCTGCCCTGATCGTTCCGAAGAATCTCGGCTACGCCGGCATCGCCGGCATCCCGTTGCAGAATGGTCTCTACGCCGCGGCTGCCGGGGCGATCCTCTACGCGGTGTTCGGAACGAGTCGTCAGATCTCGACAGGGCCGAGCTCTGGATTGGCCGCAGTGGCCGCGAGCGCTGTTGTGGCGGCGAAGCTCACCGGGACCACGAACGCGGCGACCTTCGTCGCCACCATCACGCTTGCATCCGGAGTGCTTTTTCTGCTCCTCGCCGTTCTGAAGATGGGATGGATCGCTCAGTTCCTGTCGCGGGCCGTCGTGACGGGATTCCTCTTTGGTGCCGCTATCGACGTGGTCATCGGGGAGCTCCCAAAGCTCACTGGGACGGACACCTCAGGCTCCAACCCGATCCAAGAACTGCGATCGTGGTTCGGTTCGCTCGCTGACGTCAGTTTGACAACCTTGCTCGTCGGGGCAGTGTCACTCTTGGTGGTCTTCGGATTGCGCAAGGTCGCACCTCGCATCCCTGGTGCGCTGGTGCTGGTTGTCGGTGGTCTTTTGGCCTCAAAGTTATTTGACCTCGGTGCCCACGGGGTCGCCTTAGTGGGCCACGTGCCGAGGGGTCTGCCGACTCCTGCGCTCCCGAGTTGGCAACTGATCACAAACCATGCGAGCACGATCTCCCTCGCCGCGGTGGCGCTGGTGCTTATCGGGTTCTCGCAGACCGCCGGCGATTCGAGGTCCTTTGCCGCCAAGCACCACTATCACATCGACATCAACCAAGAATCGGTGGCTCAGGGGATGGCAAACGTCGGTGCCGGCTTGTTCCAGGGGATGCCCGTCTCAACGAGCTTGTCTGCGAGCTCCTTGAATGACCACACCGGTGCTCGCTCGGGCCTCGCCTCGCTTACCTCCGGGGTCATCGTACTCCTCACCCTTCTTGTGCTCGCCCCACTCTTTTCTTCATTGCCCAAGCCCGTGCTGGCCGCATTGATCATCGAAGCGGTGGTGATGGGAATGATGGACGTGCCGGAGATGCGCCGCCTCGCCAAGGTACAGCGCTTCGATTTTTGGATCGCCATCGCAGCCATCATGGGAACACTCCTGTTTGGTGTTCTCGCTGGGGTGCTGATCGGGATCGGGCTCTCGCTTCTTTGGCTCATCTCGGTTGCGACCCGTCCCCCGATGCCATTGCTCGGACGACAGTCAGGTACACAGGTCTTTCGGGAACTCGACGAGTACCCAGCCGACGAACAGTTCCGAGGGGTCGTTGTCCTGCGCCTGGATGGTGGTCTGTTCTTTGCCACTTCCGACGCACTTGAGGACCGAGTCCGGGAAGTCGCGATGTCAACACCTGACATCACCGGGATCGTGCTCGACTGTGAGGGAATCGACTTCATCGACTCGCAGGGGTCGGCGAAGATGCGTGAGATTTTCGATCTCACAAGGCACGCCGGTGTGACGCTGCACCTTGCTCGCGTAAAGCCAACCGTGTTCGAGCTTCTCAGGCGCGACGGGGTCATCGATCGCATCGGTGACGACAGGATCCACGGAAATGTCTACCGAGCCGTGGAGGCGGAGGTCGGGCGCGCCAAGGGCGACACGGAGTCCCCGACCGTCGGCGACGAAGACGTAGGGTAAAGGGCGAAGCTATGCCACCGTCGCAAACGAGGACCGAGGCACCGTCATTGCGGCGGATGCTCATTCCATTGGCACTGGCGCAGTTCATCTGCAGCTTCGCCGGGTCGAACATGAACGTCATGATCAACGACATCAGCCACGACCTGAACACCACGGTCGAGGGGGTGCAGGTGGCCATCACGCTGTTCCTTTTGGTCATGGCGGCTCTCATGATTCCCGGGGGCAAGCTGACCGATCGTTGGGGTCGGAAACGGTGCTTCACGCTGGGGCTCTCCATCTATGCCGTCGGCGCACTGCTCAGCGCAGTCTCTCCGAACCTTGCGGTCCTGATCCTGGGTAACTCGGTTCTCGAGGGAGTGGGGACGGCGTTGTTGATACCGCCCGTCTACATCCTTACGACCATGCTGTTCCACGATCTCAAGTCGCGGGCGCAGGCCTTCGGTGTGATCAGTGGGATGGGTGGAGTAGGCGCTGCCACCGGACCACTGATTGGAGGTCTCATCACCACGGCGATCAGCTGGCGAGCGGCCTTTCTCTTCCAAGCCGTCGTCGTTGCAATCATTGTGGTTCTCAGCCGCAGCATTCGAGATCCGCTGCCGCCGGATCCCACGCGGCCCTTCGACATCGTGGGTGCGATCCTCTCTGCCACAGGCCTGGTGGTGCTTGTCATGGGAATCCTGGCGGCCGACAAGAACGTCGCCATCACGGTTGTCCTTCTCGCATTGGGCTCTTCCATCGTCGGTGGGTTCTTTGTTTGGGTCCGCGCTCGGGAGCGTCGTGGAATGGAACCACTGTTGTCGACCAAGCTCTTCCACAACCGCATATCGAACCTCGGCCTCGTGACGCAAAACGTGCAGTGGTTGATGCTCATGGGAACTTCGTTTGTTGTGTCCGCCTACCTCCAGGTCATCAGGGGGTACAACGCGATTCAAACGGGAGTGATCTTCACCGCAGCTACCCTTGGCATCCTTGCGTCGTCGCTCGTCGCTGGCCGTCTGGCCAAGCGGTTCCGACAGCGAGCGCTGATTTTCACTGGGTTCGTGACGACTATCGCTGGCGTCGCATTCCTCCTTGCGATCGTGAAACATTCCCCCAGTGCCTGGTCCTTTGCCCCTGGATTGTTGCTTATCGGGTTGGGCCTTGGTGTGATGCTGACCCCGTCGGTGAACATGGTTCAATCCGCCTTTCCGGAGACACAGCAAGGAGAGATCTCCGGCCTTTCTCGGAGTGTGTCCAATCTCGGATCGTGCCTCGGCACAGCGATCGCCGGCACCATACTGGTCTCAGGTCTCACCACCCCGACGAAGTCCTACGCCCTCGCAATGATTGCGGTGGCGATCATTGGCCTCGTCGGTTTGGGCGCGACGGCCTTTCTTCCGAAGCAGAATCCCGCTCAAGCGAGCCTTGAGAGCGGGTGACGATGTTGATCACCATTCCGCCAGCTGCGTCGAGGTCCAAGGAACGATGCCGTGGCTAACACACGTTCGCCAGCTCATCGGATCGTTGTCGGCGTCGACGGGTCGAGTTCATCGATGCGCGCACTCGATTGGGCAATGTGGGATGGAACGCACCCATGCCACCTCCCTCCAGACCGAACGCAGAAGCAGAATCCACGTTGGAATCGGTACTTGTACCGATTCGTAAGGAGCACCCAGAGGTGATCATCGAATCACGGATTGTCGGGGATCACCCGTCTTCGGTGTTGATCGAAGCCTCTCGTGGTCCGGACCATCTTGTCGTCCGAAGCCGTGGCCACGGGGAGTTCGTCGGCATGCCGCTCGGATCGGTGAGTGGATACTGCGTGTCGAATGCCACTTGTCCGGTTCTCGTGTTTCGTCATGAGCGGTAGCGATGGAAACGAGATCGGTCGACCAATTGATGTCTCTGAGCTGGATCCCATCATTTCCCTCCGATCGGTGCCGATCAGCTCCAGGGCTGCCGCCAGAGTGAACCGATTTCGCAGCGGTCGTGCAATCTCAGAGCGGTGATCGGACCCATGTGAAACGAGCATGGGATAGCCACGGATTTGTAGAGCCGCATTTGCCGTGACCCACAGTCTGGACACCGCCGCACTCGCGATCGCCGCAGCCTGCATCGTCCTGTGGTCGGTCCTTTCGGCCCGACTCGAACGGCTCTACATCAGTGCACCGATCGCCCTTTTGGTGATGGGGTTGGTTGCGACCCACGGCCCGCTGGCAATCATCCACTTCAACCCACACTCATCGACGGTCCGTTCGCTCGCCGAGGTCACCCTCGCGCTGGTGCTGTTCACCGATGCGTCACGGGTCAACATCAACGAACTCCGGCGCGACATCGGCCTGCCCTTCAGACTTCTGGCCTTCGGCTTGCCCCTCACGATCGGCGTCGGCACGGCTACGGCATTTGCAGTCATTCCAGGTGTGTCCTGGTGGGTGGCCGCGACCATCGGCGCAATCGTCGCGCCAACAGATGCCGCGCTGGGCGCTTCGATCATCGGCGATACGCGAATACCGAACCGAATCCGGCGTCTCCTGAACGTCGAGAGTGGGCTCAACGACGGGATCGCCACCCCGTTCGTCAACCTCTTCCTGGCCGGTGCGGTCGCCAGCGAAGTCACCCATTCGATGTCTGTGCTCACTGCCGCAGCTGACCTCCTGATCGGCGCTGGGATCGGCGGTGGTGTTGGACTGGTTGGTGGGTGGGTGCTGACCCGGGCCGCAGCTGGGAGATGGAGCGCACCGGGATTCCGTCCGCTGGCCGCACTGGGCCTGGCATTCTTCGCCTACAGCTCGGCGATTGAGGCACACGGTAACGGCTTCATCGCCGCGTTCATTGGGGGGATGGCCTTCGGCAGCGTGGTGCGTCCCGATCTCGAATCCACGGTGGCCTTTACGGAGGAGGCCGGCGGTTTGCTCTCTCTCGTGGTGTGGCTCATCTTCGGTGCGGCGATGGTGGTCCCCGGCTTCACGCATGCGACCTGGCCGGACTATCTGTTCGCGCTCCTCGCCCTGACAGTCGTGCGGATGGTGCCGGTGGCCGTGTCGCTGCTGGGCTCTGGGCTCGACCGATTCACCGTCGGATTTGTCGGATGGTTTGGGCCACGGGGACTGGCTTCGGTGGTGTTCGGTCTGATCGCATACGACAGCCTCGCTCGGACCGAAGCTGCCCATGTCCTTTCAGTGGTCACGGTGACCATCACCTTGAGCGTCCTGGCTCATGGGCTCTCGGCGTCGCCGTTGGCAGCCCGGTATGGATCATTTGCCCGCACCCTCCTCGGACACATGCCTGAACATGCGAGTACACCCTCGATGCGCGCCCGGAGCAGCATGGGCAGTCGTATCGCTCGCAGTCCTTAAGTGGTAGATGCCGGGCCGCTCGGATCACATCGTCGGCCTTCTGGGTGGACAGATTGGCTCAGCGACGCCCAGTTCTGTCGGCATCCCGTGGTGGGTGGATTCCGGCCGTATCGCTCTCTCAGGTCGACTGCCGTCCGATGCCCTGAGGAGGTAGGGCACCGAATCTAAGCCAACTCCGGCCCCACCCCGGTCGATGCTCACCGCGGGTTCAAGTCCCAAGTCAGCCGAAGTTACTGACCATAGGAGTGTCTGGTGGTCGGGCGCGGGATCGATCCGCGGACCTCACGCTTTTCAGGCGCGCGCTCTACCAACTGAGCTACCCGACCGGGCCACCAAATTCGAGTGTCCTGTTGACGTTCGGATCTGGCAGCGGACCTGACGGGATTTGAACCCGCGACCTCCGCCTTGACAGGGCGGCGTGCACTCCAGACTGCACCACAGGTCCGTAACGGCGTGAGCCGTGTCGCCCGCTGGTTCGACGTTGTCTCCCCATTGAGCAGCCCTTCACTGTAGCCGACCATGACCGAGCGGCTTCCGGCGCCGTTGGCCCCGGTCCGGCCCTCAGGGCACGGCGGCGCGGATGGCGGTGACGCCGGCTTCGAAAGCCGCGTACTGCTCGGGACGGAGGGCCTGACCCAACGAGGACGCGCACAACTGATCGGTCAGATCCTCGGCCTGCTGGTGCTCTGGGCTGTTGGCTTCATAGCTCGGGAAGGGCTCGGACCACCCGAAGAATTTGGCTTGTCCCTCACCCTCGTTGGTCAAGATGGCCTCGACGGGCGAGAGGCCGGAGGCCGTGGTGGCGACCAGGTGCACCCCGCCCCGCCACTCCCGCAGGATCTGCATGAGCTGCGCCGCCCGCCCAGCCGACCCCTTCGCCTTGGCCGCGGCGCGCCAGCCCACGAAGAGCGGAAGCGCAGAACCCTCGAGCTCGGCCACCGCGGCTTCGGTCAGGGCGACGATGTCGTCGAGTCCGGCCACGTCGGTCAGGTATTTCTGCCCCCACAGGTCGGTGGCTTCGGCCATTCGCTGCGCCACCGCTGTCGCACCGGCCACGGCAACGCCTTCTTCGTACATCGACTTGACGGCGCCGGGCTCGAACCAGCCCATGGCCGAGCAGGCAACGTCGGGGCCGACGTCGCCCAGCATGCCCCCTCGTCCGGCGAAGTAGAAGGAGAACGGGTTGGACCAGCCCCACTCAGCGGCCCAGCCGAAGACGTCGGGACTGAGGTAGATCGCCGTCCCGATGTCGTGGATCGGCACCGACGTCGACCTCACGACGGCCAGCGCGCCGTCCCGCTCATCGGTGCTCAACGGACCTCCTCAGACCGCAGTCGTCCGCAGGACGCGGCGCATCCCGGGGATTGTTCCGATCACTGCTTCCACCAGCTTGGCCAGATCGGTCACCACGCTGTCGAGGTGGCCGAATCGGTCATCGAGCGTCCCGACCACTTTGGCCAGCTCAGGAGAGATGTCCTGCAGCGTGGCCGTGGCCCGGGGCAGCTCGGTCACCAACTCGACCGCCACCGCGCTGAGCCGCTCGGTGAGTACGCGCAACGACGACGCCGATTGGGAAAGACTGGGCAGGGATCCATCCAACATGCCCACCGCTCGCTCCAGACCCGACACGGCCTGCGTGATGCCGCTCGCCGCCAGGTCGACGCCGCCGCCGGCCCGGGCCAGTCCGGTGTCCATCCGCTCCAGCAGGATCATCAGGTCGTCCAGGCGTTCGGCCACTGTGATGAGTGCATTGAGTGCACGGAGCGAGGTGCCGGGAAGTCGAAGCAGTGTCCCGGGTAACCGAGCCACTGTTGTCATCAGCGACGGTGATTCCATGGCTTGATCATGGGCCGGATGTTCGGCCCTGTCCAGTAGGTGGCCCGGGCGCGATGGGACTCACCGCTGGGCTAACCGGGAAGTCGACGCCAGACGAATTGGGGTAGCAGGCGGAACCCGTTGAACAGATAGCGCAAGGGGGCCGGGGCCCAAATGACGGTCTGGCCTTGTTCCATGCCACGGATAACGGCATCGGCGACGTCGGCCCGGTCGGTGGAGAACGGGGCGGCGGGACGGCCTTCGGTCATCTTGGTCTTCACAAAGCCCGGGCGGACGACGTAGACATCGACCCCGGTGCCCCGGGCTGCCTCGGAGAGGCCGATGGCGTAGGCATCGAGTCCGGACTTGGCCGCACCGTAGACGTAGTTGGCTCGGCGCACGCGGACGCCGGCCACCGAGGAGAGCACGACGATCTTTCCCTGTCCCTGCTTCTTCAGCTTCTCGAATGACGCGGCGAGGGCCGCCGCCGGCCAGACGGTGGACGCGGTCAGGACATCGGCGGTGGACGCGGCGTCGACCTCGTCCCGCTCTTGGTTCCCGAGGACCCCGACGGCCATGAGGACAAGGTCGACGTCACCTCCGGCCGCCGCGAAGCAATCGGTGACGACGCTCGAGACGTCGGCAGGATCGCGCGCGTCAAAAATCACCTCATCGACCTGCGTGGCTCCGGTGGCCCGGGCCTCCTCGGCCGACTTGGCGAGCGTGGTCGCGTTCGCGCCCGGCCAGGACGAGGGTGCGGCAGCCCAGGGGGATGAGGCGCTCGACGATGGCCCGGGCGATATCGGAGGTTCCCCCAAAGACCACGGCTGACTGGGGACGTCCAAAGGCGTCTTGCAAGGGAATCCTTCCTCTCAGATATCGAGTCGACGCGACAGGTCCGATTGCAGGACCCGGTCGGGATCGATCCGATCACGCACCGACTGAAGCTCAGGGATGCGTGGGTACATCTTGTGCACGTGTTCGGGGCGGGCCCTTGAGTCCTTGGCCAGGTAGACGCGGCCTCCGGCGTTGAGCACGACTTCATCGAGGGCGTCGACCAGAGTCGGTAGGGCCGCCGGTCCGACCGGAAAATCGAGGGCCAGCGTCCAACCGGCGATGGGAAATGACAAGGGCCCGTCATCGCCGGGACCGAAGCGCTTCAGTACGGAGACAAACGACGGTACCCGGGCCGCGCAGACCAGGTCGATGGCATCCCGTACGACATCGCCGTGCATGTCACTCACGGCGAACTGATACTGGAGAAATCCGTTCGGTCCGTACAGCAGATTCCAGTCACTCACGCCGTCGAGAGGGTGGAAGAACGCACCGATGTGCTGGAGCTCGCCCAGTCGCACCTTCGGTGCCTTGCGGAACCACAACTCGTTGAAGGCGGTCACACCGGCCACGTTCAAGAGACCATTCGGCAGCTGTCGGGGAATTCTCACGCGAGGGCTGGCCAGTTCCTGGTGGCAGTGGCGTGACGGGGAGCGGACCACCCGTTCCCGGTCGGCATGGTCCCCCCGGGTCAGGATCGACCGGCCCAGCCGGGATCCGCCGGCGTTACAGTCCACCCACGCCACCGAGTAGCGGTAGTCGTCGTCGTGCGCTTCCATCTCTTGCATGAGGTCCTCGAGGCGGGCGAAGCGGTGGGTATCGACCGTCACCCATGAGCTCTCGACCGGGAGCAACCGGATGGTCGCGCGCACGACAATCCCGGTCAGACCCATCCCGCCCGCGGTGGCCCAGAAGAGGTCCGGGTCGTGGTCCGGAGTGAGCTCGTGCACTCCGGTGGGTGTCACCAGCGTCATCGACGTGACGTGCCGGCAGAAGCTGCCGTCGCGGTGGTGGTTCTTTCCGTGGATGTCCGCCGCGATGGCACCGCCAATGGTCACATTGCGGGTCCCGGGGGTGACCGGAACGAATCCCCCTTGCGGCAGGACAACTCTCAGGAGTTGGTCGATGCTCACCCCGGCGCCGACGCTCACGAGTCCGCTGTCGCGGTCCACCGGACCGATCGAGTCGAGGCGGGTCATGTCGAGGACAAGGCCGCCCGCCCGCTGCCCGGCGTCGCCGTAGCTCCGCCCGAGGCCACGCGGGATCACGCCGCGGCCCTCGGCGCGCTCCAGGAGCTGCACGACCTCGTCGCTGGTGCGCGGGGAGGCCACGTCGCACACCGACGCGGGCGTGCGTCCCCAACCGGACAGGCGACGGCGCTCGATCGGGAAAGGGAGCCCGTGATCCTCTGCGTCCATAGGCCCCCCAAACTACATGGACCCGCCGCTGGGCTCGGTTGCCGATGGACGCTCGGTACAGCGAGATGTTCCGGACCACGCCGATCGATCGGGTGGCGTTCGGTGATGAATTCCTCCCGGATCCCCCTTGTAATCCTATGAATTTTTGCCTACAATGACAGGCGCTGACTCCCCTTTGATAAATCGTCAAAGTGAGAGAGGTGGAGAAGCTGAATCCGCAGGTAGATGTGTTGTAGTGCATCAGAATTGCGGATATATTCCCTGAGATGTTCGGGGTTTTTTGCGCGCCTGTACACGCGTATTCCCGGCAGAAACAAGCCGTGCATCCCCTGCCGGGAATGGCGCGCCGAGGCGGGTTGGACGCAGCGGATGCCGCAGCTGCTGCAACTGATGCGTGTCATGGCGGTGCCGCGCCGTGGTGATCGACGCGCCGCTCGATGAAGATCCCGAACTGCGCCTAGAGCAGGACTACCTCGACCTGGCTCATGCCGCCCTCGCCGCCATGCACCGGAGAGCGAAGGCGCTGCTTGACGACCTGCGCGACGCCGGGCACCCTGACCTCGACTATCAGGCCGCCCTGATGCACCGGATCGCCGTCCTGGCGGAGAGTCGGCGTCCCCTTCTCTTCGGACGCATTGATGAGGAGGCCGGTCCGTCGTGGCACATCGGACGCCGCCACGTCGAGGACACGGAGGGTGATCCTGTGGTGGTCGACTGGCGCGCTCCCGTTGCCATGCCCTTCTACCAAGCCCGCGCCGAGAACGCGCTCGGTCTCGCCCGTCGACGTCAGGTGATGGTGGACCGGGCCAAGGTGATCGCCGTCGCCGACGACCTGTTCGGTCGACACGACGGCGACCCGTCGCGCACCCGTCTCCGCGGTGGCGACGCCTTGTTGGCCGAGCTGGAGCGGGCCAGGACGGGCGAGATGCTCGACATCGTGGCCACCATCCAGGCCGAACAGGACGAGATCATTCGGGCCCCGCTCGATCTCCTCCTCGCCGTCCAGGGTGGTCCCGGCACCGGCAAGACAGCGGTCGGGTTGCATCGCGCGGCGTTCCTCCTCTACAACCATCCGGAGTTGGCGCGCGACGGTGTCCTGGTGCTCGGCCCGAGCCGCGCCTTCCTCCGTTACATCGCCCAGGTCCTCCCGTCACTCGGTGAGGAGGCCGTCCTGCAGTCGACGGTGGCCGATATCGCGCCCCGGTCGAAGGTGCGGGCCGAGGACCCGTTGGACGTCCGGCGCGTCAAGGGCGATGCGAGGATGGCGATCGTCCTCGCTCGTGCCCTGGAGCAACGCCGTCGCCCCATCGAAGAGGATGTCGTGTTGCGAGCGCGTGCGGCCCGCTGCACCCTCCTCCGCCAGGAGGTGAACGACCTCTGTGCGGTCATCGCCGACGGGTCGGCGCCATACAAGGCGGGAAGGCTGGCCCTGCGGGCCCGGCTGGTCAGCTTGGCCCGTCAAAAGGTCAGGGCATCGGGGCGACTGGACGCCGACCAGTCCTGGTACGAGAGCGAGCTGACCGCCTCGGACGACTTCCGGGATCTCCTCGATCACCTCTGGCCGTCCGTCTCTCCAGCGGCGCTGGTCACCGACCTCTTGACCAGCACCGACCGGCTCTCGGGCAGTGCCGAAGGAATCCTGACCGACTCGGAATGGCGCCGCCTTCTCCGCTCATCGGGTCACACCTCGGGTCGCCAGGGTTGGACGATCGACGACCTGGCCCTGCTCGATGAGGCGACCTATCTGGTGAACGGTCGCTCCCGCACCTATGGGCACGTCGTGGTCGACGAGGCGCAGGATCTCACTCCCATGCAGTTCAAGATGGTTGCTCGCCGGGCCCCGAAGGGATCGCTGACCATCCTCGGGGACCTGGCCCAGGCCACCGGCGCCTGGAGCTACGGAAGTTGGGACGAGATCCTCCAACACCTGCCGGCCACCGCAACCGTGCGGAGCGACGAACTCACGCTCGGGTACCGCGCCCCGGGACAGGTGCTCGATCTGGCCTCGAAGCTGCTGCCCGCGGCCGCGCCGACCGTGCAGCCCACCCAGTCGATCCGACGCGGGACCCGGGTACCGAGAATTCTCAAGGTGGACCGTGATCGTCTCCTGGCCGAGAGTTTGACGGAGGCGATCAACTTGGCCGACGAGGACTTTCTGGTCGGGTTGGTGGTGCCGAGTACGCAGCTGGCGCCGATCACCAAGCTGGTGCGGGGGCGAAGCGATATCGGTCTGCTCGAACGGGACGGCATGGAGAGACGGGTCACGGTGGTGGCCGCCATCGCGGTCAAGGGATTGGAGTTCGACGCCGTGGTCGTCGTCGAGCCAGCCGCCATCGCGGGCGATGACGCGCGAGGTCTTCGGCTGCTCTACGTCGCCATGACCCGGCCGATTCAGCACCTGAGCATTGTGCATGCCGATCATCTGCCCGCCCTTCTGCTCTCCTGAGACACCCACCGATAGGCTGCGCCGGTAGCTTCCTTTCGAATGCGACCAGGTGGGCCGGGCGACTCCCGGTGGCCACGATCGGGCGTTGGTGCCCTGGTTGGGCCAGCGTTGCTCACGGTCGCCGCTATTTCCCTGTGCGTCTGGCAGGCCGGACTGACACGAGACTCTCCAGGTGCTCGCTGGAGCGTGGCGCTGCTCGTGGTTGTCGCCCTGGTGATGGCCGTCGTGCTGGGACGAGGACGTCAGCGCCGATCCAGCGGTGCGTGGATCGACCAGAGCGCCCATTGGATACTGCACTGGCGCACCCAGCCGAGGTCCCTGCAAGTTGCCGTCATCGTGTGGACGGCTCTGGTGGTGGCGGTCGTGGGCTGGGATCTGGTGAATTTCATCGTCCAGTCCCATGCCCTCCCGACCTTGAGCTATTTCATCGGCCGCGTCTCGCGCTATCGGGTCGGGCGAGGCGCGCTCTTTGCCGTGTGGCTGGTGATCGGTGCCTACCTCGTCGCGGGCGGCCGGGCCAAGGCACGTGAACCGTGACCCTGGCGATCGTTGCCGGAGCCACGGTGTGGCTGGTCCTGCTCACCGCCATCGCCGTGTGGTCCGCGGTCCTGGCGCACAACCGGGAGCTGTTGCTGGGTTCCGGACTGATCGTGCGCTGGCTCCTGAGTTCCTGGATGCCCCGGATCGCCCTCTTGGCCTTCTGGGCGATCGCGGGTTGGCACATCTTCTGCCAGCGACCGTGATCGGCTACCGGACCCGCCCTATCTAAGCCGGTCAAGCCGGTCAAGCCGGTCAAGCCGGTCAAGCCGTAAGCTGCGCCGCACGTCGACGACCGACCTCCTTCCACCGGGCGCTGGCCACGCCGATCCCACATTGGTGGACGCCCCGCCGGCGAGGAGGCCGGCCCGGCCCCGACCCGATGTCCGGGCGCCGGACCATCCGACGCTGACCTCTCGCCGGGTCCGGCGCATCAGGCGCATCTGGGGCGCCGGGCTGTTGCTCCTGGCGCTGCTGCTCGCTCTGCTCCTGTCCGGGGGAGGGGGCCACAAAGGTGGGAGTTCGCCGCCCGCGCACGTTCCGGCGAAACAGGCCAAGGCCAGCATCCCGCCGGTGCACAACCCGAGGCTCGAAGCCGATTGGCAGGGTGACGACCGCTCGGTCACCATGGCCTTCGGAGGCGACGTGAACTTTCCCGTGTCCACCACCTTGGGCGACAGTTTGGCCAGCGACCCGACGAGCGCGCTGGGCCCGACCGTCCCCCAGCTGCTCGCCGGGGCCAATCTCTCCATGACCAATTTTGAATCGGCTCTCACCGATGGGACGTGTCCCGACACCCAATCAAAGCAGTACGTGTTCTACGCGCCTTCGTCGGCCGTCACCGCGTTCCAGGGAGCCGGTATCTCGTTGATCACCGAGGCCAACAATCATGGGGAGGATTGCGGCGCCGCCGGGCTGCAGATGGCCCTGACGGCCAAACAGCAGAGCGGCTACACCATTCTCGGCATCGGCCAGAACGCGGCGCAGGCCTTCACGCCGTATCAGACCACCATCAACGGGCAGCACATCGCCATCATCGCCGCCACCCAGGTCATCGACTCGGATCTGCAGACGGCGTGGACCGCCACCGCCACCCAACCCGGCCTGGCGTCGGCCTATGACGTCAACGACCTGATCGCGGCGGTGCAAGCGGCTCGAAAGACGGCAGACACCGTCGTGGTCTACCTCCACTGGGGCACCGAACTCGATGCCTGTCCCAACCCAGACCAAGAGCCGCTGGCCCAGCTTCTGGTCAAGGCCGGGGCGGACATCATCGTGGGCACGCACGCGCACGTGCTGCTCGGTGCGGGCTATCTCGGGTCGGCCTTCGTCGACTACGGATTGGGCAACTTCGCCTTCTACGACAACACCGCACCCGAGAACGCCAGTGGGTCCCTTGTCATCACGGCGACGGGCCGCCACATCGACCAGGTCACCTGGCGGCCCGCCGTCATCGTCAATGACCTCCCGCAACCGCTGACGGGAGCGGCCGCCACCGACGCCGTCGCTAGTTGGGAGCAGGACCGAGCCTGTACGAACGCCACCGCCACTCCGACGGCCCCATTGGCCACCGCGACCACCGAAACTTCGCCCGCGTCCCCGGCCGCCGTGCAGCCGCTCACGGTTGACAGCTGAACGGATCACCGGACTCTCACCCCCCATTGCAGCGCAAAAGGCCGAGCGGCGCAGACGCTCGCCGCCCAATCTCATTCACTGTGGGTGATGCAGTTTTCGTCCCGCGCTGGCCACCATGCAGGGACGAGTGGTCGGTTTGGCCTTGGGCAGGAATTCCTCGGGAGTGATGTTCATTGACGATGCTGAACAGGAGACCGGAGCCGGGGATGGTGGCGTCGGCGCCCGAGGCCGACGCCGTGACCGGTAGCCATCCCCACCGGGCGTGGACATCGTGTCGGTGAAGCTCTCGAGTACACCGGCGCCTGCGCCAGGCCCAAAGGTACGGAGCCGACCCAAGCCGATCGACCCCCGGTTGTTGCGCTACGCCCACAGCACCCGGCGCTATCTGGTTCTGGCCGTCGTGTTGGGAGGCTGCACCGCGTTCCTCGTCGTCGTCCAAGCGTGGCTGTTGGCCACGGCCGTCTCCGGCGCCTTCATCGAGCACAAGGGGTTGGCCCAACTCAAGGTGCCGGTGGCTCTGCTCTTCCTGGCCGTGTTGGGGCGGGCCCTGGTTGGATGGCTTTCGGAACGGATGGCCGACCAGGCGTCGGCCCGGGCCAAGTCGGAGCTGCGCCAGGCCCTGATGGAGCGCGTCGCCCGATTGGGCCCCTCCGGATTGGACCGCCAGCGGTCGGGTCGGCTGACGGTGCTCGCCACCAGCGGGATCGACGCCCTCGACGCCTACTTCGCCCGCTACCTGCCCCAGGTCTTCCTGGCCGTGATCGTGCCCGTCACGGTGATCATCGTGGCCCTGGGGGCCGATTGGATCTCGGCCGTGATCATCGCCGTCACCGTGCCTCTGATACCCCTCTTCATGAGCCTGGTCGGCCAGACCACCAAGGTGAAAATGGGTCGCCAGGCCCGACACCTGCAGCGGCTGGCCGGGCACTTCCTCGATGTGGTGGCTGGCCTGCCCACCCTCAAGGTGTTCGGTCGGGCCAAGGCGCAGGCCCAAGCCATCGCCGACATGACCGACCAGTACCGCCTGGCCACCATGGACACCCTCAAGG
Organism: uncultured Acidimicrobiaceae bacterium; assembly: GCA_963743785.1. GTDB lineage: Bacteria > Actinomycetota > Acidimicrobiia > Acidimicrobiales > RAAP-2 > Bog-473. Next base: position 56,912 of record CAVURD010000017.1, on the reverse strand, counting down.
TGGCGTTCTTGTCCTCACTCGTCCTCGAGCTCCTGGCCACCATCTCGGTGGCGCTGGTGGCGGTGGCCGTCGGCTTGCGTCTGCTGGGTGGCCACCTGGGGTTCTCCACGGCGCTCTTCGTCCTCATCCTGGCCCCCGAGGCCTACCTACCCCTCCGATTGCTGGGGACCAACTTCCATGCCAGCGCCGAAGGGATGAAGGCGGCCGACGATGTGTTCGCCGTCTTGGAGCAACCGGCGCCGGCCCGCGGCACCGGCACGGACGTGCCGGACGTGGCCCGGTCGGTGCTGCGGATCGAGGGTCTCGAGGTGGTCTACCCCGGGCGCCAGGTGCCGGCACTGCGGTTGCCCAACCTTCGCATCGAACCCGGTGAGGTGGTGGCCGTCGCTGGGCCGAGTGGGTGCGGCAAGTCCACCCTGCTGAGTGTGCTGCTCTGTCTCACCACGGCTTCGGCGGGCTCGGTGCACATCGGTGAGATGGACCTGGCCGAGCTGGACCCCGACCTCTGGCGGGCCCAGGTGTCGTGGGTCCCGCAGCGGCCCCATCTCTTTGCCCGCACCATCGCCGAGAACGTCCGCCTGAGCCGGCCCGGCGCCAGCGACGCGGACGTACGCGCCGCCATCGCCCGGGTCGGCCTCAGCCAGGTCGTGGAACGACTGCCGCAGGGTCTGGCCACCGTCCTCGGGACCGGGGGGGCCGGTCTGTCGACCGGTGAGCGCCAACGGGTGGCCCTGGCCCGCGCCTTCCTGCGCAACGCTCCCGTCCTGTTGCTCGACGAGCCGACGGCGAATCTGGACGGGCAGACCGAAGAAGCCGTCCTGACCGCCGTGCGGACCCTGATGGTCGGTCGCACCGTGGTCATCGCCGCCCACCGCCCCTCCTTGCTGAACCTGGCCGACCGGGTCATCTCGCTGGAGCCAGTGGGGGCGGAGCAACCGTGACCGGTCCGGCGATGACGAGCCAGGAAGAGCAGGCGCCGATCGGGCGCACACTGGGCATCGCCCGACCCAGCGGACGGCGGACTGCTCTGGCCTGCGTGCTCGGGGCCGGCGCCATCGCGGCCGACATCGGGCTGATGGGCTGCGCCGCCTGGCTCATTTCTCGGGCAGCCCAACATCCGAACGAGTCCGTGCTGGCCCTCGCCATCGTCGGCGTCCAGTTCTTCGGCCTCTCCCGGGGCTTCCTGCGCTACGAGGAGCGGTTGGTCGGCCACGATGCTGCCTTCCGGGTCCTGGCGGCCTGGCGGGTGGTGGTCTACCGCCGGCTCGAGCGGATCGCGCCCGGCGGGTTGCCGGCTTTCCGCCGCGGTGACCTCCTGGCCCGGATGGTGCGCGACGTCGACTCCCTCCAAGACGTGATCTTGCGGGTGATCCCGCCGTTCGCCATCGCCCTGATGGTGGGGGTCGGCACGGTCGCCGTCATGTGGTGGATGCTCCCGGCCGCCGGCCTGGTGCTGGCTCTGGCCCTGTTGTTGGCGGCCACCGTGGTGCCGTGGCTCACGGGTGCCTTGGCGCAACGGCGGGAATCGAGGTTCTCCCACGTGCGGGGAGAACTCAGCGTGTCCGTGGTCGATCTGATTGAGGGTGCCCCCGAACTGGTGGTCTTCGGTGCCGCCGAGGCCCAGCTGGAAACCGTGCAGGGGCATGACGCCGACCTGGCATCCATTGCCACCGCCTCGGCCGACACGGCCGGCATCGGGCTGGCCCTCACCACCCTGTTGTCTGGGCTGGCCTGCTGGGGCTGCCTGATGGTGGGAATTCCTTCGGTGCGCTCGGGCGCCTTGAGTGGCGTCCTGTTGGCGGTGATCGTCCTCATCCCGCTGGCTGCCTTCGAGTTGGTCGTGGGCCTGCCGGCGGCCACGCAGGCCCTGGCCGGAGTTCGCCAGGCGGCGGCCCGGGTCTTCGCCGTGACCGAGGCCACCGTCGCGGTGAGCGACCCCGACCAGCCGGCACGACTCCCGGCCGGCCCGCCCTCCATCGCCTTGCGATCGGTCTGGGCCAGTTACCCCGACGCCACCACGTCGGCCCTGCGGGGGATCGACCTCGACCTGTCACCCGGCCGCCGGGTGGCGGTGGTGGGGCCGAGCGGGTCGGGCAAGTCGACCCTGGCCGCCGTGCTGCTTCGTTTCCTACCCACCGAATCCGGCGAGGTGACACTGAACGGGACCGCATTCGACCGCTTCGACGGCGACGAGCTGCGCACCGTGGTGGGCCTGGTGGACCAGGACGCCCACCTCTTCGAGACGACCATCGCCGAGAACCTCCGGGTCGGGCGGCGGGAAGCGACCGACATCGAGTTGCGCCAAGTGCTCCATCGGGTCGGCTTGGGGCCGTGGTTGGACGACCTGTCGCAGGGGATGGCCACCGAGGTGGGGCGGTTCGGGTCCCGCCTCTCGGGCGGCCAGCGTCAACGGGTGGCGGTGGCCCGGGCCCTACTGACGGATTTTCCGGTACTGCTCCTCGACGAACCGGCCGAGCACCTGGACCCCGAGGCGGCCGCAGCGCTGACGGTGGACCTGCTGGCGGTGACGACGGGGCGTTCCCTCCTGTTCATCACCCATCGACTGACCGGCCTGGAATCAGTGGACGAGATCGTGGTGATGGACCAGGGCCGCATCGTCGAGCGGGGCACGCACCACGCCCTGTTGGCCGAAGGCGGTCACTACTCGAAATTGTGGTGGGAGGAGCTGAGGGTGGACGTGTTGGCCGACAAGCAGACCGCCGGCGAGAGCCCAGGGACTGTCGTGCCCTTGTTCCCGCCGTCGCGGCGCCAGTGCGAGAGGGGCATTTCATGAGCACCGACCTGGCCCGGTGGCAGTTCGCCACGACCAGCATCTACCACTTCCTCTTCGTGCCCCTCACCATCGGACTGGCTTTTCTGGTGGCGTTGCTCCAGACCAGCTACTACCGCAATCAGTACCCGATCTTCAAACGCCTGACCAAATTCTTCGGGACCCTGCTGCTCATCAATGTGGCCATCGGAGTGGTGACCGGGTTGGTGCAGGAGTTCGAGTTCGGCATGAACTGGTCCACCTACGCCCAATACGTCGGCAACATCTTCGGCGGCCCCCTGGCCATGGAGGGTCTGGCCGCCTTCTTCTTGGAGTCCACGTTCCTCGGACTTTGGATCTTCGGGTGGGACAGGCTCTCGAAGAAGGTCCATTTGGCCTGCATCTGGGTGGTGGCCGGAGCCACCATGCTCTCGGCCGCCTTCATCATGGCGGCCAACTCCTGGATGCAGCACCCGGTGGGGTACACCCTCGACTCCCACGGCAAACCTCAGCTGACCAACATCTGGGCCCTCTTCACCAATCCGGTGTTCCTGTGGGGCTACACCCACGTCGTGTTGGCGTCATTGGTCACCGGCTCGGTGGTCATGCTGGCCTTTTCGGCCTGGCACCTCAAGCGAAAGAACTCGGTCGACGCTTTCCGCCGAACCGCCATCATCGCCCTGGTGGTGCTCCTCCCGGCCATCATGCTGAACCTCTTCGTCGGTAGTGAGCTCGGCGTCCAAGAGGGCAAGTACCAGCCCATGAAGATTGCCGCCGCCGAGGCACTGTGGAACACCTGTCCGTCCCACTGCTCGTTCTCGCTCTTCCAGGTCGGAGGGGGCAACAACGACATGACGCCGACCCAGATCCTCGAGGTGCCCGACCTGCTCTCCATTCTGGCGACCAATCACGTTGACGGGGAAGTCCAGGGGATGAATCAACTGCAGGCCCAGTACACCAAACAGTACGGGCCGGGGAATTACGTGCCCAACGTCTTCATTCAGTACTGGTCCATGCGCGTCATGGCGTACCTGGGGGCGGCCGTCATGCTGTTCGCCCTGTGGGGAGCCTGGCTCCTGCGGAAGAAGAGGTTGGACAAGGGCAAGTGGTTCCTGCGCGTCGCGCCCTGGGTGGCCGTGGTGCCGTTCCTCATGAACACGGCCGGTTGGCTCCTGACCGAGAGCGGGCGCCAACCGTGGATCGTGCAGGGTCTCTTGAAGACGGCCCAGGCGGCCTCGCCGTCGGTCACCACCACCGACATCACCATCAGCCTGATTGCCTTCGTCCTCGTCTACATCGGCCTGGGCATCGCCGACGTCTATCTCATGATCCACTTCGGCCGCCAGGAGCTCGAGCCGGATGACGAAGGTGACCAACGTCCTCCCCCGCATGTGGGTGGCGGCACTTCGGGCGAACAAGGTGGCACCACCGACGGCACATCGGGCGAACCGGCAGGCGAACGCGTCCCGGCTCTCGTGTACTAGGAGGTTGGCATGCATCTGAACAATCTCTGGTTCTTCATCATCGCTGTCTTCTGGGTCGGGTTCTTCGTGCTGGAGGGATTCGACTTCGGGGTCGGGATGCTGCACTCATTCGTGTCCCGGTCCGACGTCGAGCGTCGCATCACGGTGAATTCCATCGGTCCCCACTGGGACGGCAACGAGGTCTGGCTCATTGTGGCGGGCGCCGCCATGTTCGCCGCCTTCCCGGCCTGGTACGCCACGACGTTCTCCACCTTCTATCTGGTCATGCTGGTCGTGTTGTTGGCCCTCATGGTCCGGGGCGTCTCCTTCGAGTACAACCGCAAGATCGACAATCCTCGCTGGCGCACCCTGTGGCGCTGGTCGCTCACGGTGGGCAGCCTGCTTGTCCCGTTCCTTCTCGGCACTGCGTTCGGCGACATGCTGCACGGACTGCCGATCAACCAGTCCCACAACTACACCGGCACCTTTCTCCAGCTCCTGCAGCCCTTCGCTCTCTACGCCGGGTTGACCATCACCGTGATCGCCCTGCTGCTCGGAGCCGCCTTCCTGAGCCTCAAGACGACGGGCGACCTGAACGAGCGGGTGACCCGGTTGGCCGGCCGACTGGGCTGGCTGGCCGCTGTCGTCACCGTCGGCTTCGTCATCTGGAGCCACGCCACCCTGGGCGGCGGCTTCGTGCCCAACCCCTTGGACGCCCTGGCCGTCCTGGCCGTCATCGCCGCCGCCTGGGCGGCCGAGGCGGGCTACCAGGGCTGGACCTTCGCGGCCGCCTCCCTGGGCATGGCCAGCGTGATGGGATCCCTGTTCTTCGACCTGGCCCCTCGGGTCTTCGTGTCCTCGACGAACACGGCCTACAACCTCACCATTGCCAACTCCGCCGCTGGCTCCTATTCCCTGCAGGTGATGACGGTGGTGGCTGTTGTGTTCTTCCCCCTCGTGCTCGTCTACCAGGGTTGGACCTTCCACGTCTTCAGGGCCCGGCTGCGGTCCCCGGCCGGCCCCGCCGTCCCGGACCGGTCCGGACCGACGCCCCAGTCGGCCCAGGCAGAGACGTGAGAGCCCGACGGTGACGGACCCGGGCACAGCAATGTCATCCGTTGTGGGTGATGCAGATGCGCGGTTGTTCCTCTACTTTCATAGAGTGAACAAGCGCGCCGGCGAGGCCGCCTCGGCACTCCTCGTAAGTCGGACTGTGAACGAAAGCACGGCGATGTCGGCTCACGAGCGGAATGGCTTAGGACGGCCCGGACCGCTGGTCTTTGGGCCGTCGGGGGTACGGCATCCGACGTGACGACCGGGGACGAAACCATGAAGGCGACCAGAGCGTCCGGTCCGCGCCACCGGGTCGTCATCGTCGGGGGCGGCTTCGGCGGCCTGCCCGCCACCCGCTTGCTCGGCGGCGAGGATGTCGATGTCACCCTCATCGACCGGCGAAACCACCATCTCTTCCAGCCCTTGCTCTACCAAACGGCCACCGGGTTGCTGTCGCCCGGTCAGATCGCGCCGGCTCTGCGCCACATTGTGCGCAAGTCCAAGAACGTCCGGGTGCAGTTGGCCGAAGTGACCGGTTTCGATCTCGAGAGCAAGGTTGTGCATGCCAGCATCATCGGACATCAGCCGGTCGAGTATCCGTACGACAGTTTGATCGTGGCCGCCGGCGTCAAGCAGTCCTACTTCGGCAACGATCAGTTCGCGTTGTACGCCCCGGGCATGAAGACCCTGGACGATGCACTGGAATTGCGAAGACGCATTCTGGGTGCCTTCGAGGTGGCCGAGATGATCGCCGATCCCACCGAGAAGGAGCACTGGCTCACCATCGTGGTGGTGGGCGCCGGCCCGACCGGGGTCGAGTTGGCCGGCCAGATACGCGAGCTGGCCACCCGGAGCCTGCGTCGCGAATTCCGCACCTTCGACGCCTCTTCTATCCGGGTGATCCTGGTCGATGGCGGCGCCGAACCACTGGCCACCTTCGGGGACAAGCTGTCGGTCAAGACGGCCACGACCCTCGAACATCTGGGAGTCGAGATGCGGATGGAGGCCCGGGTGGTGGGCGTCGACGGCTCCGGGGTCGACGTCCAGGGCAAGGAAGCCACGTCGCGCATCGAGGCTCGCACGACCATCTGGGCGGCCGGCGTGCAGGCCTCGCCCTTGGCCGGCCTGCTGGCCGAGGCCTGCGGGGCCGAGGTGGACCGGGCCGGGCGCATCAGCGTGCTGCCCGACCTGACCCTGCCCGGGCATCCCGAGGTCTTCGCCGTGGGTGACATGGTCAGCCTCGACAATTTGCCCGGCGTGGCCGAAGTGGCCATGCAGGGCGGGCTGCATTCGGCCAATACGGTGCTGAGGCGGCTGAAGGGCAAGGACACGAAGCCGTTCACCTACCGGGACCTCGGCAGCGTGGCCACCATCGGGCGCTTCCGGGCCGTGGTCAGCGTGAAGGGCATCCGGCTCAGCGGCTTCCCCGGCTGGGTGGTCTGGATGTTCGTCCACCTGGCCTTTCTCACCGGCTTCGGCAATCGCCTGACCACCCTGATGCGCTGGCTCCGCTCCATGATCGGGCGGGGCCGAGCCGAGCGGGACTTCAGCGTCTCCCACACCGGCGGCGACCTGAGCTTGCCCGATTCGGCGCTGCAGGTGGTCCAACCCAGCCAGTTCCCGGTCTACGAGACGGCGGCGCCACCTGAGCGCCCGATCGAGCAGAGACCCTCATGAGGGCCAGTGCAGTCACAGTCAAGAGCGTGCCCATGAGGGTGCGGCTCGGAACGGAGAGCAGATGAGTTCTTTCCCACCCATCGCCGACTACGGGTTCATCTCGGACTGTGAGAACAGTTGTCTCATCGCGCCGGACGGTTCGATCGAATGGATGTGCCTCCCTCGGCCCGACGCGCCCAGCATCTTCGGCGCGCTGCTCGACCGCACCGCCGGAAGCTTCCGACTCGGCCCATCGAACACGCACGTGCCGCACCAGCGAAGGTACCTTCCCGGGACGATGGTCATGGAGACCACGTGGCACACCCCCAACGGGTGGCTCCTGGTACAAGACTTCCTTTCGATCGGACCCGCGCGCCAGGCGGGACGGCGCGCACAATATCGGCGCGCTCCCAGCGACGCGGCGGCGGTCGGCACCCTGGTCCGCCAGGCAACCTGCATCGGCGGAAGAGTCGAGGTGGTCACGAATTGCGTACCCCTGCTCGACTACGGGACCACCATGGTGACGTGGGAGTACGACGAGGCCGAATATCAGTCGATGAGCGCACGACGCAGCGCCGGCGAGGGCCCCCCGCTGACCCTGACGAGTTCGATCACGCTCGGCACGGTGGGCGCACGCTGCTACGGGCGGACCACCTTGGCGGCGGGGGAGTCCTGCTTCGTGGCGCTCTCGTGGGAGGGAAGTGGACCGACCACCCAGGACCAAGCCGTCAGCGAGTTGGCATCCACCGTCGCCTTCTGGCGGGATTGGCTCGGCGCCGGCAAGTTCCCGGATCACCCGTGGCGGCCCTACCTCGAACGCAGCGCCTTGACCTTGAAGGGGCTCAGCTACGCGCCGACCGGCGCCATCATGGCGGCGTCGACGACATCATTACCCGAGACCCCCGGAGGGACCCGGAACTGGGACTACAGATATACGTGGATCCGGGACTCCGCGTTCATGTTGCGCTCGCTGTACCGGCTCGGCTTCGAATGGGAGGCCCTCGAGTACTTCGCCTTCGTCCTGGAGGCGGTGGGCGGGACCAGTTCGGGCACGGGATGGGGACTGCAGATCATGTACGGCATCGGCGGCGAGCGCGATCTCACCGAGCACACCCTCGACCATCTGACCGGATACGACGGGGCCGCTCCGGTGCGGGTCGGCAATGGTGCGTGGGACCAGAAGCAGAACGACGTGTGGGGCATGGTGCTCGACGCGGTGGACACGCAGCTCCGTCAGGGCGCGGCCCAGATCGCCCCTTCCACCTGGGAGGGGCTCGCCAGCCTGGTCGAGGCCGCCATCGAGCACCAGGGGGATCCGGACCAGGGCATCTGGGAGATCCGGGGTGATCCCCAGCACTTCACGGCGTCCAAGGTGCTGTGCTGGGTGGCCATGGACCGGGGGTCAGACCTGGCCGAGCAGCGGGGACATGACGACCGGGCGCAAAAATGGCGGCAGGCGGCCGACGACATCAAGGCGGACATCCTCGACAAGGGGGTGGACGAGCGGGGCCGGTTCCGGCAGCACTACGCCAACGACGAGCTCGACGCGTCATTGCTCCTCATCCCGATCATGGGCTTCCTGCCTCCCGAGGATGAGCGGGTGCGGAACACCGTTCTCGCCATCGCCGACGAACTGACCGAGGACGACCTCGTGCTGCGCTACAAGGTGGACAGCACCGACACGGGGTTTGAAGGCAAAGAGGGCACCTTCACCATCTGCTCGTTCTGGCTCGTCACGGCCCTGGCCATGATCGGCGAGCTCGATCGCGCCAGGGCATTGTGCAAGAAGCTGCTGTCATTCGCCAGCCCATTGCAGCTCTACGCCGAGGAGATCGACGCGGCGACCGGTGAGCACCTCGGGAATTTCCCTCAGGCCTTCACCCACCTCGCCCTCATCGAAGCAGTGTCCCGCCTCATCGAGGCGGAGGAAGCAACTGCCTAGGAAGGGTCAGGCAACACGGCGTATCGGAAGTAGATCCCATGAGGTGCGTCGGCGGGGCAGTACCGCCGAGCCCTCGTCAACAGAGAGAAGAGGAGGTGGCCCATGGCCACGGATGCACTCAAAGGAAAGGTGGCCATCGTCACCGGCGGCAACAGCGGTATCGGCAAGGCCGTCGTCCTGGCGCTGGCGGCGGACGGGGCGAACGTGGTCATCGACTACGTGAGCAATCCTGCCGCTACCGAGGACCTCGAGCGCCAAGTCGAGGCGCTCGGCGACCAGGCCCTCGGCGTCGATGCCGACGTGAGCAAGGTCGAGGACCTGCAACGGCTGGTGGACTCGGCCGTCAAGACCTTCGGCCGGCTCGACATCATGGTGAACAACGCCGGCGTCGAGACCCGGACCTCGGTGCTCGATACCACGGAGAAGGAATACGAATTCGTTCTCGGGGTCAACCTCAAGAGCGCCTTTTTCGGTACACAGGTGGCCGCCAAGCAGATGATCGCGCAGGGCGGCGGCGGGCGGATCATCAACATGACCTCGGTCCACGAGGACTGGCCCATGCCCGGCAACACGGCCTACTGCCTGTCCAAGGGTGGGATGCGCATGCTGACGCGTTGCGCGGGTGTCGAGCTGGCCCCGCACGGGATCACGGTGACCGGCGTGGGGCCCGGTGCGGTCGATACGCCGATCAACGCGTCCACGGCAGCAGACCCGACCCTGCTGGCCAAGCTGGACGCGGCGATCCCGATCGGGCGCATGGCCGAGCCCGCCGAGATCGGCAGCGTCGTGGCGTTCCTGGCCGGAGACGGATCGAGCTACATCACCGCCACCACGATCTTCGCCGACGGGGGCATCATGCAGAGCAGCCCCGGGCTCTGACCGGGACGCCGGGGCGACCCGTGGGCCGACGCGCCGCCTCCAACCTCAGGGTCATGAACTCCAAGGGCCCTCCGGGGCGGCGGGGGCCGGGCCGCGGGACACCAGGCGCGACCTCGATCCACGGGCGGGGCGCACAGGTCGGCGACCGTGGCCTCTGAACCGCCCGGCGTGGCGGGGACGGCCCCGGCTCCGCCGCGGGCTCCGGCCGGCCGGCGAATGGAGGTGCTGACCGTCTATGCGGTGGGGTTGTTCCAGGGCTTGAGCCTGGTGGCGGTGCCCGCCGCGGCGACGATCCTCACCTCGCCGTCGGGCTACGACCTGTCGAAGAGCAGGTACGGCCTGCTCTTCCTCCCCCAGGTCGTCATGGCCATTCTCGGATCACTGGCCCTGCCGACGCTCTCCCGCCGCGTCGGGTTGAAGCGGGTGCTCCTCGCCGGCATCGTGGCCGACCTGGTGGCGATGAGCGTCTTGGTGGCGAGCAATGCGCTCCAACACGATGCGGTGGCGTTTCCGATGCTCCTCGTTGCCACCGCAGCTCTCGGGCTCGGCTTCGGGCTCACGCTCGGCTCCGTCAGTACCTATGCCGGTGCGTTCATGCCCGATCGGCGTGACGTGGCTTTGACCTCGCTCAACGTGCTGTTGGGACTGGGCACGGCGTTGTCACCTTTCCTCGTCGCTCTCTTCACCAGCATCGGGCAGTGGTGGTATCTGCCCCTGCTGGCGGCGGCCGGGCTGGCCGCATTGTTCGTACTGGCGCTGCTGCAGCCCATGGCCGTTCCCGTGACCGGTGGCCGGCAGGGGAGCAGAGCAAAGATCCCCTCGCTGTTCTGGGTGTTCGCCGGCGCCCTCGTCATCTACGGCGTCGCTGAGACGATGTTCGGGAACTGGGGCACGACCTTGCTAGCCGACCACGGGGTCAAGGCGACGTCAGCCCAGGACGCGCTGGCCGTGTTCTGGGCGGCGGTGACGGTCGGCCGCCTCGCCATTGCCCTCGTCTCGAAGCACATCCGCACGACGCGCATCTACGTCGTGCTCCCGTGGGCCATGGCTGCGGCTCTGGTCCTCGCACCACTGGCCAAGACCGCCGGCGCGGGAATCGCCCTCTTCGCCTTCGGCGGGCTGGCCTGTTCGGGCTTCTTCCCCATGACCGTCGGCTACGGCGAGGCGACATTCCCGAACCTCGTCGAGTTGGCCGCCGGATGGCTCATCGCGGCCTACCAGGTGGGCTACGGCCTGGCCGCCTTCGGTGGCGGCGTGTTGCAGAACGCCATCTCGCTCAGCACCATCTTCCGGCTAGCCGGGTTGTTGGCCGTGGTCATGGCGTTCATCTCCATTCCAATCGTCCGCCGACAGCACCCGGCCAACCGCCAGGGCCCGATCCTCGCAGCCTCATCTTGATTCCACCCACAACGCACACGTCGAAGGAGACGCAATGACAGAGCATTACGACGTCATCATCATCGGGACCGGCGCGGGAGGCGGAACACTGGCCCATTCGCTGGCGGCATCGGGCAAGAGCATCCTGCTCCTTGAGCGGGGCGACTTCCTGCCGCCGCGAGATGGACAACTGGAATCCCGACGCCGTGTTCGTCGATGGGAAGTACATCTCGAAGGACACGTGGTACGACGCCGACGGCAAGGCCTTCCAGCCTCAGGTGCACTACTTCGTCGGGGGCGCCACCAAACTCTACGGCGCCGCGTTGTACCGCCTCCGACCCGAGGACTTCGGCGAGATCGGTCACGTGGACGGCGTCTCGCCGGCCTGGCCCGTCAGCTACGAGGAATTCGAGCCGTGGTACACCGAGGCCGAATGGCTCTACCAAGTGCACGGGAATCGAGGCGAAGATCCGACCGACGGGCCGGCGTCGAGGCCCTATCCGTATCCCGCCGTCAGCCACGAGGCCCGCCTCCAGGAGATACACAACGACCTGGCCGCCGCCGGGTACCACCCCTTCTCCGCTCCGTGCGGCATCCTCCTCGAGGAGTCCGATCGGGCGCGCAGCGCCTGCATCCGATGCGCGTGGTGCGACGGATACCCCTGTCTGGTCCACGCCAAGTCCGACGCCGAGGTGATCGCCGTCCGTCCGCTGCTCGATCTCCCGAACGTCACCCTGCTGGTCAATGCCGAGGTCGTCCAGCTTGAAACTGATCCGGCCGGCGGCACGGTGACCGGCGTGGTGGTCAAGCGCGGCGGCAATCGCGAGAACTATGCGGGGGATATCGTGGTCCTCTCGGCCGGCGCCTCCCAGAGTGCGAAGCTCCTTTTGAACTCGGCCAACGACGCCCATCCCCGGGGCCTGGCCAACGGATCCGACCAGGTGGGTCGCAATTACATGTTCCACAATTGCAAGGCCGTCGTGTCGTTGGGCAAAGAGCCCAACCAGACGGTGTTCCAGAAAACGCTCGGCCTCAATGACTTCTACCTGGCGGGCGGGGATCGCAAGTGGCCGCTCGGCAACATCCAGATGGTGGGCAAGTCCAATGCCGGGGCCATGAAGGGCGAAGAGCCGAAGCTCACCCTCCTGGCCCCTCGCTTCTCGCTTGACGACGTGGCCAAGCACGGCGTCGACTGGTGGCTGACCACCGAAGACCTGCCCAAGGACGACAACCGAGTGACCGTCGACAAGGACGGTGATGTCCATTTGTCCTACACGGCCACCAACGACAAGGAGGCCGAAGGCCTGTACGGCGAATTGAAGACCATCCTCAATCACGTTGGCATGGCCGACCACCACGTGCTCGACAAGAACTTCTACATGTCGATGAGCATTCCTGTCGCCGGGGTGGCGCACCAGGCCGGGACCTGCCGCTTCGGCACCGATCCGGTGACCTCGGTGCTCGATACCGCTTGCAAGGCACACGAACTCGACAATCTCTATGTCGTCGACACGAGCTTCTTTCCGAGCATCGGCGCGGTGAACCCAGCCCTCACGGCCATGGCCAATGCGCTCCGGGTGGGCGCACACCTGACCGAACGGCTGGGGTGACCGTGAACAGGCCATACTGAGGGCTCCCACACTCAGCCCACCATGAGGTGACCATGAGCCCTGAGCAGGAACTCCCGACCGAAGGCGTGCTGACCCGCTACGAGCAGGGTGTCATCGAGCGCATCAACAACTTCAACGATCCACGTCAGGGGTGGCGCCGCCTGTCCTCCGAGCTGCTCGGCACGTTCTTCCTCGTCCTGGTGGCCGCCGGTGCCGGCATGATGGGCCACGCCTTTCCGGGCGTGATCAGCCGCCAGGCCGCCGTGGTGGCGCCCGGACTGATGGTCATGGCCATCATCTTGTTCATGGGCAAGGTGTCGGGCGCGCACCTGAACCCGGCCGTCAGCATCGCCTTCGCCCTGCGCCGCGACTTCCCGTGGCGGCGGGTGCCCGGTTACGTCGTGGTGCAACTGATCGGCGCCACGTTGGCCGCGCTCTTCCTGCACGCCGTGGTCAACGTGTCGGCCACCTACGGCTCCAACTATCCCGCCCACGGCTACTCCAACCTGGCCGCCTTCTGGATGGAGCTGATCTTGACCGTGGGACTGGTCAGCGTGATCCTGGGCACGGCCTCCGGGGCCCAGAACATCGGCATTATCGGTGCCTTCGGGGTCGGGGGCTACATCGCCCTGGCCGGTCTGTGGGGCAGCCCCATCTCGGGGGCTTCCATGAACCCGGCCCGCACCTTCGGGCCCGACCTGGCCTCCACCACCTTCACCGGGTACTGGGTCTATGTGGCCGGTCCGATCGCCGGAGCCGTGCTCGCCGTCGGTATCGCCTTTGTGCTCCGCGGTCGAGGCGGAGGAAGGGCCGGGGCCGAGGCGGCCCAAGGTGGCCTCTTCACCGAGGTGTACGAGGGCGGCAAATCCTGAGGTTGGGCCCGCCGTCGCGGAAGCACCCACCACGGAGGTTCGAACGTCGACGATGAGGTTGTGTCGTGATCGACTGGCAGGGGTTCGCCGACCACGCCACATCTGGGCTCTGCTCCCGGACGCACCGGACCCGCGATGGCGGGTCACTGCGAGAAGGGATGGTCAGTCCTCGGTGGGTGGTCGCTCCATGCTTTGCACGTCGAAGTAGATCGGCAACAGGTACTTGACGTAGAAGGCGTGAACCGTCAATTCGGGGTAGACGAGATCGTCGTAGCGCACAATCTTGACTCGATCGTCCTTGTCGGCGTAGCGCTCGCACGCAACCAGCAGGTCATCGACTTCCTCGCGCGTGTCCTGCAGCAATCCGAGGTGGTCGTAGCCGGGCGAGCTCATGGGCTTGTTGCTCTCGGCCAGGAGGATGAACTGGTCGGGATCGGGCAATAGCAAATGACACGACTGCCCGACCACCTCGGTGTCCAGCGCCCTCCATCCGAAGATCGAGGAGTAGAAAGCGTCAATTTCCTCACGAAACTCCCTGGTGAGGCGACCGATCGGAAAGGTCAGCTCCATGTGGTTGAATCGCATCGCCTTCTCCCTTGTGGATCAACGACTCCCCTTTGTCTGCCGAAACAGACCATCCGGGATGCGCCGGCTCGCAGTCGCTCCGAACTCTAGGCCGAGCCGGGCTCAACGGCAGGCGAGCAGTACCCGGGGTTCTAAAAGTTCCACTTCATGGCCTCATCGAGCCGCCATCGTGTCCCGAATCTCTAGCTGGAAGTCCGGTCATCGCTATTTGATCTGGCCCTGCGTGTAGGGATAGGTCGAGGTGGCGTGGTTGCCCTTGGCCCCGATCTCAACCGCCAAGGGGCTTCTCGGATCCGTGTCGCCCCGGAGGCAGGCCAGAGCACGTCCGAAGTCGTAGCGGGGTGACCAGCCGAGCTCGTCTCGTGTATGTGTGTTCACGTAGACACGCTCGATGCTCGGGAAGAGACGCCAGCCACGGCGGGCGTAGATGTCCTCGCATTCGGGGAACAGGCGGCGTACCACCGATGGCGCGTCTGACCGCAGCTCAGCCAGGTCGCCACGTCCGAACGGCGTCGTGGCGCTGATGATGTAACGCCCGAACCCGATGGAACTCCCTTGACGCAGAGCGAGGAGATGGGCGCTCACCACGTCCTCAATGTCGACCCTGCGGTAGAGGAGCTCGTTGATCTTGATATTGGCGTCGACGTAGGAGTTACGCACTTCGGGATTGTCGTCGGGCTCGGGGAAGAAGCGGGAGGTCCGCAGGACCATGCAGGGCAGGCCGTGGTCGAGATGGAAGAGTTGGCCGAGCTCCTCCGCGGCAATCTTGGTCGCGCCATAGATGTTCTTGGACACCGGCACGACATCCTCGGTGATCCATGACGCCGGGGCGCCGGGCGGCGGGACGAGGGACCGCCCGAAGATGCTCGTTGTACTGGTCAGGACGAAACAGCCGACTCCGGCCTCTGTTGCCCCTTCCAAAAGTGAAAGCGTGCCAGTGACATTCGTGTCGACGAACTCCTGGCGGCTGTGCGTGCCGACGTGGGGTTTGTGGAGGGTAGCCGTGTGGATGACCGCTCCCACCTCGGCCATGCAGCGCCGGACGAGCGGTCGGTCGGTGATCGATCCGACGGTGTCCGTCTCTGCCGACGCGAGCAGGTCGAGGCCTATGACCTCGTAGCCCTCAGACTTCAGGACTCGGACGAGAGCTCGTCCGAGATGCCCCGAGCTTCCGGTGACGAGCACCCGCATGGTCGAAGGGTCTACCAGACCCCGGCGAGGTCGGCAGAGTGGGCCTTTGGAGCCGGTAGACCAAGTGTTTCGGCAGGTCAGTGGTCCATTACCCCTCCCCGCGATGAATCTGAGTTGCTCGACCCGTCACACGTCTATGGAACGCTTCGCCAACGTGGCAACGCACGACAGGAAGGAGAACGCCATGCAGACCTTGAACTACGCCCTGGCTCAGGTCATCCAGCAGGAGAGGGCGCAGGAGTTCGACGTTTCCGCGCACAGTCCTCGGGGAGCGAGGTCCCCTCGAAACGTGCGCTCACTCCGCACGGTCATTGCTTCGTTGAGACGGGGAGTACTGCGCCCGAGGTAGTCATCAACGTACAGTGATCAGCGCGGGCTGCATAACCTGCGATCCCGCTTGTACCGTGTCGAAGGGTTGAGAGGAATCGGGACACGAGTCAGATCAAGGGAGGTTCTCCGGTGGCCTTGCATGAGGACGCGGATATGGATGCGCAACTCTCGAGAACTCTCATCGGGGCGTATGTCGGTGCAGCCGACCTTGGCGAGGCGATCGCCACGGCACAACGGGTTGAACCTGGTGACTATGCCGCTTGGTATTCCGAGTGGGATCGGACGGCCACCGCGGCGACGAACGCCGCTGATCGAGCGGCGCTGAGGGGTCGATCGGAGATGGCGAGACATGGCTATCTGCGAGCTGCCGAATACCGGCGACAGTCGTATTTCTTCCTCCGACACGACATCACCGATACGAGAGTGCAAGACGCCTACCGGGGACAGCGCGATCTCTTTCGCCGCTCATTTCCCTTCCAGCGCTTTGCGGCCGATCCAGTGTCGATTCCATTCGACCCCGTCCCGCTCCCTGGCTACATGTTCCGTCCGAAGGTTGACGATGAACAGCCCCGCCCCACGGTGCTGATTCCCGGCGGTTTCGACGGGACCTGTGAGGAGATGTTCAAGTACGGAGCGCACTCTGCGTTGGCCCAGGGTTGGAACGCCGTGACGTGGGACGGTCCGGGTCAGGGTGGTCTGCTGATCGAGGACGGCGTGACCATGCGGCCCGACTTCGAATCGGTGCTTACTCCCGTTGTGGACTGGGCCCTCGGATTGCCGTACGTGTCCGCCGATGCCCTCGCCCTGGTCGGTCGAAGCTTGGGGGGCTACCTGGGGCCCCGTGGAGTCAGCCGAGAACACCGAGTCCGTGCCCTGGTCGCTGACCCGGGCCAATATGACTTCACGTCGCGTTTCATCGATATGTTCAGCGCCGAGGACTGGGAGAAAGTCCTGAGCGCCGAGCAGGCGATGGACGCACAACTGGACGGGTTCCTTACCGGTGATCGGAACCGGGAGTTTTATGGGTCGCGCATGGCCGCCATGGGGGCCACATCCTTTGGCGACTGGCTCCGGCTGCTTGGCACCTACACATTGGAAGGACATGCCGAGGACATCGCATGCCCCACTCTCGTGACAGAAGGCGAAGGAGACTTTGCGAGTCAGAGCAGCAAGCTCTTCGATGCCCTCACGTGCGAGAAGGAGTTCCACGGTTTCTCCATCGCCGATGGTGCGGGCGGACATTGCGAAGGCATGGGTCAACTCGTGTGGCAGGAGGTCGTGTTCTCCTGGCTATCCGATAGGTTCGGAGGGGCTTCAGAGACCTGACGGCGGGCCTGAGTACTCGGCTGGCATGGCTGCGGGAGCACCAGGGTGACCCCAATCGCCGGCAAGGCGCACCCCTAGTCCTGAACACGAGGAGCGTCGGCTCGTGGACGCATCGATCGATCTACAACCGGTCGGCACGGTCGGAACTGGGGCTCCTCGCCCAAGGGGTCGGTGCTGGCGAATGGTCTACGAGGACCAGGCCACTGCACGGAGCCGGTGGCGTGGGTCGGGCGGTGGAAGTTCCTTGATGGCTGGACGAAGGTGTGGTGGTGCGAGCGATACGCGGACACGCTGGTGG
This sequence comes from uncultured Acidimicrobiaceae bacterium, assembly GCA_963743785.1. GTDB lineage: Bacteria > Actinomycetota > Acidimicrobiia > Acidimicrobiales > RAAP-2 > Bog-473. Next base: position 39,560 of record CAVURD010000017.1, on the reverse strand, counting down.
GAGTGCGGCGCTTATTGGAAAAAACTTTCGCTGGTTAGATTCGAATTCGCCTGGTTACCATGCTGGCGAACGGATAGCCGACTCCGTTTGGCAGAAACCGGGCCGAGATTTCCCTTCCGCCCGGTTTCTGCGCGTTCAGGTGGTTGGCGAGAACTACCCGGGGGGACGAGGAGTTAAACATCGGCCACGAGGTAGGCACGGCATCGGCACGGTCGGCCCCGGGACTCTTCGCTCAGGAGGTCGATGCTGGCGGAGGGTCCACGAGAACCCGGTCGGTCGGGGCCGGCACTGCATGGAGCCGGTGGCGTGGGTCGGGCGGTGGAAGTTCCTCGATGGCTGGACGAAGGTGTGGAGCCGCGAACGGCACGCCGACGAACTGGTCAATGCGCGAATGACACCCATGTATCGAGCCAGTTAGGCAACGGCGATTCCCGGTTGGTCACGTGATTTCTTGAAAACCAAATGGTCGTCATCATCAATTTGGACGGATCCCACCTATGCCCAATTGTATGCGGCTTCGTGTTCTCGAAGCTTGCGCCGTACGTTCTGGGGAGGATCCGTACGAGCCTGCAGCGCTTTGTAATCTCATGTGACGTTCACAGCCAAGCGGCTTCCTTTCAAAGAAGGAGGCACGTGGAGCGTGGGGCTCTGGCTGCTCTGCCCACTTCTCGCCAGATCGGGCATGACCGCTACGTGCCTCTGTGCTGATTCTCGGCCTGCTCCCCGCAACTCCTGGTCGTGTCTGACCTCTAGTCCGGGTTGGCCCGGCACGCTTGCGTCTCCTCGTGGTCCGCTGCCGCGGAGAAGAGTGTCTCATTTTCCGAAGCGCCCATTAGTGAGGCCATCGAGACCAAGGCGTGGGCGGTTCGCCCTGGCACTGGCAGACGACCTGACCGAAAGCCCATCGTCGGACGGCCAGAGCCTCGTCAGTCGGAGCGATAGTCAAGAGTTCGGCCCGCTGACAGTAGTCGTCAGCCTCGTCCAACAGTCGGTTGTACCGGACGACGGCGGGGCCGGCCTCGGACGGAATGCGGAAATGCATGTCGACCGTATCTCGCTTTTCACTGACGGCCGTGTCCCACGTTTCTTTCGTAGAGCGCCCAAAGCCCAGGAAGGAAGCCCCTAGGGCATCGATCAAACTCAGCAAGCGTCCCGGTACGGCCTGTAGATGTGAGGGATCAAGTTCCATGATGAGGCGAAACTCACGGTAGAGAGCGTCGTAGTGCGCGGCGGTACGGATCATCTTCTGTATCGGTGCTTCGAGCAGGGCGATCGGTGTCCCGCTCGGATAGGGACTGTCGATGGACTCGTGCTCGGGGCCAGGTGACAATGAGCCATCCAAGGGCACCGGCAGATCGAACCAGACGACCTTACCGGGGCCGGTCCGCTTCCACCCCCACGCGGCCGCAAGGTTGTCCAACAGGTGCAAACCACGGCCAGTGGCATCGTCCGCCCGATAGCCTTTTTCGGTCGGGGGCGTCCTGCTTCCATCACTCACCGCAATCCGGTAGGCGCTGCCCTTTTGCTGGATTTCGACCGTCACCGGTCCACTCGCATGCAAGACGGCGTTGGTAATGACTTCTGAGACGAGAAGTGACGCATTGGCGCGGAGGTCGTCGGCTGCTTGGGCGAGGGTCTCTCGAACAAAGCGACGCGCCGCCGAGCAGCTCGCCACGTCGCTGGGCAGCTCTATTTTCTGCGCAGGCATTGCTAGCTTGTCCACGGCCCTGCGACTACCCGTTAATACCAGGGGGCCTGTGTGTCACGGAGCCCAACCCGGCCCGAGTTCGAGTTCGCCGAGCCGGAAACTCGTATTGCCAGCGCCCGCCATGTCCATGGGACCTCCGCTCGACTATCACGACTGCTGGCGCTTTCGATTCCCACGGAAGCGGACAGCCTCGAACCTCAGAACTGCTATGCCCGTTTCGGCCCGGACGTAATCATCCGGAGTTGAACGTGGGCCCGCGATGGCGCCTCCTTCTGAATTCACTCCGGTTGGCGTTCGTGTGGGCGATCGACGTCGACGACCCGCACGCCCTGCGCCTCGCCGCGTGCCGTACGACGTGGGGCGTCCCGGGGCTGACCAGAACGGGATCGCATTGCTCAGCATGCGTCCCACGGGACCTCCTGTGGATGTCCGGCAGATTGCCCCATGTGCCCCACAATCGGCTCGACTGGGAGATAGTGCCCACCGGGGGGTGACCCACTTGAACCGCGGACGCTGGGTAGAATTGCTCTGCCGGGATCTCCGACTCCTGGCCGCCAGAGACCGGAGTGGGACTGCCTCCCGTGCCCGGTCTTTTGGCGCGACTATATCCCTTGCCCTTGATCGTGCGCCCGGTCGCCTTGGCCCACTTCTCGACCGCCTGGCCGGACCACACCGGGGCCGCCAGAACGTACAACCCCTGGGTCCGGTAATCCAGGAGCCTTTCGACACAGGCATAAGCAGCCAAAGACTGCGACCATTTCGCAGTACACCCTCAAGGTGAGCGGCGAGTGGGCACACTCCGGTCACCCGCGCTCCCTTGACACTGCCTCGTTTCGAGAGTAGCCAGGGTTGGTTGCAGGCAGATGGACGCCTGCCGGAAGGGCACCCTGATGCCGTATCACCCTTCGGCCTTTTGCGGTCGCCGCAGACAGGTGATCGCCTTCTTCGTGGGCATCGGGCTCGCCGCAAGCTCATTGGTTGTGCCGTGGTCCGCCTCGGCCGCCAGCGCTTCCCCCCGGTGATCACCGACTACACCGATCCGAGCATTAGCCTTCCGATCGAAATCACCGCCGGACCGGACGGCGCTTTGTGGTTCGTGAACAACAACTCCATCGGGCGCATCACGACGGCGGGAGCCGTCACCAACTACACCGATCCGAGCATCAGCGGTCCGGGGGGGATCTCCGCCGGGCCGGACGGCGCCTTGTGGTTCACGAACGCTACAAACAACTCCATCGGGCGCATCACGACGGCAGGGGCCGTCACCAACTACACGGGAACGGGCATCAGCAGCCCGGAGGGAATCACGGTCGGGCCGGACGGCGCCTTGTGGTTCGCGAACCTCAAGAACGACTCCATCGGGCGCATCACGACCGCAGGGGCCGTCACCAACTACACGGGAACCGGCATCAGCAGCCCGGTGGGGATCACGACCGGGCCGGACGGCGCCTTGTGGTTCACCAACCTCAACAACAACTCCATCGGGCGCATCACGACGGCAGGGGCCGTCACCAACTACACCGGCTCGGACATCAGCGGTCCGGACGGGATCACGGCCGGACCGGATGGCGCTTTGTGGTTCACGAACAATTTCAACAACTCCATCGGGCGCATCACGACGGCAGGGGCCGTCACCAACTACACCGGAACGGGCGTCAGCAGTCCCAACGGGATCACGACCGGACCGGACGGCGCTTTGTGGTTCACAAACGCAGGGAATAACTCCATCGGGCGCATCACGACGGCAGGGGTCGTCACCAACTACACCGGAACGGGCATCAGCGATCCGACCGGGATCACGAGCGGGTCGGACGGCGCCTTGTGGTTCACGAACCCTTTGGACAACACCATCGGGCGCATCACCACCGGGTCGAATCCTTCACCGACGACGAGCGTCCTAGTCCCGTCGAATGGGGCGACGCTGTCGGGATCGACCACCCTTGATGCTTCCGCCACCAACGCAACCAGCGTCGAGTTCCGGCTCTTCGGCGGCTCTTTCGGCTTCAACGCCCCGGTGCTCTGCTCGGCCACGCCAACGATCTACGGATGGTTATGCGGCTGGAACACCGCGTCAGTCCCCAACGGTTCGTACTCTCTGGTGTCAGAAGCCTTCGGCGCGGGTGGGAGCACCTTCAGTACTGGCGTCAGCATTACCGTGAAGAACCCGGTGCCGGCCACGAGCATTCTCATCCCTTCCAAGGGGGCGACGCTGTCCGGCACGGCCGCCACCTTGGACGCAAATGCCTCCAATGCCGCCAGCGTCGAGTTCTTGCTCTTCGGTGGCTCCTACGGTTTTTCCGGTCACCTGATCGGCACGGCCACTCCGACCAGCTATGGATGGCTGGACAGTTGGGACACCACCACAGTCCCCAACGGTTCGTACACCCTATTGTCTGAGGCCTCCAATTCAGTTGGAGATGCATTCAGTGCAGGCGTCAACGTCACCATCAATAACCCGGTGACCGTCTCGTTCGCCGGCTCGAGCGTGTTCACCTACCCTTCGGAGTCCGTTGGCGTCACGCTGAGCCAATCATCGACCAGTACCGTTCAAGTTGACTTCACATCGGCGGGTGGACCCGCCGCGCAACTGTATTGGGGTGCGTGGACCGGTGCTGCTTCTTCGTTTAGCCCGAGTTCGGGCACGGTGACCTTTGCTCCCGGCCAGACCACCGCGACGATAGCGCTCACGGTCAACCCCACGACTGTCACTGGTTGTGACACCACGACGCCGTGTTACCCGTCGGTGACAATCACCTTGACCAATCCGACAAACGCAGTACTTGGCTCGACCACCGTTACCAACGTGTTCTACGCCCCCTGACTTCGTAGCTCCGCGTTGAATGGACCAGCACACCAGTCCCGAGAGTGTCGGGTCATCCGCTTGCTGTCGCCTGCCGTGGAGACCTGCCCGAGCCGTTGGCTGAGTTGCACCTACAGCAGAGGGACGAGATGCCATCCACATGGAATCCCGTTACCGCCCGGGGTGTGGTGTGGTCGGCCGTCAAGTCTCGGGTTTCATTGCACGGACCCTGGTCGAGTGATGAGCCTGGACATGAGCAGCGGGCTCACGATTCACCTGGTCCCTGGCGATCCTCTGCCACTGAGAACCCAGGCCAAGTTTGGTGGTGGTGGGTCTGGTCAATGAATGCTTTGCACGCCGAGAGCCACGGCTGAGATCCCCGCAAAATCGAGCAGGGCTTCAGCACGACGATATTCCTTGAAAATCCCGATCTAGATTGTCGGAATGTCCACACGAATAGTCAGCGCGGAAGATCAGATCGAGAGGATCATTGAACAGGCCCGGATACTCGAACGAAAATCTGTCAACCGCATGGCCTTCCTCAAAGACGTGTCCGCCCTCTATCTGCTTGGCCTTCGCCAGCTCGCCAGGGAGATCGACCAACTTCACGATCCCATCGATTTCGTTCCCCCCGCGAGTATTGAAGCGCCATCCGTCGAACCGCCCGAGCTCGCCGCGCAAATGGATGAACTCGCATCGCAAGTCACAGAGATGACCAAGTCTGTGAGGACACTCTCGAGAGACCTTGAGAAACGCTCGAATCACTTCAAGGAGCTGTTGGAAAGAAAGAGGTAGTAGCCGCCGCCTCCCCTGAGATGTCGCCGGACTCATTGGTTCCTCGCTGAGCTCGTCGTTCGGCAAGCGGGAAACCGTGGGCCTTCAGGTAGTTCACGACAGCAACCTCGGCAACCTGGCACCACCTTTTGGGCTGACTGGCTCCTTTCCATTGAATAGGGCGCTGGCCGCCTTGACCGCTGCGAGTTCGGCCTCGAGCTCCTCAATGTTTGGCGGGCCCGGGCCAGCTCGTCGACTTCGATGCTCTTGTGCCTTCCTTCAGGCCGGCATCGATGAGGGCCTGGTCCTTCCACCGGTGGAGGGTCGTCGCCGGCGAGACATCGGTCTCATTTGAAACCTTGCTGATCCGTTCGCCGGCAAGCAGGCGTTCACAGATCGCCCGCCGGAACTCTCTCGCATAGCGCTTTGGCATGGACCACCTCCAGGTGGCTCACGACCAAACTCTGATAACGCTGGTCCGGCATAAGGGGCCAGGCCAACGAGCACCCCCAACGGGATTCGAACCCGTGTTACCACCTTGAAAGGGTGTTAGAGGACAAGCCCCAGACCAGCAGAAACGGTCTCTGACCTGGAAACTGAGCGCGCGTTATCTGGCGTCATCTCGCGTTGGTTTGGTGCCTCATGCGGACAGCTGCGGACAGGAATTGCCCGCGAGTTGTAGTCATGGTCCGAGGGTTCGCGACCGCTCACGAACCTGGCATGAACATCCTTTCCAACGATTTTGATGAGGTGCGAGGTGCACCCCTTGTGTTAGAGAAGATCAGGAAGTGTCCGCTGGGACTCCAGAGGGGGAACGATGAAGACGATCAAGCTCGCAACGATGGCGATTGGAACCGGTGCATTGCTACTGGCCTTTTCCGTCGCACCGGCAGCGATGGCCTCGGCCGCCCCGCCGGCGTTTGTGCCGTGCTCAAGTGGAGCAGCGGGTCTGGTCGCCGCCATCACCGCGGCGAATGTTGCAGGCGGGACAATCAACCTAGCCCCGGGATGCACGTACACCCTTACCGCTCCCGCTACCACCACCCCGATTCCGATGATCGGCGGTGTGGCCGGATTACCTGCGATCACTAATCAAGTGACCATCAATGGCTTCAACACCACGATCGCCAGAAGCTCGACCAGCCCGGCGCCCTTCCGCATCTTCGAGGTTGATGCCCCGAACGGGAACCTCACGCTCCAAGGTCTGACCATCACAGGAGGGAACAGCACCAATGGCGGGGCCATCGCGAATCTGAGCTCGGCCACCCTCAATCACACCGATGTGACGGGCAATACGGCCAGTAGCAGTGGAGGGGGCATCGCCACCGCGGGCACCATGACCCTCAATGGAAGCGAGGTCAACGGGAACACTGCCCTAGCGAGCGGAATGGGCGGCGGCGGTGGTGGCATCGTCAACCACGGAGGCGTTCTCAACGTCAATTTCAGCCAAGTGAACAACAACGTCTCCCACGGTGGGGGCGGTGGTATCGCCAGCGGTAACGGCAACGGGGGATCCACGCCTCCTCCCCCCGGCACACTCAACCTCTTCTTCAGCCAGGTGAACGGCAACACGTCCACTGGTGGGCCAATGGCCGGGGCCGGTGGCATTGCCAATGGGAGCAACGCGAACATCACCCTCAGCCTGGTGAACAACAACACGGCTCCCGGTGCCACCGGCGGCGGGATTTTCAATCACGGCACCATGACGATCAACCTCAGCGCCGTGGACAACAACGCGGCTCCAAGTGACAGCGCGAGCCCACCTGATCCCGGTATCGGTGGTGGCATCGGCAACTTCGATTTCGGCGTGCCCAACAGCGGAGTCCTGACCGTGAACTGGAGCCAGGTGGTCAACAACACGGCGTCGGGGCAAGGCGGAGGTATCGCCGAAGGCGGCTTCGGCAGCACAGGGGGACTCGTTGCCGGCAACGCGCTTGCCGTGAACTTCAGCCTTGTGGCAGGCAATAGTGCCGCCGGGGGTGGTGGCATCTTTGCCGTCCCGGGCAGCCCGGTGACGCTGAAGTTCGCACTGATCTTCAAGAACGCACCTGACAACTGCGAACCCTTGAACGGCATTGTGGGTTGTCACAACTGAGGTCTGCTCCTCAATCACCAGAACTCCAGCGCCCCTGAAACCTTCCGGCGCTTGCCGTCGGGCAGCGGGTGGGTGACCGTCGCGTCCCACAGTTCCATGGTCGCCTTCGCCATCAATCCCGGGGTCGACCACCGGGACACGATTGGCAAGGTGGCCCCGGGCTTATTCGCTCAGGAGGGCCGCTGTTGGCGGTTCGTCTATAAGAACGCAGCCGGCCATGGCGGCCACTGCATGGAGCAAGTGACGTGGGTCGGACGGTGGAAGTTCCTGAAGGGCTGGACGAAGGTCTGGAGTTGCGAACAGCACGCCGACGAGCTGCCATTTGCGCGAAGGAGTGGCGAACGGGCCTCCGGTATGCCGGCAGTCTAAGGTCAGGTGGGTTTCGGATACAGCCACGTCGGGTTAACGAGGTCCACACAAACGTCTTGGGAGTCAACGGGGGCTTGCCTAACGGCCGCGATGGGGGGGAATAGGGCATGGTGGACTGCACGGCACCGCTGGGAACAGAACGAGTCGTGGGTGGAGCTCGAACGGATCCACACAAGCCGGAGCGGAGGATCAATCGCCTCCGCAATGCTGTTTCGACCGTTGCGAGCATCGTCGCCGTGTTGGGGGCGACGTTTTTCCCCGATCCGACGCTGGCTGGAGCCTCGAGCCCTGCCGACCAGGGCGTCACGTCGACGACCATCAGGATTGGTATACCTGTCATCAATTTCGCTGCTCTGGAAAGCGTCGGCGTCACGTTGAACGACGGCAACTTTCACGACGCCTTCAACGCGCTGACGGGCAACATGAATGCCCATGGAGGCATTGACGGTCGAAAGGTCATTCCCTATTTCGTTGAGACGAATCCGGCGGTAATTTCATCGGGCAATTCTTCGTGCTCGGAGCTCACCGAGGACGACAAAGTCTTCATCGTCATGTTTCCCGTGTATCCGGATTGTTACCAGCAGGTTCACGACACGCCTGTCATAGGGGGAGTGTTACCGGGTGCTTTGCCGGCGAGCGCCGCTCCTGACTTCAGCCTGACGCCGCCCGATGCCGCCTATGACTCCGTTCAGCTCGCCGCTTTCAAGAACAGGGGCGACTTCAAAGGCAAGAAAGTCGGCATCTTCTACGGCGCAGATGCCCAGGCATCCGAAGTGAAAGTCGTCCAGTCGGACCTCAACAAATTGCACGTTGACGTCGTTCTGTCCGCAGACGACAGCGTGCCGGCAACCGATACGGTGGCGGTCGACCAGGAGGCCCAGACCATTGCCCTCCGCTTCCAGAGCGCCGGTGTCAACGAAGTCGTCGGGGTCGGTGGTACCGGTGCGACGGTCTGGCCACGGGCGCTCCAGGACACCCAGAGTACTTACAAGCCGCCGTGGATCGCCACCAACATCACGTCACTCGCGTCCTACGTTCAATCGGCTAAGGGAGGAAATCCCTATCTCGACAATGTCTTGGCGTCGACGCCGGTGCCATCGGCATACCAAGAGTGGATGGACCCGGCGATGCAAAAGTGCGCAAGGATCGTTCGCAAGGCGTATCCATCGGACGCCATTGGGTCACCCCCCAATCCCAACAGTTCACAGGCAGCATCTAATAGTGCTGATACGCCGTATGCCGCGGTGGAAGTTGCCTGTCAGGACCTGGCGATATTTGCCAAGATCGCTGAATCAGCGGGGAGGAAATTGAGCGTGGCGAGTTTTGCCAAGGCGGGCTATCAACTGAGGAACGTCACGTTTCCCGGGTCGGGTGGAACTGTGTCATTCGGACCGGATCAACCGTACGCAGTAGGAAGAGCCAATGTCGTCGTCTACGACCCCCGGTCCAAGACACTGGTGGCTGCCCCACCGCCTGGACGTTGAAGTAACTCGAAAGGCGGAGCTGGCGGCCCGGGGCTCTTCGCCCAAGAGGGTCGCTGCTGGCGGATGATCTATGAGAACCCAGTCGGCCAGGGGACACACTGCCCAGAGCCGGTGGCGTTGGAATGACGCCCGCCGCGCTAAACCGATCATCGGGAAAATCGAGTGATGTCGCATCGCCACAAACGACTTCAACGTGTGTCCTTGGCAGCCTGCTCTTCAGTGCGACGGCCAGATCGGGATCAACCTCAACCGCAATGAGGTGATCGGTCAGCTTGCGCAGTACATCTGTCGTGAAGCCGGGCCCGGGGCCTATCTCGATAACTTCCGCGCCGAGTTTTGCATTTCGAAGAGCGTCAGGAAGAATCATCTCTTCAAGATTGTCCGCCATTCAGGGCTTGCGCAGAACTCAAGATGTGCCGAATTCATATGCAGACTCTAGGACCTCTGCCGTTTTTCAGCGGATGGAGTCCGGATCGCCTGCAGATATCGGCCTCGAGCCGACAGCGAACGGGGGCAGTGCGGTACGGCACGGCACGGCGGGGACATGGGATCAGCACAGGTCCGAAGCTGCCCGGACTACGGTCGCTACGTCACGTTCCTTCTTGAGCAGAGAGGCGCCCGATGTCGGATACGCCGGTAGCTGGCCCGCCATCGATTCAAATCCAGACAATCGAGCACCAGCTGACTCAGGACGAGGTCGTTCCCGTCGTCTACCGGCAGTTCCTCCACCGTTGGCAAAACTTGTGTCTTCCAATCGTCGGTATCTGCTTGGTCATTTCAGGTGCAGTTGTAGTGGTGACGGACTCCACCAACAAGGTCGCCTGGGTCGTGTTGCTGACCTTGGGCCTTGTCATCTTGCTGATCTTCTTCGTGCTTGTTCCCGTTACGCCAAGGCGAATCTGGAAGCGAGTGAAGAAGGGATTTGAAGTGAGGACGCTGCAGATCTCAGAAGAGGGGATCTCACGACATACGGCTCTGAACGACACGACGATGAGATGGCCGATGTTCTCCGATGTGAAGCTCCGAAACGATCTTTATCTGCTGATGGTCGGGAAGGGTCCGGGGTGCTTCATGATTCCAAAGCGAGCGTTCATCTCACCGGCTGATGAAGCCATGTTTCGTGAGCTGGCTGAGCGATCAGTGCTGAGGCAATCTGAGCCGGAGGTTTCCTGACTCCCCATCGTCCGACTTTTCCACATCGTGCCGACCGGCAACACGATCGGAGCAATCAGACGGTGGTACGGCGACCCCGGCCCGGCGTTATGAGGCAGCTTGCGGTCGTCCGTTCTGATCTGCCCCGTGCCAGTGATGGTTAGATGAGGTACCTTCGGCCAGGTAACGAGGAATGGGCTGTCTAGCCTCAGTCAGGGTGGAACTGGCCGATCGGAAGTGGGTAGTCATGTACGCACGGAAGCATCCTCAGGTGCGTAGGGCATCGAGATTCGTTGGCTTGGCCATGATTCTCGGAACGATGGCCTTGGCGGCCCCGATCGGCACCAGCCCCGCGGCAGCTGCTCCAGCGCACGCATGGACGGCCTACGTAACCGGTGGCTCGAACGGCGTCACCCCGATCGACACGGCAAACGGACTCCGAGGAACCGCGATTTCCGTCCCACGTGGTGCGGGCGACATCGCCATCACACCCGACGGTGCCACCGCCTACGTGACTAATACGCTCTCGAACGCCGTCACCCCGATCGACACGGCGACCAGTACCGCCGGAACACCGATCACCGTAGGCGTCGGCGGGGAACCGCAAAACATCGCCGTCACGCCGAACGGGGCCACGGTCTACGTGGCAGGAGATTCGAACAGCGTCATCCCGATCGACACGGCCACCAACACCGCCGGATCTCCCATTCCGGTCGCAGCCGACCCAATCAGTATCGCCATCACGCCGAACGGGGCGACCGCCTATGTGCTCAGCGCCGGAGGTCCCGCCACCATCACCCCGATCAACACCGCCACCAATACCGTTGGAACGCCCATCTCTATCCCGAAGGGGGCGGCGGGCATGGCCATCGCGCCCAACGGGGCCACCCTCTATGTGACCAACGAGCTCTATAACAGCGTGACCCCGATCGACACGGCCACCAACTCCGTTGGAACCCCTATCGGAGTCGGCAACATGCCAGCGGCCATTGCCATTACACCCAACGGGGCCACCCTGTACGTGACCGATGAGGGCTCGAACAGCGTCACCCCGATCGACACGGCCACCAATTCCGTTGGAACCCCTATCGGAGTCGGCAACCAGCCAGGGGACATTGCCATTACGCCCAACGGGGCTACCGCCTTCGTAACCACTGATTCGAATACGGTGATTCCGATCGACACCGCCACGAATACCGCCGGGATCACCATCAATGTCCCGTCAGGGACGGACGACATCGCCATCACACCCGACCAGGCCCCGGTGGCTCACCTCTCGGTTGCCCCGGCGGAGGTAGGCCAACCGACCGGCTTCAATGCTTCAGCGTCGACCGTCGCCTTCGGCACCATCACCGCCTACGCCTGGGACTTCGGCGACAGCTCAACGGCTACAACGTCGGGACCCACCACCACCCACACCTACGCCACACCCGGCCCCTATAAGGCCACGGTCACCGAAACAGACTCGGCGGGAACCTCGACGACGCAGGTCTTCACCGGTCAGACCATGAGCAATAACGGGGGACCGTCAGCCGTGGCCTCCCAGTCCTTCACCGTGACGGTCGAAAAACCGCCAACCACGAGCGTTCTCATCCCTTCGAATGGGGCGACGCTGTCTGGATCGATTACTCTTGACGCTTCCGCCTCGAACGCCACCAGCGTCGAGTTCCGGCTCTTCGGCGGCATCTACGGCTATGCCGCCCCGGTGCTCTGCACGGCGACGCTGACCTATTACGGATGGGTGTGCAGCTGGAACACCACGACCGTCCCCAACGCCTCATACGCCTTAGTGTCTGAGGCCTTCGGCGCGGGTGGAAGCACATTCAGTTCGGGGGTCAGCGTCACCGTAAACAATTCGCCGCCCCCGGAGACATTCGTGCTCATTCCTTCAAGTGGGGCGACGCTGTCGGGAACGGCTACCACCCTTGATGCCTCCGCCTCGAACGCCACCAGCGTGGAGTTCTGGCTTCTCGGTGGCTCCTACGGTTACTCCGGTCACCTAGTCGGCACGGCCGCTCTCACCTATTACGGATGGGTCTACAGCTGGAACACCACGACGGTTCCCAATGGCTCATACACCTTGGTATCTGATGCCTCCGGTTCGGGTGGGAGCACCTTCAGTTCGGGCGTCAGCGTCACCGTCCATAACTGACCGGCCGTCTCGCAGGTCCAGCTTTGAGGCGGGCACTCCCTAGGGCACTAGACCCTAACCAGTCGCCGAAGTCGCACCGTACGGGGGCGGTGGAGTGGGTCGGACGGTGGGTGCGCGTCGGCTCCCAGGAGGCCTCTAACTTGGTCCTTTGCCGAGATCGTCTGTGCCAGCGAACTCACCGACGAACACTCCCGACGTTCAGCGCAACCGATCGGTACCACCTTCTCACGTGCAAGACACTTGGTTGCAATGACTTCCGGTGTGGGGGTTTCTCAAGGCGTCCGGGGATCGTTCGAGGGTGTCGCCGAAGTCCGGCGGGGTCGGTTGGAATCTCTGGGCGGATGCACGCATTGAACGGGCGCCGCGGGAGGAATTGCAAGATACGTGAGTCGCTCGCATGTTCGCTGGGTCAAGGGCAAACCTGCGGCGTTCAGTCGGTCGGTATTGCTTCAGTTCGGATAGCGAAATGATGTGGTCGACGCACGGTGCCCACTTCGTGCGAGGTGGTGCATCGAAGTCGAGAGTGCACCGCCACATTTGGCGCAGAGGGTGGCTCCCGCGAGCACCTGGCGGCGCACTTTCCAGTAGGCAGAGCCGTGGCGGCCCGGGTCTTTGGGCATTGGGACTTCCTTATATGAGTGCCCCTGTTGTGGGGTTGGCGCGATTCGAAGAAATGTGGGAAAGCCTCGCTTGCATTAGTGCAGGTCATGGGGCCTTTTGGTGAAGTTGCGAGCCTTATTTACTCGGGGGGAAATGTTTGAACGGCGGCGTCCAACGTCAATGCCGAGTAAGGCGGATACCCCCGGGGGGTGCTGACGGCACTCCCGGCGACCGCCATCCCGGGGCAGTACCTAAACGGACCAGTCGACCTGGCAGCGAGCGAAATTCATGCGTCATGCGACGAGGCGGGGCAGTGAAACGGGCGGCCGAAAAGTTTCCCGGGGCAGTCAATGCGAAAGCGACTGCGATTCAGGCGAATCCGGCTGGGATCTCCGCCAAAAGGTCCCCACTCCCGTACACCTTCCTAAAGCACGGCGGGGTCGTAAATGCCGTAGCCGGGAAAGCGGGTACCGGGTCATTCCGAGCCCTCCTGGTGCCGACCGCCTTACGGAACGAACGAAGGCCAGCGTTCAGACGCCCACGACGCCCACGAGGCGTGCCCGGCTGGTGGCAGGTCTATCTGTTCGGTCGTCAACTCGTCCTGGCTCGGGACTTGAAACTCACTCCTGAACTTGTCGAGGTCAAAATACCTCATCTCATATGTCGAGCCGGGTTCGCATTCGAACCTGGATTCGAGCCGACGCTGTTGTTCTTCCTGATCGATCGCCAGATAGTGCAGCTCGCAGTTCGCTCCCGCCTCATCTGCTAGCCATCGGAGTGCCGAGCGTTCATCTCGGCTCCAGACGCCAAAGTCCAGGATCACACTGACGCCGATCCGAAGGGCGCGTATTGCAAGCCAAACGAGACGACCTTCGAGGACATCCTGTTTCCCGCCAGCGTCCGGCTCTCCGAAGAGTGGGACCATCCACTCATCGAGCGTGAGTCGCAGCGCAGGATGCTCCGCTTCGATCTGGCGGGCGCGAGTAGTTTTGCCTGCCCCGGGCAGCCCGACCATCACATAAATCGTCGGGCGAGAGTCCACCAGGTCAAGCTTTGCACAGCCTCACTCTCCCGCCCGCCTCTGTTTCTCGCCCCGCTGACGACGGCAACTCAAGACTTATCTTTCAACCGTTTGCTGGGTCGCCAAGACATGGGCGCATCGGCCATTTTCGCCACAGTCACAGCTCCAACCGAGCGACCGAACGAAGCTCACCCAATGCTCGCCGTGGTCGTCACTAACTGATGCTGTGACAATCACTGGCGAGACGTACCTCATTCGACCGCCTCTTTCGTGACCGTCATAACGCGACCGGTACGGGCTCGGATTGCGGCTGGCGACTTCGCCCGGTCGCCATGTCGCATCAATGGGGCATCAAAAGAGCACTTCTGACGAGCGGCCAACGGCGACCGTGGCAGAAGTGTCAGCGGCTGTCGAGTCCGCTCCTGACCGGTGGAAGCTGGCCATTCTCCTGGCCGTGTGGTGCCAACTCAGGCGAGGCGAGATTCTTGGTCTGCAACGCCGGGACGTAGACCAGCTACACGGCACCATCTCCGTCGAGCGAACCTTTGTTGCCGTATCGGGAGCGTCACCGGTCATCGGGCCGCCCAAGACCGACGCGGGGCGACGGCTGATTGCCATACCGCCAAATGTCATCGAGGCGGTCGAGCTCCACCTTTCCAAGCACGTCGGGTCGGCTAAGAATGCATGGCTATTCCCCGGGGCGGGTGACAGCCCAGCGGTGCCCAAGACACTGAGCCTGTGTGGTCGACGACCCGGGACAAGATCAGTCGACCGGATCTCGGTCTCCATGATCTTCGCCATACGGGGCTCACTTGGGCGGCGGCGACTGGTGCCAGTACCGCGGAGATCATGCGCCGCGGAGGTCACTCGTCTCCGACCGCAGCCCTGCGCTACCAGCACGCCACGGCGGCCCGCGATCGTGTTCTCGCTGACGCCTTGGGAGCGTTGGCCGCCGCGCCAATTGACCTGATTAAACCTGATGCGGACACCTCGCGGACAACGGCCTCAGGGGAGACAACGGACGAAAATCCGAATAGCGCCCCTGACCAGGTTGGCGATGTCGAGCACCCCCAACGGGATTCGAACCCGTGTTACCACCTTGAAAGGGTGGCGTCCTAGGCCGCTGGACGATGGGGGCAGATCGGGTACCGGACGACAGAGAGCGGTCCGTGCCCGGGTGAAAAGGAGATCCTACCGGGCGCCAATTGCGGTGCCGGCCGCCGCCGGCAGGGCCTCGGACCCCGCCCCGGAGTCGTGCCGGGTGCCCACCTCGACCTCGGCCGGATGGAAGGTGCAGGCCAGAAAGCACTGCACGGCCCCGATGACGAGGACGGTGACTCCCAGCAGATGGACTTCGACCAGAAGGGCGGGGAGGTGGGTGAAGTACTGGGTGTACCCGACCGCCGCTTGGGCCACCATCACCACCAGGAGCACCCGACCGGCCCGTCGTACGCGCTCGGGCACATCGCCCATGTGGAGGCCGACCACGAGCCCAATGGTCAGCCCCACCAACAAGAGGGCCAGACTCGAGTGCAGCTCCGCCATGTCCCGCAGCGCAATCGGGATGCGCTTGGCCACCAACTGCCCCGAGGCATCGCCGGCATGCGGACCGGCACCGGTCGTCGCCGTGCCGGCGGCAATGACGAAGGCCAATACCACCAGCACCCCGTGGTGCAGCCGCAGCAGCGGACGGGGAACGAGCAGTCGAGCAGAGCCCGGCCCGTAGTCGAGCCGGTCACGGTGTACGAGCACGACGGCGTCGACCAGCAACAGCATGGTGGCGAGGAAGTGCACCATGACCAGATACGGATTCAACTTGGTGTAGACGACGATCCCGCCCAACACGGCCTGGGCCAGTACGCCGACGACGAGGCCCCCGCTGAGATACACCAGGTCCCGACGCCTCGGCCTCCTGAACACCGTCCCCAAGAACGATGCCGCCACGGCAATGGTGATGACCACGGTGACCAGGCGGTTGCCGAACTCCACCAGCCCGTGGAAATGGAGTTGAGGGGTCAGGTGGCCAACCGAGCAAGCGGGCCAGTCGGCGCACCCGAGGCCACTGCCGGTCAATCGCACCGCTCCTCCGGTCACCACAATCAGGGCCACCAGGACCAGGGCCAGGACATTGAGGCGATGGCTCAGTGAAGGGGAGACCGTGACGGGGCGGCGGGCAGGCACTTCGATCAAGCGTACCGGCGTCGCCCGCTTGGTCACGAGCGACTCCCTGGTCGTAGGCTGCGTGAAATGTCCTCCCAAGCCCCTGCCCTGGCGGGTCAGCGAGCGGGGTGGTCGACCGTCGGCGCCTATGTCGCCCTGACCAAGCCGCGCATCATCGAGCTGTTGCTGGTCACCACCTTGCCCACCATGGTGGTGGCCCAGCGCGGCCTGCCGTCGCTCTGGCTGATGCTGGCCACCCTGGTCGGCGGGGCGCTGGCCGCCGGCGGGGCCAACGCCATCAACATGGTGGTCGACCGCGACATCGACAAGCTGATGAAGCGCACCAAGGCGCGGCCGCTGGTCACCGGGGCCATGACGCCGAGGGCGGCCCTCGTCTTCGCCCTCACCTTAGAGGTGGCGGCGTTCGTCGAGCTGGCCCTGGCCGTGAACCTGCTCTCGGCCGTCCTGGCCGTCTCGGCCACCCTCTTCTACGTCTTCGTCTACACCTTGTGGCTCAAGCGCCGCAGCTCGCAGAACATCGTGATCGGCGGGGCCGCCGGGGCGGTGCCCGTCCTGGTCGGCTGGGCGGCGGTGACCGACTCGCTGTCGTTGGCCCCCGTCGTCCTCTTCGCCATCATCTTCATCTGGACCCCGCCGCACTTCTGGTCGCTGGCCGTGCGCTACAAGGAGGACTACGCCGCGGCCGACGTGCCCATGCTGCCCGTCGTCGCCTCCATGAAGCGCACCACGCGCGAGATCGTCCTCTACACCGTGGCGCTGGTCGCCGTCTCCCTCGTCGTTGGGCCCGTGGCCCACCTCGGCGCCATCTACACCGCTTCGGCCGCCGTGCTCGGCGCCGGGTTCTTGTTCATGACCACAAGGCTGTGGCGCCTGGCGCGCCGCGACCGGGCCACCGGGCGCGAGGCCATGCGGGTCTTCAGCTACTCCATCACCTACCTGACGGTGCTGTTCGTGGCCATGGCCGGTGACGTGTTGATCATGAATCACGTTCACTAAATTGTTGGCCCCATGACGGCTGACGCTCCGGAGCCCGCCCCCGAGGACCCCGCCCCCCGCAAGCCCCGCAAGATCTTCTTGCTGGCCGGTCTGGTCGTGGCCACCGCGCTGGGCATCGGCCTCTTCACCTCGGTTGGCACAAACGCCAAGTCGTCCGGTGCCCCCCACGAGGGTGGCCCGCTTCCGGCCTTCAGCGGCACCGATCTCAACGGCTCGGGCCACGCGGTCGTCTCCTCCGACGGCATCGGGCACGGGACTCCCGGCGTGGTGCTGTTCTTCGGCAACTGGTGCGTCGCCTGCCACACCGAGCTGCCACCCCTGGCCGCCGCCGTGCGCACGCAACAGTCGCGAGGCGGAGCGCTGGCTCACGTCAAGGTCATCGGGGTGGACAGCGAGGACACCACTGCAAGCGCCAAGGCGTTCATCCACAGCACCGGTGTGTCGTTCCCGGTGGCCTACGATCCGAGCCTGAACATCACCAGCGGGGCTTTCTACTTCCGGGGCGATCCCAACGCCGTCTTCGTCAACGCCGACGGGACCATCAACAAGATCGTGGTGGGCGACCAGCTCACCGCCGCCGACTTCACGGCCGACGAGCGGGCGCTCACTCCCAACGGAACGTAAGCGCCGCCGCCAGGGGGGCGGCCACCGCCCACACGGCCAGGACGGCCCAACTGAGCGGGGGCACGGCCGACCCGGCACCGAGCGACGCGTGCAGCCCGGCCGACAGGGCCTCGGGCGGCAGGAGCTTGGCCACCGACGCCATGCCGCTGGGCAGCTTGGTGATCGGGACGATCATGCCCCCCAGGAGCAGGAACACGAGGTACAGCCCATTGGCCGCGGCCAGGTTCACCTCCGGCTTCAGCACGCCGGCCATGAGCAGGCCGATACCGGCGAAGCCCACCGTGGCCAGCAGCACGATCCCAACGGCGCTCAGGAAGCACGAGCCGCTCGCGCCCGGGCTCCATCCGAGCAGCAGCCCGACGGGAATCACGATGGCGGCCTGGACGATCTCCACCGCCAGGATCGTGATGATCTTGGCCCCCAGCAGGCGCGGTCGGCCCAGCGGGGTCGAGCCGAGCCGCTTGAGGACGCCGTAGCCCCGTTCGAATCCGGTGGCGATGCCGAGCGACACCATGGCGGTCGACATCACGGCCAGGGCCAGGATGCCGGGGACGAAGAAGTCCACCGACTTGGCCGTCGGCGTCGACACCACATCGACCGTGGAGAAGAACACGAGGAACAGGACCGGGATACCGACGGTCAAGAGAAGGGTCTCGCCCCGCCGAAGGGTCATGAAGACCTCGGCCCAGGTCTGGGCCAGCAATGCCTTCATCGCGGACCCCGCCGTCCGCGGCGACGGCCGCCGCGGCGCGGACCACGGCCGGGTGAGCCCTCCCCGTCGACGTCATCGCGGTCGTCGGGGTCGGTGCTCGACTCGGTCTGTTGCAGAGCCGCCGCACCGACGGCATCGAAATAGACGTCTTCGAGCGTGCGGCCTGTCACCAGATCGGAGAGGGTGGCATCGCGCGCCGCCAGCCAGGTGGCCAGGGTGGCGGTGGCTGCCGGCCCCGACGCTCCCTCAATCCGGTAGCGACCCGGCGCGGTCTCGTGCACCGAGACCCCCGGGCCGAGTTGGAGAGCCAGCGCGACCGTGTCCAAACCTGGGGGCGCGCCGAAGGAGACACGGTTCGATCCCGCACCGCTCGAGAGCTCAGTCGGCGTCCCGGCCAGGACGACCCGGCCCGAGGAGACGATGACGATCCGGTCGGCCATCTTCTCGGCTTCAACCAGCTCGTGGGTGGTGAGCACCACGCACACGCCCTGGGTGCGCAGGTCGGTCACTACGGCCCTGATGGCCAGGCGGCCCTCGGGGTCGACACCGGCCGTCGGTTCATCGAGAAAGGCCACCCGGGGCCGGCCGACGAGGGCCAAGGCGAGCGAGAGCCGTTGTTGTTCGCCACCGGAAAGATGGCGCCACGGTGTAGTGGCGACGCCCCGAAGGGAGACCAGGTCCAGTAAGTCGTCGGTGGCCAGTGGCGCCGCATAGAAGCGGGAGAAGAGGTCGAGGACATGCCGGGGCGGCAGCATCGGGTAGACGCCGCCCTTCTGCAACATGACGCCCATGAGCTCGGTCAGCTGACGGTGATCGGCAATGGGATCGAGCCCCAGCACCGCGATGCGGCCACCAGCCGGGCGGCGGTATCCCTCCATCGACTCGATGGTCGACGTCTTGCCTGCCCCATTGGGCCCGAGAACGACCAGGACCTCTCCGGCTTCGGCCGACAGGTCCAGCCCGTCCACCGCAGTGACCTCACCCTCGGAGCCGTAGCGCACGGTGAGGTCCGTCACTTCGACGGCGGGTACGTGTCCGGCCGGCATGCCGTCGCAGGCTACTTTGAGCAGGCATGATCGATATTCGGCTGCTGCGGGACGATCCCGACGGCGTCAAGGCGGCGCTGGCCCGACGTGGCGTGGCAGCATCGGAGATCGACGAGATCATCGCGGCCGACGTGGCCCATCGCGCCCGACTGTCCCGCTCCGAATCGCTGCGGGCCGAGGTCAAGGCTCTCAGTCGTGAGGTGGGGGCGGCGAAGAAGGCCGGCGACGAAGCCCGGGCCACCGAGCTCAGCGAGCAGAGCCGACGGCTGGGCGAGGACGAGCGCTCCGCCGCGGCGGACGCAGAGGTCGAGTGGGAGAAGGTCCGGCTGGGACTGCTCTACCTGCCCAACATCCCGATGCCCGAGGTTCCCGACGGGGACAGCGACGCCGACAACGTCGAGATACGCCGCTGGTGGCCCGGCAAGGAGTCGGGTGCGCCCGAACCGGGGCGAGCTGACCACCAGCACGTCCCGCACTGGGAGATCGGCCAGGCGATGCAATTGCTCGATATGGAACGAGGTGCCCGTCTCTCGGGTTCCATGTTTCCCCTCTACCGGGGCGCCGGCGCCCGCCTGCTGCGGGCGCTGACCGGATTCGCGCTGGACCGCCACGCTCCGGTCTACGAGGAGATCCGTCCCCCGACGGTGGTGCTGACCGAGACCATGACGGCCACCGGTCATTTGCCGAAATTCGCCGACGACGCCTATCACCTCGAACGTGACGACCTCTGGGCGATCCCGACCGCCGAGGTTCCGCTGACGTCGATGCACCGGGGCGAGATTCTGGAGGAGTCGGTGCTGCCCTTGCGCTTCACCGCGGCCACCGCGTGTTACCGCCGTGAGGCGGGTTCGGCCGGACGCGACACCCGCGGTCTCCTGCGCGTACACGAGTTCGACAAGGTAGAGCTCTTTGCGTACACCACACCCGACCAGGCGCTCGACGCTCTGGCCGACATCCTCGCCCGTGCCGAGTCCATGCTCCGGGAACTCGAGTTGCGCTACCGCGTCATGGATCTGTGCACCGGCGATCTGGGTGGTCCGTCGGCCCGCACCTTCGACCTCGAGGTGTATGCGCCGGGCGTCGACAAGTGGCTGGAGGTCAGTTCGACCAGCTGGTTCCGCGACTACCAGGCCCGGCGGGCCCAGGTCCGATACCGTCCGGCGCCTGGCGGGGCGCCGCAGCTGGTCCACACGGTGAATGGCTCGGCTCTGGCCTGGCCCAGGATGTGGGCCGCCCTGATGGAGAACGGGCGACAGGAAGACGGCACGGTACTCCTGCCTGAGTGCTTGGCCCCATACCTGGGCGGGGAGCTCCTCATCAAGGGGCCCTGACCCCACCGCCGGGCTTGCGCGAACCTGTGGGCGTGCATCCCTTCGCAAGGCTGGTTGCCGGGGGCCTGGTAGCGGTCACCATCGGCGTCGGCGTCGCACTCCCCGGCGCCTCGGACGCCGGCGCTGGCCAGATCCGACCGTCCGTCGCCGTCCCGATATGTTCGACCGCGCCAGCCAGCGCGCCGAAGCTGCACGGTATCTTGACGACGTTCGTCTCGGCACCTGAAGGATCGCCTTCTGGTGTGGCCGTCAGCAAGGACAACAAGTACGCGTTTGTCGCCGAGGCCTACGGTTTCCTCCGCACGTACTCGCTGGCCTCGGCGACCCCAACGCTTGTGAGCTCCGAGACGGTGAAAGGACCAAGGTTGGTTGGCCTTGCCCTCACCCCGGATGGTCGCTACCTCGTCGGTGCGATCGGGAGCGGGGCAGAAGTGTTCGACGTGGCTCGACTCGAGCGGTCGCCGCCGCCGACGACCGATGGGCTCCTCGGTACGCTGAGCAGCGGCGGCACCGGTGCCAGCCAGACCGTGGTCTCTCCCGACGGCCACTACGTCTTCGTGACGCTCGAGGACTCCAATGAACTCGCCGTCTTCAACCTGCAGCGCGCACTGGCCCGTGGATTTCATCGGTCGCACCTGGTGGGCACGGTTGCTCTGGCCAGCACGCCCGTGGGTATTGCGATCTCCCCCAACGGTCGCTTCCTCTACGTGACGAGCGAAGGAAGCTCCGAGACGACGAGCAATGGAACCCTGACCACCATCAATGTCAGGAAGGCCGAGCGTGCTGCTCCGCGAGCCACCGTCTCAGTGGTAACTGCTGGGTGCAACCCCAGCCGCGTGGTGGCCACGGGCTCGACGGTCTACGTCACGGCCCGGGAGAGCGACGCCCTCCTGGCCTTCTCGGCCAAGGCACTGATCACCCATCCCGCCAGCGCCCTCCGACAGAACATATCGATTGGCGAAGCACCCGTCGGGTTGGCCCTGGTCAATCACGATGGCGGCCTCGTCATCGCCGACTCCATTCGCGTCAACGCCAGGAAGAATGCCTCAAGCCTGGCCGTCGTGACCCTCGACCACGGTGGCCGGATGGCCCTGACCGGTTCCATACGATCGGGGAGATCTCCCCGGGACATGGCGACCAGCCCCGATGGCAGACTCCTCTTGGTGACCAATTACGCCTCGAGCCAGCTCGAAGCCGTCACCGAGGCCGGGCTTCCCTGATCGGGCCGCCGTGATCCGCTCCGCCGATGCGGATGCCGGTCCCGACTAGGAATCGATGGCCGCTCGAAGTGACGCCAGGCGCTCACGATCCAGCGAGTAGTAGACCCACTTGCCCCGGCGGTCTCCGTGAACGAGTCCGGCACCGGCCAGGATCTTGAGGTGATGAGAGACGGTGGGCTGGCTCTTGCCCAGAGGCTCGACGAAGTCGCAGACACAGACTTCGCCCGCGGTGGCGGCCGCGAGGATGCTGAGCACTTGCAGGCGGACCGGGTCGGCCAGCGCCGTGAACCCGGTCGCCAGCTCGGCGGCGTCCGACGCATCGAGTGGCGAGGACAGGACCGAGGGGCAGCAGGGCGGGGCGGTCGACCCGGAGGTTCGTTCGTCGACATCGAGGGCCACCGGGCCCGCGTTTCTCGCCATGGGTGCCTCCCATTGACAGTTGTGAATGTATCGAGCATACTCGATGCATCGACAGATGTGAATACCGATGGAGGTCCCGATGTCCCGAGTCCAACTGGCACTGAACGTCGAGAGCCTCGACGACGCCGTCGACTTCTACCGGAAGCTCTTCGCCACCGAGCCGGCCAAGCGCCGGCCGGGCTACGCCAACTTCGTCATCGCCGATCCGCCGCTCAAGCTGGTGCTGATAGAAGACACGGCCCAGGTATCCGGTCGCCTCAACCATCTCGGCGTCGAGTTCGAATCGACCGAAGCCGTTGCCGCGGCCCAGACCCATCTGGCCAGTCAGGGCCTGGTCACCGCCGTTGAGGACGAGGTCACCTGTTGCTTCGCCGTCCAGGACAAGGTGTGGGTCTCGTCGCCCGGAGGCGTGCCGTGGGAGTTCTATACGGTGTTGGCCGACGCCGACTCCATGGGTGACGGTCCAAGCATCGGCGCGCCCGATGTAACGGCGTGTTGCGCCGGTGTGCCAAACGGCGCGGCGGCAGTCTCCGGGCCCCCCCCGGTCTCGCCGGCCTGTTGTTGACCGGCCTGTTGTTGACCGGCCTTACGGCTGCGGCGCAGACGTGGGGGTGAGCGAACCAGCGCTGTGGCGGCGCCTCATCGCCGAGGGTCTGGGTTGCGTTTTCCTAGGCGCCATCGTGGTGGGATCGGGAATCGCGGCGCAGCAGCTCTCGCCCGGCGCCACCGGTCTGGAACTCCTGGAGAACGCAGCGGCCACGGCGGCCGGCCTCTATGCCATCATCCTGATGTTCGGCGGGGTGTCCGGGGCCCACTTCAATCCCGTCGTCTCTTTCGTCGACGCGGTCTTCGGCGGGTTGAGGTGGCGTGATGCAGTCGCGTACCTTCCGGTGCAGGTGGCGGGGTGCATCGGCGGGGCCATCCTGGCCAACGTGATGTTCGCCCTGCCCGCCGTCAGTATCTCGACCAAGCACCGCTCGAGTGGGCCTCATTTTCTCTCCGAAATTGTGGCCACCCTCGGATTGTTGCTGGTGATCTTCGCTCTCGCACGGACCAGGCGAAGCAACATCACGCCGGCAGCTGTTGGAGCGTATATCGGAGCGGCGTATTTCTTCACCAGCTCGACCAGCTTCGCCAATCCGGCCATCGCCGTCGGACGCATGTTCAGCAACACATTCGCCGGCATCGCCCCGGCGTCGGTACCCACCTTCGTGGTCGCTGAGGTGATCGGGGGGGTCGTCGCCATCGTGGCGATCAAGGTTCTCTACCCAGATCTCACCGGGGACGAAGCTGCCGACATCATGGTGCCGCACCACGGTCCGGGTATCACGTCCGCGGTGACGCCAAGCGGCACGTCTGTCCCTTCACCCGTCGCGGCCGTGACTGAAGGCTCGTGACTGACCCCCCGGTGGTGCTGTTCCTGTGTGTCCACAACGCGGGGCGAAGCCTGGCCGCCCGAGTCCTGCTTGACCACTACGCGGAAGGCCGAATCCGCGTCGAGTCCGCCGGGTCCGAACCCGGCGGAGCGTTGAACCCCGCCGTGGTGAGCCTCCTCACCGATCGCGGCCTGGACCCGTCCCGGGAATTCCCCAAACCGTTGACCGACGCCCTCGGTCGGGAAGCCGACGTCATCGTCACCATGGGATGCGGCGACGCCTGCCCCGTCTATCCGGGGAAGCGATACCTGGACTGGGACGTCGACGACCCGGCCGGACTGCCGATTGAACAGGTCCGACCGATCGTCGATGAGATCGACCGTCGGGTGCGGGGACTTCTGGTCGACCTCCTCACGCCTTCGGGGTGACGTCCATCGTCGAGCGTCGGTCGCTCAATGGGTCGATCGCTCAGATGGCCAGTGAGGCGAAGCGGTAGCCCACGCCGCGCACGGTGGTGATGAGCACCGGCACGGACGGATCGGCTTCGATGCGTGAACGCAGCCGCTTGATATGCACATCGAGCGTCTTGGTGTCCCCGATGTAGTCGGTGCCCCAGACCCGGTCGATGAGCACATCGCGGGTGAGGACCCGTCCGGCGTTCTCCACCAGCAGACGGAGGAGCTCGAACTCCTTGCGGCGGAGGTGGACTTCCTCGCCCCGCACGAAGACGCGGCGCTGGTCGAAGTCCACCTTGATGTCGCTCGATTCCCACACCCCTTCGGTACCGAGGTCGATGCTGTCCCCGTGGTCGTTGGCGTCAAGACCGCCGGGGGCGCGCCGGAGGACCGCCCGCATGCGGGCCACCAGTTCGCGCAGGCGGTACGGCTTGGTGACGTAGTCGTCGGCCCCCACCTCGAGCGCCACGACGGTGTCGATCTCGGTGCCCTTGGCCGTCACCATGATGATGGGGACGGTCGAGCGCGTCCGGATGTTCCGGCAGACATCGATGCCCGACATCTTGGGCAGCATGAGGTCGAGCAGGAGAATGTCGGGATCGCTCTCGTCATAGAGACGCAGCGCTTCGGCGCCGTCGCGGGCGACGGTGACCCGGAAGCCCTCGTTGGTCAGGCCGATCACCAGGGCCTCGATGAAGGACTCCTCGTCCTCAGCCAACAGCACCTTTATCGGTCCGTCGTTCGCGGTGGTGCGAGAGGATGATTTCTTGGACTTGTTGTTGGCCGTGGTCTTGCTCATGCCACCCGTTCGGCTTGGACCGGGAGCACGAGACTGAAGGTGGAACCCTCGCCCTCGCGTGATTCGACGTCGACCCAGCCCTGATGGTTATTGGCCACGTGGCGCACAATCGACAGACCCAGCCCTGTGCCGCCGGTGTCGCGGCTGCGCCCGTGGTCGACCCGGTAGAAACGCTCGAAAATGCGGTCCAGGTCACGGGCGGGGATCCCGATCCCGTGGTCCTGCACGGCCAGGCGCACCGTGTCACGGTCCTCGGTGTTCCATTCGGACCGACCAGCGGACGGGTCGTCGCCTCCCTCGGTGGTCGAGGGCTCTCCGTCGGCGGACGTCGGTGCGGTCGAACTGGTGGCCACATCGGAGAACGTTGTCTCGGGGAAGGGGGCGGGCGCCGCCATCGGGTTCGGCGTGGGAGCGGGCAGGGAGGTGAAGCTGTCGATCTCCTCGGTGCTGAGGGCCGCCTCGTCGGCGTCGAAGGGCGCAGAGGCGGTGTCATCATCGGCGGCCCTGGCCGTAGGGGTGCTCGAGGTGACGATCGGTGTCGAGCCCGTGGTGAAGGAGGCGGCCGCTCCGTCGGTGGCACGGCGGACGCTGCCCGAGATGACCACCTTGGAATTGTCGTACGAGTAGGTGATGGCGTTCTCGAGCAGGGCGTGCATGGCCGAGACGAGCTGGCGGCGCTCGCCCAGCACGGCCACCGGGGGCGAGGGTTCGTGCAGGACGAGCTCGATGCCCCGCTGATCGGCCGTGGCCCGCACCCGCTCGATGGCATCGGCCATGACCAGGTTGACCAGGACGGGCTCCCGGGCCGGAGCCTCCTCGGATTCGATGCGCGAGAGGTCGAGCAGGTCATCGATGATCCGGCTCACCCGGAAGGCCTCGTTGTGGATGCGACCGGCCAGCCGTTGGGCCACGTCGGGGTCGGGCTCGCTGACCAACGTCTCGGCCAGCAGCCCGAGGGCGCCCATGGGCGTCTTCAACTCGTGGCTCACGTTGGCCACGAAGTCGCGGCGGATCTCCTCCAGCCGACGCCGTTCGGAGATGTCCTCGATCAGGGCGATGACACCGAGCGGGCGGCGACCGTCGTCGATCTGGCGGGCCCGCACCTGAAGGGTGCGGCGAGGCGGCCCGTACAGGTCGAGGGTGCGCTCGGCCGAGCCCTCGTGCCATGCATCTTGGAGCAGCTCGGTCACCGCCTGGGCGGCCAGCGCGTCACCGTGCCGGCTCACCATCAGCGCGTTGGCCCGACCGTTGCGGTAGATGACGGTGCCGTTCTCGTCGCACAGGACGACACCCTGGGTCAGCGTGTCCAGCGAGCGCCGGAGGCGGATGGCGTCCGAGCTGGACTCGGTGACGGCTTGGGCCGCACCACTGGTGACCTGCTCGAGATACGCCAGCGACGTCTCGATGTTGGTCTCGTCCTCGGGCGGATCGAGGCCCAGCCGGCTGCCCAGCGCGGTCAGGCGCTGGGAGATGGCCCTCCGGCCGGAGCGGCGGCCCACGGCCCGGGCGATGAGGATGGCCAGGACGAAGGCGACGACCAGGACGACGGCGTAAATGACCTCCTCGGTGGTGGTCCACCTGATCACGACGCCGCTCCCGAACACGCTCCCAATATGACAGGCGGGACAGGGGCGCGGCGAACACAACGCCTCAGCGGGCGTGGGATCGGCCGGCGGAGCCCGGGTGCGATTGTGGAAAACATTGGAACTACATGAACCGTTCACTGACGACTGGCACTGCCCCGGAGACTCCGGCGGCAGCGTCGGTGATGGAGGTTGACCATGCTGGTGTGGCGTTGGGCCGACGTGTCGATGAGTCCTTCGATGAGCCAGTTGCCCGGCGGCGACACCCTCCAGGGTCTGGTCAACGGGCTGGGGGCGTGGGCACTGGTGGCCGCGCTGGTCGGCCTGGTGGTCGGGGCCGCCGCCTGGGCGCTGGGTGTGCACTCGCAGAATTTCCAGCAATCGCTGGTCGGACGGCGGGCCGTCCTGGTCTCGGGGCTGGCCGCTCTGCTCATCGGCGCCGGCCCGGCCATCATCAACTTCTTCTACGGCGCCGGACTCAAGGTCCACTGAGCTCGCTCGGCCGTACGTCCCCGGCGCCTTGGCCGAATCCCGCTCACCGGTAGCGATACGCCCATGCTCACCGCCTTTGCGCTGATGTCGCATGTCGTGGCCGGCGCGGGCGCGGCCGCGACCGCGACCGAGCCGGGGACCGCCGCGCCGACTCTCCCGATGGCGCCGTCGGCGGGATGCCCGGGCCTCGACGCGTTGAATCCGCTCTGCCAAGCGGGCAACGTGGCGGGTTCAGTGGCCGGCAGCGGCGTCAACGCCGTGCTGAACGGGCTGAGCCAGTGGGTGGCCAGCGGCGCCGAGTGGCTGCTCTCGCAGATCGGCCACGTGCTGACCAGTACGACCACCATCGACATCGGCGCCAGCTGGTTCCACCAGCACTACGTCGAGATGACGGTGTTGGCGGGGGCAGTGGTGCTGCCGCTCCTGTTGGTATCGACGATGCAGGCGGTCTACCGGCAGAACGCCGGTCAGCTGATCCGGGCCTTCTTCGTCCAGCTGCCGCTGGCGCTCCTGCTCGGTGTGGTGGCCATTCAGATCGTGGTGTTGTGCCTCTCGGCCACCGACGCCATGTGCACCGCCGTGGCCGGGGGGAGCGGCTCCGACGTCACCGCCCTCCTGACCGGCGTGTCCAATGGGATGGTCGTTGCACTGGGTGATCCGACCATGGCCACCTTCGTGCTGTTGTTGGTGGGGCTCCTGGTGGCCGTGGCGGCCTTCGTGCTCTGGCTCGAGCTCCTGGTGCGGGCGGCCGCCGTCTATGTGGCCGTGCTGTTCCTTCCGCTGGCTCTGGCCACGTTGGTCTGGCCTTCGGTGTCGCATTGGTGCCGCCGGCTGGTCGAGACGCTGGCGGCGCTGATCCTCTCCAAGTTCGTCATCGTGGCCACCCTGAGCCTGGCCGCCAGCGCCGTGTCTTCGGGCACCGCCGGCGGGGGTGGGAGCGGCGGCGGTGGTGGCAGCGGCGGCAGCGGCGGGGCCGGTTCGGGCTTTGCCTCCGTGCTGGCCGGAGGAGCGCTCCTGGTGCTGTCCACCTTCGTCCCCTTCGCCATCCTGCGCCTCATCCCGATGGTCGAGGCCGGGGCTGTCGGGCATCTCGAAGGGGTCCGTCAACGCGGCGTGGCGCCCCTGACCGCCATGCCCCGAACCGCGGCGTCGTACGCGCTGAGTGAGGGGACCGCGGCGCACCGCAGGGCCAGGGGTGCGGCCCGTCTGGCCGCGGTGACCGGCCCGCCCGGGACCGGCCGAATGGAGGGAGGCGACAGCGGAGGCGGCGCTGCGGCCGGGGGCGACGAGGAGATCCGCGCCATGGCCAATTCCGACAACGGCGGGTGCCTGCCCGATTCCAGCGGGCGCATGGTCGGGATCCCCCCGACCGATGGCGCCGACCCCGAAGACCGGGATCTCCCGCCCTACGTCCCGCACCCGGTGGGCCCCACGCCTCTCACCCCGGCACCGGGTACACCGGGCACACCGGGTGCACCGGGTCGGTCGACGCCGGGATCGGGTGGCGCCGGTGCCGTCGGCGGGCCGGTGCCGGTCGGGCCCCGCGGATTCAACGGTCTGCAACACGCCATCGGCCGAGACCACATCGGGCCGGTCCTGACCTACCTGCGGGAGGATGACGGTGACCGGCCATCTGCGACGACGCATCGGCCCGGGGGCGCGACGTAATGGCGGACGGCAGAGCCCGCTATCGATTCGGCCCCCGTGAACGGGCGGGTGCGCTGGCGGGATTCAGAGCCGGGCAGATTCTCACCGTGGCGCTTGGACTCGTCGTGGGGGTACTGGTCTTGCGCTCGCGGCCCGACGCCACCGGCGTCGGAGTGGCGCTCGTGATGTTGGTGCTGTGTGCTGCGCTGGCCACCTGGCCCCTGGCGGGGCGGACGGGCGACCAGTGGATCCCGGTGGTGGTGCGCTGGAGCACACGCCGGGTCGGCCGGCGAGGTGGATGGCGGGGCCGATGTCGGGGCCGGCGGCGGATGGACGCGCTGTCGGGGCTCCGGCTGCTGAGCGTGGGTCAGCGGGACATGGGCGTGGTGCACGACGTGCGAGGGCGCACGCTGACCGCGGTGCTGTCCCTCCGGGGCCAGTCCTTCGCGCTCCTCGGTCCGGACGATCAGGACCGCCGCGTCGCCGGCTGGTCCGCCGTCCTGGCCTCGCTGGCCCGGGAAGGGTCGCCCGTCGAGCGGGTGCAGTGGTTGGCCGCCTCCTTCCCCGACGAAGGGCACGGCGTCCACGCTTACTTGGGCGACCGGAGGGCGGCGGACCCGGCTTCTGCCTGCGGGAGCTCGTACGAGTCGTTGCTCTGCGACATCGATGCCGACGCCAGCACCCACGATGTGACGCTGGCCGTGCAGGTGCGCATGGGCAAATCGCTCGAGCGCGGCTGTGAGTCGTTGCAACGCGAGGTCGGCCAGATGGTCCGCCAACTGGGCGATGCCGACATCGGGGTCAACGCCGTGACGACGGTCGACGACCTGGCGGACCTGCTGCTCCGCACGTACGAGCCGCAGCGAGGCCCGGTCCCGGGCGGGGCGAAGGCCGGCGGCGCGTCGTCGCGTTCGGCGGTGGACCCATGGCCCATGGCCATGTCGGAGGAATGGGCCACCCTCCGGGTCGACGGCATGGTCCACGCCACCTTCTGGGTGGCCGAGTGGCCCCGCACCGAGGTGCACAGCGACTTCCTGGCCCCGCTCCTCCTCTCGCCGGCCCGGGCCACGTTGTCGATGGTCATGGAACCGCTCGGTCCCGAGAAGGCGTTGCGCCGGGTGGAGGCCTCGCGGACCGCGGACATGGCAGACGCCGAACTGCGTCGGCGGAGCGGGTTCGTAGCCACGGCCCGCCAGGCCCGCGAGAGTGAAGTGCTGGCGCGCCGCGAGGCGGAGCTGGCCGACGGGCATGCCTCGTTCCGGTATGCCGGGTACGTCACCGTCTCGGCCGCCAGCGAGGCGGAACTGTCGGTGGCCTGCGACGCCGTCCAGCACGCCGCCGGGCAATCCCGGCTCCTCCTCCGTCGTCTGTACGGGGATCAAGCCAGCGGGTACACCTGCACGCTGCCACTGGCCCGAGGGCTGAAATAACTATCCGACTCTGTTAGTAGAGTTGGGCCCATGCCCCCGGGGAACCCATCACCCAAGCTCGCCATCACGGCCGATCCCGTCGTCCGCGGGCAGGTCCTCGCCGCGGCCGCCAGCGAAGGAATCAGCGTCTCGGCCTGGGTGACCACGGTCGCTCCACCGCGTTCACAGTGAGCGCCGTGTACGACACGGCGGTTCTCGTCGGCGCCGAGCGGAGCGATCGGGCCGTCGGCGCTGATCACCGCATCCGACTCAGCCTCGGATCCAGAGCAACCAACGTCTAGAGCAACCAGCCATCAAAGGGAAACAACAAAGAAGGAGAAGGACCCACGTGCCTGACAGCGGCAGCGAAAGCGAGAACCCAGTAATCCCCGCCCCGACTCCCGAGCCGAGTGGACCCAGGTCGAACCATGACTGGTGGCCCAATCAGCTGGAGTTAGACGTTCTGCACCAGCACTCGCCCCAGTCCAATCCCATGGGCGAGGAGTTCAATTACGCAGAAGAGTTCAAGACCCTCGACCTCGACGCGCTGAAGCAGGACGTCATCAAGGTGATGACGACATCGCAAGAGTGGTGGCCGGCCGACTACGGCCACTACGGTCCGCTCTTCATCCGGTTGACGTGGCACGCCGCCGGCACGTACCGCATCCACGATGGCCGGGGCGGAGGCGGCACCGGCGCTCAGCGCTTTGCCCCCCTCAACAGTTGGCCCGACAACGCGAGCCTCGACAAGGCGCGCCGCTTGCTCTGGCCGGTCAAGCAGAAGTACGGGCGGAAGATCTCCTGGGCCGATCTGCTTGTCTTCGCCGGCAACTGTGCTCTGGACTCAATGGGTTTCAAGACGTTCGGCTTCGGCTTCGGGCGAGAGGACATCTGGGCACCCGAGGACGACATCTACTGGGGGCCTGAGGACACCTGGCTCGGAGACGAGCGCTACAGCGGCGACAGGGAGCTCGGCGACCCTTTCGGTGCCGTGCAGATGGGCCTCATCTACGTCAATCCGGAGGGACCCAACGGCAACCCCGATCCGCTTGCTGCCGCCAGGGACATTCGAGAAACCTTCCGTCGTATGGCGATGAACGACGAGGAGACCTTCGCGCTGATCGCCGGCGGCCACACGTTCGGCAAGTGCCACGGTGCAGCCGGTGCGGAGTACGTCGGTCCGGAACCCGAGGGTTGCCCTCTCGAGGCGCAAGGCCTTGGCTGGCCGAACACCTTCGGCACCGGCAAGGGCGACGACGCGATCACCAGCGGGATAGAGGGTGCGTGGACCAACGACCCCACGAAGTGGGACAACGGATACCTCGACAACCTGCTCAACTACGACTGGGAGCTGACGACAAGCCCCGCCGGTGCGAATCAGTGGACTCCCAAGGATCCCGCGGCACAGGGCACCGTGCCCGATGCTCACGATGCGTCGAAGCGGCAGACCCCGATGATGCTGACGACGGATCTTGCGCTGAAGATGGATCCGATCTACGCGCCGCTCGCAAAGCGCTTCCACGAGAACCCGGACCAGTTGGCGGACGCGTTCGCCAAGGCGTGGTACAAGCTGTTGCACCGCGACATGGGACCCGTCTCGCGCTACCTCGGCCCTTGGGTTCCCGAGCCGCAGCTGTGGCAGGACCCCGTCCCAGAGGTCGATCATAAACTGATTGGGAAGAAGGACATTGCTGCCCTCAAGAGCAAGATCCTCGCCTCCGGCCTGTCCGTATCCCAGCTGGTTTCGACGGCATGGGCGTCGGCGGCAACCTTCCGCGGCACCGACATGCGCGGCGGGGCGAATGGGGCACGGATTCGACTTGCGCCGCAAAAGGACTGGGAGGTCAACAATCCGGCGGAACTGGCCAAGGTACTGCAGACCTTCGAGGAGATTCAGCAGGACTTCAACAGCTCACAGTCCGGCGGAGTGAAGGTCTCGCTCGCTGACCTGATCGTCCTGGGCGGGTGTGCGGCCGTCGAGCAAGCGGCGAAGAACGCCGGGTCCGACGTAACCGTTCCTTTCACGCCGGGGCGCACGGACGCCTCGCAAGAGCAAACCGACGTGGAGTCGTTCGCCGTGCTCGAACCGAACGCCGACGGCTTCCGCAACTACCTGCGAGCCGGAGAGAAGTTGCCGGGGGAGCACGCGCTGGTGGAGCGGGCCAACCTGCTGACGCTGACTGCCCCCGAGTTGACGGTTCTCGTCGGCGGCATGCGTGCCCTGAACACCAACTTCGACCACTCTGCACACGGGATCTTCACCGATCGGCCCGAGACGTTGACCAACGACTTCTTCGTGGCATTGCTCGAGATGGGCACGGTATGGAAGGCGTCCGCCTCGGCTGAGAACGTGTACGAGGGTCGCGACCGGGCGACGGGCGAGGTCAAGTCGACCGGCACCGCCGTCGACCTCGCCTTCGGTTCGAACTCCCAGCTCCGGGCCATCTCGGAGGTCTACGCTTCTGACGACTCGAAGGAGAAGTTCGTACGGGACTTCGTAGCAGCGTGGAACAAGGTGATGAACCTCGATCGCTTCGAACTCGCCTGATGCCATGGCTGGGTTGGTGACCGGTTCTGGTCGAGCCGGTCATCAAACCCGACGTGGGAAGCCAATATCGGACCTGAAGGAAAGGGCTCGATCCGCGTCCTGACTGAGGCATGACGCCTCAGGGTTTGGCCAGAGTTCGTCCCGGCGGGCGCTGGGGTCACGCTCAGTCACACCGAGGTGATCTTCCGCGGACTCTGCCGGGACTGTTGTGTGTGTAACCAGCGCCTCGGGTAGCGAATGGCCGTCCCTTCGGCGAATCGCCCGTCTCACAAGGTCAGGGCGTCGCAAAGGCGTGGATGGATCTCACTGCCGGCGAGCCGCCCACCAATAGCTCGAACGAGACCCTGTCTCCAGCGACATCGTGTGCGCCGGTCAATCCTGATCGAGCGGCCGCCAACAAAGATCAGATTGACGACGTGGGCGGATTCGCGGCATCCACAGGTGCGTGTGGCCATTCTCCACCCGAAAGTCCTTGTAGCTGTGACAGGTCCAACCGAGTCCGACCGTTCTCTTGCATGATCGGCGTCCGGGGTCCCCGCATCCCTGCCCACCAGATCACCACCCGGAATCTCGGCGCCGCCTACCCCTTCATCGCCGAGGCTGGTCTCGGTCAACGCGGCGTCGTCATCGGGGATGATCTCTTGGGCGGGTCATTTGTCTTCGACCCCTTCGAGCTCTATGCCCAGGGCGTGGTGTCCAACCCCAACATGGTGGTCTTCGGCCAGATCGGCCGAGGTAAGAGCGCCTTCGTCAAGACGTTCCTGTGGCGCCAAGCGGTGTTCGGGCGAAAGGCTTGGGTGGTCGATCCCAAGGGCGAGTACGGCGACCTGGCCGCCGCCTGGGGTGTGCGCCCGGTGGCGCTGCGGCCGGGGGGCGCCGTCCGGCTCAACCCACTCGACCCGGGGCCCAGTCACGGCAGCGGAGTGGACGGCGAGGGAAACACGGCGCGCCGACAGATGGAGTTGCTCTCTTCCCTGGCCAGTGCCTGTCTCGGACGCAGCCTGCTGCCGCGTCGAGCGCGCCGCATTGGGTGTGGCGTTGGTGTCGGCGACCGAACGGGCCGACGTGCCGACCGTGCCCTCGGTCGTCGAGGAGCTGCTCGCCCCCACCGCGGCGTCGGCGGCGTCACTGCGCACCGAGCTGCACGAGCTGCTGGAAGATGGCCGCGACGTGGCACTCGAGCTTCGACGGCTCGTGCACGGGGATCTGTGCGGGATGTTCGATGGTCCGACGACATCGGACCTGGACCTCTCCGCTCCGCTGGTCGTACTCGACCTCTCCGCCCTCTACACCTCGGCCGCTCTGGGCATTCTCATGGCCTGTGCCACCGCGTGGCTGCAGGCGGCCTTGGCCCGAGCCTCATCATCGGCCCGGGGAGCGACGGTGAGGACGAGCGGGCAGGTCTTCCTGGTGGTCGACGAGGCCTGGGCCATCCTTTCGAACCTCGGGGTGGCCCGGTGGCTCCAGTCGTCGTGGAAGCTCTCGCGGGCCTTCGGGGTGTCCAACCTGGCTGTGCTGCACCGGGTGTCCGATCTGCGCTCGGTCGGTGCCTCGGATTCCGAGCAGGTGGCGCTGGCCCAGGGACTCCTGGCCGACTCCGAGACCCGCGTCATCTACGCCCAGTCACCGGGAGAGCTGGCCCTGGCCGGTGAGCTGCTCTCGCTGTCGGCCACCGAGAGCGACCTGCTGCCGCAACTTCGCCGGGGCGTGGCCCTCTGGAAGGTGGGGCAACGGTCCTTCCTGGTGCAGCACCGGCTCAGCCCGACGGAGCGCCTGCTGGTGGACACCGACGGGGCGATGACGTCCGCCAGCTCGTGAACGGTCTCACCGCCACGGTGATGCCGTTGGCCTTCGGAGGCGCCGTCATTGCGGCCTACTCATTTCGCCATGGCGGCGGGCCCGAGCGCCGCCTGATGGGGCGGTCCAGGGGCGCCCGATGGGCCCGGCGCCGCGACCTCGATCCTCTCCTGCTCCCGCTGCGCCGAGCGCATCCGGGTCGTCTGGCCCTGGGCGCCACCGCGGGCGGCGGGTCGCCGCATCGGGTGGTGGCCGAACCGGCGCAGTCGTTGGTGGTGGTGGGGCCGACCCAGAGCGGGAAGACCAGCGCCCTGGCGGTGCCGGCCATATTGGGCTGGGAGGGACCCGTGCTGGCGGCCAGCGTCAAGAGCGATCTGCTGCGACACACCCGACAACACCGAGCCGGATTGGGCCAGGTGTGGTGTATCGATCCGACCCGGTCGACCGGCGCGCCGGCCAGCGAATGGACCCCGCTCGGCGCCTGCTCGGCGTGGCCGAGGGCACGACGCATGGCGGCCGATCTGTGCGAAACCGCCAAAGCCGACGGCACGACGGCCGACGGGGAGTTCTGGTATGCCACGGCGGCGAAACTGCTGGCCCCGCTCCTTTTCGCCGCGGCCGTGAGTGGTGGCTCCATGGCCGACGTGGTGCGCTGGGTCGACCTGCAGGAGGTCGGTGACGTCTCCGACATCTTGGAGTCGGCCGGTGTGTCTGAAGCGCTGGAGGCCGCCCGCGCCTCGTGGTGCCGGGACGAACGGACCCGCAGTTCGGTGTACACCACGGCCGAGACCGTCCTGGCTCCCTTCGCTGCCTCGGGCATGGTGGCCGCGTCGATCCGGTGGTTCGATCCGGGCGACCTCCTCGACGGGTCGCACACCGTGTACCTGTGCGCGCCGGCGCACGACCAACGGTGGCTGCGCGGCTACTTCACCGCACTGACCACACAGGTGCTGTCGCAGGCGTTCGCCCGGTCCACGCGGTCAGGGCAGCCACTCGATCCACCGCTGCTCGTCGTGCTCGATGAGGCGGCCCACATCGCCCCATTGGCCGAACTCGACGGGTTGGCGGCCACCTGTGCTTCGCACGGCGTGCAGCTGGTCACCGTCTGGCAGGACCTGGCCCAGGTGCGGGCCCGCTACGGCGCCCGGGCGCCGACGGTCCTGAACAACCATCGGGCCAAGCTCTTCCTGCCCGGTATCACCGATCCCGACACCTTGGAATACGCCAGTCGTCTGATCGGTGACGAGGAGGCCACGCTGCCCTCGGTCACCCGCGACTTCAAGGGTGGTCGGTCCACCACGCAGAGCCGTGGTCCCCGCCGCCTACTCACGCCCGAAAACCTGCGGTGCCTCGGGCGCGGCGATGCCGTCTTGGTCTACGGCACGCTGCCGCCGGCCCGACTTCGGTTGAGACCGTGGTGGGCGGACGCTGACGCCTGGCCCGCCGTCGGAGCCGACCGAACTCCTGAGTGCCGGTCTCCTCACCCATGACGGGGCCCACGGCACCACCGCCGCGGGCGCCCGCACGGCGGCGCAACGCCGTTAGATGCTCCCGGTCTCGCCGTGCTCGCCGTGCACTTCACGGATGTAGCCCACCAGCTCGTGCACGCTGTGCGATTCCACCCAGAGCGACAGGTCAACCGTGAAGTCGGCCTCGGACGAGCCTTCATCGAGCGGGTGGGGTTCCGAAGCCAAGAAGCGATCTCCCACGTACTTCACCTCGGTCAGCACCTCGGCGTAGGGGAGAGTGCTGGCGGCGGGCGAGCCGAAACCGAACACGCGCTCGGAGCCGAGCACCGCGTTGGCCGCGGCGCGGCCGGCCAGGAGCCGGCGGAAGTCGTTGCGCTCGAGCTCACCCTGGTAGGCCTCGACGATGTGCAGCATGCGAGCGAGATCCTTTTCACCGAAGGCATAGAAGACGTTGGGGGCGGGCAGGTCGCCCCACACCCCCCACATCCACCAGCGCAGGCCCGACGGCAGGCTGGCCATGGACTGCTGCACGCCGCGCCCCACCACCTCGTGCCCGTGGTGCACATCGTGGGGCGACGGTGACACGACGATGCTGGCGTCGTACTCGGCCACGATCCCCGGCACCTCGGTCGCCACCCGGACGGTGGCCAGCGCCAGATCGTCGCCCACCGAGATGTCGAGGGGCGGGTCCAGGAAGACGGGCACGAAGCCGGCCCGGCGCGACGCCTCTTCGGCTTCGGCCCGCCGCCGGTCCCGCTGGTCGGGGAAGCCCAGGCTGGCGATCACGCTGACGACCCGCCACCCCCGGTCGCGTAGGTGCAGGAGAGCTCCGGGGCAGCCGACCGCCTCGTCGTCGGGGTGCGGGGCCACGTGGACGACGGTGGGTGCCATAGCTCTCGAAGGTTAGGCCCGGCTCGGTGATCAGGACCCGAACCGTGCCTCGGAAGTCCCCAGAAATATTCTTGATAAATCACTCTTAATAGAATACTCTGGGATCTATGCCACGCCGGGCCCGATCCAATCCTCTCGCCCTGGCCGTCTTGGTCTCGCTCTACGAGAAACCCATGCACCCCTACGAGGTGGCCCAGACCCTGCGCACCCGGGCCAAGCAGGAGAGCGTCCGCCTCAACTACGGCTCGCTCTACGCCGTGGTCGAGACGCTGGAGAAGCGGGGCCTCGTTGCCGCCCGGGAGACGGTGCGAGAAGGCAAGCGCCCAGAGCGCACCGTCTACGAGATCACCGACGAAGGCTCGCGGGAGATGATCGACTGGATGACCGAGCTGATCGGGGTGTCGGAAAAGGAGTACCCGAAGTTCATGGCCGGTCTGTCCTTCCTGGCCGCCCTCACTCCCGACGACGCGCTGCAGGCCCTGCGAGCTCGGGCCGATGCGCTCGGGTTCAAGATCGCCAGTATCAAGGGCGGCATGAAGGCGGCTCACGACGCCGGCCTGCCCCGCCTCTTCGGCCTGGAATCCGAGTATGAGGAACAGCAGCTCGAAGCCGAGCTGCACTTCGTCAACGGGCTCATCAAGGACATCGCTTCGGGGGACCTTGAGGGCGTCGAGGGGTGGAGGTCCTTCCACCGCGGCGGGACGATTCTCCCGGAGGGGGTGATGACCGACTCCGATCCCTCCCCCTGATAACGGTTCGGCGCCGCGTGTCGAGCCACGCGACGCCGAATCCGTCCAACCACGAGATCGATCCACGTGGGACCTTCGCCCGGGGCAGCACCCACAGCGTAGGCGACCTCCGTCGATCGAGCTCTCCACCTCACATCGAAAGGAGCGCGCCCATGGCCGCACTCATAGAGGCAGAAGGCCTCAGCAAGCACTTCGGAAAGGTCCGGGCCCTCGACGAGCTGGACCTGTCCCTTCCGTCCGGTCAGGTGGTGGCCATCCTCGGTCCCAACGGTTCCGGAAAGACCACCTTCATCCGCACCGTGGCCACCCTGCTGCGGCCCGATGCCGGCACCCTGCGGGTCGCCGGTCTCGACGTCACGCGTGAGTCCATGGCGATCCGCCGCCGTATCGGCCTGGCCGGCCAGTCGGCCGCCGTCGAGGGGATGATGACGGGCCGGGAGAACCTGCGCATGGTCGCCCGCCTGTACGGCCAGGGGAAGAAGACGGCGCGGTCGAGTACCGAGCGGATACTCGACCTGGTGGGACTCGAGCGCGGCCGCCGACCGCCGGGCCCGCACCTACTCGGGCGGCATGCGGCGCCGACTCGACCTGGGCGCCAGCCTGGTGGGCACGCCGCGCCTGTTGCTGCTCGACGAGCCCACCACCGGTCTCGACCCGGGCAGTCGCATCGAGTTGTGGGATGCCATCCGCGACCTGGGCAACGTCGGCACCGACATTCTGCTCACCACCCAGTACCTCGATGAAGCCGATCGACTCGCCGCCACCATCGTGATCATCGACGAGGGCCGGGTGATCGCCCAGGGCACACCGGGGGAGCTCAAGTCGCGCGCCGGCGCCGACATGATCGAGCTGCACACGCGGGATCTCGACAGCCTGGCCGAGGCCGCCCGGATCCTCTCCTCGCTCCGTAGCGATGAGGCGACCGTCGATCCAGCCACGCGCCGCTGTTCGGTGGCCGCCCCCGCCGGCGCACGACTGCTGCCCGACGTGGTCCGTGCCCTTGACCAGGCCCACATTGTGGTCGAGGACATCTCCTTGCGCCGGCCGACGCTCGACGAGGTGTTTCTCTCGCTCACCGGGCGCACCGCGGCAACCCAACCCGAGACGGCCAAGAAGAAGGAAATCGAGAATCAGGAAATGGAGAAAATCGCATGACGCTGCAATCCACCACCGCAACCATCCCGACCGCCTTGCCGTCGACCGCCCTGGCCGGGGGCCTCACTCCGGTCGAGAACACCGGCGCCTCGTTCTTGACCGCCTCCTACGAGGTGGAGCGCGCACGGTGAAGAAGTTCGCCCGCTCGCCCCAGCTGATCATCGCCGGGACGGCACAGGGGGCGTTGTTCCTCCTCATCTTCCGCTACGTCTTCGGTGGGGTCGGCGCCCTGGCGACGGGTTCCCTTTCCTATGTGGACTTCCTCGTCCCCGGCTTCGTCGTGACCAGCGTGCTCTTCTCGGGCATGGGGGCGGCGACCGGCATCGCCGAGGACCTCGAAGGAGGGCTCTTCGACCGCCTGCGAAGCCTGCCCATCCGGCTGCTGTCCATCATCTCGGGACGGATCGGCGCCGACACGGCGGTGCTGACCTGGGGCCTGGTGATCACCACCCTCTTCGGGGTCCTGGTCGGATTCAGGGTCCAGAACGGGGCCGGTGCCGCCGGG
>CAVURD010000016.1:0-86395 GCA_963743785.1 uncultured Acidimicrobiaceae bacterium | reverse complement strand
TCTACGAGTTCTACGAGAAGGCCTGCACCACGTCGGCCCGCCAGGCCACGAGGTCGGGGTCGTGCTCGGTGGGGGTCTTCCCGAGGCGCACCACGATCAGGTCGAGCGCCGGGCAGATGGTGATCGACTGGCCTTCGTAGCCCGAGGCGCGGAACGTGCCCAGGGTGTCGCCGGCGACGCCCCACCAGTGCGCGCCGTAGGGGCCGTCCTCGGGGTCGACCGATTCGATGGTGCGGCCGTAGTCCACCCATCCCTCGGGCAGCAGCCGCGTGCCGTCCCACACGCCGTCGCGCAGGTAGAGCAGGCCGAAGCGGGCGAAGTCGCGGGCGGTGGCCCGGACGTAGGAGGACGCCACCCAGGTGCCGGCGGCGTCGAACTCGGGGCGGGCGCTGGCCATGCCGAGGGGGCCGAAGAGGCGCTCGTGGAGGAACGCCTCGTAGGGGGCGCCGGGCCCGAGTTGGCGGGCGACGACGGCCGAGATGATGTTGGTGGTCCCAGACGAGTAGTTGAAGCGGGTGTCGGGGGCGGCGGCCAACGGGCGGTCGGCGGCGAAGTGTGCCATGTCGGCCTGCCCGTCGCCGAACAGCATGGCAATGACGTCGGAGGTCCGGTCGTCCACGTAGTCCTCGGCGAAGTCCAGGCCGTCGCGCATGGCCAGCAGATGGCGCACCGTGATGGCGTGACGCGGGTCACCCGGGGCGGACCACTCGGGCACGTCGGCCGGCGCGTCGAGGTCGAGACGACCGTCCTTGACCAGGAGGCCGATCACGGCGTGCAGCATCGACTTGGCCATCGACCAGCTGAGCAGTGGCGTCTCGACCGTCACCGGCGTGGGTGGATGGGTGAAAGAGGGCAGCCCCCCTTGGTACCGCTCGGCGATGAGCCGGCCGCGGTGGACGACGACGACGGCGTAGGTCGTGGCCAGCGGGCCCGTGTCGTCGCAGATCTGGTCCAGCAGCGGGTCGAGGGCGACCTCGGGCGGGATGCCGGCCTGCGGCCATTCGGACGTGGGCCACGGCACGCCGCGGGGTTGGCGGGGCAACGGGATCAGGTTCATCCGACCGGGCGGGCGAGGAGCGCGTCGATGGTGAGGCCTTCGGGCAGGGGGACCAGGCCGCGTTCGGTGATGGCGCGGAGGATCCCCCCCACGACGGCCGTTCGGCCACCAGTCGTTGGACCTCTCGGGCCGCCTCGTCGGTCCGGCCCACCCCGATCAGCGCGGCGATGTAGCTGAGTCGGAGGTTGCCCTCCTCCGGCAGGAGGGCCAGCCCGGCCTCGGCGCCGGCCAGCGCGGCGCCGACGTCGCCCCGCATCAGGGCGTCCTCGGCCACGTCACAGAGGTGGTAGGCCTCGGCCACCTCGACCAGGCGGGCGAGTTCGGTGAGGGGGTCGGGATGGTGGTCGACCCGGACGTCGGTCAGCACGCCCTCCCAGGGCTGGTCGTGACGCGCCCCTTCGACCACGATGACGGCGGCGGACATGCGCCCGCGGGCGTCTCCACCCTGGCCCTCGGCGGCCACCAGGGCGGCGACGAGGCGGGTGGCCAGGCCCCCCGTCGCGTGCTCGAAGGCCTCGGCCATGGCCTCACAGACGCCGGGTCCGGCCATCATGTTGGCCTGGGCCGAGTAGCCGTCCCCGACGGCGTGCCCCACGTGATCGATGCAGAGCTCCCCGGTGAAGGAGGCCACCCGGCCGACGGCGTCGACCAGGCCGACCTGGCGCACCCCGCGTCCCTCGTCGGCGGCGCGGACCCGGTCCAGGGCGTCGGGAGCCGGGAGGCCATCGGCCAGCAGGTCCAGGCAGCGGGGCCCGTAGCCCGGGTCGACCATGGATTGGGTGGCCACGGCGCCGACGCCGGCCCGGGCCCAGGGCAGCACCGAGCCGAGGGCGAAATAGCAACTCTGGGCGGCCACCCCGAGCTGGCCGCTGTCGGTGTCGCGGGCGACGATGGAGTACGTCACGACACCCGCCGGTCAGTCCAGCGAGGCGAGGAAGGCCAACAGGGCGGCGTTGGTCTCGCCCGGGTTCTCCTGTTGGACCCAGTGGCCGGCCCCCTCCACGGTGGTCATGCCGCGGAAGTCGGGGAGCTCCGCTGCCATCAATGCGCCGGCATCGGGCATCATCGTCATCACCGGGTCGAGCGAACCGGTGAGGAATCCGGTCGGCATGGTGTAGACGGAGGGCGGGATGTCCTTGCTGCGGACCCAGTTGGCGTCCATGTTGCGGTAGAAGCTGATGGGCCCGAAGAACCCGTTGCGCCGGAAGCCCTCGACGTAGACATCGATGTCCGCCTCGGAGACCCACGCCGGGAGCTTCTCGGGCGGTGGGGTGAGGATGTCGATGAACCCGGTGCCTTCCCGGGGCACATCCTGGAAGAGGCCGCCACCCGAACTGAGGCCTTCACCCGAGGCCGACCACAGCATGGTGCGCAGGAAGTGGCGGGTATCGGCCTCGAGCTCCTTCTCGGGCGGCCCCACTTCCTGGAAGTACAGCATGTAGAAGAACTTGCCCTCGAAGAGGACCTCGAAGATCTCGAGCGGCGGCGCCGGGGCTTGGGAGTAGGGGACGCTCATGTTGTAGATGGACGAGACGCGATCGGGGTGGAGCCGGCCCATCTCCCACACCACCATCGAGCCCCAGTCGTGACCGGTGAAGTGCGCCAGCGCGTAGCCGTAGTGGTCGAGCAACCCGCCCAGGTCGGCCGTGAGCCGGTCGGACCCGTAGGCGGTGACCTCCTTCGGCGCGCTGCTGGTGCCGTAGCCCCGCAGATCGGGGGCCATGACGCGGTAGCCGGCGTCGGCCAGGGCGGTGATCTGATGGCGCCAGGAATACCAGAGTTCGGGGAAGCCGTGGCAGAGCACCACGGGCTTGCCGTCGGCCGGGCCGGCGGTGGCGACGTGGAGCTCGATCCCGTTGGCCGGGATCTGCTCGTGGGTGACGCCGGGGATGGCGGCGGATGCAGATGCGGGGGATGCGGTGGAGTCAGACATTGGCGCCCTTGGCTGCCTTCTCTTCCTGGTGCTTCTGGATGGCGGACATGACGGCATTGCCGGCCGCCCCGATGAACTCGGGCCGGTTCTCGGCCGCCCAGTCGCGGCTGGCGGTCAGGGTGGACGAGGAGCCCTGGAACTCGGGGGCCACGTATCGGGCGATGAGCTCGTAGGAGTGGCGGGTGGGCTCGGTGTCGGCCCACTCGTGACCCATGAGCAGGAAGGTGCCGAACCCCTTGGACTGGGTGCGCAGGCGCGCCACCTGGGCGATGGCGTCCTCCACCGTGCCGATGACGGCGAAGCCCGAGGCGTTGAGGGCGTCGACCAGCGACTCGAAGTTCGTGGTGTCGGGGGCGAGGGGGAGGGCGGCCACCCGCTGGAAGTAGTCGACCCACTCCTCGAGGCCGAACTCGACGTCCTTGATGGCCTGCTCCTTGGTGTCGGCGATGTGCATGGGACCGACCAGGCGCCACTTGCTGCGGTCGACCGTGGTGCCGAACTCTTCGGCCCGCTCGTCCATGACGTCCCAGTGGGCGCCGAGCACGTCGAAGCCACCGGCCGAGGTGGCACCGATGGAGAGCAGGCTGCAGCCGAACTTGCCGGCCGCCCGGGGACCGGCGGGCGAGATCTGCGCCGCCACGGCCACCTCGGGATACGGGCGCTGGTAGGGCCGCATCTGCAGACGGGCCCCCACCAGCTTGAACCAGTCGGTCTCCATGGTCACCGGCTCTCGCCCCTCGAGCAGGAGGAGGATGGCCTCGAGCGACTCCTCCATCATGTCGCGCTGTCGGGCCGGGTCGATGCCCATCATGAAGGCGTCGGAGGGCAGCGCGCCGGGTCCGACGCCGATCATCAGGCGACCCCGGGTCAGGTGGTCGAGCAGGACCAGGCGGTCGGCCAGCATGAAGGGGTGGTGGTAGGGCAGGGACGAGACGCCGGTGCCGAGCCGGATGTGCTTCGTGCGTTGGGCCACGGCGGCGATGAAGACCTCGGGGGAGGCGATGATCTCGTAGCCGGCCGAGTGGTGCTCGCCGAACCAGGCCTCCTCGAAGCCCAACTCGTCCAGGTGCTCGATGAGCTGTAGGTCTCGCTCGAGGGCCAACGTCGGGTTCTGCCCGACCGGGTGGAACGGGGCCAGGAAGATGCCGAACTTCAGCTGCTCGGCGGCGTCGAGGGTGGTCATCGGTGTGGGGGTTCCTCTCTCAGGGGTTGGGTGTTCGAGGGCTCGGGGCTCACGGGTTCGGTGGTCACGGTGTGACCAGGATCTTGCCGTGCTCACCGGGCGTGCGGAGGGTCTCGAAGGCGCCGGGTGCGCCGGCCCGGTCGACCACCGACGTGACCAGGCGGTCGGCGCCGGGAACGCCGGCCCCCAGGCGCTCGAGGGTGGCGGCGAACTCGGCCCCGGTGTAGCCGAAGGAGAAGCGGAACTCGATCTCCTTGGTCACGGCCATGAACGGCTCGATGGAGTCGCTCTGCATGCACACGCCCACCACCACGATCCGGCTGTGCGGCGGCGCCTCGGCGATCAGTGACTGCAACATGCCGGGCACGCCCACGCACTCGAAGATCACCGGGTCGACGATGGTGCCGCCGAGCAAGGCGGCGCCGGCGCGCTCCATCACCCCGGTGGCTACGCCGAAGCCGGCCCAGCGGTCGTGGGGGGATTCCGTGGCCGGGTCGATGACCTGGTCGGCCCCGAAGGCCTCGGCCAGGCGACGGCGGGTGGGTGAGAAGTCGGCCGCCAGGACCGGCCCGTGGCCCCGGCCCTTGAGGGCGGCGATGACCGCCAGGCCCACCGGACCGCAGCCCACCACCAGGCACGGTTGGCCCGGCTCGAGCCCGGAGAGCCCCACGGCGTGCTCGCCCACGGCCAGCGGTTCGGTCAGCGCGGCCACGTCGGTGTCCACCGAGTCGGGGACGGGCACGAGCAGCATCTCCTGGAGCACCATTCGCTCGGCCAGGGCCCCCGGGTAGGTGTTGGAGTAGCCGATCTGCTCGACGCCGGTCGGGGTCACGACGATGGGCACCGAGCAGACCCGGGTGCCCACGGGCAGGGCCCGACTGGTGTCCGGTCCGTGCTCGATGATCTCGGCGCAGAACTCGTGGCCGAAGACGCAGTCCGCCGCCGGATCGAGGGAAGGGACGCCGACCGAGTCCATGAGCCCGGTGAAGTGCGCGAAGTCGGCCAGCGCGTGGAGGTCGGACCCGCAGATGCCGGCGGCCAGCGAGCGCACCAGCACGTGGCCCGAACCGGGAGTGGGGTCGGCCACCTCACCTACGACGAGGGCCCCGTCCCTGGTCACCGCTGCCTGCATCTCGCTCCCCAACTCCGACGGATCGACCGTCGGATCGACCGTCGGACGGCCTGTCTCACGGACCGTCGCACGGCTCGTCGTTCCTCGCTACGT
This sequence comes from uncultured Acidimicrobiaceae bacterium, assembly GCA_963743785.1. Classification (GTDB taxonomy): domain Bacteria; phylum Actinomycetota; class Acidimicrobiia; order Acidimicrobiales; family RAAP-2; genus Bog-473. The sequence goes on along the minus strand of CAVURD010000016.1, from coordinate 80,997 downwards.
TTGCCCGGTGAGTTTCACACACCCTGACCTGGCGCGCCCTTTCGCCGGCCAGGTGGCGCTGGTCACCGGGGCGGCCCGGCCCCGGAGCATCGGACGGGCCACCGCCCTGCAGTTGGCCCGGGGCGGGGCGTCGGTGGCCTGCCTCGATATCGCCCGCCCCTACCGCGACGCTCCCGGCCACGGCACGGCCACCGTGGACGACCTGGGCGCGCTGGCGGCCGAGATCGCCGCCCTGGGTTCCCCGGTGGCGACCGCGGTGGCCGACGTGTCGGACGAGGCCGCGGTGGAGGCCGCCGTGGCCGCGGTGAGCGCCGAGTTGGGGCCGGTCACGCTGGTGGCCAACGTCGCCGGCGGCAGCGGCCCGGGCTTCGGGTTGGGCCCGCTGCTCACCGTCCCGGCCGAGGAGTTCCGCCGCGTGCTCGATGTCAACGTGGTCGGCACGTGGCTGGTCTCGAGGGCGTGCGCCAGCCGCATGATCACGGCCGGGGTGACCGGCCGGATCTGCAACGTCTCGAGCCAGGCCGGCAAGCGCGCCTTCGTGTTCCTGGGGGCGTACAGCGCGGCCAAGGCCGGCGTCATCCTGTTGACCCAGACCATGGCGGCCGAGCTCGGGCCGAGCGGGATCGCCGTCAACGCCGTCTGCCCGGGCACGGTGGACACCGACCTGATCAACCAGGACTCGATGTTCGAGAACCTGATGGGCGGGGCGGACGCCCTGGCGGCGTGGGTGGCCCGCGAGATCCCGCTCGGACGCCTGCAGAGCGCGGACGAGATCGCCGCCGCCATCTGCTGGCTGCTGTCCGACGGAGCCCGGGGCGTGACCGGTGAGGCGCTGAACGTCAGTGCCGGACAGACCATGGTGTAGGGGAGCGCAACGATGCCCATTCTCGAAGCACGGCACGACCTGGCCCATCCGGTCGAGGGCGACACGGCCTGGAGCGAGTCGTACTACTTCAACGCCTACGACCCCGGGACCGACTCGGGCTTCTTCACCCGCATCGGCGTCCGGCCCAACGAGGGGACCATGGATGTGGGCCTGTCGCTGTGGCTGCCGGGCGGGGACCTGGCCGAGTACCGCCACGTCATCGAGCAGCACGAGGCGGTCGACACGGTGCTCGAGGTCGGGGCCGTCCGCTACGAGATGCTCGAGGCGCTCGAGTCGTGGCGCATCACGGGCGAGGCCGACGTGCCGGCCCGACCCTGCCGCGGCGGTGCGCCGGCGAACCGGACCGTGCACGTGGCGCTCGACGTCCGCTTCGACGCGGTGACGCCGGCCATCGGCACCGACGGGCAGCCGCGCGCCGGTGCGGGCCCGCGGTCGGCCGAGGCGGCCGCCGCGGCGGGCACGGTCGGCAAGGGCCATCTCGAGCAGGCCGGCCGGTGGCGCGGCTGGCTCGAGGTCGACGGCGAGCGCCATGAATGGGTGGGGGCGCACGGGAACCGGGACCGGTCCTGGGGGCCGCGGCGCTGGGGCGGGCCCACGATGTGGCGCTGGTTCAGCATCAACATCGGGGAGGACGTGCACTTCGGCGGCATCCGTCTCGGGACCGGGTCCGGCGACCTGCACCGCGGCTGGGTGTGGGACGGGGAACGGGAGCGGGCCACCAGCATCGCCGAGTGGCGGGTGCGCACCGAACTGGCCGACGACGCCGTGACGCACCGCGTCGTGCACCTCGACGTGGTCGACAAGCGTGACCAGATCTACCACCTGCGCGGCGACGTGCTGCGGGTGGCCGACATCGGACGGGCCGGTGGCACCATGGTCAACGAGGGGCTGGCCCGTTGGACGCTGTCGGACGCCACCGGGGACGACCGCACCGGCTACGGGATCTGCGAGTACCTGCACCAGCTCGACGACAGCGGGAGGCCTGTCGTCCCGGTCGATTGAGCCATTGAGGGATTGAGGGATGGGGCCGCGCCGTACACCCGACGAGGTCGCGGCGGCGCTCGGTCGGCGGCTCGGCGGCACGGTGCAGGATCTGCGCCCGCTGTCCGGTGGAGCCTCGCGCCTCACCAGTTCCTTCGACCTGCGGGTCGACGGTGGCAATGTGGCCGATGGCGGCGGCGGCGGTGTGACGGTGACGGTGACGGTGGCGGCGCGGCTACGGTCCGGCGCCTCATCCTCCAGTTGGACCGCGGTGACGGGCTGGCCCAGGGCGGCCGGGCCGAAGCCGAGGCGGCCCTGTTGCGGGCGGCCCACGACGCCGGTGTCCCCGTGCCCTCGGTGGTGGCCGTCGGCGACGGGGTCGACGACGGGCTGGGCGCGGGCTGGTTGGTGGTCGAGCGCCTCGAGGGGGAGACCATCCCGCGCAAGATCCTGCGTGACCCCGAATGGTCCGGGGCGCGCCGGGCGCTGACGCAGCAGTGCGCCCGGGCGCTGGCGGCCATCCACACCATCGATCCGTCGTCGATCGAGGGGTTGCCGGCCCGGGACCCGTTTCGGGACCCCCTCCCATTCCTCGACGCGTTGGGCGAGGCCCGGCCGGCACTCGAGCTCGGCGTGCGCTGGCTCGAGGCCAACCGGTTGCCGGCCGGCCGGCGGGTGACGGTGCACGGCGACTTCCGCACCGGCAACCTCCTGGTCGGTCCCGACGGGCTGCGGGCGGTGCTGGATTGGGAGCTGGCCCATGCCGGCGAGGCGGCCGAGGACATCGGCTGGCTCTGCGCCCCGGCCTGGCGCTTCGGCGGACCGGGGCCGGTCGGCGGCTTCGGCGCGCTCGACGATCTCCTCGAGGGCTACGCCGCGGCGGGCGGTGCGGTCATCGATCCGGTCCGTGTCAAGTGGTGGCAGGTCTACGCCACGGTGAAGTGGGCCGTCATCTGCGCGCTGCAGGCGTCGGCCCATCTGAGCGGCGCCACCCGCTCGGTCGAGCTGGCAACCATCGGACGGCGGGTCTGCGAGAGCGAGTGGGATCTCTGCACGCTGCTGGGGCTGGCGCCCGACGATGGGGCGGGGGCGGCCGAACGCACGGCGCCTCCCGAGGTCCGGCCGCCGTTCGGTCGGCCGACGGCCAGCGAGCTGGTCGAGGCGGTGCGGGAGTACCTCGAAGCCGACGTGATGGAGGGGAGCGACCGTGGGGCGCGGTTCACCGGCCGGGTGGCGCGCAACGCGCTGCTGATGGTCGAGCGCGAGCTCCGGTTGGGCCCGGCCATGGCCGAGGCGCATGCCGAACGCCTGGCCGCACTCGGCTTCGAGGACGACCGCCAGCTGGCCGGCGCTCTCCGCTCCGGCACCTTGGACGGGGTGTGGGCCGACGTGGGCCCGGCGCTGGCGGCGGCCGCCCGCGATCAAGTGCTGGTGGCCAACCCCGCCTACCTCGACGGGGCCAGCACGTAGGGCTCGTCCTCTACGAAGACCTCGAGCGACTCCCGCTCCATGGTGGCCTTGCGGCCGATCCCTTGGAGGATCAGACACGAGAGCAGGGCGCACGATCCCATGAAGATCCAGGCGTGGTGAAAGTCGCCCACGGCGGCCGGGCCCGTGGCCACGCCGAGGATGGCCACCAGGCAGGCCACCCCGAGGGCCAGGCCGATCTGGCGGCACATGGCGTAGAGGGCGGTGCCGGTGGCGAAGCGCTCCGGCGGCAGAGGTGCGGTGGCCGCGCCACCCAGGGAGGGAAGCATCAGGCCCACGCCGGCGCCTCCGATCAGCGACCCCGGTAGGTAGGCCCCGGCGTAGTCGGGCGTGGCACCGATCCGGGTGACCCACCACGCCGCACTGGCGGCGAAGAGCAGGCTGCCCACGGTCCCGACGGCGCGTTGGCTGTATCGGGCGCCGAGCAGGCCGCCGGGGAACGCGCACAGTCCGGCCAGCAGCGGTCCCGGGGCCAGCATGAACCCGGCGCGCAGGACCGACTCGTGCCAGACACCGGTGAGGAACAGCACGGACCCGAGCACCATGGCGCCGAAGCCGGCGAAGAAGATCAACGAGCTCACATCGGCCAGTGCCACCGCCCGGTGCCGGATCACGGCCGGCTCGATGATCGGGTTGGGGTGCGTGCGAGAGCGGATCACCAGCCCCACCGTCGAGCCGATGGCCACGGCAAAGGCGATCAGGATGGACGGGCTCACCCAGCCCCAGTCGGACCCTTTCACGATGGCGGCCACCAGGCTGGCCACTGCGAGCGACAGCAGCCCGGCCCCGACCAGGTCCGCCTTGTGGGCGTCGGGATCCTTCACCTCCTTCAGCACGCGGAAGCCGACGATGAGCGCGAGGAGGGCGAAGGGGAGGTTCACCAGGAAGACCCAGCGCCAGCTGACCTGGACCAGGAGGCCGCCGATGGGCGGGCCGAGTGCCGCTGCCGCGCCACCGACGGCCGACCACAGGCCGATGGCTGCACCCTTGCGCTCGGGCCCGAAGGCGGGGAGGAGCAGGCCGAGCGAGGTGGGCAACATGAGGGCACCGCCGCTGGCCTGGAGGATGCGGGCGGCGACGAGCAGGCCGAGGGTCGGGCTCAGCGCACAGAGGGCGGACGACGCGGTGAAGATGCCCAACCCGATGAGGAAGGCCCGCTTGCGACCGGCCCGGTCGGCCCAGCGACCGGCCGGGACGAGGAGGGCGGCGAACACGATGGTGTAGGCGCTGAGGATCCAGGACAGCGAGCTCAGGCTCTCGCCGTGGAAATTCAACGAGATGCTGGGAAAGGCGATGTTGACGATGAAGAGATCCAGCGAGGAGAGGAACACCCCGGTGAGCACCACCAGGGCGGTCAGGGTCGGATGCGACGCGGACTCCCTGGGGATGCCGTCCTGCAACTCAGTGGGTTGTGTCACGGGACTGACTGTACCACTGACGTAGCACTATGCAACTAAATGGGCGGAAAAAGGGTTATGCTGGGGGAATGTTGAAGCGGGACTACCCCACCCAGTACTGCTCGGTCGCCTCGACCCTCGAGATCATCGGCGAGCGTTGGACCATCTTGATCCTCCGCGACGTCTTCATGGGGATCCGGCGCTTCGACGAGCTCCAACGCCACCTGGGCGTGGCCCGCAACATCCTGCAGACCCGACTGGAGCGCCTGGTCGAGGCCGGGATCGTGCGCAAGCGTCCGTACCAGGAGCGGCCCCTGCGCCACGAGTACCGGCTGACCGAGAAGGGCGCCGACCTGTGGCCGGTGCTGGTCTCCCTCCTCAAGTGGGGCGACAAGTACGCCATCGAGGGCGAGCGGCCGATGATCCTGCAGCACCGCGACTGCGGGGGCGAACTGGACGACCGCCGACGCTGCGTGGTGTGCGGGGTCGACGTCGAGGTCAGCGACGCCATCGCCATCTGGACGGGCGCCCGCCGGCTGCCCGAGGAGACCGTCTTCGCCTCCTGATTCTCGGCGCGGGCTTGCCTGGCGCGGGCGCGACGCGGTCTGAGTACCGTGGCGCTCATGAGCGATGACACGGCATGGTTGGACGCGACGGCGCAGGCGGACCTGGTCCGGAGGGGAGAGGTTTCACCGTTCGAACTGGTTGAAGGGGCCATCGCCCGCATCGAGAAGCTCAATCCGGAGCTGAACGCCGTCATCCATCCGTTGTTCGATCGGGCCCGGGCCCTGGCGGCCGGCCCATCGGGTTTGGGTGACGGTCCGTTCCGGGGCGTACCCCTGCTGTTGAAGGACCTGGGGGCCGAGCTGGCCGGGACGCCGTTCTGCGAGGGGTCGGACCTGGCCGGCGACTATCACTCGACCGTCGACCAGGAGCTGGCGAAGCGCTTCGAGCGGGCCGGCTTCGCCATCTGCGGCAAGACCAACACGCCCGAGTTCGGCATCTTGCCCACCACCGAGCCCCGTCGGTTCGGGCCGTCGCGCAATCCATGGAACACCAATCACTCGACGGGCGGTTCGTCGGGCGGGTCGGCCGCCGCGGTGGCCTCGGGCATGGTGCCGGTGGCGCACGCCAACGACGGCGGTGGGTCCATCCGCATTCCGGCCGCCTGTTGTGGGCTGGTCGGCCTCAAGCCCACCCGGGCCCGGGTGTCGGCCGCGCCGCAGTACGGCGACGTGATGGGGGGACTAGTGGCCGAGCATGTGGTGACGCGCTCGGTGCGCGACTGCGCCGCGGTGTTGGACGCGGTGGCCGGTCCGGTGCCCGGCGATCCATACTGGGCTCCACCCTTGCGGGGTCTTTCGTTCGCCGCAGCCGTGACGGGGGAGAAGCAGCGGCTGCGCATGGCGGTCATGACGGTGTCGCCCACAGGGAGCGCGGTGCACCGGGACTGTGTCAGGGCCACCGAGGAGGCGGCTGCGCAGTGCGAACGGATGGGCCACCGGGTCGAAGTCGCCACGCTCGACGTCGACGGCGATGCCTTCATCGAGCACTTCGTCAATGTGTGGGCCGCCGCTAATGCCTGGGTGCTGCTGGACTGGGAGAAGCGGATAGGCCGCACGGCCACCGAGGAGGACGTCGAGCCACTGAGCTGGGCGCTGATCCAGCTCGGCCGATCCCTCAGCTCGGATCGCTATCTGATGTCCGTTCAGGCGCTCCAACAGTTGAGCCGCCACATCGCCGCGTACTTCGAAGGGATCGACGTGCTCATCACGCCCACCCTGGCCGAGCCTCCGGCACCACTGGGGACCTTTGACTCACCGCCTGGAGAACCGCTGCACGGGCTGTTCCGTGCCGCCGCCTACGTGCCGTTTACGCCGCCGTTCAACGTGACCGGCCAGCCCGGGATCTCGCTGCCGCTGCATTGGAACGGCGAGGGTCTGCCCATCGGCGTGCAATTCGTCGGCCGCTTCGGCGACGAGGAGACGTTGCTCTCGCTGGCCGGCCAGTTCGAAGAAGCGTTGCCGTGGGCCGGCCGGAGGCCGCCGGTCAGCGCGTGAGCGTTGGGTGACCGGGTTTCGTGCTGACCGGGTGGATGGTCACGGGGTGCGTGGTCACGGTCGTCCGTCACGACGTCGGGGCCGGGAAGGGGACGTGTTCGCCCTGGGCCGGGTCCGCGGTTGGTCCTTCGGCCCGGGCCAGCAGCACGACTCCCGCGACAGCCAAGAGCAGCCCGACGATGGCGGGCGCCACGTGGCCGCCGCCGTGACCCAGCATCTCGCCGAAGATGACATTGCCGAGGATCACGCCGACGAAGAGGGTGACGGCGTTGCTCGACGCCATGGCGGGGGCCAGCACGCCCGTCTTGAGGGCGGACTGCTGCAGGATGAATCCGACCACAGCCGAGGCGGCGAGCACGTAGATGGACCAGTCGGCCAGGAGGGCCAGCAGCCCATTGCCAACTTCGAGGTCGAAGTCCTTGGTCACCGCGGTCTGGAGGGCGTATCCGAAGCCCGCGGCCGAGCCGAACAGGAGGGCTCTGGCGGCGCCCTGTCGGCTCCGACCCAGGGCGGTGAAGACCAGAACGAGCGCGGCGATGACCACACAGGCGGTCCACCACGTCGCTGCGCTCGGATTGGTCGTCCCACCGTGAGGGGACCCGACCGAGAGGAACACGATGATTCCGGCGACCACGGTCACTGCGCCGGCGACCACCTTTCGGTCGACCTGCTGACCGGTGAGCCATATCCCGACGGGGAGAGCGATGACCAGGCTGAGCGACGTGATGGCCTGGACCACCATGAGGGGGGCCTTGTCCAGGGCCACCGCCTGGAGGATCCAGCCCGAGGCCTGCAGGACCATGCCCGCCAGCCAGACCGGCTTGCGCAGGATCTGGATCAGCCAATGCGCATCGCCGCTCTGTTGGGTGGTGGTGAGCGTGCCCTTCTGCTGGAGCACGGTACCGAAAGCGAAGGCGAACGCGGCAAGCACTGCGAGGGCTGATCCCATGGCCGTTCCTCCTCCCTACCTGCCGTCCGATGATACGGGGATGCTCGCCCTCGTTCCCGCCCCGGCTCCGGCTCCGGCTCCGCCCTTGACCAGGACGCAGCGCGTCCCCGAGTAGATGGTCGGCATGCATTGGTTGCAGTGGATGCACAGAGACGATGTGGCCGAACCCGCCTGCATGCGGGTGACGAGATCGGGCTCGCGGAGGAGGGCCCGGGCCATGGCCACGAAGGCGAAGCCATCGGCCAGTGCCGACTCGACCGTCTCGATCCGGGTGATCCCGCCCAGGAGGATGAGGGGAAGGGAGAGGGCGTCGAGAAACTGCCGGGCGTAGGGCAGGAAGAACGCCTCTTCGAAGGGGTAGGCGCGCAGGAAGCGGCGGCCGACGAGTTTGAATCCGAGCCGCGCCGGCCCGGGCAGGGTGGCGCCGAACTCGCGCAACGGCGCTTCGCCCCGGAAGAGGTACATGGGGTTGGCGAGCGAGCTGCCGCCGGTGAGCTCGATCGCATCGAGCACGCCGTCGGACTCCATGAGGGCGGCCACGGCGAGGCTGTCCTCGAGCCAGAGGCCGCCCGGCACGCCGTCGGCCATGTTGAGCTTGGCCGTGACGGCGGCCCGGTCGCCGACGGCGTCGCGCACGGCCCGGAGGACCCGGCGCGGGAAGCGAGCCCGGTTCTCCACGCTCCCGCCGTAGGTGTCGTGACGGCGGTTGAGCTTGGGGCTCAAGAAGGCACTGAGCAGATAGTTGTGCCCGACGTGCACCTCGATGCTGTCGAAGCCGGCTTCGACGGCGACCAGGGAAGCCCGTCGGTAGTCCCCGACGATGCGGTCGACGTCGCTTGCGGTGGCGGCGCGCAGGCGCGTGCCCATCGGGGTCCAGCCGCCGGAGGGGGAGAGAGCCGGGGCACGATTGGAGCGGGCATTGGCCACCGGGCCGGCGTGCCCGACCTGCGCGGCGGCGGCCGCGCCCTCGGCGTGCACCGCATCGGTGAGACGGCGCAGTCCCGGCAGGGTCGCCTGGTCGAGGAGGAGGCAGTGCCGATCGGTGCGGCCTTCGGGAGAGACGGCCAGGTAGGCCACCGTGCTCATGGCGGCCCCACCTTGGGCGACCCGGCGATGGAACTCGATGAGTCGGTCGCTCACCTGGCCCCCCGGCATGACCCCTTCGAAGGTGGCGGCTTTGATGATGCGGTTGCGGAGGGTGACCGGTCCCAGGGTGGCCGGGGCGAAGACCTTGGGTCTCGCTGATCTCGAACGACCGGCTGCGGGCATGGCTGGGGCTCCCTCTTGGTGGCGCCGCCCTCGGGTCTGGTGGCGCCCGCCTTACCTTGGCCCACCGCACCACGTGATGCACGCGGGGCGCGCCCGAGCCGGCCGAATGGGGGCCGCTGTTGATCTGGAGATAAAGACGACTAAACTGATCGGAAATAAAGACTTAGCTCAAGCCACACACGCACCCGAGAGAAGACACGCCCGATGACGATCACGCAGGCCGCCACACCCGGACCCACCAGCTCGCATCTCACCCCGCCGGTGATCGACCCGGACCCACCAGCTCGCATCTCACCCCGTGGGAGCGCTCCGGTGATCGACCCGGGCCTGACCTCGGAGTCGGCCCCCTGGGGCTCCTCCAGCTGGTGCAGCACTATGTCGAATCGCTCGCCGACGTATTGCCACGAGCGAGCCATGACCTGTCGGCCCGTTCCTACGAGCTGCTGGAGCTCACCGACGACCTGGAGATCTGGGCCATCCATTGGCCGAAGGACCAGGGACTCGAATTACACGATCACGGCGGGTCGTCGGGCGCGCTGCGGGTGGTCGACGGCGCGTTGGAGGAACACGCCCTCGGCCAGGGTGGCGGCTTGATCCACCGCAGGTTGGGAGTCGGGGGAGGATCCGCATTCGGCCCCGGCCATATCCACGACGTCGTGAACATTGGTGACGTGCCGGCCACCAGCGTCCACGCCTACTCTCCCCCCATGGCGTCAATGACCTTCTACCGCCAGGAGGGATCGGGACTGGTGGTCGAACGGGCCGAGTACCGGGCCGATCCGGCCTGGGCCCCGTGAGCGGGGTCGATCGGTTGTTGGCCGATGCCCGGCTGGTGCTGCGGCGGGTCGATGCCGAGCAGGCCCGCCAGATCCTGCACGACGGTGGCTTGTTGATCGACATCCGCCCGGCCGCCCAACGAGCTCAGTTCGGTGAGGTGCCCGGTGCCCTCGTCGTCGAGCGCAACGACCTGGAGTGGCGGCTCGACCCGCGGAGCTCGCACCGGCTGGCCGAGGCCGATGATGCCGACCGCACGGCGGTGATCATGTGCCAGGAGGGCTACGCCTCCAGCTTGGCCGCGGCCAGCCTGATCAAGCTGGGCCGGCCGCATACCACCGATCTCGATGGTGGGTTCGCGGCTTGGAAGGCGGCGGGGCTTCCCACGCTCCCGCCCGCAGCGTCCTAGCGGTACGGCGTTCATTCGCGGGGACGACGTGTCAATGGGCGGGGCTCAATCAGCCGGAGGGGCCGGCCCTTTCGTCATCTATGGACCGAGTCAGCAGCGTCACCCAGTCAGCGTGTCAGCAGCGCGTCAGCCCAGACCCTGTTGCTGCAACCAGGTCTGGGCCACGGCGGCAGGCGCCTCTTTCTGGGGACCGGTCACCAGAAGGTTCAACTTGGAAATCTGGGCCGTGGTCAGCTTGGCCGACACCTTGTTGATGGCGGCGGCCACCTGGGGTGTATCCACCGAGGTGCGGATGACCGGGGTGATGTAGTCGGCCGCCTCGAGGTTCTTGTTGTCCTTGAGGGCGACGAAATTGTTGGAGACCACATTGCCGTCACTGGAGAACAGCTCGACCACCTGGACCTCGCCGTTCTTGAGGGCGGCCACGCTGATCGGACCGGCCTCGTCGGTGGCCTTGAAACTGGAGAACTTCAAGCCGTAGGTCTTCTCCAGGCCCGGCAGGCAGCCGGCGTTGGTCGGGCATTCGGGCGGGCCGCCGAGCACCAGCTTGGAGGCGACCGGCTTCAGGCTCGAGATGGTGGTCAAGTGGTACTTGCTCGCCGTGGCCTTGGTCACCACGAAGACGTTGGTGTCGAGGGCCGGTGCGGGCGTGAGCACCGTGACACCGGAGGGGTTCAGGCTCTTCTTGAGGCTCGGCACCGCCGTGGCCAGGCTGTCGGCCACCGGGGTGGAGACCCCGTTGTTCAAGAAGTTGACCAGCGAGCCGGCGTAGTCGGCCTCGAGGTCGATCTGCCCGCTCTTGATGGCGGGCACCACAATGGCCCGGGTGCCGGCGGCCGGCTCCACCGTCACGGGGTACCCGGCCTTCTTGAGGACGTCGCCGTAGAGGTTGGCCACGATGGCCTGCTCCTCGAAGTTGGTCGAGCCGATGATGATGGTCGGTTTCGAGGCTGCCGAAGCGACGGCCGAGGTGCTGAGGGTGACCAACATGGTCAGCGCAACAGCTCCCATGAGAAGGCGGGTCAAGCGCATGAGCGGTCCTTTTCGTCGAGGGAATTGGAGTGGTGCTTCTGGTACCCGTATTGCAATTGTGGCAAACCCTGTTTCGTCACACGACTGTAACGATGACCTAATCATGAGTAGGTCACTCAGGATTGTCAAGGTGGCAGGTCAACATGGCAGGTCAGGCCGCCGCGGCCCCCTCGACGGCCGGAGCCGGGGCCAACATGTTCCCCGCTCGACGATGATGGCGCAGCCCGGCCGGTGTGACCGCTCGTTGGAGCAGGCCAAGCGCGACGGCGAAGAGGGCGGCCAGCAGGATGACCAGGAGCGAGGCGCAGAATGCCTCGACGCTGTTATTGCTGCTCAGGCCGGCCAACAGGGGAGTCCCCAGGTCCGAGTAGCTGACGTAGGCGGCCAGGGTCGACGTGGCCACCACCTCGATGGCCGCCGTGCGGATGCCGGCCACGATGAAGGGCAGGGCTAGAGGCAGCTCCACGCGGCCCATGATCTGCCCACCCCTGAGGCCCATGGCCCGGGCCGCGTCGGTGACGTCGGCGTCCACTTCCCGGATACCGACGTAGGTGTTGGTCAAGATGGGCGGCACGGCTAGCACGGTCAGTGCGATGAACGAGGCCAGGAAGCCGCCCCACTTCAGTGAGACCTGGGGACTGATGGCCAAAAGCGTCAGGAGGGCCAGGCTGGGCACGGCCCGGAAGGCGTTGGCCGAGTTGACCGCCACCAACGAGCCGCGCCCGGTATGGCCGAGGACCACGCCGGCTCCACCACCCAGCACGATGGCGACGACGATGACCGTGGCCGAGAGGATGAACTGGCGGTAGAAGAGCGTCGGGATGCCGGTCGGGCCGGTCCAGTTGGCCCCGTCGCCGAAGTAGCTCACCACCTGATGGAAGAAGTTCATGTCAGGCCCGCGCCGCGATGCGCCGGGTCGATCGGCTCCACGGGACGACGACGCGTTCGAGCAGGACCAGGCCCAGATCGAAGACGGCCGCCAGGGCGATCGCCAGCACCAGGGCCACGATGATGGGTGTGGTGAAGGCGGTGTTGAATCCGTATTGGATGAGTTGGCCCAGTCCACCCAGCCCGATGAAGACAGTCACCGTCACCAGGCCCACGACGGTGGAGGTGGCCACGCGCAACCCGGCGAAGATGTAGGGCAGGGCCAGGGGGAGCTCGACCCGCCAGAGCGTGGCCGAGCGCGTGTTGCCCAGGGCCACCGACGCTTCGCGGGCTTCTTCCGGCACGGCGGCCAACCCGGCCAGCGTGTTCCACATCAAGATGAGCATGGTGTAGCCCACCAGTGCGATCTCGGCCGTGAGTGTACGAGGCGATGTAGCCGGTGTAGGCGCCGACGATGGCGAAGAGCGCCACCGACGGGATGATGTAGAGCAGGCTGGCGAAGCCGACCAGGGGGGCCCGGGTGATGGGCAGGCGCCAGGCCACCAGGGCCAGCGGGACCGAGATGCAGAGCCCGATGGCCACGGCGATCACGGTGAGCTCGATGTGTTGCACGAGGTCGGCCTGGATCTCGGACCACTGCTGCGTGATGAAGCTCCACTGGATCACGTTGCCCAGCACCATTCGAACGACGTTACCGGTCCCGGTCCCGGTGGCGCACCGTCGGCCACCCGGGCCTGACTGGCCGCGATGCCAGTAGCGTTATGGCGCATGATCTCGCTCGATGCGGTGACCAAGCACTACGACAACGGTCCTGCGGCCGTTGACGGACTGACCCTCGAAGTGGTCGACGGCGAGCTCTGCGTCCTGGTCGGGCCGTCGGGTTGCGGCAAGACCACCACCCTGCGGATGATTAATCGCCTCATCGAGCCAACCGGCGGGCACATCTTCATTGACGGGCGCGACGTGCTCGGGATGAATGCGGTGGAGCTCCGTCGTGGCATCGGATACGTGATCCAGCAGGGGGGGCTCTTCCCGCACCGCCGGGTCGAGGACAACGTGGCGGTCGTGCCCCGCCTGTTGGGGTGGGACAAGCAGAAGGTCAGAGACCGGGTGCGCGAGCTGCTGGACCTGGTCGGGCTCGATCACGATCAGTACGCCCGGCGCTATCCGCACGAGCTCTCCGGCGGTGAGCGCCAGCGCGTCGGCGTTGCCCGCGCCCTCGGGGCCGATCCGCCGGTGCTGCTCATGGACGAGCCCTTCGGCGCGGTCGATCCCGTGACGCGCCAACGCCTGCAGAACCTTCTGCTCGATCTGCAGAAGGAGATCAAGAAGACCATCGTCATGGTCACCCACGACATCGACGAGGCGGCAAAGCTGGCCGATCGGATCGCGGTGCTGTCGGTGGGTGGACACCTGGAGCAGTACGCCACCCCGCCCGAGATCCTCGGTCAACCGGGCACTCCGTTCGTGGCGGAGTTCGTCGGCGAGGATCGCGGCGTCAAGCGCCTGGCCGTGGTCGACGTCAAGGAAGACGATCTCGTCAATCCGCCGATCTGTCGACCCGGCCAGTCAATGGCCGACGTAGCCGAGATGGTGCATGGCACCGCCCAGGACTGGGCCATCACCCTCAGCGACGGCGTGGCCCAGGGATGGGTCAAGCCCGAACCCCCCTACGAAGGCACCGTCGGTGAGCATCTCAGGCCGTTCCCCGCCCGCATTCCTCTCGGCACCTCGCTGCGCGTGGCCCTGGCCGAACTGCTCCAGCATGATGCGCCGGCGATTCCCGTGTTCAACGGGAATCGCTATCTGGGGATGCTGACGTTTGAACGCCTGCACGCGGCGATGCGGCGGTCGTTGCCCGGGGATGGCGCCTGACGGACGGCTGATGGTCACGGCGTCCAATCAGCGTGTGAGCCGTCTCGCCGCCGCAGGGCCAAGGCAACAATGGAGCTGTCGCCGGTATGCGCATGGGAGTCGTCAGCGCTTCCAGGGTGGCCGAGGACACAGGCCGAAGTCATTGCACCGCCCCCCGACCACCAGGGCAACGACAAACAGAAAAACCAAACCCACAGTGAGGGCGTCGTGTCAGCTCGCCAGGATCTTGGCCTTCTGAGCCTGGAACTCGTCTTCGCTCAGGACGCCCTGGGACTTGAGGTCGGCAAGCTTGGCGAGCTGGTCTGCGGTCGTGTTCCCAGATGTCCCCGCCGCCTGCTGGACGTACTGGTCGAAGGCCTGCTGCTGCTGCGCCGCGTCTCCGTGCCGCTCGTTCGTGCATCTTGCCGCCCCTCGCGATCAGGTACACGAAAACACCGAGGAAGGGCAGGATGACGATGAAGATGACCCACAGCGCCTTGGCCCAACCACCCATGTCGTGGCTGCGGAAGATGTCCACGAACACCATGATCAGCAGCCAGATCCAGATGATGAAGAGGAAGAAGTACAACATCGTCAGGAAGAAATCGAGAATCGGGTATCGGTAGCTGGCGAGAAGCATTCATCCTCCTTGCGTCATTGTGCGATTGCAGTCGACAAAGCCAAGTCCCATTCGGGAGCGGTTCAGGACCCGAGAACCTTCGCTTTTTGAGCCGCGAATTCGGCCTCGGTGAGGATGCCCTGGGACTTGAGCTCCGCGAGGTCCTTCAGTTGGGCGATGGGGTCCCGGGCCGGCGCTGGCGCCGGTGCCGGCTGAGGGGCGTATTGCGGTTGTTGCGCGTACTGCTGTTGCTCCTGTTGCGCCCACCGATTCTGCTGCCGACGCGAGACGCGGTTCGACACGGCCGTGGCCGTTCCGGCGATCGCTGCGGTGCGTGCGATACCTCGGAGGAGGGGCATGGTCTCGTCCTTTCTTCGCTAGATCAGACTTCGGTTGCATCGAGAGCGGCGACCAGGTCGTCCTGAGGGATATAGCCGGCGGCAACAATCTCGGCCTCGCCACGACGCATCCCCTTTATGAACGGCGTCGCCCAGCGGTTCTCGAAGATCAAGATCCCAGCCGCCGAGCCTGGCTCGATCACCGAAGCCACCTCAGAGAGATCGCTCTCGCCCAACAGGCCGGACGACGCACCTGCGAAGACGGCGAGGTCGAACTGTCCATCGCGATCGATATCTTGGAGCTCGAGAGCTCGCATCGAGCCGTCGGGATCCCGCGTCACGAACTTGAGGTCGAGAATCCGGATGACCCCCCGGTCAACGAGGTCGAGCAGCGATGCGAACCCTTCGCCCGTCATTTTGTTGCCGGGGAACTCGACGATCAGATAGCTGATCGGGCCAAGGGCTTCCGTTTCGTCGGCCATCGTGCGGCCCCCCTTTTCGGGTTAGCGAACCGTCTCTCATCGAAAGATACTTCAAGAACGCGGCACACGCTACGGGCATTTATTTGCCATTTCCCAGCTTTGTCCCAGCATCTGGACTGGGCCTACTGGAGCTTCTGAGCGAGTGTCGTACTGGTTCGCCCACGCATTGGCATTGAGGACTCGTGACGCTGGGATTGAAGGAAGAGAGCGGAGGCCAAGATGCCAAATTGGGCGGCGGGGAGGGCCTCGTGAACTACGGGCTGGAGAATCAGAATTAGGTCGGGTCATCCAATGGATTTGGATGAGGTTATGGAGAGGTCTTCCCGAAGAGTGAGTACGCACCGGAACAGGCGATGCCAAGCTAGGACTATGACCGAAGGCACCGAAGCGTGGTTCGGGCTCATCTGAAGCCCGCATCGAGTCGGCTTCAACGAGCCGTGGTCGACGCCGAACGGCGAGCATCTACGGCACGATTGTGACAGCGGCCGTTATCGCTGCTGGCGGGAATCAATTGAGTAGTGCACAACTCGCGGTGACCGTCGTCGTCACGCTCATTGTGTATTGGCTTGCCGAGCAGTACGCCGAACTGCTCGGTGCACACACTCACGACGGTCGGCTACCGAGCGCTCGACTTATCCGGTCTTCTCTGGCGGAGGCATGGCCGATGGTCACGGCGTCCTTCCTGCCAGTGGCATCAATCGGCGTCGCAGTTCTCTTTGGGGCGTCAGCGTCGGATGCCGCTCAAGCGGCCCTCATCGTGACCGTCGTGCTCCTGATCCTGCACGGCTATACCGCAGGGCGAGCAGCCGGCTTGCGTGGCAAGCAGCGAATCATCGTTACCGTCATAGCCGGTTTACTAGGTGTGGCGATGGTGATCCTCAAGTCGGTCCTCCAGCATCATCACTACTAGAAGTGAAGATCGTTTGACGGCGCGAGCAGAATGGCCGCTGAATCACGGGCAGCCCGTGCGCCTTTGGCGCGGCGGCGCGATGCCCGCCTGCACCGGAGCGGTCCTCACCGCCGCAGCCCAGCGTGATGTGATCACACGCTCGACCTGTCGCTGAGCTTTGACAAGAAGCTGGTAGTGCCGGCGAACGTCACCCACAGGTCGCCGGCACTACCAAAGTGCTTTACGCCGCCACCTCTTCCCGCTGGCCATAGGCCGCCAGGGCGTAAATGACGAAGAAGCAGATCCCGATGTAGGTGAGTGACCAGATCGGATAGTACGGCATCCACCAGATCGCGCTGATACCCAGAATGGCGGCGGCAAAGATGCCGATCCAACGGGATACCTGTGACTGCACCATGACGCCGAAGCCAGCCAGAATCAAGATGATGCCAACAGCGAGATACACCCACGCGTAGGTCTTCAAGTGTGGCCGAAGATGGCCGCCTCCAAGTTGGAGGGAAGCACCCCGTGGTATCTGAAGGCCCAGATCGAGTCGAAGATTCGCATCACCCCGGCTACCAAAAGCGCGATTCCTGCGAATATTGTCCAACCGTTGCCGCGTTCGTTCATGATTCACACTCCTGTCATGAAGCACCAATACTGTCGTGGCGAGTCGCAAATACTGTGCCGGCGGAATTGTAAAGCAGAAACATTCTGGGCGCGTGGATCACCGTCTGGCTCTCTGGCAACTCCGCTTCGCTGGATCAAGGGCGAGGGCGCACCAGGAATCAGATGCCTTCGACTGCCTCGAGGCGACCGGACTTCACGGCGCCGACGAAGGCCTGGTAATCGCGCTCGTTCTGGTCGGCGTAGCGCAGGGAAAAGTCCGTGATCGAACGGTCGAACTTGTCGCTCTTGCCGAGGTAGGCCCCCAGTGCCACTGCGTCCCCCGAGCGGGCGTGGGCCCGGGCCAGCGTCCAGCCGCAGATGCCGGCGTAGAACTCGAGCATGAACGGGGTCATCGTCTCCACCTCGGCCGAGCCCTTCATGTCACGCAGCTGGCGCCAGTAGAGGTGGCGATTCGCCTCGGCCCCTTTGGTCCAACCCAGGTAGATGTCGCTGGCCGCCTGTATGAGGCGCTGCCCCTGGACCACGCGTTCGCCGGGCTCTTTGAACTTGCTCTTGGGCAGGTGGTCCTCGAGCACCGAGGCCGTCGCCTCCTTGACCTGGAGGAACAGCGGGTCCTGCTCGTCACGGCCCTGGAGCAACACGATGAACGCCCGGGTGCCGACACTGCCCACTCCCACCACCTTGCGGGCCATGTCGACGATCTCGAAGCGCTCCAAAAGGTGGCGGCGATCCTCCTGCAGAGTCGCCCGATAGGCACGGAACTGGTTGTGGAGTATCTCTTGGATCTCGTCGCCTGAGTACCCGTACATGGACCCGAGTTCGCGCGCCGGGATGACCACTGGTGGCTGGCTCACGATCCGGTACCGGCCATCGACGACCTCGGCAAGCTTCGACAAGGCCTGGAGGCTGTCGCGTGTGTGGGCCTTGGTCGCGGTCTTCTGAGCCCTTTGCGCGCCCTTCTTGACCTGGGCGGCGGCCTGCTTGGTTTTTGCTCCTTTGGTCAGGGTAGCGATCGCGTCCATGAATTCTCGTTCGGTCAACCGGGCGTACCAGATGTCCATATTGCCCATCTGGGCGAACTCGAAGACGGCTTCGCGGTACGCCTTCACCGCGGCGAATGTGGTCGCGGAAGCATCCGCGGCGCTGAACCTGTTGTTGCGCGCCGCGATGGTGAAGCTCGCGGCCATGCGCTTCACGTCGTATTCAAAGGGCCCAGGCAGCGTCTCATCGAAGTCGTTCAGGTCAAACAACAGGGTTCGTTCGGGTGAAGCGAACCCGCCGAAGTTCGAGAGGTGCGCGTCGCCGCAGAGCTGGACGTCGAGGCCGGCCGTGGGGGAATCTCGCAGGTCGGAGGCCATGATCTTGGCCGCGCCCCGGTAGAAGGTGAACGGTGAGGCCATCATCCGACCGTGACGTACGGGCACGAGATCCGGCTCTCGGGTGAGGTTCTGCGCCTCGAGCAACCCCACCGGGTCGGAGCGGTCAACGGCCGGTACCCAGCCGCCGTGGCTGGTCAGCGGCGATCGTTCACGGGCGTTCTTGCCCTTGGCCCGACGTTCGTCCACACTCAGGTGCCGGATCTTCATTGCGGCCATGGTTGATCCCTTCTCCTCTGTCTCCCGGGCTCATCGATCTCCTACTCGTCCCCGGCGTTACTGCCCTCCATGCTTTTGCGCTGGCCGGCCCGGCCGCTGGCTATACCGACCAGGTCGCCCAGGTGCACCTCCCGGGCCCGGCGGCGCGTCGCCTGCTCGAGGTTGCCCTCGGGGACGAGGAGGCGCAGGCCCAGGGGGTGGATGGCGAAGTCGAGCGGTGTGGCCAGCTCGAGGGCTTCGCCGTCGACGCCGACGAAGGCCTGCCCCGATCGCGAGCGGACCTCGAAACGGTTGGTCGCGAAGCGTAAAGCATGGCGACTCCGTCCCTGACGGCCCGCCAGCATGGCGGTGACGACGGCCGCCGCTTCGGTTCCCGAGCCGGCGGCCACCGCGAACACTCCGAGCTGTCCGGTGTCGAGGCGTAGGCGTTGTGAAACATCGGGGGAGGGCCCGAGCACGTATTGATTGTTCGAGACCTGGATGACGAGCGATCCGTCGACCTCCGAGCCGTCCGGAGCCGTGAACTGCAGGTCGAATGGTTTGTCCGACTGCCCCAGCATGTCCGGCAGCAGGGTGCTCGACGTTTCGAGTTTCGCCTCTCGGTACCCTTCCTGTTGGACGATGGTGGCGTAGACCCCGAGCGACACGTTGTTGACGAAGAGGCGGCCGTTCACGGTGGCGAAGTCGACCCGCCGCTCCAGGCCGTCCCGGAAGGAGTCCATGCTCTTCCTCGGATCGTCGCGCTCGAGGCCGAGGTCGAGAGCGAAGTGGTTCCGGGTTCCGGCCGAGACGCACACGAACGGGATGTCGTATTCGATCGCGATCGACGCCACGAGCGCTTGGGAGCCGTCGCCGCCCGCCATGCCAAGGCAATCGGCTCCCCGCTCGATGGCGTCCCGGGCGAGCTGCTCGAGGTCGAGGCCCTGGTCCAGGAGCACCGTCTCGACGCCCAGCGACTTCGCCAGATCGACCAGCCCGAACTTCTCGACCTTGCCGCCGCCGGACCATGGGTTGCAGATGAGCACCGGGCGCGACGGAGGCGGGCGTCGGCGGAACGGCACCGCCGCCGTTGTGCGAATGGTTGCAAGCATCGCGGCCCGCCCGGCCGACACACCGACGGCCAATATGCCCGCGACCACGATCAACCGAACGAGCACTTGTTCTCCGCCGACGCCCGCCCACACGAGGGCGGCGGCCATTACACCGACGCCGGCGACCAACCCGGCTGCCCCGACCGCCCGTCGGTTTCTCCGGCCGGTCAGGAACCACCACGCGCCGCCGATCGAGATGGCGGCACCGGCCAGTCCGAGGAAGACGTAGCCGGCGCTCCGGAGGAGGAAGACGATGACCGCGGCCACCAGCGCGCACAGGGCGAGGAGGGCAGCGACCGCCAAGATCCGGGCGCGGCCGGATACCCCGAGCCCGGTCCGACTGGCCGATCCGGCAGGTCGCACTGGCCCGTCAGAGCCCAGTGGAGATGGAGCGTCCTTCATGACGGAACCCTTCCCTTCGCAAATCGTCCGGCGGTCTCATCATGGCTCGGTCGCCACCGGCCATGACGGGCTGTACTCAGCGGCCCGGAGCGAAGACGTCACCAGGTGGAGCCGTCGACGGGCCCACCGGACCCAGCCGTGGCCTGTCGAGGGCCGGTGCGGAGGGGTCCAGACCCATCTCTCAGTCTCACTTCTCGGGTGATGGGCGCCGGTTGTCGGCATCATGCGTCGACCGGGCGAAGGCCTCAACCGCCGACTCGATGGTTGGATAGAAGTGGGCGGGATCGATCGTCCGCGTGAGCTCGTACCGTTGGATCTTCTCCCTGACGGGGTCCTTCAGCTCGGCGAACACCAAGGAAATACCTCGGCGGTTGAGGTCCCCGTCCAGCTCCTCAAGCATGTCGGCTGCCGTCGTGTCGATATCTGTGATCGGCTCGGCCGCCACCACGATCCAGCGAGGCGGTGGATCCTCGGCAGCCAGAGCGCTGACCTGCTCACGAAAGGATCGAGCGTTGGCGAACAGCAGTGGCGCGTCGAAGCGAAGGATCCTCAGGCCGTCGATCGTCCTCGCCCCGTGGTGCATCCGGGTGTCGTGGTACCCGGGAAGCAGGTCGACCTGCCCGAGCGTCGTGCTGTACGGCCACCACGCCCGCCGGAAGACGTTGAGGATCGACAGGAGGACGGCCAGGGCGATGCCGGGCAGCACGCCGAGGATGGCGACGCCGAGGAAGGCTGCTATGGAGAGGGCGAACTCGGTCCGGCGGACCAGCCAGAGTCGTCGCATCCCGGCCACATCGGCCAGCGAAAGAGCGGCTGCGATCACCACCGCGGCCAGCGTGGGCTGGGGGAGGTTACGAAGCAGGCCCGGGACGGCGAGCAGCATCACGATGATGGCACCGGCACCCACTAGACCGGCCACCTGGGTTTTCGCCCCCGACTGCTCGGCGACGGCGCTCCGGGACCCGCTGGTGCTCACGGCGAAACCCTGGAATAGCCCGGCGGCGATGTTGGCGCCGCCGATCCCGATCATCTCCTGGTTCGCCCGGACCTCGTCGCCACTGCGTGCCGCAAAGGCAGAAGCGGTCGAGATGGTGTCGGTGAGAGCCACGAGGGCGATGCCGAAAGCGCCCCCGACGAGGAGAGGGAAGTCCGAAATGGGAACGCTCGGGATGGTGAACGGCGGGAAACCCTTGGGCAGGGTTCCCACCAGCGAGACGCCCCGACTCTGGAGATCGAAGGCCACGGCGGCACCTATCGACAGGACCACGGCGACCAGTACGCCAGGTAGCTTCGGCAGCCATCGCTGGAGCACAAGGATCACCACCAGGCCGGACAAACCGACGAGCAGGGCGTCGACGACCGTCTCGCCGGACGTGACACCGTGAGCGAATCCCCGGATGTCCCCGATCAGGTTGTCGGAGCTGACCGAGAACCCGAAGAGCTTTGGTAGCTGGCCCACGACGATGGTGAGCGCCAGCCCGGTCATGTACCCGATCTGGGTCGGCTTCGAGAGTAGATCGGCCACGAACCCCAGCCGGGCCAGCCCGGCCAGGACCATGATCACGCCGACCAGGATGGCGAGCATCGAGGCCAGTGCGATGGCTCGCTCGGGACTGCCACCGGCTCCGACCAGGGGGAGGATCGTGGCGGCGATCATCGGTCCGAGTGAGGAGTCGGGGCCGAGCACGAGGATCCGGGATGGTCCCAAGGCGGCGTACCCGACAAGGCAGAGGATGCTGGTGTAGAGGCCGGTGATGGGCGGCAGCCCGGCCAGCTCGGCGTACGCCATCCCCTGCGGGACGAGGAGGGCGGTGAGCACAAGGCCGGCGACGAGGTCCTTCGGCAGCCAACGGCGCTCGTACGTTCGGATCAGGTCCAGACCGGGAACGTGTGTTGTCACCCATTCGAGGCTCACGCCGTCACCGGCTTGCTCTGCCCTCTCGCGTCCCGCACCAGGAGCGTACGATACGCAAGGCAGTGAGACATTTCTTGCTAGCGAGACCGGTTAAGCGCGTCCATGTGTGGGCGGCGCGAACCGCACTGCTGGTGGCCGGGATCGGCCTCGCCCTCTTCGCCAGTGCTGCGCTACTCGTGCATGGTGGCGCACCGGCGTGGGACACCCAGGCGTTCCGGGCTCTCAACGCTGTCAGCCCAGGACTTGCCGCCTGGTTGACACCGATCACCAAGCTGTTCCTACCGGCCGGCATTGCCTTGGCGGCGGCGATCGCCGCGCTCTACAGCTTTGTTCGGACGCGGAGCCTGTGGCCGATCGCGTTCAGTGCCGGAGCGGCGGCGATCGCCTGGGCCCTGGCAAACCTGGCCAAGCACGCCGCAAGCCGTCCCAGGCCGTACACGGTCGTCGCGGACGCCGTCTTACGTCAACAGCCTGCTCATGGTTCCAGCTTCCCCTCGAGCCATACCACGGTGGCACTGGCGGTCACTATCGCTCTAGTGGCGTTCCTCCCGCGTTGGGGTGCCGTCGTGGCGATCGCCTATGCCCTCGTGCTCGGGTGGTCTCGGATCTACCTCGGCGTGCACTACCCGCTCGACGTCGTCGCCGGCATGGGCATCGGGTGCGCCGTAGGAGGACTCACCGTTCTGCTCGAACGGGTGGTTCTGCTCCGCCCACCCTCTACGCCCGTTCTCCCCCAGCCTCCCCCCTAGAGCGGACTCGCGTTCAACCGGTTGCCCGCCATCAGAACGGGGTCGGGATGTAGCGCAGCGGCAGATGCGAAGCGACGTGGTCGGAGGAGACCGTTCGCTTCGGCAAGCTGACGGCGGGCGGCTCGAGCGACTCGTAGTCGATCTGGCTGAGGAGGTGGCTGATGATGTTCAGCCGTCCCCGCTTCTTGTCGTCGGTGTGTGCGATGAACCACGGCGCCCAGGCCGTGTCGGTGGAGGCGAACATGGCGTCCCTGGCCCTGGAGTAGTCGTCCCACCGGCTGTATGACTTCAGGTCCATGTCGGACAGCTTCCAGATCTTGCGGGGATCGTGGATGCGGCTCTCCAGCCGGCGGGTCTGCTCGTCGGCGCTGACCTCGAGCCAATACTTGAGCAGCAGGATCCCCGACTCGACCATGGCCTTCTCGACGGTCGGGACCTGATCGAGGAAGCGGCGCGACTCCTCGGGCGTGCAGAAGCCCATGACCGGTTCGACACCGGCCCGGTTGTACCAGCTGCGGTCGAAGATCACGACCTCCCCTGCCGCCGGGCAGATGGGGTATGTACCGCTGAATGTACATCTGAGAGCGCTCGCGCTCGGTGGGGGTCGGGAGGGCCACGACGCGGAACACGCGGGGGCTGACGCGCTCGGTGATCCGCTTGATCGTGCCTCCCTTGCCGGCGGTGTCCCGGCCCTCGAACACGATGCAGATCTTCGCCCCGGACTTCTTGACCCACTCCTGCATCGCCACCAGCTCGGCGTGGAGTGACCTCATGTGTTCCTCGTACTCCTTCTTCTTCATCTTCCCAGGCGCGCCATCTGCGTGCCCCTCGGCGTGTCCCTCTGCGCGTCCCTCCGGCTGGTACCCGGGTGTCGGGTCCGTCCCCGTCCTGTGGTGCTTCTTGGCCATACCGGTCATCCCCCTTTGGTTGATCTCGACTCCGGGCGGTCGGCCCGAGTCCCCCCTCGTCGACGTGCGATCCACTTGCCCGCCTCCCAGCTGACCAGCACCGCGAGGGCCATGAGAAGGCCCAGTCCCCATTGGCCCGCCGTCAATTGGGTGGTCCCCAGCACACGCTGCAGGAAATCCGCTTGGGTGACGAGAAATGCGCCAGCCACCTCGGCGACCGCGATGAGGTTCATCCTCGGACTGTTGAAGGTATCCATTGAGAAGACCGAGTCCGTCTCGCTGCGGGCCTCAAAGGCGGCGACCACCAGCATCAACGAGAACGCGACCAGGCCGATCGATTGGCCCTTGACCGTGCTGTCCAAGAGGTTGGTGCCCACCACGATCATCCCGAGATTCGCGCTGGCGACGAACAGTCCGACCAGTCCACAGGTGATCATGACCCCGGGGGTGAGAATCGATTCTCCCCGGGCTCGCGGCCGCCGCTGCATCAGGCCTGGGCTCTCCTCGTCGAATCCAAGGGCGACACCGAAGGGGGCGTTGACGAGGAAATTGATCCACAGGATCTGGGGCGGCGTGAACGGTTCGCCACCCGCGATGTTGAGCAACGTCGCGCCCAAGAATGTAAGGACGAACGCGACGAGCTCGAGCAGCACGAACCGGATGTACTTGTTCAGATTGTCGTACAGCTTTCGTCCTTGTTGGACGGCGTAGACGATGGTGGAGAAGTTGTCGTCGGAGAGCACCATGCGGCCGGCATTCTTCGCCACCTCCGTACCGCTTCCCATGGCAACACCGATGTCCGCCGCCTTGATAGCGGGCGCATCATTCACGCCGTCACCGGTCATGGCGACGACGTGGCCCTTCTTCTTGAGAGTCTCGGCGAGTAGCACCTTGTGCTCGGGAGCCACTCGCCCGACGACGCCGATCTGGTCGATCTTGTCGAGTCGCTGCAGGTCGGAAAGGGCGGCGAACTCGGCCCCGAGGATCGCGTCGCCCGGGATGTCGAGCTGCCGGGCGATCGCGGCCCCCGTGACCACGTCGTCACCCGTCACCATCCGAACCCGGATGTGCGCTGCCTTGGCGTTGGCCACGGCGGCCTTCGACTCTGCCCGGGGTGGGTCGACCATCCCGACCAGGCTGGTCATCTGCAGGTCCTGGACATATGAGAGCAGGTCCCGGTCCGGGTCGAACGCAGCAGCGTCCAGATCCCGAAACGCACCCGCCATCACCCGGAGACCCGCCTCACCCATGCGCGTCGTGTGGCGATCGGCTGCAGCCTTGAGCGTTTCGTCCCAGGCGATGCTTTCTCCGTTGGCGAGTGCGGTTGCCGCCAGCGCCGTGACAGCCGGCGCCGCACCCTTGACGAAACAACGCACGATCTCGTTGCCGGATGCGTCCTTGGTCCGATTGAATGTGGCCATCAACTTGTAATTCGGATCGAACGGAAGCGTGGCGAGTCGAGGAAACTCCTCACGTGTGGCGTCGATTGACATGCCTGCCTTGTGGGCCAGTACGAGCAGTGCCCCCTCCGTCGGATCGCCGACCACCCGACCGTCAACCAGGTTCGCGTCGTTGGCGATCACGTAGGGGAGGATCGCATCGTCAATCGTGTCCGTCTTTCCGGCGGGATGGCTCACCCTTCCTTCGAGGCTGTATCCAGTCCCGCTGATCTCGTACCTGTCGGTCGGGTCGACGACCTCGACCGCCGTCATCTGGTTCATGGTGAGCGTGCCGGTCTTGTCCGAGTTGATCGCCGAGGTGAATCCCAGCGTCTCGACCGAGGGGAGGTCCTTGACGATTGCCTTCCGCTTGGCCAATTCCAGGCTGCCCAGTGAGAGCACGACTTGAACAACCATCGGCAGCGCGAGTGGAATGGCGGCGATCGCCAGGGCCACGGCGGTGTCGAAGAGTGTGGTCCAGGACTGCCCCCGGCTGAGCCCCAGGGCGAACATCACCAGCATCGTGAAGCCTGCCGCGCTCACGATCCACAGGGTCAGGGAATTCATCTGCTTTGTGAGCGGCGTCTCCTCCTGGGCGGTGGCCGACAACATGTGAGCGATCTTGCCCACCTGCGAATCGCTGCCCGCCCCGGTCACGATCACGATCCCGCTTCCGTGGGTGACGGGAGTGTGCATGAACGCCATGTTCGATTGTTCGCCCGGCCCTAGGTCGCCGGATAGAGTCGATGCCTCCTTCGCAGAAGGGACGCTTTCCCCAGTCAATGCCGACTCGTCGATCTGCAGCGAGCTCGCACTGCAGATCCGGCCATCAGCGGGAACTTCGTCACCCGCCGAGACGAGGAGGATGTCACCGACGACGACGTCTTCCGCTGGAATCACCGCTTCTGTCCCGTCGCGACGGACCCGCGCTGTCGACTCCATCATCGACTGCAGCGCGTTCATGGCGCTCTCGGCCTTCCCTGCTTGACGCAATCCAACCAGTGCATTGAAGAGCGAGATCACGATCAGCACGATGGCCGTACTCCATTGCTTGATCACCAGCGACACGATCGACGCGCCGACCAGGATCAGCTGCATGAAGCTCGTGTACTCGCCGAGCAGGCGGTGGAGAGGCGAGGGTGGCGTCTCGACCGGCAACGAATTCGGACCATTTCGTTCGAGTCGGGCCGCTGCTTCCTGGCTGGTGAGTCCCGTCTCGACATCGACGGCCAAACGGCCGGCAACGTCGCTGGCGTCGAACGAATACCAGAGCTCGTCATTTGCGGCCAAGGGGCCACCCATCTCGCCCGTTGTTGTCACCCCTACTCCCTCCCAATCATCCTCGCCCATCCGGCGTTGGCGCGAGAGCCGTGACGCCGTTTCGCTACTCGCCTGGTCCTGGCCCGTCGCCTACTCTATGGCGGTGAACCGGAAAGTCGTTTTGAGGCGAATGCGGTGTCGTTCTCTGACGACTCTTGAAGGTGTCGACCCGGTAGCGGACGACCGTGACGTGCAGGGTTGCCGCTCTTTGAGAGTGCGATGACCCGGTTGATCGGAGTGCCTTGGTCCACAAGAGCACCAAGAGTTCGAATCGGCCCGGCCATGAACCGCGAACGTCTGGGAGGCGGCCCGAGTCGAAAAGGGAGGCACCGATGGATCACCTGCGGGCGATTCGGGACTGCCCGGCGTGCGGCCGCAGAGGTTTCACATCTGATCCTGCGTTTCGACGGGTCTGATTCGAACGGACTGGGCGGGCGCTGCTGGGTCCGTCGGTACGAATGGTCTGACACCAATCAATCAAGGAATCAGTTCGTGCTCGATCACGTCAGAATCGAGCCGATCCGGATCTCTGAGCTCCTGGGATCGACGACTCAACCTCGATCGGTGACGTGAAGGACTGATGGCTGGAGTTGGTACGCCGAGTCAGAACCGCTGGCACCTCGTTCCGATGGTCGGATGGCTCCGATCGTATGATCGTCGCTGGCTCAGGGGCGACCTCATCGCAGGGATCGCCGTCGCTGCCCTGATCGTTCCGAAGAATCTCGGCTACGCCGGAATCGCTGGCATCCCGTTGCAGAATGGCCTCTACGCCGCGGCTGCCGGGGCGATCCTCTACGCGGTGTTCGGAACGAGTCGTCAGATCTCGACAGGGCCGAGCTCTGGATTGGCCGCCGTGGCCGCGAGTGCTGTTGTGGCGGCGAAGCTCACGGGGACCACGGACGCGGCAACCTTCGTGGCCACTATCGCCCTTGCATCCGGAGTGCTCTTTCTGTTAATTGCCGTTTTGAAAATGGGATGGATCGCGCAGTTCCTGTCACGCGCCGTCGTGACCGGTTTCCTCTTTGGTGCGGCTATCGACGTGGTCATCGGGGAGCTCCCAAAGCTCACTGGGACGGACACCTCAGGCTCCAACCCGATCCAAGAACTGCGATCGTGGTTCGGTTCGCTCGCTGACGTCAGTTTGACAACCTTGCTCGTCGGGGCAGTGTCACTTTTGGTGGTCTTCGGATTGCGCATGGTCGCACCTCGCATCCCTGGTGCGCTCGTGCTGGTTGTCGGGGGTCTTTTGGCCTCAAAGATATTTGACCTCGGTGCCCACGGGGTCGCCTTAGTGGGCCACGTGCCGAGGGGCCTGCCGACTCCTGCGCTCCCAAGTTGGCAACTGATCACAAACCATGCGAGCACGATCTCGCTAGCGGCGGTGGCGCTGGTGCTTATCGGGTTTTCGCAGACCGCCGGCGATTCGAGGTCCTTTGCCGCCAAGCACCACTATCACATCGACATCAACCAAGAATCGGTCGCTCAGGGGATGGCGAACGTAGGTGCCGGGTTGTTCCAGGGGATGCCAGTCTCAACGAGCTTGTCGGCGAGCTCCTTGAATGACCACACGGGTGCTCGCTCAGGCCTCGCCTCGCTTACCTCCGGGGTCATGGTACTCCTCACCCTTCTTGTGCTCGCCCCACTCTTTTCTTCGTTGCCCAAGCCCGTGCTGGCCGCACTGATCATCGAAGCGGTGGTGATGGGAATGATGGACGTGCCGGAGATGCGTCGCCTCGCCAAGGTGCAGCGCTTCGATTTCTGGATCGCAATCGCGGCCATCATGGGAACACTCCTCTTTGGTGTCCTTGCTGGGGTGCTGATCGGGATCGGCCTCTCACTTCTTTGGCTCATCTCGGTTGCGACCCGTCCTCCGATGCCGTTGCTCGGACGACAGTCGGGTACACAGGTCTTCCGGGAACTTGACGAGTATCCAGCCGACGAACAATTCCGAGGGGTCGTTGTCCTGCGGCTGGATGGCGGTTTGTTCTTTGCTACTTCCGACGCACTTGAGGACCGAGTCCGGGAAGTCGCGATGTCAACCCCTGACATCACCGGGATCGTGCTCGACTGTGAGGGAATCGACTTCATCGACTCGCAGGGATCGGCCAAGATGCGTGAGATTTTCGAACTCACAAAGCACGCGGGTGTGACGCTGCACCTTGCTCGCGTAAAGCCAACCGTATTCGAGCTGCTCCGACGCGACGGGGTCATCGATCGCATCGGTGACGACAGGATCCACGGAAATGTCTACCGAGCCGTGGAGGCGGAGGTCGGGCAGGCCAAGAGCGACACCGAGTCCCCAATCGTCGACGACGAAGACGCCGTAGGGTAAAGAAGCGAAGCTATGCCACCGTCGCAAACGAGAACCGAGGCACCGTCATTGCGGCGGATGCTCATTCCATTGGCACTGGCGCAGTTCATCTGCAGCTTCGCCGGGTCGAACATGAACGTCATGATCAACGACATCAGCCACGACCTGAACACCACGGTCGAGGGAGTGCAGGTGGCGATCACGCTGTTCCTTCTTGTCATGGCGGCTCTCATGATTCCCGGGGGCAAGCTGACCGATCGTTGGGGCCGGAAGCGGTGCTTCACGCTGGGGCTCTCGATCTATGCCGTCGGTGCGCTGCTCAGCGCAGTCTCTCCCAACCTTGGTGTCCTGATCCTGGGGAACTCGATTCTCGAAGGTGTGGGGACGGCGTTGTTGATACCGCCCGTCTACATCCTTACGACCATGCTGTTCCACGATCTCAAGTCGCGGGCTCAGGCCTTCGGTGTGATCAGTGGGATGGGTGGAGTGGGCGCAGCCACCGGACCACTGATCGGAGGTCTCATCACCACCGCGATCAGCTGGCGAGTGGCCTTTCTCTTTCAAGCCGTCGTCGTTGGAATCATTGTGGTTCTCAGCCGCCGCATTCGAGATCCGTTGCCGCCGGATCCCACGCGCCCCTTCGACATCGTGGGTGCGATCCTCTCTGCCACAGGCCTGGTGGTGCTTGTCATGGGAATCCTGGCGGCCGACAAGAACGTCGCGATCGCGGTAGTCCTTCTCGCAGTGGGCTCGTCCGTCATCGGTGGGTTCTTTGTTTGGGTCCGCTCGCGGGAGCGTCGAGGATTGCAACCATTGTTGTCGACCAAGCTCTTCCACAACCGCATATCGAACCTCGGCCTCGTGACCCAAAACGTTCAGTGGTTGATGCTCATGGGAACTTCGTTCGTTGTGTCCGCCTATCTCCAGGTCATCAGGGGGTACAACGCGATTCAAACGGGAGTGATCTTCACCGCAGCTACCCTTGGCATCCTTGCCTCGTCGCTCGTCGCCGGCCGTCTCGCCAAGCGGTTCCGACAGCGAGCGCTCATTTTCACTGGGTTCGTGACGACTATCGCAGGTGTCGCGTTCCTCCTTGCGATCGTGAAACATTCCCCCAGTGCCTGGTCCTTTGCCCCTGGATTGTTACTGATCGGGTTGGGCCTTGGTGTGATGCTGACCCCGTCCGTCAACATGGTGCAATCCGCGTTTCCGGAGACACTGCAAGGAGAGATCTCCGGACTCTCGCGGAGTGTGTCCAATCTCGGATCGTGCCTTGGCACGGCGATCGCCGGCACCATACTGGTCTCAGGTCTCACCACCCCGACGAAGTCCTACGCCCTCGCAATGATTGCGGTGGCGATCATTGGCCTCGTCGGTTTGGGCGCGACGGTCTTTCTTCCAAAGCAGAATCCCGCTCCAAGCGAGCCTCGAGAGCGCGTGACGACCGGATCGGTGAGTGGATCCTGCGTGTCGAATGCAACGTGTCCGGTTCTCGTGGTTCGTGAGGAGCGGCAGCGATGGAAACGAGATCGGTCGGCCAATCGATGTCTCTGAGCGGGATTCCATCACTTCCCTCCGATCGGTGCCGATCAGCCCCGGGGCTGCCGCCAGAGTGAACCGATTTCGCAGCGGTCGTGCAATCTCGGAGCGGTGATCGGATCCATGTGAAACGACCATGGGATGGCCACGGACTAGTAGAGCCGCATTTGCCATGACCCACAGTCTGGACACCGCCGCACTCGCGATCGCCGCAGGCTGCATCGTGCTCTGGTCGGTCTTTTCGGCCCGACTCGAACGGCTCTACATCAGTGCACCGATCGCCCTTTTGGTGATGGGGTTGGTTGCAACCCACGGCCCGCTGGCCATCATCCACTTCAACCCACACTCATCGACGGTCCGTTCGCTCGCCGAGGTCACTCTCGCGCTGGTGCTGTTCACCGATGCGTCACGGGTCAACCTCAACGAACTCCGGCGCGACATCGGCCTGCCCGTCAGACTTCTGGCCTTCGGCTTGCCGCTCACCATCGGCGTCGGCACGGCGACGGCATTTGCCATCATTCCAGGTGTGTCCTGGTGGGTGGCCGCGACCATCGGCGCCATCGTCGCGCCAACAGATGCCGCGCTGGGTGCTTCGATCATCGGCGATACGCGAATACCGAACCGAATCCGGCGTCTCCTGAACGTCGAGAGTGGGCTCAACGACGGGATCGCCACCCCGTTCGTCAACCTCTTCCTGGCCGGTGCGGTCGCCAGCGAAGTCACCCATTCGATGTCTGTGCTCACCGCTGCCGCTGACCTCCTGATCGGCGCTGGGATCGGCGGTGGTGTCGGACTGGTTGGTGGGTGGGTGCTGACCCGCGCCGCAGCTGGGAGATGGAGCGCACCGGGATTCCGTCCGCTGGCCGCGCTGGGCCTGGCCTTCTTCGCCTACAGCTCGGCGATTGAGGCCCACGGGAACGGCTTCATCGCCGCGTTCATCGGGGGGATGGCTTTCGGCAGCGTGGTGCGTCCCGATCTCGAATCCACGGTGGCTTTTACCGAGGAGGCCGGCGGTTTGCTCTCTCTCGTGGTTTGGCTCATCTTCGGTGCGGCGATGGTGGTCCCCGGCTTCACGCATGCGACCTGGCCGGACTATCTGTTCGCGCTCCTCGCCTTGACCGTCGTGCGGATGGTGCCAGTGGCCCTGTCGCTGCTGGGCTCTGGGCTCGACCGATTCACCGTGGGATTTGTCGGATGGTTTGGGCCACGGGGACTGGCGTCGGTGGTGTTCGGACTGATCGCATACGACAGCCTCGCTCGGACCGAAGCTGCCCATGTCCTTTCTGTGGTCACGGTGACGATCACCTTGAGCGTCCTCGCTCATGGGCTCTCGGCGTCGCCGTTGGCAGCCCGCTATGGATCATTTGCCCGCACCCTCCTCGGACACCTGCCTGAGCATGCGAGTACACCCTCGATGCGCGCCCGGAGCAGCCTGGGCAGTCGTAGCGCTCACAGTCCTTAAGTGGTGGACGGCCGAGCCGTTCGGATCGGATCGTCGCCCTTGCGGGGGACAGCTTGGCTCAGCGCGCCCTGTCGTCGAACGGATCAAGGGTCCGGGCCATGGAGTGTTTGGTGGTCGGGCGCGGGATCGATCCGCGGACCTCACGCTTTTCAGGCGCGCGCTCTACCAACTGAGCTACCCGACCGGGCCACCAAATTCGATTGTCCTAGTGACGCTCGGATCTGGCAGCGGACCTGACGGGATTTGAACCCGCGACCTCCGCCTTGACAGGGCGGCGTGCACTCCAGACTGCACCACAGGTCCGTAACGGCGTGAGCCGTGTCGCCCGCTGGTTCGACGTTGTCTCCCCTTTGAGCAGCCCTTCACTGTAGCCGACCATGACCGAGCGGCTTCCGGCGCCGTTGGCCCTGGTCCGGCCCTCAGGGCACGGCGGCCCGGAGGGCGGTGACGCCGGCTTCGAAGGCCGCGTACTGCTCGGGACGGAGGGCCTGACCCAACGAGGACGCGCACAGGTGATCGGTCAGATCCTCGGCCTGCTGGTGCTCTGGGCTGTTGGCCTCATAGTTCGGGAAGGGCTCGGACCACCCGAAGAATTTGGCTTGTCCCTCACCCTCGTTGGTCAAGATGGCCTCGACGGGCGAGAGGCCGGCGGCCGTGGTGGCGACCAGGTGCACCCCGCCCCGCCACTCCCGCAGGATCTGCATGAGCTGCGCCGCTCGCCCGGCCGACCCCTTCGCCTTGGCCGCGGCGCGCCAGCCCACGAAGAGCGGAAGCGCGGAACCCTCGAGCCCGGCCACGGCGGCTTCGGTCAGGGCGACGATGTCGTCGAGTCCGGCCACGTCGGCCAGATACTTCTGTCCCCACAGGTCGGTGGCTTCGGCCATTCGCTGCGCCACGGCGGTCGCACCGGCCACGGCAACGCCCTCTTCGTACATCGACTTGACGGCGCCGGGCTCGAACCACCCCATGGCCGAGCAGACAACGTCGGGGCCGACGTCGCCCAGCATGCCCCCTCGTCCGGCGAAGTAGAAGGAGAACGGGTTCGACCAGCCCCACTCAGCGGCCCAGCCGAAGACGTCGGGACTGAGGTAGATCGCCGTCCCGATGTCGTGGATCGGTACCGACGTCGATTTCACGACGGCCAGCGCGCCGTCCCGCTCATCGGTACTCAACGGACCTCCTCAGACCGCAGCTCGTGCGCAGGACGCGGCGCATCCCGGGGATTGTTCCGATCACCGCTTCCACCAGCTTGGCCAGATCGGTCACGACGCTGTCGAGGTGGCCGAATCGGTCATCGAGCGTCCCGACCACTTTGGCCAGCTCAGGTGAGATGTCCTGCAACGTGGCCGTGGCCCGGGGCAGCTCGGTCACCAACTCCACCGCCACCGCACTGAGCCGCTCGGTGAGTACGCGCAACGACGACGCCGATTGGGAAAGACTGGGCAGGGATCCATCCAACATGCCGACCGCTCGCTCCAGACCGGACACGGCCTGCGTGATGCCGCTCGCGGCCAGGTCGACGCCGCCGCCGGCGCGGGCCAGTCCGGTGTCCATCCTCTCCAGCAGGATCATCAGGTCATCCAGGCGCTCGGCCAGCGTGATGAGCGCATTGAGGGCACGGAGCGAGGTGCCGGGAAGTCGAAGCAGTGTCCCTGGTAACCGAGTCACTGTGGTCATCAGCGACGGTGATTCCATGGCTTGATCATGGGCCGGATGTTCGGCCCTGTCCAGTACGTGGCCCGGGCGCGAGGGGACTCACCGCTGGGCTAACCGGGAAGCCGACGCCAGACGAATTGCGGGTAACAGGCGGAACCCGTTGAAGAGATAGCGCAAGGGGGCCGGGGCCCAAATGACGGTCTGTCCCTGTTCCATGCCACGGATGACGGCATCGGCGACGGCGGCCCGGTCGGTGGAGAATGGGGCGGCGGGAAGGCCCTCGGTCATCTTGGTCTTCACAAAGCCCGGGCGAACGACATAGACATCGACCCCGGTGCCCCGGGCGGCCTCGGAGAGGCCAATGGCGTAGGCATCGAGTCCGGCCTTGGCCGCACCGTAGACGTAGTTGGCTCGGCGCACGCGGACGCCGGCCACCGAGGAGAGCACGACGATCTTTCCCGTGTCCTTGCTTCTTCAGCTTCTCGAATGACGCGGCCAGGGCAGCGGCCGGCCAGACGGTGGACGCGGTCAGGACATCGGCCGTGGCCGCGGCGTCGACCTCGTCCCGCTCTTGGTTCCCCAGGACCCCGATGGCCATGAGGACGAGGTCGACGTCACCACCGGCCGCCGCGAAACAATCGGCGACGACGCTCGAGACGTCGGGAACATTGCGCGCGTCAAAGATCACCTCATCGACCTGCGTGGCTCCGGTGGCCCGGGCCTCCTCGGCCGACTTGGCGAGCACGGTCGCGTCGCGCCCGGCCAGGACGACGGTGCGGCACCCCAGGGGGATGAGGCGCTCGACGATGGCGCGGGCGATATCGGAGGTTCCCCCAAAGACCACGGCTGATTGGGGACGTCCAAAGGCGTCTTGCAAGGGAATCCTTCCTCTCAGATGTCGAGTCGACGCGACAGGTCTGATTGCAGGACCCGGTCGGGATCGATCCGATCACGCACCGACTGAAGTTCAGGGATGCGTGGGTACATCTTGTGCACGTGCTCGGGGCGAGCCCTTGAGTCCTTGGCCAGGTAGACGCGGCCCCCGGCGTTGAGCACGACTTCATCGAGGGCGTCGACCAGAGTCGGCAGGGCCGCCGGTCCGGCCGGAAAATCAAGGGCCAGCGTCCAACCGGCGATGGGAAATGACAAGGGACCGTCGTCGCCGGGACCGAAGCGCTTCAATACGGAGACAAACGACGGTACCCGGGCCGCGCAGACCAGGTCGATGGCTTCCCGCACGACCTCGCCGTGCAGATCACTGACGGCGAACTGATACTGGAGAAACCCGTTGGGTCCATACAGCAGGTTCCAGTCGCTCACCCCGTCGAGAGGGTGGAAGAACGCACCAACGTGCTGGAGCTCGCCCAGTCGCACCTTCGGTGCCTTGCGGAACCACAACTCGTTGAAGGCCGTCACACTGGCCACGTTCAAGAGACCCTTCGGCAACTGCCGGGGAATTTTCACGCGGGGGCTGGCCAGTTCCTGGTAGCAGGGGCGAGTCGAGGAGCGGGCCACCTGTTCCCGGCCGGCATGGTCCCCGCGGGTCAGGATCGAGCGGCCCAGCCGGGATCCGCCGGCGTTGCAGTCCACCCACGCCACCGAGTAGTGGTAGTCGTCGTCGTGCGCCTCCATCTCGTGCATGAGGTCCTCGAGGCGGGCGAAGCGGTGGGTGTCGACCGTCACCCATGAGCTCTCAACCGGGAGCAGCCGGATGGTCGCGCGCACGACAATCCCGGTGAGGCCCATCCCGCCCGCCGTGGCCCAGAAGAGGTCCGGGTCGTTGTCCGGAGTGACCTCGTGCACTCCGGTGGGTGTCACCAGCGTCATCGAGGTGACGTGCCGGCAGAAGCTGCCGTCGCGGTGATGGTTCTTCCCGTGGATGTCCGCCGCGATGGCGCCGCCAATGGTCACATTGCGGGTCCCGGGGGTGACCGGAACGAATCCCCCTTGCGGCAGGACAACTCTCAGGAGTTGGTCGATGCTCACCCCGGCGCCGACGCTCACGAGTCCGCTGTCCCGGTCCACCGGACCGATCGAGTCGAGGCGAGTCATGTCGAGGACGAGGCCGCCCGCCCGCTGCCCCGCGTCGCCGTAGCTTCGCCCGAGGCCACGAGGGATCACGCCACGACTCTCGGCGCGAGCCAGGAGTCGCACGACCTCGTCGTCGTTGCGCGGGGTGGCCACGTCGCACAACGACGACGGCGTGCGTCCCCAACCGGACAGGCGACGGCGCTCGATCGGGAAAGGAAGCCCGTGTTCCTCTACGTCCATAGACCCTCCAAACTACATGGACCCGCCGCTGGACTTGGTTGGCGATGGACGTTCGATACGGCGAGATGTTCCGGGTGACGCCGGTCAATCGAGCGGCATTCGGTGATGAATTCCTCCCGGATCCCCCTTGTAATCGGATGATTTTTTGCCTACAATGACAGGCGCTGACTCCCCTTTGATAAATCGTCAAAGTGAGAGAGGTGGAGAAGCTGAATCCGCTGGTAGATGTGTTGTAGTGCATCGGAATTGCGGATATATTCCCCGAGATGTTCGGGGTTTTTTGCGCGCCCATACACGCGTATTCCGGGCAGAAGCATGCGGCGCATCGCCGGCCGGGAATGGCGCGCCGAGGCGGGTTGGGCGCAGCGGAGCCGCAGCTGCTGCATTGATGTGTGTCACGGCGGTGCCGTGCCGTGGTGATCGACGCGCCGCCCGATGAAGATCCCGAACTGCGCCTGGAGCAGGACTACCTCGACCTGGCTCATGCCGCCCTCGCCGCCATGCACCGGAGGGCGAAGGCGTTGCTGGACGACCTGCGCGACGCCGGGCACCCTGACCTCGACTATCAGGCCGCCCTGATGCACCGGATTGCCGTTCTGGCGGAGAGTCAGCGTCCCCTGCTCTTCGGACGTATCGATGAGGAGGCCGGTCCGTCGTGGCACATCGGACGCCGCCACGTCGAGGACACGGAGGGTGATCCTGTCGTGGTCGACTGGCGCGCCCCCATCGCCATGCCCTTCTACCAAGCCCGAGCCGAGAACGCGCTCGGTCTCGCCCGTCGACGTCAGGTGATGGTGGACCGGGCCAAGGTGATCGCGGTCGCCGACGACCTGTTCGGTCGACACGACGGCGATCCCTCGCGGACCCGTCTCCGCGGCGGCGACGCCCTGTTGGCCGAACTCGAGCGGGCCAGGACGGGCGAGATGCTCGACATCGTGGCCACCATCCAGGCCGAGCAGGACGAGATCATTCGGGCCCCACTCGACCTCCTCCTCGCCGTCCAGGGTGGTCCCGGCACCGGCAAGACGGCGGTCGGACTGCATCGCGCGGCGTTCCTCCTCTACAACCATCCGGAGTTGGCGCGGGACGGTGTCCTGGTGCTCGGGCCGAGCCGCGCCTTCCTCCGTTACATCGCCCAGGTCCTCCCGTCACTCGGTGAGGAGGCCGTCCTGCAGTCGACGGTGGCCGATATCGCGCCACGATCGAAGGTGCGGGCCGAGGACCCGTTCGACGTCCGGCGCGTCAAGGGCGATCCGAGGATGGCGCACGTCCTCGCCCGGGCCCTGGAGCAACGGCGTCGCCCCATCGAAGAGGATGTCGTGTTGCGAGCGCGTGCGGCCCGCTGCACCCTCTTCAGCCAGGAGGTGAACGACCTCTGTGCGGTCATTGCCGGCGGGTCGGCGCCGTACAAGGCGGGAAGGCTGGCCCTGCGGGCCCGCCTCGTCAGTTTGGCCCGTCACAAGGTCAGGGCATCGGGGCGATTGGACGCCGACCAGTCCTGGTACGAGAGCGAGCTGACCGCCTCGGACGGCTTCCGGAATCTCCTCGATCACCTCTGGCCGTCCGTCTCTCCGGCCGCCCTGGTCACCGACCTCTTGACCAGCGCCGACCGACTCGGGGCCAGTGCCGAAGGAATCCTGACCGACTCGGAATGGCGCCGCCTCCTCCGCTCATCGGGTCACTCATCGGGCGCTCATCGGGTCGCCAGGGCTGGACGATCGACGACCTGGCCCTGCTCGACGAGGCGACGTATCTGGTCAACGGTCGCTCCCGCACCTATGGGCACATCGTGGTCGACGAGGCGCAGGATCTCACTCCCATGCAGTTCAAGATGGTGGCTCGCCGGGCCCCGAAGGGATCGCTGACCATTCTGGGGGACCTGGCCCAGGCCACCGGCGCCTGGAGCTACGGAAGTTGGGACGAGATCCTCCAACACCTGCCGGCCACCGCTACCGTCCGAAGCGACGAACTGACGCTCGGGTACCGCGCCCCGGGACAGGTGCTCGATCTGGCTTCGAAGCTGCTGCCCGTGGCCGCGCCGACGGTGCAGCCCACCCAGTCGATCCGTCGGGGGACGCGGGTACCGAACATTCTCAAGGTGGACCGTGATCGTCTCTTGGTCGAGAGTCTGGCGGAGGCGATCAAGTTGGCCGGCGAGGACTTTCTGGTCGGGCTGGTGGTGCCGAGCTCGGAGCTGGCCCCGATCACCAAACTGGCGCGGGGTCGGAGCGATATCGGTCTGCTCGAACGGGACGGCATGGAGAGACGGGTCACGGTGGTGGCCGCCACCGCAGTGAAGGGATTGGAGTTCGACGCGGTGGTCGTGGTCGAGCCGGCCGCCATCGCGGGCGATGACGACCGAGGTCTTCGGCTGCTCTACGTCGCCATGACCCGGCCGATCCAGCACCTGAGCATCGTGCACGCCGATCCTCTGCCGGCTCTTCTGCTCTCCTGAGACCCCACCACTAGGCTGCTCCGGTATCTCCCATTTCGAATGCGACCAGGTGGCCCGGGCGTTTCCCGGTGGCGACGGGAGGGCGTTGGTGCGCTGGTTCGACCAGCGTTGCTCACGGTCGCCGCCATTGCCTTGTGCGTCTGGCAGGCCGGACTGACACGAGACTCCCCAGGTGCTCGCTGGAGTGTGGCGCTGCTCGTGGGTGTCGCCCTGGTGATGGCCATCGTGCTGGGACGAGGACGTCAGCGCCGATCCAGCGGTGCGTGGATCGCGCAGAGCGCCGATTGGATACAGCACTGGCGCACCCAGCCGAGGTCCCTGCGGATTGCCGTCATCGTGTGGACGGCTCTGGTGGTGGCGGTCGTGGGCTGGGATCTGGTGAATTTCATCGTCCAGTCCCACGCCCTCCCGACCTTGAGCTATTTCATCGGCCGCGTCTCGCGCTATCAGGTCGGGCGAGGCGTGCTCTTTGCCCTGTGGCTGGTGATCGGGGCC
Organism: uncultured Acidimicrobiaceae bacterium; assembly: GCA_963743785.1. Classification (GTDB taxonomy): domain Bacteria; phylum Actinomycetota; class Acidimicrobiia; order Acidimicrobiales; family RAAP-2; genus Bog-473. Next base: position 42,444 of record CAVURD010000016.1, on the reverse strand, counting down.
TATCTCGTCGCGGGCAGGCCGCGCCAAGGCACGTGAACCGTGACCCTGGCGATCGTTGCCGGAGCCACGGTCTGGCTGATCCTGCTCGCCGGCATCGCCGTGTGGTCCGCGGTCCTGGCGCGCAACCGGGAGCTGTTGCTCGGCTCCAGACTGATCGTGCGCTGGCTCCTGAGTTCGTGGATGTCCCGGATCGCCCTCTTGGCCTTCTGGGCGATCGCGGGTTGGCACATCTTCTGCCAACGACCGTGAACGGCCACCCGGCCCGCCCAGCCAAGCCGTCCCGGCCCAGCACCGGTCAAGCCGTAAGCTGCGCCGCACGTCGACGACCGACCTCCTTCCACCGGGCGCTGGCCACGCCGACTCCACCTTGGTGGACGTCCCCCCGGCGAGGAGATCGCCCCGGCCCCGACCCGATGTTCCACCGAAGGGCCATCCCACGCTGACCTCTCGTCGGGTCCGGCGCATCCGGCGTATCTGGGGTGCCGGGCTGTTGCTCCTGGCGCTGCTGCTCGCGCTGCTCCTGTCCGGGGGAGGGGGCCATCCACGTGGGGCCTCGCCGCCGGCGCACCTGCCGGCGAAACAGGCCAAGGCCAGCATCCCGCCGGTGCACAACCCCAGGCTCGAACCCGATTGGCAGGGTGACGGCCGCTCGGTCACCCTGGCCTTCGGGGGCGACGTGAACTTTCCCGTCTCCACCACCTTGGGCGACAGTTTGGCCAGCGATCCGACGAGCGCGCTGGGCCCGACCGTCCCCCAGCTGCTCGCCGGGGCCAACCTCTCCATGACCAACTTTGAATCGGCCCTCACCGATGGGACGTGTCCCGACACCCAATCAAAGCAGTACGTGTTCTACGCGCCTTCGTCGGCCGTCACCGCGTTCCAGGGAGCCGGTATCTCGTTGATCACCGAGGCCAACAATCATGGGGAGGATTGCGGCGCCGCCGGGCTGCAGATGGCCCTGACCGCCAAACAGCAGAGCGGCTACAACATTCTCGGCATCGGCCAGAACGCGGCGCAGGCGTTCACGCCGTATCAGACAACGATCAACGGGCAGCACATCACCATCGTCGCGGCCACCCAGGTCATCGACTCGAATCTGCAGACGGCGTGGACCGCCACCGCCACCCAACCCGGCCTGGCGTCGGCCTATGACGTCAACGACCTGATCGCGGCGGTGCAAGCGGCTCGGAAGACGGCCGACACCGTCGTGGTCTACCTCCACTGGGGCACCGAACTCGATGCCTGTCCCAACCCGCTCCAAGAGCCGCTGGCCCAGCTTCTGGTCAAGGCCGGGGCGGACATCATCGTGGGCACGCACGCGCACGTCCTCCTCGGTGCGGGCTATCTCGGGTCGGCCTTTGTCGACTACGGACTGGGCAACTTCGCCTTCTACGACAACACCCCACCGGAGAACGCCAGTGGCTCCCTCGTCATCACGGCCACGGGCCGGCACATCGACCAGGTCACCTGGCGGCCCGCCGTCATCGTCAATGACCTCCCGCAACCGCTGACCGGAGCGGACGCCACCAACGCCGTCGCCAGCTGGGAGCAGGACCGAGCCTGTACGAACGCCACCGCAACCCCGACGGCGCCATTGGCCACCGCGACCACCGAAACCTCGCCCGCGCCCCCGGCCGCCGTGCAGCCGCTCACGGTTGACAGCTGAGCGGATCACCGGACTCTCACCCCCCATTGCAGCGCAAAAGAAGGCCGGGCGGCGCAAACGCTCGCCGCCCAATCTCATTCAGTGTGGGTGATGCAGTTTTCGTCCCGCGCTGGCCACCATGGACGAGTGGTCGGGTGTGACCTTGGGCAGGAATTCCTCGGGAGTGACGTTCATTGACGACGGCGAAACCGAAACCAGAGCTGGGATTGGTGGTGTCGGCGCCCGAGGCCTCCGTGACTCGTAGCCATCCCGACCGAGCGTGCCCGTCGTGTCGGTGAAGCTTTCGAATACCACGGCGCCCGCGCCAGGCCCAAAGGCACGGACCCGGCCCAGGCCGATCGACCCCCGTTTGTTGCGCTACGCCCACAGCACCCGTCGCTATCTGGTCCTGACCGTCGTGCTGGGCGGCTGCACCGCGTTCCTCGTCGTCGCCCAGGCGTGGCTGTTGGCCACGGCCGTCTCCGGCGCCTTCATCGACCACAAGGGGGTGGCCCAACTCAAGGTGCCGGTGGCGCTGCTCTTCCTGGCCGTGTTGGGGCGGGCCCTGGTGGGATGGCTCTCGGAGCGGTTGGCCGACCGGGCGTCGGCCCGGGCCAAGTCGGAGCTTCGCCAGGCCCTGGTGGAGCGCGTCGCCCGATTGGGACCGTCCGGATTGGACCGTCAGCGGTCGGGTGGGCTGACCGTGCTCGCCACCAGCGGTATCGACGCCCTCGACGCCTACTTCGCCCGCTACCTGCCCCAGGTCTTCCTGGCCGTGATCGTGCCCGTCACGGTGATCGTCGTGGCCTTGGGGGCCGATTGGATCTCCGCCGTGATCATCGCCGTCACGGTGCCTCTGATCCCCCTCTTCATGGCCTTGGTCGGCCAGACCACCAGAGAGAAGATGGGCCGACAGGCCCGGCACCTGCAGCGGCTGGCCGGGCACTTCCTCGACGTGGTGGCCGGACTCCCGACCCTCAAGGTGTTCGGGCGAGCCAAGGCGCAGGCCCAAGCCATCGCCGACATGACCGACCAGTACCGCCTGGCCACCATGGACACCCTCAAGGTGGCGTTCTTGTCCTCACTCATCCTCGAGCTCCTGGCCACCATCTCGGTGGCCCTGGTGGCGGTGGCCGTCGGCTTGCGTCTGCTGGGTGGCCACCTGGGGTTCTCCACGGCGCTCTTCGTCCTCATCCTGGCGCCCGAGGCGTACCTCCCCCTCCGATTGCTGGGGACCAACTTCCATGCCAGCGCCGAAGGGATGAAGGCGGCCGACGATGTGTTCGCAGTCTTGGAGCAGCCGGCTGCCGGACCGGGGCACCGGCACGGACGTCCCCGACCTGGCCCGGTCGGTGCTGCGGATCGAGGGTCTCGAGGTGGTCTACCCCGGGCGCCAGGTGCCGGCTCTGCGGTTGCCCACCCTTCGCATCGAACCCGGTGAGGTGGTGGCCGTGGCTGGCCCGAGCGGGTGCGGCAAGTCCACCTTGCTGAGTGTGCTGCTCTGTCTCACCACGGCTTCGGCCGGCTCGGTGCACATCGGTGAGATGGACCTGGCCGAGCTGGACCCCGACCTCTGGCGGGCCCAGGTGTCGTGGGTCCCGCAGCGGCCCCATCTCTTTGCCCGCACCATCGCCGAGAACGTCCGCTTGAGCCGGCCCGACGCCAGCGACGGGGACGTACGCGCCGCCATCGCCCGGGTCGGCCTCGGCCAGGTCGTGGAACGCCTGCCGCAGGGCCTGGCCACCGTCCTCGGGACCGGGGGGGCCGGTCTGTCGACCGGTGAGCGCCAACGGGTGGCCCTGGCGCGCGCCTTTCTGCGCGACGCCCCCGTCCTGTTGCTGGACGAGCCGACGGCGAATCTGGACGGGCAGACCGAAGAAGCCGTCCTGACCGCCGTGCGGACCCTGATGGTCGGTCGCACCGTGATCATCGCCGCCCACCGCCCCTCCTTGCTGAACCTGGCCGACCGGGTCATCTCGCTGGAGCCAGTGGGGGCGGAGCAGCCGTGACCGGTCCGGCCGTGACGAGCCAGGGAGAGCTGGCGCCGATCGGGCGCACGCTGGGCCTCGCCCGGCCCAGCGGACGGCGGACTGCTCTGGCCTGCCTGCTCGGGGCCGGCGCCATCGCGGCCGACATCGGACTGATGGGCTGCGCCGCGTGGCTCATCTCTCGGGCGGCGCAACATCCGAACGAGTCCGTGCTGGCCCTCGCCATCGTCGGCGTCCAGTTCTTCGGCCTCTCCCGCGGCTTCCTGCGCTACGAGGAGCGCTTGGTCGGCCACGATGCCGCCTTCCGGGTCCTGGCCGCCTGGCGGGTGGTGGTCTACCGCCGACTCGAGCGGGTCGCGCCAGGCGGGCTGCCCGCCTTCCGGCGGGGCGACCTCCTGGCTCGGATGGTGCGCGACGTCGACTCCCTCCAAGACGTGATCTTGCGGGTGATACCGCCGTTCGCCATCGCCCTGATGGTGGGGGTCGGCACGGTAGCCGTCATGTGGTGGATGCTCCCGGCCGCCGGCCTGGTGCTGGCGTTGGCCCTGTTGTTGGCGGCCACCGTGGTGCCGTGGCTCACCGGAGCCTTGGCGCAACGGCGGGAATCGAGGTTCTCCCACGTACGGGGCGAGCTCAGCGTGTCCGTGGTCGATCTCATCGAGGGTGCCCCCGAACTGGTTGCCTTCGGTGCCGCCGAGGCCCAGCTCGAAACCGTGCGGGGACATGACACCGACCTGGCCTCCATCGCCACCGCCTCGGCTGGCACCGCCGGTATCGGGCTGGCCCTCACCACCCTGTTGTCGGGCCTGGCCTGCTGGGGCTGTCTCATGGTGGGAATCCCCTCGGTGCGCTCGGGCGCCTTGAGTGGCGTCCTGTTGGCGGTGATCGTCCTCATTCCGCTGGCGGCTTTCGAGTTGGTGGTGGGCCTGCCGGTGGCCACCCAGGCCCTGGCAAGGTTCGCCAGGCGGCGGCCCGGGTCTTCGCCGTGACCGATGCCCCCGTCCCGGTGGTCGATCCCGATCAGCCCGTCTCCACTCCCGCTCGGCCCGCCCTCCATCGCGCTGCGATCGGTCTGGGCCAGTTACCCCGACGCCGACACGTCGGCCCTGCGGGGGATCGACCTCGACCTGTCGCCCGGCCGCCGGGTGGCCGTGGTGGGACCGAGCGGGTCGGGCAAGTCCACCCTGGCCGCCGTGCTGCTTCGTTTCCTGGCCACCGAATCCGGCGAGGTGACTCTGAACGGGACCGCGTTCGACCGCTTCGACGGCGACGAGCTGCGCACCGTGGTGGGCCTGGTGGACCAGGACGCCCACCTCTTCGAGACGACCATCGCCGAGAACCTCCGGGTCGGGCGGCGGGAGGCGACGGACGAAGAGTTGCGCCAGGTGCTCCGATCGGGTCGGCCTGGGCCCCTGGCTGGACGACCTGCCACTGGGGATGGCCACCGAGGTGGGGCGGTTCGGGTCCCGCCTCTCGGGCGGCCAGCGGCAACGGGTGGCGGTGGCCCGGGCCCTGCTGGCCGATTTCCCGGTGCTGCTCCTCGACGAACCGACCGAGCACCTGGACCCCGAGGCGGCCGCAGCGCTGACTGCGGACCTGCTGGCGGTGACCGCGGGGCGTTCCCTCCTGTTCATCACCCATCGACTGACCGGCCTGGAGTCGGTGGACGAGATCGTGGTGATGGACCGGGGCCGCATCGTCGAGCGGGGCACGCACCACGCCCTGCTGGCCGAGGGCGGCCACTACTCGAAACTGTGGTGGGAGGAGCTGAGGGTGGACGTGTTGGCCGACAAGCAGACCGCCGGCGAGAGCTCCAGGGGCTGTCGTGTCCCTGTTCCCGCCGTCGCAGCGCGAGAGCGAGAGGGGCATTTTTTCATGAGTACCGACCTGGCCCGGTGGCAGTTCGCCACCACCAGCATTTACCACTTCCTCTTCGTGCCGCTCACCATCGGCCTGGCTTTTCTGGTGGCGTTGCTCCAGACCAGCTACTACCGCAATCAGAACCCGATCTTCAAACGCCTGACCAAATTCTTCGGGACCCTGCTGCTGATCAATGTGGCCATCGGGGTGGTGACCGGGTTGGTGCAGGAATTCGAGTTCGGCATGAACTGGTCCACCTACTCCCAATACGTCGGCAACATCTTCGGTGGTCCGCTGGCCATGGAGGGTCTGGCCGCCTTCTTCGTGGAGTCCACCTTCCTCGGACTTTGGATCTTCGGGTGGGACCGGCTCTCCAAGAAGGTCCATCTGGCCTGCATCTGGGTGGTGGCCGGAGCCACCATGCTCTCGGCCATGTTCATCATGGCGGCCAACTCCTGGATGCAGCACCCGGTGGGATACACCCTCGACTCCCACGGCAAACCCCAGCTGACCAACATCTGGGCCCTGTTCACCAACCCGGTGTTCCTGTGGGGCTACACCCACGTCGTGTTGGCGTCGTTGGTCACCGGCTCCGTGGTCATGCTGGCCTTCTCGGCCTGGCACCTCAAACGCAAGAACTCGGTCGACGCCTTCCGCCGCACCGCCATCATCGCCCTGGTGGTGCTCCTCCCGGCCATCACGCTGAACCTCTTCGTGGGCAGTGAGCTCGGCGTCCAGGAGGGCAAGTACCAGCCCATGAAGATCGCCGCCGCCGAGGCACTGTGGAACACCTGCCCGTCCCACTGCTCGTTCTCGCTCTTCCAGATCGGGGGCGGCAACAACGACATGACGCCGACCCAGATCCTCGAGGTGCCCGACCTGCTCTCCATATTGGCGACCAACCACGTTGACGGCGAAGTCCAGGGCATGAACCAACTGCAAGCCCAGTACACGAAGCAGTACGGGCCGGGGAATTACGTGCCCAACGTGTTCATTCAGTACTGGTCGATGCGGGTCATGGCGTACCTGGGGTCGGCCGTCTTGCTGTTCGCCCTGTGGGGAGCATGGCTCCTGCGCAAGAAGAAGTTGGACAGGGGCAAATGGTTCCTGCGCGTCGCGCCCTGGGTGGCGGTCGTGCCGTTCCTGATGAACACGGCCGGTTGGCTCCTGACCGAGAGCGGGCGCCAACCCTGGATCGTGCAAGGTCTGCTGAAGACGGCCCAGGCGGCCTCGCCGTCGGTCACCACCACCGACATCGCCATCAGTCTGATTGCCTTCGTCCTCATCTACATCGGCCTGGGCATCGCCGACGTCTATCTCATGATCCACTACGGCCGCCAGGAGCTTGAACCGGATGGAGAAGGTGGTCAACGTCCGCCCCCGTATTTGGGTGGCGGCACCTCGGGCGAACAAGGCGGCACGACCGGCGGCTCATCGGACGAAGCGGCGGGCGAACGTGTCCCGGCTCTCGTGTACTAGGAGGCTGGCATGCATCTGAACAATCTCTGGTTCTTCATCATCGCCGTCTTCTGGGTCGGGTTCTTCGTGCTGGAAGGATTCGACTTCGGGGTCGGGATGCTGCACTCATTCGTGTCCCGGTCCGACGTCGAGCGTCGCATCACGGTGAATTCCATCGGTCCCCACTGGGACGGCAACGAGGTCTGGCTCATAGTGGCGGGCGCCGCCATGTTCGCTGCCTTCCCGGCCTGGTACGCCACCACGTTCTCCACCTTCTATCTGGTCATGGTGGTGGTGCTGGTGGCCCTCATGGTCCGGGGAGTCTCCTTCGAGTACAACCGCAAGATCGACAATCCGCGCTGGCGCACCCTGTGGCGCTGGTCGCTCACGGTGGGCAGCCTGCTCGTCCCGTTCCTACTCGGCACCGCCTTTGGCGACATGCTGCACGGACTGCCGATCAACCAGTCCCACAACTACACCGGCACTTTTCTCCAGCTCCTGCAGCCCTTCGCTCTCTACACCGGGCTGACCATCACGGTGATCGCCCTCCTGCTCGGAGCGTCCTTCTTGAGCCTCAAGACGACGGGCGACCTGAACGAGCGGGTCACCCGCTTGGCCGGCCGGCTGGGCTGGCTCGCGGCTGCCGTCACGATCGGCTTCGTCATCTGGAGCCACGCCACCCTGGGCGGCGGCTTCGTGCCCAACCCCTTGGACGCCCTGGCCGTCCTGGCCGTCATTGCCGCCGCCTGGGCGGCCGAGGCGGGCTACCAGGGCTGGACCTTCGCCGCCGCTTCCCTCGGCATGGCCAGCGTGATGGGATCCCTGTTGTTCGACCTGGCCCCTCGGGTCTTCGTGTCCTCGACGAACACGGCCTACAACCTCACCATTGCCAACTCCGCCGCCGGCTCCTATTCGCTGCAGGTGATGACCGTGGTGGCCGCCGTGTTCTTCCCCCTCGTGCTCGTCTACCAGGGCTGGACCTTCCACGTCTTCAAGGCCCGGCTGCAGTCCCCGCCCAGCCCAGCCACCTCGGACCGGAGCGGACCAACCCGCCAGTCGGCCCAGGTAGAGACGTGACTGCTCCTGCGGGTGACAGAGGCAGGCGGAGCAATGTCATCCGTTGTGGGTGATGCAGATGTGACGCCGTTTTCTTATGTTCATAGAGTGAACCGGAGCGTGCATCCGACGTGACGACCAGGGACGAAACCATGGAGACGACCAGAGGGCCCGGTCAGCGCCACCGTGTCGTCATCGTCGGGGGTGGTTTCGGCGGCCTGCCCGCTACCCGGCTGCTCAGCGGGGAAGATGTCGATGTCACCCTCATCGACCGGCGAAACCACCATCTCTTCCAGCCGTTGCTCTATCAGACGGCCACCGGGCTGCTGTCCCCCGGCCAGATCGCGCCCGCGCTGCGGCACATCGTCCGCAAGTCCAAGAACGTGCGGGTGCAATTGGCCGAGGTGACCGATTTCGATCTCGAGGGCAAGGTTGTGCATGCCAACGCCTTCGGACATCAACCGGTCGAGTATCCGTACGACAGCTTGATCGTGGCCGCCGGGGTCAAGCAGTCCTACTTCGGCAACGATCAGTTCGCGTTACATGCCCCGGGCATGAAGACCCTCGACGATGCCCTCGAATTGCGCCGGCGCATTCTGGGCGCCTTCGAGGTGGCCGAGATGATCACCGATCCCACAGAGAAGGAGCACTGGCTCACCATCGTGGTGGTCGGCGCTGGCCCGACCGGGGTCGAGTTGGCCGGCCAGATACGCGAGCTGGCCACCAGAAGCCTGCGTCGCGAATTCCGCACCTTCGATGCGTCGTCCGTCCGGGTGGTCCTGGTCGATGGCGGTACCGAACCCTTGGCCACGTTCGGGGACAAGCTGTCGATCAAGACGGCCAAAACGCTCGAATATCTGGGAGTCGATATGCAGATGGAATCCCGTGTCGTCGGCGTCGACGCGTCGGGGGTCGACGTCCAAGGCAAGGAGGCCACATCGCGCATCGAGGCGCGCACCACTATCTGGGCGGCCGGGGTGCAGGCGTCGCCCTTGGCCGGCCTGCTGGCCGAGGCCTGCGGGGCCGAGGTGGACCGGGCCGGGCGCATCAGCGTGTTGCCCGATCTGACCCTGCCCGGGCATCCCGAGGTCTTCGCCGTGGGAGACATGGCCAGCCTCAACAATTTGCCCGGGGTGGCCGAAGTGGCCATGCAGGGCGGCCTCCATTCGGCCAATACGGTGCTGCGGCGGCTGAAGGGCAAGGACACCAAGCCGTTCACCTACCGGGACCTCGGCAGTGTGGCCACCATCGGTCGCTTCCGGGCCGTCGTCAGTGTGAAGGGCATCCGGCTCAGCGGCTTCGCCGGGTGGTTGGTCTGGATGTTCGTCCACCTGGCCTTCCTGACCGGCTTCGCCAATCGGCTGAGCACCCTGATGCACTGGCTCCGCTCCATGATCGGGCGGGGCCGAGCCGAGCGGGAATTCAGCGTCTCGCACACCGGCGGCGACCTGAGCCTGCCCGATTCGGTCCTCCGGGTGGTCCAACCCAGTCAGTTCCCGGTGTACGAGGCGGTCGCACCACCTGAGCGCCCGATTGAGCAGAAACCATCATGAGGGGCTCGCTGCTCCGGACCACGCGCTCTCAATCGGGGCTGAACCTTCGCGGTCGCGCCCGGTTGAAAGCGGGGGCGGGGAGGCCGGGGCGTCCCATGTCGGTGTGGACACCGGACTCGGGAAGCGTGACCTTCAATGCGCCGAAGGAAGCCGAAGGAAATGGCCGGGCAGTCGTCCCAGACTCAGAGACCGGAGCGGTCACACTCGAGAGCGTGCCCATGAGGGTGCGACTCGGAACGGAGAGCAGATGAGTTCTTTCCCACCCATCGCGGACTACGGGTTCATCTCGGACTGTGAGAACAGTTGCCTGATCGCGCCGGACGGTTCGATCGAATGGATGTGCCTGCCCCGGCCCGATGCGCCCAGCATCTTCGGCGCGTTGCTCGACCGCACCGCGGGAAGCTTCCGACTCGGGCCATCGAACACGCACGTGCCCCACCAGCGAAGGTACCTCCCGGGGACGATGGTCATGGAGACCACGTGGCACACCCCCAACGGATGGCTCCTGGTCCAGGACTTCCTTTCGATCGGACCGGCGCGCCGGGAGGGGAGGCGGGCACAATATCGGCGCGCTCCGAGCGACTCGGCGGCGGTCGGCAACCTGGTCCGCCTGGCAACCTGCATCGGGGGAAGAGTCGAGGTCGTCACGAATTGCATACCGCTGCTCGACTACGGGACCACCATGGTGACCTGGGAGTACGACGAGGCCGAATATCAGTCGATGAGCTCACGTAGCACCGGCGAGGGCCCATCGCTGACCCTGACGAGTTCGATCACGCTCGGCACGGTGGGTGCACGGAGCTACGGGCGGACCACCTTGGAGGCGGGGGAGTCCTGCTTCGTGGCGCTCTCGTGGGAGGGATCCGGCCCGACCACCCAGGACCAAGCCGTCGGCGAGCTGGCATCCACCGTCGCCTTCTGGCGGGATTGGCTTGGTGCCGGCAAATTCCCGGACCACCCATGGCGGCCCTACCTCGAACGCAGTGCCTTGACCTTGAAGGGGCTCAGCTATGCGCCGACCGGCGCCATCATGGCGGCGTCGACGACGTCATTGCCCGAGACGCCTGGAGGAGCCCGGAACTGGGACTACCGATTCACCTGGATCCGGGACTCCGCCTTCATGCTGCGGTCGCTGTACCGGCTCGGCTTCGAATGGGAGGCCCTCGAGTACTTCGCCTTCGTCCTGGAAGCGGTGGGCGGGCCCAGCCCGGGCGCGGGATGGGGATTGCAGATCATGTACGGCATCGGGGGCGAGCGCGATCTCACCGAGCACACCCTCGACCATCTGACCGGATACGACGGGGCCGCTCCCGTCCGGGTCGGCAACGGTGCGTGGGACCAGAAGCAGAACGACGTGTGGGGCATGGTGCTCGACGCGGTGGACACGCAGCTTCGCCAGGGCGCGGCTCAGATCGCCCCGACCACCTGGGAGGGGCTCGCCAGCCTGGTCGAGGCCGCCATTGAACACCAGGGAGATCCGGACCAGGGCATCTGGGAGATCCGGGGTGATCCCGAGCACTTCACGGCGTCCAAGGTGCTGTGCTGGGTGGCCATGGACCGGGGGACGGACCTCGCCGCTCAGCGGGGACATGACGATCGGGCGCAGAAATGGCAGCAGGCGGCCGACGACCTCAAGGCGGACATCCTCGACAAGGGAGTGGACGAGCGAGGCCGGTTCCGGCAGCACTACGGCAACGACGAACTCGACGCGTCATTGCTCCTCATCCCGATCATGGGCTTCCTGCCCCCCGATGACGAGCGGGTGCGGAACACCGTTCTGGCCATCGCCGACGAACTGACCGAGGACGACCTCGTGCTGCGCTACAAGGTGGACAGCACCGATACCGGGTTTGAGGGCAAGGAGGGCACCTTCACCATCTGCTCGTTCTGGCTCGTCACCGCCCTGGCCATGATCGGCGAGCTCGATCGCGCCAGGGCATTGTGCAAGAAGCTGCTGTCATTCGCCAGCCCGTTGCAGCTCTACGCCGAGGAGATCGACGCGGCGACCGGTGAGCACCTCGGGAACTTTCCTCAGGCTTTCACCCACCTCGCCCTGATCGAAGCGGTCTCGCGCCTCATCGAGGCAGAGGAGGCAGCTCCCTAGAGGCGACAAGGAGCACGGCTTCAGAGGTAGATCCCATGAGGTGCGTCGGCGGCCAGTGCCGGCGCCCCCCGTCAAAGAGAGAGAAGAGGAGGTGGCCCCATGGCCACGGATGCACTCAAAGGAAAGGTGGCCATCGTCACCGGCGGCAACAGCGGCATCGGCAAGGCCGTCGTCCTGGCGCTGGCCGGTGACGGGGCGAACGTGGTCATCGACTACGTGAGCAATCCCGCCGCCACCGAGGACCTGGAGCGCCAGGTCGAGGCCCTCGGCGACCAGGCCATCGGCGTCGATGCCGACGTGAGCAAGGTCGAGGACCTGCAGCGGCTGGTGGACTCGGCCGTCAAGACCTTCGGCCGGCTCGACATCATGGTGAACAATGCGGGCGTCGAGACCCGGACCTCGGTGCTCGACACCACGGAGAAGGAATACGAGTTCGTTCTCGGGGTGAACCTCAAGAGCGCCTTCTTCGGTACGCAGGTGGCGGCCAAGCAGATGATCGCGCAGGGTGGCGGAGGTCGGATCATCAACATGACCTCGGTCCATGAGGACTGGCCCATGCCCGGCAACACGGCCTACTGCCTATCCAAGGGTGGGATGCGCATGCTGACGCGTTGCGCAGGCGTCGAGCTGGCCCCGCACGGGATCACGGTGACCGGCGTGGGACCGGGCGCGGTCGACACCCCGATCAACGCGTCTACGGCGGCCGACCCGACCCTGCTGGCCAAGCTGGACGCGGCGATCCCGATCGGGCGTATGGCCGAGCCCGCTGAAATCGGCAGCGTCGTGGCCTTCCTGGCCGGCGGCGGAGCGAGCTACATCACCGCCACCACGATCTTCGCCGACGGGGGCATCATGCAGAGCAGCCCCGGGCTCTGAGCGGGAGCCGGACGACCCGTGGGCCGGAGCGCCGCACCCAACATCAAGTTCACGGCCTTCGACGGCCTTCGACCTTCCGGGGCGGCCGGGCCGACCACCGCGGTCATCCACGGCTCGTGCTTTTCCGGCGACGGCGCCCAGGCCTTGCTCGCCCAGCCGACGACCACGACGCCCGGCACACGGCCGCCAGCCGGTGAATCCTTCCGGCTGGGCCGAGGGCTGGTCGGTTCGACCCGTTCCGCAACCCCTTCTGACGTTCAGCGCTGGGTGAGGTGACCATGAGCCCCGAGCAGGAACTCCCGACCGAAGGCGTGCTGACCCGCTACGAGCAGGGCGTCATCGAGCGCATCAACAACTTCAATGATCCACGTCAGGGGTGGCGGCGCTTGTCCTCCGAGCTGCTCGGCACGTTCTTCCTCGTCCTGGTGGCCGCCGGTGCCGGCATGATGAGCCACGCCTTTCCGGGCGTGATCAGCCGCCAGGCCGCCGTGGTGGCGCCGGGACTGATGGTCATGGCCATCATCTTGTTCATGGGCAAGGTGTCGGGCGCGCACCTGAACCCTGCCGTCAGCATCGCCTTCGCCCTGCGCCGCGACTTCCCGTGGCGGCGGGTGCCCGGTTACGTCGTGGCGCAGCTGATCGGCGCCACTTTGGCCGCCCTCTTCCTGCACGCCGTCGTCAACGTATCGGCCACCTACGGCTCCAACTATCCCGCCCACGGCTACTCCCATCTGGCGGCCTTCTGGATGGAGCTGATCTTGACGGTGGGACTGGTCAGCGTGATCCTGGGCACGGCCTCCGGTGCCCAGAACATCGGCATTATCGGTGCCTTCGGGGTCGGGGGCTACATCGCCCTGGCCGGTCTGTGGGGCAGCCCCATCTCGGGGGCTTCCATGAACCCGGCCCGCACTTTCGGGCCCGACCTGGTCTCGACCACCTTCACCGGGTACTGGGTCTATGCGGCCGGTCCGATCGCCGGAGCCGTGCTCGCCGTCGGTATCGCCTTTGTGCTGCGCGGTCGAGGCGGCGGGAGGTCCGGCGCCGAGGCGGCCCAAGGTGGCCTCTTCACCGAGGTGTACGAAGGCGGCAAATCCTGAGGTGTGAGCCCGCCGTGGCGAGAGCACCCACCACGGGCTCGAACCCCCGTGCCACCGTCGAGCGCGATCGACACCCGGCGAAGAACGTTCAGCGACGCGACGATGTGATGGTCAGTCCTCGGTGGGCGGCCGCTCCATGCTCTGGACGTCAAAGTAGATCGGCAACAGGTACTTGACGTAGAAGGCGTGCACCGTCAATTCGGGATAAACGAGATCGTCGTAGCGCACAATCTTGACTCGGTCGTCCTTGTCGGCGTAGCGCTCGCACGCAACGAGCAGGCCATCGACTTCCTCGCGTGTGTCCTGCAACAAACCGAGGTGGTCGTAGCCGGGCGAGTTCATGGGCTTGGTGCTCTCGGCCAGGAGGATGAACTGGTCGGGGTCGGGGAATAGCAAATGACACGACTGCCCGACCACTTCGGTGTCCAGCGCAGTCCATCCGAAGATGGAGGAATAGAAAGCGTCAATCTCCTCACGAAACTCCCCGGTGAGGCTTCCGATCGGAAAGGTCAACTCCATGTGGTTGAATCGCATCGCCTTCTCCTTCTGGACCAACGACTCCCTTATTCTGCCGAAACCCACCATCAGGAACGGGCCGGCTCGGAGTCGTTGCGAACTTTAGGCCGATCCGGGCTGAGCGGCAGGCGAGCAGTACTCCCGAGTGATGGACCAAGCGGCCATCTGACACCGAATGTCTCGAAGTCCGGTCGTCGCGATTGAATCAGCCCTGCGTGTATGGATAGGTAGAGGTGGCGTGGTAGCCCTTGGCCCCGATCTCGACGGCCAATGGGCTTCTCGGGTCGGTGCCGGCCTGGAGGCAGGCCAGGGCATGCCGGAAGTCGTAGCGGGGTGACCATCCGAGCTCGTCGTGTGCATGTGTGTTCACGTAGACACGCTCGATGCTCGGGAAGAGCCGCCAGTCACGGCGGGCGTAGATGTCCTCGCATTCCGGGAACAACCGGCGTACCACCAACGGCGCATCTGACCGCAGCTCAGCCAGGTCGCCGCGGGCGAACGGCGTCGTGGCGCTGATGATGTAACGACCGAACCCGATCGAGCTCCCTTGGCGCAGAGCGGTGAGATGGGCGCTGACCACGTCCTCGATGTCGACCCTGCGGTAGAGAAGCTCGTTGACCTTGATATTGGCGTCGACGTAGGTGTCCCGCATCTCGGGATTGTCGTCGGCCTCGGGGAAGAAGCGGGAGGTCCGCAAGATGATGCAGGGCAGCCCGTGGTCGAGATGGAAGAGTTGCCCGAGCTCCTCTGCGGCAATCTTGGTCGCGCCATAGATGTTCTTGGACAGCGGGACGACATCCTCGGTGATCCATGAAGCCGGCGCGCCCGGCGACGGGACGAGCGACCGCCCGAAGACGCTCGTCGTACTGGTCACGACGAAACAGCCGACCCCGGCCTCTGCTGCCTCTTCCAGGAGGGAGAGCGTGCCCGTGACATTCGTGTCGACGAACTCCTGGCGACTGTGCGTGCCGACGTGGGGTTTGTGGAGGGTAGCCGTGTGGATGACCGCTCCCACCTCTGCCATGCAGCGCCGGACGAGCGAGCGGTCGGTGATCGATCCGACTGCGTCCGTTTCTGCCGAGGCGAGGAGGTCGAGGCCGATGACCTCGTAGCCCTCAGACTTCAGGACTCGGACGAGAGCTCGTCCGAGATGCCCCGAGCTTCCGGTGACGAGGACACGCATGGTCGAAGGGTTTACCAGACCCCAACGAGATCAGCAGGGTGGGTTCTTCGCAGCCAGTGACCAAGTGTTTCTGCAGCTCAGGGATCATTTCCTCGCTTCGCGATGAGTCTGAGGTGCCCGACCCGTCACACCTCCATGGAACGCTTCGCCAACGTGGCAACGCCCGAGAGGAAGGAGACGCCATGCAGACCTTGAACTACGCCCTGGCTCAAATCGTCCAGCTGGAGCGGGCGCAGGAACTCGAGGTTTCCGCGCGCATTCCTCGGGGATCGAGGTCCCTTCGAACCGTGCGCTCACTCCGTACAGTGCTTGCTTCGTTGCGACGGGGGGTACTGCGACTGAAGTAGGCATCAACGTGCAAGTTGTTGAGCTACTTGAACATAACGCCATAACACGTGCGCGGTTAAGGGCACTGGCCCTTGGGTATGTCATACGTCTCAGGGGGTGCAAGGGAACGGGTTGTCATGAACCGAATCCTTGTAACCTGATTACTAAATCCGGGCCTGTCACCCGGGATCTGGCGCGTCGAGCCGGGCGTCCCAGAGGCGTCTTTGCTTCATAGTGGCCGCATAGTTGCCGCCCGATGAGAGGATGGATTCATCATGGCTGACGAACACTGGAAAGATGAGCCTGAGGCACAGGACTTTCCAGCCGCCCAGTCCTATCTCACCTTGCTCGTTGGACTCAATTCTGCGACCAAGCTACGAAAGGCCTTGAAGAAGCAGCAATCACTGAGTCATTTCGCGGCCAAGGACATCTTGCGTGCGGGCGGTCTTGCACTCTTGGCAGCCGACGATCCCGAGGTGGCCGCCGACCTCGAAAGGGTCAAGTTCGGCACCAAGCTCTCCCCGGTGCTTCTCGTCTATGGCGATCCGTTGTGGATCGCCGATGGGTATCACCGGGTGTGCGCCAGCTACCACCTCAATGAGAAGGTTCTTGTGCCTTGTCGCGTTGTTCCTCGGCAACCCTAGAACGCTCCAACGAGCAAGCGTTGCCTCATGCTCCGCACACAGCGCTAGTGACGATCCCGGGTCTCGGGTTGGCCTCCAGTCCCTGGACGCACACTTCGTAGGAGCGGCCCCCCCTTGACTTTTACCGGACGTTTCCCGTCAAGCTTCACCACTCGGTCCCGCGGTGTGCCGCACGTTCCACATCGACTCGGCAATCGGTCGCTGCCCACGTCGCGCACGCCCACGGTCGCTCCCACGCCGTCTGTGTGTAGCGTGGCCAATGGCCAAGTTTGACAGCAGCTTGACCCGACTCCCGCAATAGAGAGAG
Source organism: uncultured Acidimicrobiaceae bacterium (assembly GCA_963743785.1). Lineage (GTDB taxonomy): Bacteria > Actinomycetota > Acidimicrobiia > Acidimicrobiales > RAAP-2 > Bog-473. The sequence goes on along the minus strand of CAVURD010000016.1, from coordinate 25,830 downwards.
GGGTTTGGCCATGACGCTGGAAAAGTCGCTTGGTTCTGATCTATTCCAGATCGACGTGAGTTATTACGGTACCGGTGCCGTCATTGCGCTCGCGGGTGAGCTGGATGTGGCGAGCTCACCAGAGTTGGTAAATGCCCTTCAAGGTGCGGCGCTGGACGTTGCCGACTCGGTCGAGCTCGACATGGAACGCGTGACGTTCATTGACTCGACCGGCCTTGGTCTGCTCGTTTCGGCCCATAAGCGGATGGACGCCAACGGGCGTATTTTGATCATCCGCTCGCCACAGCCACGCACGATGAAATTGATTCAGATTTCGGGCCTCGCTGGCTACTTGAACATAAGGCCATAACGCATACGCGGGTTAGGACTAGTGGCATTTGGGGTATGTCATCAGTCTCAGGGGGTACAGGAGAGGTTGTAGTCACGAGCCTGACTCTTGCAACCTGAGCGCCAGATTCCGGGTGCGGGACGCCCGGGATTCTGGCGCGTTATGCCAGGCGTCTTGACCCTAGGCGGGTGGGGCGTCAGCGACCATTCGGCAGTTGGTCGAGAAGTCGCCATTCGGGCTCTACGGCGTTTCCCATTTGGTGATTCCGGGTAAACAGATGTTGTCCACATCGGGCAATCCTTGAAGGGGGAACCGTGCTTATTCTTCTATTGCTGCTTCTGGTCTTGATCCTTGCGGGTGCAGGCTTCGCACTGCACGTCTTATGGATCGCCGCTGTCATCTTCGCCATTTTTTGGATCGCTGGAGTTGCTCTGGGCCGTGGCGAAGGTGCAGGCAATCACCGGTTCTACAGGTGGTAGCGCGCTAATCATCCTTCGGGGGGCGCGTTGGCGGTGGGGCGGATTCGGGAGGGCTTCGGCCCTCTCGTTTCGCGTCATACGCCACAGCGGTCCGAGATCCTGTTCTCGCTGATGCCTCGGCCGCGTTGGCTGCCGCGCCGCAGCACCTTGAATTACCTGACCCGGACCGAACTCGAGGATCTACACCCGCCCACATCCACCAGGCCGCAGTGTCATGAGCGCGGTCTGCCAATCGGGGTCAAGCCCAACTGGACCACCAAACGGGGTTCAGTCCAGCCAGCGAGCACCCCCAACGGGATTCGAACCCGTGTTACCACCTTGAAAGGGTGGCGTCCTAGGCCGCTGGACGATGGGGGCAGATCGGGCACGGGTAGACAGAAAGCGGTCCGTGCCCGGGTGAAAAGGAGATCCTACCGGGCGCCAATTGCGGTGCCGGCCGCCGCCGGCTGGGCCTCGGACCCGACCCCGGAGTCGTGCCGGGTACCCACCTCGACCTCGGCCGGATGGAAGGTGCAGGCCAGAAAGCACTGCACCGCCCCGATGACGAGGACGGTGACCCCAAGCAGGTGGACTTCGACCAGAACGGCGGGGAGGTGGGTGAAGTACTGCGTGTAGCCCACCGCGGCCTGGGCCACCATCACCACCAGGAGCACCCGACCGGCCCGTCGCACGCGCTCGGGCACATCGCCCATGTGGAGGCCGACCACGAGGCCAATCGTCAGCCCCACCAACAGGAGGGCCAGACTCGAGTGCAGCTCCGCCATGTCGCGCAGCGCAATCGGGATGCGCTTGGCCACCTGCTGCCCCGAGGCATCGCCCGCATGCGGACCGGCCCCGGTTGTCGCCGTGCCGGCGGCAATGACGAAGGACAACACCACCAGCACCCCGTAGTGCAGCCGCAGCAGCGGACGGGGAACGAGCAGTCGAGCAGAGCCCGGCCCGTAGTCGAGCCGGTCACGGTGCACCAGCACGACGGCGTCGACCAGCAACAGCATGGTGGCGAAGAAGTGCACCATGACCAGATAGGGATTCAACTTGGTGTAGACGACGATCCCGCCCAGCACGGCCTGGGCCAGTACGCCGACGACGAGGCCCCCGCTGAGATACACCAGGTCCCGACGCCTCGGCCTCCGGAAGACCGTCCCCAAGAACGACGCTGCCACGGCGATGGTGATGACCACGGTGACCAGGCGGTTGCCGAATTCCACCAGCCCGTGAAAATGGAGTTGAGGGGTCAGGTGGCCGACCGAGCAAGAGGGCCAGTCGGCGCATCCGAGGCCACTGCCGGTCAAGCGCACCGCCCCTCCGGTCACCACGATGAGGGCCACCAGGACCAGGGCCAGGACATTGAGGCGATGGCTCAGCGAAGGGGAGACCGTGACACGGCGGCGGGCAGGCACTTCGATCAAGCGTACCGGGGTCCCCCGCTTGGTCAGGAGCGACTCCCTGGTCGTAGGCTGCGTGAAATGTCCTCCCAAGCCCCGGCCCTGGCGGGTCAGCGAGCGGGGTGGTCGACCGTCGGCGCCTATGTCGCCCTGACCAAGCCGCGCATCATCGAGCTGCTGCTGGTCACCACCTTGCCCACCATGGTGGTGGCGCAGCGGGGCCTGCCGTCGCTCTGGCTGATGGTGGCCACCCTGGCCGGCGGGGCGCTGGCGGCCGGCGGGGCCAACGCCATCAACATGGTGGTCGACCGCGACATCGACAAGCTGATGAAGCGCACCAAGGCGCGCCCGTTGGTCACCGGGGCCATGACGCCGAGGGCGGCGCTGGTCTTCGCCCTCACCTTAGAGGTGGCGGCCTTCGTCGAGCTGGCCCTGGCCGTGAACCTGCTCTCGGCCGTCCTGGCCGTCTCGGCCACCCTCTTCTACGTCTTCGTCTACACGCTTGTGGCTCAAGCGCCGCTCCTCGCAGAACATCGTGATCGGCGGGGCCGCCGGGGCGGTGCCCGTCCTGGTCGGCTGGGCGGCGGTGACCGACTCATTGGCGTGGGCCCCGGTCGTGCTCTTCGCCATCATCTTCATCTGGACCCCGCCGCACTTCTGGTCGCTGGCCGTGCGCTACAAGGAGGACTACGCCGCGGCCGACGTGCCCATGCTGCCCGTCGTCGCCTCCATGAAGCGCACCACGCGCGAGATCGTCCTCTACACCGTGGCGCTGGTCGCCGTCTCCCTCCTCTTTGGTCCCGTGGCCCATCTCGGGCGCCATCTACACCGTCGCCGCCGCCGTGCTCGGCGCCGGGTTCTTGTTCATGACCGACGCGGCTGTGGCGCCTGGCGCGGAGCGACCGGGCCACCGGGCGCGAGGCCATGCGGGTCTTCAGCTACTCCATCACCTACCTGACCGTGCTGTTCGTGGCCATGGCCGGTGACGTGTTGATCATGAATCACGTTCACTAAATTGTGGGCCCCATGACGGCCGACGCGCTCCGGAACCCGCCCCCGAGGCCCCCACCCCCCGCAAGCCCCGCAAGATCTTCCTGCTGGTCGGCCTGGTCATAGCCACCGCGCTGGGCATCGGCCTCTTCACCTCGGTGGGCACCAACGCCAAGTCGTCCGGTGCCCCCCACGAGGGTGGCCCGCTTCCCGCCTTCAGCGGCACCGATCTCATCGGATCGGGCCAGGCGGTCGTCTCCTCCGACAGCATCGGGCACGGGACGCCCGGCGTGGTGCTCTTCTTCGGCAACTGGTGCGTGGCCTGCCACACCGAGCTGCCACCCCTGGCCGCCGCCGTGCGCACGCAACAGTCGCGGGCCGGAGCGCTCGCACACGTCAAGGTCATCGGCGTGGACAGCGAGGACACCACCGCCAGCGCCAAGGGGTTCATCCACAGCACCGGTGTGTCGTTCCCGGTGGCCTACGACCCGAGCCTGAACATCACCAGCGGGGCCTTCTACTTCCGGGGCGATCCCAACGCCGTCTTCGTCAACGCCGACGGGACCATCAACAAGATCGTGGTGGGCGACCAGCTCACCGCCGCCGGCTTCACGGCCGACGAGCGGGCGCTCATTCCCACCGGAACGTAAGCGCCGCCGCCAGGGGGGCGGCCACCGCCCACACGGCCAGGACGGCCCAACTGAGCGGCGGCACGGCCGAGCCGGCACCGAGCGACGCGTGCAGCCCGGCCGAGAGGGCCTCGGGCGGCAGGAGCTTGGCCACCGACGCCAAGCCACTGGGCAGCTTGGTGATCGGGACGATCATGCCCCCCAGCAGCAGGAACACGAGATACAGCCCATTGGCCGCGGCCAGGTTCACCTCCGCCTTCAGCACGCCCGCCATGAGCAGGCCGATGCCGGCGAAGCCCACCGTGGCCAGCAGCACGATCCCAACGGCGCTGAGGAAGCACGATCCGCTCCCGCCCGGGTTCCATCCGAGCAGCAGCCCGACGGGAATCACGATGGCGGCCTGGACGATCTCCACCGCCAGGATCGTGATGATCTTGGCCCCCAGCAGGCGCGGCCGGCCCAGCGGGGTCGAACCGAGCCGCTTGAGCACGCCGTAGCCCCGTTCGAATCCGGTGGCGATGCCGAGCGACACCATGGCGGTCGACATCACGGCCAGGGCCAGGATGCCGGGGACGAAGAAGTCCACCGACTTGGCCGTCGGCGTCGACACCACATCGACGGTGGAGAAGAACACCAGGAAGAGGACCGGGATACCGACGGTCAAGAGGAGGGTCTCGCCCCGCCGCAGGGTCATGAACACCTCGGCCCGGGTCTGGGCCAGCAATGCCCTCATCGCGGACCCCGGCGACCCCGGCGTCGGCCGCCGCGGCGACCACGGCCGGGTGAGCCGTCCTCCTCGCCGTCGTCGGAGTCGTCGGTGCTCGACTCGGTCTGTTGCAGGGCCGCCGCACCGACGGCATCGAAATAGACGTCTTCGAGCGTGCGGCCGGTCACCAGATCGGAGAGGGTGGCATCGCGCGCCGCCAGCCAGGTGGCCAGGGTGGCGGTGGCGGCCGGCCCCGACGCCCCCTCGATCCGGTAGCGACCCGGCGCCGTCTCCTGCACCGAGACCCCCGGGCCGAGTTGGAGCGCCAGCGCGACCGTGTCCAAGCCAGGCGGCGCGCCGAAGGAGACACGGTTCGATCCCGCACCGCCCGAGAGCTCGGTCGGCGTCCCGGCCAGGACGACCCGGCCCGAAGAGACGATGACGATGCGGTCGGCCATCTTCTCGGCTTCAAGCAGCTCGTGGGTGGTGAGCACCACGCACACGCCCTGGGTGCGCAGGTCGGTCACCACGGCCCTGATGGCCAGGCGGCCCTCGGGGTCGACGCCGGCCGTCGGTTCATCGAGGAAGGCCACCCGGGGCCGCCCGATGAGGGCCAAGGCGAGCGAGAGCCGCTGTTGCTCCCCACCGGAAAGGTGGCGCCACGGTGTGGTGGCGACGCCCCGCAGGGAGACCAGGTCCAGTAATTCGTCGGTGGCCAGTGGCGCCGCATAGAAGCGGGAGAAGAGGTCGAGGACGTGCCGGGGCGGCAGCATCGGGTAGACGCCGCCCTTCTGCAACATGACGCCCATGAGTTCGGTCAGCTGACGGTGATCGGCAATGGGATCGAGCCCCAGCACCGAGATGCGGCCACCAGCGGGGCGGCGGTATCCCTCCATCGACTCGATGGTCGACGTCTTGCCCGCCCCATTGGGCCCGAGAACGACCAGGACCTCTCCGGCTTCGGCCGACAGGTCCAGCCCGTCCACCGCCGTGACCTCACCCTCGGAGCCGTAACGCACGGTGAGGTCCGTCACTTCGACGGCGGGCACGTGTCCGGCTGGCATGTCGTCGCAGGCTACTTTGAGCAGGCATGATCGATATTCGGCTGCTGCGGGACGATCCCGACCGCGTCAAGGCGGCACTTGGCCCGACGTGGCGTGGCCGCATCGGAGATCGACGAGATCATCGCGGCCGACGTGGCCCATCGCGCCCGACTGTCCCACTCCGAATCGCTACGGGCCGAGGTCAAGGCGCTCAGCCGTGAGGTCGGGGCGGCGAAGAAGGCCGGCGATGAGGCCCGGGCTACCGAACTCAGCGAGCAGAGTCGCCGGCTGGGCGAGGAGGAACGGTCCGCCGCGGCGGAAGCAGACGTCGAGTGGGAGAAGGTCCGGCTGGGACTGCTCTACCTGCCCAACATCCCCATGCCCGAGGTTCCCGACGGGGAGAGCGACGCCGACAACGTCGAGATACGCCGCTGGTGGCCCGGCAAGGAGTCGGGTGCGCCCGAACCGGGGCGAGCCGACCACCAGCACGTCCCGCACTGGGAGATCGGCCAGGCGCTGCAGTTGCTCGACATGGAACGGGGTGCCCGTCTCTCGGGTTCCATGTTCCCCCTCTACCGGGGCGCCGGCGCCCGCCTGCTGCGCGCGCTGACCGGATTCGCGCTGGACCGCCACGCCCCGGTCTACGAGGAGATCCGTCCCCCGACGGTGGTGCTGACCGAGACGATGACAGCCACCGGTCACCTGCCGAAATTCGCCGACGACGCCTATCACCTCGAACGCGACGACCTGTGGGCGATCCCGACCGCCGAAGTTCCGCTGACGTCGATGCACCGGGGCGAGATTCTCGAGGAGTCGGTGCTGCCCTTGCGCTTCACCGCCGCCACCCCCTGCTACCGCCGTGAGGCGGGTTCGGCCGGACGCGACACCCGCGGTCTCCTGCGCGTCCACGAGTTCGACAAGGTCGAGCTCTTCGCGTACACCACCCCCGACCAGGCACTCGACGCTATGGCCGACATCCTCGGCCGCGCCGAGTCCATGCTGCAGGACCTCGAATTGCGCTATCGCGTCATGGATCTGTGCACCGGCGATCTGGGTGGTCCGTCGGCCCGCACCTTCGACCTCGAGGTGTATGCGCCGGGCGTCGACATGTGGCTGGAGGTCAGTTCGACCAGTTGGTTCCGCGACTACCAGGCCCGGCGGGCCCAGGTGCGCTACCGCCCGGCGGCCGGCGGGTCACCGCAGCTGGTCCACACGGTGAATGGCTCGGCTCTGGCCTGGCCCAGGATGTGGGCCGCCCTCGTGGAGAACGGCCGTCAGGAAGACGGCACGGTATTGCTGCCTGAGTGCTTGGCCCCGTACCTGGGAGGGGAGCTCTTGATCAAGGGGCCCTGACCCTGACCCCACCGCTGGCTTGCGCGAACCTGTGGGCGTGTCTCCCTTCGCAAGGCTGGTTGCCGGAGCCCTGGCGGCGGTCGCCATCGGCGTCGGCGCCGCTCTCCCCGGCGCCTCGGACGCCGGCGCCGGTCTGATCCGACCGTCCGTCGCCGTCCCGATATGTTCGACCGCACCGGCCCGGGCGCCGATGCTGCCCCGTATCACGACGACGTTCGTCTCGGCACCTGAAGGATCACCTTCTGGTGTGGCCGTCAGCAGCGACAACAAGTATGCGTTTGTCGCCGAGGCCTACGGTTTCCTCCGCACGTACTCGCTGGCCTCGGCGACGCCAACCCTTGTGAGCTCCGAGACAGTGAAAGGCGCGAGGCTGGTTGGCCTAACCGTCACCCCGGATGGTCGCTACCTCGTCGGTGCGATCGGGAGTGGGGCAGAAGTATTCGACGTGGCTCGACTCGAGCGGTCGCCGCCGCCGACGGCCGACGGGCTCGTCGGCACGCTGAGCAGCGGCGGCACCGGTGCCAGCCAGACCGTGGTGTCTCCCGACGGCCACTACGTCTTCGTGACCCTCGAGGACTCCAATGAACTCGCTGTCTTCAACCTGCAGCGCGCACTGGCCCGTGGGTTTCATCGGTCGCACCTGGTGGGCACGGTTGCTCTGGCCAGCACGCCCGTCGGTATTGCGATCTCCCCCAACGGTCGCTTCCTCTATGTGACCAGCGAAGGAAGCTCGGAGACGACGAGCAATGGAGCCCTGACCACCATCAATGTGGAGAAGGCCGAGCATGCCCTTCCGCGAGCCACCGTCTCGGTGGTCACCGCTGGATGCAACCCCAGCCGCGTGGTGGCCACGGCCTCGACGGTCTACGTCACGGCTCGGGAGAGCGATGCCCTCCTGGCCTTCTCGGCCAAGGCACTGATCACGCATCCCGCCCGCGCCCTCCGGCAGGACATCTCGGTCGGCGAAGCACCCGTCGGGTTGGCGCTGGTCAATCACGATGGCGGCCTCGTCATCGCCGACTCCATTCGCGTCAACGCCAGGAAGAATGCCTCGGGCCTGGCCGTCGTGGCGGTCGACCACGGTGGCCGGATGGCCCTCACCGGCTCAATACGATCGGGGAGGTCTCCCCGGGACATGGCGACCAGCCCGGACGGGAGACTCCTCTTGGTGACGAACTACGCCTCCAGCCAACTCGAAGCCGTCACCCAAGCCGGCCTTCCCTGACCGGTTCGCTGATCCGCCCTACCGATACCCATACCGGATGCCGACTAGGAATCGATGGCCGCTCGAAGTGATGCCAGGCGGTCACGATCCAACGAGTAGTAGACCCACTTGCCCCGGCGGTCTCCGTGGACGAGCCCGGCTCCGGCCAGGATCTTGAGGTGATGGGAGACGGTGGGCTGGCTCTTGCCCAGTGGCTCGACGAAATCGCAGACACAGACTTCGCCCCCGGTCGCGGCCGCCAGGATGCTGAGCACCTGCAGGCGGACCGGATCCGCCAGCGCAGTGAACCCGGTCGCCAGCTCGGCGGCGTCCGACGCATCTAGGGGCGAGGACAGGACCGAGGGGCAGCAGGGCTGGGCGGGTGATCCGGAGGTTTCTACTTCGACGTCGAGGGTCACTGATCCCGCGCTTCTCGCCATGGCGGCCTCCCATTGACAGCTGTGAATGTATCGATCATACTCGATGCATCGACAGATGTGAATACCGATGGAGGTCCCAATGTCCCGAGTCCAACTGGCACTGAACGTCGAGAGCCTCGATGACGCCGTCGACTTTTACCGGAAACTCTTCGCCACCGAGCCGGCCAAGCGCCGGCCGGGTTACGCCAACTTCGTCATCGCCGATCCGCCGCTCAAGCTGGTGCTCATCGAAGACACAGCCCAGGCACCCGGTGCCCTCAACCATCTCGGCGTCGAGTTCGAATCGAGCGAAGCCGTTGCCGAGGCCCAGGCCCGCCTGGCCGGTCAGGGCCTGGTCACCGCCGTTGAGGACGATGTCACCTGTTGTTTCGCCATCCAGGACAAGGTGTGGGTCTCCTCGCCCGAAGGCGTGCCGTGGGAGTTCTATACGGTGCTGGCCGACGCCGACTCCATGCGGGGCGACGATCCAACCGACGGCGGGCCGGATGTATCGGCGTGTTGCGCCGGCGTGCCCCCGGTGACGCGGAATCTGAGCCGCCCCCGGTGTCGCCGACCTGTTGTTGACCGACCTTTTACCACCTGACGGCGGCGCCGACGACGTGGGGATGAGCGAACCAGCGCTGTGGCGTCGTCTCATCGCCGAGGGACTGGGCTGCGTGTTCCTCGGCGCCATCGTCGTGGGATCGGGAATCGCGGCGCAACAACTCTCGCCCGGCGCCACTGGTCTGGAACTTTTGGAGAACGCGGCAGCCACCGCCCGGCCTCTATGCCATCATCCTGATGTTCGGCGGAGTGTCAGGGGCCCACTTCAATCCAGTCGTGTCCTTTGTCGACGCGGTCTTCGGCGGGTTGAGGTGGCGTGATGCCTTCGCCTACCTCCCGGTGCAGGTGGCCGGGTGCATCGGCGGGGCCGTCCTGGCCAACATCATGTTCGCCCTGCCCGCCGTGAGCATCTCGACCAAGCATCGCTCGAGTGGCCCGCACTTCCTCTCCGAGATTGTGGCCACACTCGGATTGATGTTGGTGATCTTCGCGCTCGCCCGAACCAGGCGGAGCAATATCACGCCGGCGGCTGTTGGGGCCTACATCGGAGCGGCGTACTTCTTCACCAGCTCGACCAGCTTCGCCAACCCGGCCATCGCCGTAGGACGCATGTTCAGCAACACATTTGCCGGCATCGCCCCAGAGTCGGTCCCGGCCTTCGTGGTCGCTGAAGTGATCGGGGGAATCGTCGCCATCGTGGTGATCAGGGTTCTCTACCCTGACCTTACCGGGGATGAAGCAGCCGACTTCGGCGTCCATCCACGGGACGCATGACCTCGTCGGCAGTGCTCGGACCACCGGCCATGTGCATCCCTGTGGTCCGCAATTGGACGCGACCTGCCGGTCGGGCTTGACAACCAGGGAAGGCCGAATCCACGCGACCGCCGGGGAACCTGGGGGTCACCAGCACCGATGGCCACCCGCTTATCGGGTCCCCGACGCTGTGGGTCCACGCGATTTTTCCGGTCGTGCGGTCGATGGCCACGAGATTCCCCTGAAGCGTCCCGGTGATCACGAGGTCATTGACCACGGTGGCGCCCCCGGTTGGATCACCCGGAACGGAGGTGTCCCAGAGATGCTTTCCGGTCCTTGCGTCAACGGCCACGACCTCACCGTTCATCGTGCCGACCTTGCCTCCGAAATAGGCGGTCTTCACCGGGGACAAGACGGTCGCGGCATTGAGGGTGGCCACGTAGACCTTGCCGTCGGCCGAGGCAGGCGGGGTGAGTACCCCGCCGTAGGTGCCGGGCAAGACCGACGTTGGGCCCGGCAGTGCCGTGAGGGAATGATTCTCGTGGATTCCCACCGAGGTCTTCCACAGCAAGTGTCCGGATGCCGGGTCCATGCCCAACAGTTGTCCACCCTTGCCCGTGCCAACGACGACCTGACCGGAGGTGGCGCCATTGTTCACCTTGACCAGGAGAGCATGAACGAAATCCTGATCAAAGAGGTCATGCGGCACGGCTTGGCGGTACCAGATCAGTCGACCGGTGGCGAGGCTGAGTGCCACCGTCGAATCGGTGTACAGGTTCGGGCCGGCCCGACTCGATCCGTTCGGATATTGGGGTGTCCCAGGAAATGGGGCCGGATTGGCGGTTCCCCAGTAGACGATTCCGGTTCCCGTGTCGATCGCCGGCGGGTACCAGGCGCCGCCACCGGAGTTGACGCCGGGATGTCCCCAGAGGTTCTTGGACGCGACCGTGTCGAATGACCAGTCGACTTTCCCGAGGAGGCGTCGACCGCGAACAGATAACCCCGGTCGCCCCCCTGGTACTGGACGGCAGCACTCACCGGTACCGTCGCGATGAGGACCCGATGGCCGATCACCGTCGGCTGCATGTCGACGCCAGCCGTGGCACTCTCCGTCAACCGTCTCGTCCAGAGCACCTGGCCTGATTTGGCGTCGAGCGCCTCGATGCCATCGGCGGTGGCGGCAAACACCTTCCCCCACCCGACGGCCACGCCTTCGGGGCCGACGGTGAACCCGGTCGAGACCGACTGCCACAATGTTCGACCTGTCTTCTTGTCAGCGGCGACCACGACGCCGTGGTCGTCCTCCGCATAGACGGTATTGCCGACGATGAGGGCTGCGGTCGTCAAGGCACCAGGGGTCGCAATGGACCACGCCGGGCGAGGCGGCTGATCGTCGACGCACGAAGCGTCGAGCCGACGGCATCCCGTGAGTTGGCATAGTCATGACCGGGCAGAGACCAACCGGTGCCCCCGTCGGCGATCACGTCATGCGGCGGATCCACATTGGCCACATGAGGTGTTGGTGATCCTGCGCCACAACTCGCAGCAATCAGCCCGCAGGCGAGCACGAGTCCGATCGGCGAATACCGAGTCTGGAACTTCACCGGCCACCCGATGGAGTTAGTGTCCCAGCCGCTTGCATCGGCCTGCCAAAGGCGCCGCGGTCGATGGTCGATCGCTCAGATGGCCAGTGAGGCGAAGCGGTAGCCCACACCGCGCACGGTGGTGATGAGCACAGGCACGGACGGATCGGCTTCGATGCGTGAGCGCAGGCGCTTGATATGCACGTCGAGCGTCTTGGTGTCCCCGATGTAGTCGGTGCCCCACACCCGGTCGATGAGCACGTCGCGGGTGAGAACCCGTCCGGCGTTCTCCACCAGCAGACGCAGGAGCTCGAACTCCTTGCGGCGGAGGTGGACTTCCTCGCCCCGCACGAAGACGCGGCGCTGGTCGAAGTCCACCTTGATGTCGCTCGATTCCCACACCCCTTCGGTACCGAGGTCGATGCTGTCCCCATGGTCGTTGGCGTCGAGGCCGCCAGGGGCCCGCCGCAGGACGGCCCGCATGCGGGCCACCAGTTCGCGCAGGCGGTAGGGCTTGGTGACGTAGTCGTCGGCTCCCACCTCGAGCGCCACGACGGTGTCGATCTCGGTACCCTTGGCCGTCACCATGATGATGGGCACGGACGAGCGCGTCCGGATGTTCCGGCAGACATCGATGCCCGACATCTTGGGCAGCATGAGGTCGAGCAGGAGAATGTCGGGATCGGTCTCGTCATAGAGACGCAACGCTTCGGCGCCGTCGCGGGCCACGGTGACCACGAAGCCCTCGTTGGTCAGGCCGATCACCAGGGCCTCGATGAAGGATTCCTCGTCCTCAGCCAGCAGTACCTTTATCGGTCCGTCGTTTACGGCGCTGCGAGAGGATGACTTCTTTGACTTGTTGGTGGTTGGTCTTGCTCATGCCACCCGTTCGGCTTGGACCGGGAGCACGAGACTGAAGGTGGAACCCTCGCCCTCGCGTGATTCGACGTCGACCCAGCCCTGATGGTTGTTGGCCACGTGGCGCACGATCGACAGACCCAGCCCCGTGCCGCCGGTGTCGCGGCTGCGCCCGTGGTCGACCCGGTAGAAGCGCTCGAATATGCGGTCCAGGTCACGGGCCGGGATCCCGATCCCGTGGTCCTGCACGGCCAGGCGCACCGTGTCACGGTCCTCGGTGTTCCATTCGGACCGACCGACGGAAGCGTCGTCGCCTCCCTCGGTGGTCGACGACTCTCCGTCGGCGGACGTCGGCGCGGTCGAACTGGTGGCCACTTCGGAGAACGTGGTCTCGGGGAAGGAGGCCGGCGCCGGCGTCGGGTTCGGTGTGAGGGCGGGCACGGAGGTGAAGCTGTCGATCTCCTCGGTGCTGAGGGCCGCCTCGTCGCCGTTGAAGGGAGCCGGGGCGGTGCCATCATCGGCGACCTCGGCCCTGGGGGTGCTCGAGGTGACGATCGGCGTCGAGCCCGTGGTGAAGGAGGCGGCCGCTTCGTCGGTGGCACGGCGGACGCTGCCCGAGATCACCACCTTGGAGTTGTCGTACGAGTAGGTGATGGCGTTCTCGAGCAGGGCGTGCATGGCCGAGACGAGCTGGCGGCGCTCGCCCAGCACGGCCACCGGGGGCGAGGGTTCGTGCAGGACGAGCTCGATGCCCCGCTGATCGGCCGTGGCCCGCACCCGCTCGATGGCGTCGGCCATGACCAGGTTGACCAGGACGGGCTCCCGGGCCGGAGCCTCCTCGGATTCGATGCGCGAGAGGTCGAGCAGGTCATCGATGATCCGGCTCACCCGGAAGGCCTCGTTGTGGATGCGACCGGCCAGCCGTTGGGCCACGTCGGGGTCGGGCTCGCTGACCAACGTCTCGGCCAGCAGCCCGAGGGCGCCCATGGGCGTCTTCAACTCGTGACTGACGTTGGCCACGAAGTCGCGGCGGATCTCCTCCAGCCGCCGCCGTTCGGAGATGTCCTCGATCAGGGCGATGACACCGAGCGGGCGGCGACCGTCGTCGATCTGGCGGGCCCGCACCTGGAGGGTGCGGCGAGGCGGCCCGTAGAGATCGAGGGTGCGCTCGGCCGAGCCCTCGTGCCATGCATCTTGGAGGAGCTCGGTCACCGCCTGGGCGGCCAGCGCGTCACCGTGCCGGCTCACCATCAGCGCGTTGGCCCGACCGTTGCGGTAGATGACGGTGCCGTTCTCGTCGCACAGGACGACACCCTGGGTCAGCGTGTCCAGCGAGCGCCGGAGGCGGATGGCGTCCGAGCTGGACTCGGTGACGGCTTGGGCCGCACCGCTGGTGACCTGCTCGAGATAGGCCAGCGACGTCTCGATGTTGGTCTCGTCCTCGGGCGGGTCGAGGCCCAGCCGGCTGCCCAGCGCGGTCAGGCGCTGGGAGATGGCCCGCCGACCCGAGCGGCGGCCCACGGCCCGGGCGATGACGATGGCCAGGACGAAGACGACGACCAGGACGGCGGCGTAAATGACCTCCTCGGTGGTGCTCCACCTGATCACGACGCCGCTCCCGAACACGCTCCCAATATGACAGGCGGGACAGGGGCGCGGCGAACACAACGCCTCAGCGGGCGTGGGATCGGCCGGCGGAGCCCGGGGTCGATTGTGGAAAACATTGAAACTACATGAACCGTTCCCTGACGATTGGCGGTGCCCCGGAGACTCCGACGGCACCGTACGTGATGGAGGGTGACCATGCTGGTGTGGCGTTGGGCCGACGTGTCGATGAGTCCTTCGATGAGCCAGTTGCCCGGCGGCGACACCCTCCAGGGTCTGGTCAACGGGCTGGGCGCCTGGGCGCTGGTGGCCTCCCTGGTCGGCCTGGTGGTCGGGGCCGCCGCCTGGGCGCTGGGTGTGCACTCGCAGAATTTCCAGCAATCGCTGGTCGGGCGGCGGGCCGTCCTGGTCTCGGGGCTGGCCGCTCTGCTCATCGGCGCCGGCCCGGCCATCATCAACTTCTTCTACGGCGCCGGCCTCAAGGTCCACTGAGCTCGCTCGGCCGCACGTCCCGCTCGCCTTCGCCGAACCCCGCGCACCGGTAGCGAAACCCCCCGTGCTCACCGCCCTTCTGCTGATGTCGCATGTCGCGGCCGGCGCGAGGGCGACCGGGTCCGCGACGGGACCGGTTGCCGCCGCACCGACTCTCCCGATGGCCCCGTCGGCGGGATGCCCGGGCCTCGACGCGTTGAATCCACTCTGCCAAGCCGGCAATGTGGCGGGTTCGGTGGCCGGCAGCGGCATCAACGCCGTGCTGAACGGGCTGAGCCAGTGGGTGGCGAGCGGCGCCGAGTGGCTGCTCTCGCAGATCGGCCACGTGCTGATCAGTACGACCACCATCGACATCGGCGCCAGCTGGTTCCACCAGCACTACGTCGAGATGACGGTGTTGGCGGGGGCTGTGGTGTTGCCGCTCCTGTTGGTATCGACGATGCAGGCGGTCTACCGGCAGAACGCCGGCCAGTTGATCCGCGCCTTCTTCGTCCAGCTGCCGTTGGCGCTCCTTCTCGGTGTGGTGGCCATTCAGATCGTGGTGCTGTGCCTCTCGGCCACCGACGCCATGTGCACCGCCGTGGCCGGGGGGAGTGGCTCCGACGTCACCGACCTCCTGACCGGCGTGTCCAATGGGATGGTCGCCGCGCTGGGTGATCCGACCATGGCCACCTTCGTGCTGTTGTTGGTGGGGCTGCTGGTGGCCGTGGCGGCCTTCGTGCTCTGGCTCGAGCTCCTGGTGCGGGCGGCCGCCGTCTACGTGGCCGTGCTGTTCCTTCCGCTGGCCCTGGCCACGTTGGTCTGGCCTTCGGTCTCCCATTGGTGCCGCCGGCTGGTCGAGACGCTGGCGGCATTGATCCTCTCCAAGTTCGTCATCGTGGCCACGCTGAGCCTGGCCGCCAGCGCCGTGTCGTCGGGCGCCGTCGGCGGTACCAGCGGTGGCGGCCGGTTCCGGGTTCGCCTCCGTGTTGGCCGGTGGGGCGCTCCTGGTGCTGTCCACCTTCGTCCCCTTCGCCATCCTGCGCCTCATCCCGATGGTCGAGGCCGGGGCCGTCGGTCATCTCGAGGGGGCCCGCCAACGCGGCATGGCGCCGCTGACCGCCCTGCCCCGAACCGCGGCGGCGTACGCGCTCAGGGAGACGACGGCGGCACACCGCAGCGCCAGGGGTGCGGCCCGTCTCGCCGCGGTGACCGGTCCGCCCGGGACCGGCGGAATGGAGGCAGGCGTCAGTGGAGGTGAGGGTGCGGTAGGGGGCGACGAGGAGATCCGCGCCATGGCGAATTCCGACAACGGCGGATGCCTGCCCGATTCCAGCGGGCGCATGGTGGGGATCCCCCCGGCCGATGGCGCCGATCCGGAGGACCGGGATCTCCCGCCGTACGTCCCGCACCCGGTGGGCCCCAAGCCGATCACACCGGCACCGGGTGCACCGGGTCGAGGGACGCCGGGATCGGGTGGCGGCGGTGCCGGCGGCGGGCTCGTGCCGGTCGGGCCCCGGGGATTCAACGGTCTGCAACACGCCATCGGCCGAGACCACATCGGGCCGGTCCTCACCTACCTACGCGAGGACGACGATGACCGGCCACCTGCGGCGAGGCACCGGCCCGGGGGCGCGTCGTAGTGGGGGACGACAGCGCCCGCTATCGGTTCGGCCCCCGCGAACGGGTGGGTGCGCTGGCAGGATTCAGAGCCGGTCAGATTCTCACCGTGGCCCTCGGACTCGTCGTGGGGGTACTGGTCCTGCGTTCGCGGCCCGACGCCGCCGGCGTCGGAGTGGCGCTCCTGATGCTGGTGCTGTGTGCTGCGCTGGCCACCTGGCCCGTGGCGGGGCGGACGGGCGACCAGTGGATACCGGTGGCGGTGCGCTGGAGCACACGCCGGGTCGGGGGACGGGGCCGATGGCGGGGCCGGCGGCGGGGCCAGCGCCGGACGGACTCGCTGTGCGGGCTACGGCTGCTGAGCGTGGGTCAGCGCGACATGGGCGTGGTGCACGATGTGCGAGGGCGCACACTGACCGCAGTCCTGTCCCTCCGGGGCCAGTCCTTTGCCCTCCTCGGCCCGGACGATCAGGACCGCCGGGTCGCCGGCTGGTCCGCCGTCCTGGCCTCGCTGGCCCGGGAAGGGTCGCCTGTCGAGCGGGTGCAGTGGTTGGCCGCGTCCTTCCCGGACCAAGGGCAGGGCGTCCACGATTACTTGGGCGAGCGGCGCGCGGCGGATCCGGCTTCCGCCTGCGTGAGCTCGTACGAGTCGTTGCTGTGCGACATCGATGCCGACGCCAGCACCCACGACGTGACGCTGGCCGTGCAGGTGCGCATGGGCAAATCGCTCGAGCGCGGCTGCGAGTCGTTGCAACGCGAGGTCGGCCAGATGGTCCGCCAACTGGGCGATGCCGACATCGGGGTCAACGCCGTGTCGACGGTCGACGACGTAGCAGACCTGCTGCTGCGCACGTACGAGCCGCAGCGAGGACGGGTGACGGCCGGCGCGCAGGCCGGCGGCGCGTCCTCGTTCGACGGCGGACCCGTGGCCCATGGCCATGTCGGAGGAATGGGCCACCCTCCGCGTCGACGGCATGGTGCACGCCACCTTCTGGGTGGCCGAGTGGCCCCGCACCGAGGTGCACAGCGACTTCTTGGCGCCGCTCCTCCTCTCGCCGGCCCGGGCCACGTTGTCGATGGTCATGGAACCGCTCGGTCCGGAGAAGGCGTTGCGCCGGGTGGAGGCGTCGCGGACCGCGGACATGGCCGACGCCGAACTGCGCCGGCGGAGCGGATTCGTGGCCACGGCCCGCCATGCCCGCGAGAGCGAAGTGCTGGCCCGACGCGAAGCGGAACTGGCCGACGGGCACGCCTCGTTCCGCTATGCCGGGTACGTCACCGTCTCGGCCGCCAGCGAGGCGGAGCTGTCGGTGGCCTGCGACGCCGTCCAGCACGCCGCCGGGCAATCCCGGCTCCTCCTCCGTCGCCTGTACGGGGATCAAGCCAGCGGGTACACCTGCACGCTGCCACTGGCCCGAGGACTGACGTGACTGTCTGACTGGGAGGGTCCGACCGTCCCGCTCCTCATGTCGGGCCGTTGCGATTCGGGATGAATAGTACTAGCATAACTAGCACTATGGAACCCTTCCAGATCGACCTGGAAGACCCCACGCCCCTGCATGTCCAGGTGGCCGGTGAGATCCGGCGGTCCATCGCCGAAGGAGAGGCCAATCCGGGGGAGCGGCTCCCGCCGGCCCGGGATCTTGCCGCGGTGCTCGGGGTGAACTCGAACACCGTGCTTCGCGCCCTCCATCAATTGCGTGACGAAGGCCTTCTCGAGTTCCGGCGTGGCCGCGGCATCACGGTCGCCGGAAAGGCGCCCCAAAGAAGCCTGGTCGTCGCGCAAGCGAGAGAGCTTGTGCACCTGGCCCGGCGCAACGGATACCGGCGGGACGAGCTGATACGCATCATCGAAGGCGTCCGGTGATGACGCTCCTCGAGCCTCCGCGAGCTCGGCCCGCCGAGATGGCTGCGGCAGCCTTGATCAAGGAGGCTCGTCGTCGACACCGGCGACGACAGCGTTGGGTCGGTGCGGGCGTCGTCCTTCTCGTGGTCGGACTCGTGGCAACAGCCACCCTGAAATTCGGAAATGGCCATCCCACGCCGGTGGCAACCAAGAGCACGCCCGCTTCTCGATTCGTGCCCCCCACGACGACCCGGAACGGCCGCACCACCATGGCCATTCGACTGCCGGACGGCCGGGGGTTTGCTCTCAGCTACCCCCGATCACTCGACCTGGCCCGGTTTGGTCTCACCGTCGGCGGCGAAGTCGACTGGCCGGTGACCACCGGGACGTTCCGGTGTTGTGGCCAGTACCTGTCGCCCAACTACGGAACGGTCGCGTCGATCTTCTCGGGACAGCCGTTGGCCACCTATCGAGGGGTGCATGGGGCGAAGGTCCTCTACTACTCGGGCGCACAGGCCGGATCGCGCTTTTACGAACCAGGGTTCGATTATCTGGTCTTTACCTTCGGACGGTGGGTCGTCCCGGTCATGGACATAGGTCACACCAGCTACTACACGGCCAGGATGACCATCGCCGAGCGAGTCACGTGGGCTCGCTCGTTTGACGCCCACCTCACGAAAGGTGGCTATCTCGTCTTCGCCCCCCACGCGCCCCTCCGTCTGACTCGGGGGCAGATGGATATCGTGCTTCACGGGAGCGCCGGCCTCCTGGAGCTCGGCGGACCCCAGTCGTGCACGGCCACGCAAGCAGCGCCGCAGCTGATTCCAGCAGGGCGCGCGTGGTGTGATCCGAGCACCGGGGTGCACCTGAGTGTCACCGGACAACCCGGGTTTGTTGACCTGGCGTCGTCGGGGTTGGGCATACGACGACTCGGCCCTGTCCATTGACGTACCGGACGAGCTGAGCCCCCGGCACCCGCATCTGATGCTGGTCATCACCGACATCTCCTAAGAAATCAGATCCAGGGCTTGTTGCCAATGGATGAACCCCGCCGTCGTCGCCGGTGGAGTCCCCGGAATATCCGGAGGCAACCTGCTGTAATGTGAAGCCACGGAACGACGTGAGGAGGCGCTCATGTGGATCATCACAGGAGTCCTGCTCGGAGCGATATTTCTGGCCACTGTGGTCGGATTTCATGCCGGCCCTCACGTGCATGTTGTGATGAGGTCACGACGCCGCGGTTCTCAACGGGGGTCGATGTCCCGAGTGTGCTGCGGCGACTTCGGTTTCATCCGACGGCTCAAAGCGGACACGCAGCGAGCGACACCAGCTGAGCTACACAGCCTTGGATTCAGGGAAACCAACGTCTAGAGCAACCAGCCATCAAAAGGGAACAACAAAGAAGGAGAAGGACCCACGTGCCTGACAGCGGCAGCGAAAGCGAGAACCCAGTAATCCCCGCCCCGACTCCCGAGCCGAGTGGACCCAGGTCGAACCACGACTGGTGGCCCAATCAGCTGGAGTTAGATGTTCTGCACCAGCACTCGCCCGAGTCCAATCCCATGGGCGAGGAGTTCAATTACGCAGAAGAGTTCAAGACTCTCGACCCCGCCGCGCTGAAGCAGGACGTCATCAAGGTGATGACGACGTCGCAGGACTGGTGGCCGGCCGACTACGGCCACTACGGTCCACTCTTCATCCGGCTGTCGTGGCATGCCGCAGGCACGTATCGCATCCACGATGGCCGGGGCGGAGGCGGCACCGGCGCTCAGCGTTTTGCCCCCCTCAACAGTTGGCCCGACAACGCGAGCCTCGACAAGGCGCGCCGCTTGCTCTGGCCGGTCAAGCAGAAGTACGGGCGGAAGATCTCCTGGGCCGATCTGCTTGTCTTCGCCGGCAACTGTGCTCTGGACTCGATGGGTTTCAAGACGTTCGGCTTCGCCTTCGGGCGAGAGGACATCTGGGCGCCCGAGGACGACATCTACTGGGGGCCTGAGGACACCTGGCTCGGAGACGAGCGCTACAGCGGCGACAGGGAGCTCGGCGACCCTTTCGGCGCTGTGCAGATGGGCCTCATCTACGTGAACCCGGAGGGACCCAACGGCAACCCGGATCCGCTGGCTGCCGCCAGGGACATTCGAGAAACCTTCCGTCGTATGGCGATGAACGACGAGGAGACCTTTGCGCTCATCGCCGGCGGCCACACGTTCGGCAAGTGCCATGGTGCAGCCGGAGCGGAGTACGTCGGTCCGGAACCCGAGGGTTGCCCTCTCGAGGCGCAAGGCCTGGGCTGGCCGAACACCTTCGGCAGCGGCAAGGGCGACGATGCAATCACCAGCGGGATAGAGGGTGCGTGGACCAATGAGCCCACGAAGTGGGACAACGGGTACCTCGACAACCTGCTCACGTACGACTGGGAGCTGACGACAAGCCCCGCCGGTGCGAACCAGTGGACTCCCAAGGATCCCGCGGCACAGGGCACCGTGCCCGATGCTCATGATGCGTCGAAGCGGCACGCCCCGATGATGCTGACGACGGACCTTGCGCTGAAGATGGATCCGATCTACGCGCCGCTGGCAAAGCGCTTCCACGAGAACCCGGACCAGTTGGCAGACGCGTTCGCCAAGGCGTGGTACAAGCTGCTGCACCGCGACATGGGACC
This sequence comes from uncultured Acidimicrobiaceae bacterium, assembly GCA_963743785.1. Taxonomy (GTDB): domain Bacteria; phylum Actinomycetota; class Acidimicrobiia; order Acidimicrobiales; family RAAP-2; genus Bog-473. Next base: position 5,332 of record CAVURD010000016.1, on the reverse strand, counting down.
CGTCTCGCGCTACCTCGGCCCTTGGGTTCCCGAGCCGCAGCTGTGGCAGGACCCCGTCCCAGAGGTCGATCATGAGCTGATTGGGAAGAAGGACACTGCTTCCCTCAAGGGCAAGATCCTCGCCTCCGGCCTGTCCGTTTCCCAGCTGGTCTCCACCGCATGGGCGTCGGCGGCAACCTTCCGCGGCACCGATATGCGTGGCGGGGCGAACGGGGCACGGATTCGACTTGCGCCGCAAAAGGACTGGGAGGTCAACAATCCGGCGGAACTGGCCAAGGTGCTGCAGACCTTCGAGGAGATTCAGCAGGACTTCAACAGCTCACAGTCCGGCGGAGTGAAGGTCTCGCTCGCTGACCTGATCGTCCTGGGCGGGTGTGCGGCCGTCGAGCAAGCGGCGAAGAACGCCGGGTCCGACGTAACGGTTCCTTTCACGCCGGGGCGCACGGACGCCTCGCAGGAGCAAACCGACGTGGAGTCGTTTGCCGTGCTCGAACCGAACGCCGACGGCTTTCGCAACTACTTGCGAGCCGGAGAGAAGTTGCCGGGGGAGCACGCGCTGGTGGAGCGGGCCAACCTGTTGACGCTGACCGCCCCCGAGCTGACGGTTCTCGTCGGCGGCATGCGTGCCCTGAACACCAACTTCGACCACTCTGCACACGGCATCTTCACCGATCGGCCCGAGACGTTGACCAACGACTTCTTCGTGGCATTGCTCGAGATGGGCACGGTATGGAAGGCATCCGCCTCGGCTGAGAACGTCTACGAGGGGCGCGACCGTGCGACGGGCGAGGTCAAGTCGACCGGCACCGCCGTCGACCTCGCCTTCGGTTCGAACTCCCAGCTCCGAGCCATCTCGGAGGTCTACGCATCTGACGACGCGAAGGAAAAGTTCGTACGTGACTTCGTGGCTGCGTGGAACAAGGTCATGAACCTCGATCGCTTCGACCTCGCCTGATGCCATCCCTGGGTTTGGTGACCGGTTCTGGTCGAGCCGGTCATCAAACCCTACGTGGGAAGCCAATGTCGGCCCTGAAGCAAAAGGTCTCGATCCGCGTCCCGACTGAGGCAGTACGCCTCAGGGTTCGGCCAAAGTTCGTGCCGGCGGACGCTGGGATCCAGGGCCTTCAGGTCTTTGAAGGCAGCGACGATGGTCGCTGTGTCTGGATGGGGCCCCTTCGAAGGACGTGACCGTGGAAGACCCCGATACCCTGACCGCGCTCTTTCGCCGGCACGGCCTCAAGGTCACCCGACAGCGGCAATGCATCTTCGAGATCCTTTCCGCCAACCCCGCACACTCCACCGCGGAGGCGATCTACGCTCATCGCTAAGCGGCGGATGCCGAGCATCTCCTTGAAGACCGTGTACGAGATACTGCACAGCTTGGCCGCCTTAGGACAGATCCACCAGATCGATCTGGGCACTGGATCCACCCATTTCGACACCGACATCCATCATCACCACCACCTGGTGTGCTCGACATGTGGCCGGATCGAAAATATCGACCTGGAGCTTGGTCTCCCCGCCTTAACCGCAGCAGAACGACACGGGTTCATGCTCAGTCACACCGAGGTGATCTTCCGCGGACTATGCCCGGACTGTGCGGCCCGCGACTCCGGCAGCGCCTAGCTCGTTCGACCATTCTCCACCTGAAAGTACGTGTAGTTGTGACTTAGCTCCGAACTGAGTGCGACCGTTACCTCCCGTGAAGGGAAGTACCGGCCCCCGGATCCCCGCCCACCAGATCACCACGCGGAACCTCGGCGCCGCCTACCCCTTCATCGCCGAGGCTGGCCTGGGCCAGCGCGGCGTCGTCATCGGGGACGATCTGTTGGGCGGGTCGTTTGTCTTCGACCCCTTCGAGCTCTACGCCCAGGGGGTTGTGTCCAACCCCAACATGGTGGTGTTCGGCCAGATCGGCCGAGGTAAGAGCGCCTTCGTCAAGACGTTCCTCTGGCGCCAGGCGGTGTTCGGGCGAAAGGCTTGGGTGGTCGATCCCAAGGGGGAGTACGGCGACCTGGCCGCCGCCTGGGGCGTGCGCCCGGTCGCGCTGCGGCCGGGGGGCGCCATCCGGCTCAACCCACTCGACCCGGGACCCGGGCCCGCTAGCGGCGTGGTGGACGGCGAGGGGAGCACGGCGCGCCGACAGATGGAGTTGCTCTCTTCACTGGCCAGTGCCTGCCTCGGACGCAGCCTGCTGCCGCGTGAGCGGGCTGCATTGGGTGTGGCGTTGGTGTCGGCGACCGGACGGGCCGACGTGCCGACCGTGCCCTCGGTCGTCGAGGAGCTGCTCGCCCCCACCGCCGCGTCGGCAGCGTCATTGCGTACCGAGCTGCACGAGCTGTTGGAAGATGGCCGCGACGTGGCACTGGAGCTTCGACGTCTCGTGCACGGGGATCTGTGCGGGATGTTCGACGGTCCGACGACGTCGGGCCTGGACCTCTCCGCTCCGCTGGTCGTGCTCGACCTCTCCGCTCTCTACACCTCGACCGCTCTGGGCATTCTCATGGCCTGCGCCACGGCGTGGCTGCAGGCCGCCTTGGCCCGAGCCTCATCGGCTCGGGGAGCGACCGAGACAAAGAGCGGACACGTCTTCCTGGTGGTCGATGAGGCCTGGGCCATCCTCTCGAACCTCGGGGTGGCAAGGTGGCTCCAGTCGTCGTGGAAGCTCTCACGGGCCTTCGGGGTGTCCAACGTGGCCGTGCTGCACCGGGTGTCCGATCTGCGCTCGGTCGGTGCCTCGGATTCGGAGCAGGTGGCGCTGGCCCAGGGACTCCTGGCCGACTCCGAGACCCGCGTGATCTACGCCCAGTCACCCGGAGAGCTGGCCCTCGCTGCTGAACTGCTCTCCCTGTCGGCCACCGAGAGCGACCTGTTGCCCCAACTTCGCCGGGGCGTCGCCCTCTGGAAGGTGGGGCAACGGTCCTTCTTGGTCCAGCATCGGCTCAGCCCGATGGAGCGCCTGTTGGTGGACACCGACGGGGCGATGACGTCGCCCGCCCTCTCGTGAACGGTCTCACCGCCACGGTGATGCCGCTGGCCTTCGGGGGCGCCGTGGTGGCCGCTTACTCGTTTCGCCATGGTGACCGGCATCCGAGCGCCGCCCGACGGCGCGGTCCCGGGGCGCCCGATGGGCCCGGCGCCGCGACCTCGGTCCGCTCCTCCTTCCATTGCACCGACCGCATCCGGGTCGTCTCGGCCTGGGCTCCACCGCGGGCGGCGGGTCGCCGGCCCGGGTGGTGGCCGAACCGGCGCAGTCGTTGGTGGTGGTGGGGCCGACCCAGAGCGGGAAGACCAGCGCCCTGGCCGTGCCGGCCATCTTGGGGTGGGAGGGCCCCGTGCTGGCGGCCAGCGTCAAGAGCGACCTTCTGCGACACACGCGGCAACACCGCGCCGGACGGGGCCAGGTGTGGTGCATCGATCCGACCCGGTCGACCGGGGCACCGGCCAGCGAATGGACCCCGCTCGGCGCCTGCTCGGCGTGGCCCGGGGCGCGGCGCATGGCGGCCGACCTGTGCGAAACGGCCAAAGCCGACGGCACGACGGCCGATGGGGAGTTCTGGTACGCCACGGCGGCGAAACTGTTGGCCCCGCTCCTCTTCGCCGCGGCCGTACGTGGCGGCTCCATGGCCGATGTGGTGCGCTGGGTCGACCTCCAAGAGGTCGGTGAGGTCTCCGACATCTTGGAGACGGCCGGGCTGCCCGAAGCGCTGGAGGCGGCGCGCGCCTCGTGGTGCCGGGACGAACGGACCCGCAGTTCGGTGTACACCACGGCCGAGACCGTCCTGGCTCCGTTCGCAGCCTCGGGCGGCCGGCGGCCTCGATCCGGTGGTTCGACCCGGGCGACCTCCTCGACGGGTCGCACACCGTGTACCTCTGCGCGCCGGCGCACGACCAGCGGTGGCTGCGCGGCTACTTCACCGCCCTGACCACACAGGTGCTCTCGCAGGCGTTCGCCCGGTCCACGCGATCGGGTCAGCCACTCGACCCACCGCTGCTCGTCGTGCTCGATGAGGCGGCCCACATCGCCCCACTGGCCGAACTCGACGGGTTGGCGGCCACCTGTGCTTCGCACGGCGTGCAGTTGGTCACCGTCTGGCAGGACCTGGCCCAGGTGCGGGCCCGCTACGGCGCCCGGGCGCCGACGGTGCTGAACAACCATCGGGCCAAGCTCTTCCTGCCCGGTATCGCCGATCCGGACACCTTGGAGTACGCCAGCCGTCTGATCGGTGACGAGGAGGCCACGCTGCCCTCGGTCACCCGTGACGCCAAGGGTGGGCGGTCCACCACGCAGAGCCGGGGGCCCCGCCGCCTCCTCCCGCCCGAGGACCTGCGGTGCCTCGGACGCGGCGATGCCGTGTTGGTCTACGGCACGCTGCCGCCGGCCCGCCTCCGGCTGAGACCGTGGTGGGCCGACGCCGGCACCGTGGTGCAACGCCGTTAGATGCTCCCGGTCTCTCCGGCCTCGCCGCGCACTTCACGGATGTAGCCCACCAGTTCGTGCACGCTGTGCGATTCCACCCAGGGCGACAGATCAACCGTGAAGTCGGCCTCGGACGAGCCTTCATCGAGCGGGTGGGGTTCCGAAGCCAAGAAGCGATCTCCCACGTACTTCACTTCGGTCAGCACTTCGGCGTAGGGGAGGGTGCTGGCGGCGGCCGAGCCGAAGCCGAACACTCGCTCGGAGCCGAGCACCGCGTTGGCCGCGGCGCGGCCGGCGAGGAGCCGGCGGAAGTCGTTGCGCTCGAGCTCACCCTCGTACGCCTCGAGGATGTGCAGCATGCGAGCGAGATCCTTTTCACCGAAGGCGTAGAAGACGTTGGGGGCGGGCAGGTCACCCCACACCCCCCACATCCACCAGCGCAGGCCCGACGGCAGGGTGGCCATGGACTGCTGCACGCCGCGTCCCACCACCTCGTGCCCGTGGTGCACATCGTGGGGCGACGGTGACACGACGATGCTGGCGTCGTACTCGGCCACGATCCCCGGCACCTCGGTCGCCACCCGGACGGTGGCCAGCGCCAGATCGTCGCCCACGGAGATGTCGAGCGGCGGGTCGAGGAACACGGGCACGAAGCCGGCCCGGCGTGACGCCTCTTCGGCTTCGGCCCGCCGTCGGTCCCGCTGCTCGGGGAAGCCCAGGCTGGCGATGACACTGACGACCCGCCACCCCCGATCGCGCAGGTGCAGCAGAGCTCCGGGGCAGCCGACCGCCTCGTCGTCGGGGTGCGGGGCCACGTGGACGACGGTGGGTACCATACCTCTCGAAGATTAGGCCCGGGTCGGTGATCCAAACCCGGACCACCTCGCGGGAGCGCCGTCAGATCGGTGCGCC
>CAVURD010000015.1:0-29581 GCA_963743785.1 uncultured Acidimicrobiaceae bacterium | reverse complement strand
ATCCCTCCGAGCGCGCCACAAAAGTCCCGGTGGAAGTTGCGTTTCGCCTTCGAACCAAGGTTGTCGGACCCTCCGCTTGTCAACCATTTGTCAAGGACCGTCGAAGAGGCACCCAGGTCGTTCAAAGTGCGGCCCGAAGATGAGCGACGTCGCCGAGGTGGTGGGTGGCGTCATGCACCACGTGACGAGCAATCCAATGCGGGTTGACATCGTCACCATCCAACCTCACAGTCAAGTTCCAATGGTCGGGAGAAAGTCGGGTCAGTCGTTCTCGCAATGCGGTCGTCTCACGCTCGATGCCGGCCAATGCCATGTTGACATCGATGCGGCGAGGTTCGGGATCGAACGGTGATGATGGCGACTCTCCGAGATCGACTCCAGGGGTTGTGACCGCCGTATCGAGTAGAAAGCGCATTCCGAACAAGACCTCCCGCACGTGATCCGCATATTCGGAGATGGACCACATTGCGGGTATCGGTCGTCGATGCAGTTCTCCTGAGGTTAAGCCTGCCAAGGCCTCGCGCCAGCGGGCGGGCAACCCTTCGATGGCCGTGACCGCCCTTGAGTCGCTCCACTCATCCGCGTCGTACCCGCATTCATCGCATCGCTCCACAGGGTCAAGTTTGCCCCCTGGTAAGCAGAGGAGCCGTACCCTGGCCCAACCCCGGCGTTTGGGGCCAGGAGACTCCAGCTGGCCCTCGGACGGACTTGCCCTATCAGTACCTGGCAGCACCGTCTCGACACACTCGATCTCTCCCCGTCGCCCAGGTTCCACTATGACCTCCTTCTCATGGTGGCGACCTGACAGATTGAAGTTCTCATCGACCTCACAGAGGATCGCGTCTCTACTTAGCTGGGTTCGATAGATGGAGGTCACCGAACCCCGCTCGGCCCCCGAAGGCGCATAGTGAGCGTGCAGCCGACCCCAGGCAAAGGCATACGCCTTCGATCGGTCCGTCGTCCAAGCCCCGCCACGTTGATGCGCAGGCACCGTGCCCCAGCGATGCGGCAAGATTGCGCCATGCTCGCTGGCGGACCCTTCCTCGGGTGCGCTGGTGGGCCATTGCCATGACCGGAATCGAAGCTTCGACCTCTCCCCCTCCCTTGCCGCGCTGGTTCGGGCCTAGAGCCAGCCCAGATGACCCGGCCGTCTCGGCCGTGATCGCCCGCGTCGCGCGAGGGGCCGGATGGGAAGACATTGGCGGTGGGTTCAACCTCAACGTGCGGATAGACGCGGACCCGCCGGTTGTCCTCCGGGTTCATAGGCCCTGGGTCCGCCGCGGCCGGGTCGCGGGACTGCGGCGCCTGCGGGAGCGGCTCCAGCGGACGCAAGTCCGCGTCGCTCGGCCGATTCGGATTGCCGGCTGCGACCTCCTGAGGGTCGCTGATCGTTGGGCTGAGATTGAGGAGTTCATCGATCACGTCCAACCACGGGCGGACGAGGACTCCCACGTCCGCCTATTCGAGGAGCTCGGACGCCTTCACTCTGCGCTCGAAGCAGTCTGGGAGCCCAGTCCGCCCGAACCCCTCGACGACCACAGAACCTTCGGCCAACTGCGTTACTCGGTCGGCTTCACACGCCGCAGGCTCGGACCCAACAGCGAGCCGGTCGTGCATCGGATGAGCCAACTGACTGGCGAGCTCTCCAAGCTCCAGAAAGAGGTCGAACTGCCACGCAGTCCGATTCATGGGGACTACAAATTGGGCAACGCGGGAGAACTGTCAGACGGCTCATGGGCCACCTTCGACCTGGATTTTGCGAGGGTCAGGGAGCGGCTGTACGACATCGCGGCCAGCCTGCACCACGTCGCACAGGGCGGCGAATTGCTCGAGCCGCGACGACTGCTCGACGCCTACGAAGGCACGGCTCCGGAACCGCTGACTCGCGACGAGCACCGTTGGCTCCCCGGGGCTCTAGCCCTTGTACCCTTGCACTGGGCTGCCACCGCAGGGCTCGTGGGCGACGGCATCCACGAGGCCGAAGGCGCGATGACCGCCGCCGAGGCCTGGTGGGAGCGCCGGGCTGAACTCTCGTCGTAGTCCGGCGGCCGCGCTCGGGGGACTGGAGTTCTCGGCCGAGCTCCGACTCCACTGAAGCGGCTGGCATGTCGCGCCAACCAACCTCTGCGATGAATGCGTGGAGGAGCGTACCCTCGGGCGTGCCTTAGCCCCCCACCCCGGTCGGCAGTCGCATAAGTGCCGTTTCCGAGCGTTTCGGACCCGGGCTTGGACAGGCTCGAGACCCATCAGGTATCGCTCCGACCTGAAGTGCTCCGGAACGACGGCTCGGGGTCGCTCGCCGATCGCGGGCGTTTCCCAGAACACGCGTCCCAGAACGGACGGGCGAACTGGGGCAGTCTGCATCTCAGTCCGGAGGCATAGCGCCAAACATCTCGAGGCAAGCCTCAAGACCTTCGATCTCGATGTCGTCGCGGCGCGCCCACGTGGCGCGGTCCAGTTTCAGATCAAGTATCCGGTCTGGTCTGTCCCGTCGCAGCATTAGTCGGTCGCCGTTCTCGGTGTATCCCAAGGATTTTGACGTTGCCAACGATGCCCGGTTGTCGTGAAACGCTCCGCTCATGGCTCTGATTGCCCCGAGGCCTTCAAAAGCCAAGTGCAAGATGGCAGCTCGCATCTCCTTCCCGAGACCCTGACCCTGGTGCTGGCGACCGAGCCAGGACCCGGTCTCGACCGTCCGGAGGCGGGCGAAGTTCTTGGCCATCAGGTCCTGTACTCCGACCGGAGCCCCGTCGACGAAAACCGCCCCAGTGAAGTCCCAGCTCTCCGGGCTCCAGTTGGCCCGTGCCGACCACCAAAACTTAAGTGACTCACGGTGGCGCCTTGACGGCGGGGTGTCGGTCCACGGGATGGTGAACGGCATGGCGGACGGCTCATGGACTCCGAGGTCGACCAGCTCATTCAGGCGATACAAGTCCGGGTCGGTTGGGAGACGAATCTCTAGACGGGGCGTGCGGACCCGAAGGTCAAAGAGGGGCCATTGGGCGTCCGGCATTCATCCAGTTTGCCAAGAACAACTGTGCCCGTCTTCCAAGGTCGCGCCCTTGGCCCTGCAGGTGTCTCACCTTCCCGGCGGACGGGGGCAGGTCTGCATCTCAGGCGTACTCGGTCGGCGCCCCAACGTGAAGATCAAAGAGGATCGTGAGCCTTGTTATCGATTGCGTCTTGCAACGGCATCGCCACGCGAGCCACCACAACGTCAGGGCGGGACCGAAGCGCCGCAGAGAGGACCAAGTCAATCTGGTTGTGCAATAGGCGATAGCGAAGACGCTCTGGGATCACGACCGGAATCAGTACCACGATCTGTTGGTCACTGTGCTCTTGAACCTCGTCGATGAAGGCGACGATTGGTTGTACCACAGACGTGAAATCGGTGTGCAGGATGCGCAGCGGGGGTCCTGGGTTCCATTGCGCCCAAGTTCTCTCCAATTCCTCATTTCCCAGCCCGTCACCTCCTAGGTCCATCGCGACCGAGACCGCGACGACCTCCTGACCCATCGACAACGCTTCGGCGAGGGCGTATTCGGTCAGACGCGACACGCTGGTGACGGGAACAATCACCAACGTGCGTCTGCCGACGGGTTTGGTCGGGATGCTCCCGATTCCCAGTTCCAAGCCGGCGCGCTGGTAATACGCATGGATCCGCACGAAAAGGAGTACGAACGCCGGGACGGCCAAGACGACAACCCATGCCCCTTGGGCAAACTTCGAGACCAGAAACACCAAGGTCGCCAAGGCAGTCACCACTGCACCGAAGCCATTCACAAGTGCGCGGTAGTGCCACCGAGGTGGTCGTTCTCGCCACCAGTGCACGACCAAACCTGTTTGGGAGAGCGTGAACCCGGTGAACACGCCAATGGCGAAGAGAGGAATCATCGCGTTGGTATTCCCACCGACGGCGATCAGGAGCGCGGCGGAGAGGCCAGAAAGCACCCAAATGCCGTTGCCAAAGACCTGTCGATCGCCGCGAAGGGAGAACAGATGGGGCAGATAGTCGTCCCGAGCCAGCAGGCTGGCCAAAATGGGAAGCCCACCGAATGAGGTGTTGGCGGCAAGTGCCAGCACAACGGTGATGGTCAGGGAAAGGCCGTAGTAGGCCCAGTGCCGGCCCACGGCCATACCCATGATCTGGCTGAGCACCGTCTGGTTCGAGCGAGGACCGATGTGCCAACGTCGGGCCAGGACGGCCAAGCCCAGCAGCATCGTGCCCAGGATGACTCCGAGGAGCATCTCTGTTCGCTTGGCCCGAGTTACCCTGGGCGTCTTGAACAGCGGGACGCCGTTGGCGATCGCCTCAACACCGGTCAGGGCGCTGCAACCGGCCGAGAACGCCTTCAAGATGAGCAAGAAGCCGACAACCTGTAGCCCATGGGTCGGCACCAGGGACTGCCCTGGCTGGGGTTCCTCGAGTCCCAAGGGGTGGACGAGTCCGATGGCGATGACGGTCAAGAGCCCGAGGATGAAGAGCATCGTGGGTAGCAGGAACGCTCGTGCCGTCTCCCCCAGACCTCTCAGATTGAGCAGGGTAATGAGAGCAAGGATGCCGAGGCAGATCGGAACCGTGGCCGAGGTCAGACTCGGAAAGGCAGAGGTAAGGGCACCCACTCCGGCCGCTATCGAGACCGCGACAGTCAACGTGTAGTCGACGATCAACGCCGCACCAGCCACCAGACTGGTGCCTGCACCCAAGTTGGCCCGAGACACGGCGTAGGCGCCACCGCCTCCGGGATACGCGTCTATGACCTGGCGGTACGAAAAGACCAGGATGGCCAAGAGGGCCACGATTGCCAGAGTGATCGGAAGAACCAGGTGCAGTGATCCTGAACCGGCAACCGCCAGCACTACGATGATCGCCTCGGGACCGTAGGCGACCGAGGTCAACGCGTCGAGCGACAGAGCAGAGAGACCCTCTACGGGGGTGATCTGCTCCTTGGATGCCTCGCTTGATCGCAAGGGCCTTCCAATGAGCACGTTCCACAATGATCGACCTGGCTCATCAGCAGGCTCGGCTCGATCCGGCACATCAGCATCGTAGGGTCATGCGGGCCACCGGTTCGGGCTCTCCGGTCCGAGAACCCGAACGCTCCCGTCGTCTCGAATGCGCGAGAAGCACGGGTGGATCAACCGCTCCCTCGAACACCTCCGACACCACCGAGGATGCGGCATGACGGTCGCGAAAGAACTCTCAGGGGCGGCATTTCGAACCATCCGAGAAACGAATGGCGCTGACCCAAATTTTTCGGGCCGTCGTGTCGATTTCGCCGCGGTGATTCGTCATTCAGGTGACATCCAGCGCTCTACTTCCACTAAAGGAGAATCCCATGTCACATCCCGTCATCCACGCAGAGATCCGCTCCGAGGACCCTGACGCCACCCGGCAGTTCTTTGCCGGCCTGTTCGGTTGGAAGGTCGCTTCCGAAGGCGCATTGCCCGGTTTCACCTTCATCGACACGGGCATCGAGGATGGAACCCATCTCGCGATCGGTCCCCGTCAGGGCGCCGACGACGAGGTGCTGTTCTTTGTCGGAGTAGAAGACGTCGCCGCCACGTTGAAGAAGGCCGAGCAATTGGGTGGAACGATCATTCAGCCCGTCCAAAAGGTGCCGGGGACGACCTTTGGGGTATTCGCCGACGCACAGGGCCACAAGGTCGGGGTGGCAGCGAACGGATAGGTGCAGGGTCTCATTGCCTCTCGGCCCGCAGTCTTGCGGTAGAGGCCGGTCGGGTGTTGGCGTCATCCCGGGTCGGTTCCCCCGAGCCTCGGCGGCTTCGGAACAATGCTGTTCTCGGCTTAAAGGGCGGAAGGCTGACCCTACGCGCGCATCGTCAACCCAGATGCGCCAGCCGCGCTCACTCTCGACGAGCGGACGGCGGCGACGGCGTCGTGAGCCACGCCGGTGCGCCGACCGGGATCCGAGGCAGTGGTGAGTCGACGACACCGAAACGATCATCGCCCGCCTGCCACTGTCGGTAGGCCGCTGTGATCTCTTCTTGTGTTCGCCCGACAAAGTTCCACCACATCAACAGCGGCTCAACAAAGGGCAGGCCGCCGATCAGTATGGCCCGGGTCGGCGAGGCGACGGTGAGCGCCAGTTCGTGGCGCCCGACTCCGAGATAGGCCAGGTTGCCCGGTTCGACACCCACCCGGCCGATCCGAACGGCTCCTTCGAGGACCACCAACCCATATTCGAAGTCCGGGGCAAGGGGCAGAAGGCTGACCCCCACCCCCAGATCGAGGTCGACGCCGACGTGCTCAGTATCGTGGCGGGCCGGCGACGCGATATCGCCGAAGGTGCCCACGAGGACGGTGGCCACGCCGTGAGCCAGCTGGTGGTGAGGCAGTACAGCGTGATGCTCGAAGGCAGGTGATCCATAGCGGGTCGATTCTGGTTGGGCCACCCACAACTGGACGCCCTGGACTTCGCCGCGGTACGAGCCGGTGGTTGCCTCGGCATGGGACACTCCGGCACCAGCCGTCATGAGATTCAGTTGTCCGGGTCGGATCAACTGCTCGGAACCAAGACTGTCGCGATGCAGTATTTCCCCGCTGATGAGCCAGGTGACCGTCTGGAGGCCCATATGGGGATGTGGTCCGATGCTCACTGCCTGGTCGTGGTCCACCTCCACCGGGCCCATGTGGTCCAGGAAGCACCACGCCCCGACGGTCCGGCGGGATCGCCGCGGCAAGGCTCGCCGCACCGACAGCCCGGCGACGTCAGCGACATGGCTCGAGATGAGGTCAATTCCCCCCGACGACGGCACGTCGGGACCCTGGCGTTCCGCCGGGACGTCGGATTCCGTGACGGGTCCTGTCACCGGAAGCTGGGTCTTGCTACCCGCCGAAGCCATCGACGTTGACGGGCGGCAGATCCTCCACTTCCTGCTTGGTGAGGGTGAGGCGGATGCCGTCTTCGATCCCGCGCACCGCGCCGATCGGGATGGCCACTTCCTTGCGGCCCCAGAGGTGACCTTCCTGGAGGAGTACGTGGGTCACATGATGATTGTGCGGTGCGATGACCAGGCCCTGTACCTGTCCGATCTCCCCGTCCAACGCGTGCACCTGCTCACCGCGGCGCACCGCCACCTCGCCCAGAGGGAGCGTGTCCTGGGTCACCGCCGGTGTGGTGTTGCCGGGGCCGATGATGTCGCGGTTGGCGTAATACGGCATCGACATCGTCTGATCGGCCGGGTATCCGGCGTAACCGGTCCCGGGCAGGAACTGGATTTCTTCGGCGATCTCGAGCAGCTCGAACTCGGCCGTCGTACAGCTGAGACGGAGCTCGCCGGTCGAGGCCGCGACCAGGTGGAGAGGAACCAGCCGGCCGAGCCCGGCTCGGTGTTTCGGCTCGACCACCAGGTGGGTGACCGTCTGCGCCACGGGATTCACGACCACCTTGGTCACTGCTCCGCACGGCCCATCGGTACAGGAGACCTCGGTCCCGATCGTGAACTGCGTTGGCTCAGGCATGTGCCCCTTCCTCGTGTGACCGGATCCTAATGAGTGTGGGCCGGTCCATTCGATTGTGAACGAAACGACAGGTGACGGAGGTGGCTACGGGTGAAGGTCATGCCGGTTCGGCGGACAGGGCGGGATCGGCGGATGACTCCGGAGGCTCGGTATCCTCGCCGGGCTCCGGGGGCAGCTCCTGCAAGCCCCGCTCGAGTCCGATGAACGCCACGACGGCGGCGAGGGCCATGATGCCGCACATGACGAACAGCACCACTTCGATGGCATGGGCGAAATCCATGCGGAAGTACTGCGGAATGTGCATGGTCGACGTTCCGGCCTGGCTCTGCGACCTGCTGGCCGCCACTTGGGCCGGATCGTGAAGACCCGGGTAGAGCTTCCTGAGCGACGCCGTCAGCTGGGAACGTTGCACCGAGAGCAGGATGGTTCCAAGGATGGCCAATCCGAGACTCGCCCCGTAGTTCCGGATGGTCTGGGTAATCCCAGTGGCCTCGCCGTAGGACAAGGTCGATGCCCGGTTGACGGCATCCGTATTGGCCGGTCCCAACATCATGCCCATCCCGGCCCCGGCCACGATGATCCACCAGCGCTGATCAGGAAAACTGAGCGTGGTCACCTTGGAAGCCCACAGCCCAAACCCGACGGCCGCGATGGCGCACCCCAGCACGACCGCCCGTTTCGCTCCCTCCCGGTCCAGTATCCGTCCCCCGATCTGGGAGGAGACGACGAAGCCAAGGAAGAAGAAGAGGAGAAAGATCCCTGCCTTGTTGGCGGAATCGTTCAGTGAGATCTGGGCGTATTCACTGGCGAAGAAGAAGATGGGGATGAAGCTCATCATGGCGATCAGCAGAACGATGTTCTCGCTTGAAAAGGCGCGGATCCGGAAGATCCTCACCTGGACGAGGGGGATGGCGGTCTTGCGCTCGACCATCACGAAAACGGCGATGACCACCAGGCCACCGAAGATGCAGGCCCAGGTTCCCGGATTGCTCCACCCCCACAACACCGACTGCTGAAATCCGAACACACTCAACCCGATCCCGAGTCCGATGAGGAGCGCTCCCCAGTAGTCGATCGGTACTCTCTTGTACTCCGTTTGGGGTTTCGAAATCGCGATCAACACCAGAGCGATGATCGCCACCGGTATGTTCACAAAGAAGATGGCTCGCCAGGTCCACTGGGTCAGGTAACCGCCGAGGATGGGACCGATGGCCGTCAGGCCGCCCGCGATGCCGAAGAAGATGGCCAGGGCCCTGCCCCGCTCGCGCAACGGAAACGTCTGCACCACGATGGCCAAAGCGGCTGGGAACATGATGGCACCGCCGGCCCCTTGGACGACCCGGAAGCCCACGATCCATGCTTCGGCGAAACCACCTTTGGGTGTCAGGCCGCACATGGTCGATGCGGCGGCGAAGACGACGACGCCGATGATGCACATGCGCCGATGGCCAAAGATGTCCGACAGGCGACCTCCGAGGGCGAAGAGAGCGGCCAGGGAGAGGATGTAGGCGTTCACCACCCACTGGACTCCCGTGGAGGACAGGCCGAGTTCATGTTGGATACTCGGCACGGCGATGGAGACAATCGTCTGGTCGATGAACGACATCGACACCGCGAAGATCATTGCGGCCAGAATCATGTTTCGGTTTTGCCCGCCGCCTCGCGCCATTGTGCGCCTCCCAGTCGTCACCCACAGTACCGGCTGGTCGCCGTCCCTCCCGGCGGAAATCCTCCCGGGGACGAGGGATGAGGCGCGTGAGAGGGTTCCCTACGCCCCAGAGCAGACTCCGAGCAGACTCCGAGCAGACCAGACGGCCCCGCCAGGATCCGAGCGGGATCCGACGCCGCCAGCACACCGGTGAGCCAGACGCCGCCTCTGGCGATGCCCGCCCGCGGGCGCCCGGGCCATCACCTCGTGGGCGACATCGGCGATCGTCGTGTGTTCCAATTCAGATATCCGAGTTACGGGGAGATTGCCATGAGGATTGCCGTGGCGGGTGGAACGGGCATGGTCGGGAAGTACGTCGTCGAGGCGATCACGGGTGCTGGGCATGACGCCGTCGTGTTGAGCCGGTCCCGTGGCGTGGACCTGCGCACGGATTCGGGCCTGGCTCACGCCCTCGACGGGGTGGAGGTGATCGTCGATGCGGCCAATCCCGATTCGATCAGCGGCGCCAAGGCCACCGCCTTCTTCACCGATGTGACCGCTCGCCTCCAGTCGGTCGGCTTCGCCCATGGCGTGGCGCGCCTGGTGACACTGTCCATCGTTGGGATCGATCGCGTCCCGGATTACGGCTACTACCGCGCCAAGCTGGCCCAAGAAGCAGTGGCGACGGCGGGTCCGGTACCGGTGACCATCGTCCGGGCCACCCAGTTCCATGAGTTCCCCGCCCAAATCCTCGGCCGGGCCCGGTTCGGGCCGTTGG
The DNA here is from genome assembly GCA_963743785.1 of uncultured Acidimicrobiaceae bacterium. Classification (GTDB taxonomy): domain Bacteria; phylum Actinomycetota; class Acidimicrobiia; order Acidimicrobiales; family RAAP-2; genus Bog-473. Next base: position 19,669 of record CAVURD010000015.1, on the reverse strand, counting down.
CCGCCATGCCGGTCATGCGAGTCCAGCCGGTGGCGGCCCGCGCCGTCGGCCAATGCCTGATGGAGGCTGCGGTCGAACCGCCAGAGGATCAGATGGTCGAAGTCGCTGGTCCTCAGCCCGAGGATCTGGTGACCATGGCCCGTCGACTCGTGAGGACCCTGGACCGGCGCATCGCCGTCTTGCCCATTGTCGTGCCGGGCAGAGGGGGTCGGGCGATGCGCCGCGGTCAGCTGTTGGCCACACCGACGAGCACCTTGGTCGGCCCGACGTTCGCCGACTGGCTCATCAGCGACGACGCCCACTTCGCCGAGCTCTGAGATCCACGGCAACCGCGGCAACCGCTGGAGTCCGGCTGCGCATCGAGCGACAGCCGACGCGCAGCCCATGCGGGAGTTACACCTCCGCCAGCTCGGCCTCGATCTGCATGAGTTCTTCGGGCGAGCCCTGGACCTTCGGCCCCTTGAACCAGTTCTTGGCCGAAGTCACCCAATAGATGCCGGCGAAGAGGAACACGACCCCAACCGCCACGATGGAGTAGTTGAAGCTGTCCTTGGTGATCGGCTGGACAGTGGGCAGGATGAACAAGATACAGATCAGGACCACCCAGGCGACGGCGATCCATCCGATGACGTAGGTCTTGCGGCCGAGGTTCCAGGGCCCAACTTCAAAGCGGTCCTTGGCCTTGAGGCGCAGGAAGATCGGCATGATGTAGGCGATGTAGAGGCCGATCACGGCGATCGAGGTCACGGCCGCGTAGGCCACCGGGCTCCAGATGTACGGCACGCCGAGAATGAAGGCGAAGACGACGGCGAACCAGATGGAGTTGGTGGGCGTTCCCGTGCGCCGGTTGATGCGGTGCCAGAAGGTGGATCCGGGCACGGCTCCGTCCCTGGAGAAGGCGTAGATCATCCGGCTGTTGGCGGCCACCGAGGCCATGCCGCAGAACAGCTGGGCCACGATGGCGATGAGCAGCAGCAGCTCACCACCCGTGCGTCCGACCGCGTCGATGAAGATCTGCGCCGGGGGTACGCCGGTGGGGGTTGCCACCTCGGCGGCGTAGTGCTGAATGGCGAAGGTCACGCCGATCAGCAGTATCCATCCCGCGATGAGCGAGACCACGATGGACATGACAATGCCGCGCGGTCCGGCAATGGCCGCATTGTGGGTCTCTTCGGTCATGTGGGCCGACGCGTCATAGCCGGTGAAGGTGTACTGGGCCACCAACAGACCGATGAAGAAGACGTACACCGCCGATCCCCAGAAGGTGAAGCCGGTGTTGTTGACGAAATGGGTAAAGACGAACGAGGCCGACTGGTGATGGGCCGGGACAATGGCCAGGGCGCCAACGATGACGAGCACACCGATGAGGTGCCACCACACGCTCACGTCGGACAGGAACGCCACCACCCGCACGCCGAAGGAGTTGAGTGTCCCGTGGAGGAGGAGGACGCCGAAGTAGATCGCCACGACGTGCCAGTGGGGCGTGAAGGAAAGGCCCGTCGTGAGATTCAAAAATGCCGTGATGAACAGCGCCGCTCCGAAGTCGATGCCAGCCGTCACCGCCACTTGTCCCAGCAGGTTGAACCAACCGCAGAACCAGCTCCACGCGGCCGGATTTCGGTCTGACTGTGGGGCCAGTTTGGCGGCCCAGTAATACAGGCCACCCGCCGTGGGAAAGCTCGAGCAGACCTCAGCCATCGACAGCCCGACCAGAATGACGAAGCCGCCGACAATGGGCCACCCGATGGTCATGACGACGGGTCCTCCGGTGGACATGCCGAATCCGTAGAGGGTGAGGCACCCCGAGAGGATGGAAATGATGGTGAACGACACGGCGAAGTTGGAGAACCCGCTCATGCGCCGCCGTAGCTCCTGGGCATAGCCCATCTGATGGAGGCGTCGGACATCCGCCTGCTCCGTTGTCTCCGCAGTCGGAATCAGGTCGCCTGTGGACATAGGACCCCCCCGATGTGAACGTGCACCCCCCAGAAGAGCACACGTGGATTTTGAAACCTCCGTTGCGAAGAGTACGCGGGAATGGAGGCAATTGCTGGGATGAAGCTGAGCAACCGATATCCCCTTGTCAGAGGATGACCTGCGCGTGTCGGTCGGCGGCGACTGCCGGACGAATTCCCTTAGCGGTCGTGGCTCCGCTTGAGACCTCGCTGATCGACTTCGACTCTCTTCATGGTCTCCTCGGAGGCTTCTTCAAGCATCATGAGGTCGTTCTGGGCTTCCGGAAGAGCTCGGAGGAGTTCGTCGAGCTTGCGCTGCGTCGCCGCCTGTTCCTTCCCTTGGGTGTGTTGAATGACGAAGACCATCACCAACGTCACGCCCGAGGTCGCGGTTTCGAATGCGGTCACCCACGGGGCCGGAAACCCGAGGGCGACCCCGATGATCAAGGCACTGACGAGGAACACAATCGCCGTGACGGCGACGATCGGTTGCGAGCTGTAGTGATCGATGCGGTAGATCCATCGACTCCCCAGGGTGCGTTGCTCGGTACGGGGTATGACCCGATCGCGATTCCACCACGTGGTGCCTGTCTGGTCTTCCGTCACTGCGACATCACCCATAGGCGTGAGGCAGTACCCATTCGAACGGGTCTTCAACCCTTCCGGGGAATCCTTCAGGACGGATGCGCCCAGGTTGGGTCGGACCGGGACAGCGAGGCGGAGACGAGGCCGACGCCCGTCAGGATCAATGCCCCCAGCAGAAGTTCGCTCCAGGGGTCGACCTTGAGAACGAGCAGAGCTCCGACGAGGGCGCCGAGGAAAAGGGCGAGCGTCGAGGTGATACGTGCCCCCATGTTGGAGCCTGAACCGCCGGCTATCTGGCTCTCGGCTGAAATCCCGGTGATGGCCTGAGTCACCACCGAGGTCGTCATTCCCGGTATGGCCAGCTTGAAGGCGAGGGCATTCTGCAGTCCCATGGCCAGTCCAAGCACCACGATGAGGCTGTACTTGATGCCACCCGTGGGGGACCCGTTCATCGTGGAGGCGATGACCGTCGCGATCCCGAACAGCACCCCTTCGATCAGGCTGCTCACCGTGAGCAGATGACCGCGGTGCCCTCCGACAAGCGCGAAGAGGCGACCACCCAGGAATGCGCCAAGGAAGAACACGCCCAGCGTCACCAAGGCCGCGGGGACCGAGAATCCGTGGGCCCCGGCCAACCCGAAGGCGACGAAAAGGACATCCCCCGTCACATTGGCCACGAAGATGCGCCCCAAGAGGAGAAAGCTGAAGGCGTCGACAATTCCGGAGACGACCGTGAGTCCGATCAACATCGGGCGGAGCGGGCCGTGCTTGTCGCCCGGTGGTGGGACGATGGTCTGCCAGACCTGCATGATGGTGGAGTTCATAGTGGGAACTCTCCAAATGGTATGGCGTGCGCCACCCGAAGGTCCGAGATCCACTCTGCAGCATGGGCGGGTGAGCACGGACAAGCCCTGGTGGGGCCCGTACGGGTTTCCGCCGAGAGGGCACCGGGTACAAGCAAGGTGCCGAGGCGACGGCATCAGGCGGTTGTTCATCTGTGACACTGGGTGCGTCTGCTGACGAGTCGGCTCGAGACGGATGAAGGGAGTGGCCATGTTCAACCCACGTGAGACCTACAGCGCGGCGGGGCAACGGGCCCGGCACGCCGAGCGAACTGGCGCCAGGCTGATGTTCTCCGTCATCGGATTCTCGACGGCGTACTTCTTGGATCCCGAGCACGGCGCAGCGCGCCGCTACCAGGCGCTGGAATACCTCCGGCGAGGCAAGCAGATGATCGCCAGTGCCAGGGCTCACGATGAGAAGCCCACCCGCACCGTCACCGCGTCGCCGGCGCCTGAACCGCCGGCGAATGGGGCTCACGGCCCGACCGGTGGCGACGGGCTGAGGATCGCCCGCTAAGCCGCGACCCCGCCTCGTACCCGGACCATCATGCCGTCGGGTGCGTTCACCGCGTCAGGGTGCGCGATATGGGCCAGCGTCTCGACCCCGTCGACCAATCGGGGGCCCGGTCGTACGAAAGCGGCGTCGGCATCGACCGCCCACACGGGCACGCCTCGGGGTACGACCCCACGCTCGACCATCTCCTCGGCCAGTTGGCGAGCCCCGCCGAGTCGGTAGCCACACGGCGCCACCACGATCACATCGGGTCGGGCCGCTTCAACTGCGGCCCACTCGATCTGTTGCGATCGTTGGCCGGCGAGACCAAGGACGGATTCCGCACCCGCCGCCGAGACCATGTCGGGCACCCAGTGGCCGGCGGAAAACGGGGGGTCGGTCCACTCAATCACCGCGAGACGCGGGCGCGGCCTACCGGCGACGGCCGCCGCGATCTGCCGGAGCCGGCCCTGCAATTCATCCACCAGGGCGGCCGCCGGCTCCGGTGTGTCGGTGGCCCGGCCCACAGTGCCGATCGACGCCAGAACCTCGGTCAAGGTCATCGGATCGAGCGTGACGACCGCGGCCCGACACCCCAGGTAGTCGAGCGCCTGATCGACCTCCGATACATCGACCGCGCACACCGCACAGAGATCTTGGGTCACGACGAGATCCGGGTCGATGGCGCGCAACGCATCGGCGTCGAGCGTGTAGAGATCCTGCCCGGCGGCCAGGCGGGCCCGAACCTCGGCGTCGATCTGAGATGGAGTGAGACCGCTTGGCAGGCTGGTGTTCGACACGATCTGTCGGTTGCGGGCCTCGGGCGGGAAGTCACATTCGAAGGTGACCCCGACGACGTGATCACCCGCACCCACGGCGAACAGGATCTCGGTCGCCGAGGGCAGAAGGGACACGATGCGCACGCACGCACGCTACCAATGGACACAACGATGCTGACACCGGACGTGACGCCGCACCGATGATGGTCGACTATCGATGCGGCGGATCGTAGTCTTGGCCCAGCCATGACACTTCGTGCCAAGAAATGCGACACCTCCAAGTCGGGTTCCAGAGCGCTCCGACGTCGCCGCACAGCGCCGCTCGAGAGGTTGCCGATTGATCCAATGGCGCTGCCATGACCATGCCGGCCGATCCGATGGACCAACTCAGGACCAGGAAGTACGTGATGCTTCTGCTGTTGGCGGGCGCAATCGGGGTTCCGGTGGCGGTGCTGGCCTACTTCTTTTTGAAGTTGGTGAGCGAGCTCCAGACGTTCTTTTTCCAGAAGTTGCCTGGCCATCTGGGCTTCCACGGTGAACCGGTGTGGTGGCCGCTCCCTCTGTTGATCGTGAGCGGTCTGCTGGTCGGCTGTGCCATCAAGTACCTTCCCGGAACCGCAGGGCATGAACCAGCCGACGGGTTCAAGTTTGGCGGTGGTCCGGCCACCCCAATCGAGCTCCCCGGTATTGCCTTGGCCGGTCTGGCCACTCTTGCGCTCGGCGTGGTGCTCGGTCCGGAAGCGCCGCTCATTGCCATCGGCGGTGGTCTCGGTGTCCTGGCCGTGCAGTTGGCCAAGAAGGATGCCGCTCCGACCTCCACCATCGTGATTGCCACCGCCGGGAGTTTCGCGGCGATCAGCACGCTCTTCGGCTCACCGCTTATTGGCGCCTTCCTGCTCATGGAAGCGTCGGGTCTCGGTGGGCCGCTTCTGGGGCTGGTGTTGGTCCCGGGACTGCTGTCCGCCGGCATCGGATACCTCATCTTTCTCGGGCTCAACACCTGGACCGGGTACGGCACATTTTCACTGGCCATCCCGCACCTCCCGCCATTCACGACCCCCGACGTCGCCGAGTTCGGTTGGGCGTTGGTCATCGGAGCCGGGGCGGCATTTCTCGGGTTGGGGGTTCGGCAGCTGGCCCTTTTCCTGCGGTCGAGAGCCAAGGGTGGGCTGCTTATATCCACCCCACTCGCCGGTGCCATCGTCGCTCTCCTCGCCATCGCCTTCGAAGGCCTCACGGGCCGCGGCTCATCGACCGTCCTGTTCTCGGGACAGTCCGCCCTGGCGCCTCTGGTTGAGCACGCGTCGAGTTGGACCGTGGGGGCCCTGGTCCTGCTGCTCGTCTGCAAAGGGCTGGCCTACGGTACTTCTCTGAGCAGTTTTCGAGGCGGTCCCGTATTCCCGTCCCTCTTTCTCGGTGCCGCCGGCGGGTTGGCACTCTCGCACTTTGCCGGGCTGCCCCTGGTGCCTGCGGTGGCCATGGGGATCGGGGCCATGAGCACATCGATGCTGAAGTTGCCGCTCACGTCGGTGCTGTTGGGCAGCCTCTTCGTGGTCAAGGACGGTTATGCCGCCATGCCCCTGGTCATTGTCGCGGTCACGGTGACCTATGTGCTCTCGGCCTGGATCACCCCGAGGCCGCCCGTCGCCGAAGGCGCCGCGCCTGCAACTGCACCAGCCGGTTCGTAGTGGGCTCAGGTTCGTGATTGTCCATCGGCGGTCCTGGCCAGGGCGCCCAGCGGTGGGCCGGTCAGCGAGCATGAGAACGGGACATCCTCTGGGACAACGGCGGGGCGAATCGACCGTATGGTGAAAAAGGACACCACTCCACCGAGCGCACACATGGCCGCACTGATCAGCATCGCTATTTGAAAGTCGGCCGAATTGTGGTGTGCAGAGGCTCCCGAATGCGTGGCGAGCAGCGCCGCCACGGTGGGGACCACGGCCACCGCAATCAGTGAACCGATGCGCGCCACATCGTTGTTGACCGCCGATGCCACCCCGGCCCGCGCCGGCTCGACCGAGCTCAGCGCGGTGGTGGTCAGCGCGGGCACCGTGAGCACCATGCCCAGGCCAAAGATCAGCGCGCCCGGTAGGACGCCCGAAAGGTAACTGGTCCCCGGCAGCACCCGGACAAACAGGGCCATGCCGGTGGCGGCAATGAGCGGGCCGACCGTCATCGGGATCCGTGGTCCGATCCGGTCCGACAGTTTTCCGGCCGTCGATGAGAGGGCCAGGAGGATGAGCGTGAGCGGCATGAGGGCGACGCCCGCCTCAAGGGGGGAGTAGTCGAGCACGTCCTGGAGTTGCAGCACGAGGAGGAACGTGACCGCCCCCAGTGCGGCGTAGATGACAAAGGTGGCCCCGTTGGCGCCCACAAATTGGCGGGTCCGGAACAGGGAGAGCGGGAGTACCGGCGCGGGATGGAGTCGTTCATTGAGGAAGAACAGCCCCAAGAAAACGATCCCGGCGGCCAACGACGCGACGATCGGGGCAGTCGTCCAGCCACGGCTCGGTCCTTCAATGAGGCCATAGATCACGCCGGCAAATCCCAATGCCGCCAGGATCGGGCCGCGGAGGTCAAGCGGTCCGAGCTCTCCCGGTTGACGGGATTCCGGTACATGCCGGACCACGACCCAGACGGTCAAGGCGGCGATCGGAACATTGATGAAGAAGACCAGTCGCCACGACACCGATTGGACGAGGAGACCTCCCAGCAACGGCCCAATCGCCCCGAACACGCCACCGAAACCCGACCAGGCTCCGATGGCCCGCCCCCTCTCGTCGGGACGAAAGCTCGCCTCGATGATCGCCAGACTGCCCGGGGTGAGAAGGGCTCCGCCAATGCCCTGCGCGGCGCGCGCCGCAATGAGCAACTGGGGCGATGGCGCCACCCCACAGACCATTGAGGCCACGGTGAACCAGATCAGCCCGATGAGAAAGACGCGCCGGCGGCCGAAACGATCTCCGAGTGCACCACCCAACAGCAGGAAGGCGGAAAGCGTGAGGGTGTAGGCGGTGATGGTCCACTGCAGATCGGCCAGTCCCACCCCGAAGGTCCGTCCGATGGATGGCAAGGCGACGTTCACCGCGGTGGAGTCGAGAAAGACGACGCCCGAGCCGAGCACCATGGCGAACAAGACCCATCTCCCTCGCGCGCTCGAGAAACTGAGAACCTGGGCCGAATCCGGTTCATTCTCCTGCCTCTGCACGCTTCTACTTTGTCAGAGCACCCTCACCTCGATCCCGGGACCCTGCCTGGCTCCTCGGCTCACGCGTTGGGAGAGGCGCTCCCCCGAGCAACCCGGGGGCCGATAACGTGAACCCGATGTGGCTGGACGTCAAGAGCGATCTGTCAGGTCGATGGACGCGACCGGTCGATCCAAGTGGTGTCGTGGTGTGCCGCGCCGGTCTGACCAGGTGATCTGAAACATCCCGGACGCATGACCACTCACGATGAACGAGCACTCGGGCCGGGCTCGCCCAGCCCGAGCTTCGAGACGGCGCTGGCGGCCGAGGACCCTGGGACGATCCCGGATCGTGTCCAGCCACCGGACCCAGCGGAGCCGACCGTGCGCCGTCAAATTCCGGTGGGTTCCCGGAGCCGCCACCATCCTGGTGATCCTCGGCGTCATCGCCGTCACCTTGTGGCAGCTTCATTTCAACCTGCTCTTCACGGAGACCACCACGACGGGCGGGGACACCGGGGCCCACATCGCCCTTCCGGCGTATCTGCAAACACTGCTGTCCCACGGCCACATCTCCGGCTGGGACCCGGGCTGGTATGACGGCTATTCCCTCTACACCTTCTACTTCGCCCTCCCGGACCTGTTCGCCGCCGTCGGTGGATGGATCATCCCGTACGACGTTGCCTTCAAGTTGATCACCGTCCTCGGATCGGTGCTCCTTCCCGTCTGTGCCTGGGCCTGCGGGCGGTTGTTCCGGCTGCGTCCGCCCATACCAACGGTGATGGCTGCGCTGACGCTCCCCTTCCTCTTCGACTACACCTTCACCATCTACGGAGGGAATCTCTTCTCCACCCTGGCCGGTGAGTACGCCTACTCATTCAGCCTCTCGCTGGCCATCCTGTTCCTCGGGCTCTTCTCCCGGGTGGTTCGGGGCGGCACCTGTCGCGGGTGGGCCAGCATCGTGCTGGCCGTGTGCATCCTGTCGCACATCATCCCGGGCATGCTGGCGCTCGCCGGGGCGGTCCTGCTCGTTCTCATCGAGCTTCTCCCCTCCCGTTGGGGGTTCTCGGACGACCACGTGGAGCCCTTCTGGGACGCGGCCCCGAGACCGCGGGTGACGGGGAGGGGACTGATGCTGTGGCGGGCCGGGTCAACCGTGGCCATCGGGCTCCTGCTGTCGGGATGGTGGCTGGTTCCGTTCGGCCTGCGCCAGTCCTACGCCACGTCCATGGGCTACGCCAACGTCACCACCTTCTTGGGGCTCCTGTTCCCCGAGGCGGACGCGTGGGTCTTGGCCTTCGCCGGGGTCGCCGTCCTCCTCACCGTGATTCTGAAGAGCCGGTTCGGCCTGGTCATGTCCGCTCTGGGCGCTGTCTCGGCCCTCGGGCTCGTGTTCGATCCCCAGGGCAAGCTCTACAACGTCCGACTTCTTCCGCTGTGGTTCATCTGCGCCTACCTCATGGCGGGTTGGGCCATCGGCGTCACGATGATTGTGGCGGCACGGTGGTGGCGGCGAGCGCGCAAGGCGCAGTGGAGCGCGGCCACGACCGTGGAGCCCGGGGCCGATGATCAGCTGCCGCAGAGAGGCGTGCGTACGGGCGCCCATCGCCGGGCCCCTTCATGGGGATGGCCGCCGGCCGCGGTCGGGGGTTCACTGATCGCGTTCGTGGGGATATTGGCCATCGTCATCCCGCCTTTCTTCGTGCCGGCTTCGGACCTCCCGGTCACCGTCGGGGCCAACCAAGTGACGAACTGGTCGAACTACAACTACGGCGGTTACCAGAGCCTGCCGTCCTACCCCGAATACCGCTCGGTGGTTGACACCATGAAGCAGGTCGGGAAGGACCATGGATGCGGGCGCGCCATGTGGGAGTACAACGCCGACGAGAATCGATTCGGGACGCCCGAGGCCCTCATGCTCCTGCCGTACTGGACCGGCGGGTGCATCGGGTCGATGGAGGGGTTGCTCTTCGAGTCGTCGGCGACCACTCCGTATCACTTCATCGACCAGGCGGAGCTCTCGACGGCCCCGTCCGACCCGGACGCCACTATTCAAAAATTCTACGGGCCGCTCGATGTCGCCCTGGGCGTTCAGCACCTTCAGCTCCTCGGGGTCAGGTACTTCATGGCCGAAAGCGCCCAGGTCGAGGCCCAAGCCAACACCGACCCCAGTCTGAAACTGATCGCCTCGACCGGCCCCTGGACCAATGGAGCGGTCAAGACCACCTGGCAGGTCTACCAGGTGAAGGACGCTCCGCTCGTCTCCCCGTTGTCCGACCTGCCGGCGGTCCTCAAGGGGATCACGCCCGCCCCGTCGAGCTGGCTGACGCCCTCACTGAACTGGTACGCCGACCCCAGGAATTGGAAGGTCGAACTCGCTCAGAGTGGGCCGTCGTCGTGGCCCCGACAGTCCGTCGGAGCCGCCCATCCCAAGACCGTGGCCGTCGCCGCCACCACGGTCACCCATACCCGCCTCACCGATTCGTCGGTGAGCTTCGACGTGTCGCATGTCGGGACGCCCGTGCTGGTGAAGATCTCCTACTTCCCCAACTGGCACGCCACCGGAGCCGCCGGGCCCTACCGGGTGACCCCCAATTTGATGGTGGTCGTCCCCACCGGCCACCACGTGACCCTGACGTATGGGACCACACCGGTCAATCAGCTGGGGGAGGCCGCCAGCGTGATCGGCGTCTTGGCGCTCGTCGGTCTGGTCGGGTGGCCGAAGCTACGAGCGAGAGCCAAGGCCCGGAGCTCCCGACCGGGGACGTGAGCACAGGCCGAGTGGGAGCGCCGGGCGGGTTCAGCGCAGTCGCCGGGGCAGCGCCGCCACGATCTGGTTGGCGATGAGCTGGTAGCCGACGGTGTGCGGGTGGATATCCCCCTTGGCGCAGTACCAGGTGTAGGTGCAGGCGAGGGCGACCGCCACCGGGATCCTGCCGTAGGGGCGAGAGACGGTCGTCTTGGTCAGAGGGGTGTACGCGCCGGTCGCCCTCGTCACGTCGACGAATGTCCCGCCGTTGGCTCCGTACGCCGTCTTGAGCGAAGGGTTGATGACCAGCCGGAACGCACCCACCGAGAGGCTGGCCAGGGACGTGGAGACCGGTGGATGCACCCACGCGCCGAGAATGACGTCGGGATAGGTCAGCCCGACGATGGGCACCGTGTTCCCGGCCGCCGCCCGCACCTGCACCATCAGGGTGGCGACGTTGCTGGCCACGGCGGGTAGCGCGCTGACGACGCAGGCGGTCGGGTTCGGAGACAGGGCACATTTGGTGATGTCGTTGCCACCGATGGAGATGGTGATCAAGGCCACGTGACCGCGATGCGCGGCAATGAAGGCGGTGGCTGCCGTCGCCTGCGACACGGTGGTGTAGGGAACACCGCCCAGCGCCGGTGGCGCGGGTGCCGGACAACCGGCGGTCGTGAGCAGAGAGGTGGTGGTCGCCCCGCCGCACCCGAAATTCGCCAGGGTCAGGTTCGTGCCTCGCTTCCGCTCGGCCGAGATCACGTCGCGGGTGTAGCCGAATCGGAGAGCCACCGAGGGATCAGGTTGGTACCCGATGGCATAGGAGTCACCGATCGACACGTAGTAACTCGGAGAGGATGTGATTGCGGCGCCAGCGGCGGTCGTTGTCGCCGGGAGGACCACGAGTGCGGCCAGCACCAATGCGGTGAGCGCCAGCTGGGCCATCGTTCTGCGCATCCATCCCCCAGTCAACGTGCTGCCTCCGCGCTCCCCGGTCGAGAGTGCCTCAGGCTAGGGGAGCGAGGCCCCGCGCGGGGTTCATGAAGGCGCACCGGCCATGACGGCAATCACACCGAGGATCCCTGCACCCACCAGCGCGGGCACGACCCCTCGGCGCAGGGCGAGAAGCCAGATCGCGGCAAGGCCCAGGACACCGACCTGCCACAGGTGCGCCAGTTCACGACCGAGTGGGATGGCCGATCCGGCGATGGCGCCGATGACGGCCGCCCCCGCGCCGATCAGGAACGCCTGGGCCCGGAGGTTGGCCCGCAGCCGATCAAAGTGGGGTGCGCCGCCCATGACGAAGCCGAATGACGGGGCGAAGGCGACCAGGGCGGCCAGGAGGCCACCACCGAGCCCGCCGGCGGCATAGCCGACCACGGCGACCGTCTGGACGACGGGACCCGGCGTGACCTGCCCCAGGGCCACGGCATTGAGGAACTGAGCACCCGACATCCAGTGATAGGTCACCACGGCGTCGTGCTGCATGAGCGGAATGATCACGAAGCCGCCGCCATAGGACAGAGCCCCGACCTTCAAGGCCACCCAGCTGAGCGCGGCGAGGCCGCCCACTGCCACCGGCATCGCGCTGGCCGGGAACAGGGCGACGGTCCTTCGGCCCCGGCTCTCCGATGTCCCGCCGCGCGCCGCAATCTCCACCAGCCCGCACGTGATGAGGACCAGGACGATGTACGCACCGACGAACGACGCGGACACGGCTCCGGCGAGGAAGTAGAGGACCCACCGGATCCTGGCGGCTCTGGCGCCGCCCGCCCGCCGCCAGCTGGCCGGCAGGAGGAGCAGGGCGGCATTGAGTGCGACGGCCGGGACGGCCGCGCCGGCGCCCGCCGCCGCACCCTGGACCCACAGCGGGGGGTGAGCGGACAAGAACAACGCCGAGAGAGCCAGGATGATGGCGAGCCCGGGGGCAATGAAACAGACACCGCCGATCAGCCCCCCGAGTCGCCCCCGCAAGCGCCAGGCGCAGAAGATGGCCAGCTGGGTCGACGCCGGCCCGGGCAGGAGGTTGGTGGCCGAGATGCCGTCCTCGAACTCGGGGGCGGTGAGCCAATGGTGGTCCTCGACGCAGAGCCGGCGAAGCAGCGCGATGTGGGCCGGCGGGCCACCGAATCCGATGACGCCGATGCGCCCCCACTCCCGCGCGATTCTCGGGAGAGGAACGCTGTCGTTGGCTGGCGCAGTCACGATCGAGATGGGTTCAGGGGACACGGTAGCCGCAGTGAGTGTCGGGGGCGCCCGGACACCGGGCACACCGACGAGGGGGCGACACGGAGACGTGCGGAAGGCTTTGCCTGGCCGTAGGGTGTTCCCCAACCAACGCTGGCTTGATGGGGACTCGATGAGACAAACGATACGAAAACCGTCTAATCTGTTGCAGATGACGGTATCGTTTCACCCGGTCCCGAGCGCCGCGACAGACAAGGCCCCGGCCGGGGCGGTTTACGGCGCCACCGAGGAGCGGATTCTGAGCGCCGCCCTGGGCCTGGTCGGTCGGCGGGGGGTGAAGCGACTCGGCATGCAAGAGGTCAGCGAGGCCGCCGGGGTCTCGCGCGGCACGTTGTACCGGTACTTCCCGAGCAAGGACCACCTGCTCGACGCGGTGGCGGGCTACGACGAAGCCAGGTTCACCGTCGGTCTGGCCGCCGCACTGGCGCCGGTCCACGGGCCGGCCGAGCGGATCCGCACCTTGGTGGCCTACGCCTTCGACTACATCCGGCTGCACCCGGCGCGGTCGCTCTTTGCCTCCGAACCCGAGTTCGTCCTCGGGTACCTCTTTCAACACCTGCCGAAACTTCGCGACGCGCTGCTGGAACAACTCGGAGAAGCGTTTGACTCCGTGCCGGCCGTCGCCTCGGGAAGTCTGAGCCGCGGCCAACTGGCCGACGTCGTCGTGCGTCTCTTCGTATCCAGCTTGATCATGCCGGAGCCCGACGATCGGGCCCTGGTGCGATCCATCAATGCCATCCTCGTGGCGGCCTAGCGATGCGCCAACGACGAAGCGGCGTGTCGCGCTCGGGGAGGGTTTGGCCGCTGTGGCCATGACAACAGGGAGGTCACATGGACGAAGTCATTGACGAGACGACGGCGGGGAGTCCCTTTGCCGCGATGGATCCGGACATGGCGGCTCACCCACAGGTCATGTTCAAGGCCCTTCGCGACGAATGCCCGGTGATGGCCATCGAGGGCACCGGCGTGGTCCTGACTCGCAAGGTCGAGATTGACGAGGCCCTCCGGCATCCCGAGATCTTCACGTCGAACATGGACGCGGTCGACCTCAAGAACGCCCGGCCGATGATTCCGCTCCAGATTGATCCGCCCGAGCACAAGAAGTACCGCAAATTGCTCGATCCGATCTTCGCTCCCCGACGGATGGCGGCGATGGACGACTCGGTGTCGCGCATCGTGAACAACCTGATCGACGGCTTCATCGACCAGGGAGAAGTCGATTTCGCCCAGGCCTTCTCCGTCCCGTTTCCCTCCGAGGTCTTCCTCACCCTGCTCGGACTGCCCCTCGGTGAACTCGATCGCTTCCTGGCCATGAAGGATGGGATCATCCGTCCGGACCATGTCACCGGGAAGCCCTACGGCAGCCGGGCCGTCAACGACTTCCAACAGAAGGTGGCCGACTCGGTGTACGAGTACTTCAACGAAGTCCTCGACGCTCGGGAGGTGACCCGCGAGGACGACCTGCTCTCCCTCTTCCTCGATGCCGAGGTCGACGGGCAGCGGCTCACCCGCAATGACATCTTGGACATCTGCTTCCTCTTTCTCATCGCCGGCCTCGACACGGTCACGGCCACGTTGGACTGCATGTTCGCCTTCTTGGCCCAGCATCCCGAGCATCGCCAGCAACTGGTGGACGATCCCAGCATGATCCCCTCCGCCATCGAGGAGCTCCTGCGCTGGGAGACGCCGGTCATGGGTGTGGTCCGGGCCTCGCTCGAGGACACCAGCCTGGGTGGCTGCCCGGTCAAGAAGGGCGATCAGGTCATGCTCATGATCGGCTCGGCCAACACCGACGAAGCAGAATTCGAGGACGCCGACACGGTGCGCTTCGACCGGGAGGCCAATCGCCACATTGCCTTCGGCGGTGGCATTCACCGCTGCCTGGGCTCGCACCTGGCCCGACTCGAGCTCCGGGTCGCCCTTCGCGAGTGGCACCGCCGCATTCCCGAGTACTCCGTTGAGCCTGATCACACGCTGGTCTACACCGGCGGCATCCGCTCCATTGACCACTTTCCGATGCGCTTCACCGCGGCAAAGGCCTGATCGGGTCGCTACAGCCTGATCGGGTCGCTACAGCCGGTCCACGGCCGTGGCGCCGCCGTCCCCGACGTGTTCGGTCCACTGTTTCTCGTCCCAGTAGCGCATCTGGTGGCGCCCGGACGGGTCGGCGTACCAGCCGGCCGGTGCGGCACCCGCCTGTCGAGTGAAGCGCACGGCCGCGGCATCGCCGTGGCGGAGCCGGGCGGCCCGGCTGAGTTCGGTGAGTTGGTCCACCAGGAGATCGGCCTCGGCCACCGAGCGATCGCGGAACTCCCCCCGGACCCGGCGACCGGCCACGTCGATGTGGACCGAGGCCAACCCCAATCGGCGCTGGACCGGGCCCTGGACCCGTCGGATGCTCTGGGACTTCTGCAGTGGTACCCAGGCCGTCACTTTGCGGAAGCGGCCGGTGACGCAGACGCCGTGGTCCGTGTCGTGACCGGCGGCCAGGAAGTGGTAGCTGAACGGGGCCTTGTAGCGGGCCTGGTGGGGTGGGCGGGACAAGGTGGGAGCCGGACCGCCGAGGACCCGGTGCACCAGGTGCCAGGCGTCCTGGCGGCTCCCCACCGGGAGGAGGGATTTGCGGGAGGTGTGCGAACCCTCGCCCCGCTGGTTCCGGGTCCCGCTCCCGGCGATGTCGACTTCGAGCCGGCACCAGCCGAAGGGTCGCCACAACAGCGGCTCGATCTGGCGTACCGCCTGGATCCTTCCGAGCGGAATCGTCTCGGACACCGTCTGCAGCAGGCCCCGGCTGATGCGCAGTCCCTCCGGGACTTCGGTCGCTTCGAAGCGATAGCCATTCGAGAGTCGTCGCCACAGCGCGGAGGCGAGGGAGATGAGGTACACCAACAGGATTCCCGCGGCCGCGGCCGCCTTCCTGGGGGCGAGATCGTCCCACACCAGCAGGGTGACCACGGCGGCAATGAGCACCGCGCTCATTCCGGAAAAGAGGATCGAGGCGGCCAGACGTCCGGTGGGCACCGTGGCCATGGGACGATCCGGAACGGCCGTCACCACCGGGTCGGACTCGCGATGGCCGGCCAGGAGCACATCTCGGAGCTCGAGGGCGTGCGGCTCGGTCAGATAGGCCAACTTGCCGTCGGTTGAACCCGACCCGGCCAAGCGGATCCGGAGCTCGGACAGGCCGAGGATGCGGGCGAAGAGCGGCTGAACCATGTCGACCGCCTGTATGCGGGCCAACGGGAGCTGGCGGGAGTCACGCCGGATGAGGCCGGTTTCGATCCGCATGGTGTCGCCATCGAACCTCCAGCGCGTGACCAGCCAGTGCACCAGGCCGAAGATCGAGGCGGCGATGGCGATGGCGATGGTGAGGTACAGCCCGAGCGAGCTGTGGGCGCTGCCGCCTCCTCCTCGGCCGTGAGGCGACAGCACGAAGGTCACCACGACGACCGGGAGTAGCCGGCCGATCCGCGCCACCGGGGAGAGTGGGTGCAGACGATGCCAACCCTCTTCGCTGGTCAACTCCGAATTCACAATCCGGCCGCCCGTGACTCACCCAGTTCGGTGAGCCGGTCGCGCAATCGAGTCGCTTCCGTCCGTTCCAGTCCGGGAATGCGGGCATCACTGGCTGCCGCCGCCGTGTGGAGTTTCACCGTCGACAGCTTGAACATCCGCTCGAACGGGCCCGCCGTCAGCTCGACGAATTGCATGCGTCCGTAGGGGACGACCGACAGCCGTCGCACCAAGACACCCCGCGCCACGACGAGGTCTTCATGTCGTTCCTGATAGGTCCAGGCCCGGTAACGCCGAAAGACGAACCACAAGAAGGTCAGGCCCAGCGCCACGACCACCAGGGAGCTGATGACACCGGCCAGGTCGCCGTGTTTGATGCCAAAGCTCAGGCCGGTGAGGCCGGCGATGGCCAACGTGACCACGCCGACCTGGGCCCGTCGCATGTTCCAGAGTCCCACCGAAGGGACATGCCAGTCCGGCTCGGGAGGGTCCGTCGCTCGGGCCCCGTTGGGGACGGCCATGCCATTCGTCATCATCACCATTGTGACCGCTGGTGACGTGGCGCTTTCTCCGGGGTCGGGCCCACGTGTCGAGACGACCACGTTGCCGGGCATCGGCATCCACCACGACCCGGCGAAGACGAGGCTCGGCCAGGGACCTCGAGTCCCCCCGGTCCTAAGGTAAGCGTCATGCCCTTACCCACCTCACGTGAACTGGCCCAGGCCCTGGAACCCGTGGCCGGGCAGGTCTACTTCGCCCCCGAGTGCCACAAGAACTACGAAGCACTGGGCTTCTCTCCCAGCCCCGGGACGTTGGCCAACGGGGTCCAGATGCCCGATGGCGCGGCCTATTTCACCAGCCGGGGCTCGGTCATGGGGCAGGTACCCGGCGAGGTCGTGGCTGCCGCCTTCGCCGTCTTCAACCCCCAAGCGGTGATCCCCGCCGTTACGTTGGGGTGGACCCGCAGTGACGCGGACACCATTTGCCACGCCCGGACCGAGGGCGCCCGGGCCCAACTCATCCGTATCCTGGGTGAGCGACCGGCCGGACTGGCCCGCGCCACCGAGTTGCTGGCCCGGGCCACGGCCGACCTCACGCCCGTCGGGCGACCGCTCTACGCCGGGCTCTTGAGCCTCGGGCTCCCCGGTGACCCGATGGGCGACATGTGGCGCCTGGCCGACCTGTTGCACGAATACCGGGGCGATGCCCACACGGCCGCCTGGGTTTCAACCGGGCTCACAGCGCCGCAGATTGGCCTGCTGAGCGAGCTCTACTGGGGACTCCCGATGAAGACGTACGTGCGGACCCGGGCCTGGTCGGACCGGCAGCTCGACGAAGCGCACGAGCACCTGTTCAATCGCGGCCTGATCGCCGAGGACGCATTCTCCGCACGCGGCCGCGAGCTGCGGGAGTCGATTGAGGTGGCCACCGATCGACAATGCGAAGTCATCGAGAAGTCTCTCGGCGATGACATGGCCGAACTGATCGACCTGCTCACGCCCTGGGGCGCGATGATCCGGCAAGCCGGCGGGTATCCGCCCCAGGGGCCGCACGACCTGGCCCGCCGAAGGAAAACCGGGTGACTCGGCCGCGGGTCACACCGGCCGGTGTTCGGTCCCACGGCTGGGGGTGATGAACAGCGCCCGTCCCGGATCATGGACCCGGGCGGTGTGCCACACGTTCTGCGGGTTGATCATCGCTTCGCCGGGATGCAGCGGGACGACCTTCTCGCCCGCGTCGAGGTCCTGCACCACATCGATCCGACCGGACAGCAGGACCACCACCTCTTCTCCCGCCGGGTGGCGCTCCCAGGTGTCCCAGGTTGCGTCCTGCTCGACGATGCACACCAGTCGGCCCTCGTCACCGTCCGGGTCGGTGGACACCGCGTAGCTGTCCATGAAGGCGGCCGACCACTCGAAGTCGGCGATGGGCACGGCCCGGCTCCCCAATCCGAGGTGGACGAAGGTCTGGCTCAGATCGAAGGCGCCCATGGCCCGGCCCTCACTCGCGTCCACGTTCTCGTCGACCTCAATGGAGCGGCGACCAGCTGGCCGAGCGCAGAATGCGGCTCTCCCACTGGTCCCGCACCTCGAGGGCGTCGTGCATCCAGGTGCCCGGATCGGTGGCCCCGACCGGCAGGTCGTTGGCCAGCAGCCACAACAGCGCCTTGTGGTTGGTGATCCGCTGCCACAGGATCACCTCGGTCGTCTTGTGGGATCCGTACACCGGTTGGTAGGCCGCCTCGAGCTCGATGATGTTCTGGTGGCGTTCCTTGGATTCGTCCAACGATGGGGCGTACTGCGTGCCGGCCTTTCGGATGTAGGCCTGCAGGCCGCCGGCGTAAGGCCAGGCCGTGTCCTCCATGAAGAGGGCCAGGTCGTGCTCTTCGGCCGTGGTCGGCACCGTGGTCAGGTCGATGTCCTGACGCGGCGACCACGACACCGGCGTGATGATCTTGGACACGCACTCGTGGCGCATCGCGTCCACCCGGGTGGACCACTCCTGCAGGTCACCGGTGCGGACCCGGTCGGCCAGGGTCGACCAGGCCTCCGCATCACGGCACCCGGTGATGGAGACGACGGTGTAGGCGGCGCCGCTGCCATGGGCCAGGCGCAGGTACCACAGCAGGCGGGTGTCGTCGGTCTGGCCCAGGGCGGGGAGGAACTCGTCGCGGTAGGCGGCGTCGAAGGCTTCCTCCTGCTTCCCCGCGACGTTGTGCACTTCGTGCAGCAGCAACATGTGATGACCCCCTGGTTGGTTGCGCTTAGTGGGTGGTGGCGATGCCACCGTCGACCGGGATGATGGCGCCGGTGAGGTAGGCCCCGGCCCGACTGGACAGGAAGATCGCGGTGCCCGCCATGTCGTCGGGCCGGCCGATGCGCTTGAGCGGGGCCGAGGCGGCGATCTGCGCGCCGAAGGCGTCGAGGGTGGCGGCCATCATCTTGGACTCGAAGGGCCCGGGGGCGATGGCGTTCACCGTGATGCTCGGCGCCAGGCGCTTGGCCAGGTGCCGGGTCAGCTGGTGCACCGCCGCCTTGGAGGCCGAGTACGAGTAGGTCTCGAGGGTGGGCACCTGTATCCCGTCGATCGATCCGATGTTGATGACCCGGGCGGGCTCCTCTTGGGTCCCGGCCGCCTCCAGCAGCGGGACCAGGAACTTGTTGAGGTCGAACACGCCCTTCACGTTGAGGGCCAGCACCTTTTCGAAGGCGGCCTCGTCGAAATCGGCCAGGGGGGTGCCCCAGGTGGCTTCGGCGTTGTTCACCAGGATGTCGAGTGCCTCGACCCGGGCCGCCATCTCGTCGGCCAGGCCACGGCATCC
>CAVURD010000014.1:0-141658 GCA_963743785.1 uncultured Acidimicrobiaceae bacterium | reverse complement strand
TACGTCAGGATCAAGACGGACGCGACGACGAGCACCAGGACGGCCAGGACCGCCACATCCCGCAGCCGGGGACGACTGGCCGGGTCGTCGAAGTCGGTGAATCCGCCGCGGGCCGTGATGGCGTCACTCAAGTCGCGCGCTCGACGCAGCGCAACCGTGATCGCCGTGATGGCGAGGAGCCCGAGTTCGTCCATGGCCTGGCGCCCGTCGCGCCAGCTTCCCCGGTCCACCCGTCTTCGTAGACGGCGGGCGGCGATCAGCGTCCTCGATTCGTCAATGAGGGACGGGAGGGAACGGATCGCCAATGCCGTGGCGTTGACCCATTCTTCGATCGGCAGGCCCACCCGGCGCAGAGGACGTCCCAAGACGGTCAAGGCGGCCGGGATCTCGCCGAGCGGCGTTGTCCACCCGATGAGCGCGGCGCTGAGCACCAGCAGGATCAGGATCATCGTCAGGCGACCCCAGGTACTCAATCCGCCGAGGCTGACGGGGAATGAGCCAAGATGCACCAGCGGCGGAGCGCTGGAGCGAACGCTCAGGACGGCCCCGAGAGCGAGGACGAAGAGGAACCAGCGCGGTACTCGGGGGAGCGCTCCCATCGGGATGCGACCGGCGATCAGGCCGACGAGAACGACCCCGGCCAGCGTGAGGAGGATCGGCCACGTTGGCTTGAGCGACGCCGCCAGTGAAAGAACCCCGACGGCCAAGAGCTTCGTGCCGGCCCAGAGACGGTGCAACGGCGAGGACCCCGGAATCAAACGGAGGAGGCTCAGGTCACTGGCCGGCCTTCTGGTCTTGACCGATGCAGTCGAGACTGCCGGAGCGGGCGGCGTCGAGTCGGAGTCGCTGACGACCCGACCCGCTTCGAGGCGGATGAAGCGATCGGCGATCCCCCCCAACAAGGCGTTGTCGTGGGACACGATGATCAGCGTGATGCCCCATTCCGCACGGAGGTGAGCCAGGACCTGCACGAGCTGCAGGCTGCCCGCCTTGTCGAGACCGGCGAAGGGTTCGTCGAGCACGAGGACCGAGGTCTGGCGGGCGAGCATCCCGGCGATAGCGACGCGCCGCTGCTCGCCTCCGCTCAACTGGTCCACCTGGCGAGATCCAAAGACCGAGGGATCGAGTCCCACCGACCACAGGGCATCGGCCGCCGCCGCGTCATCGGATCCGCTGGCGTCACGCACGTCGTCGAGCACCCGGCGCTGGAGCAGCTGGAGCCGGGCATGCTGGAACGACAGGCCGACTCGACCGACCTGTTCGGCGAGAGATCGGCCCCCGAGAAGAATCTCACCCTCGGTCGGGAGCGTGAGCCCAGCCAGAATCCAGGCGAGGGTGGACTTTCCCGAACCGTTGGGTCCGTTCACGGCAACGCCGCTGCCGGGTGCGATCTCGAGATTGACCGCTGCCAGACTCCGGCGTTCCCAGGGGGTCCTCGGTGAGTAGACGTGACCCACCCCCTTTAGCGACAACGCTTGGGCCGGGGGACGATGAGTGGAAGGCAGCGAGGGTTGGGTGGACGGCATCGCGACCGGGGTGACGTGGTCCACGCGTCGTCCATTCGAAAGTGCGAGGGCGTGCGGTGCGGCCGAGGCCTCGAGTGGGTCGTGAGTCACGTGGACGACGCTGACTCCCTCATCGGGGAGGGATCGAAGGAGGTTCATGAGAACCACCCGGCCCTCGGGATCCAGCATCGCCGTCGATTCGTCGGAGACCACCAACCGTGGCTGGCGCGCCAGGGCTGACGCAACCGCCAGTCGCTGCATCTCGCCCCCGGAGAGCGTTGCCGTTTCACGATCGGAAAATCCCTCGAGACCGACCCGCGCCAGGAGATCCTCGGTATCCACCACCCTCGTGCTCGGCAGGCCCCACCGCAAGTCGTCCCGGACGCGGACGCCGAGCACCTGGGCATCGGGACGTTGGAAGATCAGCGCACTTCCATCCTGGGCACCGAGACCGGGTGCGCCGCCGCGCGTAATGGTGCCTTCGGTCGGCACGGCGCCCACCAGCATCCGTGCCAATGTCGATTTTCCCGAGCCGTTGTGTCCCACGATGGTCAGGAACTCAGCGGGCTCGAGCCGCAGTGCCACATGGCGGACGGCCCAGTGATCGCTGCCGGGATAGCGGAAGGACACGTCGTCCATCCGAACCGGGACGGGCGCCGGGGCTCGACGATCTTGCACGTCGAAGAGCAGCGATCGCGGACCACCGAGGCCGTCGAGCGTATGCAACGTGCCGCGGGCGGCAAACCATCCGAGGTTGCAGACCGCCCCCACGAAGGCGAACAACGCAATGGGAATGACCAGCCACCAGAACCGTGTCTCCCAGTTGACCACGACGTCCCCGACGTGAGCGATCCCACCGAGGCGCATATTGCGAAGGGTCTGGCCGGTCCCGCTCCAGGAGTTTCGAGTCTGATCAATGGCCAAACGTCGCGACGTCGTGAAAGCGGCCAGGAGCCCGACCGTCACCAGGGATGCCGGTGGCCAGAACAGCACGATGCCGGTGGCCACGGTGCGCACCGCGCCCCAGCGGCTCCGGTGGGCGTGACCTACCAATGCCCCGATGGCCGTACAGACGCCCACGGCCAGGACGACCCGGTCACCGGCGGCCAGGAAGCCCACGAACATCGCCGCCAGTCCGCCGACGAATGCGGCTCGTACCCGGTGCCTGGCCGAGATGGCCGCGATGGGGAGGAGACCCAGCACAAGGAGCGCAGATCCGAGGGGCACGAACCTGCTCACCAAGCAGAGGGCCAGCGTGAGATCACCGAGGACGACCGCCTCGGCCAGCTCGATCGAATCGAGCACGCGAGCGTGTGCCTGTCCCACCGGAGGTAGCGTCACGTCGCGGACGAGGATAGGCAGCGCACCGATCAACTCTGGCACGGCAGCGTGACAGATTTTGATCCGGCCGGTACCGAGCGGCTGGACGGCCGAGTGGCACCGAGCGCGCGATGGACTGGTCCTCCCCCCGTTGGCAGGAGGCTGAGGCGACCCGGTGCCCAAAAGTGCTAGACAGCGGAGACTGAAGGACGGAACCCAATGCGAGTGCATCTTCTTGACGGGACCTACGAGTTGTTCCGTCATTTCTTCGGGCAGCCCCCGAGGGAGGCCGACGACGGGACGGAGATAGGTGCCACCTATGGCGTGGTCACCACGGTGTTGCTCATGCTGGAGGGTGGCGCCACCCATCTCGGGGTGGCGACCGATCACGTCATCCGCTCGTTTCGCAACGACCTGTGGGCCGACTACAAGACCGGCGACGAGGTGCCGGACACCCTCCGATCTCAATTCGAACCGCTCGAGGACGCTCTCCGTGCCCTCGGGGTCGTGGTCTGGCCGATGGTCGACGTCGAAGCCGACGATGCGCTGGCCTCGGCCGCATCGGTCGCCGCCGACGACCGGAGTGTCGAGCAGGTCCTCATCTGCACGCCGGACAAGGACCTGGCCCAGTGTGTGGTGGGGAACCGGGTCGTCCAGCTCGATCGCCGCAAGGACGTGATCACCGATGAGGACGGGGTGCGGGCCAAATTCGGAGTGTCACCCAGATCGATTCCCGACTGGCTGGCCCTAGTGGGTGATTCGGCCGACGGCTTTCCCGGGCTGCCCGGTTGGGGCAAGCGGTCGGCGGCGTTGGTCCTCGCCCACTACGAGCACCTCGATGCCATTCCCAACGACGTCGAGCGTTGGGAGCCTTCGGTGCGCAAGGCGGTGCGAGGTGCCGACCGACTGGCCACCACGCTGACAGATGGGCGCGACCTGGTGGCGTTGTTTCGCAACCTCGCCACGCTCCGCATCGACCGGGGCCTGTTGCCTGACGTCGCCGGCCTCGAATGGCACGGACCCACGCCGGCGTTCGAGGACGTGTGCCGCCGTCTGCGCTCCCCGGCCCTGGCCAAGCGGGCAGCAGCCCTCGTCGCTAGCTGAGGGCGTCGAAGACCAAGGACAGCTCGGTCGGAACCGGTGTGTCGAGCTGGGCGTAGGTGCACGAAGCGGGCTCACGGTCCGGGCGCCATCGACGAAATGACGTGCCGTGACGGAAGCGCTGTTCCTGCAGGTGGTCATAGCCAACCTCGCAGACCAGCTCGGGTCGCACGGGCTCCCAGCTCATGTCCTTCCCGGCGCTCCAGCGGCTCGTGCCGCCCGGGATTCGACTCGATGCCGTCGCCGCTTCCAACCAGGGATGGCTCTCGGCCGCGCCGGCCCGGTACGGCTCGAGCTCTTCGACGAGCTCCCGGCGCCGGACGGCGGTGAACCCCGACGCCACGCCGACATGGTGCAAGACCCCGTCTGCGTCGTTCAGGCCGAGCAGGAGCGAACCGACGATGCCTCCGTCCTTGTGCCATCGAAAGCCCGCCACCACGCAGTCGGCCGTGCGCTCGTGCTTGACCTTGAACATCGCCCTTTTGTCCTGGAGATAGCGCAGATCACCGGGCTTGGCCACCACACCGTCGAGGCCCGCCCCTTCGAACCGCGAGAACCAATCAGTGGCCACGTCGGGGTCGTCCGTCGCCGGCGTCACGTGCACCGGCGGCTTCGACTTCTTGAGGGTCTTCTCGAGCAGCTTGCGTCGCTCGGCGTACGGGGCGTCGCAGAGGTCGCGATCGCCGACGGCGAGGAGGTCGAAGGCCACGAAGGACGCCGGTGTCGTCGACGCCAGCATGGTGATCCGAGACTCCGCCGGGTGGATCCGTTGGGACAGCGCATCGAAGTCCAAACCGGAGGGACCGGCGATCACGATCTCACCGTCGAGCACGCATTGCGCGGGAAGATCACGCTTGAGCGGCTCGATGAGCTCGGGGAAGTACCGGGTCAGCGGCTTCTCGTTTCGGCTGCCCAGCTCGACATCGTCACCGTCCCGGAAGACGATGCAACGGAAACCGTCCCACTTGGGTTCGTAGAACATCCCTTCGGCCCGGGGGAGCTCCCGGGTGAGCTTGGCCAGCATCGGGGCGACGGGTGGCCGTACGGGAAGAGTCACCTCCTGATCGTACCCAGAAGCCGCGGCGATCCTCAGGCTGCGTGGGTGGCTGCCCAGGCTACGAGGTCGTCGGCGCCCAGTCGATTGACCACGCGCTCCACGGGCACCTCGGCCCGGACGGCGTTGGTGCATCCCCGACCGAGCCACTCCAGCTGCCCGGGGGCGTGTGCGTCGGTGTCGATGGACACGAGGCATCCGAGCTCGATGGCCAGGCGCAGGAGATCCTCGGGAGGATCCTGACGCTCGGGACGCGAGTTGATCTCCACCGCGGTAGCGGTGCGGGAACAGGCGGTGAAGACGGCGTCGGCGTCGAAGGTGGACTGCGGACGGCCTTTTCCGGTGATCAGCCGACCGGTGCAGTGTCCGAGAATGTCCGTGTGCGGGTTCTCGATGGCGGCCAGCATGCGCCTGGTCATGGCCGGTCCGTCCATCCGGAGCTTGGAATGCACGCTGGCCACCACGACGTCGAGTTCGGCCAGGAGGTCTTCGTCCTGGTCGAGAGCGCCGTCCTCGAGTATGTCCACCTCGATGCCGGTCAGTATCCGGAACGGGGCCATCTCCTCGTTCAAGGCGCCAACCACGTCGAGCTGATTCCGCAGCCGCTCGGCATCGAGCCCGTGCGCCACCGTCAAGCGGGCACTGTGGTCGGTCAGGACCAGATAGCTGTGCCCCAGGTCTCTGGCCGCCTCGGCCATGTCCCGGATCGGGCTCCCGCCGTCGGACCAGTCGGAGTGTGAATGGCAGTCCCCCCGGAGTTGGTCGAGCAACGCCTGCGCAGAGGCATCGAGCGCAATGGGCGGCGGTTCCGTCTCGAGCTTCGCCAGGTAGGCGGGGACATTTCCGGCCAGGGCTTCGGCGATGGCCTGTGCGGTCGACTTTCCGACGCCAGGAACGCTCTGAAGACGACCGGCGGCGGCCAGCGCGGTCAGCTCCGACTCCGATATCGGTTCCAGCGCGGTGGCGGCGTGGCGAAAGGCGCGGACCTTGTAGGTGTCGGCGCCGTTTCGCTCCAGCAGATACGAGATCCGTCGGAGGGCTGTCACCGGATCCACGAGCTACGACTTCTTCGCTCGGCTGGGTGCCACCCGCGTCGGTTCGTCAGCGCCCTTGGGGTACTCGGGGGGCCAGGGCGCATCGTGGAGTCCGGCCGCTTTGTCGCGCTCGGCCAGGTCGAGCAACGGTTCGAGGGTTTGCGGCACCCGGCCGATGTCTGCCCAGGGGTCGCCTTCACGCAGCAACAGGTCCGGAACGGTTCGGATGGTCAGGTCGTCGGGAACCACGTCGGCCACCTGGCCCCATGACAAGGGGGTTGAAACCTGACCACCGGTTCGGGGTCGGGCGAACCACGCCGCGAACACGGTCTTGTGGGGGGCATTCTGATTGAAGTCGACAAAGACCCGCTTGCCTCGCTCCTCTTTCCACCAATTGGCGGTGATGAGTGCCGGATGCCGCCGTTCCAGCTCTCTGGCCAACGCCACCGCGGCCGATCGGACCGCCGTGGCGTCCCACCTCGCTTCCAGACGCAGGTAGATATGCAGACCACGGTTGCCGGTCGTCTTCGGGTAGCCGACCAAGCCGAGCTCGGTCAAAAGATCGCGGCAGTGGAACGCAGCGGTGCGCACCTCGTCGAAGCCGACGCCCGGCTGGGGGTCGAGATCGATCCGCAGCTCGTCCGCGAATGCGGGATTGGCGGCCAGGTACGGCCACAGATGCAGACCGAGGCAACCCAGATTCACGGCCCAGACGACGTGCGCGATGTCGGCCACCACGAGCGCGTTGGAGGTCGTGCCGTTCGGGGTGGTTACGGTGGTCGTCTCCAGCCACGTTGGGGCGCCGGACGGCACTCGCTTTTGGAAGAAGGATTTGCCCGTGGCGCCGTGGGGAAAGCGCTGGAGCAGGGCGGGACGGCCACCGGCGGTGTTGAGCAACGCCTCGGCCACCAAGAGGTAATAGGAGACAAGGTCGAACTTGGTCGCACCGAGTTCGGGAAAGTAGACCTTGTCGGGGCTCGAGACGTGTACCTCCCGGCCCGAGATCTCTACCAAACGGTCCTGGTCGCCCGACATCTGCCCAAACTTATCGGGCTGGTCACGGCCCCTGCTCCCCGACGCCACACACGACCCTTCCGGACACTGCGGAAGCTGGGTTTCGCACAGTCATGAGCCCCTCACAGGCCGCCTCCAGGGATCCCACATGAACGACTGGCACACTCGGCGTAGCTGCATGAGCAAGAGGAGCGTCACCATGAACGACCACGACCCACCAAGCCCCGACGAGACCCTTCCCGCTCCTCCCGCCTCGAACGCGACGTCTGGGCCGTCGACACACAGCCAAGCCGGGACGCCGGACAAAGGTACGGCGAATGTTGTGGAACCGAAAAGGGGGACGGATCGTGGCCGCGGCGGTCATGGTTCCGGCGATCGGACTGTCCGTCGGTCTCGCCACCTCCCCCTCGGCCTCGGCGGCACAACTCGCCTCCGGCGCCGGCCCCGCAGGTGGCCCTCTCTCCGGCGGCGGGGGATCGAACGCTCGGTCTGGACCGGCCGCCGGGGGATCGTCCGGCACGGTCGGCAGCGTGTCCAAATCGAGCTTCACGCTGACGACATCAGCGGGTCAGAAGGTCACCGTCGACGAGACATCCTCCACGAAGTACCAGAAGGGGACGAGCTCGACCTCGGCCAGCGCCATGACAAAGGGCGAACGCGTCCTCGTCCTCGGGACGACCAGTGGAACGACCATCACGGCCACGCAGGTCATCGTGCAAACGACGAGTGCCGCATCTGCGACG
This sequence comes from uncultured Acidimicrobiaceae bacterium, assembly GCA_963743785.1. Taxonomy (GTDB): domain Bacteria; phylum Actinomycetota; class Acidimicrobiia; order Acidimicrobiales; family RAAP-2; genus Bog-473. The sequence goes on along the minus strand of CAVURD010000014.1, from coordinate 133,887 downwards.
GCGGCACAGGTGGTCCCCTTCCAGCGCGGCGCATCGACCACGTCAAAGCAGGTCGGTCAGATCCCGGCGAGCTACCGTCAGGGGTCTGGAACGATCGTCAGCGGCACGGCAGCGAATAGGGCGACGAAGGCTGCGCTGGCCGCCTACCCGGGGGGCGTGGTGGACCGTGTGGTGAAGCTGAGCAACGGCGAGTACGAGGTCCACAACATCGGCGTCAATTGGCCGCACCACATCTTCGTCAACCAGAGCTTCACCGTCGTCGGCGCCGATTAGCGGCCGAGGAAGGCGCTTCATCAGCGCACCATTTTGGTGGCTTTGCCACAGGAGAAATTCAGGAGGCGGTTCACTAGAGTGATCCTCACCAACCCGACCCCGAAGCGCGGGGTGCGGGGTGGGACAGAGAGGCCACGAATCGGCTCAGCGAGCTCCACATGCGTTCCAAAGACCAACGGGGGGTACCCAGATGACCATTGACGGGTTTCGAGCACAGTTCAGTGGGGTCGTCCTCGGCCGGGAGACCGAAGGCTACGACGTCGCGAGGGCGCCGTGGAATGGCGACATCGACCGTCGGCCTGCCGTCATCACCCAATGCGGCACGGCGGAGGAGGTGGCCGCCTGCATCAGATTTGGTCGTGAGGAGGGGTTCGAGGTAGCGGTGCGAGGCGGTGGGCACAGCTTTGCCGGCCACGGGGTGTGCGAGGGCGGTCTCATGATCGATCTCAGCCCCATGCGTAGCGTTGCGGTGGACGCGGCTGCCCGTCGAGCCACCTGCGGGGGCGGGACGACGTGGGCAGATCTCGACGGGGCAACGCAGGCGCACGGGCTGGCGACCCCTGGTGGAGTGATCAGCCACACCGGCGTAGGCGGCCTCACCCTGGGCGGGGGCATCGGGTGGCTGTCGCGTCGGGCCGGTTTGAGCTGCGACAACCTGGTGTCGGCCCGGGTCGTCACCGCAGATGGCCGAATTGTGACCGCCTCAGCGGATGAGAACCCCGATCTCTTTTGGGGGCTACGCGGCGGTGGGGGCAACTTTGGCGTCGTGACCGAGTTCGAGTTCGCGCTCCATGAAGTGGGACCCCTGGTGAACCTCGGTCTGTTCTTTTGGGGTGTCGAGCAGGGAGCCGACGCGTTGCGTTTGGCGCGGGACTATACGGCGTCGGTCCCGTCCGGCACTGGCCTTCAACTCATCGGTCTCAATGCTCCACCGGCGCCGTTCGTTCCCGAGGAATTCCATTTCGCCCCGGGCTATGGCCTGGCCGTCATCGGCTGGGGCTCGCCCGAGGAACACGCTGAGCTGATCCGGCCGCTACGAGAGTCGTTGCCCCCGTTGTTCGAGCTCGTCACGCCGATCCCTTACGCCGAGCTGCAGAAGATGCTCGATGACAGCGCACCTTGGGGAATCATGGGTTACGAGAAGGCCCTGTACCTCGACGACCTCTCCGACGGCGCGATCGATGTCGTGGCGAAGCACTTTCCGACCAAGGCGTCACCGATGTCGATCATGCCGGTCTTCCCCTTGGGTGGTGCCTACCACGACGTTGAGGACGACGCCACCGCGTGGGGGGGTAGCCGTTCGGTCAAATGGGTCTTCAATATTGCGGCCATAGCGCCGACGGCAGATCTGCTCAGCACCGACCGGGCATGGGTCCGCACGATGTATGACGCCCTCCAGCCCTTCGCGTCTGGAATCGGCACATACGTCAACTTCCTTAACGATGCTGATGAGGACCGCATCCGAGCCTCGTACGGGCCGGCAAAGTACGAGCGCCTCTCGCGGATCAAGGCCGAATACGACCCGGACAATGTCTTCCACTTCAACGCCAACATCAGACCGGCCAAGACCTCGTAGCCGGGAGTCGCTTCTCATCCCGTCCATCACTGAGCTGGCTCGGCGTGTCGGGCTCGCATGAATCCGGCACTCCCCGTGCCCCAGATGAGCGCCGTGATGCCGTAGACGCCCAACGGAGCGGCGGCAGCGGGCCCAAAGGCCGCCGTGGCCAATGCAGCCGCAATGGCGAAGTCCCGCATTGAGGTCGTCAGCAGCAGGGCTTTGATGGTTCGCCGTCCACTGCCCAGCGCAATGATTCGGCCGACGATGACCGAGGCGATCACGAACACCAGGATGGCCAAGAGGACCGGGAGGTAGTGCCGCGACGGGTGCACCTCGGCCGCAATCAGGGCAACCAAGCCAGCCACGGCGAGGGTGCTTGTCGTGGACGCGACGATCTCACCTCGTGCCGGAAGTGGTGTGAGAAGCCGCACCGTCACGCCGGCGGCCAGTGGTATCGCCACAATGACCAACAGGTTGACGATGAGCTGCGCGGATGAACGGACGTCCCCGGGCTCTCGAAGGCGAGTATCGGTCCGGCCACCAACACTGTCACCATGGTGGATCCGATCAAGACCCCTCCCGCCAGCGCCACGTCACCGGTGGCCATCGCCGTCGTTGCGATGGAGGCAATCTCACAGGGCGCCAGACCGATGGTGGTGATGCCGTCGCGGAGGGCTCCGGGCGCGACCAGGTGGGAGACCAGCCAGGAGAGAGCCGGAAGGACGCTCGCGCCGACAACCAGGGCGAGGCAGAGCTGACGCCATGAGGCGGTCAGCCGTCGAAGCGACCGCGGCTCAATGCCGATCGCCGTGGAGAACACCAGCACGACCAGAAGCACATCGATGCCCTGGTGGTGCACCACCCACACCAGCGGGCTCTGGACGGTGAGCCCGAGGACGGCGGCCACCGCCACCACCGCCAGCTCACGGTACTCACCCAGCACGTCGCGGTGCCGCGAGGTCATCAGGGTTCCTTTCACCGCTCCGTCTGGCTGAACGTAGCGGTCCCGTGTTGCCCGGATGTTTCGATCCCGATACCACTGCTACACGGATTGCAAGCTTGCCCTCCGTCCTTTTGACAGTTTATTTACAGGAAACTTGTATTCCTCCTTGTCACCTGAGGGTTAACATGATGGAAACAAATGAGTGCCGCCGAGGAACGAGGCGGCAGAGAGACGAGTGCGATCATGTTCACCAGAATTTTGCTTGCCATTGACGACTCCGCTTCGAGCGAGGCCGCCGTCAGTTTCGCCACCGCCATGGCCAAGCAGTCCTCGGCGGCCGTCCGCGTCGTCCATGTCAACGAGTACCTCGTCGGTGGCCGGGGATATCACCGTTGAGACCCAGGCCGAGGCGATCCAGCACCTGGAGAGCGCCGTCAACGCCCTTCGCGCCGCCGGTATCCCGACCGAAGGCTCGCTCTATCTCACGAACTGCTTCAGCGTTGATGCCCGGATCGCCAACGCGGCCCATGACTGGTCGGCCGACGTGATCGTGCTCGGCTCCGCGTCGCCGCCGCCGCTTCAGTCGTTTCGCCGGCAAGGGCATTCGCGAGCGCGTGATCAGCCTCACCTCGCTTCCCGTCCTCACTGCCCCGGCACCGCTTGCATGTCGCCTCCGGCAAGCTCCCAGAGCTCGACGACGCTCGATGTCCGCCGCCATTGGCCGACTTACCCCGTCCATCTCCATCTGACAGACCTCGCTGGTCTCGCTCTGGTCGCTGAGGCGATCGGTTCGCGAACCGGTCGTCGCGCTACGGGGCGATCGCCGCCGTAGATGGTGATGGAGAGGAAGCGGATCGGGAGCTTCACCAGCTTGGTCGGTCCGTGGGGGATGTCGCCTTCGAACTGCAGGGTGTCGCCCTGCTCCATGCGGTAGTGCTCGCGGCCGTAGCTGTACTCCATGATCCCGTCGAGCATGTAGAGGATCTCGATGCCGGCATGCTGGAAGAGGGGGAAGACCTCGCTGCTCTCGGCCAGGGAGACCAGAAGCGGCTCGACCCGCTTGTAGGGCCCGCGCAGTGCTGCCGAGCAATTCGTAGGTGTGCCCGGCCCGGGTTCCCTTCCGGACGATCTCGGGCCCGCTGCCGGCCTTGACGAACACGGCGTCGCGCTCTTCGGCCAGGCCGCGGAACAGCGACGTCACCGGCATGTCGAGGGCCGACGACAGCCGCTCGAGGGTGGACAGACTCGGCGACGTCTGCGCGTTCTCGATCTTCGACAGCATCCCCTTGGAGATCCCGGTGCGCTCGGCCAGCTGGCCGACGTTGAGGCCGATCTCCAGCCGGCGGCTCCGCACGTGGTTGGCGATGACCTGGCCCAGTTGGCCGCTCGTGCGCTTCACGTGCCGCTCAGCGCTCAATCGCGAGTAGCGACGACATTCGATCTTGGACCTGGTCGCCTTCGGTGCCGCCGCGCCTTCTTGGCTCCGGTGCTCGGCGCTCACCTTGCGACTGCGGCGCGACGCTTGGTGGTGGCCGGCTGCCTTGGCGCTGATGGCCCGGACCTTCGGCGGCGTTCATGGTTCGGCGAGTGGCCACGACGGATCAATATATGCCTCCCTACCTCGACGACCGGGGCACACTGGATTCAGCGCATCTGCCCTGCACCGGCGTAGGGATGGGGGCTGACCAGGTGGTCGTCGACGGCGAAGCGCTCCCACCGGAAGTCGTCGGTGGTCGATGTCGGGATGCCGGCTGTGTCCCGGTGGTGATGAGATCGGCCATGAGCTCGCCGACCGACGGTGAGATCTTGTAGCCGTGCCCCGAGAACCCGGCGCAGAGCCACACGCCGTCGACGGAGGAGGCCGAGATCATCGGGTTGTAGTCCGGCGTGACGTCGTAGCAACCGGCATACGACGACGACAAGCGAGCCCCGCCCAGGCCGGGGAAGCGGTGCTCGAACTTCGGGATCATCCTGGTCAGCTCCTCGTCGGTGGCGCGTTCGCGGTAGTGGTCGGGATCGGCCCACTCGGGGTCGGCGTGGTCGCTGTCGCCCACCAGGAGCGACGCTGCTCCCCTCGGCCCGGACGTACTGCAGCGACACCAGGTCGGAGAAGACCGGGACGTGGCCGATGGGTACGCCGGGGTCGACCAGGAGGATCTGGGCCCGCTGGGCCCGGATGGGCAGGTCGATGCCGACCGAGCTCGGCCAGCGGCGACCGACCACGGGCCGGCGGCCAGCACGACCTGCCCGCTGGCGATGCGTTCCCGTTCGCGAGGCGCACGCCGATCACTCGGTCCCCGCTGCAGCTCGATCGCCACGACCGCGCTGTCCTGGCGAATCCGGGCCCCGCCCCGCCGTGCCGCGACGGAGAAGGCCTGCGCCGTCTGATGGCCGTCGCCGTAGCCGCCGCGGGCTCGTAGGCGAACTCGGCGAAGTCGCTCAGGTTCGGCCGCACGGCCACATCTCCTGAGCCGTGTCGTGGCCGACCAGGTCCACCTCGATCCCGAGGCTCTGGTGCATGGCCACGTTGGCCCGGAGCGCGCCGAGATTCTCCGGTCCCACGCCGACCAGGTAGCCCGGTGTTGCGGTAGCCCGAGTCCGCCCCCAGGATCTCCTCGGCGTCCTCGAGGACCGGCAAGGCGTGCCAGGCCATGGCGGCCAGGGAGCGGATGCCGTAGTGGCAGCGGACGATGCCGCTCGACTTGCCGCTCCCTCCCGAGCCGACGGTGGCCCGGTCCAGGACGACGACGTCGCTGCACGCCCAGCTCGACCAGGGCCCGGGCCGTGCTCAGTCCGCTGACCCCGGCGCCGATGATCACGACCTCGGCCGATTCGTCCGCTGGCACCGATGCGCTCCCTAGCGGGGCCAGCCGGGGATCCAGCTCGGTGCCGGCCAGCGGCACCTTGGCCATGGCCGCCGCTTCCACGGTCAGGGCGACCAGATCCTCGGGTTCGAGATGGTGGACGTCGGATTTTCCGCAGGCTCGGGCCAGGGCAGTGACCTCCATGGTCGTGGCCCGCAGGAAGTTCGCCACCGACTCGGCCGCCCGGTCGGCCGTCGAGACGGGCTTCGAGCACCGGGTCCTGGGTGGTGATGCCGACCGGGCAACGCCCGGTGTGGCAGTGCGCGCAGTGGCCCGGCGAGGTTCCCAGCGCGGCGTAGTCGGCCTCGACATTGATCAGCTCACCCGGAGCGTCCGGTAGCGCGCTCCGGTTGCAGCCGAGAGCCAGCAGCGCGGCCACGCCGATGGAGACCGCGTCGGCTCCCAGGGCCAACGCCTTGGCCACGTCGGCCCCCGATCGGATGCCGCCCGAGACGATCAGCTGCACCTCGCCCTTCATGCCGATCTCGTCGAGGGCCTCGGCCGCCATCCGGACGGCCGGCAGCGTCGGGATGCCGGCGTGCTCGATGAAGACGTCCTGGGTGGCGGCCGTGCCTCCCTGCATCCCGTCGACCACCACCACGTCGGCGCCGGCGGCCACCGCCAGCTTCACGTCGTGGTCGACCCGGGTGGCCCCGACCTTCACGTAGATCGGGATGGACCAGTCGGTGGCCTCCCGCAGTTCCTCGATCTTGATGCGCAGGTCGTCGGGGCCGACCCAGTCGGGATGGCGGCTGGCCGAGCGCTGGTCGATGCCCGGGGGCAGCGTCCGCATGGCGGCCACCCGGGCGTTCACCTTCTGCCCGAGCAGCATCCCGCCACCACCCGGCTTGGCCCCTTGGCCGACCACGATCTCCACCGCGTCGGCCTGGCGCAGGTCGGCCGGGTCGAAGCCGTAGCGGGAGGGGAGGACCTGGTAGACGAGCAGCGCCGAGGCCTTGCGCTCCTCGGGCGTCATGCCGCCGTCGCCCGTCGTGGTCGACGTGCCCACCGCGGTGGCGGCGCGGCCGAGGGCCTCCTTGGCCGTGGCCGACAGGGCGCCGAAGCTCATGCCGGCGATGGTGATCGGGATCTCGAGCTCGAGCGGTCGGGCCCCGTGACGTGCCACCGAGGACGGTCCGTGGTCTCACAGCGCTCGCGGTAGCCCTCGAGCGGGTAGCGCGAGACCGAAGCGGTCAGGAACACCAGGTCGTCGAAGGTGGGCAGCTTCCGGCGCGCCCCCAGCCCCCGGATCGGGTACTGGCCGGTGTCGGCCATCTCGTGGATGCGGGCGATGACCTCGGGCGGGAAGCTCTGGTTGGTCGGCGCGCGTCGGACGGGTCGGCGCCATCAGTAGGCGCCGTGGTTGTGGGTCGAGAAGTGGTAGAGCTGGCGGGCCGATACCACCTTGGTGACGCGGTTCGGGTCGATGTGGTCGAAGCCGGTCTCCTCGACCAGCTCGCTTCACCGTCAGCACGTCGTCGTCGGTCATCTCCTCGACCACGGCGTCGGCCCCGAGCGAGGCGATGGTCCCGGCCACGTAGATCACCGCCTCGTAGAGGGAGTCGCCCAGACCGTGTCCGGCGTTGCCGCCGATCAGGATGAGTCCGGACTGGGCCATGAATCCCGACATGGCCCCGGCGTTGCCGGCGATGGCCAGCGTGGCGCCCTTGAGGGAGATCCCGGCCCGCAGTGAGGCGTCGCCTTCGATGACGATGCTGCCGCCCCGGCGCTCGACCCGGCGCTCTGCGAGGCGCTGCCCGTGCACCCGGATGGAGCCGCCCATGAGGTTCTCGCCCACCGACCACCCGACGAAGCCGTTGACGACGATGTCGGGCCCGGTGCCGTCGCCGGTCGCCGCACGAGGCCACCGAGGAAGTAGCCGGCGTTGCCCTCGACGGTGATCGAGATCTGCGACGCAAGCCCGACCGCCAGGTTGTGCCGCCCCCGGGGGTGGAGGACGCGAGCGCCCGGTCCCGCCGGCGAGGCCCGCAGCTGCTGATTGACCGCCCTGGTCCCGAGGGCGTCACAGCTCAGCGGCTCCACGTGTAGACCTCCTCGGGTTGGGGCTCGAAGACCTCGGCCGCGGCGATGCCGGGGAGCTCGGCCAGGGCCCGGTACTCCGAGCCACGGCGACGTAGCCATCGGTTTCGGCCACCACGGCCGGCTTGCAGGCGAAGGCGTCCCGGACCACGGACATCTCGTCGGCGGTGGAGATGACCAGGGTGAAGAAGCCGTCCATCTCCTTCATGACCCAGCGGGTGGCCTCCTCGAGGTCGTCGCCCGCTCGCCAGGCGCTCGGCCAGGTAGCGGGCCGCCACCTCGGAGTCGTTGTCGGAGTCGAACCGGACGCCGTCCGCCATCAGGTGCCGACGGACGGTGGCGTAGTTCGAGAAGGAGCCGTTGTGCACGACGCAGAGATCCCGGCTGGGCACGAATGGGTGGGAGTGCAGGACGGTCACCGCCGACTCGGTCGCCATGCGGGTGTGGGCCACGGCCAGGTAGCCCTCCCAGCCCGCCACGCCGTAGCGGGTGCAGGTGTCCGTCGGGCCGGCCGGTGTCCTTGAGGACCCTGACGTTCCGTCCGGTGGCCGAGCACCCGGATCGTCGGGCCACGTCGCGGCCATGAGCGTCTCGGACCTCGTCCTCGAGTCCATCGGGCGCGGCGACCACCAGCCCGGCGCCGAAACGGCTGCGACGTCGACCGCCGGCTCCGTAACTGCGCCGACAGGACGTCACTGCACATCATCCCAGTCGACCGGCTCGTCGCTGCCCAGGGAGATCCTGCATCGCCGCTCCGGTCTCGCCGACGTCCGCGTCGTGATCGTCGGTCGGAGTAGACGGCGATGCCCGAGGAGTCAGGCCCGCGCTCGTCGAGCGCCTCGATCATGGAGACCAACATCGACCCGAGATGCGGGTTCGAGGGAGCGGTCCCGCAGGAGCAGGCCGACTACGCCGCACATGCGCCGCGACCCTCCTGATTGGTCACCATGGTGGTGCCCGAGTCTTCGTGCAGTCATGAGCGAGCCTTCCGTCGTTGGCGTCCACCGCGGCCGGTCGGTGCCGGATCTCGACTGGTATACGATGTTTCCTTTTAGGAAACAATCGTCAGCGTCCGCGGTCAGGACGGCGCATCTGGCGGCGTCCCCGACCCGTTGGTAGTGCACGACGTAGTCCGGGGCATCGAGCGTGAAGCGCAGCGCCGGGTCGTCGAGCGGCGCCTCGATCCGATGGGTGAACGGGATCACCCCGGCCCAGATCGGACAGGTCGTAGTCCTCGTCCTCGTCGGCGGCCAGCCGGTCCGCACCTTGGCCGAGGACTCGGTCGAGCGGGAGCCTGAGGAGCATGGTGCTGCGCAGCTCCTTCTCCGTGGGCGGGCGGGCGTCGCGGCTGCGGCCCGGGAATGATGTGCTCGACCAGCGACTTCCAAACCCAGTCGCTTCTCCTCCAGGTCCTTGACCTCCGTGGCGTCGCCGATGATCATGACCGAGCGGTAGTTGATGTCGGTGTTGTAGGTGGAGCGGGCCACCACCAGGCCGTCGACGAAGCGTGACGGTCATGCAGATCTCGACCGAGGGCGATGCGAGCGCCCCGAAAGAGGCGGCTGGCGGCCGATCCGTGCAGGTACACGACGTCGCCGACCCGTCCATAGGCCAGGGGAATGACCACCGGGAATCCCTTGTCGGTCTGCAAGCCCACGTGGCACACGATGCCCTCGTCCAGGATGGCGTCGATGGTCGGGCGGTCGTAGGCGGCCCGGTGGGCGTATCGGTGCAGGGTGGTCCGCTCCGAAGCCGGTTCGCTCACTGCGAGCCCTTCCTTTCGGTGCCCGTGCGGCGCTCACGGATCGCAGCCGGTGTGCACATCTGCGCTGCCGCAATTATGACCATGCCCGGCGCTACCTGTCAAGAAACAATCGTTCACTCACAGATAAACACGGCGTGCCGATGCCACCGGCTGACCGGCGCAATCGCACGCGGCGGCCGGCGTGCTGTTAACACGCGGGCAACACTTCGCAACAGATGTGGAAACCATCGGCTGTTTCCCATGAGGCAACATTGTTGACAGTGGGGGTCGATGACGATGGCGTAGGGCAAGGAGGCGATGGAGCATCGATGAGTACATCCCGAGTTGATCCGCCCCGATGAGTCGCAGAGCATCGGGGCCGATCACCACCGAGGAGGAGCTCGTCGCTGCCACCAAGAGGGACGGGGTCGAGTTCCTCTTCGCCATGTTCGTGGACCTGCACGGCAAGCCGTGCGCCAAGATGGTGCCCGTCTCGGCCATCGACGGGCTCATGGCCGACGGGGCCGGTTTCGCCGGGTTCGCCGCCGGGCCGATGGGCCAGATCGCCGTCCTCCCCGGACATCCTGGCCATGCCCGACCTCAGTTCGTACATGCCGGCTCCCTGGCGCCCGGGCCTCGGCATCATCCAGTGCGACCCCTACGTCCTCGGTGAGCCCTGGCCCTTCGCTCCCCGGGTCATCCTGCGCCGGCAGCTCGAACGGCTCGGCCGCATCGGGCTTCGCCCTGAAGGTCGGCGCCGAGGTCGAGTACTTCCTGGTCCGCCGGTCGGCTTCGGGTGGCATCGAGGTGGCCGATCCCTTGGACCAGGCCAAGGCCCCCTGCTACGACGCCCGCGCCCTCACCCGGATGTACGACCACCTGACCACCGGTCTCCCGCCACATGAACGCCCTCGGTGGGCCAACTACGCCAACGACCACGAGGACGCCAACGGGCAGTTCGAGCAGAACTTCGAGTACGCCGATCCGATGACCACGGCGGACCGGGTCATCGTGTTCCGCTACATGGTCCACTCGCTCGCCGCCGAGGCCGGCATGTTGGCCACCTTCATGCCCAAGCCGTTCTCCAATCTGACCGGGAACGGGCTCCACATGCACCTGAGCATGTGGGACGAGGACGACAGCGAGCTCTTCGCCGACCCGAGCGACAGCCGTGGGCTCGGCATGTCGGCCCTGGGCTACTCGTTCATCGCCGGCCTCCTCGAGCACGCCCAGGCCCTGGCGGCGGTTACCTGCCCGACGGTCAACTCCTACAAGCGGCTGGCCAGCGCCGCGCCGGATTCGGGAGCGGCGTGGTCGCCGGTCTTCGCCACCTACGGGGGCAACGACCGAACCCACATGCTCCGGGTGCCCGACTCCGGGCCGGGTCGAGGATCGGTGCATCGACGGTTCGGCCAATCCGTATCTGACCATCAGCGCCATCATCGCCGCCGGCCTCGACGGCATCGAGCGGAAGCTGAATCCCGGAGATCCCTGCGAGCTCGAACCTCCTCAAACTGACCGAGGAGGAGGCCGCCGAGCGCGGGCTCGTGTCGATGCCGATGACCCTCTGGCACGCGCTCGAACACCTCGAGGCGGATCGACGTGCTCCGGGAAGGTCTCGGCAAGACCCCCGAAGGGGACTACGTCGACTACTTCGTCGCCACCAAGCGGGCCGAGGTCCGGTCCTCGCACGCCGAGGTCACCCCCTGGGAACTCGATCGCTACCTGAGCGCCATCTGACCGCCATGCCCACCCCGTCTCCCGTCACCCATGCACCACCGAACAGTCAGCGCAATCCCCACACCCTCAACCGTTTCAAGGGAGATGAAGCCATGAGCACCGATACCAGCGTCACCGCAGGGCCGCCCGGCGAGGTGGCCACGTCGCTCGAGCGAAGTATCAACTGGCGGGGTGCCTTCGTCATCGGCCTGGCCGGGGTCATCCTGGTCACCGGCATCACCCCCTTCGCCGTCCAGGCCATGGGGGCGGCCGCCATTCCGTGCCTCATCGGGATCCAGGTGATCGCCTTGGTGGTGTGCCTGTGCATGGGGGAGCTGGCCGCCCTGTGGCCGCACCGCACCGGAGGGACGCCGTCCTACGCCTACGAGAGCCTTCAGGCCCCTGGGCGAGTCCACCGCACGCCACATCGGGGGGTGTCCGGTTGGAGCTACTGGCTCGGGTGGTTCCCGGTGGCGCCGATCAACATGATCCTGGCCGCCAGCTACATCGCCGTGCTGTTCCATGTGCCGCTGGGCCGGATCGGTGGATCCGCTCGGGGCCTCGGCACGCCGGAGGGCATCGGGGTGCTGGTCATCACCCTGGTCGGGCTGGTGGTCCTCTTCATCCCCTGCTACCTGGGGGTCCGCCTCGGCACCGGCTTCGCCACCGTCCTCGGCATCGTCTCCATGGTGCCGATCACCCTGCTGGTCATCCTGCCGGTCTTCAAGCCCAGCACCTTCCACTGGTCCAACGTCTCCGGCTTCCACTTCGCCGATCCGAAGACGGCCGGCGTTCGCCTTCGTCATGAGTTGGCTCTTCGTCATCAGCTGGAACGGCATCGGCGTGGAGGCGGCCGCCTGCTACGTCGGCCGAGTGCCGTGACCCGCAGTCGGGACGCCAAGATCGCCCTCACCGCCGAGGGCCTCTACGGGCTGTTCATCTACGCCGCCACCGCCATCGTCTTCGTGGCCGTGCTCGGGGCGTCGCTCAAGTCCTCCGACCCGTTGACCGCTCTACACCAGCTTCGCCGATCACATCTTCGGCTCCGCCGGCTGGGTCAAGTACCTGATCGGCATCCCGCTCATCGGCGCCCTGCTGCTGTCGGTGCTCAACGCCATCATGGGTGTGGGCCGCTCGCTGTTCCAGGCCTCGGAAGACCGGCTGATCCCCAAGTTCTTCGCCCACAAGAACAAGCACCACGCTCCCGATCACGCCATGTTCTTCAACCTGGTCTGCGCCATGGTCGTGGCGCTGTTCGGGTCGCCGGTGCGCATCTACATCTTCTCCAACGTGGGCTACCTCATCGCCATCATCGCGGCGCTCTTCGGGTACTTCTGGTGCGCCAGTTCCAGCACGGACCAGATCAGCCCGTTCCGCCTGCCCGGCTACGTCCGATGGATCGCCTTGGCCATGGGGCTCTTCCTCACCTTCGTCTACTTCGTCGGCGGGTGGGGATCGCCGGACATCGTGGTCGGCCCCGGGCAAGGGCACACCCTCTACCTCCTCGGGCTTCGCCGTCGTGGCCGCCTACGTGCCGCTGCACCTGTGGCGCAGGATGACCGACCGGCGGGACGGCGTGGCGCCGTTGAGCCGCCTGCCCATCGTGGTGGGGTCGCCCGGCGGCATCGACTTCGGCGACATGAAGGAGCCCCACGTCTTGGACCCGGCCCACATGGACGCCATCGACATGGAGGCCGCCGGAATCAGCCCAGCGCCGGGCAACGCCCCCGATGCCGGCTGACGCGCCGGTGAGCGCCCGAACCGGCGAGCGTGGTGGAGGAGCCGCAGTCCCGACCGGCCCGGAGCCGGTTCCGAAGGGCCAAGTGGGACACGCAACCGACCCAGTCCTCGGCCGTCCTCATCGCCACGGTGGGCATCGCCATCCCGCCGGCGGTGATCCGCCGGGCCGTCGCAGCTCAGCGGTGGCCGTCCGGTGGCCGTCGTCACCATCGCCCGGATCTACGGATCGTCGTTCGGGCTGCCCAGCCCGGGGCTCATGCCCACCCGGAAGGAGATGGACGAGCAACGGGCCCTCGTGGCCAAGGCCATCGAGCGCCTGGAGCGAGCCGGCGTCGAAGCCTGGGGCCAGGTGGCGTCCACCCGGCGCTACGCCAAGACCATCGCCCAGGCGGCCCGGGCCCGCGGGTGTCGACCACGTGCTGGTGGTCACCCCGGAGGTGCCCCGCTGGAGGCGGCTCGTCGAAGGCGACACGGCCCGCGACGTCAGGCGCCGGATCGGCAAGGAGATGGCGGTGGAGGGCATCACCGTCTGAATGGCGACGCGTCCGCGGCTGCCGATCAGCCGATCGGATCCCATCGAATGATTGACTTCGAGTCGAAAGGAAGCCGAGCAAGACCATGGCCGTCTACCTGAGCATGCAGCGAGTCCGCTTTTCGAGTCCCGGACGCCTACGACAAGTTCCGCACCGTCTTCAACGACGTCCGCCACCACTTGATGACCAAGCCGGGTTTCTCCACCTCACCTGGTGGGAGCACCCCGACGAACCCGGCTGGTACAACGAGGTCAGCATGTGGGCGAGCAAGGAGGCGCTCAACGACTGGCACATGGACACGTACCACAAGCACGCCAAGGAGTGGGCGGCCAACGGAGCCATCATGGAGGACATCATCAACAACTTCGAGCTGGTGGGCACCAGGCTCCTGCGCATCTGCCCCACCTGTGGCAAGTTCGAGGACAAGTGCCTACGAGCTCGAGTACGAGCAGAAGACCTTGTCCGAGCCCTGCCCGGTCTGCGGGTTCCACTTTCCGGTGGCCGCCGAGACTCCCACCAGTACGTCGGTGTTCAAGGACCTGGCGAGCTAGCATCCCAACCCGGCTGCTACGTCTCACGTCGGGTTCCTCGTCATGTCATCCAACGACAAGAATCGTGTACATACCTCTAACCACCCCACATTCCTCACACACCCTCAGAAGATGCCAGCGCACCGAGCCCGCCCGACCTTCCCATGTGACCTACGAGGACGGATTCGTTGGCGGAGCCAGTTGGCAAACCAAGCTTCATCGACCTCGTGTGCGCCACGGCAGGATCGCCGACTCAGCCTCAACGACGTCAAGTAGGTCAGGCTCCCAGACGACATCATTCAGAGCGAGGAAGGTCACGAGACACGCCCAACTCGCTCTTTTGTTGCCGTCGGGCAGTGGATGATTCCACGCCATGCGACATGCAAGTACGGCTGCCTTGTCGATCAAGTCTGGGTAGAAGTCTTGACCGCCGAAGCTGGCTTGAGGGGCATGAAGTGCCGAGTCGGCGAGGTTATGACTTCCGGACTTGCCCAAAACTTCGGCATTGATTCCGGTAACCTGCTCGGCGAGCCACCAGAATTCAGCGAGAGTAATGAATCGGGTCACCGGGCAAGCCGGTCGAGCAGCTCCTTATCTCGCTTGAGGAGCTTGCTGACTCGGGTCGTGAACTCCTTGTCAGCTCGAACCCGGGCGATCTCTGCCGAGAGCGACTCGATGATGAGCGCATTGACACTGATGCCATTGACGCGTGCAACCGCTTCCGCCTCTTCAGCCAGATCCTCTGGCAGTCGTACAGTGGTTTGCTTAGCCATGACATCATGATATCGCGATGCAGGATGGAAAGGAGAACGGGGGAACAGGGTCCCGTGCGTCTTCGCTCGGTGGCTTAGTTTCAAGAGCCCACGGGCGTGATCTCGCGGAAAACGGGGTGCATGGCGGTCACCCAACCGACAACTCAGTTACCTTCTGAACAGCGCTTTCCTTGGCACCCAAGTCACCAAAAAGGTCCGAAGTGATTCAGGTTCTGATCCGCGGATATGCGGCGGGTGAAGGGGCGGGAAGGTTTGGGGCGTTCGCATGGCCTTGGGATGAGCCAAGTCCCACCGGGCGAACGATCTTCTTCCGAGCGCGCATTTGCCAAAGGCGTGGCTCCGCTAAGGCCAAGCCCGCCAGGCGGTGATCTCGATGGCGATCACAGGACCAGGCGGCGGCTCTCGCACGTACTGCTCGTACTTGGAGCGAAGGTGATCGAGCGCCCGCTCGCGCTGGCCACCCGATTCGATCACCCGGGCGGTCCCATCGATGCGGATCCACCACAGGGTCGACCAGTCCTCGCCGTAGTGGTCGATCAGCAAGGACACCGAAGGGGTCACTCGCACGTTCTCGAGCCGGCGCAGCGCCAAGGACGTCTTTGGCTTGGCATCGACCGCCGAGTAGATGAGCTCGCCCTCAACAGCGAAGCAACAGGGCACGACGTGAGGCCGTCCGTCAGGACGGACGGTGGCCAAGCGACCGACGCGAGCTTCATGGACGCGCCTGCGCATCGTTCGGATGTCCACCTCGAGGGTTACTCGCCGTCCGGAAAGTCGGCTGACAGACTGACGTCGGCCCATTGTTCGGCTTCCTGAGCGCGAGCCTGGGAGGACTTTGCCGCGGATTCGACCGCGCCGGCACCGAGCAACAAGCGCAGTGGCGGATCGTCCAAGTCGACGAGGTCGAGAATGATCCTGGCCGCCCGGACCGGGTCACCTCGCCAGGTCGCAACAGTGGACTCGCGGTAACGGTTCATCTCGCCGACCGTCTGCTCGTAGTCGTCGCCCACCGGCTGCGTTCCCATGGATGAGCCACCCCAGTCGGTGCGGAACCCACCGGGCTCGATAATGGTGACTTTGATGCCGAGCGGCTTCACCTCGGCGTTGAGGACCTCGGAGAAGCCTTCGACGCCAAACTTCGCAGTCTGGTACGCACCCAACCCGGGAGATCCGCCGACTCGGCCACCGATCGAGGAAAATTGGACGAAGTGACCGGAACGTTGTTTGTGCAGGACCGGAAGGGCAGCCTTGGTGACGTTGAACACCCCGAACAGGTTCGTCTCGATTTGCGCCCGAAAGTCATCATCAGCCATCTCTTCAATTGGGGCGCTGTTGGCGTAACCGGCGTTGTTCACCACGACGTCGAGGGATCCGAAGTTGTCGATCGCCGTCTGGACCGCGGCGCGTGCGGAGGCGGCGTCGGTGACATCGAGTGCGACGGTGTTGACGCTCTCGCCGTACGACTTGACCAGTGGGTCGAGCTGCTCTGGACGCCGAGCTGTAGCGACGAGGTTGTCGCCGCGGTCAAGCGCAGCTTTGGCGAGCTCCCATCCAAAGCCGCGAGAACTACCAGTTATGAGCCAGTTCAAGGTCATGATCTGCCTTTCTCGATTTCATTCACGTCCCAAAGCGAATGAAAAGGGAATCGTTGTCCGTCTATCCCAAGCGACACGTGCCCCTCTTGTCCAGTCGCGATTGATGTTCCTGGGCGAACTTCCCATCCGACGACCAGGTCCCCGAACGAATAGTTGGTCATTGGTAACCCCAGCTACGGGCTATTCAACTTCGACACGTAACCATGCTCGCGAAAGGAAGCACCGACTCTCCATTTGTGGCTGCAGGGTGTTGCGAACCCGGCGTACTGGGCGACTCTGGTGCGCAGCGGTCGATTAACTTATGGGGACACCCGGGCCTAGAGAGGCGAGACAAGACCGGCTCGACCTGATCCCGACGAGCGCCGGGTCTCGGTTAGATACCTGTTTGATATTGAGGATCCCGCTCGATCAGTTGGCTGGTTCAGCACAAACTCGACGGGTCTGGCGTGAAGTTATCGCGTGGTGGCTGGGCCAGGCACTCGTGTCGCTCTCCGACAATACTGGAGAATGTGGCTTCTGTTCCTCGTGCTCGCCACCTGCTTCGGGCCAAAGATTTGATGGACTGCAGATACTTCGAGCCACTGGCGATTCCGGTCCTCGCCGACGCTGCTCGATTGTCTCCGGCACACTTCAGCCGAGAGTTCCGTAGGACGTTTGGTGAGGCACCTCACCATTACGTACTGACGCGCCGACTGGAAAGAGCAGCAGCGCTCCTTCGCAATACTGATCGTAAAGTCGCAGACCTCTGTGTGAGCGTCGGACTCGACAGTGTCGGCTCATTCACGACCTCCTTCGCGCGCTACTTCGGCTGCTCGCCAACTGCCTACCGAGCAAAGTTCCCGCCGGCCACCGATCGAGCTCGTATACCGGCCTGCGTGCTGCAAGCCTGGGGGCGTCCACACCAGAACAGCAGTTTTCGAGAAGACAACGCCAAACGAACTGTTTAAGGTCATTTCAAGATCGACGGACGGAGGAATGATGGTGCTCGAGAAGCTGACTCACGCAACGGTTTGGGGTCCATGATCAGGACGAGGCGCTTGACTTCTACACCAAGAAGCTGGGCATGGAAGTGCGCGAGGATGTCACCGTTGCAGAAATGGGTAACTACCGTTGGCTGACGGTTGGTCCCACCAGTCAGCCCGATTTGTCGTTTATCTTGACGGTTCCAGGTCCACCAGTAGTCGACGGCGACCTGGCCAAGCAGCTGCGTGATTTTATCGCCCAAGGAGTGATTGGCAGTTTCCACTTCGCAACAGACGACTGCCAGGCGACCTTCCTTGAGCTAAAGGACCGCGGCGTGGAGTTCATCATGGAACCCACGGAAATGCCATACGGAATAGACGCCCAATTCCATGACCCATCGGGGAACAAGCTGCGCTTCACACAGTCCAAGTGACCCGGGCTCGTTGTAACCATATCTGACCGCAAAGACGAACTGTCCCCAAAAGTTCATCCTGAATCGTCTATCGGCCTATCCCCGACGCGCCGCTTATGGGCAGGCAACTCTCGCGAACAGAACTAATCCATGAATAGTTGGAGTTATGCGAGGTGCTGATGGAGTCGTGGGCGGTTCGGGTGCATCGGAGGGCGTGGAACCAATCGAAGAGATGAATCGAGTGGTGCCGCTATTCCCTGGGGATTCAAGTTCCGCCGAGGCCCTTTCATTCGGCACTGCGTCCCACAAATCGAGATCGGTAACGTCACCAGGCCGGCCAGCCCAACGAATGTTCGTGCGGCTTCCACCGCTAGTTGTTGAGCGTTGACTTGCGCTGCCTTACCAGAGACCTGAAGGCACCCCGCTGTTGGTGTAGCAGTACCCAACGGTGAGTACCCACGAGTCGAGTCCATGACGAACCCAATGCAATTGAGTTGCAATGTCGGTAATGTTCGATGTGCCGAAAGGGGGTGGGTTGGGAATGCCGCTGAACGGGTGTGCCATTTTGGCCGTAGATCCCTTTTTGGTCCTCGGGACTTAGATGACCTCAGTTGAGTCCGCGCCGCGTGCTCGCTCCGAGGGTGATGGCAAGACGCTCCGGGTCGCCGAGTTGAGTGTGGGTTTCGGAGGGCTTCTGGCCCTGGACCAGGTCTCCATGTCGGCCGATCAGGGGGAGATCGTCGGCGTGATCGGGCCCAATGGAGCTGGGAAGACCACGCTCTTCAATGTCATCTCCGGGTTTGTACGGGCCGACTCGGGAGTGGTCACCTACGACGGGACGTCACTGCGGCATGTGCACCCGCACGGTCTGACCAAGCTCGGGATCGCCCGGACGCTTCAGGGCGTCGGCCTCTTTGCCGGGCTGACGGTGTTGGAGAACGTGATGGCGGGCGCCCAAGTCGGGTTGCGGGCGGATATCGGATCCGCCTTCCTCGGCCTGTGGCGCTCCAGTCGGGAGGAGCAACGAGCCGCGACACGTGCTCGGGAGTTGCTCGACGAGCTCGGCGTGGGGGGCTACGCCCACCATCACCCTGCCGTCCTGCCCTACGCCATTCAAAAGCGCACGGCGCTGGCCCGGGTGCTGATCGCGGACCCGAGCCTGCTCCTGCTCGATGAGCCGGCCAGCGGGCTCTCCAACGCCGAGATCGATGACCTGGCGACGCTCATCCGGAGTCTCAGCGATCGGATGGGCGTCCTGGTCGTCGAGCACCATATGGACCTGGTCATGTCGGTGTGCGATCGGCTGGTGGTGTTGAACTTCGGTCGGGTCATCGCCGATGGCACGCCGGAGGTGGTTCGGTCCAACAGCGAGGTGACTACGGCGTACCTCGGCGACGAGATCCACGATTCGTCGGTCGACGCCCGGGAGTCCGGCGATGCTTGACATCAAGGACCTGAGCGTCTCCTACGGGGCGGTGAACGCGCTCACCTCGGTGACGTTTTCCGCCCGGCCGGGCGCCATCACCGCGGTCCTCGGGGCCAACGGAGCAGGCAAGACGACACTGCTCCGCACCATCAGTGGCCTGGTCGGCACCCGGTCGGGATCGGTTCGCTTCGACGGCGAGGAGCTCCTGGGGCGACCGGTGGAGAACATCGCCCGCCGCGGCGTGGCGCACGTTCCCGAAGGCCGGGGCATCATCGAGGAACTGACCGTGGAGGAGAACCTCCGACTGGCCACCCTGTGGTGCATGAAGCACCGTGAGCGTCAGGCCGCCATTGAGGCCACCTACGAGCTCTTTCCCCAGCTCAGTGGCCTTCATCGACGTCATGCGTCGACGCTCTCGGGCGGCGAGCGTCAGATGCTGGTCCTTGGCCGCGCCCTGATCTCGCGGCCGCGGCTGCTCCTGCTCGATGAGCCCTCGTTGGGCCTGGCGCCGCTGGTGACCGCGCAGCTGATGGCGCTCCTGCGGGACCACACCGTCGGGACGGATATGACCGTGGTGCTGGTCGAGCAGAACGCACGCAGCGCGCTCTCGGTCTCCCAGCACGCGGTGGTGCTCAACCTCGGCGAAGTGGTGGTGTCCGACTCGGCCGAGGTCGTCGCCGCCGACAGCGGCTTGCGTCATCACTACTTGGGTTTCTAGGGAGTCGCATTGAGCCTCTTCATCAACATCACGCTCAACGGACTGACCGAGGGGATGATCTTCGCGTCACTGGCCCTGGCCCTCGTACTGGTCTTCCGGGCGACCAGGATCATCAACTTCGCGCAGGGCGCCATGGCCATGTTGACCACGTTCATCGCGTCAAGCCTCCTCAACCAAGGTCTCGGCTATTGGTGGGCCTTCGTGGCGGTGCTGGTTCTGGGGTTCGTGTTCGGCGGCCTGGTCGAGCGGGTGTTGATCCGTCCGCTGCAGGGAAGGTCCGAACTCAACCCGGTGATCGTGACCATCGGCCTGCTGGTCGTGATCGAGGGTCTGGCCGGCGCCATCTACGGCAATTCCAGCCGCGGCTTTCCGGCGGGATACTCGCAGAGCGGGCTGACCATCGGGCACACCAAGATCGCCTTCTCGCATTTCGACGTCTTCATCCTGGTGGCGGTGCTCCTCCTCATGGGTGCCACCCTCGTCCTGTTCCGGGCCACGTCGCTCGGTCTTCGGATGCGGGCCTCGGCCTTTGCCGCCGAGATCTCGAGGCTGCTCGGCGTGCGCGTCGGGGTGCTGCTGACCCTTGGGTGGGCCCTGGCCGGGGTGGCCGGTGCGCTCTCCGGCCTCCTGGTCGCGCCGACGAGTTCCTTCGGGCCCTACTTCATGGACCTCGTCTTGGTGTATGCGTTCACCGCGGCGGTGATCGGCGGCCTCGAGAGCCCTGTCGGCGCCCTGATCGGTGGGCTGATCACGGGACTGTGTATCTCCTATGTCGGCGGCTACCTCGGTTCGGGGCTGCAGCCGCTCGGGGCGTTGGTCCTCCTGACCGTCGCCCTCATGGCCCGGCCCGAGGGGATCTTCGCCCGGCCACCGGCGCGGCG
Organism: uncultured Acidimicrobiaceae bacterium; assembly: GCA_963743785.1. Classification (GTDB taxonomy): domain Bacteria; phylum Actinomycetota; class Acidimicrobiia; order Acidimicrobiales; family RAAP-2; genus Bog-473. The sequence continues at coordinate 113,175 of CAVURD010000014.1, read as the reverse complement.
GGTGTGAGATGACGCAGGTCGCTCCCACCGACGTGTCGTCCGGAGCCTCGCCGCCCGCGGGCGGCTCTGTGCCCCATGTCCCGAGTCGCCGCTTCCGATTCCCCACCCAACCGTTGATCCGCCACGGGCTGTTCGCCCTGTGCGGCGCCGGAATTCTGTATCTCATCACCATCCAGTTGAGCCCGTACAACGACTTCTTGGTCGGGGAAATAGCGCTGTACGTCATCGCCCTGGCGGGCCTGAGCCTGCTCACCGGCGTCAACGGGCAGATCTCGCTCGGCAACGGGGCCTTCATGGCGGTGGGGGCGTACACCGTGGCGCTCCTCATGACCCACACCCAGCTGAACTTCTTCGTCGAACTGCTGGCCGCCATCGGCGCGGCCGCGGTGTTGGGCCTGGCCATCGCCATCCCCGCCACCCGGTTGAAGGGTCCCTATCTGGCCGGGATGACCTTGCTGCTGGCGCTGGCCCTCCCTCCCATCGCCGACAAGTGGACCAGCGTCTTCGGCGGCGACCAGGGTCTCACCACCATCGTGCCGACGGCGCCGGGAACCATCAATCCCGAGCAATGGCTGGCCTGGATCGAAATCGGCGGTGCCCTGCTGACCCTGCTGCTGCTGGCCAATCTGCTCAGCAGTCGCTTCGGCCGCTCCTTTCGCGCCGTGAGGGACGATGAGATCGCGGCATCTCTGGCCGGGATCCACGTGGCGCGGACCAAGGTGACGGCCTTCGTGATCAGCGCCGGTTGTGCCGGTCTGGCCGGTGCTTTCTTGGGGCTCTCCACCGGGGTGGTGAACACGGGGGAATTCCCCCTGACCCTTTCGATTCAATTGTTGGCCGCCATGGTGCTGGGCGGGACCGGCACCCTCATGGGCATGTGGTGGGGTGCGGTGCTGTTGGTCTACCTCCCGCAGTGGTCGACGTCGCTCTCGGGGCACTTCAAGCTCGGGAACGGGGTCAACGCCTACCTCGCCACCATCATCTTCGGTGTCGTTCTCATCGTGGTCATGATGGCTGCTCCCACCGGCATCCAAGGGGGCCTTCAGCGTGGGTGGCGGTATGTTTCGGGCCACTGGCTACGCCCTCGCCGTGCGAGCCCGCCGATTTCGAACGTCCTGGACGGCAATTCCTCCGAACCGCAGTGAGGCAAGTGATGAGTAAGTCAGAGAAGTCCACCATGAGCAAAGGAGCAGTGATGAGACAGAGCAATCACCGAACAAAGGGACGATGGGCGCGCCTGCTCGCGGCCGGGGCCATGGGCGTCACGTTGGTGACGACCGTGGTGTCGACCTCCGCGAGCGCCGCATCGACGCCCGGAGTGACGTCCTCGAGTGTCACCATTGGGGCGACCGTTCCACTGACCGGGCCGGCCGCCCCGGGCTATGACGAAATTGCGCCAGCCATGCAGGCCATCTTCGCCTGGGCCAATGCCAACGGCGGTGTGAATGGTCGCAAGATCAATTACACCTACCTCGACGACGGTTACAACCCGGCCAACACCGCCACGTTGACCAGGCAGCTGGTACTTCAGGACAACATCTTCGCCGATGTCGGCTCCCTCGGGACGCCCACGCAGTCGGCGGTGCAGAGCTTCTTGAACAGCCAGAAAGTCCCGCAGATGTTCATCGAGTCGGGCTGCAACTGCTGGAGCAGTTCGAAATTTCCCGAGAGCAGCGGGTGGCAGCCGCCGTACACGGTCGAGGGCAAGATCCTCGGTGCCTACATCAAGGCTCACTTCGCCGGGGAGAAGGTCGGGTATCTGTCCCAGGGGGACGAGTTCGGTCAAGACTTCATCAAGGGACTGAACATGGAGATCCCGGCGGCATCGGTGGTGTCGCGCCAAACCTATGACGCCTCGACGCTGGCTGGTCCCCTGTCCAACCAGGTGGCGGCCCTGAAGGCGTCCGGCGCGCAGGTGGTGGCCATGGCCACCATCCCGGCCGCCACGGCCCTGGCGATGCTGCCGGCCGCGGCCATCGGCTACAGCCCGCAGTACGTCATTTCGAATGTGGGTGCGGACACCCCGACCGTCGGACCGCTGCTGGAGTCGTTCACCACCAAGGGCGGCGGGAGCGCAGCCCAGGCGACGGCAGCCAGCGGGCTCTTGAACGGGGTCATCACCGATTCCTACTTCGCCCCGGAGAATGACGTCTCCAATCCGTGGGTGCAGGTCGAGAAGAAGATCCTGGCCAAGTACGCGCCGAGCCTCTACGCCAAGTCCGGGCTGGACGGCAACACCCAGTACGGCATCGCCCTGGGGTACACCTTCATCCAGGCGCTGCAGGCCGCCGGGAAGAATCCCACCCGGGCCTCGTTGCAGTCGGCCATCGCCAACTCCGCCAAGAGCTTCGTGACTCCGGGCTACGTGCCGCTCTCCTATACGAGCAGTGTGCACTACGGCTACCAGGGGGCCGAGGTGGTCAAGCTCAGCACCACCGCTCCGCCGTCGGTGACCCCGACCGGTAGCTGGATAGGTGGCTCCGCCGTGGGGCCGATAGAGACGACCAATGTCGGAACGGGTGCGATCGTGACCTACACCGGGAAGGTCTCGACGCCTCCCGAGAAGTTGGTCTCTTCGTCGTAGCCGGCCACTATGCAAGGCGTTGCCGATGGCGGGGGAGTCGCACCCCCGCCATCGGTGCGTCATCATCCGCGTGAAATGCTCGGGCCCGGTCGCGTCCGCGGTAGGTCGGTGGACGCCTCCGCCGAGAGGAAGGTGACAGACTCGGGCCGATGCCGTCGATCACTGGGCGCCTGTCGGCGAATCTCACGGTCCGCGACCCGCTTCGAAGTGCAGTCTTCTACTCCGAGGTCCTCGGGATGGAAGTGATCTACCAGTATCCGCCAGATCATCGGTCCGGACGTGCCGATGGGCTATGTGTGCTTGCGCGAGCCCTCCACCGACCTCGAGATCTGCCTCGTTCATCACGCGACCAATCCCGGAGACCGCTTCAGCGAGTTCCGCACCGGCCTCGACCATCTCGAGTTCCTCGTCGAGAGGCGTGCCGACTTGGACGAGTGGGTGGCACACCTCGACGCCCTCGGCGTGGCGCACTCGGGCATCACCGAACCGTCGTACACGCGCAACGCCATGCTCACCTTTCGTGATCCCGACAACATCCAACTGGAGTTCTTCTGGCGGGCTTCCTGACGTCACTGTCCGCTCTTCCCACGGGAATATCCACCGTGGATCTGGGGCTGGACCAGGGTATAGAGGCGGGATGGGCGAGACCTCGAGGAAAGTGCACACGGCATATGGCACACCGTCCGCGGCGTCACCGCCACCTCTTAGAATCGCGGTTTTCCGGCTCGGGCTGGTTCGATGGCAATGAATAGCGAGGCGCAGATTTCTTCATGACGGACTCCCTCAGTACCGAAAACGGCATGCTGAGCACGCCAAACGGCCGTCGTGTCCCCGATTGGGTCATCCTGTCGATCGCCTGCGTGGCCCAGTTCATGGTGGTGCTCGATGTCTCGATCGTCAACGTGGCCCTTCCCTCGATCGGACGTGACCTCAGGTACAGCCCGACCGGGCTGCAGTGGGTCGTCAACGCCTATGTGCTGACGTTCGCCGGGTTCCTGCTCCTGGGCGGCCGCGCCGCCGATCTCTTCGGCCGCCGCCGGGTCTACCTGTTCGGGTTGACCGTCTTCACCCTGGCCAGTCTGGCCGGAGGTCTGGCCCAGAACTCGGCCTGGCTGACCACGGCCCGCGCCGTGCAGGGCATCGGTGGAGCCTTCTTGTCGCCCGCCACCCTCACCATCATCGTCACCACGTTCTCGGGGGTCCGGCTGGCCAAGGCCCTCGGGGCCTGGAGCGCGGTGGCGGGCGCCGGCGGGGCGGCCGGTTCCCTCCTCGGGGGTGTCCTGACCGCCGAAGCCTCGTGGCGCTGGGTCCTGTTCGTCAATATCCCCATCGGCGTCGCCGCCGGCGCAGCGGCACTCCTGTACCTCACCGAGGCCAAGCGATCCCGGCGCGGGGAGCGGGCGACCAAGCTGGACATCGGCGGCGCCATCACCGTGACGGCCGGACTGGGGGCGCTCATCTTCGCCATCGTCGGGACCGACACCCACCCCTGGGGATCGTCGTACACCCTTTCGATTCTGGCCGTCGCCGCGGTGTTGTTGGCCATCTTCGCCTTCATCGAGCTCAAGGTGGCATCCACCCCTCTGGTGCCGTTCCGACTGTTCCGATCGCGCTCGGTCAGCGGGTCCAACTTCGTGATGTTTCTGGTGGGTGCCGCGTTCTTCTCGATGTGGTACTTCATGTCGCTCTACCTGCAGAATGTCCTCGGCTACGGACCGCTCAAAGCCGGCCTGGCCTTTTTGCCCATGGCGATCTCCATCATCATCGGTGCGCAGGTGAGCTCGCGTCTCCTTTCCCGGCTCGGCGTGCGGCCCCTCCTCTTGGTGGGAACGGCCCTGGCGTGCGGCGGGTTTGCCTGGCTCTCCCAGATTCAATCCACCAGCACCTATTGGGCTCACGTCTTCGGCCCGGGTTGCGTCATCTCATTGGCCCTCGGCCTGCTCTTCACACCGCTGGCTTCGGCCGCCACAGCGGGAGTGCACTTCACCGAGGCCGGGCTGGCCTCGGGAGTCCTCAACACCTCGCGCCAGATGGGCGGCTCGCTCGGTCTCGCCGTCCTGGCCACCGTGGCCATCGACCACACCCACTCGGTGTTGCGAGCCGGCCAAGGCTCGGTGTCCACTGCGGTGGCGTTGACCGCGGGCTACGCCCGGGCGTTCGAGGTGGCGTCCATCCTCGGCCTGGTCGCCTTCGCGGCCTCGTTCATCGTCCCCTCCATCGGCAAGAAGACGCTCGAGAGCGAGGTCGAACACACGGCGGACAACGCCGTGGGCGACGCCGGCGCGGCCCCCAGCCTCGGTTCGACGGCCACCACCGCCAACGTGCGGCCCGAGACGGCGTAGCTGATGGCGCTCGACGGTGGTGAGGCGGCCAATGGCGGCGAGGCCGCCGGCCGTCCCTCGCTTGAGTCCTCCGCACTGCTCAGCCGCTTGGGCGACGTCTCACTGTGGGACCTCGAGGTCACCGCCGTCGAGGCGATCGGCCCTTCCATGCGGCGCATCCGTTGCACGGCACCGGGATTGGGCCAGCTCTCGTACCAGCCCGGTCAGGATCTCATGCTGGCGGTGCCGGGTCCCGGCAATGGGTCATTTCGCCGCCGCTACACCATCCGGTCATTGGACCGGGCCGCCGCATCCGTCGACATCGATGTCGTGCTCCACGGCGATGGCCCCGCCGCGACCTGGGCCGCGTCGTGCCAACCCGGCCAACGGATCGAGGCCATCGGACCACGCGGCAAGGTGACCGTTCAGCCCGACGCCGACTGGCACCTCTTCGCCGGTGACGACTCGGCCATGCCGGCCTCCCTGGCCATGGCTGAATCTCTGCCGACGCCGGAGGACGCCCTCGTCGTGCTTGAGGTCGATGGAGTCGCCGACCAACAGGAGGTCAGCGCCACCGACGGCCGCCCGATCGGCGTGCACTGGGTGCACCGCGCCGGGGCCGACCCGGCCTCCAGCGCCAAGCTGGTCGCAGCCCTCAACGGCCTCGAGATTCCGGCCGGTCGGGGCCACGCCTACCTGGCCGGTGAGTTGCGGGTGGTGGCCGACATGCGCAGGACGCTTCTGGAGCGTGGTCTGACGACCGCGCAGATCTCGGCCAAGCCCTACTGGCGAGCCGGCGTCGCCAACGCCGCCCACGGTGAACCGGAGCGTCCCTCTCCCGACGAATAGCTCGGCCCACCACGTGCGCATCGCCGGGACCACGCACTCGACCCGCCGGAGTGGCCTCAATCACATCGGAGCAAGGCCCGGCCCTTCAGGATCGGATCCAAGATCGTCGGCGGCAGTGCGAGAGTGGGTCATGAGCCGGAGGAACCGGTGGTACGCCGCGCCGGCCCCGTCTCGGTCACCGGTGGCCAGGAGGTCCAGTAGAAGACCACGCGCCACCGCGACACCCAGGCGAGCGTCAATTCGGGCGACTTCCGGGTCAACGCCCATCTGCACCAAGGCGGCGGCGATCGGCGCCACCCATGCCTCGACGATTCCCGTCAGGAAGTGCTCGGTACCCGGCCGCCCGAGCAGGGCGTAGGAGTAGAGCTCGAAGAACAGCCGCTCCTGGGGCCACATCTTCGGATCACTGAGTCGCTGCCACGACGCCCAGGCGTCGTCGGGGGTGACGCCTGAATCCAAGAGTGCCGTCCTCTCTCTGACCTCAACGGCCTGAGTCACGGCGATCAGAGACCCTCGCGGGAACCGAAGTGATAGATGAGCATCCGTGGCTGGTGCCGATAGCCGAGGCCAGCTCACGCAAGCTGAGGTCGGCGATCCCGCCGGCCGAGGCCTGCTGCACGGCAGCGGCGAGGAGGCGATCCCGGGCTTGCGAGGCGGCCACGGTCAAATGTACCATTTGGTACAGAGTCAGCCACACAGCCACCACAGTTGACTCGGACAGCGAGGAACCATGACGCCACTGCACGTCGAGGCGGAAGGCACGTCCCGGGCCAACCCCGAGGCCGTCTGGAGCCTGATTTCGGACGCCACCACCTATGCCCAGTGGGGTCCGTGGGATGCCAGCGGCTACGAGAGCCCCGGTGACGAATCGGCACACGGGGTCGGGGCCATCCAATGGTTTCGCACGGGGCGGACGACCTCGGTAGAGCGGGTACTGGAGATCGAAGAGGGCCGGCGTCTCGTCTACACGGTGATTCGGGGTATTCCGGTCCGCAACTATCGGGCAGAGGTGACCCTGACGCCAACCTCGGCGGGGACCCACATCCGCTGGGAGGGCAATTGGGACACGACCCTGCTTGGGCGCATCGTCCACCGCAAGCTCCGCTCCTTCTATCCCGACATGATGGCTCGCCTGGTGGCGACCGCGGATCTTGGCGTGGCGGCCTCGGAGTAGCGGGCAACCGTCGCCCGCTCGTGGCCAACTATAGGTGTGCTCGACGTAGGCACCTGCATATTGCCTGGTTGAGAGATTTGGGACTGTTAGGGGATTGTGAGGATCCCTTGAGATGCATTGTCCCCGTGCTCCCGAAGCGCGAGCATGCCGAGATGAGTTCCGCGACAGGATTCGTCACCGGTCCCGGGCGCCTCAAGACTCACGACGTCGTCATTGCCGCGGCGACTGCGACCATCTTCTTTGGCGCTTTGATCGTGCGCAGTCGACTTATCTTCGGATTGGCGGTGCTGGCTGCCATCTTTGTTCCCATGGAGCGGATGTTCGCTCTCCATTCCCAGCGGGTCTTTCGCGCCGGTTGGCGCACCGACCTCGTCCACTTCGTGGTGAACAACCTCCTGACGACGTTTCTCTTGATTTTGGCCGTCCTCTCCGTGGGAACAGTCATATCGGCCGTCGTTCCCGGAGCCCTGCGTTCGGCCGTCGGTCAACAGCCTCTCTACCTCCAAACCTGCGAGGCCTTCGTCCTGGCCGGATTGTCCGGCTATTGGGCCCATCGGGCAACACATAGGGTCCCGGTGCTGTGGAAATTCCACCGCGTTCATCATTCCGTCACCGAAATGGACTGGCTGGCCGCTGGACGCCTCCACCCGGTTGACCAGGCCTTCACCCGCTCGTGCACGGTCCTCCCTCTGGTCGCTCTGGGCTTCACGAAGGGAGTGCTGGGAGCGTTCGTGGTGCTGATCACCTTCCAGGCCCTCTTCATCCACGCCAATGTGCGGTTCCGCTTCGGTCCGTTGCGCTGGATCGTGGCCACGCCAGAGTTTCACCACTGGCACCATTCGGCCGACCCCGCCGCCTACAACAGCAACTTTGCCGGCGAGTTTCCCTGGCTGGATCTGCTCTTCGGAACGCTGCACTTGCCAGCTGGAAAGATGCCAGAAGGCTACGGAATCCAAGAACGGCCACCCAAGGGTTACCTGTACCAGCTGGCCTGGCCTTTCCGTCGGACCAGTCAGACGGCCTCACCGGGACTCCTGACCCTGGACGTCGACCCGACTCTGCCGTATTGACTCAGCCGTAGTGAAACGTCAGCACCCGCTGAGGGGGCTGACACGGCGGCGTGGTAGTTCCGCACGACTGGAGTGGGCGATTCCGGACCTCGTGCTCGTGCCCAGGCTCACCTCGATGCGATCGCTGATCATGCAAACCGGTTCCCGCCCGGGCGGCGAAGAACGAGGAAAGCCGCGGGCGTTTCAAATCCGGCAGGCACAAGCAGGCGCCGGAGTGCGCCGTGTCAGCGTCCGCCAAGGCCTCACAGAAGTTAACTTGACAGTTAAGTAACTATATGGTGAAGTAAGCGGATGGACACGACCCATCTGTGCCGGCGAAACGGGGGGAGGCGAGGGGCACCCTTCGACGGAGCAGCCACCCCTTCGAGTGGCGGCGGTGGCGGCGGTGGCGGCCATGACGGTGGTGGAGGACCGGCTCGACGCCACGTTTACCGCGTTGGCCGACCCGACCCGGCGGGCGATCGTCGCCCGCCTGGCCACGGGGGACGCCACGGTGAACGACCTGGCGGAGCCGTTCGATATGACCCTGCCGGGAATCTCGAAGCATCTCAAAGTGCTCGAACGTTGCGGGCTCATCACGCGGTCTCGGCGCGCCCAGTTCCGACCCTGTCACCTCGAGCGCGAAGCCCTCGACGCCGCCGTCGACTGGATCGAAGAGAGTCGACGGATCTGGACCGAGCGGTTCGACAAGTTGGATGCGCACCTGCGCGACATCCAACGCCGACCTCAGCGAGACAGAAGGGAAATGATCATGAGTGACGACACGACCAAGGCTGAGCTGAACTTCAACCGCGTCTTTGCTGCTCCGAGAGAGCTGGTCTTTCGGTGCATGATCGACCCGGACCATCTGACCCACTTCTGGGGACCGTCGGGTGTCAGCACGCCCCGCGAGAACATCAAGGTCGAGGCGCATCCGGGGGGAGCCTTCGAGACCGTGATGGTCAACGACGCCGATGGCAGTCAGTATGCGATGCGGGCGACCTACGTGGAGATCGTCGAGCCCGAGCGAATTGTGTGGACCGATCCGGACTCCGGCATGACGACGACGTCGACATTCGTCGACCTGGGCGAGGGCGGCACGGAGATCCACATCCGCCAGACCAACGTGCCCGATCCCATGCGAAGTCCCGAGGCACAAGCTGGCTTCTTGACGTCGCTTGACCGTTTTGGTGCGTACCTGGTGACGATTTCCGGAGGTTCCGAGCAATGAGATCCCGACAGGTCGACAACGCCCCGCTGATGGATGAGATCGCCGCCGAACGAACCGAACTGGCGGAGGTATTGGGCGGTTTGTCGCCAGATGCCTGGGATGCTCAGTCGCTGTGCGCCGGGTGGAGGGTACGCGAAGTGGTGGCCCACATGACCATGCCCTTTCGATATTCGACCCGACGATTTGTGCTCGAAGTCCTCAAGGACCGGGGACGCTTCAACCGCATGGCGGACCGGTGCGCCCATCGCGATGCCACGATGCCGACAGGCGAGCTCGTGGCGGCGCTGGCCGACAATGCGCAGAATCCGTGGCGGCCGCCGGGCGGCGGACTCGAGGGTGCGCTGGTGCACGATGTCATCCACGGCCTGGACATCACCGTGGCCCTCGGCATCGACCGGAAGGTCCCCGAAGGAGCGCCTGCGCATCGTCCTCGGTTCCATTTCGCAACCGAAGACCGCCAAGTACTTCGGCGCCGATCTGGGCGAGATCGCGCTGCGGGCCGACGACATGGCGTGGTCGTTCGGGTCCGGGGACCCGGTGGTGGGGCAAGCCCAGGATCTGGCGCTCGTCTTGTGCGGCCGAAAGTTGCCGGCCGGACGATTGCGGGGTGACCTGAGCGATCGATTCGTCGGGGTCGTGAACGGTCACGCTCGTCGGCCGGTCGGGCCGCCCGCAATGTGACAAGGTGACGACGGAGTCCATCGGGGATTCCAAGTTCTCGGTCACCATCGTGGGCGAAGGAGCGGAACATGGAAGTTGGAGGCAGCGCGCTCGTCACCGGGGCCAGCAGGGGTATCGGAAGAGCGATCGCCATCGCGCTGGCGAACCGTGGCTTCGAGACGGTGGCGACAATGCGCAATCCCGAGCAAGGGGCCGACCTGCCGGGCGAGACGACCGGGCGCCTCACCGTCCGCCGCTTGGACGTGACCGACCCCACCACCTATGAGATACCGGGCGATCTCCGCGTGCTGGTGAACAATGCCGGCATCGACTCCGACTACCTGCCGGTCGAGCACAGCGACCTGGATGACTGGCGCAGGGTGTTCGAGACAAACGTGGTGGGGCTGGTTGGCGTCACCATGGCGGCCATCCCAACCTTGCGGGCTCATCGACCGGCTGTTGTCTGCAATGTGTCTTCCTCGTCGATCCTGGCCAGTGTCCCCTTCTATTCGACCTACCGCGCCAGCAAGGCTGCCGTCTCGGCCTTTGGGGACAGTCTCCGCGTCGAGGTGGCCCCGTCGGGCATTCGCGTGGTGGAGATCCTCCCCGGTCCCATCGACACCGACATGTTCCAATTGAGCAAGAGCGAACCGGTGGCCGCTCGCTTCGAGCGGTACCGGCCCTTGGCTGAAGTGGCGGCCAGCCTGCGCCGGGAAATGGCCGACCCACAGGTGGCACCGCCGGCTGACGCCGCGGCACTGATCGTCGAGGCCATTCTCAATGACACCGGGCCGATGCGGTACGGATGCGACCCACTTTCGGTCGGTCTGCTCGACCTGTGGCGCCAGTCCGACGACGAGACCATGTTCCAGCTCACCGGGCAGTCGATGGTCGATACGGTTCAGAACCTCGAAGGCTGACCGGGCGAAGGCCGGAGGCGCGCTCGGATTCTCAGCTGTAGCCCTGCATGATGTGCTCTATCCACCACGCCGGCGCCGCGTTCATCAGCGTCTGCAGGTCCCAGTAGTCCCACCAGCGGATGATCGACCCGTCGCGCAGCTCATGGACCGAGACGAAGGGCAGCGTCACCTGTTCGCCCGTATGCCAGTGCCACGTCTCGGCGTGCTCGGTCACCACCGCGTCGCCCTCGGCCACCATCAGCCGCAGTTCGTGCTCGTAGCCCGAGATGCGCTCGAGCCCGAGCCGCAGTCGGGCCACGATGAGGTCGGGGCCCCGCGCCACGTCCTCGGCCGGCGAGGGAACGTCGGTGTATTCGCTGTCCTCGACGAAGTAGCGGGCGATGCCGTCCCAGTCCCGCTCGTACAGTGTGTTCCAGAACTGGCGGACGATCTCCTTGTTGGCTTCAGCGGTCACGGCACTCCTTGCAGGGTGGTCGGGTTCTCTCTTTCACGAGGGGGTGTGACGCAGACGAACGGTCACCCGCCGCACGCCGCTCGCCACCCGTACGGTCCCGGTCTTCTGGTCGATGCTGCCGGAACTGGTGGCGGCGATGTTGTTGACGAACGCGGGCAGTTCGAACAGCACCGCTCCGGTCGGGGCAGCGCCACTGAGCGTCAGTGTCACCGAACCATGGCGCGGCGAGATGGTGGCTCCAAGCCTGTGGCCGTCGGTGGTGGGGAAGTTGCTCACCGACACGGTCCCTCCGGCGGAAACCCAGCCGTCCGGCACGCCTCGGCCCACCATCAGGTCGCCGTTGGATTCTTGAGCCACTAGCGAGTCCAGCAGGACCTTGTTGGCATTCGCCATGCCCCAAGCGTGAGGCGAGGACCCCTGACCCGACGCCGGGTGGCGGCCCACCCACGGCGACGTCGACGACGGCGCCGACGCGCTCTCCCACCAGGAGTACGGTCCGCTCTGGCTGTTGGTGATCATGAACTCATAGCTCACGATGCCCTGGTCGCGATAGGCCGAGCTGGCCAGCCCCCAGCTGCCGTAGCCCGCATTGTAAGCGGTCGAATAGAAGTCCGACGGATAGCCGCCGAAGGTGTCGGCCGGAAGCAGGCCCTTGAGACGGTCGAACCCGTAGGCATACGTCGCATTGATGAGGGTGATCCCCGGCCCGGAGACCGGCGCGCCGAAGAGCGGGGCGTCCCAGGCCCATCGACCGAAGAGCATGGGAGCCGCCCAGTTTGCGTCCTGCGGGTTCTTGCATCGGTTCGCCGTATTGGGTTGGACCATGGAACAGGGGATGTAGGAGAGGTGATACTGCTTGATCGTGGCGGAGAGAACTTGGTTGGTCGACGTCAGGAGGCTGTCGTATTGGCTGGTGGCCCACTGCTCTTCTCCGATGTTCCCCACCTGTTGAGCCAGATAGCGGAAGGCGGCCAGACCCATCAGCGCCTCGTAGTCATCGACCGTCCAGTAGCCGTCGGAGTCGATGTCGTTGGTCACGCCCATGATCCCGTCGGGACCTGTGCGATCGGCCGCAATGGCGTGGGCCGTTTGTTCGATGCTCGGCTGGGTCGCGCCGGCCGGGCCGGGCGTGGAGAAATTCGCCTTGACGAAGGTGAGGTCTCCGGTCTTCATCAGGTAGAGGGCCCACGGCCACGAGTACGTCCAGATCCCGTCCTCGTACTGACCTTGAGCACCCACCACGTGTTGGGCCTCGAGGAGCAGAGCCTGGGCGTTCTCGTAGTCGCCCTGGGTAAAGAGGTTGGCCAGAATCCCGATGACGTCATGGCTGAATTCAGCGCCGTAACCATTGACGCCCGTGTTCAAATCGTTCCCACTTCGGGCGATCTGCGTGGAGATGAACCCACTTCGATAGGCGTCGTCGAGTCGAGCATCGGGAACGCGCACGCCGGCGATCTGGGCCAGTTGACCGTTCCAGAAGGCCCGCATGTGGGCGAAGTGTTGGTTGAATCCGCCCGCAGCGAGCAGTGATTGGGCCGACGGCCATGGATAGGCATTCCCGAAGCGATCGACGGCCAGGACGTAGTCATGGGCGACCGAGCTGTGCGGCCTGACGCTGGTGGGTCCCGTGGCGAGGGGGATCAGGCCGGGCGACGGCCGGGGATCGGCGGAGACGGCACGGTTGGTGGAGTTGGTGACCTCCACCCGGCTGTAGACGGCGACGTAGGCGTTACCCCCGAGCACGACCTGGTCGGCAAACTCGGTGATGGCCACCGTGGCCCCCCGGTACCCGAAGGTGGTGATCTGGGCGGGGAGGTACCCCTCGGCGTCGGCCCAGGTGGTGGGACTGCCGGAGTAGATACCGAATCCGAAGGCTCGGTTGATGCCGTCTTGCACGTAGAACGCGCCACCCAGACAGGTGGTGACGCCTTGGGCGTTGCCCGCCCACCCGATGGCCGAAGCCGTGCCGTAGGCCCCCGTGATGGCGTCGGTCGAGACATTGAACGTGCAGGTGTACGCCGTCGACGAGATGGCCTCGGCCGCTGACCCGGCCAGCGGAGCCGGGGCGACCAGGCCGACCAGCGCGACCAGCGCAGCGAGCGAGCCGAGTGCGGCGAGTCTGGTGACGGCTCGAAGGGCCGGTATACCCGCGCCCCCTCGTCCCTTGTCCCCCATGCGATCACGTTACCCACGTGCACCCGCACGGCCCTGATGACCACCGCCGCCGCCACCCTGCCCACGGACGTGACGGTGCCTGTGGCAAACGGTCAGAGTGTTCCGGCTGCTCTGTCAATCGGCGGGACGAGGCATGATGCACGAGATGAATCGCACCTCCGGGACATTCTTCTGCGGCGGGCCCACCGGCGTGCCCGCCGGCGGGCACCCCATCGGTCCCATCATCGAGGTGATGACGTGACCGCTGTTTCGGCGCTGGAGATCGCTCGCCAAGCCTCGCTGCGCCCGATCGTGGAGATCGCCGGCCAGATGGGCCTGCCACCGGAGCTCCTCGAGCATTACGGGGCGCACGTGGCCAAGATCAGCCTCGACGCGGTGTCGGAGTTGGCCGATCGGCCCACGGCCCGGTATGTCGTCGTCACGGCCATCACCCCGACACCCCTGGGCGAAGGCAAGACGACCACGACCATCGGCCTGGGCCAGGCCCTGGCTCTCATCGGCAAGCAGGCGACCATCGCCATCCGCCAGGCTTCCATGGGCCCCACGTTCGGCATCAAGGGTGGGGCGGCCGGGGGTGGCTACAGCCAGGTGGTTCCGTTCGAGACCCTCAACCTGCACCTCACCGGCGACCTCCACGCCGTGACGGCCGCCAACAACCTCCTGGCGGCCATGGTCGACAACCACATCCACCACGGCAACGCGCTGGGGCTCGACCCGCACAGCATCACCTGGCGACGCGTGCTCGACGTCAACGACCGATCGCTCCGGAACGTCGTGGGCGGACTGGGAACGCGTGAGGACGGCACGCCGCGGGAGTCCGGCTTCGACATCACCGCCGCCTCCGAGGTCATGGCCATCCTCGCACTGGCCACGTCGTTGCAGGACCTGCGGGCGCGCTTCGGCCGGATTGTCGTGGGCTACACCGCGACCGGTGAGCCGGTGACGGCCGAACAGCTCAAGGCCGCCGGCGCCATGACGGTCATGATGCGCGAGGCGCTGAAACCCAACCTGCTCCAGACCATCGAGAACACCCCGGTGCTCGTGCACGCCGGCCCCTTCGGCAACATCGCCCACGGCAACTCTTCGATCATCGCCGACCTCATCGGCATTCACTCCGGGGAGTATCTGGTGACCGAGGCCGGGTTCGGCGCCGACATGGGGGCCGAGCGATTCTTCAACATCAAGTGCCGGGCCTCGGGCCTGGTTCCCGATGCCGCCGTGGTGGTCGCCACCGTGCGGGCCCTCAAGCTCCACTCGGGGCGCCACAGCGTGCGGGCCGGTCGCCCGCTCCCCGCCGCCATGCTGGCGGAGAATCCCGAGGAGGTGCACCAGGGGGCGGCCAATCTGCTGAAGCACCTGGACATCGTCCGGCTCCACGGTGTCACCCCGGTCGTGGCCATCAATGCCTTCCCCGAGGACTTCCCCTCCGAGCATGAGGCCATCCGGGAGATCGCGGCGTCGGTCGGTGTCCGGGCCGCCGTGTGCACACACTTTGCCGACGGTGGCCGGGGGGCGGTGGAATTGGCCGAGGCCATCGTCGAGGCGGCCGACGAGCCGAGCGATTTCCGCATGCTCTACGAATCGGGGCTCACACTGCGACAGAAGGTCGAGACCATCGCCACGCAGGTCTACGGCGCCGACGGGGTGGACTTCCTCCCCACGGCGGCGCGCCAACTGGAGACCTACGAGCGGGCCGGCTTTGGCTCGCTGCCCGTGTGCATCGCCAAGACGCACCTTTCGATCTCCTCGGACCCACTCCTCAAGGGCGCGCCGACGGGTTGGCGTCTCCCGGTCCGGGAAGCCCGGGCGAACGTCGGAGCCGGCTTCGTCTATCTGGTCTGCGGCGACATGCGCACCATGCCGGGCCTGTCGTCGAGTCCCGCCGCGGAACGGATCGACATCGACGAGCAGGGAAACGTCGTCGGCCTGTACTGACCACGGGTTGGGTACATTGTCGTGGGTCACGAGAGGAGCAGGACATGGGTTGTCTTCTGGCGCTGGTCGCCTGGATCTCTCCGCGCTTCGCCCTGGCTCTCCTCTACCTCTTCACCGATCGGCTGACCGTCGCCTTCAGCTCGGGCTGGGAGGGCATCATCGGATTCCTCCTCCTGCCCTACACGACCCTCTTCTACGCGTTGGTGTACGCACCGGTCCAGGGCGTCCGCGGCTTCGGTTGGATCGTCGTGGCGGCGGGGGTGCTCCTTGACCTGTCCTCGCATCGGTTTCGGCCGCCGCACCCGCAACAAACGGACGCCGGCGCACCGCTGACGCCACCCGGCGTCGCACCCCACTAGGAGTAGACGAGGCGTAGGTCCGGTTCAGGGCCAAACCGCGGATCACTTCCACCGTGGGCGGTGAACTTCTGCCAGCCGGCGATGCCGATCATGGCGGCGTTGTCGGTGGCCAGTGACTGCGGTGGGATCAACAGCGCGCTGCCGAACTCATCGGCCACGGCCTGGGCCCGCTGACGGAGGATGGGGCTGGCGGCCACGCCGCCGACCACGGCCACCGCCTCGTCCCCGAACTCCTCGAGAGCCCGACGGATCTTCGTGCAGAGGACGTCCATGCAGGCCGCCACGAACGATGCCGCCACGTCGGCCAGGACGAAATCGGGATGTTGGCGAACGTAGTTGACGACCGCCGTCTTCAACCCGGAGAAGGAGAAGTCATAGCCATCCTGCAACATCGGGCGGGGAAAGCCGAGGTTGTCCACCCCCGATTCGGCCAGTCGATCGAGGACGGGTCCGCCCGGATAGCCCAACCCCAGGTAGCGCGCCACCTTGTCGTAGGCCTCGCCGATGGAGTCGTCCACCGTCTCGCCGAGCAAGGTGTAGGAACCCGGGCGCGCCGTGCGGGTCAGCATGCAGTGTCCACCCGAGACCAGAAGGGCGGTATGCGGGAAGGGGACGTCGCGCCGGGCCAGGTACACGCTGGCCAGGTGGCCCTCCAGATGATTGACGCCCACCACGGGAACGCCCCACCCCAGCGCCAGCGCCTTGGCCGCGGCGATGCCCACCAGAAGGGCGCCGACCAGGCCGGGACCCGACGTCACGGCGATGGCGCTGAGGTCGGCCCCGGAGGCGTCGGCCTCGGTCAGGGCCTGGGCGACGATCGTCGTGATGAGCTCGAGGTGCGAACGGCTGGCCAGTTCGGGCACCACCCCCCCGAAGGGGGCATGGAGGTCGATCTGGCTGGCCACCACCGACGAACGCACCTCCAAGGCGTCATCGATCACGGCCGCCGCCGTCTCATCGCACGAGGTCTCGACGGCCAGGATCAGGCCGCTCATGGGGCCCTCGTGGCTTCGGCCAGCGTGGCCTCGATGGCGGCCGCCGGGAGCGCTCCCTCCCGCTCGATGCCGTAGTGCCCGTGCCGCACGTTGACCAGGGTCGAAGGATCACCGTCGAGGGCGCCGCCGTCGATGACGAGGTCCACCCGCTGGCCGAGGAGGTCCGCCGCCGCACCCGCGGTGGCCGGGGTCGTTGCGCCGTGCGGGTTCGCGCTGGTGACCACCAACGCGCCCACCGACTCCAGCAGGGCCAGCAGGAAGGGGTGCCGGGGGACCCGGACGGCCACTTCGTCCCGGCCGGCCAGCCACGGCGGCGGGTCCGAACGGGGGGAGAATCCGAACACCATGGTGAGCGGCCCCGGCCACCACCGATCGGCCAGCGCCTCGGCGGCGCCGGTCAGCTCGAGGCCGAGCCGGCGCGCCTGCGCCAGGGACGCGACCAGGACCGGGAGATGCATCCCCTCGGGTCGGCCTTTGGCCAGGTAGATCGCCCGCACGGCGACCTCGTGTGAGGGGAGCGCGGCCAACCCGTAGACCGTGTCGGTCGGGATGATGACCACGCCGCCGGCGCGCAGGGCGGCTGCCGTGGCGTCCAGCGCGTCATCGTCATCTTGGTGCAGCGTCACCACGGCGTTCTCCCAGGTCCGATGCAGTATGGCCGATGATGTGGTGAGTCGATGCCCGCGGCGGTGACGTTGCCGTAAGGTCCACACGGTGGACGCACGCCGGTGAGGATCGACGTCGGGTTGACCGGTGTCCCATTGGACCAGGTGGCGTCGCGCACCTCGGAGTTGGCCGCCATCGGCGCCGACGGGGTGTACTGCGCCGAGGGCCCGCACGACATCTTCGTCCCGCTGACGTTGGCGGCCGGCACCGGCGCCGGGCTCAGCATCACCACCAATGCCGCCGTGGCCCTGCCGCGCAACCCGATCCACCTGGCCCACACCGCCCATGACCTGCAGGTGCTCTCGGGTGGACGCTTTCGTCTGGGTCTCGCCCCTCAGGTCCAGGCGCACATCGCGCGCCGATTCGGAGTGGCCTGGTCATTGCCGGTGGCCCGGATGCGCGAGCTGGTGGGCGCGCTGCGCGCCATCTTCGCCACGTGGCAAGACGATGTCCCCCTGCAATTCGAGGGCCGGTACTACCACCACACCCTCATGACCCCCATGTTCAATCCGGGCCCGACCGCCTTCGGGCCGCCGCCCGATACTCCTGGGCGCGCTGGGCCCGGACATGACCACCATGACGGCGGAGGTGGCCGACGGATTGCTGATCCTCCCGTTCAACAGCCGGCGCTCGCTCACCGATCTCACCATGGCGGCGGTCCAGACGGGACTGGAGCGGGGTGGCCGCGCCCGCCCTTCCTTCGAGATCGTCTGCGGCGTGATCGTCGGGATGGGCCGCGACGGGCCGGCCGTCGATCGGGCTCGCGACGGCGTGCGCGGGCTCCTGGGTTTCTACGGGTCGACCCCGGCCTACCGGCGCGTCCTGGAGGCCGAGGGTCGGGGCGAGCTGCAGGGCGAGCTGGCCGAGTTGGTGCGCCAGGGGGAGTGGGGCGCGCTGGCCTCGCGGGTGCCGGACGAACTGGTCGACGCCCTGGCCGTCTGCGGGACGCCATCGGAGTGCGCCGAACGCATCCGGGCCAAGGTGGGTGATGTGGCCGATCGGGTCGCCCTCTTCACGCCGGTGGCGCCGGCGGACGACGAGCTGGGGGAGCTGCTCGGCTCCCTCAGAGCCTGAGGGGCCGAATGGGCGCGCCGACGAGGGACGGATCGGCCTTCCAGTCCACGCCCGGCACGTCGACATAGAGCTCGATCTCGTTGCCGTCGGGGTCCTCGATGTAGAGGCTGTGGGTGACGGTGTGGTCCGACGCACCGACGATGGTGGCGCCGGCGGCCTTCACGGCATCGAGCGCGGCCCGCAGGTCATCGTCGGTCTCACCCACGTTGAGGCCGAAGTGGTACAGGCCGATACGTCGGCCCTGGGGGATCGCCGCCGCGTCCGCCCCGACCTCGATGAGCAGGAGCTCATGGTGCGTGCGGCCCGAGGAGAAGGCGGCCACCCCGACCGGTCGCTCTCCCGGCTCGGGGATGATCTGGGGCCATCCGAGCACGTCCCGGTAGAAGGCGGCGGACCGCTCGACGTCGCGTACGTAGAGCACCAGGTGGCCGAGCTCGCGCACCGTCATGCGGTCGCCGTTTCGGTGACCGGTGCCGCCGCGACCTGCGCCGCCTGCCCGTCGCGCTGAGAGGCGAACGACCTGACCCAGTGGGCCTGGGGCGGCATCCCGGGGCCCAGATGGATCGGCACGTCGAAGGGCTCCGACTCGAGTCCGGCCGCCTCCATGAGGTCGGACAGCGCGAAGGGGACGGCGGCGGCGATGTCCCACAGCCGGGGCACGGCCCGGGCATCGGAGGCGAAGCCCCAGTAGAGGACGCCCTGATAACTCATGATGGTGATGTTGAGACCCATGCCGTCCATCACCGGCCCGAGTGGGAACATGCCGAGCATCTCGGCGCCGCTCATGTAGAGGGGAAAGTCCGGTCCGGGCACGTTGGAGATGACCAGGTTGGCCACCGGTCGATGGCGGTCGGCCAGCTTCATCCCGGTATAGAGGCGGGCGGCGGCGGCGAAGAGATTGGGCGAGGCGTGCTCGGCCCAGTTCTGCAGCGTGGACGCGCCGAGGGCCTGGTGCTCCTCCTTGGCCCCCTTGGTCCCTTCGTGGATGGCCCGCAGCCGCTCCAACGGGTCGTCCAACTCACAGGGCAGCTGCACGAACATGGCCGAGACCTTGTTCGAGCCCTTCAGCTCGGCCACCTCGGGCGTGACCGAGACCGGGACCACCGAGACCAGCGGCACGTCGGGCAGCTCGTCACCGGCTTGGAGGTAGGTCCGCAGGGCACCGGCGCAGATGGCCAGCACCACGTCGTTGACGGTGGTGCCCATGGCGTTCTTGAGTTTCTTCACGTCGGCCAGGTTGGCGGCGGCGAAGGCCACCCGCCGGCGGGCGTGCACCGAGACGTTGATGGACGTCCGCGGGGCCGAGAGGGGGAGCGCCGCCTTCCCGGCATCACCCTGGCGGACCCGGCGCACCCCGAGGATGGCCCCGGTGGTCCGCCACATCATGCGGACCATGTCGACGGGGCGGACGGCGTTGGCGATCAGGGCCTGCGACACCAACTCGAGGCCGGAAGGGATACGCGTGTCGAGCTGGCGTTCGACGGCGTGCTCGGGTGGGGCCGGATCGGCCTCCAGGTCGAACAGCACGCCGAGCAGCTCGGCGCCCGAGACGCCGTCGACGGTGCTGTGGTGCATCTTGGCCACCAGGGCGATCTTGCCGTCTTCGAGACCCTCGACCACCCACATCTCCCACAGTGGGCGATCCCGGTGCAATTGGCGGCTGATCACGTCGGCCGCGAAGTCGCCCAGCTCGCGCATGCCGCCCGGCGATGGCAATGCGGCCCGCCGGAGGTGGTTGTCGATGTCGAACTCGGGGTCGTCGACCCAGATGGGGTGGCCCAGGCGAAGGGGGACCTCCACCAGACGACGCTGGAAGACGGGGACCTCGGGGATCCGATCGACGATCAATTGGCGGATGCTCCGGAACGAGTAGCCCTGCGGCACGGTGGAGGGGTCGAAGACGGCGACCATGGCCACGTGCATGTGCAAGGTCGGCGTCTCCATGTACAAGAAGCTGGCATCAAGCCCGGACAGGCGCTCTGGGGTCATCGCATCTCCTTGGTGAGGCTGGGGCGCTCCATAACGTGGCATTTTCTCACCGTGACGGCAACTGTCTGACCAGGATCTCTGACCAGGAGGTGATGGCGGCGAAGGCGGAGGCGAAGACCACGGCGTAGGCGAGGACCAAGGTGCAGGCGGGGGCCGTCCGATTCGGGCGATGATGGGGCCGTGCCGTACGTCTACCTGGCCGTCACCGTGGTCGGAGCCATCGGGGTGCTGCTGGCGTACCGCCCGTTCCGCCGTGAGCCGCTGAGCGTGCCCAGCTTCTTCGTGGGCTGGCTGGTGGGTGAGGTCCCCATCCAGAACATCGTCTGGGAGGTGGCCGCCACGGTCGTCTTCGGGATCTTCGGCGCCTTCACCGGCTGGGCCGGCTGGCTCGGGCTGGCCGTCGCCGTCGTCAGTTGGGCCGGCCTGGTTGGGCTGGCCGTGACCGGTCGTCGGGCCGCCGGCGTGGTGGGCGCGGCCCTCGACGAGGTGCGGAGTGCGGACTTCCCGGTCCCGACGGGGCACGTGAAGCCGACGTGGGGCCGCTGGTGGCGCGTGACCCAGGCCGTCCCCCTCAAGGGCCGTGCGGTCGAGGCCACCAGGAACCTCGACTACTGGGGCGATGGCCGCAAGCGCCACCGGCTCGACGTCTACCGTTCGCGGTTGACCCCCCCGGCCGGAGCGCCGGTCATGGTCTACATCCACGGGGGAGCCTGGATGATCGGCGAGAAGCGCGAGCAGGGCAAGCCGATGATGTACGAGCTGGTGGCCCGCGGCTGGGTCTGCGTGGCCATCAACTACCGGCTCAGCCCCAAGGCCACCTGGCCCGACCACATCGTCGACGCCAAGCGCGCCGTGGCCTGGGTCAAGGAGCACATCGCCGAGTACGGGGGCGACCCGTCGTTCGTCGCCGTGAGCGGAGGTTCGGCCGGCGGCCACCTGTGCGCGCTGCTGGCGTTGAGCACCGGGGACCCGACGTTCCAGCCGGGCTTCGAATCGGCCGACACGCGGGTCGACGCCTGCGTCCCCTTCTACGGGGTGATGGACCTGACCGGCACCGACGAGGAGACGGCCCGCTACGGCTCCGGCCTGATGGATCTGCTGGAGAAGCGCGTCATGAAGACCAGCGCGGCCGAACATCCCGAGCTCTTCCGGGCGGCGTCGCCGACGTATCGAGTGCGGGGCGACGCGCCGCCCTTCTTCGTGCTCCAGGGCCAGAACGACACCTTGGTGCCGGTGGAGGAAGCGAGGACCTTCGTGGCGGCGCTCCGGGGCGTCTCGCGGGCTCCGGTGGCCTATGCGGAACTCCCGTTGGCCCAACACGCCTTCGATGTGCTGGCTTCGCTCCGGTGCCAGGCCACGACCAACGGGGTGGCTGCGTTCCTCGATGCCGCCCGCTCTGCCGCCCGCTCCGCCGGCCCCGCCCCGGCCGGCTCCGCCGTCCCGTCCCTCGACCGCCGCGTCGGGCGTTTCTGACGTAGTGTCAGAAACGAGCGCCTGACGGTCTCCCCTGGGGGTCCGGGTCAGGCTTGGGGACGTGACGTAGGTAAAGGGGAGGCTGTGGGGATGACCGACACGCAAGGGGTGACGAGGCGCGGCCAGGCCGGGCATACCGTCCGGGGTCTTTTGGCCGGCACGCTCATCACCGGCACGCTGGTCGTGGCCGGCGGCGCTCTGCTCGGCGCCGGGCCGGCCGGGGCTGCTCCGGCCATCAACACGTCGACCACCTGTCCCTCGCCGTCCAAGCTCACCCCGGCCGAGGCGGCTTCGACGACGGGAGTGACCAAGAACTCGATCACGGTGGGCAATGTCTCCATCGTTTCGGGACCGGTGCCCGGACTGTTCGAGGGCGCGTCGATCGGGACGAAGGCCTACTTCGACTACATCAACTCCACCAAGGGCGGGGTGAACGGGCGCAAGCTGATGGTCAACGGCGTGGACGACGCGTTCAGCGGGGAGACGAACCGGACGGAGACCCAAGATGCCGTGGCCAGCGACTTCGGTCTGGTCGGGAGCTTCTCCCTCTTCGATTCCTATGGCTGCAAGGCGCTGGCCCAGAATCCGGGCGTGCCCGACGTCTCGGTGACGCTCGACCCGGTGACCAACGCTCTGCCGAACGTCTTCAGCGCCCAGCCCCTGGCCGTCGGTTCGGGTCTGGGACCGCTCCAGTACTACAAGAAGCACTTCCCCAAGGACACCACGGTGGGCACCATCGTCTCCAACGTCCAAACCTCGCTGTCCCAGTGGACCGGACAGAAGGCCGCCCTCGAGCACGAGGGGTACCACGTGGCCTACGTGCGTGACATCGGGCCGACCGAGACTGACTTCACGACCGACGTCATCAGCATGCGCAACGACAACGTCAACGCGGTCGACTTGACCGCGGTCGACTGGCAGGTCGGGGCCGAGTTCGTGCAGAACGCCGCCGCCCAGGGCTGGCACCCGGGCCTGATCTTCTCCGGCGGACCGATTTACGCCGACCAGTTCGTGTCCCACGCCGGCGGCCCCGCCGCCACCAACGGCATCCAGATCGGCCAGGCCCAGGCGCTGTACCTGGGCCAGGACGCCAACACCATCCCGGCCGACAAGCTGTTCCTCTCGTATGTGAAGAAGGTCAGCCCGTCGTGGACGCCCGACCTGTTCACCCTTTACGGCTGGGCCTCTGGCGCCCTGTTCGTCCAGGCCCTGCAGGCGGCCGGCCCCAACCCGACCCGGGGGAGCGTGTTGACGCAGCTCAAGAAGATCACCAGCTTCAACGCGGCGGGACTGATCGCACCAGCCAACCCGGCCCAGAAGAAGCCCGCCAGTTGTTACGTGATGATGCAGATCAAGAACGGCAACTACGTGCGGACGCAGCCGGCGAAATCGGGATTCAGCTGCGACTCGACCTACTACTACGCCAACGCCAAGTAGAGCGCAGCGTCCTAGCCCGAACCGTGTGGGAGAACAGGAAGTGACGCCGTGAGCGAGTTCCTCACGTTCACGGTTCTGGGCATCGTCTACGGCGCCATTTACGCCATCACGGCCGGGGGGTTGGTCGTCACCTTCACCACCACGGGCATCTTCAACTTCGCCCAGGGTGCCGTGGGGATGATTGCCGCCTTCACCTACTGGCAGCTGTGGCAGGGCTGGCATTGGCCCCTGGCCCTCTCGCTGGTCGTCGTCCTCTTCATCGAGGCGCCGCTGATGGCCATTTACGTGGAGTCGCAGCTGATGCGCCGGCTGCACGGCGCCTCCGTCCAGCGCACCCTGATGGTCTCGCTCGGCCTCCTGGTCATTTTGGTCGGGGTCGCCACCCTGTTCTGGGGCAACCCCGACGTCATCCGGACTGTCCCGCCGTTCTTCGACAACACCACCACCGGGGTGATCGGCTCGGTGCACCTGTTCGGGGCCAACGGCGTCACCATTTCCGATCAGCAATTGCTGACGGTCGGGGTGGCGGTGGTGGTGGCGGTCGGCTTGCGGATCTTCTTCCGCACCTTCCGTCTGGGTGTGGCCATGCGGGCTGTGGTCGACGATCCCGAGTTGGTGGCCATGTCGGGAGCCAAGCCGTACCGGATCTCGCAGATGGGCTGGGCCCTGGGTTTCATTTTGGCCGCGGTGGCGGGCGTGCTCATCGCCCCGACCCAGTCGTCCGGACTGTCGATCCAGCAGCTGACCCTGCTGGTGATCAACGGCTACGCCGCCGCCGTTGTCGGGCGGCTGCGCAGCCTCCCGATGACCTTCCTCGGCGCCATGCTGCTGGGACTGGTCTCGGAGTATGCCGTCGGCTACCTGCCCGGCCATATCAATCAGAACGTGGTGTCGGTGCTGCCCACGCTGATCCCCGTCGTCTTCCTGTTCGTCGTGCTCCTGGTGATCCCGGCGGCCCGCCTGGCCGCCGCGGGCCGATTGCCGGTACATCTCCCCCCGCGGGTGGTGACCATGCCGCAGTCACTCCTGGGTGCCGTGGTGCTGATTGTGGTGGGGACGATCCTCGCCCTGACCGTCGGTGGTGCCGCCCTCCAGCCCCTGACCCAGGGTCTGGCCCTGGGCATTGTTGGTCTCTCGCTCGTCCTGCTCACGGGGTACGCCGGGCAGATCTCGCTCTGCCAGCTGACGTTTCTCGGGGTGGGGGCCTTCGTCATGGGCAAGATCTCGGGCGGGGACTCCTGGTGGGGCCTGGTGCTGGCCGTGGTCGTCTCGGGCGCGCTCGGCGCCCTGGTGGCGTTGCCCGCGCTGCGGCTGCGCGGCCTCTACCTGGCCCTGGCCACCCTGGCTTTCGGTGAGGCGGCCTATTTCGCCTTCTTCAACAACAACGTCGTCATCCCGCAGGGCTCGTTCATCCCCGTCGGACGACTGCGCTTGCCCTTCATGCATGCGGTGGGCGACCGGGCCGACATGATTGAGGTGCTGGTGGCCACCGCCCTGTGCGCCGTGCTGGTGGGGGTGATCCGGCGCAGCGCCTTCGGTCGTCGCCTGGTGGCCCTGAGCGACTCGCCGGCGGCCTTCGCCACCGTCGGGCTCAGCGCGTCGCGGACCAAGGTGTACGTCTTCGCCCTCTCCGCCGCCATGGCGGGATTCGGTGGCGTGCTCTACGCCGGCCAACCCGAGGCCATCGGTTCCAACGACGTCCAGTTCTTCGGCAGCCTCACCCTGCTGCTTTTCGTGGCCATCTGGGGCATGCGGAGCCTGACCGGCGCGCTCCTGGGGGGCATGACGGCGGCGGCGCTCCCCGTCCTCGAGTCGCACCTCCCGGGATACCTGTCGTACCTCACCGGCATTGTGGCCGGCACGGGGATCGCTCTGCTGGGGAAGAGCCCCGACGGCATTCTCGGCTTCGATTGGCTGGTGGCCCACTTCCGCCTGCCGTTCTCCGACCAACGCGATGAGCCACCCGAGCTCCTCCCCAATCAGGACGTGGCCCATGCCAGCTGATACCGCCGCGCTGGAGGTGCGCGCCGTCGGCGTCCGCTTCGGTGGCGTCACCGCACTCTCCGGCGTCTCGCTGACGGCGTCCGCAGGCGAGGTCACCGGACTGATCGGTCCCAATGGCGCCGGGAAGACCACGTTGTTCAACGTCATCACCGGGCTGCAGCGGCCCGACCATGGGGACATCTTCATGCACGGCCAGGACGTCGCCCGCAAAGGGCCGCACCGCCGGGCCCGGATGGGTCTGGCCCGCACGTTCCAGCGTCTCGAACTCTTCGGCTCGCTGACGGCGGCCGACAACGTACGGGTGGCCATGGAGTCCTTCGGCGGGTCCACCCGTGCCTCGGCGACGGCCGTCCTGGAGCGGGTCGGGGTCGGGGACTACGCGGGCCAGAACGTCAGCTCGCTCGCCACCGGTTCGGCCCGGCTGGTCGAATTGGCCCGCGCTCTGGCCATCGACCCCAAGGTGCTGCTGCTCGATGAGCCCTGCTCGGGCCTCGATGAGCACGAGACCCTGGCCCTCGGCGAGTTGTTGCGGTCGGTGGCGGCGGAAGGCCGGGCCGTCATTCTGGTGGAGCACGATACCGAGTTGGTTTTCCGGGTCTGCTCGACCGTGTACGTCCTTGATTTCGGTGAGGTCATCGCCGCGGGCCCGCCCGAAGCGATTCGACAGAACCCCCTGGTGCAGCAGGCCTATCTTGGTCAGGCGCAGCCCCACGAGCGCGGCTGAGCCGGCCGACGAGGTCCAGTCCGCCGACGAGGCCGGGTCATGAGCACGCCCCCCCACATCACGATCGACGGGGTCCACGCCGCCTACGGCCGGATCGAGGTATTGCACGGGGTGGACCTGGACATCCCCGGCGGCAGCATCTTCGCGTTGCTGGGCCCCAACGGGGGTGGGAAGAGCACCCTGCTCAAGGTGATGAACGGGCGCCTCCCGGCCACGGCCGGCACCATTTCGATGGAAGGGGTGGAGGCGGCGCCCTGGACGCCCGAAGCCTTGGCCCGACAGGGCGTGGTGGCGCTCCCCGAAGGCCGCGGCGTGTTCCCCAACCTGACCGTGCGGGACAACCTGCGGATGTGGACGTACCGGGGCGACATCGATCAGGCCGAGGTCGAGAAGCGGACCTACGCCCAGTTCCCACGGCTGCAGGAGCGGCGCAAGCAGTTGGCCGGCACGCTCTCGGGGGGCGAGCAGCAGATGCTGGCCATCTCGCGCGCCCTGGCCGCCGACACCAAGGTGCTGCTGCTCGATGAGATGTCCATGGGATTGGCCCCGATCATCGTCACCGAGCTGTACGAGCTGGTGGAGCAGATCGCCGCCACCGGCGTCACCGTGGTCCTGGTGGAGCAATTCATCACCACCGCCCTAGGCGTGGCCAACGGTGCCGCCGTCATGCTCCACGGCCGGATCGCCCATCAGGGCACCCCGGAGGAGATGGGCGAGGCGGCCCAGGCGGCCTACCTGTAGGTCGGCTCGTTCAGTCTGGTTGGGCCAGGCGGCTGACGACGGAGAACTCTGCTGCTTCGACCAGTTCCAGCGCCTCGACCCCGCCGGCATCGACGATGTCCCGACGGGCCGCGTCGACGGCGGCCAGGGTGGCGGCCGGGCCCGAGACGGTCAGCTCGGCCACCCCGGAGCGCATGGACCGCTTCTCGGTGGTCTTGGCCCGCCGCACGGCCGCCAGCACGTCGGCGGCCACCTCGAGCACCGAGGGATCCCCGGTCCGGTGCTCGCCGAACTCGGCCCCGGTGGGCCAGGGGGCGCGGTGGATGGAGCCCACCTGCCACCAGCGCCACACCTCTTCGGTGACGAAGGGCAGGAAGGGCGCCAGGAGCCGTAGCTGGACGGAAAGGGCCACCGCCAGCGTGGCCCGGGCGGAGTCGGCCGGCGTGGCGTCCTCCTCCCCGCCGTAGGCGCGGGTCTTGACCAGCTCCACGTAGTCATCGCAGAACGACCAGAAGAAGGTCTCGGTCCCTTCCAGCGCCCGGGCGTAGTCGAACTCCTCGAAGGCACTCGTCGCCGCCGTCACCACGGCGGCCAGCTTGGCCAGCAGGGCCCGGTCGATGGGCTCGGACACCAGGCCGACGCCCGGCGCCGGACCCTCGCCGAGCCGGCCCAGGGCGAACTTGGAGGCGTTGAGGATCTTGATGGCCAGCCGGCGGCCGATCTTCATGATCCCGGTGTCCAGCGCGGTGTCCGTGCCCGGCCGGCCGTTGCAGGCCCAGTAGCGCACGGCATCGGAGCCGAATTCCTCCACCAGCGGCATGGGGGTGATCACGTTGCCCTTGGACTTGGACATCTTCTTGCGGTCCGGATCGAGGATCCAGCCGTTGATAGAGGTGTCGTGCCACGGCAGGGTGTGGTGTTCGAAGTGCGAGCGCAGCACGGTCGAGAAGAGCCAGGTGCGGATGATCTCGGGCCCCTGGGGCCGGAGGTCCATCGGGAAGGTGGCGGCGAAGAGGGCCGGGTCGTCCTCCCAGCCGCAGGCGATCTGCGGCGTCAACGAGGAGGTGGCCCAGGTGTCCATGACGTCGGGGTCACCGGTGAAGCCACCGGGCTCGCCGCGCTGGGCCGCCTCGTAGCCGTCCGGCACGTCGGTGGTCGGATCGATGGGGAGTCGTGACTCCTCGGGCACGATGGGCGAGCCGTGGTCCGCCTCGCCGTCGCGGCCGACCGGGTACCAGACCGGCACGGGCACGCCGAAGTACCGCTGGCGGCTGACCAGCCAGTCGCCGTTGAGCCCGTTGACCCAGTTGTCGAAGCGGACGTGCATGTACGGGGGGTGCCAGCGCACCTCCCGGCCGCGCTGCAGCAGTTCCCGGCGCAACGGTTCGTCCCGCCCACCGTTGCGGATGAACCACTGGCGGCTGGTGACGATCTCGAGCGGGCGGTCACCGCGCTCGTAGAACTTGACCGGATGGGTGATGGGCCGGGGCTCGCCGATCAGGTCGCCCGAGGCGGTCAGGAGCTCGACCATCGTCCGTTGGGCCGCCTTGACGGTGGTGCCGGCGATGGCCTGCCAGGCCGGGCCGTCGGGCACGCCCGGTGGGGGAGTCTCGGCGATGCGCCCCGATCGGGTCACGATGGAACGGGTCGGCAGCGCCAGCTCGCGCCACCAGACCACGTCGGTGACGTCGCCGAAGGTGCAGACCATGGCGATGCCGGTGCCCTTCTCGGGATCGGCCAGCTGATGGGCCACGATCGGGACCTCCACCCCGAAGAGCGGGGTGCGGACGGTGTCCCCGAAGCGGGGGGAGAAGCGCTCGTCGTCGGGATGGGCCACCAGCGCCACGCAGGCGGCCACCAGTTCGGGGCGGGTGGTCTCGATCTCGATGTCATCGAAGCGCAGGCGGTGGTAGGCACCGGGTCGCTCCCGGTCCTCCATCTCGGCCTGGGCCACCGCCGTCTGGTAGTCGACGTCCCACAAGGTCGGGGCTTCCGAAGAGTAGGCCTCGTGGCGCGAGAGATTGCGCAGGAACATGCGCTGGCTGGCCCGCCGGCTGCGATCGTCAATGGTGGCGTAGCCCCTGGTCCAGTCGACCGACAGACCGAGCCGACGCCACAGCGCCTCGAAGGTCAGCTCGTCCTCGGCCGTCAGCTGATGGCACAGGGCGATGAAATTGGGCCGGCTGATCGGGATGTCGTCTTTCCCCGGCTCGTCCGGCGGCTGGAAGTCCGGGTCGTAGGGCAGCGAGGGGTCGCACCGCACCCCGAAGTAGGTCTGCACCCGGCGCTCGGTGGGCAAGCCGTTGTCATCCCAGCCCATCGGATAGAAGAGCTCCCACCCGGTCATCCGCCGGTAGCGGGCCAGCGCATCCGTCTGCACGTACCCGAAGACCGAGCCCATGTGCAGCGAGCCCGAGACGGTCGGCGGCGGGGTATCGATGGAGAAGACCCGTTCCCGGGGCACCGAATCGTCGAATCGATAGGTCCGCTCCTCCTCCCAGGCGTCCACCCACGTGGCTTCGACTCCGTCGATGGTGGGTTTGGCGGGAATGCGGGGCGCGCTGGTCGCGTCGGTCGCGTCGGTCGGCATGATCGGGTTACCGTACCCGGATGCTGCACCTCCACGACACCGCCACGGGCACCGTTCGCCCCTTTGAGCCGCGCACGCCGGGAGAAGTGTCGATGTATGTGTGCGGTCCCACGGTGGACAACCTCCCCCATATCGGCCACGGACGGTTCAACCTGGTGTACGACGTGCTCCGGCGCTACCTGCTCTTCAACGGGCTCGACGTCCACTACGTCTCGAACGTCACCGATATAGAGGACAAGATCATCCGGCGGGCCAACGAGGAGGGGCGGAGCACCCAGAGCGTGGTCGACCAGTACGAGGCGGCCTGGTTCGACGCCATGGACGGGCTGGGCGTCCTGCGGCCGACCGACATCCCGCACGCCACCGCCTACGTCGAGGACATGGTCCGGCTGGTGAGCGATCTCGTCGAGCGGGGCACGGCCTACGAGACGTCCGATGGCGTCTACCTGAGCGTGGAGCAGGTGGAGGGCTACGGGTTGCTGGCCCGGCAGAGCCTGGACTCACTCCGGTCCGGCGCCCGGGTGGAGAGCACCGAGGAGAAGCACTCCCCCCTGGACTTCGCGCTCTGGAAGAAGGCCAAGCCGGGCGAGCCCACCTGGGATTCCCCGTGGGGCCCGGGGCGTCCCGGATGGCATACCGAGTGCGTCGTGATGTCCCTGGACCTGCTGGGCGAGGGATTCGACCTCCACGGCGGCGGGATCGACCTGATCTTCCCCCATCACGAGAACGAGCGGGCCCAGGCGGTGGCCGACGGCCGCCAGTTCTCCCGCTACTGGGTGCACAACGGATGGGTGACCGTCGACGGCACCAAGATGTCGAAGTCGCTGGGGAACTTCACCACGCTCACGGAGTTCCTGGAGCGGCACGATGCCCGGGCCTATCGACTCCTCGTTCTGCGGGCCCGTTACCGCTCGCCGTTGGAGGTGACCCCCGAGACCGTCGTCGACGCCGAGAAGGCGCTGGAGCGGCTGGACACGGCGGCCCGGCGGTTTTCCGTGGGCGAGATGCTCGAGCAGACCACGTCCGGCTACGTCGTCGAAGGCACCGCGCCGGCCACGGCGATCGATGCGGACGCGTTGGCCGCCTTCCGCACCCGCATGGATGACGACCTTGATACGCCCGGTGCGCTGGCCGACATCTTCGACCTCGTCAGTGCCGCGCACACGAGCGCCGACGCGGGCGAGGACGCTCGAGCGCACGAGCTCGCCCGGACGGCGGCGGTGTTGGCCGCCGCCCTGGGGCTGTCGTTGAAGGGCGAGGCATCGACCCTCGACCCCGAGACCACCCGTTTGGTGGCCGAGCGCGACGCCGCCCGGGGAGCGAGGGAGTTCGCCCGCGCCGACGCGTTGCGGGACGAATTGGTCGCCCTGGGCTGGACCGTCGAGGACACTCCGGCGGGCACCGCCGTGCGGCGCTGAACCGACCTCACCGCCACGGCGCGGCGCGGACCTCACCGGCCGGTTTTCCAGTTGAACCCGCTGGTCAAAGCGCCATGGGCCCATGACTAGACCCCGGGCCGCTTCTTAGTTACCATGTAGTAACTACGGAACGTTCCCGAGAACCGCCGCTGGGCGGGCTCCGGCCCAAGGAGGGCGCACCATGTCCGAATTCTCCCTCGAACTGAACGAGGATCAACTCCAGATCCAGAAATGGGTCCATGAATTCGCCGAGACGGTGGCCCGACCGGCCGGAGCCGAATGGGACGAACGCGAAGAGACGCCATGGCCGATCATCCAAGAGGCGGCCCGCAACGGGCTGTACTCCTTCGACTTCATCGCCCAATGTTTCGCCGATCCCACCGGCCAGTTGATGTGCCTGGTCAACGAGGAGTTGAGTTGGGGGGATGCCGGCATCAGCCTTTCCATCTTCGGCTCCACCCTGGCCGTGGCCGGCATCTACGCCAACGGGACGCCGGAGCAGTCGGCGGAATGGATCCCCCAGTGTTACGGCACGCCCGATGACGTGAAGCTGGCCGCCTTCGGCGTGTCCGAGGCCGACGCCGGATCTGACGTGTCCTCGCTGAAGTCACGTGCCGTGTACGACGAGGCCAAGGACGAGTGGGTGCTGAACGGCACCAAGACCTGGATCACCAACGGGGGCATCGCCAACACCCACGTGCTCGTCCTCTCGGTCGATCACACGCTCGGGAGCCGGGGGCAGGCCAGCTTCGTCGTCCCCGAAGGGACGCCGGGTATCTCCCAGGGCCAGAAATTCAAGAAGATGGGCATCCGGGCCTCACACACCGCCGAGGTCGTCCTCGAGGACTGCCGCGTGCCGGGCCGCTGCCTGCTGGGCGGCAAGGAGAAGCTCGACGAGCGCCTGGCCCGGGCCAAGGAGGGCAAGAGGACCTCCACCCAGGCCGCCATGGCCACTTTCGAGGCCTCCCGTCCCATCGTCGGCGCCCAAGCCGTGGGCATCGCTCGTGCCGCCTACGAGTACTCCCTCGACTACGCCAAGGAGCGCAAGCAGTTCGGCCGAGCCATCATCGAGAATCAGTCGATCGCCTTCAAGTTGGCCGACATGAAGATGCGCACCGACGCCGCCCGCCTCCTGGTGCAGCGTGCGTCGTGGATGGCCAGTACCGGTAAGAAGTTCGAGAATGGCGAAGGCTCCATGTCCAAAGTCTTCGCCGGCGAGACCGCGGTGTGGGTCACCGAGCAAGCCATTCAGATTCTGGGTGGCTACGGCTACGTCCGCGACTACCCGGTTGAGCGCTGGCACCGTGACTCGAAGATCTACACCATCTTCGAGGGGACATCGGAGATCCAGCGGTTGGTGATTTCCCGGGCCATCTCCGGGGTGCACATCAACTAGTTGACCTGGGCTTCAATCTCTGTTTCGGAAATCGCTGGCTCAAGTGAGAAAGAGAGCCCGCTCGCCGATTCTCCGGGTCAGCGCCATCAAAACCCAAGCGCCTCGTGGACGAGGATGGCGGTAATTCGATCAGCCGCGACCGCGTGGTTGATAATCAGAATGTTGTTCACTCCGCTCGGAACGCCGTACGCCTCTCGTGCCCGCCAATCCTCAAGTGGGAGCGAGTATTCGAAGATTCGCCGGATCCCGGTATCGAGGTCGGCGACGATCTTCTGACCGCCGATCACGAAGATGACGTGTTCGGCTCCCGACACGATGGGACCCAACTGGCTTCCACTGGCGGACGCAATGAGTAACGACCCTCCCTCGGTCAGGGCGTGCACGCTTCCGACGACATAGTCAGGTGAAGCGGCAAGGGTTCGCATTTCGCGAGCCTGCATTTCCCGGTCCATTTGGAAGAGCCGCAAGCGGAGCGGCTCGTAGCGCCCAGATCGCTCGATGTCATCCGCCACGCCGATCGATTCGAGCGTGCGTGAAGTGTTGTTGAAGACTTCGGCACCCGGAGGGATCAACGAAGCAACGGTCTCACGGGCGTTGTCGCCCGACCGGACGACCAACGCCCGAATGCCGTTGTGCTCGAGGGCTCCCGCCACCGCGGCGATGCGATCCGGCGAGCTGACCTGAGAGAACTCTGCCACTGCGTGCTCAGACAAGTCTGGGGGCACCGTCGCGCTACTCACCGCCGATCTCCGCCAGCCTCTGATGCACAAGAGCAACCGACATGGAACCCTCCCCGACAGCAGCCGCACAGCGCTTGGTGGACCCTCGCCGGACGTCGCCGGCCGCGAAAAGGCCGGGGAGATTCGTTTCGAGGGGAAGAGGCGGTCGAGGTATGTCCCAACCTTCGGCAATTTGGGTGAACGACGCCAGTTCACTCCCAGTTGGAACGTAGCCGGCATCGTCGATCACGAGTCCTGTCCCACCGACGGCGTCTGTTCGCGGCTCGCCCCCGATGCAGATGAACAAGGCGTTGGCGCGCAGTGGTTGCGCCGTCTGGCTCGTGCGGGGATGTAATGAGAACTTCACGCAGCTGGCCGTCCGCCTTGACGCCGACGACCTGAGTCCCCGTCCGCACGTCGACATTGGGAATACCTGCGATGGCGTCGATGAGGTACTTCGACATCGAGGCGGCGAGGTCTGGCCCACGGACGAGGAGCGTCACCCGGACCGCATAGCGTGAGAACCGCACGACGGCCTGCCCTGCGGAGTTCCCTCCACCAACGACAACAACATGCGCTCCGGCGCATCCCAAGGCTTCGCTCGGTCCTGCTCCGTAGTAGACCCCGGCGCCGAGCAGCTCGTCGATTCCGGGCACTTCCAGACGACGCCACTCCACCCCGCTCGCCAGGAGCAAGGTCCGTCCGAGAACCTCGTCCCTTCGGACAGGTGCGCACGGTACCCCGAACCCTCAGTCGAAATGCCGACCAACGGCCGGGCCAGGAGTATCTCTGCGCCGAATCGACGAGCCTGAGCTACGGCGCGGGTGGCCAACTCGCTTCCGCTAATGCCATTGGGGAATCCCAGGTAGTTCTCGATCATCGACGTCGTACCCGCTTGGCCGCCGGGAGCGATTGCTTCGAGGACCACGGTCCGAAGGCCCTCCGATGCCGCGTAGACAGCGGCGGCGAGACCGGCTGGGCCCGCGCCCACAATGGTCAGGTCGTATTCGGAGCGTGAGGGTCCCGACACCATTCCGAGGCCGGCGGCAACCTGCTCGAGCGTTGCAGGGGAGAGTTGAGTGCCATCGGGGAGCACACAGATCGGTAGAGATTGTGTGTCAACCTCGGTGTTCCCGAGAACGGCGCGCACTCTCTCCGAGTCCGTTACGTCCACCCATTCGTACTGCAAGCTGTTCCGGCTGAGGAAGTCGCGGATTCGATACGCCGCCGCCGATGTCCCGGTGTCCACTAATACAACGCCCGGTGTCGCAGGTCGAGTGTCGTAGTCGAACAGGGACACGGCCGCAGGTGCCTAAGGATGCGAAGGGGCGGGCGGTGCCCCTTCGAGCTCAAAAACAAGCTCGTCGACGTAGCACCAGTACCAATCCTCACCGGGTTCGTACGACCGTATGACGGGATGAGCGGATCTGTGAAAATGCTCGGTCGCGTGCCGGCCCGGCGATTGATCACAGCATCCGACGTGACTGCATTCCTGGCACACACGCAAATGAACCCAGTCGTGACGACCTAAAGCCAGGCAATCCTCGCACCCCGAGGGCAACGTGCCCACGGGGTGGATGTGGTCAAGATGGGTGCAAGTCCTACTCATAACGCTACCTGCGGTAGGAAACGTGACCAACGGGTAGAAGCAGATGACGTCATGGCGTGCTCCTGTCTCTCGTGGACCGTCCCGCCGGCGTGTGCGCTCAATCGGCGAAACGCTATTGGAATCTACTTGCGTTGGCAAGCAGCTGAAGCGGGCCGGTTGGGGTCCCGCGATACGCGCCTAGTACGGAGCAACACAGGGTCAGACGCGCGGACCAGATGCTCACATCCCGAATTCGGAAGGGAGTAGGATATGGCGCTCTGGATCCACAGAGGGACACGTGGAGTGATCAAAGTGCGTCCTATAGCTGACGGGTCGCGCCTGGCGAGTTGCCATCCAGACGATCGGCTGCAATTGACAGCTCACGGGCAAGGAGCT
Organism: uncultured Acidimicrobiaceae bacterium; assembly: GCA_963743785.1. Taxonomy (GTDB): domain Bacteria; phylum Actinomycetota; class Acidimicrobiia; order Acidimicrobiales; family RAAP-2; genus Bog-473. The sequence goes on along the minus strand of CAVURD010000014.1, from coordinate 78,275 downwards.
GGACAGAAGTCTCGTCTATGTGGTCAAAGAATTGTCTTCGGACGCTTTCGAGGTGGATTGGCCATGCAACCTTCACTTTCGCCATACCTCTGGGCGTCAGTTTCGCTATGTTGCCTCGCGCATCGCTCGAGCATGCCACCTTCTTCACCAGGGAGCGTGACTGGAGGTCGTCGACCACACGGGTCGTCCGGCTCGCCGATACTCCGGCAGCATTGGCCAGGTCGCTCATTCTGAGTTCGCGATTGGGCGCTTCAGAAAGGTGCATGAGTGTGCTGTATTCACTGGCGGTCAGACCGGCACCGCGGATCAGGTCAGAGTCCAGATTCCGAGGAAGCGCCTTGACAATGCGCATGAGCGCTCGCCACAGGGATTCTTCCGCGGGGGAAAGCGGTTCGGACCTGTCCATGGGTTCAGAAGTAATTTGCTCTATGAAGCATTTGTGGGACGGGTCGCACAAGGCAGGATCACGCGGGTCAGCCCGGATAGCACCTCGCTAGGAAAACCCTCCACCTCTGCAGAGCGACGAAATTTGCTTGCCAACGCAAGGAGCTTCAAATAAAGTGAGCGTCTACTCGGCAATCGAAGTTCAGGGAATGGCAATCCCGAGAGACGGATACCACGCTCTTCGAACATCGGCACCGTTGGTATCTCCCCTGGCGCGAAAGGTCGACCTCAGAAGCGCGAGACGAAGGAACTTTCTGCACGTAGGAGGGCGAATGTCACCACCGGACGCCTAATTCGGCTGGCCAATGTTTAATCCGCCGATCGCCATCGTGGCAGGTGCGGGCGGAAGTTGGGCCGTGCCGTGGTCGTAAAGAGCAGGCTTTGACGCCCTGCTCGGGCGAGGAAGCGAATGCCAGATCTCCAACACTTGGACCTCGTGTCACCGCTACGACTCCCTGCTCGTCGCTCTCTAGAGGTTCTCATTCTTGGCATTGGCCGAAGTCGTCGGCTCGAGCGCGGCGGCGAATAGATAGGACGTGGCGAGGCTGCGGAACGGGCGCCACTTCTCGGCGATCTCGAGGACCTCCTCTTGACTTGGCAAATGATCCAGGTGATAGGCACTTCGCACCGCCTTGCGCAAAGCAAGATCGCCGGGCAGGACGACGTCCTCCCGTCGTAGGGCGACGAGCAGCGCGCCTTGCGCGGTCCAAGGCCCGATCCCCGGAACGGCCGTCAGTTCGGTGATGAAATCGTCGTCTGGCAGTTTTCTGAGCCGTTCCATGTCCAGTCGACCATCCGTGAGACGTTCGGCGAGATCTCGCAGCGTGTTGACCTTGCGCCACGAAAGGCCCGCAGCTCGCAGGTCACCCGGTTCCGCCGCCAATAGCTCCTCAGGCGAGGGCAAGTGTCCGTCAAAGAGCGACGTCATGCGCTCAATGGTCCGTCTGGTCGCAGCTACGGACAGTTGTTGGCCGGTGACCTGAAAGAGAAGAGACCCAAACAGGTCCATCGGTGGAAGCTCGTCGAGCCACGCATGCGGATCGAAGCCCGGCCGTTGCTCAATGAGCTGTCCGATCACGGGATCAACCTTGCGGAGGTGGTTCTGGGCACGCCGAAGCCGCGCCGGTCGCCCGTTGGCATCCGATTGAATGCCCTTACCGATTGGCACCTTCTGACGCTACCTTCGAGGTGACATCGGAGATCCAGCGGTTGCTGCTCTCGAGGTCCATCTCCGGATTGAACTATTGACTAACGTTGGCGCAGCAGCGCCCGGGGATCGTGTGTGCCGCGCCAGAGCGCGCCGCAAACCGATTCTGACCGACGAACTGCAGGGAGTAGGGCATGAAGGGTTACAAACTACGGTCGAACGATTGATCAGTGCCTCGCCTGAAGTGATCTTCGATGTCCTGGCCGACCCATCGAAGCATTCGCTCATCGACGGCTCGGGCATGCTCCAAGGAGCGAATGATGCAGGCGCCACGCGACTTGAACTCGGAGCGACCTTTGGCATGGGCATGAAGATGGGAGTTCGCTACTCGACGGTCAACACCGTGGTCGAGTTCGAGGAGAACCGTCTCATCGCGTGGCAGACAGGACCCAAAGGGAAGCTGGAGCCCTACGTGGCGGGACGGATCTGGCGTTACGAGCTCGAACCCCAGAACGACCGCACCCTGGTGCGGGAGAGCTGGGACATCACCGGCGATCACCAAAGGGCCCTGCTGCGGCTTGGGGACATCTATTCGAGGAAGACCCGTCGGGACATGGAACTGACCTTGGCCCGCCTCGACGCGTTGGTGACCGCGCCTTAATATTCAAGAGAACGATCCGCCGCGTGGCCCCATGGTTGCAACCGAGGTAGGGCGAGCACTCGAATCAAGTCATTTTCATCACAGCTGGATTACTCTCGCCTAAGAGGCCCTGCGGCCTGGTAAATCTTGTCGGAACCGGAGCGCCACTTAGAGCGACGTTCGGTCATGAAGTTGGCTGACGCTGTCGATTTCGAATTCATCGTCCGATAGGGGAATTGTCCGCGGGTTCCAGAGGATCATCGATCTTGGAGTGATCACAGGGTGAAGCAGTCTGGCAAGAGCGACGGTGAAGGCGGCATTGCCGCCAAAAGATTGAGCGAACGGATCGATCCGGTCAAGGGATGGGCCACTACCCGATTTTCGAGATATCGAGATACCCCGGCCGGTGGATTTGTGGCCGAGGTGATGCTGCGCGACAAGGAGTCGGCTGGAGGGGTGGCCGGCAGCGCAATCGCCTTTCGGCTGTTCCTGTTCTTCGTCCCCCTCCTGCTCTTCGTCGTCGGTATAGCTGGGTTCGTTTCAGGATTTGTCAGTGCTCACGATGTAGAAGTCGCCATCGGTGTATCCGGAGGCGGCCTGGCCGCTCAGATTCGCGCAGCCTTCGCCGAGCCAGGAGCCACTCGGTGGGTTGCCACCGCTCTTGGTCTCTTGGGGATGTTGACTGCGGGCCGATCGCTCAGCAAGGTGCTCATATCATCGGCCGCCATTGCGTGGAAGGTTCCAACGCCGAAGCGAACCTCGATGCGAACGCTCGGCACCGTCGCCGGCCTTGTCTGCGTGATGGGTCTCGTCTCGATCGTTGTCAATCGGTTGCGTGAGGACTTTGGTGTCGGCGTGGCCGGTCCGTCGCTCATTCCAGCCTTCTTCGTCTATCTTGCCGCCTGGCTCGGTCTGTCGAGTTTTCTCCCTCGTGGCACCAACGACCCTGGAGCCTTGTTGCCGGGATCGGGCATTGTCGCCTTCAGCATCACGGCCATGCAAGGGTTGAGCGAGCTGTATTTACCCGACAAGCTCAGCCGCGCCAGTCAGTTGTATGGAGCGATCGGTACGACAGTCGTCACCCTCGGCTGGTTTTTCTTTCTTGGCCGATCGATCGCATTGTCGACTGAAATCAATGCGGTCATGTTCGAGCGCCTCGGGAGCGTGTCGTCCCGCGTCTTTTCCCTACCGCTTTTTCGAGCCCTTCCTCGCCGATCGGCGCGTCTACGTGCCTTTTTTGATCTTGAGCAAGAGCCTTGAGCAAAGAGCATGAGAAAGAGTTATGGACTGATATCAGCGTCGAACGGCGCTAGGCCTCGGCTTTGGTCTCCGGGCCGCCGACCTCGGCGTGCCTTCCCCGAGCCATCCCGGCGACCCCAGCCAGAAAGCTGGTGTCGTGCGCCCCGACCAGGTCCCAGGCTCGGGCGATGGCGATGACGAAGAAGACAATCAGAATCTCTGCTTGGGTCGTGACGTAGCTCGCGTGGTGGGGCGAACGCCACAGCTCCGCTCCGTTGGCCAGCTGGAATGTGTAGAGCACGAGCGAGCCGGCGATGAGGAGAATCTGTCCGGCCCGGATGGGTTCGTCACGGCGGCGATACCGCAGGAAGAAGATGATGAGTCCAACGGTCGACGTCAGTCCCACGACGGCCAGAATAATCGCCGCCTCGCCGAATCCCTTGCCGGGAATGAGCGCGAACAGAGAGACGATCAGCGTATTGATCAGCGCGGAAAAGGCCGCGGCCGCTTTGATCTGATGTTCGACGTTCTCGCCCTGGCTCGACAACTTTTCCGGAGACACGGAGATGGCAACGAAGAGCAACCGATGAGCGCCCCCGAGACGGCGGCACAAGCGGCGAAGAATCCGTTGAAATTCTCGGGGACCACAGCCCGAAACTACTCCGGAGTGGGAGGACACGATCGGCTCGGACTCGGTGCCGCACCACGAAGCTCGGGTCGGGCCCACGAGCGCCGGCTGAACGTAGAAGCGAGGCGCCGCCGGGGCGTGGTGAGGCCCGATTCTCCATGGCCGTGGTGGAGTCGCCTTCGACTCCGGCTGGGAGCTCGCATTGGACGGCAGGGTGGTCCCCACAGAGTTGCCCGTAGAGTCACCGTTGCCATGGGTCGTCCAGACATCGTTCGCTCGGCCGCCGACGTCACCCCGGAATGGATCACCGAGGTGCTGGCCGGTGCCGGCGCTTGGTCGACGGCCGAGTGTCGAGGTCACGGCGACGCCCGTCGGCACCGGCCAGATGGCCGATACGGCTCGTTTGGCGCTGACCTATGACCGAGCCGACGCGGGACCGCCGAGTGTGGTGGGCAAGTTCGCGTCGTCCGACGAGCAGAGCCGGGCCACCGGCTTGGCCCTGCGGGCCTACGAGATCGAGGTTCGCTTCTACCAGGAAGTGGCGAACCGGGTGGCGGCGCGGGTGCCTGCGCTCTTCGCCGCCGAGGTGGAGCCGGGGACGGGATGGTTCACCCTCATTCTGGAGGACATCGTCGGCGCCCGGCAGGGCGACCAGATCGAAGCGTGCAGCCCGGAGGTGGCGGCCGCCGCGCTGGAGGAAATGGCTGGGCTCCATGCACCATGCTGGGAAGCACCGGATCTGGCGGGACTCGATTGGCTGAACCGGAATTCGGTTGAGTCCGATGGGTTTCTGGCCATGCTGGTGTCCTCGCTCTGGCCGGGATTCCTGGAGCGCTACGCCGACCGATTGGCGCCCGAGCACGTCGCAATCTGCCAGTTCTTCGTCGATCATCTGCCCTGTGTACCTGCAGGGCCGGACGGGACCGCGCACGGCCAGCCATGGTGACTTTCGGTTGGACAACCTCCTCTTCCAGCCCGGCCAACGGCGGCCCGTGGTGGTCGATTGGCAGACCTTGGTCTGGGGAGGTGCATCGCTCGATGTCGCGTACTTCATCGGCGGGTGCCTCAGCGCCGAGGACCGGCGGTCCCACGAGGACGACCTGCTCACCCATCTACCACGACGCCCTGCGTGCCGGCGGCGTCACGGACTATTCGCTCGACCAACTTCGTCGCGACACACGCCGCGAGGCGTTCGGGGGGATCCTCATGGCCATTGTGGCTTCCATGGTGGTCCAGCGCACCGACCGGGGTGACCTGATGTTCCTCACCAGCACGACCAGGCATGCCCAGCACGTCATCGACGCCGGGAGCGACGAACACACTGGAGGTTGGCGGTGACTGAGCTCCTGGTGTTGTGCACCGGCAACGCCGCCCGCTCGGTCATGGCCGGGTTCATGCTCGAATATCTCGACGAGCACCGGGAGGACAAGGAGCACGGGGGACAAGGGCACCGACGAACACACCCCCGCACGGACCTGCACATCGTCACGGCCGGCACCCACACCATCGATGGCCAGCCCATGGGCATGCGCACCCGCAACGCTCTGTCGACCTTGCCCGAGATGGCCCACGCCACGTTCACCGGCCACCGCAGCCGCCAGGTGTACGAGGCCGACCTGAGCCGGGCCGATCTGGTCGTGGTGATGGAGGCCGACCATGTGCGCTATGTGCGCCGGGTGTTTCCCTCGGTCGCTCCCCGCACGGCGACCATCCGCCGTCTGTGTGCGGACCTACGGCCCGCGCCACCGGCGCCTCGGCGAGCGATTGGCCGCCCTCAACCTGGCCCAGGCGACGCTGTCCGATGACGACGATGTCATCGACCCGGCCGGGCACGATGCCCAGGTTTACGAAGCCTGCGTGGCCGAGCTCTGGGGGCTGTGCCAGCAACTCGTCACGCTCCTGTAGGGCGCGGGCAGACCAGGACCAGCTCGTCGTCCTCCTCCCCGGGGACCGTGACCGGGCCGACGGCATGGAACCCGGCCTTCTCGAAGGCGCGGTGGGAGCGGACGTTGTGCACGCTCGGGCCCGCCATGGCGCTGGTCACTTCGGGGTAGTGCGCCCACGCCAGCTCGAGCGCCTGCCCGATGAGGCGGGGCCCCATCCCGTGCCCCAGCCGGACCGCATCGGCCACGAAGAGGTCGACCCCGGCCGCGTTGTCCACGCCCACGGCGCGTTCGTACGCCGCGTTGTCGGCCAGGCGGTAGATCTGGATCAGCCCGATGGGAATCGGTCCCTCCGAACAGATGAAGACCTCGGTCGGATCGGTGCCGTCGACGCAGGGTCCGTACTCCTGCTCCACGCCGGCCAGGTCGAGGGGCGCTCCCCACCAGGCCGCCACGTGGGGCCGGGCCAGCCAGCCCACGACCATGGCGAAATCGGCGCGGGACAGCGGGCGCAGGATCAGGCCGGCCTCCACCATGGCGCGACCCGTCCGGTTCCCGTCCGACCCGGTCAGTCCGGATGGACCGATCGCAGGCCGGCCCAGGCGAGATCGGCCATGCGCTGGGCCAATCGCTGTGCTTCCTCTTCCACCGCGGCCTCGCCCGGCGGCCGCTGCGCCATGAAGCGACGGCTGGCCCCTTCGGCCATGCCGACCACGGCGTAGGCCAGGAGCCGGCGATGGTCGGCATCGAGGCCGGCGTCGATCAGGGGATCGATGGCCTCGGCGATGGCGTCCTCCACCATCCGCAGGGCCCGGCCCAGCTCCTGGTCGTCGGCATGGTCCCGCCCGTAGAGCAGGCGGAACTCCGCCTCCCGGTTGATGACCAGGAGGAAGTACGCGGCGAAACCCATCTCCACCTGTTGGCGCGGCCCTCTGGCCTGCTCGACCCCGCTGCGCACGGCCACCAGGAGGTCCTGCGCGATGGAGTCGACCAACTCCAGGTAGAGCGCCCGCTTGCTCGAGAAGTGCTGGTACACCAGCGGTTTGGTGACGCCCGCCGCCTCGGCGATGTCGTCCATGGTGGTGGACCGGTAGCCCCGTCGGGCGAAGAGCTCGAGGGCGACCGAGAGGAGCTGCTGGCGTCGTCGCTCGGCGGTCAACCGCCGTGTCGGTGCCTCCATGGCCGCGTGCATGGCCCGCGATGTTACCGGCCGGTCATGAGACGACCGAGAAGGACCGTCGAGGCGCTCGGGGAGATCGGCCAGGTTGAAGTGCCGGGCCGCGATCCGGTGGTTGTGCGCCACCAGCTCGGCGTCGGGGTCATCGAGCCAGGCCGAGAGGGCGGCGGGTACCGCACTGTCGAACCACCGGAAGCCGAAGCCGGCCAACTCGGAGGCCACCGGGTACCGCCCGATGGCCAGGGGCCGGCGGTGGGTGGCCGACTCGAGCGCCGGGTTCCCGAAGCCTTCCCAGGTCGACGGCAACAGGACGACATCGCAGGCGGCGTAGGCATCGTCGATCGTCCACGCCACTCCGTCCGGTCCCTCCGCTCCGTCCGGCCGCCCCGCCCGTCCGCTCCGAGCAGCACCGGGCAGGCGGCGCCCTCCACCAGACGGTCCAGCTCGGGTCCGTACCCGTCTTCGGCCGGGCCGAGCAGCCAGTAGGTCCCCCCGACGGCGGCGGTCAACGCCAGACCCGCCGCCACGTTCTTTCGGGCCAGCGCCCGGGTGGGCTGGAGCAGCAGACGGGTCTCCGGCGGCCACGCCGAGGGCCCGGCGGAGCCCATCCCGATCGCCGGCCGGCGGGTCGGGGTCGAACCGGTTGTACATGGTGGTGGCCGTCATGCCGCGCGCCGCCAGCTGACGCCGGCTCAGGTCGTTGATCGTGACGTGGGCCCAGGCCGGGTCGTCGGGCGGCGGGGGGAGGTGGGCCAGCTGCGGCCGCTGCCATGCCAGGTCGTGGTGGTGCAGGACCGCCGGTCGGCCGGCGCACGCGGCCGCCACCACCGCGGCCGCGGCGGGGTTGAGCGGGAGCGAGCACAGGTTCTCGACGATCACCAGGTCGAAGGGGGCCAGGGCCTCGTCCACTTCACGGCGGCTCGGCGCCACCGGCGCATCGATGGCCAGGCCCTCGAGCTTGGTGTCGACCGGACCGGCGCCGGCCACCGTCCGGACTCGCCATCCGAGGAGGCCCAGCGCGGCAGCCCACTTCGCTGACTCGATCGAGACGCCGTCTCGCCCACCCAGTCGAAAGGACACCAGCGCAGCGTCGGGCACGCGCCGCACGCTAGGCCGTCGGCCCGAGGCGGACCCCTGGGCACGGTCGAGTATCGTGGCCCCCCGATGGCCAAGCGAGCACTGATCACCGGCGTCACCGGACAAGACGGCTCCTATCTGGCGGAATTCCTGCTCGAGCAGGGCTACACCGTCATCGGCATGGTGCGGCGATCCAGCACGGTGACGTTCGAGCGGATCGCCCACATTCAGGACCGGTTGGAGCTGGTGGCCGGCGACCTGCTCGACGAGGTGTCGCTGATCAACATGCTGCGCGACCACCGGCCCACCGAGGTCTACAACCTGGCCGCCCAGTCGTTCGTACAGACCAGCTTCAGCCAACCCGTCCTGACCGGGGAGACCACCGCGCTGGGCGTCACCCGCCTCCTCGATGCCATCCGCCTGGTCGACCCCGAGATCCGCTTCTACCAAGCCAGCTCGTCGGAGATGTTCGGCAAGGTGCGCGAGGTGCCCCAGGTGGAGAGCACCCCGCTCTACCCCCGGAGCCCCTACGGCGTGGCCAAGGTCTATGGCCACTGGATCACCGTCAACTACCGCGAGAGCTACGACCTGCACGCCTCCTCGGGGATCCTCTTCAACCACGAGTCGCCTCGCCGCGGCCTCGAGTTCGTCACCCGCAAGATCACCAACGGGGTGGCACGCATCGCGCACGGACTCGACGACAAGTTGTATCTCGGCAACCTCGATGCGCAACGGGACTGGGGCTTCGCCGCCGACTACGTGCGGGCCATGTGGCTCATGCTGCAGCAGGACAAGCCCGATGACTTCGTCGTCTCGACGGGGGAGACCCACGCCGTGCGTGATCTCTGCCGCCTGGCCTTCCAGGCGGCCGATCTGGATTGGGAGCGACATGTCGTCATCGACGACAAGTTCCTGCGCCCGGCCGAAGTGGACCTTCTCGTCGGTGATTCGACCAAGGCGCACCAGGTGCTGGGGTGGAAGCGTGACGTCGACTTCCCGGGCCTGGTCACCATGATGGTCGAGGCCGACCTGGACCTGGTTCGCAGCACGCTCTAAAGGAAGGGGGGACTCCAGCGCTCCTTCTGCCCGCTGCAATTTCGGCCGACCCCGTCGGCGTCTTGGTCGCCTTCGGGGCAGGGATCCTCTCCTTCCTCTCCCCCTGCGTCCTCCCGCTCGTCCCGGGCTACCTCTCCATGGTCTCGGGCCTCTCGGCCGCCGAGCTCTCTGCCCTCGGGCATGATGCCATCGGCCCTGGATCGACGACGCAGACCATGGCCACGGCGACCATGGACACCGCGACCGAGACTGCTCTGACCGCGGCGACGGCCACGGCGACGTCCGCCGGCGGGTCGCTGCGACGGCCACGGCCACCTTCCGCCCACGGCCGCGACCACGGCCGCGGCGACGGCCTCGGCGACCAGGACGGCGAGGGCGACCAGGCGGCCGATGCTCACCGGCATCGGCCTCTTCGTCGGCGGCTTCACCATCGTCTTCGTGGCCCTCGGTGCGGCCGCTTCGGGCATCGGTCGGGTCCTGGACGCACACGAGATCCCGCTGGCCCACGTCAGCGGGATCGTGGTCATCCTCCTCGGGCTGTTGCTGCTCCTCGGTGCCCTGCCCGGTGAGTGGTGGTCACGACTGGGAGCCGGACCACTCGGATTCGTCACCCGCCTCAACGGTGAGCGGCGTTTCGACGTGCGCCCATCGGCCCTGGGCGTGTGGGCTGCCCCGGTCATGGGCATGGCCTTTGCGTTCGCCTGGACCCCATGCATCGGCCCGGTCCTGGGTGCCGTCCTGGCCCTGGCCTCTCACAACGGCTCGCTCTCGGGAGGAGTGTTGCTCCTCTTCGCCTATTCGCTCGGCCTCGGCGTGCCCTTCGTGGCCACCGGTCTGGCCTTCGAGCGACTGACGGAGGTGTTCGCCCGGGCCCGACGCACCCTCGGGGTGATCGAAGTGGTGGCGGCGTTGATCCTGATCGTGTTCGGGATCTTGCTGGTGACCGACAATGTGGCCTGGGTCTCCACCCAGTTCACCAACCTGTTCGACCATCTCGGATTGAGTCGGCTGTCGAAGAGCTGACGGCTACGGGCCGATGAAGCCTTCGTCCGGGGTATCCCGACCCGACACGGTCAGATAGCCGACCATGACCACGATCAGGAATGTGAGGACCAGGGCGACGTAGCCGTCGCCCCACCCGAGGCCAGTCAGGCTCCTCGACTTCCCCGTCCAGTCGGCGAACGACGCGCCGATGGGTCGGGTCACGACGTAGGCGAACCAGAAGGCGAGGACGCCGTTCATGTGGAAGCGCCAGTACCCCACCACCGGGATGAGGATCAATCCGACGAAGAGCAGGGCGGCCGAGAAATACCCGAGCTTGAACGTCGTCGCCAGCAGATCGCCGGCGGCGGTCCCGAGTGCGAAGGTGGACATCACCGCGGCCCAGTAGAACGCCTCGCGCCGTGGCGTAGTGATGCTGTGGATGGACAATGTCTTCTCGGTGCGATGCCACACCACGAAGACGGCGGCCAGGACGATGGCGAAGAACGGCGTCGAGACCGCATAGGGGACACCGAATTGCTTGTGCAGCACATCGGCCGCCATCGTGCCCACCACGGCGACCATGGCGACGGCCAGCCAGTAGATCCATGGCACATAGCGCGGCGATCGGAACTGCATCACCAGCGCGGCGATCAGGGCCAGGCCGCCTAGGCCCACCGCGAGGACGGGGTTGAGCACCCTGACCAGATAGTCCGACGTCGCTTCGCCCATGGCGGTTGTCAACAACTTGGTGACCCAGAAGAAGATCGTGATCTGCGGAACCTTGGAGACGGCCTGCCGCGCAACGGTCATGGGAGGGGCATGGTAGGGCACCCCCTCCGCTTCGACAACGCGGCCTCTGCGATTACCCCGTCGCTAGCGGATCGGCCACCGTTCTATTGAGCGACATGGGATCGACGCTCATACCGGCGGAACGTGGCTGACGCACGGGAGCAACTCGGCGGCCGCCGGCGATCACCCGGCGGCCGCCGCGGTCCGCGGCGATACTCTCGGCCATGAAGGCCCTCACTTCCCCTTCGGCTCTCGGGAGGCACGGCTGCCCCTGCCGGCCCACCGAACCAAAGAGAAACCGGACCCCATCGTGCTGAGCCAGGCCATCGGCAACCTTCTGCCGTCAGCCATCGGTGTCGCCCTCAGTCCCGTGCCCATCATCGCGGTCATCCTCATGCTCGGGACCCCGAAGGCCAGATCGAACGGGACGGTGTTCGCCCTCGGGTGGGTCAGCGGCTTGGTGGCCGTGAGCGTGATCGTCCTGATCGTGGCCGGGGGAGCGAGCAACCCCAACAGTGACAGTGCCACCGGGGTCAACTGGCTTGACGTCTTCCTCGGCGTCCTCTTCTTGGCCATGGCGGCACGGCAGTGGCGCGGGCGACCGAAAAAAGGAGAGGAGGCGACGATGCCCAAGTGGATGGCCTCCATCGACGGCTTCGGAGCAGGCAAGTCGGCCGCTCTGGGAGTCCTCCTTTCGGGCGTGAATCCGAAGAACCTCGCCCTGACGCTGGCGGCCGCGGCCAGCATCGCTCAGGCCGGACTGAGCGGCGGACAAAACGCGATCGCGGTAGCCGTGTTCGTGGTGATCGGATCGCTTTCCGTGGCCGGTCCGGTTCTCTTCTTTTTGCTCGCGCCCGCGAGGGCCGCGGCGCCCTTGGCCACCATCAAGGAGTTCATGTCCGATCACAACGCCGTCATCATGATGGTGATCCTCCTCGTGTTGGGCCTGAAACTTCTCGGCGCAGGGATCGGGGGTCTGGGCCGATAGCCCCCAGGGGGCGTCGACACCGCCGACATCTGCGCTCATCTCAACAAGACGAGTGTGACGGGCGGTGCCCGCGGTTCAGCAGAAAAGCTGGGCGAACGTGTGGGCGAAGGTGTGCGCGTCGCCGGGCCAACGGGCCGAGACGTAGTTCCCGTCCCGCACCACCCAGGCCGGGCGGCTGTCGCCGACGGTGTCTCGGGCCCGACCGCTGGTCTGGCGCCGGTGGTCCGGCCCGGGTGGGACATCGAGGAAGTCCTCGGGCCGGGCCAGGGCCCTGGTCACCTCCTGCTGCACCGACATGAAGCCGGCGGGCTGGCCCGGCTCCTCCATGTAGGTGCGGTAGTAGGTCGGATCCCAGAAGCGGGTGCGCCGGCCGATCTGCCAGGCCGTCTGCTCCAGCTGCCAGGTCAGGGCCGTAGTGCGGCGTCCGTACAGGACGGAGCGGCCGCTGACCGGGTCACGACTTCGCGCCGCCAGCAGGACGCCGTGACAGATCGCCCCCACGGGCTTGTCGGCGGTAAAGAAGTCCGCCACCAGTTCCCCGAGCACCGCGCTCTCCAGGTACTGCCGCATGCCCCGGGCTCGATGGCCACCCGGAAGCAGGACCCCGTCGAACGCCCCCGCACCGAGGTCGGGCCAACGAAGCGGGGCCAAGAAGGAAGGATGGCGCGCCAACGCGGCGTAGGCCCGCCGGCCGTCGGCGTTGGCGCGCAGGGCCAGCCCGACCAGCGGCAGGTGGCGCAGGAGCGGCACGCCGCCCCATGGATCCAGGCCCTGCCCGCTCACCATGAGGTCGTCGGCCTGTCCGGGCTGTCCTTCCGGTGTGGCGAAGACCACCCGGTGGCCCAGCCGGCACAGGACCTGCCAGCTGACCGCCACTTCGGTCGGATCGAAGTCGAGTGCGGGGAGGGGGAGAACGACGAGGGCCATGGGTCTCGGGTCCGAAATCTAGGTCGGTCCGTCCGCCTGCTGCCGCGCGTGCGTTTCGCTCCGGCCTGACGCCTCACCGCGGTAGCGGGAACGGAGCCGGCCGGCCTCAGGTCAGGGCCGGTGGGACTTCAGGGCCGGTTGGACTTCAAGGTCGGTGGGACTTCAGGGTCGGTGGGGCCGCAGCACGCAGAACTCGTTGCCTTCGGGATCGGCCATGACGACCCACGTGACGTCGTCACCTTGGCCGATGGACACTTGTTTCGCCCCCAGGTCCTCCAGCCGGGCGACTTCGACCGCCTGATTTGCCGGCCGCAGGTCCAGATGGAGACGGTTCTTCGTCTCCTTGCTCTCGGGCACGAGCAGGAAGAGGAGATCGGGGACCACCCCGTCCTCTTCGCTGCCTTCGGGCGGCTCGACCACGACTTCCTCGTCGTCGGCATCGGTCACACGCCACCCCAGCGCGGCCTCCCAGAAACGGGCCAGGGCGGCCGGATCGTGCGCATCGATGGCCAGGGCCTGAATTCGTAGCATTCACGGGAGCCTACGGGCTTCAGGCCCCTGTCTCCCCCGGCCCACCAGCCGGGCCACCGGCCGAGCCATCGGCCGGGCCATCAACCGGGACACTCAGGCGCCGCTTGGAACCCCCGGACCCACCCCCCCTACCATGGTGGGGAAGGCCATGGCCCCTGTCGTCCAACTCCGCGCCGCCGTCGCTCTCGCCGGCCGCTTCCCCGCCCTTGCCGGTGTCGATCTGTCTCTCGGGACCGGTGAGGTCGTCGTCGTGGTGGGGGCCAACGGTGCCGGCAAGACCAGCCTGCTGCGGGCCTGCGCCGGCCTCCTGCCGGTCACGTCGGGTGAGGCGCACGTGCTCGGCGTCGATCTCACCAAGGATCACACCGCGGTTCGCCGTCACGTCGGGCTCTTGGGGCACGCCGCCCCCCTCTACGACGAGCTCAGTGCGGCGGAGAACGTGCGCTTTGCCGTGAGGGCCCTGGGCCTCCCGATCTCGGCGGCCGACACCGCTCTCGAACGGCTCGGCCTGGTCGGCCGGTTGCGCACCACCGCGGCTGGTCGACTCTCGGCGGGTCAGCGACGCCGGGTGGCACTGGCCGCGCTGGTGGCCCGCCGCCCCGCGCTCTGGTTGCTCGATGAGCCGCACGCCGGCCTCGACGCCTCCGCCCGCGCCCTCCTGGGCGAGCTCATCGTCGAAGCGGTCGCCAACGGCGCGTCGGTGCTGCTCTCGTCGCACGAACCCCAGTTCGCGGTGCCGCTGTCCGATCGCGTCGTGGCCATGACCGGCGGTCGGGTCACCGGCGAAGAGGCGGGAGGCCGCCGCCCCGCTCTGGCCGCGGTGCCCGCGGCGGATTCCGCCGCGGCGACAGGCAGCATGGGGGCGTGGCATGTGGCGTGACGCACTTCTCGTGGCCGGCAAGGACCTGCGGATCGAAGCACGGTCCCGGGTCGCCCTGTGGCAGGTCGTGCCGTTCGCCGTCCTCGTCCTGGTCCTCCTGGCCTTTGCCATCGGGCCCGACGCCGCCCCGCTCAGGGCCGCCGCCCCGGGCATCTTCTGGATCGCCGTTCTCTTCTCCACCGTGCTCTCGATTCAGCGCAGCGTGGCCATCGAGTCGGGCGAAGGAACCCGGGACGGCCTTCGCCTCTCGGGCATCGACCCCGCCGGGATCTTCCTCGGCAAGGCCGCGGCCATCGGCCTCCAGCTGCTCGTCCTCCAGATCGTGCTCTGGGCCGGCGTGACGTTCCTCTTCGACGTACGGGTGCACGTGGTGTGGCTGGCCATCACGGCCTCGCTCGTGGCCACGGTCGGTTTGGCCTGTGCCGGCGTCCTCTACGGCGCGCTCTCGGCCGGCCTGAACGTGCGCGACACGCTGCTGCCCCTGCTCGTCCTGCCCGTGTTGGCTCCGGTGCTCCTGGCCGGGACGAAGACCTGGCAGGCGGCACTCGACGGCAACGCGAGCTCGGGCACCGAGTGGCTGCGCCTTCTCATCCCCTTCGCCGTGATCTACCTCGTCATCGGCATCGTGCTCTACGGACCGCTCCAGGAGGCCGCATGACCGCCACCGGCCAGACCGCCCGACCAACCCGTCGAGCGCCGGCTCCATCGTCTTCACCTTCTGATCTTTCCGCCGCTCGCCGGCCGTTCCCCCCGCTGGCTCAGCGTGGTGGGCCTCCTCGGTGTGATCGCCCTGGGCTTCACCGTGTGGCTGGGCCTGTGGATCACCCCGCCGGACGCCGTGCAGGGGAACCTGGCCCGGCTGCTCTACATCCACCCGCCGATCGCCACCGTGGCCCTCTACTGGGCGGGCGGGGTGGCACTGGTCGGCAGCCTGCTCTATCTGTGGCCGCGGACACGCTCGCTCTTCTGGGATCGTCTGGCCGCGTCGGCGGTCGAGGTGGGCGCGGTGTTTGCCGCGCTCACCCTGGTGACCGGGTCCCTGTGGGGCCGCCCGGCCTGGGGCGTGTGGTGGACGTGGGATGCCCGGCTGACCTCGACCGCGCTGCTGCTGCTGCTGGAAATCGGCTACCTGGCCCTGCGCCGGGTGCCGGCCGATCCGGCCGTCCGGGCTCGTCGATGCGCCGTCGCGGCGATCCTGATCGCCATCGATGTGCCGATCGTCCACTTCTCGGTTGACTGGTGGAACACGCTGCATCAAGGGGGGACGTTTCTCGATCCTGGCTTCAAGCTGCACGCCCACGGCTCCATGGCGTGGACATTCCTGCTCGGCTTCATCGCCTTCTCGTTGATCTTCGTGTGGTTGTTGGGGATGCGCTACCGCATCGAGGTCCTCCAGGACCATGTCGGGGACCAGGAATTGGAAGTGTCGCTGGCGGAGCGCTGGGACGAGGGGGCCGGACCGGGCGGAGTCGGCGCCGGAGCGCCCGTCGGAGCCGGAGCGCCGGTCGGAGCCGGAGCGCGGTCGGGGCCGGAGTGGGTGTCGGGGCCGATGACGCGATCGAGAGCGATGCCGCCGTCGGCACCGCGCCGCCGCCCCCGAGCGGGAGTGCGCCATGAGGTACGTCGACGCCGGCTACGCCGCCGCACTGGGCACGCTCTTCGTCTACGCCATCACCCTGGTCCTGCGCCGTCGCCGCTGGGCGCGTGCCTTCAAGGTGGCCCAGGCCGATCAGTTCGTTGACCAGCCCGACGACGACGGTACCGCGGCCCCGGTCGTCCCCGGCGTGCGGCCGTGACCGACACCATCGACGGATCCCCGCCTCCACCGTCGGTACCGGCAGACAGCCACGGCGGCCCCGCGTTGCCGCCCCCGCCTCGCCGGCGCTCCAGGAGACTCTGGATCGTCTTTGCGGTCCTCGCCGCTGCCTTCGCCTTCTTGCTGGTCGAAGGCCTCGGGAGTTCGCTGAACTATTTCGACACCGTCAACCAAGCCTTCGCCCACCGGGGGACACTCGGCACCACCACCTTCCGCCTGGAAGGCGACGTCGTCCCCGGTTCCATCCGTCCCACTGCGCTGGGAACGGACTTTGCCATCTGCCAGGGCGCGCACACGGTGGCGGTACAGAACACCGGCAGCCCGCCACAGCTCTTTCAAGTCAACATCCCGGTGGTGGTGGTCGGGCACTTCACGTCCGCCACGTCGAGTGAGTTCGTGTCCAACCAGATCCTGGTGAAACACTCTGCCACCTACACCGCCAAGTACCCGGGCCGAGTGAAGGCGAACACCGGGACTGCTTGCTGACGATGGACGCGTCGTTCGGAGTCGTCGGCGTGTGGCTGGCCTTTGCCGCCAGCGTGATCGGGGCGGCCGTCATCGCCGTCGGACTGCTGCGGGATCGCCACGCCGTCGGCGCTCCATCGACTGAACCGAAGCTGACCAACGAGACCCTGGGCGGCCGCGCCGCCGTGGGGATGGGCGACGGCCGGATCTTTGCGCCGGTCATGCTCTTCGGGGCCGTGCTGGCCACCGTGGCCATGGAGCATGCCCTGGTCACGCACGACTTCAGCCTGGTCTTCGTGGCCGAGAACAACAGCCGGGTGACGCCGTTGCTCTACTCCATCACCGGTCTGTGGTCGGCCCTGGCCGGCTCGATCCTGCTGTGGGGCCTCGTCCTGACCGTCTTCACCACCATCCTCGTGTGGCGCTACCGGCGTCTGGGCGCTGACCTCGTGATCAGGTGGGCCACCTTGGTCATGTATGTGGTGACCGCCTTCTTTTTCGGGCTGATGGTCGGCCCGGCCAACCCGTTCGTCACCACCCACGATGTGACGTCGGGCCTCGGACCGAACTCGCTCCTGCAGGACAACCCGTTGGTGGCCATCCATCCGCCCCTCCTCTACATCGGGTTCGTCGGCTTCACGGTGCCCTTCGCCTTCGCCATCGGCATGCTGGCCACGGGTCGGATCGGCGAACGGTGGCAGGTCGAATGCCGGCGCTGGACGCTGGTGTCGTTCACCTTTCTCTCGGTCGGCATCGTGCTCGGGGCCTGGTGGTCCTACCAGGTGCTCGGGTGGGGCGGCTTCTGGGGGTGGGATCCGGTGGAGAACGCGGCCTTGCTCCCGTGGTTGTGTGGCACGGCCTACCTCCATTCGGTGCTGGTGCAGGAACGCCGCGGGCTGTTCCGGGTCTGGAACCTCTCGCTCTCGGTGGCCACCTTCGCCCTGACCATCCTCGGTACCTGGCTGACCCGTTCTGGCGTCATCAACTCGGTCCACTCGTTCTCGGCGTCGACGCTCGGGCCCATCATCATCGGGTTCTTCTTCTTGGTGATCGTGGTCGGCTTCGGTCTCATCGCCTGGCGGGGTGACCGCTTGCGATCTCCCGGCGGCATCGACGCCCCGTTGGGGCGCGAGGGTGCGTTCCTCCTGAACAACCTGCTGTTTGTCGGTTTTGCCGTGGTGGTCCTGCTGGGCACGGTGTACCCCCTGATCTACCAGGCCTTGACGCAGCAACAGGTCAATGTGGCCGCCCCGTACTTCAACACGCTGGCGGTCCCGGTCGGCATGGCCCTCCTGTTCCTCATGGCCGTGGCACCGGTGCTCTCCTGGCGCAAGATCAATGCCGCGGTGCTGTGGCAACGGCTGTCGATATCGGTGTGGGTCGGCGTCCTCACGGTGGTGCTGTGCGTCGCCTTCGGGCTGCGCGGCCTGGCCCCACTCATCGCCTTCGGTCTGGCCGCCACGGCCGCGGCAACGGCGGCACGGGCCCTGGTCCTTTCCGTCCAGTCGGCACGCACCCGCCATGTGGGGTGGTGGCGCGGGCTCGTCGGGCGGACCAACGGCGGCATGGTGGTCCATCTCGGCGTCATCGTCCTGGCCATCGGCATCATCGCCGCCACGACCTATCGCCACCAGGCCGAGTTGGCGCTGCACAAGGGAGCGGTCGTCACCTTCGATGGGCATCAATTCGAGTTTGAAGGCCTGCGCAACGTGACATCCCCGTCGAAGAAGTCTGATCAGGCGCTGGTCAGAGTCGACGGCGGCGGGGTGTTCGCCCCCGCCACGACGACGTTCGGGAGTGCGCTCGCGGCGGTCGGGACACCGGCCATCGACTCGGGGTTCCTCGGCGACGTCTACCTCACCTTCGACCAGGTCGGCGGGCAGGGCAACGTCTCGGGGGTTCAACCCATTCCGAATCTGCCCGCGGGCTCCGTCGCCATCGGCGTGGTGATCGAGCCGCTGCTGGCGTGGCTGTGGGCGGGAGGCCTCCTCATCGGGGTGGGCGGTGCGCTCGCCCTCATCCCGGGGAATCGCCGACGGGCCACCGACCCGGTGTCGGCCGCTTCTTCCCTGGTGCGCGCCGGCGGTCCCGATCCCGCCGCCGGCGGTGACGCGGGCTCAGGCTCAGCCTGCCCGGACGGCGATCGGGATGGCGATGCCGATGGGGATGTCGAAGGGGATCGCAACGGAGTCACGCCGCCGGTCCGGGGTGTCCCGGCGCAGACCGGGGCGCCGAACGCATGAAGGACCCCGCCGCGAGCACGCGCGCACCGACGCGCCACACCACCCGCTGGATCGCCGGTGGCGTGCTCTTGATCCTGAGTCTGGTCGGCGTCGTCCTGGCCACGCGCACCCCGCAAGAAGCGACGCAGGTGAGCAGCCCGCTGCTCGACCACCAAGCGCCGGCCCTGACCGGCACCGACCTGCGGACGGGCCGGCCGATCTCGCTGTCGGCCCTGCGAGGTCACTACGTCTTCGTCAACTTCTTCGCCAGCTGGTGCGGACCCTGCCAGCAGGAGACGCCCGACCTCGTCACCTTCGACTACGACCAGGAGCACGCCGCGGATGGAGCCCACCTGGTCGGCGTGGTGTTTCACGACGAGGTGGCGTCGGCCCGGCAGTTCCAGATCAGCCAGGGTGCCACCTGGCCCACCGTGAATGATCCGGGCGGGAGCATCGCCGCGCACTACGGCGTGACCGGGCCGCCCACCACGTTTCTCATCGACCCTTCCGGCCGCATCACGGTCAACCCCTCCACCGGGCCGGCCACCGAGGCCGACCTGTTGCACATGTTGAAGGAAGCCCGCACTGGCCGGTAGCCGGGCAGGGCGTGCCCCGCTGGGGGTGCGCGTTGCCCTGCCGTTGGTCGTGCTCGTGGTGGCGCTCCTGATCGGGAGCGGTGTCTTTTCGGGGACACCCCAGACGGCGGCTCAGCGCGCCGCTCGCATTGAGGCGGGTGTTCGGTGCCCGTCGTGTATCGATGTCTCGGTGGCCCAGTCGGATGAATCGACGGCGCTGGCCGTGCGTCACGAGATCCTGCGCATGGTGGAACAGGGTCGCTCCGCCGGCCAGATTGATCAAACGCTGGTGGCGCAATACGGCCAGACCATCTTGTTGGTGCCGCCCGCCACCGGGGGGTTCGCCCTGATCTGGATCCTGCCCATCGCCCTGGCGTCGGGCGCCGTCATCTTCGTCGGGGTGTTCTTCGTGCGCCGTTCCCGCCAGTTCGCCGATCTCCGTGACCGTGAGGTTGCGGTGGGTGCGGGCCGGGGAGATCGAGAGGCATGACCGACCACTCCGTGTCCGACGTCGGAGGCGGCGCCCGCGCCGGCGATGACCGCTGGTACCTCAATGACCAGCGCGATTTCCTGCTCCGCTCCATCGCCGATGCCCATTCCGAGCATGACGCCGGTGATCTCAGCGACGCGGATTTCTCGCTCCTGGTGGCCCGGGACCGCCGCAGGCTGGCCGACGTGGAGCTCGCGCTCGGGGAGCTGGCTCCATTACCTCCACCTCCACCTCCATCACCATCTCGCCCGGCGGACGCGGCACCGGGTGGACCGACGCCCCCTCCGGCCGATGCTCCCAAGATGTCGCGCTGGCGAATCGTCGGCATTCTGTCGTGCTGTGCCCTGATCGTGATCGGCGTCCTGATACTGGTGGACCATTCCATCTCGTCCCGGCTCCCCGGCCAGGCGGTCTCGGGAGGGATCACCCAGACCCGGGCCCAACTGATCGAGCAGCAGCTGGCCCAAGCGGCCACGCTGTACAGCGGGGGTCAGACGGCCCAGGCGCTCACGCTCTACGAGAAGGTGCTCTCCGAGGATCCGACCGACCCCACCGCCCTGGCCCAGTCCGGGTGGCTGGAGTGGAACGCGGGGGCATCGGACAAGCAGCGCTCGTTGGAGACCCTGGGGCGAAGGGTGGAGGAACAAACGATCCGCGTCGCCCCGAATTTCTACGGCGGACACCTCTACCTGGGCCTGATCCAGCTCTACCAGGACAACAACCCCAAAGGGGCGGTGGTGCAGTTCAACAAATTCCTGGCGGATGCTCCGCCTCTGGCTCAGGTGAGCGCGGCGGCACCGAAGATCAAGGATGCCTATACGGCGGCGGGCCTCCCGATCCCGGCCGCGCTCCACCGCTCCGGGTTGAGGAGCAACGTACGAATCACCGCGCGTCGCTGAAGGGGGGATGAGATTCTCGGGAGGAACGCGCCACTAATTCCGCAACGCCCGCAGTCCGGCCACGACATCACCGAAGGCGCGGCCGAAGGCACCGATGTCGGCATCGGTGGTCGACCAACCGACCGAGACGCGCAGGGAGTGATTGGCATCGACCCCCATGGCCTCGAGGACCGGCGACGGCTCGATGCTTTCGGACGAGCACGCCGAGCCCGAGTGCACGGCCACGCCCGCTCGATCCAGGCCGATGAGCACCGGCTCGGCCTCCACCCCGTGCACACCCAGGCAGATCATGTTGGGCAGACGATCTTCGGCGTCAGGCGCCCCCACGACGTCGACGCCCTCAACCGACAGAGCGGCCCCGATGGCGGCGGCGATGTGCCGCCGACCGTCGGTCATCTCGTCTCGCAGGGTGCGTTGCTCGTCGGCCCCGAGGACGGCGGCCGCGGCGCCAAAGGCCACGAGCGCCGGCACGGCTTCGAGCCCGGCCCGCCGGGCCCGCTCCTGCTCACCGCCCACGACAAAGGGCTGCACCCGGTAGCCCCGACGGACCAACAGTGCGCCCGCGCCCGGGATGCCGCCGAATTTGTGGGCACTGAGGCTGACCAGGTCGGCGCCGAGCGCCCCGAGGTCGAGTGCCACGTGCCCGCAGGCCGCCACCGCGTCGACATGCACCGGCACGCCGGCGCCCCGGCACAGCCGCACCACCTCGTGCACCGGTTGCAGTGTGCCCACTTCGTGGTTGGCCCACTGGCAGTGCACCAGGGCCGGACGGGCCGCGTCGGAGGACTGCAGACGCGCCTCGAGCCAGCCGAGATCGAGGCGTGCGGTCGCATCGACGGGAATGACTTCGACCGGGCCCGACCGGGCCGACGCGTCGCGCACGGCCGAGTGCTCCACAGTCGGCACAGAGAATGGGCCCCGCGGCCCGGCCGCCGGCCCCAACCCCGTCACGCCCACCAACCACGCCCCACACGGCCGCATTGACGGCTTCGGTCCCACCGGACGTAAAGACCACCTCTCGAGGCGTGACGCCGACGAGCCCCGCCACGCGCTCTCGAGCTTGCTCCAGGGCGTCGCGCACGCCGAGGCCCTCCTCGTGCAACCGCCCCGGGTCGCCGGTGGGCCGGGTCATCCAGTCGGTCAGTGCGGCCAGCGCCTCGGGCCGCGGGGGGTGGTGCTGGCGTGATCCAGGTAGGAGCGGGTCACGGGCCCTCAGGTTCGTTCAGGCTCAGGCAGAAGCGGTGCAGGCGGCGTCGCCGCGGGCCCGGGACGACAACATCACCGGCAGCGCATGTTCCGACGCCTTGCCGCACAACCCGGACAACAGTCCCTTGACCATGCCGCGGTCGACCGCGCACAGCACGGGGTTCGTGGTGCTGGCGTCGCCGAAGGGGCACTGCTCGGCCACGACGGCGGTGGTGGCGCCGCGGTCTTCGGCGTGGGCGGCGAACCCGTGGGCGGTCAGCGTGTCGGCCACCACGTGCATGGCGGCCCGAATGGTGCGTTGTCCCTCGGTCGGCGTCATGCGGGCGGCCAGCGACCGACCGTATTCCTCGCCGACATGGGCGGCCATGGTCTCGGCCTCCTCGGGCCCGAGACGTTGCATCGCCTCGGCCAAGAGGCGCATGAGGAGATCGTCCCGGCGTTGCACGACGCCGATGGTCAGCTCCTCTTCGACGCAGAAAAACTGCTTGGACGGGCGCCCGACGGCGGACCCGGACCCGGTCCCGGACCCTTCCCGGCCCCGACCGAGGTGGAACGGCGACCCGATTCGACCCGCAGGTAGCCGCCGTCGACCAGACGCTGCAGGTGGTGTCGGGCCACGTTGGGATGGAGTGAGAACGTGGCGGCCACCTCGGTGGCGGTGATGCCGGGCTCGGCCCGCACGTGGAGGAAGATGTCCCGTCGGGTCGGATCGCCGAAGGCCGCCGAGACCGCGGCCACCGCCGCGGCGAACTGCCCGTCGTCGGAGCTGACCGGCGGCAGTTCGGCCGGCGCCACCTGCTCCACTGCGATCGGGACCGTACCCACGGTCGGTAGTCTACCGAGGGTTCGGGCCCGCCAGCAGGGGCGACGCGCTCAGGGCGTCCGCCGTGGGCTTCGGTGCCCGGTCCAGGCACCAGGGAAGACGAGGAAACGCATGGCAGTCGATCAATCAGAGCTTGTCGCAGCACTCGATGCCATCGTCGAGCCCGAGCTCGGACTGCCCCTGGGTGTCCTCGGGATGGTGCGCGATGTGTCGGCGCGGCGGCGCCGGGTGCGCATCGAGCTGGCGCTCCCCGTGGCGGCGTGGCCCGGTTCCGACGAACTGGCCGACGAGGTGCACCGGGTGGCGCTGGCCGCCCCCGGTGTCGACGAGATCGAGTTCGACCTGACGGTGATGGACGAGGACGAGCGGGCCGCGCTGCGGATCGCCCTGCGGACGCGCATGGAGGGGGCGGTGACCACCGGCGCCGACGCCGGGTCCGAAGGCGACCACGACCACGGTGGCCATGAAGGCCACGGCCATGCCCACGGCGGTGAGGCCCCGACACCGAGCTTCCTCCTCCAGGATGCGACCACTCGCGTCATCGGCGTGTCGTCGGGCAAGGGCGGGGTCGGAAAGTCGACGGTGACGGTGAACCTGGCGGTGGCCCTGGCCCGGGCCGGTCACAGCGTCGGCCTGCTCGACGCCGACGTCTACGGCTTCTCGGTCCCCAAGATGCTCGGGACCGACCATGACCCGATCATCCTCGGCGACGTGGTGATCCCGACCTCCAAGCACGGGGTGAAGTGCCTGTCCATGGGGTTCTTCGTGCCCGACGACCAGCCGGTGATCTGGCGCGGCCCGATGTTGCACAAGGCCATCGAGCAGTTCCTGTCCGACGCCTACTGGGGCCACCCCGACTTCGTGCTGGTGGACATGCCCCCCGGGACCGGGGACGTGGCCCTGACGCTGGCCCAGGTGATGCCCAAGGCGGAGATCATCGTGGTGACCACGCCGCAGCCGGCGGCCCAGCGGGTGGCCCAGCGTTCGGCGTTCGCCGCCCGCCGCCTCAAGCTCTCGGTGCGGGGCGTCGTCGAGAACATGAGTTGGTTCACCGGAGACGACGGCACCCGCTACGAGCTGTTCGGCGCCGGCGGGGGCGACACCCTGGCCGCCGACCTCGGCGTGCCGCTGCTCGGCAAGGTGCCCCTGGTCAACGCCGTCCGCCAGGGCGCCGACGAGGGTCGTCCCATCGTCTCCGAAGATCCCGACAGCGAGACGGGGCGGGCCTTCATCGCCATCGCCGACCGTCTGGCCGCGCTCGGCCCGGCCCGCGTCTACCGCAAGGAGCTCAGCCTGAACTGACCCCGGCCGGGTGGTCGAGGAGTGGGTGCTCGACCCAGGCGCGCTGGGCCAGGTTCTCCCGATCGCCTCCCGGCCATTCTCGGTAGCGTTGGCCAACGGGCGCGGAAGGAGCGACATGGCAGACGACTGGGCACGGCCGGTGGTGCACTGGGAGATCGAGGCCAGGGACGCCGAGCTCCTGCGCGCGTTCTACGGTGAGCTCTTCAACTGGAAGATCGGCGACGGGTTCATCATGGCGATTCCGCCCGGCATCGGCGGACCCGAGCCCGGACCGGGCGGGCATATCCGCCAGAGCGACCGATCGGGCGTGACGCTCTATGTGCAGGTGAGCAACCTCCGGGCCTCACTGGACAAGTCCGTGGGGCTCGGGGCCGCCATCGTCGCCGAACCGTTCGACGTTCCGGGCGGCCCCACCCTGGCCGGGATCACCGATCCGGAGGGCAATCCCGTGATGCTGGTGCAGGCATGACCGGGTGCGGGCGGGCGGGGGTCGTGCCGTGTCGGTAGTCGAGATCACCACCTTCGGATTGGCCGCCGGGGCCGACGTGGAGTCGTTCCTGCGAGCGGACCGGCGCGTGCAGACCGAGTTGGTGCCGAACCAACCCGGGTTCCTCCGCCGCACCACGGCGCGGGACGGCGAGGACTGGGTGGTCGTCGTGCTCTGGGCCTCCCGGAGCGACGCGTCGGCTTTTGACCGGGCCGCCCAGGGCCACCCGGCGCAGGCGGAATTCGAGCGGCACCTCGAAGCGGGCAGCGCACAGACGCATCGCTACGACACCCTCGACTGAGATGGAGCTCTCCGAGCTGAAGGCCACCCGCTACGACGTGGCGGATGCCATCGCCACCATCACCTTGCACCGGCCCGAGCGCATGAACGCCTGGACCGGTCGGATGCACTCCGAATACCGGTCGCTGCTCGCTCGCGCCGCCGACGAGACCACGGTGCGGGTCATCGTCGTCACCGGTTCGGGGCGCAGCTTCTGTGTCGGGGCCGATGCGCAGGCGCTCGAAGGCCATGTGGCCCGAGGCAGCTATGACCCCGGTGTCGACGCCGACCTGGCCATGCCGGGGTATGGCGTGCGGCCCGAGTTCGACGCCGATTTCGCCTATCACTTCGGCGTCGCCAAGCCGATCATCGCGGCCATCAACGGCCCGGCCGCCGGGGTGGGCCTGGTGCTGGCCTGCTACTGCGATCTGCGCTTCGCCGCGGCCGGCGTGAAGTTGACGACGTCGCACGGTCGGCTGGGGCTGCCGGCCGAGTACGGCCTGTCCTGGCTGCTGCCCAGGCTGATCGGGCTGACCAGAGCGTCCGACATCCTCCTGTCCAGCCGTGTGGTCATGTCGGACGAGGCGGCCACATTGGGACTGGTCAATGGCGTGGTGCCGCCCGAAGACCTGCTCGCCACGACCTACGACTACGCCCGCCGGCTGGCCACCGAGATCGCCCCCTCGTCGTTGGCCTCGACCAAGCTCCAGATGTACGCCGACTTCCATCGCGATGTGGCGTCCTCGGTCCACGATTCGAACGCCCGTCTGTCCACCATGATGCGGAGCGCCGACTTCGCCGAAGGCGTCGCCGCGCTGACCGAGCAGCGGCCGCCCCGGTTCCCCGACGCAGCCCCGCACGGGGAGCGCTGAGCATCAGCGCCGGCATGTGACCGGTAAGGGCACCGGCTCCGCACCAGCCGGCCCGATAGTTTGACCGCCATGCCGAGGATCGAGATCCGGGATCGCACCCTGCGCGACATCACGATGGGGCAGGACAGCTACATCCTGCTGTTCCTGCTCCTCATCATCGACTACCTGTCGCTGAGCCTGGTCGACTCCCTCCAATGGGGCGGCCTGATCCACATCGTCCCTATCACCGTGTCGGTGCTGGTGGGATTGCACACCTCGGGCGCCCACAAGCGCACCATTCAGGTCTCCGCCGTGGTGTTGTTCATCGCGCTGCTCGGCGCCATCGCGCAGGTGATCAACCAGAACCGCCAGGTCGGTGCCTTCGCCTTCTTCATGGTGGCCATCCTGTTGGGCATCACCGCCATCACGATCCTGGGTCGGATCCTCCGGCACCGCCACGTGAGCATCGAGACCATGTTCGGTGCCCTCTGCGTCTACATCCTGATCGGCCTCTTCTTCTCGAGCCTCTTCATCGGCATCGCCCTGGCGTCATCGGCCCACCACCTCGGCCCGTTCCTGGCCCAGCCGGGTCCGCACAACAGCAGCGACTACGTGTACCTGAGTTTCGTGACGCTGACCACGGTCGGCTTCGGCGACCTGACGCCGTACACCGATCTGGCGCGATCGGTGGTGGTGCTCGAGGCCCTCATCGGTCAGATCTTCCTGGTGACGCTGGTCGCCCGACTGGTCACCCTCTTCGGGATGGAGCAGCCCCACCTGGCCAAGGCCCGAGACGATGACCAACCGGCCTCGGAGATCACACCCGATCCCTTCGAACTGGACGATCCCGAGAATCCCTGACGCCGGTTCGATGCCGGCCGCCCGACAGCACCAAAGTGCCTGAGGCGTGGATGCCTCAGTAGTCGACGCCGGCGGGCAGCTTGTCGGCATCCCAGCCGAGGAGGGCCACGGCCTGGCGAAAGGCGAAGCGATCGGTCATGCCGGCCACGTAAGTGACGGCGGCCCGGATGGCCTCCTCACCTCCGGCCACGACGTCGGCCGGCACTGCCGGCGAGCCGGACGTTGGCGCCAGGCCAGACCCTCCGGCCGCAGTGCGGTCACTTCGCTCGCCACGCCCGGCACGGACGCCGCCGCCCACGCCGGTCTCGGCGATCAGGTGGGGCCGGTCGGCAAAGTGCTCGACCAGGGCCCGCAGCACACTGACCACGGCCTCGCCCTGCTGCAGGGAAGCGGGGCGCAGGTAGATGAGCTCGTAATTGCAGGCGCGGAAGGCGGCCAGCGCGTCGGCCGGTTCCTCCTCCATGCCCACCTGCCCGGTGCGGACCGTGGCCGAGACCACGCCGTGGATGAAGGCATCGAGTTGTGCACTGCGGCGTTCCCCGCAGACGTGTCGGACCGCGGTGGGGAGTTGGTGGGGTGTCACGATGCCGGTGAGGACGGCGTCCTCCCAGTCATGGCACACGTAGGCGACGCGGTCGGCCCAACTGACCACTTCGCCTTCGGGTGTCGCCGGCGCCGGCCTCGACCAGCTGTGATTGGCGATCCCGTCACTGGTCTGCGCGCACAGATTGAGCGAGGCCAGCGAGACGTGGGCTCCCCAGGGGGCGTGATCGAACCCGCCCGGGAGGAACGCGTCGAGGGCGTCTTCACTGGCGTGGCCGCCGGGACCGTGGCCGCAGTCGTGACCGAGGGCGATGGCCTCGGTCAGTGCGACATTGAGGCGGCAGGCGCGGGAGATGGCGGTGGCGACCTGCGCCACCTCGAGCGCGTGGGTGAGCCGCGTGCGCTGGTGATCCTGGGGGAAGACGAAGACCTGGGTCTTGCCGGCCAGACGGCGAAAGGAGGTGGCGTGGAGGATCCGGTCGCGGTCGCGTTCGAAGCTGGTGCGCCATTGGTCTGGCTCCTCGCCCCGGGAGCGGTCACCGCCGCCTTGGGCCCGTGACGCTCCGGGAGCCAGCTGGTCGTCCTCACGCTCTTCACGCTCGGCGCGGCCGAGGGGCTCGAAACCGGCCTGCGCCGGGGGCGGGCCACCCTCGGGCGGGGGACCGATGCGCGCGGAGGAGTCCGCATGGGCCAGCCGGATCAGCCCGGAATACCCGGCCATGGTGGAAGCCCATCGGGCCGCCCGGGTGGTCTCACCGGGGTTCGGGGTATCGCTCATGTGTTGCAGTCTGGCCCATGGCTGTAACGTCCAGGTGCCCACATTTCCCCGTCACAGGGGTTTGACGAGAGGAGCCAGACCAGGTGGACGTTCGGATCGGAATCACCCAGACACCCAAGGAGATTGAGGTGGAGCTTTCGGATGATGCCGAACGTGACAAGGTGCTGGCCGACATGGAAAAGCTGCTCAAGACCGGCGACGGCGTCCTGTGGTTGACCGATCGCAAGGGTCGTCGGGTCGGCATCCCGGTGGCCAAGATCGCCTACGTGGAAGTGGGCGAGCCCTCGGCGGAGCGTCGAGTCGGGTTCGGCGCACCCTGAACCGCCGGCGCACCCTGACGCGCCCACGCGTGACTCCTTCCACCCGCCTGGGCGCCTCGGCCACGCGCGGGTAAGCGGTGACGACGGCGGCGCCCCGACCTCCTCCAGCTCAAGCTGGTCTTCGTCACCGGCAAGGGTGGCGTGGGCAAGACGACGGTCGCCGCCGCGCTGACCCAGTTGGCGGCCGAGCACGGCAAGAAGGTGTTGGCCTGCGAGGTGGACGCCAAAGGTGATCTGTCCGCCCTCTTCGAGGCGGCGCCCACCGACTTCGTGCCCCGCGAGATCTCGCCGGGGATCTGGTCCATGTCCATGGACACCGAGGCCTCGCTGCGCGAGTACCTCAAGCTCCAGATGCGCATCCCGGTGGTCGGGCGGATCGGCCCCCTGGCCAAGGCCTTCGATTTCGTGGCCACCGCCGCACCCGGTGTGCGCGAGATCCTGACGGTGGGCAAGCTCTGTTACGAGGTCCGGGAGGGCCACTACGACCTGGTCGTGGTCGATGCCCCCGCCAGCGGGCACGTGATCGGGCAACTGGCCGCGCCCCAGGCCATCAACGATCTGGTCAAGGTGGGGCTCATCCGTGGCCAGACGGACTGGATGCTCGAGATCCTCTCGGACCCGCGGCAGACCGGATTGGTGGCGGTGACCACGCCCGAGGAGATGCCGGTCAGCGAGACGCTGGAGTTGACCGAGCGCATCAAGGCCGAGACCACGGTGCGCATGTCGGCCGTGGTCGTCAACCAGGTCCTGCCCGAGCTCTTCGGCCAGCGGGAGGAGGAGATCTTCGAG
This sequence comes from uncultured Acidimicrobiaceae bacterium, assembly GCA_963743785.1. Lineage (GTDB taxonomy): Bacteria > Actinomycetota > Acidimicrobiia > Acidimicrobiales > RAAP-2 > Bog-473. The sequence continues at coordinate 49,179 of CAVURD010000014.1, read as the reverse complement.
CAGCTCCGGGCCCACGAGGTCGAGGAGGTCCTTTCCGAACGGGCCGGCGGGTCGGTGGCGACCATCTTGGAGGGGGCGCGCCTGGCCGTCACCATGCGACGCACCCGCGCCGGGCATCTCGAATACCTCCAAGCCGGACTGCCGCCCGACCTCCCGGTCCTGCTGCTGCCCTTCCTGTTCACCCGTACGCACGGCATGCGCACGACCCGGCAGATGGCCCAGGCTCTGGGCGAGGAGCTGGGCCACTGATGGCCAGGCACCGTTCCGTCCCCGAAGCCCAGGCGCTGCCCCACTCGCTCGGCCAACTGCTCGCGGCCAAGGAGATCGCCATCGCCTGCGGGCCCGGTGGCGTGGGCAAGACCACCACGGCGGCGGCAGTGGCGGCCATGGCGGTGGTCGAGGACGGTGGACGGGTGCTGGTGCTCACCGTCGATCCGGCTCGGCGACTGGCCGACGCCCTCGGGCTCAAGGGCATCGGCAACCAGGAGATCCGCATCGCCGACGAGGTGTTCACCGGCGCCGGTGCCACCCCGCGGGGCGAGTTGTGGGCGGCCATGCTCGATACCAAGCAGAGCTGGGACGACCTGATCGCTCTGCACGCTCCCGACGAGGAGACCAAGGGCAAGATCCTGGCCAACCCGCTCTACCAGAACATCTCCGGGCGCTTCGTGCAGTCGCACGACTACATCGCCATGGAACGGCTCTACGAGATCCACTCGGAGGGGAAGTACGACCTGATCGTGGTGGACACACCACCGACCCGCAACGCGCTCGACTTCCTCGATGCACCCCAGCGCATGGCCGACTTCTTCTCCTCCCGGCTCTTGCGCTGGCTCATCGTGCCCTACCGCTCCCGCTTGGTGAACGCGGCCACCAAGCCCTTCTACAACGTCGCCGACCGGATACTCGGCACGCAGTTCCTGGCCGACATCTCGGAGTTCTTCATCCTCTTCCAGTCCATGTACGAGGGGTTCGTCGAACGGGCCGATGCAGTGACCAGGCTGCTGTCGGACCGCCGGACCACCTTCCTGGTCGTCTCGACCCTCGAAGCCACACCGGTGCGCGAAGCCGAGTTCTTCTCGGCCGAGCTCACCGAGCGCCAGCTCCACCTGGGGGCCATCATCTTGAACAAGGTCCTGCCCGACTACCTGCGGGATCCGAAGACGGCCAAGCTGGCCCAGCAGCTCACCCGCCGGGCCGAGTCCCTGGCGGACGGGCTGACCGACGATCCCGTGGTGGCGGCCCGGGTGCTGGGCGAGGTGGCCGAGAGCTTCCTCAACTTCGGGGTGGTGGCCCGCCGCGAGGCCGAGCAGCAGGCCGAGCTGCGGGGCGCGCCGGACATTCTGGTCACCGTGCCCTTCTTCGACGCCGACATCTTCGACATGGAGGGACTGCTCCGGCTCGGGGTCCAGGTCTGGGACTGAATCGGGCGGCCTTCTCCCGGGTCGTCCAGCGGCGGTGCGAACGGGGCGGCACCGGGGGCCAGCGGGGACGGGGGGGCCGGGGCGGCACGGGGCGGCGCGGTTCCCTGAGCGGGGCGGTCGTAGCCGGGACGTACCATGCAGGCATGGCTGAACTCATTGACCCCGAAACCCTGGCGTACGCCGAAGCGCACTCGACCGCCCCGTCGGCCCATCTGGCCGCCGTGTACGCCTCGACCCAGCAGGACTTCCCCGCCTGGGGGATGATGGTGGGCCGCCAGGAGGGCCGCTTCCTCGAGCTGCTGGTGTTCGCCACCCAGGCCACCCGGGTGCTCGAGATCGGGACCTTCACCGGGTACTCGTCCATCGCCATGGCGGCCGGACTGCCCGAAGGTGGCTCCATCATCTCGCTCGAGGTCGACCCGCATCACGCCACGGTGGCCCGGGGCAACATCGCGGCGGCCGGCTACGAGAGCCAGATCAGCGTGATCGAGGGACCGGCGCTGGCCACGCTGGACCAGTTGCAGGGGCCGTACGACCTCGTCTTCATCGATGCCGACAAGGAGGGCTACGACGCCTATTTCGAAGCGGTGCTCCCGAAGCTTGCGCCGCGGGGCCTGATCGCCGCCGACAACACGCTGTTCCACGGCGGCGTGCTCGACTCGGCCACCGACCGCAACGAGTCCGCGGCCGCGTTGCGCCTGTTCAACGACAAGCTGGTCGACGATCCGCGGGTGGTATGCGTGCTCACCACGATCCGAGACGGGGTGACGTTGATCCGCCGTGCTTGACTACCACCTCCACCTCTGGCCGCACAGCGAGCGCGAGACGCCGCTCAGCCTGGACCAGATCACCGCCTACTGCGAGAGGGCGCAGGCCGCCGGCGTCGAGGAGCTGGCCCTGACCGAGCACCTCTTCCGCTTCCGCCAGGCCGATGCGCTGCTGGGGGGATTCTGGAACGACGACGCCATCCCGGCCGCCCTGGCCGAGTCGATGGCCGACTACTGGGAGTTCCACGCCACGGCCGACCTCGACACCTACGTCACCCTGGCCCAGGCCGCCCAGGCCGCCGGCCTCCCGGTGGTGATCGGCCTGGAGGTCGACTACTACCACGGGCGCATGGACGAGGTGGCCGATCTGCTGGCCGGCTACCCCTTCGACGTCCTGCTCGGCTCGGTGCACTGGCTGGGCGCCTGGCGCTTTGACGATCTCGATGACCCGGTCAGCCTGGGGGAGTGGTCGGCCCGCCAGGTCGACGCCTGCTGGGAGACCTACACCGGGGCCCTGGAGGAACTGGCCGCCTCGGGCTCCTGTGACGTGCTGGCGCACCCGGACCTGATCAAGGTGGCGGGGCGCCGCCCCGACAGCCCGACCGAATGGTGGGACCGCATCGCCGAGGCCGCATCCTCGTCGGGCATGGCGGCGGAGCTGTCCTCGGCCGGGTGGCGCAAGCCGGCCGCCGAGCAGTACCCGGCGCAGGGGCTGCTGGCCCGCTTCGCCGCGGCCGGGGTGCCCTTGACCACGGCGTCGGACGCCCACCGGCTCGAGCACGTGGCCGATCACGCGGACTCGTTGCGGGCCCTGCTGAGCACGGTCGGCGTCGATGCCCTGCAGGGGTACACCGCCCGCGCCCCTCGACCCGTGGCCGTCGGCGTGCCCCCGTCGGCTCCCCAGCGGCCGACGGCGTCCCACCCCCCGGCCGCGGCCTCGGCGTAGTCGATGCCCACCCCGGCGGAGCTGGCCGTCTCCCACACCGAGCTCGAACCCGAGGCGCTCGAGCACCTGCAGCGGTTGATGGGCAGCTGGAGCGTGTTGGCCGACCTCTCGTTCTCGGACCTCCTGCTCCTGGTGCCGGTGGCGGGGCTCCTCGCCCGCGGGGCCACCGAGGACCCCGAGCTGGTGGTGATGGGCCAGATGCGGCCGAACAACCGGCCCACGCTGGTCGAGCAGGACCTGGTCGGCCAGACGGTCAACGAGTCGCAGTGGGACCTGGTGGCCAAGTGCCTGCACACCGGCGAGATCGTGCGCGGCAACATCCACCACCCGATCATCGGCGAGCGGGTGCCGGTGGAGAACATCCCGGTGCGGTTCGAGGGTGCGGTGATCGCCGTCATGCTCCGGGTGTCGTTGGCGCCGTTGAAGGGCCCGACCAGCACCTACGAGCGGACGTACCTCGATGTCTTCGAGCGCCTGGCCGACATGGTGGCCCAGTCGGCCTTCCCCTTCCCCGATGAGGATGTCGGTACCGAAGAGGCGCCCCGGGTGGGCGACGGGGTCGTCGTGGTCGATGCCGACGGCCGGGTGGAATTCGCCTCGCCCAACGCCATGAACGCCTTCCACCGCATGGGCATCTACTCGCCCCCGGAGGGCCGGCGCTTCGGGGATCTCGACATCGACGAGTCGGCGGTCGAATGGGCGCTGACCGCAGCCCGCCCGGTGGTCGAGGAAGTGGAGCGGCGCCCCGATGTGATCGTGCTGGTGCACTGCATCCCGCTGCTCTCCCACGATGTGGTCACCGGGGCCATGATCCTCCTGCGCGATGTCACCGACGTCCGGCGGCTGGACCGGCTGCTCCTGTCCAAGGACGCGGCCATCCGCGAGGTGCACCACCGGGTCAAGAACAACCTGCAGACCATCTCGTCCCTCTTGAGCCTCCAGGCCCGCCGCGTCGATGACCGGGCCGCCCGGATCGCCCTGCGCGAGGCTGAGCGGCGGGTACGTTCCATCGCCCTGGTCCACGAGATCCTCTCGCGCGACCCGACCGAGCAGGTCCCGTTCGCCGAGATCGTGGTCTCGCTGGTCCAGATGGCCGAGGACTCGGTGGTGTCGGCCCAGCCGATCGTCATCTCGACCTCGGGCGACCTGGGCGACGTGACGGCGGACGTGGCCACGCCACTGGCCGTGACGGTGGCCGAGCTGTTGCAGAACGCGGTGGAGCACGGGTTCGAACCCCATGCGGCCGACGACGGGTCCGTCGGCGCCGACGGGACCGGTGCCGCTCGGGACGGGGCGTCGGCTCGGGTGGGTCACGTGGTGGTGACCATGGCCAATACCGGGACCGAGCTCACCGTGGCCGTGCGGGACGACGGCGTGGGCCTGCCCGAGGGATTCGATCTCGAACGGTCCACCAGCCTGGGCCTGTCCATCGTGCGCGACCTGGTGGAGAGCCAGCTCGAAGGCGACATCGGGATGGTGTCGCTCCCCGAATCAGAGGGCGGCGGTACCCGGGTCCTGATCTCGGTCCCGGTGCGTGCCCCCCGATAGCCCACCCACGGCCCGCGGCCCGGGCCCACGGCCCATCGGGCGCTCGGCCCGTCCATCGGCACGGGACGGCCGCGACGGCGGCGGCGTTAGACGGTGCGCGGCCCTCAGCAGGTGCGCCGTGAGCGGCTCAGAAGGCGAGCGGTGAGCGGGTTAGAAGGTGCGCTGTGAACGGCGAGCCGCCAGCCACGCCTTGCGCAGCTTGCGGCGCTCCTCCTCGGACGTGCCACCCCAGACGCCGGACTCCTGATTGGTGGCGAGAGCGAAATCGAGGCACGGCTCGAGCGCCTCGCAGGAACGGCACACGCGCTTGGCGGCGTCGATCTGGTCGACGGCTGGACCGGTCGTGCCGACCGGGAAGAACAGGTCCGGTTCGGTGTTGCGACATGCTGCGGCGCGGCGCCAGTCGTCTGCATCCCAGTCGACCGTCCGGTTCCACATGAGAGCCATTGGGAGCCTCCACCCACGCGGTTGTGATCCTTTTCACATGATCGGACCGAAACTGGTGCCCGTCAGTGAGAAGGGATTGACGAGAAGAGGGTAATGGCTGCTCGCGGCGCTGGCAAGCAGTTTTGTGAAATTTCCGAACAGGAGGAGAAAGATGGGTGACACGCAGGGAAGACGGCTCACATGACGGCAGTTTTCGCCCATCGGGGGTGCACGGACGGCTTCGTCGAAAACACCATCGACGCCTTCGTCCAAGCCGAGCGTCTGGGGGCGGACGGGGTCGAGCTCGATGTCCATCTGACCGCCGATGGAGCCCTGGCCGTGCACCACGATGCCCAGATCGACGGCCTCGGCCCGCTCTCGTCCCTCGGCGTGCCCGATCTGCCGGCCCACGTCCCGCTCCTACCCGATGTGCTGGCCGTCTGCGAGGGCATGGTGGTCAACGTGGAGGTCAAAGGCGACCCCGCCGGGCGGAGAGGTCACCCCGAGCTGGTGGCGGCCGAGGTTGCCCGTGAGATCGCCGAGGCAGGGTGGACCGATCGGGTGATCGTGTCGTCCTTCGAGGTGCCGGTCCTGCACGCGGTGCAGCGGGCCGATGATCGGTTGGCCCTCGGCGAGCTCTGGCCCTTCCTGAGCGATGTGGACGCCGGGTTGCTGCGGGCAACGGAGGCCGGCTGGACGGCGGTCCACCCCTTCGTGACCGACGTCACCGCCGATCTGGTCGAGCGGGCGCATGCGGTGGGGCTGGCGATCAATGTGTGGACGGTGAACGCGGCGCGCGACCTGACCGCCTTCGTCGCCCTCGGCGTCGATGCCGTGATCACCGACAACCTGGTCGAAGCCGTGGCCATCGGCCGCGCCGGCCTCCGCTGAGTCCCCAGAGGCCGACTGACGCCTGCCACAATGGCCGTTGAGGCCGTCGAATGGCGAGAGATGGGTCCGGTCGGGAAGGATGGAAAGCCATGAACGTCGTCGTCTGCGTGAAACAGATCCCCGATCCGGTCGCCCCTGGCGTCCTCGATCCCGATACCAAGACCCTCAACCGATCCGGCAAGTTGATCATGGATGATTCCGACAACTACGGGGTGGAAATGGCCCTGCAGCTGGCCGGGGGCGAGGGCGACACCGTCACCCTGGTGTCCATGGCCCCGGGGGGCGAGACCTCCGGCCTGCGCACCGGGCTGGCCATGGGAGCGGCCAACGCCATCTTGATCAGTGACGAGGCCCTGGCCGGCAGCGACGCCCTGGGGACGGCCAAGGTGCTGGCGGCCGCCATCAAGCGGGCCAACCCGGACCTCATCGTCATGGCCACCGAATCGACCGACGGCTACACCGGGACGTTGCCGGTGCAGGTGGCCGAGTTGCTGGGGCTGCCCTCGGTGACCTTCGCCAAGTCGATCGCCATCGACGGCTCCTCGGTCAAGGTGGAACGCCAGACCGAGGCGGGATTCGACGATGTGGTCTGCCCCATGCCGGCGGTGGTCACGGTGACCGCCGGTGTGGTCGAGCCGCGCTACCCGTCGTTCAAGGGGATCATGGCGGCGAAGTCCAAGCCGGTGGACAACCTCACCGTGGCCGACCTCGGGCTGGACGCCTCGCAGGTGGGTGCGGCCGGGAGTCGTCAGGAGATCACCGACGTCGCCGAGGCGGAGTCGCGTGGCTCCGGTGAGATCGTGGTGGACGAAGGGGACGGGGCGCAGCGCGTCGTCACCTTCCTCGAACAGTTGAAGGTGATCTGAGATGGCGATCGAGAAGATCTGGGTGCTGGCCGAAGCGGGCGAGGGAGGACCGACGCCGATCACGCTGGAACTGTTGACCGAGGCCCGCGCGCTGGCGGGGACGGTCGAGGCCGTGGCGTGGGGGGCCGAGGTGGCCTCGATGTCCGGTGCCCTCGGTGAGTACGGCGCCGCCACGGTCTACGACGTGGGCGACCTCGGCGGTTCGCTGCCCGGCGTCCCGGTGGCCGCGGCCATGGCCGCCCTGATCGAGTCCGGCAACAAGCCCGACGCCATCCTCATCCCCGCCACCTATGACGGTCGGGATGTGGCCGGTCGGCTCTCGGCCAGGCTCGACGTACCCGTGCTGACCAACGTCACCGGCCTGGTGGCCGGGGACACGCTGGCCAGCCAGCATCCGATTTTCGGCGGCAGCGAGATCGTCACGGCCCGCTTCACCGGAGAGGGTCCGGGCATATTCGTCATCCGGGCCAAGTCGTTCGCCCCCGAATCGGCCGGAGGCGGCGCCGCCAACGTGGTGGCGGCACCGGCGCCCGACACCGGCGCGTCCAACGGCGCCACCATCACCGAGCGCCATGTCGAAGAGCGCAGTGGCCCCAAGCTGGACGAAGCGGCCGTGGTGGTCTCGGGCGGTCGAGGCTTGGGCGAAGCCGCGAATTACGCTTTGATCGAAGAGCTCGCCAAGTTGCTGCACGGTGCGGCCGGCGCCAGCCGGGCCATTGTCGACGCCGGCTGGGTGCCCTACTCGCATCAAGTTGGCCAGACCGGAAAGACGGTCAAGCCGACCGTGTACATGGCCTGCGGGATCTCCGGAGCCACCCAGCATCTGGTGGGCATGAAGGGCTCCAAGAACATTGTCGCGATCAACAAGGACGCAGAGGCGCCCATCTTCTCGGTGGCCGATCTGGGCATTGTCGGTGACGTGCACAAAGTGCTCCCGCAATTGATCGAGGCGCTCAAAGCCAAGGGGTAACGGCCGGGCCGGCCTCTCGGGGTCGGTTGGCGGCGAGGGCATCGACTGGGTCGGCGGGCCTGTTCCTTCTGCCGGGGCAGTTCCACTGGGCCTGTTGCGCCCAGGCAAGGTTGGTGTTCCTGACCCGTGGGGGAACGCCGGTCTCGCGGGAGCGTTCGCGGTCGTCGAGGTGGTGGGTGGCTCTTTTGGCTCGGGTGGCACAGCCGACTCGGGTGGCACAGCCGACTCAGGTGGCACAGCCGACTCAGGTGGCACAGTTGAACCGAGGGTCGGCAGTACAGTCGGCTGAGTTTCCGACCGTCCGCCATGCTCTTTCCCACCTTCGATTTCGCCATCTTCTTCGCCATCGCCTTTACGGTGAATTGGCTGCTCAACCCCTACGCGGGTCCTTGGAAGCTCGCCATGATCGGTCTGAGCTACTTCTTCTACGGGTGGGTGGGCTGGAGCTACTGCCTGCTCCTCTTGGCCACCACCGCCGTGGCCCACTTCGGTGGCATCGCCATCATGGCCACGAAGACCGATCGAACCCGGCGTTGGGCCATGGGCATCTCGGTTTCCGCCCTGCTCGCCCTGCTCGGCTGGTTCAAGTACTACGGCTTCGTCTCGGTCAACCTGGACAACCTGACCCACGCCATCGGGCTCGGTCGACAGATGCCGCTGCTGCAGGTGGCACTCCCGATCGCCATCTCGTTCTTCACCTTCATGGCCGTGAGCTATGTGGTCGACATCTACCGGAGAGCATTGGAGCCGGCGCGTCCGTTGGATCTGGCCCTCTACCTCTCCTTCTTCCCTCATCTGCTGGCCGGACCGATTGTGCGGGGCAACGAGCTCCTGCCACAACTGCGCAAGCGACGCGACCCCGACCAGATCGACTACTCGCGGGCCCTGTGGCTGATCATGACCGGGTTGTTCAAAAAGGTGGTGATCTCGTCGTATGTGGCGAGCGCCATCGTCACCCCGGTCTTCACCGACCCCTCGCAGCACTCGGCGCCCGAAGCGATCTTCTCGGCCTGGGGATATGCGGTGCAGATCTACTGCGACTTCAGCGGGTACACCGACATCGCCATCGGGCTCGCCCTCCTCTTGGGCATCCGGTTCCCCATCAATTTCGACGCGCCCTACACGGCCCGCAACCTGCAGGATTTCTGGCGCCGCTGGCACATCACGTTGTCCCGATGGCTGCGCGACTACCTCTACATCCCGCTGGGCGGCAGCAGCGGTTCCGAAGGCAGGACGATGCGCAACATCATGATCACCATGGTGCTGGGCGGACTGTGGCACGGCGCGGCGTGGACGTTCGTCTTCTGGGGGGCCTTGCACGGTCTGGGCCAGGTGGTCGGGCATCTGCAACGACGCCGACGCGTCGACCGCGGTCTCCCGCCCGTGGCCGACGGGCCGGTGCGCATTTGGGTGCAGCGGTTCTTGACCTTCCAGTTCGTGTGCCTGGGCTGGGTGTTCTTCAACTCGTCGGGGCTCTCGCAGGCTTTCGCCGTCCTCGGCCGCATGGTGACCGGCTGGGGAGAGCCGTCACCCCTGGTCACACCCCTGCTCGTCGCCGTGATCTTCGGCAGCATCGCCCTGCAGTACGTCCCCACCCTCGACGTGGCCCGACTGCAGGCGACGTTTTCCCGGCAGCATGTTGCGCTACAAATCGGGGTGCTCGCCTTTGCCCTGCTGGGTATCACCACCTTCGGACCTGCCGGAGTGGCGCCTTTCATCTACTACCGGTTCTGATCGTGCCCGACACCACTCCACCGACCGAGCTCGTCTCCGCCGAAGTCGCCGCCACGCGCGTCCGGTTGCCGTGGCCCCGCGTCCTGATGATCTGCGTGTTGGCCTTCGGCGTCTGGTTGCTCCTCTTTGCCCCCACCCTGCAGCACAACGCGCAGGTCTCCCCGGTGGGGACGCGCCGCACGGTGGCGCTCGACATTCTCGGGCCGATCGCGGCCACGAGCCGCGGCCTGCAACTCTCGCGCATTGTGTCGGAGACCGATGCCGCCACGGGGCGCACCGGCAACCGGCCCGGGAGCGGTTCGGTGGTGAGCTCCATCGGTCCCTCGCACCACCAGCACGCGTTGCCGGCGGGGGGGCCCACACCGTCCACCGATCCGGGCGGATCGACCTCCACCTCGACCACGGCGGTCTCCGCCCTCCATCCGAGTGCCGCCAACCCCCTGCGTGTCCTCATCGTCGGCGACTCGCTGGGGATCGACCTGGGCGGGCCGCTGCAGAACGACTTGGCCAACACCGGCGTGGTCACCGCCACCCTCGATGCCCATGAGAGCACCGGGCTCACCCGTCCCGACTATTTCAACTGGCCGGCGGAGCTGCAGTCCGACCTGGCCAAGGTCAATCCCCAGGTCGTGGTGATCATGATCGGGGCCAACGACCCCCAGGACTTTCCCGGCCCGCCAGACGTCCCGTACACCTCGCCGCAATGGAACCCCATGTACACGGCCCGGGTGGCCGCCTTCATGCAACTGGCCGCCAGTGGGGGGGCCAAGGTGATCTGGGTCGGCATGCCCCCGATGCAGAACGCCGATTTGTCCGCCAAGATGGACGACCTGAACACGATCGTGCAGCAACAGGCCGCACTCGCCAAACCGCCCGTCAATTACCTCAGCACCTGGGCCCTGCTCGGGAATCCGCCGGGCACCTACACGGCCTTCATCACCAACGCGTCGGGTGAGGTGGTCAATGTGCGCGCTCCCGATGGCACCCATATGACGCCCGCCGGCGGGGAGGTCGTCTCGCAGCAGGTGCTGGCCTACCTGCGGAACCAGCTCCGCTTCGTCTTGCCCTGACGGCCGGGAACGCTGAACGCTCGCAGGCGCGAGATTCCAGGTCGGTCGCAGTACCGCTACCGGTACCGGGTGACCTACGCAGTCCGTCCGTGACCGTTGATCACGGCTGTCTCTGCATCAGCGAATCATTACCTTCGGGTGAGGCCAGAGACCCTCCGGACCTGCCATCATGGTCAATCACGGCCGAATTGACAGGAGTTGGCTGATGTCTGCGGCCATATGGAAGGGTGTTTCCCTTAGGGGCGCCTCTGGGGAGGGGCGGCACAGGTGCGGCGGGCCATGGCGCCAGCCGCTCCGGTAGAAGAAGGGCAGGAGACAATGTCACGGCGACTCAAGATATGCGCGATGAGTATCGTGCTCGCCACCTTCGCTCCGCTGATCCTGCTCACTCTGTGGACCAAGGACAAGGTCGGCTACCGGTGGCATCGTGTCATGCGCACGGCCGGATTCCACCTCTCGAACCACCGCGACCAATGGACGCGCGAAGTCACCCTGTATGAAATTCTCACCGGAGAGATTCCACGGAAAAGGCGGAAGTAGCAACCCTGGCCGGACGTTCGGCCTCCGAGTAAGCCCCTCGTGTTAGCCAAAGCGATCGGGAAGCCTGAGACGGGGTCATCCCGTCGTAGAACGTGCGCCGGCGCGACGTGCGCCAGCGAAATCTGGATCGTGCCCGACCGGGCCGGCATCCACCGTTTCCTCGCCGGAGCGCCATAACGTGTTCGCCACTTCAGGGATGCCTGATGGACCGCTGTTCGAAGGAGAGCCGCAGGTGCACGTTGTCGTTCACGATCACCGGATCAGTCGTGGCGCGCTCGCCGTGCTGGTCGTCACCGCAGCGCTGGGCGTGATCGCGACCGGAGTGATCCACGCCGCCAAGGCGTCGGCTGACCCCACACCGTCGTGTGACGCGACGACCTGCACGGTCGGTTTCGGGACGGCCGGAACGACCCAGCAGTGGACCGTCCCCGCCGGGGTCTCGACGATCACGGTCACCATGGCGGGCGGCTCGGGCGGGTCATCTTCCGCGGGTGGCGTCGGCGGAGCGGGCGGCCAGATGGTGGCCACGGTGCCGGTGTTCTCGGGCGAGACCCTCTCGGTCCTCCAAGGCACGTCTCCGTTTCCCGGCGGCGACTTCGGCGGCGGGGGTGCCCCGGGCGGGGCGGGGGGACCAGAACAAACCGGTGGATGGGGTGGTGGGGGATCGTTCGTCTTCGAGACCAATCCGACTTCAACGCTGCTGCTCGCGGTGGGCGGAGGCGGGGGCGCCGGTGGCGACGCCGGCGAGGTCGCGGGGACCGGGGGGAGCAACGGCCCGGGCTCGGATGCGACCACCAACTTCGTCCCTTCCGTGGTCGGCCTCGGGGGCACCCAGGTCGCCGGCGGTGGGGGCGGAGTCGGTAACCAGGGCCCATTCGCCAACGGTTCGGCCGGCGGCGGCCCGGCCATGGCGCCCAGCAACCCCGGCGCCGGCGGCAGTGGCGGTGCTTCGTCTCTGCCGGCCGTGAGCTCGGGCGGGGGCGGCGGCGGGGGCTACTTCGGCGGCGGGGGCGGCGGCGTCCAGGATCCGGCGGCCGTCTTTGCCGGAGCCGGCGGCGGCGGTTCGGGCTTCAACGACCCGAGCACCACCGTGGTCTCCACCTCGACCAACACGGGCGACGGTTCGGTCACCATCACCTACCCCGTCCCGGTGACGACGACGACCTCGGGGGTCTTGCGCGACGCCGTCACCGGTGCTGCGATCCCCAACAGTTGCGTCGTGTTCTCACCGGTCGCCTTCCCGGGCCAGACCAACTACGACAGCGTGGGGGGCGACGGCACCTGGTCCTTCACCACGGCCGAGTCCGGCCCGTTCAACCTGGCCTTCTACACCACGGCCAACGGGGACTGCAGCCAACCGATCCTGCCCACGCCGGTGCCCTCCTGGTACATCAACCAGCCGTTGAGCGGGACCGATGAGCACGTCATCACCCCGCCCCCCGGTGCGACGGCGGTCGCCGCCGGCGCCTCCGGTATCGTCGCCTGCCTCGGTGCGACCGCCCTCCCGACCGCGCCCTGCGCCACGCCGCAGGTGATCCTGTCGGGGCACGTCGACACGACCGGTCCGGTGCCCTTGGCGAACGTCTGCGTGTTCGTCCTCGATGCCAGTGGAAACGGCGCCCTGGCCATGACCGACGCGCAGGGAAACTGGAGCATCTCGGGCCTGCCGACCAGCTTCAATGTCGTGGTGGCCTTCATCCCCTTCTTCGGCGGTACGGACAATCCGTGCGGCCAGGGCAACAGCGGCGGCAACCCGCCCGTGCCACCAGCCGGTGCACTCCAACCCGTCTTCTACAGCAACGTCTGGATCAACCTCGCCGATCCGGTCCTGCAGAACGACCCCTACACCTGGGCGGTCGCTCACGGGGCCACTGTCTTGAGTGCGCCCACCGCCAACGTCGACGCCTGCATTACCAACGCGGCCGGCACCGTGGTCCCCAGACCGAGTTGCAGCCCGACTGCCGCGGTCGTGACGGCGAACGCGGCGACCACGGCGGCGGCAGCCGCGCCCAGTGCGTCTCCAATGTTGGCCTTTACCGGCGCCACCTTCCTCCCGATAGTGGCGATCGGATCCGGCCTGCTTCTCGCCGGCCTGGCCCTCCTGGCCATCTCCTCGACCGGCCGGCGACGCTGGCTGCATAGTCACCTGCGCACGAGCGCCGTCCCGCTGCGCCATACGAATCGTCGCACCGGACGACTGAGTCGGATCACGATTCCCTCACGTCTCCAGCGATCACGTCGCCAGGCACCGCGCTGAACCCTCGACTGAGGCCATGTCAACGCAAGAGATTGACGCGTATCTTGAGCCGCTCGAAGAGCCCAAGCGGGCCACATTGCGTGAGCTACGTCAGACCATCCTTGCCGTCATTCCCGACGCGGAACAATGCATCTCATATGGCATGCCCGCCTTCAGGCTGCGGGGGAAAATAGTTGCGGGTTTCGCTGCGTTCAAGAACCATCTGAGCTACTTCCCCCACAGTGGATCCGTGATTCCAGCCCTCAGCCACGACGTCGCCCGGTACGCCACGTCGAAAGGGACCCTCCAATTCCCGATCGACACGCCACTTCCCCACGCGTTGGTCGAGGAGCTCATTGCCGTGCGGATACGCCAGGCCTTTGGGGACTGATCGAGGGGATCGATCACAGAAGTCGCCGGGCGCGTTTGTAGAGTCGGCCCTCCGGGTACGCGGTTCTTAGATACTTCAGTGGTTCCTCTGAGGGATCGAAGACTGACGCCATGAACACATGGATGAACCGCTACTTAACTCACACTCAAGGAGGGTGGCCGCATGCCTTCGCCGGTATCTGCGACATTCGAGGTCAAAGACTGGGTTGAGACTCCGCTCGATGAGGTCGAAATGCCCAAGGTCACACGAGCGGTCGTCGCCAAGACGTACTCGGGCGATATCGATGGGACCTCGACCACTGAGTGGTTGATGTCCTATGCCGAAGACGGATCAGCAACATTTGTCGGGATGGAGCGGATCTCGGGTTCCGTCGTGGGACGGGACGGGAGCTTCGTCGTGAAACACGACGGAAAGTACGAAGGTGGTGCTGCCGTTGGCTCCCTCACCGTGGTTCGGGGTTCGGGAACCGACGCGCTGAGATCCGTCGAAGGAGAGGGCACTTTCCGGGCCGATCCCGCCGGCTCAGTGAGGCTGAACATCGCCGCAGATTGAAGCTGACCGACCCCGCCGTGGGCGTGATGGTGGTGGCGAAGCTGGGCGCGCCAGCACTGGCCGCGACGTGACCGAAGACGGCGAGGCATCTCCTCCGGGTCATGTAGGTGGGCACATGAGCGGAGGAGCACTCCGTTCTCAACCGTGATCGCCTGGGCCTCGCTTGAATCCGGCGATGCCGGCCGACCCCGCGTGCGGCCGGTCGGGTCCATTCACGGAGGACGGCCGGCCTCCGGCCGTTGCCCCGCGCCCAGGACGGGGCACCCTGTGCGGACCGGAGCGTTTCCGAATACGTTGGGGCGCCTACGGTTCTGAAGGAGGCGTTATGCCGAAATACCTGCTCGAAGTGAACTACACGCTCGAAGGCGTCAGAGGTCTGAAGGCCGAGGGCGGTTCGGCCCGTGTCGCCGCCGCCACGGCTCTGATCGAGGGACTAGGCGGGAAGGTCGAATCGTTCTACTTCGGCTTCGGCGCCTCCGACGTCTTCGCCATCGCTGACATGCCCGACAACGTCTCGGTGGCTGCGGCCGCGCTGGCCGTGAGCGCCGGAGGTGGGGCGACAGCGCGCACGGTCGTTCTCCTCACCGCGTCCGAGCTTGACGCCGCGGCGAAGAAGCAGACGACATACCGAGCGCCCGGCAGCTGAGGTGCCGCAGCACTTCCTGGGCGGCTCGACGTATCAGGATCAGCCTTGATGGCCAGTGATTCCCGCGTCCCTCAGGACTGCCCGAGTCAAGGTGCTCATCTCGTCACGAGGCAGGTCTTCGGGATCCCACCACGCCGCGGCTGAGGTCTCGTCACCGTCGGCCTTCGGTTCGCCGCTGATTACCGTGGCACCGAACACGGTGGTGACGTACGAAGTCTGATCGCCGTTGGGATAGGTCAAGCGATACTCGGGACCACCCAGGACGGCCACAATCGGACCGAGCTGAAGTTTGACCCCGGCCTCTTCCTCTGCTTCTCGAAGAGCCGCCTGTTCCGGTGTCTCGTCGGGTTCAATCGCGCCGCCGATCGTCGCCCACAACCCAGAATCGATGAGTCGGACGATGAGTACCCTGCCGTGGTCATCTCTGGGCAGTACGGTCACCGCTGGAAGCACCAAGAGCTCACTACCAACCAGCTCGCGGAGCCTTCTGATGTAAGGAGACATCGCCACCGAACCAAGCTACCGGCACGGCGACCCGACGAACGCTGTCCGGTCGCCGAGGTGCGGTGCGGTGTCCCTCTCCGTGCACCGGCGTGAGTTACCAGCGCGCCTGCGCCCCGACCCCTCCACCTGCTCGTGGCTGCCGCAGATCACATGCCTCGTGCGCCGTGCGCGCTCACGGTCCGCAGAATTTCCTCCAGGCGATCGATGACCAGCAGGTGGCCCTCCCCCGGGCACTCGTGCAGGCGAGCTCCCGGAATCCGCTCGGCCAGGAGCCGTCCGTGGGACATCGGCACGTTGCGATCGTCATCACCCTGCCAGATGTCGACAGGCACGGTGATGTCGTCCAGGCGGAAGCCCCAGTCACTAGCGAACAGGGCAAAATCTTGTGCCGCAGCGCGGGCACTGGTTGAGGGCGACCGTCGATAGGTGTCGATATAGGCCGACCGCACAGATGGACGGCTCAGTATTTCGATGTCGGGGCTCGGCATCTGACCAGAAGCGGCCCGCAGGGCCAGCTCGGGCCAGCGGCGGAAGATCGCTGCGCTCAGCGCAAAGGGTGGATAGACGAAGTACTGCGACCGGCGAGCCAGGCGGGTGACGACCCGGTTGAAGCCCATCATCTCGTTCTCGGCTCCCGGCTCGGCCAATGGGCCCACTCCGCTCACGATGCCAGCGCCCAGCACGCGCTCGGAAATGAACCGGGCGCACGCGGCGGCATGGGGCCCCCCGCCCGAAACGCCCATGACGGTGAACCCGTCGATCTTGAGGTGATCGGCGAGGCGGGTGACGTCGGACGCCCAATCAGCCAACCGACGGCCCCGCTGAAACGTGCTGTGGCCGTAGCCTGGACGATCCACCGCGATGAACCTGACCCCTGACGAGATGATCGGCACCTGGTCACATGAGACTTCGAGGCGTGACCCCGGTGTGCCGTGGAAGACGAACACTGCAGGTCCTTTCGGATCACCCGACTCGAGCCACGCGAGCTCACGACCGTCGGGCAGGTCCATCACCATCGTGTCACCCATGTTCAGGACAGTATCCCCAGAGGTGGCATCACGCCCGATGACCTCAATCACGGCGGCCGAACCCGCCCATTGATAGGGCCCCTCTTCGGTGACGCTCAGACCAGTGGCCACGGGTAGGGAGGCCACCCACCGTCGTCGACCAGTTCGGGCAGCGCATGGTGACGGAGCAACCATGACACCCGCCGGCCCAACGCCGCCAGCTCCGAAGGGGTCAGGAGCTCACACAGCGCTGTTGTCGGTCCCCCGCTGGCGAAGCGCTCGAGGGCGGTGAGGTCGTCGGGCGCCAGGGCCTCCCCGGCGAAATCCCAGATCACGGTGCGCAGCTTGTCGTCCTCGTTGAAGCACAGGCCGTTGTCGATGGCCCAGAGGCGCCCTTCGGCCAGCAGCACGTGCCCGCTCTTTCGGTCGGCGTTGTTGGCGGCGACATCGAACGCGCACAGGCGGACGAGGGTGGGGTGCCACTGCGGATCGTCGCGCAGGGTGAAGTAGTGCGAGGTGCCGTCCTCGGGCACGAAGCGCTGCACCGAGCCGCGACCGAATGGTCCTTCGGGACGCTCGACCGTCTCGGGCACGAGTCCCCACCCGAGCGATTCTGAGAGCACGAAGGCCGCCACCTCGCGACGGTAGAGGCCGCCGGGGAAGTCCCAGAGGGGGCGTTCGCCCTTGTGGGGTTTGTAGACCGCCATCAGCTCCTCGTCGCCCAGCCGACACGTCACCAGCAGCGTGGCGTTGGAGCTCCCCGCGATCCTCCCATGCACTTCCATGTCACCTTCGGTGAGGATGCGCGCGACTGTGTCTTCGGCCATGCCCGATCAGGTCACCGGAGGACGGTGACCGTTGGTTCGCGGGCAGTCATGTCCGGAAGGATCCAATGGGAGGCCGCAGAGAGGACAAGGGGGTCGTCCGGCTTCCACCAAGCGGGTGGCGTGGATGGCGAAGGCCGCCGCTTGCTCGCGTGACAGGGCAATGCGGAGCACGTGGCCGCTCTCGTCGTCGTCGACGTCGAGATCCTCCTCGTCGTCGACCTCCCCGCCGGCTTCTTCGAACACGATGACGATGCGGTCGATCTCCTCGTCGTAGGAGACGCCGATGGTCCCCACCACCCACTCGGGATCCTCGCCTCCGTAAAAGGTCAGGTCCTCGGGAAGGTGGCCCGGCCGGCCCAGCTCTTTGACGATCCGTCCCAAGTAGCTGGCCAGCACCGACACCTGTTGCTTCTCAACTTTGACCGTGGTCTCGGTGATGCCCTGGCGCACGTAGAAGAGAAAGAGGCGACTCCCCACCTCGCCAATGACCCCGACCGTGCAGTGGTCGGGGGCGTCGTAGTCGACTTCGTCACTCATGACGCCGCCAACTCGCTGAGGGATCCCGTGGAGTTGACACAGAGCACCACGGGCCCCCCACTGGTGAAGAGCAGGGCCGACACCGAGCAGGGTGAGATCACCAGCCGCTGCATGAGGTCCAGGGGGACACCGGCCGAGGCCGCCACGATGGCCTTGATCGGGTCCGCATGGGACACCGCCACAATTGTCTCTCCCGGATGGCTGGCCACGAGGGTGAGTACCGCATCCATCGATCGTACCGACATGTCGGCGAACGACTCGCCGCCCGGGAATCGAAACCCACTGGGCCAGCGCTGGACGGTGGGCCATTCCTTGGTCTTGTACAGCTTGCGCAGCGACTTTTCGGTCCAGTCACCCACATCCGCCTCGATCAGACCGGCAGCAGTGCGGACCCGCAACCCGAGGGCCGAGGCAATCGGCGCCGCCGTCTCCCTCGTCCGCTCCAGGGGTGACGCGTAAATGGCCGTTGGTGGTTTTTCCAGGGCGCCGATCCGCTCGGCCACCACGCCAGCCTGGACGCGGCCCTTCTCGGCGAGATGCAGGCCGGGCGCCCTCCCCGGCAGCATCTTTCCGGTGGTCGGGGTCGTCCCGTGTCGGACCAGCAGCACCACCGTCGGCGCCGGGCCGTGGGCGGGGGAGCGCTTTGACCGGGGCCGAGCGGAGGCGGAACGAGCGGAGCCAGGCCGAGCAGGGCCAGAACGAGCAGAGGCAGAACGAGCAGGACCAGAACGAGCGGAGGCAGCGCGAGGAGAGGCAGAACGAGGAGACGCAGGCACGAGCAGCCATCGTAGGCTCTGCGCCGTGCCGTCGAACCGGGCCCCGGCAGACTCGCTCGCACGGGTCCAAAGCGACGTGACGGACTGCAGCCGCTGTCCTCGGCTGGTGCGCTGGCGCGAGGGAGTGGCCGCCAACCCTCGTGCCTCCTTCGCCGGCGAGACCTACTGGGGCCGGGCCGTGCCGGGCTTCGGCGACCCCGGGGCTCGGCTCGTCATCGTCGGTCTGGCCCCGGCGGCCCACGGCGCCAATCGAACCGGTCGCATGTTCACGGGAGACCGCTCAGGGGATTGGCTCTTTGGCGCGCTGTACCGGGCTGGATACGCCTCGCAGCCCACCAGCCGGTCGCTCGATGACGGTCTGGAACTCATCGACGCCTACATCACCGCCGCGGTGCACTGCGCGCCACCGAACAACAAGCCGGACCCATCGGAGCGAGCCGCCTGCGCCCCCTATCTGGCCCGGGAACTGGAGCTCCTCCGGGAGTGGCGCGTCGTCGTGGTGTTGGGCCAGTTCGCCTGCCAGAGCGTGGCGGGGCTGATGGGCCTGCGCCCGCGCCCGGTCTTCGGGCACCTGGCCGAGCACCCCCTGCCGGACGGCCGCACGTTGCTGTGCTCTTACCACCCGAGCCAACAGAACACCTTCACCGGTCGATTGACCGAGCCCATGTTCGATGCCGTGTTCGAACGGGCCCGCCAGCTCGGTGGTTACGAGACGCACTCCCACAAAAGACGGTAGAACGCGATGCGATCGGGGTCGGGTTCGATGCCGTAGCTCTCATAGAACAGCGGCTCGTACTCGGTCCCGAAGTTCCATCCCGTGCTCCAGGCCCCGATGGTGATGTCCCACCAGCGGTCGGCCACGCCCAGCTCACCCAGGTCGACGTACCCCGTCACGTGCCCGTCGGCCAGCAGCACGTTGGGCGGGCAGTAGTCGCCGTGGCACACCACGAGATCCTCCGCGTCGGGTGCGGTCGCTTCCAGGACCGCCACGGCGGACGCCACGGTCAGGTGCCGGTGCTCAGGGTGGAATTGGTGTGCCGGGTCCAGCAGCCCGGCCTCGGCGCGGCGGCGGACATGTTCCAGCGCCACGCCGACCCCGAAACGGAAGGGGCACCATTCCTCCCCGACGGCCCGGTGGAATGCGGCCAGGCCCTCCCCGAAGATCCGCACCAACCCGGGCCGATCGCCGCTCCACCTCGGGTCGGTGGCGTCGTGCCCACGGAGTCCATCGGTGATGAGCACGGTGCTGCCTTCGACGTCTTCGACGGCGATGACCGCGGGGACGGGTAAGTAGGCGGCGGCCCACACCATCCGTTCGGCTTCGCCCGCCAGCGTCGGGTAGCCCCCGCGGGCGCTGATCTTGGCGAAGCGCACCCGGCCGTCGGGGTGCGTGAGTCGCCACGTCGTCACTTCGGGCACCTGCTGGTAGGCCAACGTCGGCTCCCACCCGGGCACCAACCGCGACAGGCAGGGAGGCGGGTCGAGCCGGGGCACAGAAGTGCACCGTAGGGGGAATCGACGGGGTCCTGCGGTCCGACCGGCTACCCTCCGCCGGAAGCCGCAGTGAAGGAGTGGGAGTGGCCAAGTGAGCGAGCCGGGCGACGTGACGCCGTGCGACGTCGCGGACGTCACGTCGTGGGACGACGAGGCTGACGTGGTGGTGGTCGGCTTCGGCGCCGCCGGGTCGACCGCGGCGTTCACCGCGGCAGAAGCGGGTGCCCGGGTTCTGGTCACTGAGCGGACGGGGGGCGCCGGGGGCGCCGCCGCGCTGGCGGAGGGCATCGTCTATTTGGGCGGGGGCACGCCCATCCAGCAGGCCTGTGGCTTCGCCGACACCACCGAGAACATGTTCGCCTACATGATGGCGGCGTGCGGGCCCGATCCCGACGAGCAGAAGATCGCCCGCTACTGCGCCGAGAGCCTGGGTCACTTCGACTGGCTGGTGGCCCGGGGGGTCCCCTTCGACCCGAGCTTCTGCCCGGATACCTCCATGGCACCCAACGGTACCGAGGGGTTGGTGTACTCCGGCGGCGAGGACGCCTACCCCTTCAGCGAGCTGGCCACGCCGGCGCCGCGAGGGCATCTGGCCAAGACCAAGCGATCGACCGGGTGGCTGCTCATGCAGCACCTGGCCGCCGCCGCGACCGACGCCGGGGCCCGGGTCTCGCTCGATACGAGGGTGGACCGCCTGGTCGTCGACGCTGGCCGCGTGGTCGGCGTGCAAGGGCAACGCTTCGGGCAGACCGTCTCACTGCGGGCCCGACGGGGCGCGGTCCTCACTGCGGGCGGTTTCATCTACAACGACGACATGCTGCGACAGCACTGCCCGCCCCTGGTGCGGGGCACCTGGAAGGTGGGGACCGAAGGCGACGACGGTCGGGGCATCCGCATGGCCCAGGCCATCGGGGCCTCGGTGCGCAACATGTACGCCGGGGAGGTGTCCCTGCCCATCACGCCACCGCGCACCTTGATTAACGGGATCCTGGTCAACGGCCAGGGCCAACGGTTCATCAACGAGGACACGTACATGGGCCGGGTCGGCCAGTCCGCGCTCTACGAGCAGAGCGGCGAGGTGTACCTCATCGTCGACGAGGCTTCGTATGAGGTGAACTGGATGGGCCTGGCCGCCAGTTGGGTGTGCGAGACCCCGGCCCAACTCGAGGTCGAGATGGGCCTCCCGATCGGTTCACTCGAAGCATCAGTCTCGCTCTACAACCGGCACGCCGAATCTCACGCCGACCCCGTCTTCCACAAGGCGCCCGAGTGGGTCCGCCCGCTCGTCCCGCCTCTCGGCGCCATCGACGTACGGATTGGCCCCGCTCCCTATGCGCCCTTCACGTTGGGCGGCCTCGAGACCAGGGTCGACGGCGAGGTCCTCAATCTGAGTGGGGATCCCATCCCGGGCCTGTTCGCCGCCGGTCGCACCACCGCCGGGGTGTGCGCCTTCGGCTATGCCAGCGGGCTCTCCATCGGGGACAGCACCATGTTCGGGAGATTCGCCGGGGCTCGGGCCGCGGCGTCGTCCGGTTGAGGCGGACTGGCCCTAGGTTCGGGGTCGGCACGACGACGAAGCGGGGGAAAATGCAGCCAAGGAGCGCGGTGGGAGAGCGGCGCGCCGGCGTGGTCGGGATCGTTGCCGTTTCGACCCCACACTCGTCGGATCCGTCTCGGGTTGCGTTCAACGCGAGCGGGCGCGGCGCGTGCCCCGGGCGCGCACCCAGGCCAGCAGATCACCGTGAGGTCCCCGCCGGACCGTCCCGGTGAAGATGTCCTCTCGATCCGTTGACGCGTCCCGGGAGACCTCGGCGTACAGCATGTCGCCGAGCGCAGCCGGCTGGAGGTACTCGACCAGCACCGAGGAGATGATCCCCGAGTGCTCCTCATCATTCGCCGCGGCCGCCACCGCCGCGCCGGCGACGGCATAGAACACGGCCCCGTGCACCGTGCCGTGCGGATTGGCATGATGACCGTCCGTTGTCAGGGTGGCAACGGTGTGCCCGGGCCCGCTGCGCTGCACGTCGATGCCGAGGAGGGCGGCGAATTCGTCTCGGCTGGGCCCCGCTGGGCTCATGCAGTCGGTGCAGGCAGACGACCCGGCATCGCCACCGCCGTCGCCGGCCAACGCTTGCGGCTCACCTTGCTGAGTCGGTTCATGAGGGTCACCGCTCCTGGGTCGTCTTCGATCGGGCGGGTCTCGATGACGCCCCCGGCCTCCATGTCGTCGAAGAGTGCCTCTCCGGCTTCCGTGCGCAGGAGGGTGAGCGTCCAATCGCCAAAGGCGCCGATGCCCCCGGTGGAAATGTCCGCATGCTCGGCGGCGAAGTCCGGGCAGGTGGTGCACCCCTCGCGCGTCCAGGCGTGTGCTTCTTTCAACGGGATCTCGTGGTATGCCCCATCACGCATCCAGACCTGGAAGACGCCCTTGATGTTCATCTTGAGGATGTCGGCCCGGGCCAAGCCGTACTTCGCTTCGAAGAGCTCAGGGAAGATGGCGTCGTCAAAGGTCTTGGAGCACAAGAGTCCAACGGAGAGCACGAACCGCCGAGCGATCTTGCCCGCTTTGCGGGCGGCCATGACCGGGGGAGCCGAGGCCTGACACCCCATGCCGACCAGGGCGATGCGCTCGGCGCCTCCGGCGATGGCCTCGGGATAGGCCAGCGGGTTGGCGGAATAGGTGTACCGGGACCCCGCTGTGGCCAACACGTCCTCCTTGTTCCACGCCACCTTGGGGACGGCCTTCCAGGTCGACCCGTCGCCCTCGAGCCCCGAGACCAGAGCGGCATCGATCACGTCGTGCTCGAACGCCCAGATCAGGAGGGCCGAGACCAGGCCACCGTCCTGGCCGGTTCCCTGCACTTCGGGGTCGACGGCCCGGGCCAGCACGGTCCGGCGCGAGATGCCCGCGACCTCCTCGTCGGTGCGGGTCCGGCCGAACAGCTTCTCCTCGATCTCCGGTTCCCAGGTCCGAAAGCGGGGGCAGGCCCGGGTGCACAGCGTGCATCCCTTCAGGCCGTGGGTGCAGTTGTCGGGCCCACCCTCGGCCAACACGTGGAACGGTTTGTAGTGGCCGTCGGCGTCGTCATACTCGAGGACGTCGTACGGACAGGCGATGACGCACGCGGAACAGCCGGTACACAGACCCGACGTCACGACCTCGGAGAAAAGTTCGGCCCATTGTGGCTTTTCGGGTGGCACGGGGTCCACCATATAAGGCCCACGCGTGGAGGTCCGGTACGGTCTCGGCCGTGCCCGAAATCCTTGAGGTCGAGCTGTACCGGCAATTGGCGGAAAAGGGGCTCAATCGCGACATATCCAAGTGCTGGATGGTCGACGCGCGCTACGGGCGTGGGGGCACCACCCCCCGGCGCCTCACCGCCGCCCTGGTGGGACATTCGTTCACCCAGGCTCGACGCCGGGGCAAGCTCATGCTGCTCGACACCGACGACGGCCCGACCCTCGGCATCCGGTTCGGCATGACCGGCGGCCTGGTGGTCGACGGCGCGCGGGCGCTCGACCGGCTGCGCTACGGCCCCGGGCTCTTCGACGAGAAGTGGGTACGGGCGCGCATCAGCTTCGCCGACGGGGGGCATCTCTGGGTGCACGATCCCCGCCGCTTCGGCTCGCTGGAGCTGGCGCCCAACGAGGACCGACTCGGGCCCGATGCGCTCACCGTCAGCCTGCCCGAGCTCCGGCAGGCTCTAGCCGGGTCGACGGCGCGGGCCGGCGGCGCGGCCCCGCTCAAGGCCCGGCTGTTGGATCAGGCACGATTGGCCGGCGTCGGCAACCTCTTGGCCGACGAGATGTTGTGGGTGGCCGGCCTGGATCCCGAGCGTCGCACCCCACTCAGCGACACCGAACTGCGGGTGCTGCACAAGGCCATTCGCTCGACTTTGCGCCGGCTCGGTCGCCGGGGTGGGTCGCACATGGGCGAGCTCATGGAGGAGCGCCGGGCCGGTGGACGATGCCCCCGCGACGGGACTGAGCTTCGACGTTCCGTCGTGGGCGGGCGAACGACCTACTGGTGTCCGACCCACCAGGTGTGAGGCCGGCCCAGCAGCCGGCCCACCGGCGATGAGCTCAGTCTTCGCCGAGGGTCTCGAGCACCTTGGCCGCGTGTCCGTCCGCCCTCACGTTGTACCAGGCCCGCTGGATCTTGCCGTTGGGCCCCACCAGGAAGGTCGAGCGGATGGTGCCGACCGTCTTCTTGCCGTACATGGTCTTCTCGCCCCAGGCGCCGTACTTCTGCATGACCGCCTTGTCGGCGTCGGTGAGAAGGGGGAACTTGAGCTTGTACTTGGTGCGGAACTTGACGTGCTTTTCGGCCTTGTCGGGTGAGATGCCCAGCACGGCCACGCCGGCCTTCTCGAACGCCTTGAGGTTGTCGTTGAACTGGCAGGCCTCCTTGGTGCACCCGGGAGTGTCGTCGGCCGGGTAGAAGTACACGATGACCTGCTGTCCCTTGAAGCTCGTGAGCTTGACCGGCTTGCCGTCCTGGTCGGGCAAGGTGAACGCGGGGGCGTTGTCGCCGGCTTCCAATTTGGCCATGTTCGATCCTCTTTCAGGTAGCGGGTCGCCCACTTCGACACGGGTATGAGGCCGGAATGGTTCCCGTCACTGGTACAATAGCTATGCGACCGCTGGCATGGGGCTGGTGAGTCGGGGCCGTTACCTCTTCCTCTGGTTGGCGCAGGGTCCCGCCGGACAACAGAGAGAGCGGGACATGACAATCGAAGCATTGACCGGCGCGCACGCCGGAATATCGGACGGGGATATCTCGGCCGGTGACCTGTACGAGACGGCTCGGACCTTTGAGTCCCTCGGAGTCTCGGAAGAACTGACCAAAGCGCTGGCTGATCAAGGGATCGTCAGCGCTTTTCCAATTCAGGCGCTCACCATCGCCGACGCACTGGCCGGACGCGACGTGTGTGGCAAGGCCAAGACGGGCTCGGGCAAGACCCTGGCCTTTGGTGTCCCGCTGCTGCAGCGGGCCAAAGCGACCCGGGACGCCCAAGGTGCCCGGTCGGCGCCGGCTCGCCCCGCCCGGCCCCTGGCCCTGGTCCTCCTCCCCACGAGAGAGCTGGCCGTGCAGGTGCACGACGTGCTGGCGCCACTGGCCAAGACGCTCGGTCTCCACGCCGTCGCCGTCTACGGCGGTGCGGACATCGATCGTCAGGTGTCGAAGCTCCACAAAGGCGTCGACGTCATCATCGCCACCCCGGGACGACTGATCGACCTGGGCGACCGGGGCGAGCTGGCGGTTGATCAGCTCGAGACGCTGGTGCTCGACGAGGCGGACCGCATGGCCGACATGGGGTTCATGCCTCAGGTCGAATGGGTGCTGCGCCGCCTCGAAGCGCCCCACCAGACGCTGCTCTTCTCCGCCACTTTGGACGGAGCGGTCGATCGCCTGGTGCAGCGCTACCTGACCGAGCCGGTCTTCCACGAGGTGGCCTCCTCCACCCAGACGGTGACCGCCATGGAGCACCGGTTCATCCAGGTGCACCAGATGGACAAGGTGAAGGTGGCGGCGGCAATCTGTCGGTCCCAGGAGAAGTCGCTCTTCTTCGTGCGCACCAAGCGAGGGGCCGATCGCCTGGTCGAGAACCTGGGCAAGGAAGGGATCCGCGCCGCGGCCATCCACGGCGACCTTCGGCAGGCCAACCGGGAACGGGCGCTGGCCGATTTCTCCTCGGGCAAGCTGCCGGTCCTGGTCGCCACCGACGTGGCGGCCCGCGGCCTGCACATCGAGGCCGTCGATGGCGTGATCCACTTCGACCCGCCCGAAGACCACAAGGCCTACCTGCACCGATCGGGCCGTACCGCCCGCGCTGGGAAGGCCGGCGTCGTCGTGAGCCTGAACTTGTGGAACCAACTGGTCGAAGTGGAGGTCATCCAGCGGCGCCTGGGTCTGCGCGTTCCCATCGTGGAGATGTTCTCCAACGATCCGCGCCTGGCCGACCTCGCCGCGTGGACGCCGTCGCCCGAGGAGAGCGTCCTCTGAGCGACATCGACTCCGCCATCGACGTCTGGTCACCGGACGACGGTGTCCGTCGCGTCCTGGTCGTGGCGGCCCACCCCGACGACGTCGATTTCGGGACGGCGGGCACGGTGGCGGCCTTTACGAAAGCCGGGATCGGTGTCACGTACTGCATCGTCACCAACGGCGATGCCGGCGGTTCCGATCGCGCCATGACGCGATCGGACATGGCCGAGTTGCGACAACGCGAGCAGCGGGCCGCGGCGGCGGAGGTCGGCGTGACCGATGTGCGGTTCCTGGGCTACCCCGACGGGCGGCTCCTCCCCACCATCGAGCTGCGGCGTGACATCAGCCGGGTCATCCGCCAGGTCCGGCCCGAACGGGTGCTCTCCCCGTCGCCGGAGCGGCGCTGGGACTTCATCTACGCCAGCCACCCGGATCATCTGGCGGCGGGTGAGGCCGCGGTCTGCGCCGTCTACCCCGACGCGCGCAATCCCTTCGCCCACCCCGAATTACTGGCCGACGAGGGGCTTGAACCCTGGACCGTCAACGAACTGTGGATCATGGGTGGCGAGGGCCCGAATGTCGCGGTCGAGACGACGTCCACCATCGAGCGGAAAGTGGCGGCCCTGCTTTCGCACAAGAGCCAGATCGGTGACCCGACCGGAGTCACCGAACGCATCACGACCAATGGGCGGGCCCAAGGCGAGGTCGCCGGTCTCCCGGAAGGGGCGAGCGCGGAGCTCTTCCGGGTCACCCTCATCCCCTGACCAGCTCGGTGGCGTCCGGCAAGGATTGGGTCGTGCTGCAGCACGTCGCCCACGAGGAGCCGGGAGCCATCGGCGAGACGGTGATCTCCGCCGGGCATGTCGTGTCCGTGGTGCGGATCGACCGTGGGCGACCCGGTGCCCGGTCCAGATGAGGTCACCGACATGGCGGGCCTCGTCGTCATGGGAGGTCCGATGGGGGTCCACGACGACGAGGCACACCCGTGGCTGGCGCACGAGCGGGACCTCATGGCGGCCGCGGTGGCCGCGCGGCTCCCCGTGTTGGGCGTCTGTCTCGGCGCACAGCAGCTGGCGGTCGCACTCGGGGGTCAGGTCACGACCGGACCAGAACCGGAGATCGGCATCGGCGAAGTCCATCTGACCCGCCAGGCGGAAGATGATGCGGTGTTCGGCCCGGTCGGTCCCACGCTGCCCTGCATGCACTGGCACGGCGACACCTTCTCCCTCCCCGATGGTGGTGTCTTGTTAGCCCGGAGCGAGCTCTATCCCCATCAAGCCTTTCGATACGGCGAACGCGCCTACGGCCTGCAGTTCCACGTCGAGATCACGCCCCCTTTGGCGGCCCAGTGGAGGCCGCATCTTCCGCCCGGGGTCTCCATGCCGGCGGTCGCCGTGGCGCATATCAACGCAGTCGGCCGGGGGTTGGTCCAGCGCTTCGTGGCGCTGGCCCAACCAGAAGGCGCGCCGTGATCGCCGGCCGCGGTACCTGAGAGGGTCAGCCGTCCCGCTTCGCGTAACGCTCGTGAATGGCCGGCCACTCGGGGAGTTCGACCAGATCGGCCGTGCCACCGGCCAGCGCGTCCCGCAGCGCCATGAGATGAAAGTGCCATCCGGCCAACGTCCGGCTGCGGAACTCTTCGGGGAGCTCGAGCGTGCTGGTGAAGACCAGCATGGTGCCGCCCGACTCGGGTGCGAGTTCCCAACGCAAGATGCCGTGGACGTCGCCGGTGGTCTCGAGCAGGTGCGGGGGATCGAGCGCGGTGACCTTCGCGTGCATGGTCAACCGATCGCCCGATGGCGTGGCGTTGAACCAGCACACGTCGAATCGCCCGCCCAAGCGCAGATCCAGGGTGACCTCACCCCACCACTTCGACAAGAAGTCCGGGTCGGTGAGGGCGACCCAGACGAGCGGTGGAGGAACGGGGAGATGGCGTTCGAACCGGATGACGGCGTGCCCCGCCAGGCGCGTGACCTCACCATCGGTGCTGCCGTCGTCGATCATGCGATGTGCGCCTCCTCGTTCGCCCTGAGGTGATCCTCCAGTCGGGCCAGTCGATCGGACCACTCCCGGCGGAATGGGGCCAACCACGCGTCGATCTCGGCCAGGGGACCGGGTTGGATCTCGTACCAACGCTGCTGGGCCACGTGGCGCACGCTCACCAGGCCGGCGTCGCGCAGGATGCGCAGGTGCCGGCTCATGCCGGGCTGGCTCTGTCCCAGCAGGGTGGACAGTTGGCCGACCGGCCGGGGGCCGTTGAGCAACACGGTCAGCACCTGGCGCCGAGTCGGCTCGGCCAGCACGTCAAAGGCCGTGGTCACCTGGCTATATTAACAGGCCCCTTATATAAAGCAAATCATAAGTAAGCTGGTCAAGCGGTGCAAGAGGGACGGTCACCCGGCCAGTTGCCGGAGGACGTAGGGCAGGATGCCCCCGTGCCGGTAGTACTCGGCCTCCATCGGGGTGTCGATGCGCACAATCGCCCTGAACTCGGTGTTCGAGCCTTCGTCGGTGGTGGCCACCACGGTCAGCTCCTTCGGCAGCTCACCATCGTTGAGGACCTCGATGCCGGCGATGGAGAAGCGCTCGGTGCCGAGCAGTCCCAGGCTCTCGGCGGAATCGCCCTTGTAGAGCTGCAGGGGGAGCACTCCCATTCCGATGAGGTTCGAGCGGTGGATGCGCTCGTAGCTCTGGGCGATGACGGCGCGCACGCCGAGCAGGGCCGTGCCTTTGGCGGCCCAGTCGCGACTCGACCCGGTGCCGTATTCGAGGCCGGCCAGGACGACCAGCGGCGTGCCCTGCCCGGCGTACTCCATGGCGGCGTCGAAGATCGACGTCTCCGCCCCGTCGGGGAAGTGCCGCGTGAACCCGCCCTCGGTCCCCGGGGCCAGGCGGTTGCGCAGGCGGACGTTGGCGAAGGTGCCCCGCATCATCACTTCGTGATTGCCGCGCCGGGCCCCATAGGAGTTGAAGTCACCGCGGGGGACGCCGTGCTCGGTGAGGTAGCGCCCGGCCGGGGTGTCGGGGCCGATGGAGCCAGCCGGGGAGATGTGGTCGGTGGTGACGCTGTCACCCACCATGACCAGGACTCGGGCTCCCTCGATGTCGGTCACCGGAGCCGGGGTCATGGTCATGCCCTCGAAATAGGGCGGGTTCTTGACGTACGTGGAGTCGTCCTGCCACGAGAAGGTCTCGCCCTCGGCCACCGGCATCTGGCGCCAGTACTCGTCACCATCGAACACGGCGCTGTAGCGGGTGCGGAACATGTCGGACGTGAGGGAGCTCTGGATGGTCGCGCTCACGTCCTGGACGCTCGGCCACAGATCGGCCAGAAAGACCGGCTGCCCGTCGGCACCCTGGCCGAGCGGCTCGGTGGTGAGGTCGACGTCCATGGTGCCCGCCAGGGCGTAGGCCACCACCAGCGGCGGCGAGGCCAGGTAGTTCATCCGCACGTCGGGATGGATGCGGCCCTCGAAGTTTCGGTTGCCCGAGAGCACCGACACGACGGAGAGGTCGTCGGCGTGGACGGCTTCGGTGACGCCGGCCAGCAGGGGCCCGGAGTTGCCGATGCAGGTGGTGCACCCGTACCCGACCAGGAAGAAGCCCAGCTGCTCGAGGGGCTCCACCAACCCCGCCCGTTGCAGGTAGTCCATCACGACGCGGGACCCGGGCGCGAGCGACGTCTTGACCCATGGCTTGGAGCGCAGGCCGCGCGCCGCGGCGCGCTGGGCCACGAGGCCGGCAGCCACCATGACCTGGGGGTTCGACGTATTGGTACAGCTGGTGATGGCGGCCACCACGACGTCGCCCTCGGTGAGGAGGTGGTGGGGGGCTGCGGTCGGCGCCTCGGCCGAGGTGCGGGGCGGCCGGCCCAGGGCGGCCCGGAATTTCTCCCCGGCGGCGGCCAGGGACACCCGGTCCTGGGGACGAGATGGCCCGGCCAGGGACGGCTCGACGTCGGCCAGGTCGAGGGTGGCGTACTCGGAGTACACCGGCTCGACCCCGTCGGCGGTGTGCCAGAGGCCCTGGGCCTTGGCGTAGGCCTCCACCAGGGCGAGGTGCTCGTCGTCGCGCCCGGTGAAGCGCATGTAGTCGATGGTGACCTGGTCGATCGGGAACATGGTGCAGGTCGCCCCGTACTCGGGGCTCATGTTGCCGATGGTGGCGCGGGTCTCGAGGGGCAGCGCGGCCACGCCCGGTCCGTAGCACTCGACGAAGGCGCCGACCACCCCGTGATTGCGCAGGAGTTCGGTCACGGTCAAGACGACGTCGGTCGCGGTGGTGCCTTCCCGCAGCTCCCCCGAGATGCGCAGGCCGACGACGGGTGGGAGCAGCATGGAGAGGGGCTGTCCCAGCATCGCCGCTTCGGCCTCGATGCCCCCGACACCCCAGCCGAGCACGCCCAACCCGTTGACCATGGTGGTGTGCGAATCGGTGCCGACCAGCGAGTCGCAGAAGGCCCGGCCGTCCGGCGCGGCGAACACGACGCGGGACAGGTACTCGAGGTTGACCTGGTGGCAGATGCCCATGCCGGGGGGGACGGCGCGGAACCCGTCGAAGGCACCCTGGGCCCAGCGCAGCAGCTGGTAGCGCTCCATGTTGCGCTCGTACTCGATGGAGACATTGGTGTCGTAGGACGACGCGTCACCCGACCGCTCGGCGATCACGGAATGGTCGATGACCAGCTCGACCGGGACCAGGGGGTTGACCTGCGACGCGTTGCCGCCGAGCCGGGCCAGGGCGTCGCGCATGGCGGCCAGGTCGACCACCCCGGGCACGCCGGTGAAGTCCTGCATGAGCACCCGCTCGGGCGTCAGGGCGATCTCGTGGGCGGCATCGCCGGCGGCCTGGCCGTGGGCCTCGGGATTCGCTCCCCAGCCGGCCGTGGCCGCAATGTCATCGGCCGAGACGTGGGGGCTGTCCTCGTGCCGCAGGAGGTTCTCCAACAGCACCTTGATGGCGTAGGGCAACCGGCCGACGTCGTAGGCGCGCAAGGGCCGGGGCGTTGAGGTCGAAGATCTCGTAGTCGCGGCCGTTGACCGAAAGGACCGATCGGGCACCGAAGCTGTCGGGGTGGGACGCGGGGTCAGGGTGGAGGGCCATGGATCCATTCTGCCGTGCCGCCAGCCGACGGCGCCCAACGACCGTGGTGCCCGGCGGCCACCGGGCGTCCGCCGCCGCCGCCGGCGAGCGCTGGAGGCGCATAGGCTGCGCCCGCGATCGAGTCCGATCGAGGGTCTGTACCGTCCGAACCCATGCGAGACCTCGAGAAGGAGGGGCTGTGTCACTGACGTCCTGGGACGATTTCCCGGTGCACCAGGCACCGGAGTTCATCGCGCACACCGGCACGAGCGATCGCAACTTCTACGATCGCTACTACTTCAACATGCATGCCAAATCGGACGAGTGGTTCGCCATTTTCGGCTTCGGCCAATACCCGAATTTGGGCGTGGTCGACGCCTTCATCGACGTCCGCCGAGGAGCGGAGCAACACATCGTGCGGGCCTCGAAGCCACTGACCGATCGCAGCGATCTGTCGGTCGGGCCATTCCGTATCGAGGTGCTGGAGCCGCTGCACCGCATACGGGTTGTGGTCGAGCCCACCGCGCACAGCGTGGCGATGGACGTGACCTGGGAAGGACACACCCCCGCCATCGCCGAACCCCGCCAGTACCTACGGAGCAAGGGAAAGGTCATCTTCGACACCCAGCGACTGGCCCAGACGGGCACCTGGTCGGGCACCCTCTCGGTCGACGGGAACGATATCGGCATCACCCCGGACCACCACTGGGGCAACCGGGATCGCTCCTGGGGCATCCGGCCGGTGGGCGAGCCGGAGCCGGGCGGCATCCGTCAGGGGGAGTTGGTCCTGAGCGGGATGTGGAACTACTTCCCGATGCAGTTCGAGGATCACGCCATCATGTACATCTGCCATGAGCGCGACGACGGCCAACGACCCCTGGTGCAGGGCGAGCGCATCTGGGCCGAGCCGGGCCGGGAGGTGGAGGATCTCGGTCGCTCCGAGCACGAGCACCACCTCATTCCGGGGACCCGGGTCATCGACCGTTCCACCGTCCGGTTCCCCGACGCCGACCTGGAGATCACCTGCACCTCGCTCCTGCCCAACTTCATCTCCATCGGGACCGGGTACGGGATCGACGCCGACTGGCGCCACGGGATGTACCAGGGCCCCGATGAGGTGGTCCAGGGCCTGGTCCTCAAGGTCGACGAGGTCAAGGGACTGGCCCAGTACGGGATCGTCGATCACGTGGCCCGGTTCAGCTACGACGACGTGGTGGGCTTCGGGCTCCTCGAGCACGGATTCTTCGGCCCGTACCATCGCTACGGGTTGACCGACGGCGGGGTCGGTGCGCCCGCTGAGTGAGGTGCCCCGGCCCGGACCGAGATCCTCCGCGTGCGGCGAACGAGCACCTGAACGGGATGCGACAATAGGAGATGCCTGACGCCTACAGCGTCCTCCTCCAGCGGCTCCAGGCCGCTTTCGATACCGTGATGCCGGGTGCCGACCCGGTGTTGCGCGCCTCGGAACGGGCCGACTTCCAGGCCAACGGTGCCCTGGCCCTGTCCAAACAGGTGGGCCGGGCCCCCCGGGACGTCGCCGAGGAAGTGGTCGCCGCGGCCGTCCTCGACGACGTCTGTGCCGCCGTCGAGATCAGCGGGCCCGGATTCATCAATCTGACGCTGGCCGACGGGTTCGTGTCCGACCAGTTGGCCGCCATGGGCGCCGACGACCGCTTGGGGGTGCCGCTCACCCCCCACCCGCAGACCATGGTGATCGACTACTCCTCGCCCAACGTGGCCAAGGAGATGCACGTCGGGCACCTGCGCACCACGGTCATCGGCGACTCACTGGCCCGGGTGTTGGGGTTCGTGGGGCACCAGGTGCTGCGGGAGAACCACATCGGGGACTGGGGCACGCCGTTCGGCATGCTGATCGAGCAGCTGATCGAGGTGGGCGGGTCCGAGGACGCCGAGTCGTTCAGCGTGCGCGACCTCAATGACTTCTACGCCCAGGCCCGGCAGACCTTCGACCGCGATCCCGCCTTCGCCGAGCGCTGCCGCCAGCGGGTGGTCCTCCTCCAGAAGGGTGACCCCGAGACGATGCGCCTGTGGAGGATCTTCGTGGCCGAGAGCATCCGCCACAACGACGAGGTCTACGAGCATGCTCGGCGTCCTGCTGACCGACGACGACATCGTCGGCGAGAGTTTCTACAACCCTCTGCTCACGCTGGTGCTGGTTGAATTGGCGGCCCAGGGGCTGCTGGTCAAACACGATGGCGCGCAGTGCGTGTTCCCGCCCGGCTTCCAGAACCGCCACGGGGAACCCCTCCCGTTGATCGTGCGCAAGTCGGACGGCGGGTACGGCTACCCGGCCACCGATCTCGCCTGCATCCGGGACCGCACATTGCGTCGTAAAGCCACGACCCTCATCTACGTCGTCGGGGCCGAGCAATCGCTCCACTTCCGGTTGGTCTTCGCCGTGGCGGGCCTGGCCGGCTACCTCCCCGAACCGTCGAGGGCGGTGCATGTGGGGTTCGGGCTCATTCTCGGCACGGACGGCAAGAAGCTGGCCAGCCGTTCGGGCGAGCCCGAGCGGCTGATGGACCTGCTGAACGAAGCGGTGGATCGCGCCGCCGCCGCGCTGGCCTCCCGACCCAGCGATCTCAGCGACGCCGACCGGGCCGCGGTGGCCCGGTCCCTCGGCATCGGGGCCGTCAAGTACGCCGACCTGTCCACCGAGAGGATGCGCGACTACGTCTTCGACTGGGATCGCATGCTGGCCTTCGAGGGTGACACCGGGCCGTACCTGCAGTACGCCCACGCGCGCATCAGGTCGATCTTCCGGCGAGGCGAAGTCGGGCCCCCGGAGCCGGGCACGCGCCCCGGAGTGAGCGAGCCTCAAGAGCGCGCCCTGGCACTGCAGCTGCTCGAATTCGCGTCGGCCGTCGACGCCACGGCCGAGGCGTACAGCCCGGCCAAGCTCTGCACGTACCTCTTTGCGCTGGCAACCACCTTCACCACCTTCTACGAGGCCTGCCGGGTGCTCGTCGATCACGAGGAGACCCGCACGTCCCGCCTGGCCCTGTGCGACCTGACGGCGCGCGTGCTGGCTCAGGGGTTGTCCCTGCTGGGGATGGAGGCACCCGACCAGATGTAGCTCCGCGCCCGATCCCACATGGCAGCGGGCGGGGGCGCGCCCTAATGTCTCCCGCGGCGCATCCCGCGCCCCGTGAAGGAGTTGGAGAACTGATGGATCTGAACGGCACGTCTGCAGTTGTCACCGGAGGGGCTTCGGGATTGGGCGCCGCCACCTGCCGCCTGTTGGCCGACCGGGGCGTTCGTGTCGTGGTGGCCGACCTGGAGGTACAAGAGGACAAGGGAACCGAACTGGCCAAGGAGATCGGCGGCCTCTTCGCCCCGACCGACGTCACCAACACCGAGAACGTGATCGCGGCCGTGGAGGCGGCCAGGGAGATGTCGCCGTTGAAGTCCCTGGTCAACTGCGCCGGCACCGGATGGGCGACCCGCACCATCGGCAAGGACGGCGACTACGCCTCGGCCCATGACCTCGACCTCTACCGACGGGTGCTCGAGATCAACCTCATCGGCACCTTCAACTGCATCCGCCTGGCCGCCACCAAGATGAGCCTCAACGAGCCCGACGCGGACGGTGCCCGCGGCGCCATCGTGAACACGGCGTCGGTGGCGGCCGAGGACGGCCAGATCGGACAGGCGGCCTACTCGTCCTCCAAGGGCGGCATCGTGGGCCTCACCCTGCCGGTGGCCCGTGACCTGGCCGTGGTCGGGATCCGGGTCAACACCATCCTCCCGGGGTTGATCGACACGCCCATCTACGGAGCGGGCGAGGGAGCCGAGGCGTTCAAGGCCAAGCTGGCCCAGGACGTGCTGTTCCCCCACCGCCTCGGGTACGCCACCGAGTTCGCCTCCCTGGCGGTGGAGCTCCTCGGCAACTCGTACATGAACGCCGAGTCGATCCGCCTCGACGCCGGCATCCGGATGCAGCCCAAATAATTCGGCGATGAACACGGGGGTGGGGCACGCATGATCGACCCTGAATTGTCGGCCTTGCTGGAATTCATGCCGAAGATCGATCTCAGTGACGCGGTGGCGGCGCGGGCCGCGTTCGAGGAGGTCCTGGCGGCCATGCGAGTGGAGATCCCCGGGGTCGGGGGGCTCGACATCGAGGACGTCACGGTTCCGGGCTGGGAGGGCGATCCCGAGGTCGGCGTGCGGCTCTACGTGCCCAAGGAGCGGGCCGGGCCGGTTCCGGGCATCGTGACGATCCACGGCGGCGGGTTCGTCATCGGCAGCGTCGACGCCGAGCATGCCGGATCAGCCCTGACGGCGGTGGCCACCGGGGCCGTGGTGGTGGCGGTCGAATACCGGCTGGCGCCTGAGCACCCGTTCCCCGCCGGTCTGCACGACTGCTACGCCGCCTTGACGTACCTGTACGAGCACGCCGGGGAGCTGGGCGTCGATCCCGATCGGCTGGCCCTGAGCGGGGGCAGCGCGGGGGAGGGCTGGCGGCGGCCACGGCGCTGCTGGCCCGTGATCGGGGAGGTCCCCCCGTCTGCTTCCAGATGCTGCACATCCCCGAGCTCGACGACCGCCTCGAGACGCCGTCCATGCAGGCCTTCACCGACACCCCACTGTGGAATCAACCGTTGGCGGTGCAGAGCTGGAAGGCCTACCTGGGCCCGGGGTCGGATCCCGACCACGTGTCGCCGTACGCCGCTCCGGCCCGCGCCACTGACCTGTCCGGTCTCCCCCGACCTACATCTCGACGGCGGAGATGGACCCCTTGCGCGACGAAGGCATCCTCTACGGTCTCCGTCTCCTCCAGGCGGGGGTGTCGGTGGAGATCCACCAGTTCCCCGGCACGTTCCACGGTTCGGCACTCGTGCTGTCGGCCGCCGTCTCCAGGCGCTCCCAGAAGGAAAGCACGGCGGTGCTGCGCCGGGCGCTCGGGATCGACTAGCGATTAGGGGCGCTCGGGATCGATTAGCGAATTCAGGAGTCCCGGCGCTCGAGAGCGCCTTCCACAGGGAGCGGTAGTTCGGGTAGGTGATGGCATCGGTGACGTACCCGGCTCGCGCCAGCTCGGCGTGGTAGGCGGGCAGATTGCGCCAGGGCACGCCCATGTCGACGTGGTGGGCCAGGTGCCAGCCGGTGTTGTAGGGCACAAACCAGAAGCGGGCCAGCAGCGATTGGTGCACGTTGTGGGTGGTGGCCCGGCGATCCTTGCTCCGCTCGAGGCCACCGTGTTCGGCGATGGAGCGCAAACGGTTGAGGACGCGCCACTGCGTCATCCACGGGAGCCACCACAACAACGGGTAGATCCACCACCGTCCGGTGGCCAGCCAGGACGCGGCCCACAGCACCGCTTGGACACCGAGGATCGAGAGCCCGATAGGCCGGAAGGGCTTGTTCCGGATGCCCTTGATGAGGGGGACGAAGTTCTTCCAACCCGAGATGCCGACCGCATCGCGGAAGAGCCGTCGTCGCAGCGCGGCCTTGGTGCAGGGGTACGGGCCGTAGAAGGCCATGTCGGGCTCGTCGGGCCCGAACTCGTCCCGGTGGTGGGCGAAGTGGACGCGGCGGTACAACTGCACGGGAGTGAACACGGGGTAGGCGATGATCCAAGTGCCGATCCAGTCGTTCCACCGCTTGTTGGTGAAGAGGAGCTTGTGGGCCGACTCGTGCATCAAGATGGCGAAGCGGGCGTACATCGGTCCCATGAGCGCGAAGGCGATCAGGTAGCTCCACCAGCGGTCGAGCCACACCGCCCCGCCCACCAGAAGCACCACGTAGAACCAGACCGACACCACGGTGATGGCGTTGCGGACGTTGTCGATACGACGCAACGACGGCCGAATTTCGGGTATGGCCATCCCGTTGGCCAGCAGCCGGTCGCTGGGGAGGACATCGGGTCGGGCGCTCAGTTCGGGCACCATGGTGGTGGCCATGCCTCTATATTACAATATTGAGCCAAGTGACGCAAGAGAGTAATACACCATTCACGGCTCGTTCGGTCCTGGCCAGCGCCCTGCTGGGCATGGATCCCCCCGAGCTGCCGGTGGCCCAACTGGTGCGCCTGGCCGGCCTGTTCGGGATCAGCGAGAACCGGGCCCGGGTGGCTCTGAGCCGCATGGTGGCCGGCGGCGAGGCGACCACGGACGGATCGGGGCGCTATCGATTGGCCGGGCACCTGATGGCTCGCCGGTCACGCCAGTCGGCCAGCCGATCGGGCGTGACGACCGACTACGCGGGGCAGTGGCGGTTGGCCGTGGTCACGACGTCGGGCAGCACGGCCGAGGTGCGGTCGGAGCGTCGTCGCGCCCTGGCCTACGCCCGGCTGGCCGAACTGCGTGAGGGCGTCTGGATGCGCCCCGACAACCTGGCCGGCCCTCCCACGACGAGCACCGGGCTCGATGGTGATGTCGAGTTCATGTCGGCCCGACCCACCGACGCCCGTCGGTTGGCGGCGCGGTTGTGGGACCTGGAGGAATGGTCGACGCGGTCCTTCGCCTTGTTGGACCGGCTGCAGGCCCTCCCTCCGGTCGGGCCCGAGGTGCTGGCACCGGGGTTTGCCCTCTCCGCCGCGGTACTGCGCCACTTGCAGGCCGACCCGTTGCTCCCCGAAGAATTGCAGCCACCCCGGTGGCCGGGCCGTCAGTTACGGGCCGCCTACGACGAATGGGACATGCGGTACCGCGGCACCTTGGCGGAGTGGAGCCGGGCCACCGGCACCCCATGACGTCAGACGTGTCGCCGTCGAACTGAAGGGGGACCCGCTTGACCGACGCCGTTCAGGCGGCGTGCGACTGGGAGATCCAGGTTTCGTACATCTCGGCGTAGTGCCCGCCCAGGGCGATCAGCTCGTCGTGCGACCCCTGCTCCAGCAATCGCCCGTCCCCGACCACCACGATGCGATCGGCCCGCATGGCCGTCGACAGCCGGTGGGCGATCAGCACGGCCGTCCGTGACTGCAAGAGGACGTCGAGGGCCGCCTCGATCATGGTTTCGGACTGCAGGTCGAGGTTGGACGTGGCCTCGTCCAGCACCAGGACCCGGGGCTGGGCCATGAAGGCCCGGGCCAGGGCGATGAGTTGGCGTTCCCCCGAGGAGAGCGACTGCCCGCGTTCGTGCACGGCCGTATCGAGGCCGTAGGGGAGTCGTTGGATCAATTCGGTCAGGCCCACCGTGTGCACGGCTTCCCACACGGCGTCATCGGGCGCACCGGGTCGGGCGAATGAGATGTTGTCGCGGATGGTGCCGGCGAAGAGGAACGGTTCTTGGGGCACCACGCCGAGTTGGCTGCGCAACGAGGTCAACGTCACGGTGCGCAGGTCGTGGCCGTCGATCATGACCCGGCCGGCGGTGGGGTCGTAGAAGCGGGTGACCAACTTGGCCATGGTCGACTTGCCGGCTCCGGTGGCGCCCACGAAGGCCACGGTCTCGCCGGGCTCGATGAGCAGGTCGATGTCCCGCAGGACCGGGACGTCCGGGTCGTACCCGAAGGAGACGTGGTCGAACCGGATCTCCCCGCGGATGGGCGGGAGTTCGACCGCGTCGGCACTCTCCGAGACGGTCGGCTGGCTCTCCATCAGGGTGCGCAACTTGAGTACGGACGCCTGACCTTGCTGGTACGAGTTGTACTGCTGCACCAGCAGCTGGATCGGTTGGAAGAAACGGTTCACGTAGAGGAAGAAGGTGACCAGCGCGCCCACCTGGAGCTGGTGGTGCAGCACCATCTCGCCGCCGACGGCCAGGATCACGACCTGGCCGATCACGCCGAGGAGCTGTGAGCCGGGGCCGTAGATGCCGTTGAGACGCCCGGTGTAGTTGTTGGCATCGCGGTAGCGACCGACCACGTTGCGGTGGTTCACGACGTTGTGCTGTTGGCGGTTGTGGGCGGTGACGATGCGGACACCCTGCAGGCTCTCGGAGAGATCGGCCAGCACCAGGGCGATGCCGTCACGGACCTTGTCGTAGCCACGCTCGGAGGCCCGCTTGAACCACACGGACATGATGACCAGCGGGGGGATGACCACCACAATGGTGATGATGGCGAGCCGCACGTTGGTGGTGAACAGGAAGATGGCGATCACCACCATGGTCAGGCCCTGCACGGCGAATTGGGCCAGACCGTCCTGGAGGAGTTGCTGCAGGTTCTCGATGTCACTGGTCATCCGGCTCATGACCACGCCCGCCTTCTCCTCGGTGAAGAAGTCGAGGGAGAGGCGTTGCAGGTGGCGGAAAATGGTGACCCTGAGGTCGTTCATCACCCAGGAGGCGAGGCGGCCGGTCACTCTGACCTGGCCCCACTGGGCCACGGCGGAGACCACGACCGAGAGCAGGTAAAGGACTCCGATCAACACCACGAAACCGAAGTCGTGGTGGCCCGGCTCCATGCCGCCGTCGATGGCGATGCCGGTGAGTTTGGGGCCGAGCTGCGTGGCCACGGCGATGATCCCCACCAGCACGACGGCCAGCACCAGCATGCCCGGGTACTCGAGGAGGAGGCCCCTCAGGCTCAGCCGCTCCTTCTCATGGGCCGACGCCTGATGGGAGAACGTGATGTCGGATTCGCCGCGGTCGGGCTCCTCGGCCAACAGGAGGTCGACCCCGGCCTGCAATTCCGGCGGGATGCCCCCGAAGGGCAGTCCGGCCTGCGCCGCCCCGGCGGCGCCCCCGCCGCCCATCGCTGGACCACCACCCATGAACCCCATCAGTGGGCTCCCAGCTCGGCGTCGATGTCTTCGATGATGTCGCCGTCCGCCGCGTCATCGCCCTGAGCGGCCTGGGCCAGGACCTCGGAGTACAAGGGTGTCGAAGCCAGCAGTTCGGCGTGGGTGCCGTCGGCCACGATCTGGCCGCCGTCGAGCAGCACGACGCGATCGGCCAAGCTGATGGTGGAGAGCCGGTGGGCCACGATGAGGGTGGTGCGGCCTTCCATCAGGACCCGAAGGGCCCCGTGGATCTGCTGTTCCACCTTGACGTCGATGGCGCTGGTGGCGTCGTCGAGGATCAGGATGGGCGGATTGATCAGCAGGGCCCGGGCGATGGCGATGCGCTGACGCTGGCCCCCCGAGAGGGTGTACCCACGCTCGCCCACCACGGTGTCGTACCCCTGCGAGAGATGTTGGATGAACCCATCGGCCCCGGCCGAGCGGGCGGCGGCCATGACCGCCTCATCGGAGGCGTCGGGACGCCCGTAGGCGATGTTGTCGCGAATGGAGACCGAGAAGAGGAACGGCTCGTCGAGGACGACACCGATGTTGGCCCGCAGGCTGGTGAGGGTGAGGTCGCGGACATCGTGCCCATCGACCATGACCGCGCCGTCACTGACGTCGTAGAAGCGGGCCACCAGGCGGGCGATGGTCGACTTCCCGCTGCCTGTCCGCCCGACCAGCGCCACGGTCTCGCCGGAGCGCAGGTGGAGGTTGAAGTCGGACAGCACGTCGGGATTGCCGCCGTCTTCGACCGAGCGGGCAACGCGGCTGTCCGAGCCGTAGGCGAAGCGCACATTCTCGAAGCGGACGTCACCCCGGCTGTCGGTGAGATCGACCGCATCAGGCCGATCGACGATGGTGGCCTGCTCGTCCAGGATCTCGTAGATCCGCTCGGCCGAGGCGGCGGCTCGCTGGCCCATCATGATCAGCATGCCGAGCATCATGAACGGGGCCTGCATCATCAAGAGGTAGATGTTGAACTCGAGGATGGCGCCGACCCCCAGCGATCCCTGGATGACCATGTAGCCACCGAAGATCAGGACCAGGACCAGGCCGACCTGCGAGAGGTTCTGGATCAGGGGCGTGAATCGGGCCCGGAGATCGGCATCCTTGATGTAGCCCCATTGCACCTTGTCGGCCGCGCTGGCCAGCTGCCGAAGCTGCTGCTCCTCGGCGGCGAAGGACTTCACGACCCGCACGCCGCTGACGTTCTCGTCGACCACCGTGGCCACTTCGGCCAGGCGTGACTGGATGATCCACGACACCGGGAAGAGGTTGTTCCGCATCCTCACGCCGACCCAGTAGATGAAGGGCATGGTCACCATGGCAACGAGGGCGAGCGGGACGCTGATGGTGAGCATGACGCAGAAGGCGACGATGGCGATGGAGCACTGGACCAGGATCATGGGGGCGAACGTCAGGTACATCTGGACCGAGCGGATGTCCGAATTGGCCCTCGAGATCAGCTGTCCCGACTGCACCCGGTCGTAGAACGGGAACGACATCCGGGTGAGGTGTTCATAGATGGAATTGCGCAGGTCGAATTCGATGGCGTAGGCCACGCGGAACAGGTACGTGCGTGAGAAATACCCGGCGATGCCACCGACAATTCCGAGCGCCAACACCCAGTAGACGTAGTAGTGCAGGGGGACGGTCGCAACTTTCCCCAGGGAGTTGGTCAACGCGTCATTGAGGACCTGGGGCACCGCCACCTGGAGCAGCAATCCCACGAAGGAAAGGATGAGGGCGATCAGGAACGGGCCCTTGTGCGACGCCACAATCGGAAAGGCCCGCTTCAACCAGGACTTCGAGGTGTCGGGGTCGATCGTCGCGCGAGGAGCCTCGTACTCGGAGGTCACCCCCATGGGGACATAGGCGGCCACGGGGAGCTGACGGGTCACGTCCCCCTCGGTGGATGCGGTCGCCGAAGGTTGGTCGGTGATGACGCCGTCGACTTTGTCCTCGGTGGTGCTCATGGTGACGCAGTCCGCTGCTGGTGGAAATTGGACAGAGCGTGTCCCCACAGCTCGAGCGAGCCGAGCGCGACCGCTTCGTCCTCGCCGGGAAGGGTGGCGGCGATCGAGGTGATGTAGGCATCGAGCATGAGGTCCGCCTCGGCCACGATGCGCACCCCAGCGGGAGTCAGGCACAGCGCAATGCGCCGCCGATCGCCCTCCTCCTGCTTGCGCTCGACCAGATCCCGGGCCACCAGACCGTCGATCAGGGCGGTGACCGAAGGAGGTCGCACGGCGAGGCGGCCGGCCAGCCCAGAGGCGGCATTGGAACCCTCGGCCAGAATTCCCAGGACCCGGTACTGGGGCAGGGTGAGATCGACCTGGGTCAGCGCCACTTCGACCCGCTTCGACAGCCATGCGGCCACCCGGCCGTAGGCGCCGGGGGTAGGTCCGTCGCGCCGCGCCCGGGTCGCCGTTCGCGTGGACGTCACAATGGGGGGAGACACAGACATTTCGACCATCATACAGTTAGAGTCGCTAACTACAGCGCGCGAACTCCCCACTCCGGGTCGAGTTGGCGCAGAAAAAGGGCGCAACGCTGGGCCTCGTCCAACTCGCCGATGGCCTCGGCCGCCTGTTCCAGGGCGTGCAGGGAGCGCAGAAAGCCGCGATTGGACTCATGGCGCCAGCGCACGTAGCCCGAGCCGCGCCAGCCGGCCGCCCGAAGGGCGTCCAGGCCACGGTGATAGCCCACCCGAGCGAAGGCGTAGCGATCGATGTCGGTATCGGCCAACTCAGCCAGAGTGGCCCAGGCCTGCAGGCAGCGCGGGTCTTGCGCCGCCACCGCCGAGACGGCCGCCCGCCGTTCGCCCGCCGGAAGGGCCAGCGCCGCCTCGAGGGCCTGAGTCAATCCCGGGCTCAGGGGTTCCAGCACGGTCTCGGGACTTCCACTGGTGAAACTGACGGCGTGGTCGGTGGGCATCACGCCATGTTAGGGACGGTCGGGTGCTGATCCCGTCGGCGTCGCTGCCGTGCGGGCCGGAGGCGCAGGAGCAGTCGACGCCGAGTGGGTCATGACCTTGCCCTCTTTGCGCCCTTTCCGGCCGCTCGGGCGCGGCGCACGGAGGCGACGCACGGAGGCGGCGCACGGAGGCGACGCACGAAGGTGACGCACGAAGGTGACGCACGAAAGGTGACGCTGCGTCAGGGACGCTTCGTCAGGCCGATCCGGTGTGGGTGTGCCGTGACCGGGCCATGCGGTGAATGGCATGGGCGGCATGGCGCACTCGTGAGATCCACGGACTCCCGGGACCATGGAGCTCGCGCATGCGCTCCGTCGAGAGGCCACGGGGAAGAAAAGCGGTTCGTTCGTAAATCGACGCCAGATCTGGGTGGCTCACCAGGGTTCGGCAGAGCCGGTCATGCGCCATGGGCCGTAGCCGACCAACGGGAGGAGGGACCGATGCGCCAAAGAGGGAACGCGCTTGGCACAGGTGTGCGTCCAACGCGGCTTCGGCCGAGACCCTACGGAACGAGGTGCGCACCCGCGCCCAGTCGATCTCATCACACCGAGGTCCCCCCGCCAGCATCATCAACTCATGAAGCGCCCGCAGCGGGACACGGGCCAGGAGGTGGGCCTCATCGTGGAGTTGGGCGTGAGCGATCGAGTGGATGACCGCATCGGTGGATGACATCAACGGTCCGCGATCAAGGACCTCTGCTCCCGACAGCACCGCACTCCACCGACTCACCACCAGCGCGGTGTGCAATTCAATCGACCCGGCGCGCCCGGGTAGCGCCACCGCCGGCAGCTCATGGTCGGCCGCCGCCGTGTGTCCCGTGGCGAACGGCAGGTATCCCAGCGAGGCCAAACATCGTGACGCTGGTCCAGCGTCATCCTTCGACACCAGAATGTCGAGATCCCGCATGACCCGATCCGCCGGGTCGGGCCACCAGCCAGCCATCAGGGCGTGCAATCCCTTCAGCGGGACGGCAACGATGCCGGCCGACGCCAGATCTTCGAGGATCACCCG
This sequence comes from uncultured Acidimicrobiaceae bacterium, assembly GCA_963743785.1. Taxonomy (GTDB): domain Bacteria; phylum Actinomycetota; class Acidimicrobiia; order Acidimicrobiales; family RAAP-2; genus Bog-473. Next base: position 5,272 of record CAVURD010000014.1, on the reverse strand, counting down.
GCCCTGATCACTCAGGTCGGCCACGCGCAGGCGGTTGGCGTCGTACGCCTGCTGCAGGACCAGCGGTGGGTGGGTCGATCCGGGGTCGAAGTGCGCGACTACCTGGGCCAGCGCATCGGCCGGGAGGGCAGTCCACCAGCCCCGCTCCCGTCCCGCGCTCCACAGGGCGGGCAGAAGGTCATGCCCCGCAGCCAAGCGGAGGGCGCCGTCCCATCGATCGTCGGGCGGTCGAGCCCCGCCCTGGACGGTCGGTCGAAGCGCCGAACACAAGACATCGAGGTCGACCACGTGGAAATCACCCATGAAGTTCGAGCGACTCAGTGCCACGTCGCACCGGCGGTCGGGCTGCGGCAATCATTGGTGCACCGGAACCGACCCGACCTGCGCGCTGTATGCCGGCTCGCAGCGAAGCCCAGTTCTACGGAATGAGGCGGGTGGTCGTCCTGGTGGCCGGTGAGGTCTAGGTGGGGATTGGCAACGTCGTCGTGGTCGTCGTCGTGGTGGTGGTCGGCGGCACGGTGGTCGTCGTGGTCGTCGTCGTGGCCGGCGCGACCGTAGTCGTGGCTGCGGTCGTGGTCGTCGTGGTGCCCGAGGCGTTGGCCGTCTGGGCGTACGCAGCTTGGACTCCGCCGACACCGAAGGTGGTGACCACGGGCACCGCGAATCCCACCGCGGCCATCTTCTTCAAAAACGCTCGCCGGTCATCGCCGGTGGACTCGGTTTCGTGCTGGTCACTCATGGTTCCGTTACCCCTTAGGCATGGAGAGATAGGTCTCTGATCAATGGCTGGCGGCAATGCTAACAATGATGCCGCCAGGGTGAATGGATATACGCACCGGCAAGGTTGGTCCGGGCCGGTGACTCTACCCGGGGATTGGCAATGCCGTCGTGGTGGTCGTCGTCGTGGTGGTCGTGGGAGGCACCGTGGTGGTCGTCGTGGTCGTCGTCGTGGCCGGCGCGACCGTAGTCGTGGCTGCGGTCGTGGTCGTCGTGGTGCCCGAGGCGTTGGCCGTCTGGGCGTACGCAGCTTGGACTCCGCCGACACCGAAGGTGGTGACCACGGGCACCGCGAATCCCACCGCGGCCATCTTCTTCAAAAACGCTCGCCGGTCATCGCCGGTGGACTCGGTTTCGTGCTGGTCACTCATGAATCCAGTGCTCCCTTAGGTCGTGACGACTGAGTCTGCTGGTTCTCGGGCAGAGACGCTACCAATGTTGCAGCGTGATTCGCGGAATGCATCCGAAGGCGCCAGCATCGGGCCCGGGCCAGCAGAGCGGCAATCTCGGCCAGCAGGGCGCCCGTGGGCTCTTGATGGGGGAACGACTCAGCCACGATCTCGGGCATGACGGCAATGGCGCTGTCGGGCGCCAAGCTGGATCGCTCCACCCCCCGCTCAAGCAACACGACGTGCGCTACCTGGGCCTGTGTCACGAACCAAGGGAAATTCGCTTCACTGGGATCGAAAGCTCTGACCGATCCGTCGCCGAGCGACGGAAGATCGGTTGTATATGGGCGGAGGTCGGGGACCGCCGCTTCGAGGTCCGACTTGAGATGGAAACGCCGGGCCACCGGCAGCGCGACCCCGTTCCTGATCATCACGCTCTCGTCGGCCGCAACGGCCGCACCGTCGAGCAACAGCCGACACGACAAGGTGGTTTTCCCCGTGCCCGACGGGGCGACGATGAGGGTCCGCCCCCCGGCACCGTCGACGACCGCGGCGTGGAGACGCACCCAGCCGCGAAGGGAAGCCAACTCGAACGCGCGCTGGTGGACCCGGCGATAGATGAGATCGAGCACATCGTCGGCACTGTCAACCGCCTCCAGCGCGTCTCCTTCCTCCGAGACGACATTGGAACCGTCCGCAGTCGTGGTGACCGAGTAGTGCATGACCGCCAAGGCGGGGAGATGATGCTCGGCGCCGTTGACGAGGTAGCGCAGGGCTTCTGCCACCATCGGATCGGCCTGCCTGGTATCGAGCTCGACCTGGTGCCAGAGCAGGCGGAAGCCGGCTATCTCACGACCGCCTTGTGCACCAGGTCTGAGATGCACGCTTTGACCTCGTCGACCGGGGGTGCCGGGAGCGAGAAGACGTCCTGCACCTGTTCGGCGATCTCCTCAATGGACCGGTGACCCTCGCACAACTCGAAGATGACGGCAGACGTATTGTTCAGGTAGTGCACCTGCTCGGGAGCCGCCTGGTACACGACAAGCCCGTCGGCCACCTGGTTGACCTCAAGACCCTCGCACCGGGACGGACGCTGGACACTGGTCATCGACTGGCATGATACGTGAGATGCACGACACCGCGAGAGCTGTCGCGGTTGTGGGAACCGAACCCAGCGATGCACCATTTCCGTTCTCGTCCTACGCCGCGATCGCCAGCGCCCGCGATCATCTGGGGCCGATCGTCGTCCAGGCCCAGCACCTGCCGTACGGGGTCTGGTGGGACCGCCTCCGCCCCACCATCGAGCTGACCCGAGACGGCGAGATCACCGGGAATCCGCTGCCGCTCAATGGCGTCTGGTGCCGTGACGGCCGCTTCATTCCGTCGGACGACTCGGCCTACGCCGAGGGCGTGTCGTGCTACCGCACCGGCGACGGTCTCTTCTAGCTGATGTCCGAGGCCCGTCGGTTCCTGGCTGATCTTGAGCGCAAGCTCTCGGAAGAAGAAGAGTCCACGCGCCCGATTCACGAGGCGACCCCTCCGGTCGGGCACCACCGGCTGTGCGTCGGTATGGCGACCTTCGACGACTTCGACGGCGTGTGGTTCACCGTCCAGGCCATTGCCATGTACCACCCGGAGGTGGCCGACGCGGTGTCGTTCGTCATCCTCGACAATCACCCCGAGGGCGCGGCGGCCACTGACCTCAAAGGCCTGGACGAGAGAGTGCCTCACCTGCGGTACGTCCCGTTCCGCGGGTATCGCAGTACCGCGGCGCGTGACCTGATCTTTCGGGAAGCCGATGCCGATGTGGTGTGCTGCCTCGATTCTCACGTCCTCCTGAAGCCCGGGGCCCTGGGGGCCCTCCTCGAGTACTTCGAGGAGAACCCGACCAGCCGCGACATGATCCAAGGGCCATTGCTGTCCGATGACCTGTCCAGCGTGGTCGGGACGCACTTCGAGCCCACCTGGAGCCATGGGATGTACGGGCAGTGGGCCACCGACCCACGCCTCGCCGACGGCGCGACCGGGCCGTTCGAGATCCCTATGCAAGGTCTGGGTCAGTTCGCCTGTCGACGCGACGCCTGGCCGGGCATCAACTCCCGCTTCCGGGGTTTCGGTGGCGAGGAGGGATACCTGCACGAGAAGGTTCGCCAGGGCGGTGGCCGCGTGCTCTGCCATCCGGCGATGGGGTGGGTGCACCGCTTCACCCGGCCGAGTGGCCCGCCGTACCGACCCACCTGGGAGGACCGGGTGCGCAACTACCGGATCGGCTGGGGCGAGATCGGTTGGGACATTGAGCCGATGGAGGCCCATTTCCGAGAGATGCTGGGAGCGATCCCCGAAGCGGATCCCGACGCCATCCTCAGTCAGACGGCGCGCCAGCTCGCCAGCCCGTTCACCTACTTCGACGCCATCGTCTGCCTCAATTTCGACGGCGATGCCGAGCGCTTCGACGAGAGGCAGCAGCAATTGCGGCTGCTCGACATCGCCTGGCGGGTCGAACAGCGGCCGGTCACGCCCACGTCGGAGAACCACCACCGGAGGTGCGTGGTCTCGTGGCGGGACCTGGTGGAGCTGGCCGAGCACCGCGGCTACGCCCATGTGCTCGGCTTCGAAGGTGAGATCGCGTTGGCCGCCGATCAGGCCCGATCGGCCGGCGAAGCCATTGCGGGACTGACGGGAACGCCTTGGGATATCTGCCTCCTGGGGTCCCAGGGTGAGGGAGAAGGGTCGGAGCCGTGTCACCACGCGATCGCGGTGCACCGTCGGGCCTTCGCCCGGGTGCTTTCCGACCTGCCGTCATCGCCATCGGAGCTTGATGCCTGGATCAGCGAGCACCACACGATCGGCCGGTATCTGCAGCGGCGCATGCGGGACGGAACCTTCCGAGTGGTGGGCCATGCCGGGACGGCGTGAATTCCAGCGGTACTGTGCACAGCACCGTGGCCGCTGAACCGACACCCGAATTCGAAAACCATCCCGGCCTGCAGGGCCGCCAAGCCGAAGCCCGGGACCTGGCCAATGTGTTGCGCCGCCTCATTCGCTTGTCGGTGAGCACCGCGCCCTCGGCGAGAGAGACAGCGGCGCTGACCGCGCAGCTGACCGCGGTGGCTGACCGCATGGAATCCCATGTCCCCCAGCTCCCGCTGCCCCGGTTCATCGCTCCGGTCGAAGACGGCCCGCCGCGTGACCCGCCGCTCGGCTCGTCGATGCCGTTCGACCTGATCGTGGGTGCCTTCAACCCACTGGCCCTCCCGGTGAGGCTCGAATTCGATCCTCCCAAGGCGCTGGGCTATGCCACGTTCGACGTCGGGTACGAAGGGGCACCCGGCTGCGTCCACGGGGCCGCACTGGCTGCCGCCTTCGACATCATCCTCACCGCGGCCAACGCCATCGCCGGCGCCACCGGTCCCACCGTGCGCCTCCAGGTGCGGTACCGGCGGCCCACCCTGGTCAGCGAGGAAGCGGTGTTCGAGGGTTGGGTGACCGAGGTCACGGAGCGGCGGATCTTCAGTCAGGGACGAATCGTCCAGGGGGGAGAGGTCACGGTGGAGGCGGACGGAGAGTTCGCCGTCTTCAACCGGGGAGGTGTCGACCGCATGGCCGCGGCTCGGCGTGAGGCCTTCGACCACACGGCCAGCGGCGCCGACTCGTAAGGGGATCGGGGCCGCGGTGCGACAGTCCCTCCAGCCTTCACGTGACCCGGCCGACTACAGGTTCGTCCACCGGGTCCGCACCCGTTTCGCCGAGACGGACGCCATGGGGGTGATCCACCACGCGGCGTACCTGCCGTACTTGGAGGAGGCTCGTTTGGCCTACTTCCGCGACCTCGGTCATCCATATGGTGACGTGAGACGCGACGGGCTCGAAGCTCCCGTGCTGGAGATCGCCGTGCAGTACCGACGTCCCCTCGACTTCGACGAGGAGGTCGAAATCCACCTGTGGGGTGGCGCGGTGACCCGCACCACGTTCCAGCTGGCGTATCTCCTCACGGTTGCCGGGGAGGTCCGGGCCACGGCGGTGACGGTGCACGGCTGCATCGATGTCAACGGCAAGGCGTCGAGGCTGCCGTCTTGGATCGCCGAAGTCTTCATCGAGTAGCGGCG
>CAVURD010000013.1:0-273489 GCA_963743785.1 uncultured Acidimicrobiaceae bacterium | reverse complement strand
GGGTCCTGCTCGACCAGGAGGGCGCGCACGTCTCCCGCCCGCTCATGCGATGCCATCAACATCGATCACGTCGCGGCCCTGGCCCGCGCACAGGCTGATGACGCTGATCGGGCCGGACGGCCGCTCCCGGAGCGCTTCGGCCACGCCGTCCTGCACGTGGCGCAGCCGCACCGAGAGCCCCGAGGCCGGGTCCTCGTAGGGCGCATGCCAACGCACCCAATGCGAGACGTCCGGGTCGACGAAGCGTTGGTCAGGATCGGAGCCGGAGCCGGGCGCCATGCCGCCATCGTAGGGTCGGCCGTCGACACCGTAGGGTGGGGCCGGTGATCAAGTATCTCGGGAGCAAGCGCCGGCTGATCCCGGTGCTCTCCCAGATCTGCGCCGCCTCGGGCGCCCGCACGGCGGTGGACCTCTTCACCGGTACTACCCGCGTGGCCCAGGCCTTCAAGGCCCAGGGCCTCGCCGTCACCGCGCTCGACTCCGCTCGATACGCCCACGTCTTCGCCCAGACCTACATCGCCACCGATGCTGCCACCGCAGACGTGGGGGCGCTGACCGCAGCCATTGCCCACCTCAACGGCCTGCCCGGCCGACCCGGCTACGTGCACGACACGTTCTGCTCGGAGGCCCGGTTCTTCCAACCGTTCAACGGTGCTCGGATTGATGCCGTGCGCGACGCCATCGAGTCGGAGTATGCGGGGTCACCCTTGTACCCCCTCCTCCTCACCAGCCTGATCGAGGCGGCGGACCGGGTCGACTCGACCACCGGCGTCCAGATGGCCTACGTCAAGCAGTGGGCACCCCGCTCGGCCCGGCCGCTCACCTTGCGGGTGCCCGAGCTGTTGCCCGGAGGCGGCCGGGCGGTGCTGGGTGATGCGCTCGAGCTGACACCGACGCTCGGCCCCTTCGACCTGGCGTACGTGGATCCGCCGTACAACCAGCACCGGTATTTCACCAACTACCACGTGTGGGAGACGCTGGTGGCCTGGGATGCGCCCGAGGCCTACGGCGTGGCCCGCAAGCGCATCGACTCGCGTGATCCTTCGACCCGGAGCGCCTTCAACTCCAAGCGCACCATGCCCGATGCCTTGCGCCGGGTCGTGCGCGACCTCGATTGCCGGCTGCTGGTCCTGTCGTACAACGACGAGGCCTGGCTCAACGCCGACGAGCTTGAGGCCGTGTGTCGAGAGGGCGGCGGTGGCGGCGGTGGCGGCGTGGCGGCGGGCGGCGGCGGAGCTGCGGAGTTAGAGCTGGTTGGGCTGGTGAGCGGGAGGTCGTCACGTTGAGCTTCGACTCGGCTCGCTATGTGGGAGCGCAGATCGGCATTCACAATCCGGCCGGCGACAAGGTGGGTCAGGTGTCGCATCTCTCCAACCACGAGCTGCTCGTCATCGCCGGCGAGGGCGACCTGGTGCGCCACGTCGTGGACCAGGTGCGAGAAGCGGAGACCGAGCCTGGGCGGGCGGGTCCACCAGGTCGAGCGCCGGGGTCGCCAGCGGGCTGATGGCAGATCGGCTTCAATAGGCGCCGTGACCAAACACGTCGCCCGGTTGGAGGATGTGGACCTCACCGCTCGCCTCTCGAAAGAGGAGGAGGAAAAGCGCCTGCACGCGGCCCAACTCCGGTTGTTGCATCTGCGCCTGATCATCGGCGGCCAGCTGAGCGGCGGGGAGCTGGGTCCGCCGGTCTGCATCGTCTTCGAGGGATGGGACGCCGCCGGCAAGGGTGGCGCCATCAAGCGCCTCGTCGCGCCGCTCGATCCACGTCACGTCCGCATCGCCCCCTTCGCCGCCCCCACGCACGACGAGCTGCGCCACCATTTCCTCTGGCGCTTCTGGCCGCCGTTGCCCGGCTGGGGCGGCATGACGATCTTCGACCGCAGCTGGTACGGGCGGGTGCTGGTCGAGCGGGTGGAGCGGCTGGCGACCGAGGTGCAGTGGCGTCGGGCCTACGACGAGATCAACGACTTCGAGCACTCCCTGGCCGAAGAGGGCATGATCGTGATCAAGCTCTGGATGCACCTCTCGCACCAGGAGCAACTGCGCCGCTTCGAACGTCGCCGCGACGATCCCCTCAAGTCGTGGAAGCTGACCGACGAGGACTGGCGTAACCGCGAGAAGCGACCGCAGTACACCGAGGCGGTCAACGACATGCTGCGCTTGACCGACGGCCCGCTGGCGCCGTGGGATGTCATCTCTTCGGAGCACAAGCGCTACGGGCGGGTCGAGGTCATCGAGACGGTGATCCGCCGCATCGAGGCCGGCATGGCCCGACTGGGCATGCAGGTGCCGTCCTCCGATGACGAGGCCGAGCAACAGACGGAACTGGCCCTGGGTGCCGACGAGGCCGACTCCCAGGCCGATCACGCCCGCCGCCGACACGCCAGCCGAAGGCACCGCTCCCGCCGGCGACGGACGGCCGATCCGCACCGGCATCCGCACCGGCATCCGCACCTGCATCCGCCGATGAAGGCACCGCTGAATCATCCGCTGAACCAGCACCAGCACAAGCACCAGCCGACACTGCAGGATCGAGGATCGACGCGTGAGTACCGCTACCCCCGCTACGGCATCACCATCCCGTTCGACGGCGTGCCCCTGCACGCCCACCGCGAGTGGTTCGCCACCCTGCGCCGGCTCGGCTACACCGATGTCTGGTCGGCCGAGGTCGACGGGTCCGACGGCTTCACGCCTCTCGCCCTGGCCGCGGCCTGGGAGCCCGAGCTGAAACTCGGCGTCGCCATCACTCCCGGCCTACACCAGGGGCCCCGCCCTCATGGCGCAGAGCGTGGCCTCCATCGCCGACGCCGCCCCGGGGCAGTTCGCCTTCGGGCTCGGCGCCTCGTCCGAGGTCATCGTGGCCAACTGGAACGGGCTGGCTTTCGAGAACCAGTACCGCCGGGTCCGCGACACCCTGCGCTTCCTCCGCCTGGCCCTGACCGGCGAGAAGATCACCGAAACCTACGAGACCTTCCACGTCAAGGGATTCCGCCTGGCCCGGGTGCCCGAGCAACTCCCCGATCTCTACCTGGCCGCCCTGCGACCCGGCATGCTGCGTCTGGCCGGCAAGGAAGCCGATGGCGCCATTCTCAACTGGCTGGGCGCCGACGACGTGCCCAAGGCGGTGGCCGAGGTCGAGCAGGGTGGCGGGGCGGGCAAGGAGATCGTGGCCCGCATCTTCGTCATCCCCCACGAAGACCCGAACGTGGCCCGGACGATCGGGCGCCGCATGATCACCGCCTATCTCAACGTCGAGGCCTACGCCGAATTCCACCGCTGGCTGGGCCGGGGGCCTGCCCTCCAGCCGATGTGGGACGCCTGGGCCGCCGGTGACCGCAAGGCCGCGCTGGCCGCCATCCCCGACGAGGTGGTGGACGATCTCATCGTCCACGGGTCGACGAGTGAGTGCCGGGCGCACATCCAGCGCTATATGGACAACGGCATCTCCGTGCCGGCCCTGGCCGTCATCCCCTTCGGCGTCGACCTGGCCGATGTGGTGGCCGGACTCTCCCCCTCGGCCGCCACGGCCGCCGCCCGCCTCGGCCGCGGCACACCCACCTGATGGACTTCCGCTCCACCATCCGTGGCCGATCTGGCCCGTCAGGTCCGCAGCCGCACCGTCAGCGCCCGGGAGTTGGCCCAGGCTGCGCTCGATCGGATCGAGGCCCTCGACCCCACCTACCACGCCTTCGTCGCCGTGGACGGGGAGCGGGCACTGGCGGAGGCCGCCGCGGTCGACCAGGTCATCGCCACGGGCGGTGATCCCGGTCCCCTGGCCGGCATCCCGCTGGCCGTCAAGGACAACCAGGACGCCATCGGCTACCGCACCACGTTCGGCTCGCCGTTGCTGGCCGACGCTCCGCCGGCGACCCACGACATCCCCTTCGTGGCCCGCATGCGGGCGGCCGGATGCGTGGTGGTGGGCAAGACCAACACGCCGGAGTTCGCCTGGTCGGCCAACACGACCAATGCGGTCTTCGGGCCCACGACCAACCCCTTCAGCCTCGAGCACGGGCCGGGCGGGTCCTCGGGTGGAGCGGCGGCCGCGCTGGCCGCCGGCATGGTGCCCCTGGCCACCGGCTCGGACGGCGGCGGGTCCATCCGTATCCCGTCGGCCTGCTGCGGGCTCTCGGGCATGAAACCCTCGCTGGGCCGGGTGCCCGGCGGCGGCACGGCGCCCCCCGGCTGGATCGACCTCTCCACCAGCGGTCCCATGGCCCGGCGCATCACCGACGTCACGACCGCCCTCGATGTCGCCGTCGGCCCCGACCCGAGCGACCTGCGTGCCCTGCCCCGCCCCGAGGCGTCGTGGTTGGCCGCGCTGGAGGATCCCCACGTGCCGGTCCGGGTGGCCTGGGCCCCGACCCTCGGGTACGCCGAGGTCGACGCCGAGGTGCTGGCCGCCTGCGAGCGTGCGGTGGGCGTCCTCGAGTCGCTGGGCGCCCAGATCACGACGATCGACACCGTCTTCGACGAGGACCCGGTGGGCGACTGGCTCACCCTGGTCGGGGTCTGCCAACTCCGGACCATGCGCCCTTTCTTCGATCATCCGAGGTGGGACGACGTCGACCCGGTGCTGCGGGCCATCGTCGACGGCGCCCAGGCCACCACCGGCGAGCAGGTCGTCCGCGTGTTGGACCGGTGTCACGAGATGAACCTGTCGTTGGTCGACCTGTTCCACGACGTGCGCATCCTGATCACGCCGACCTGTTCGGGGGTGGCGCCGCCGCTCGGGTCCACCGGGGCCGGCGTGGTCAACGGCGAGGTGTCGTACAACTGGGTGCAGTTCACCTACCCCTTCAACATGACCCGCTCCCCGGCCGCCACCGTGTGCGCCGGGTTGAGCTCGGCCGGATTGCCCATCGGCCTGCAGTTGATCGGGCCCCAGCACGGTGACCTGGTCGTGCTGCGCACGGCCGCCGCCCTGGAAGCGGCGCTGGACCTGGGCGTGCTGGCCCCCGTGGCCGAATGACCGGTCCCCGTGTGATGACCTGTCCTCGTTTGACCCTGTCCCGTTTGCAGGTGCCCGTTTGCACTGCCCCGTTTGAACCCTTGCCGATTGAACCCTGTCACTCATTGAAAGGAGTGCGTCGTGTCGATAGCCAGTGAAGAGGATGTGGTGCGTCTCGTCCGCCCCGACGATGCCCCGTGGGCCGACACCGGCACCGGCGTGCTGCTCAAGGTCCTGCGCTTCGACCAGCAGCACGGCACCTGGGTCATCCTCAACCGCTTCCGCCCCGGTGTGTTGCTCCAGAAGCATCGCCACACCGGCTCGGTCGACGCGTACACGTCGGCTGGACGGTGGCATTATCTCGAATACGACTTCCACGTCGAGGCGGGCTCGTATCTCTTCGAGCCGGCCAACTCGGAGCACACCCTGCACGTGCCCGACGACAACACGGAGGACACCGACGTGTGCTTCGTCATCGAGGGAGCCCTGCTGAATCTGACGCCCGACGGGTCGGTCGAGTCGGTGACCGACGGTCCCGGCATTCTGGCCGCCTACTACGCCCTGCTCGAGGCTCAGGGCGATCCGCGACCCAACGGCCTCATCGTCTAGGTGGGATCGGCCGGGGCCCGGGCTGGGGCCGCCGATGTGGGCCGCCTCACCGACCCCCAGCTGTACCAGGCCGGTGATCCCTTCGCCCTGTACGCCGAATTGCGCTCGAGCGCGCCGGTGGCCTGGCATGAACCCGACGAGCGCGCCGGTGGCTTCTGGGCCGTCACCACGCACCCCGAGGTGGCGGCCATCGGGACCGACCCCGAGGTGTTCTGCTCGTCGAGGGGCATCTTGGTCGAGGAGATCGGCACCACCTACGACTCGCCGCCCACCATGATGCACACCGACCCGCCGCAGCACACCCGCTACCGTCGCCTGGTCCAGCCGGGGTTCAAGCCGTCGATGGTGCGGTTGATGGAAGGCCGGCGTGACGGACAAGGCCCGGGCCCTGGTGGCGCCGCTGCCTTGCGGCGAGGTCGTCGACATCGTGGGCGCACTCTCCATCCCCTACCCGCTCCAGGTCATCTGCGAGCTCCTGGGTGTCGACGGCGAGCAATGGCCCCGCTTCTACGAATGGTCCGAGGCGGTGATCCCGGGCGAGAGCGACCGGTCGGCCGAGGAGCGGGCCGGGCTGCAGGCCGAGATGTGGGAGTACCTGATCGGCGTGGCCGAGCAGCGCCGGGCCGAGCCGGTCGACGACCTGGTCTCCGCGCTGGCCACCGCCGAGTCCGAGGGCGACCAGCTCAGCGAGGCCGAGCTGGCCATGTTCTTGATCCAGCTGCTGGTGGCCGGCAACGAGACGACCCGGAACCTCCTCTCGGGGGGCCTGGTGGCCCTGGCCGAGCACCCCGAACAGTGGGCCGCCCTGCGAGCCGATCGGTCGTTGCTGCCGGGGGCGGTCGAGGAACTGCTGCGCTGGACCACTCCGGTGATCTCCTTCATGCGCACGGCCACCCGCGCCACCGTGGTGCGGGGCCAGGCCATCGCCGAGGGCGATCCCCTGCTATTGGTCTACGCCTCGGCCAACCGTGACGAGTCGGTGTTCGGGCCCGACGCCGACCAATTCCGCATCGACCGCCATCCCAACCCCCACCTGAGCTTCGGGTTCGGACCGCACTTCTGCCTGGGGGCGGCGTTGGCCCGTATCGAGGCCCGGGTCGTTCTCGGTGAGTTGCTCGACCGGTTCGCTACGGTCGAGGTGGCCGGTGAGGTGACGCGCACGGCCAGTCCGGTCATCGCCGGCGTCCGCCAAGCGCCACTGGTCTTCCGGTAGGGGCCGCGTCGCGCCTCTGGTGGGCGTCGACTGGTGGGCGTCGCCTGGTGCGAGATCGCTAGGGCCAGGGGAATAGGTGACTGAGGCACCCGTCACATCGATGGATACCACCGGGCATTCGCTCAGACCACCACGCACTCGGAGGTCATAGCGACCCTCGGCAGCGAACCGAACACGGCCGCGAACTGGGTGCCCGTTGGAATGAGGCGGGCCCGGACGGCCGTGTGGACGCCACGCCACTCGGTGCCCACCTTTCGGATCTCGATCTCGCGGCCCTCCAACGATGGAGGGGTGTCGATAACAACGGCCCCGAATCCATCACCAATGTCGAGCACCACGGCCGCCACAGGGCTGGGGTCAGGGAGGACCTCCACGGCGGCTCCCGCCGCACCGTGTGTGCTGTGGCTGGGGATGGGACTGGGGCTATGGCTATGGGAATGCGTCAGGGTGGTCATCAGGTCATGCCGCGGCGAACCCCTGGTTGGGCACACCGAGGTAGGGAAATTGGCCGAGGTAGTTCTCGGTACCCTTGGCCGTCGTGTCCGTGGGCGAACTGGTCAGGCCTTGGGTGATGGCATTGACCGCGCCGTCGGCCTTAAAGCCCGTGTCAACCAGGCCCAGCAGGGCACCCGCGATTGCCTGTATCTCGATATTGACCACGTCGTCGAAGACTCGCCGGCCATTCGGAAATCCGGCGAGATCCCCCCCGAGCGCCCCCATGTTGTTTCCGGCCAGTTGGCCGCCGGTGTTGGCCACCGGCGGTATGGCCAGGTTGAGCCGGAGCATGTCGGCCTGGGTGGGACCGGTGAAGGTCGAATACTTGGGTGACACGACGCCCGCCGGGATGCCTGTCAGCAAGATGGCCACCAGATCGGCCCGATTCGGCGAACCGGCGTTGTAGGCGGCCAGGTGCGGAAACACCGTGGCTCCCCCATTGGGCGTATAGAGCGCCGGCAGCAGCTGGGCCAGTTCGGGGTTCGTATAGTGCGAAGCGAACTGGGAGTCCTGAGCGGGCTGCTGGCGGTTCCAGAAGTCCTTTGTGGCCATCGGGATGAGCACTTCGTTGACCAAGGGGTTGCCCAACCGGGAGATCTGGATGTAGGGGCCGGCGTCCGTGTCGTCGTCCCGACCTCCTTCGTCACCACGGATCCTCACCTTCTGTCGGCTGGCGGTGGTCCAGACGCCGATGCACGAAGAGGGCACGGCCGGATTCGACGGTACCGAGTGGTTGGCGGTGAGCTCGGAGATGGGAATCTGGAGGGCGATCGAGTGCACATTGAGACCGGCCGTGGCGTTGATGCCGGCCATCGCCGAAAGCGGCGCTCCCACCCCGAACGTGTTGTGCAATGGCGCCAGGGGCCGCAAGATGCCGAGGTCGAAGATGGAACCGAGATCGACGAAGAATCCCTCGGCTCTTTGACCAGCGAAGACCTTGACTCCACCGGCAACGCTCTGGATGGCTGGAACGGCCAAACCGGCGGCGTAGTTCGGGGTCGAGAGCGGGCCGATATTGCAGGGCGGGCACGGCAGATTGCTGCCGAGGTTGGTCACACGACCATTCGGGTAGTCGACCCGCCGGACCGAGTAGGTCTGCACCCGGTTCCACGACGACGAGGCGAGTGACTGAATCGGGCCGGTGTTGTACAAGAACGTATTGGGGTTCTTGACGGTGGTCGTGAACTGGAATTGGTAGGCGATGTCGGCTATCGAATCACCATTGTTGTCGATGAGAATCTCATAGAGCACGTTGTCGCCGAACTCGAAGAAGTTCGGTCCCCCGTCGGCCGGCTGTAACGGTACGTAGTTGGCGATCAGGGTGACCGACGTCGGAGCATCTGGACTGACGAAGGCGTAGAGGTCGGTACTGTCGGCTACGGGGTCTTTGGATATTTCGGGTGCTTCACGGTGCGATGACACGGCTCACCTCATTGGGTTGGCGGGATAGTGCATGGGACGCCCACTTCGGCGAGCGGTGGGCCGGGCAAGTAGAAACAGATCGTGACAGAAAGAAACAGGGTCAAAACAAGATGCCTGCGACCGGGCTAGGTGGCAGCCCGGTGGAGTTGGGCCGCGAGCTTGCGATCCCGGTAGACCACCTCATGGTCACCGTAGAAGAGACCGATCTCGCCGGTGTCAAGGTCGCGCACGTGAGCCACGAGCGGCTGGTCGAGATGACCTCCGGTCTCGCAACCCTCCCCCGCGTCTTCGGCGGTGGTGGGCGCTGTCGTGACCGCGCCGGCCAGAGCCGGAAGCGCCATCGGCACCGCGCTCGCCACCCCAGCGGCGGCCACGGCCATCGACCCGCGCTTCAGGAAATCTCGCCGGTTTAACGGTGCCATGGATCACCCTCCTCTTGTTGTGGTTCCACTCTCGATTTCGAATGCAATCGATCCTGATCCGTGAACTATTCGGCACGGTGGATGAGGAGGGATGAAAGAAATCCGAAAAACCTCATCTCGAGGGCCCCGACCGATTGCCCCGCGGCTCGTGGTCGGTGCACAGCACCGGCGGCCAGCGGCAGAGCAGCGGGGCGGCGGCGACAGTCGGCAGTCACTTCAGGGCAACGTCACGACGGTCATTGCCCTTTGGGAGGCGGCAGGCGATCACCGCCGGTCACCCACGTCAATCGTCAATCGTCAATCGTCAACGTCTCGAGCAAGTCAGCGAAGCGGCGCTGCGCCTCGGCCCGCCGGGTCGGGATGTGCTCGGTCGGCACGTCGGTCGGCGTGTATCCCTTGAGTATGCGTCGAGCCACCGTCTGGCGATGCACCTCGTCGGGACCGTCGTAGAGGCGAGCGGCCCGGGCGGCCCGGTACATCGACTCCAACGGCAGGTCGCATGAGTACCCCAGCGAACCGTGGACCTGGAGGGCCCGATCAATGACGTTGTAGAGGACGGTGGCGCCGAAGTACTTGATCATGGCGATCTCCACCCGGGCTGCCGCTTGGCCTTCCTGGTCCATCTTCCAGGCGGCGTGCAGGGTCATGAGGCGGGCCGCCTGCATCTCGGCCAAGGAGTCGGCCACCCAGTTCTGGATGGTCTGCTTTTCGGCCAGGACCGAGCCGTGGGCGTAGCGGGAGACCGCGCGCTCGCACAGCATGTCGAACGCCCGCCGCGACTGACCCAACCAGCGCATGCAGTGATGGATGCGGCCCGGTCCCAGTCGTTGCTGGGCCAACTGGAAACCGTCGCCCTCCCGACCGATCAGGTTGCCCGCCGGCACCCGAACGTCCCGATAGATGATCTCGGCGTGATTGCCGAAGCGGCCGTACGGGGTGTGTGGATCCTCCATGGTCGGGACATCGCGCACAATGTCGACCCCGGGTGCGTCGGCCGGCACGATCACCATGGACGATCCCTGGTACGGATGGATATCGGGGTTGGTCACCGCCATCACGATCAGGAAGTCGGCCACCGACCCGTTGCTGGTGAACCACTTATGCCCGTTGATCACGTACTCGTCGCCGTCTTTGACTGCCGACGTGGTCAGCAGGGTCGGATCCGAACCGGCCGTATTGGGCTCGGTCATCGAAAAGGCGCTGCGCAGGTCGCCGTCGAGCAGCGGTTGCAGCCACCGGCGGCGTTGCTCTTCATTCCCGGACGCTTCGATCCCCACCGCCAGCAGCTCGGCATTGCCCGAGTCGGGTGCGTTGTTGCCGAAGACCACCGGGGCGAGTGGCGACTGGCCCAAGATCTCGTGCATGAGGCCGAGTCTCACCTGCCCGAAGCCCATGCCTCCCAGGTCGGGGGGCAGGTGCGCCGCCCACAACCCCTGCGTCTTGACCTGCTCCTGCAACGGCCGGATGGCCACCCGAACCTGGTCATAGGTGAGCTCGAGCGTCTCGAGGGGGAAGACTTCCTCCCGCACGAAGCCGCGCATCCATTCCAGTTTCTCTTCAAACTCGGGCTCGGTTGAAAAGTCCCAGGCCATCAGTGAGGTGCCTCCTGCGTGTCGTCCAGATCCGGTCGTTGGGGCCAAGTACCCAAGGGCCCACCCTGCCACTCCCGAGTACGCCGTGCCCAATGATCCCGATCCTCCCCCACTCCGTCCACCTGGACGGCGGCACGGGCGTGCGTGGGTGTGTCGACGTGTGGGGCGAGTGGGGCGACTCCGGGGCGCTGCCCCGAACTGGTGACTATGCCGACCGGCGCGCGGTGACCGTCAACGCCGCATCGGACGTGATCCTCGCCAGGAGGGCGAAGGGGTCGACGCCATCGTGTGGCCATGGGGTCCGGTGAAGGTCATCAGGCCATCGGCACTGCCCTTCAGAGACCAGCCCAGCTCGTGCACGGCATGGTGATGACGGCCGCACAGCGTGAGCAGATTCGATTGATTGGTCTCCCCGCCCTTCTCCCACGGAAGGACATGGTGGACTTCCGTGAAGTCCGTGAATGAGCAACTCGGAAATCGACATCCCTTGTCTCTCCGGGCGATCTCGATCCGCTGCAACTCCGTCGGGCTTCGACGGAGGCGCTTCTGGTCCAGGATCGAACCATCCGCACCCTCAAGCGAAAAGATGATCTTGGCGTCGCAGGCCAAACGTCGGGCCGTTTCTTGAGCGATCGGTCCGAGTCCGGTGATTTCGCCGGTACCGCTCTCGGATGAGCCGGCGAGCCACGCAAAATCGGCATGCACCACCATGCTCGGCCGAACGTGATTCCGCCCTGACTCAGTCGACCCCGATCCCTTGGCCCGCGCCGAGTCGACTGTCCGGAAGAGGTCGACGAAGACGTCGCAGAGTCGCTGATCGAAGGGAACGTAGCCCGGAGAACCGACGCCGGTCTGGAACCCCTCGGCATCGGTGCGATCGCGTACATCGGCGATGAGTCGAGCCTTCGCGAGGGCATAATCGTCCTTGGGCAATGACGCCCAGATGGAGCATTTGGCGTCATTCAGACGCAACGTACGGTGCTCGAAATCGCGAGCCGCCGCCTCATTCGAGATGTCCTTCCGCGATGCCGCCAGCTCTCGCACCTGCTTGACGCTCCAATGCGTCGCCTTCGTGGCCAGATCCTTCTCGGTGGCCGGAGTCGCCACCTGGGCCAGGGGAGACAGCACGTCGAGCGAGAGAGTGCCCTCGGCCAGGGCGTCGGCCAGGCGGGGAAGTGACTCGAGCTTGATGGCCGTCTGGGTCCACACCCGGGCCGTTGCGCCACTGACGGCACATCGTTCGGTCAACCACGCCATCATCGATACGGCTCCATCGCCGCGCCATGCCTCCGCCTGGTCAAACTCCGCCACGTCGGCCAAGAGGTCCCGTTGCATCGACGAGATGGAACGAGAGCACTCACGGATACGGTCGGCCAACTCCTTCGAACGCTCGTCACCCCCAGACGCACGGCACGGCGAGCGGCGCCACTTCGTCCCAGCCGGGGGCGTTGGTTCGATGGGCCTTTTCTGCGTCATGACCATGCTTCGATTATCTCGAGTGGGTGTCACAACCCCTACGACCTCGCCCAACCCGATCCGATGGCCCCTTGCGCGACAATGGTGCATGGATTTCATCGGAGTGGTCGACACCATGTTCGCCCGCTATGACATGGGGGGTGAGGCGCTCAGCGCGCTGGAGGAGTGCCCCGGATACGGCACCCGGTTCACGACCATCCGCCGCACCGTGCCCGGCTTCAAGGATCTGGCGGTCGCGGCCAAGAAGTTGATTGAGGAAGAAGGGTGCCGGATCGTGGTGGCGCTCGGCATGCCGGGGAAGGAAGCGGTCGACAAGGTCTGCGCCCATGAAGCGTCGACCGGGATCATGACGGCCCAGCTCATGACCAACACCCCCATCCTCGAGGTGTTCGTCCACGAGGACGAGTCCGATGACCCGGCGGTCCTGTCAGAGGTGTTCAGGAACCGGTCTCGAGACCACGCCATCAACGCCTACCTGATGCTCTATGAGCCCGACCAGTTGATCGCCCGGGCAGGCCAGGGCGTGCGGCAGGGCTTCGCCAACGCCGGACCGCTCCCGAACTGACACCGGGCCTCCGGCTCCGCCTGCCCAATGGGCGACCTTCGCTCGGGAGCCACCCGCCCCGCCCCCGCAACCTGCGGTTGAAGTGCGGGAAATCGCGTGTATAACCGAATTGACCGGATAGCCGACTCCGGTCGCCAAGGACCGGGCACACAGTGGCCCGGTCCCTGCGCGTCATAACTCCTGCGCTCGGCCCCATTTCCCGACGCCGGGAGGCCTCGGACATGCCCCGGACATGCCTCGGACGTGCGTCGATATGCCTCAGACACCCCATCGGCCGGCCAGCGCATCGACCCAGGAAACGGCTTGAGCGGGGTCGGCCGGGGGAGCTTCCACCACCACCAGCTCGGTCACGCCCAAATCGGCCAATCGGGCAACGTCGTCGGGAGAGCCGTCCCGAAGCGACACGGCGATCTCCAAGGTGCCCTGGTCCCGTCCCGCCTCACGACAACGGGCCGACAGAGCGGCCATGCGGCCGGGGATCTCGTCCACCGAGAGGTTGAAGCCGTACCAGCCGTCGCCGTACTCGACGACCCGATCCAGGGCGGCATCGCTGTTGCCCCCGAGCACGACTGGTATGTGGCGGTCTCGAACCGGCTTGGGGTAACTGCGCACTTCATGGAAATGGACGGATTCGCCGTCGTGCGACGAGATGTCGTCGTGCCACAAAGTGCGCAAGACCTCGACAAACTCCCGATTTCGTCTGGCCCGTCCCCGAAAGGGAACCCCGAGGGCGGCGAATTCCTCCGACGACCATCCGATGCCGACCCCGAGCACGAACCGACCTCCCGACACGACATCGAGGCTGGCCGCCTGCTTGGCCACCAGGAGGGGATTGTGTTGGGGAAGCAGGAGGATGCCGGTGGCCAGGCGTATCCGGGAGGTGCACGCGGCCGCGAAGGCCAAGGCCACCATCGGATCGAGCCAGTCGGCGTCGGACGGGACGGCAATCCGGCCGTCGGGAGCGTACGGGTACGGCGAGTCGGGCCGGTCCACCATGACGACGTGCTCACCGGACCAGAGGGTCGAGAACCCGGCGGCATCGGCCGCTCGGGCCACCGCCTCGATCACCAGAGGGTCGGCTCCGGGGCCGATGCCCAGGGCGTGGAGTCCGACACGCATACCGAGCGGTTACTGGCCGATCCCGGAGCCGATCTCATCCCGGGGCAACCCCAGGACCTTTTCCGCCACGATGTTGCGCTGCACCTCTGCAGTGCCGCCGCCCACCGTCAGGGCCGGTGAGTACAAGAAGCCCCGCGACCATGTCCTGTCCCCTGTCGGCTTGCCGGAGGCATCCCGCGGCACCGTTCCCGTTCCCGATCCCGTCTCGTCCCGTTCCCGATCCCGATCCCGTTCCCGATCCCGTCCGTCCGCCCTCCCCGCGCCCTCCGCACGCCCATCCACCAACCGGGCCCGTCGCCGCCAACATGCCCAGCGGCCCCGCCAAGTCTCGGGCGATGTTCATCACGTGCTGCCCGTGCGCGTCCGCGATGGCCTTGCGCACCGACGCCTCGGGTCCGGGCACCTTGCCGGCCAACACCGCCGAGACGGTGCGCAGCCGCAGCACCCGCAAGATCTGGCTCTCCGTCCACACCGAGACCAGGCGGTCCCGCAACACGGGATCGGGCGCGCCGCCCGCCCGCCGGATCAGCTCGACCAGATCATCGGCCGTCGGCCCCATGCCCCACAGGGCGCCCTCGCCGGACAACGAGACCCGCTCGTTGCCCAGGGTGACTTTGGCGAGTCCCCACCCACCGTGCTCCGCCCCGATGAGGTGATCGGCGGGGATGCGGACATCATCGAAGAACACCTCGTTGAAGGCGTGCTCTCCCGTCATGTCGATCAGCGGGCGGATCTCGATCCCCGGCGCATCCATCGGGCAGACGAAGTAGGAGATGCCCGAGTGCTTGGCCGCCCCCGGATCGGTCCGGGCCAACAAGATGCCCCACTTGGCGATGTGGGCGTAACTGGTCCAGACCTTCTGGCCGTTGACCACCCAGTCGGCGTCGGCCGCGTCGCCGTCACGCTCGGCCCGGGTCGTCAGCGCCGCCAGATCGGACCCGGCGCCGGGCTCGCTGAAGAGCTGGCACCAGAACTCCTCGCCCGAGAGCAGCGGCCACAGCCAGCGCTCCTTCTGCTCGTCGGTGCCGGCGTACATGAGGGTGGGGCCGGCCCAGCCGATGCCGATGGGGTTGACGGGGCGACGGATGTGGGCGGCGCGCAACTCCTCATCGAGGAGCAATTGGGTGACGGGATCGGCGCCACGCCCGAAAGGCGGGGCCCAGTGGGGCACCACGTACCCGGCCTCGGCCAGCTGGCGCCCGGTGGGACGGGGGTGGGCCGCCAGCCACTGCCTCACCTCGGTGCGGCGGGGGTCATCGTCGGCCGGGAGTCCGAGGTCCATTCCGGGAGCGTAGGCTGACCGCCGCGGGAACCGCACGAGCACAGCACCAGGCACGAGCACAGCACCAGGCACAGGCACCAGCACCAGCACCAGCACGACCAACCAGACACCGACACCAGCCCGCACCCACCGGGCGACGAGGAGCGGGACAATGACCAACTGGAACTACGGGGACGTATGGGAGGTCGTGGCCGATATCCAGCCCGACGCCATCGCGGTGACCCAGGGGACGCGCAACGTCAGCTGGGCCGAGTTCGACCGCGGGGCCGACGGTGTGGCCCGATACCTGCTGGACCTGGGCGTGGTCCAGCAGGACAAGGTGGCCCTCTATCTCTACAACTGCCCCGAGTACCTGCAGACCCTCTTCGCCGCCTTCAAGGTCGGGTTGGTCCCGATCAACACCAACTACCGCTACGCCGACGACGAGCTCAGTTACCTCTGGGAGAACGCCGACGCGGTGGCGGTCGTCTTCCACGGGTCCTTCTCCGAGCGCATCGAGGGGATCATGGATCGGGTCCCGGCCATCCGCGGCTGGCTCTGGGTCGACGACGGCTCGGGCCCGTGCCCGGACTGGGCCACGCCCTACGAAGAAGCGGCCAAGTCGGCTCCGTCCCGCACCGCGGCGCCCTGGGGACGCAGCGGCGATGACCTGTTCATGCTCTACACCGGCGGGACCACCGGCATGCCCAAGGGTGTCATGTGGCGCCAGGACGACCTGTTCGTCCGCCTGATCACCGGCGGGATCCGCCGGTACCCGGTCGACGGTGGGCTCGACGCCGTGCGCGAGGCCGTGTCGGCCACCCGCATCGACCTCACGCTGCTGCCGGCCTGTCCGCTCATGCACGGCACCGGTGGCTTCACCGCCAACGTGATCCTGGCCGAGGGCGGACGGATCGTCCTGCTCGAGCACCGCAAGTACGACCCGATCGAGCTGCTCGATACGGTCGAGCGAGAGAAGGTGAACTGCCTCGTCATCGTGGGCGACCCGTTCTCCCGACCGCTCATCGCCGCCCTCGACGCCCAGCCGGGGCACTGGGACCTGAGCTCGTTGGGCATGGTGGTCTCGTCGGGGGCCATGTGGAGCGAGTCCATCAAGCAGGAGCTCCTGGCGCATCATGAGGGGATGCTGCTGGTTGACACCTTCAGCTCGTCGGAGGCGCTCGGCATGGGCATGTCGATCTCCGGCAAGGGCAGCGCGCCCGAGACGGCCTCGTTCACCCTCGGGCCCGACGTCAAGGTGCTCACCGAGGACGGCAGCGGCGAAGTGGCGCCCGGCTCCGACGAGATCGGGATCCTGGCCCTGGGCGGCCGCAACCCCCTCGGCTACTACAAAGATACGGAGAAGTCCGACCGCACCTTCAAGACCATCGACGGCGTGCGCTACTCCATCCCCGGCGACTTCGCCCAGGTCCGGGCCGACGGGTCCATCCACCTGCTCGGGCGCGGCTCGGTCTGCATCAACTCGGGCGGCGAGAAGATCTTCCCCGAGGAGGTCGAGGAGTCGCTCAAGACCCATGACGCCGTGCGCGACGCCGTCGTGGTCGGGATCCCGCACGAGATCTTCGGCGAGCAGGTCGTGGCCGTGGTCGAGCTCGACCCCGACGTCCCGGCCCCGACCGAAACCGAGCTCATCGACCACGTCAAGGCCCGTCTGGCTTCCTACAAGGCGCCTCGGCGCGTGCGCTTCGTCGACACCATCGGCCGGGCCCCGAACGGCAAGGTCGACTACAAGCGCCACCGCGACGAGTCGATCGCCGAGCTCGGAGCGAATGCGGTGCGAGCAGGGGCGGGTGCCGATGCAGGAGCAGGAGCAGGAGCAGGGGCGGGAGCGGTCACCTAGCTCCGTGTACACCGCCCCGGTCGACGCCACCCTCGGTGAGGCGGAGTGGCGCCCCTTCGTCGACGCCAACCCCTTCGGTCATCTGGTCGCCCCCGGTCGCGACCGCGACGTGCCCGTTGTCGTCCCCACGCAATTCGTGCTCGACGGGGACACGGTGTGGCTGCACCTGGTGCGGGCGAATCCGGTCTTCGCGGCCCTGGCCGAGAACCCGCGGGTCGTCTTGAGCGTGGCGGCGGACTGGGCCTTCATCCCATCGGCGTGGAAAGCGGTCGACGGTGAGGATCCCCTCCTGGGCATCCCCACCACCTACTACGGCGCAGTGCAGATGATCGGCAACGCCACCGTCCTGAGTGAGCGGGAGTCGCCGGGCGTCGTGGCTGCCGTCCTGCGCCGCCAGCTCGAGACCTTCCAACCCGGCGTCGCCGTCGCTGACCCGGCCCAGGCGCACCAGAAGAAGCTCCAGGCCATTTTGGGTATCAGCATCGCCATCGACAAGGTGTTGGCCAAGTTCAAGTACGGCGGCAACGTCGATACCGCCCATCGTCTGGCCGTCGTCGACCACCTGCTGAGCCGCCAGGCTCCTGGCGATGCCGCCGCGGCTGGGCATGTACGGCGGCGGCTCGCAGGCCGACGGGCAAGAGATCGAGGCCTGACCGCGAGGCCTGCGGCGTGAAGTGACCGGCGGCCAGGCCGCCGGCGCCAGCCCTACAACGCGGGGCGGTATGTGCAGACCTGTACCCCTGTGCCGGCCGTGACGGCATTGACGAGCTGCATGGGCCGGGCCGTGCCGTCCTCCGGGAAGAGCCGCTTGCCGCCACCGAGCAGGATCGGTTCGATCAGCAGGGTGAGCTCGTCGACCAATCCCTGGGAGAGCAGGGTTTTCACCAGGCTGCCACTGCCCCAGATCAACAAGTCGCCACCGTCCTGGCCGCGTAGCTCGGCGATGTCGGCGACGGCGTTCTCGGGCGACAGCAAGGTCGTGTTGTTCCAAGTCAGGTCGTCCTGCGTCAGCGTCCGTGACGCCACGTACTTCTTGATCGCATTCATCTGGTCGGCGTAAGGGTCACCGGCCCGTTCCGGCCACGCCGCCGCCATCCCCTGCCAGGTGCGCCGGCCGAAGAGCAGGGCCTCGGCTGAGCCCATCCCCTCGCTGACCGCCGCGCCCATCACCTCGGGGTCGAAGTACGGCATCGACCAACCACCATGGGCGAAACCCCCGTCGGTGTCCTCCTCGGCGCCGCCCGGTGCCTGCACCACGCCGTCCAGGCTCATGAACTGGTTGACCACCACTCGCATCGCTCTCTCCTCCGTCTCGGGTTCCGACCGTTAGACGGGACCAGCCTCGCGAACTCATCGGGGCTTCTGCCTGGCGAGCTTCGCCCCCGTGCTGCGGCGTGTCCGAGGAAGCCAGGCTCGGTCAGGCGCCGACACCTTGACACCGCACGCCTTGCCCGCCACGGGACTCGTGCCGCGATCGGCAACGTTCGCCCGGTCCCGGTGGAGTACGAACCGCTCCCGGGCCGTCGATCGGCTCGGCCTTCCCGCTCCTTCATCGAGCCCAATCCCGTGGGTGCAGATCGAACGTTAAGCGCTGGAGGTCGAAGGTCGGCATACCGAGCACTGAAGGGCCCGAGTGCAACATCGCTCCCGACGGCACTGGGTGGGTACACGTCTTCGTGTAGGCGTCTGGGGAACCGACGGTCGGCAATGATCGGAGGGTGATGATCGAAACTCGCCGGGCCGACTCGGACGACCTCAGGCCAGCCAGTGAAGTTCTTGGCGAAGCGTTCGCCGACTACCCCTGGACGAGGTGGACGGTTGACCCTGACGATCACCAGGCGCGAATCACTCGACTCCAATTTCTGGCTCTTGAGAACCTGGGCATGGCTTTCGGCGAGGTGTGGCTGAGCAGTCTCGACAGCAGGGTCCAGTCAGTCGCAGTGTGGATGGACAGCGCCGTTCCGGTCCCCTCGTCGGTTCATCACGCCATGGATGCTGCTGTTGCGCACCTGGAAGGGTCCCGCCACGATGCGTCGCTCGCAGCAGCGCGAGAGATCGAGAGTTGGCGGCCGATCCAACGCCACTTCACTCTCGCCGTCCTCGGCACTGCGCCGGCGAGACAACGAGAGGGCCTGGGCGGTCGGACGTTGGTGCCGGGCCTGGCCGCTGCCGACCGAGAAGGTGCCGGGTCATTCCTCGAGACGTCGTCGGTGTCGAACCTCGCCTTCTATTCGACCTTCGGCTTCGAGGTAATCGGCCACAGGCGTCTTCGGGGCGGTGGCCCTGATGTCTGGGCGATGTTCCGCAAGCCCCTGCCCGACAGCGGCAGGTCTCCTGCCGCCTAACCGAACATCCGCCCTGCGCCAGCGACGAACGCGACGGGCGATCCGGGATCGGCGCAAGAATCGGCGATCTGCTTTTCTTGGCTACTCGATGGGTGACCGTCACAACAGCGCAAACGTCTCCGGTCGCGGCACTAGCTCCCGGAGCCCCCGATACTGCCGGAGCCTTCGACGACGTGGGCCAAGCTGGCCAACGTCGCCGCCATCTCCCCCTTGGCATGCGCCCCGTCGTGCACACCCACGGACCGGCCCAACGCCCGCATCCAGCGCTTGCGGTGGTCGCTCCACGACTCGGTGACCTGACAGCCGCCCTCGATGTCCTTGAACTCGTACCGCCAGTTGGCGATGGCCGCCGGGCCCATCGAGATGGCGATCTCGAAGACTTTTCCCGGCGCGCACTCGACCACCGTGGCCGTGGTCTTCCACCGGCGGAACCCGTTCTTGTTGGAACCAGAGAAGATGGCTCCGGGTGCCGGCCCCGTGGCGCCCTTGATCCACTTGCCACCGACATTCTCCGGCGAGAACTCGCCCATGCGCGGAAGATCGGAGACCAGCTCCCACACCGTCTTGGCCGGCGCGGCGATGTCACGGGTCTCGGCCACTGGATACGTCATGGGCCTGCACGATAGCTGGCCCGAGCAGCCCGAATGGTGGCCCGAGCAGCCCGATAGCTGGCCCAATCGGTGCCCAGCCTTGACGCACGGGGCCGCCGATGCCAATTTCATGGGTGCATGTCGGCGGCAGATGTCGCCATCACGATCGGGGTCTCCATGGCCGTCACCACCGGAAGAACGCTCGCCCAGGGTCAGCAAGACCTGATCTCGCTCAGCCCTCCCGTCTTCGACAACATCGAGGACGAGCGACAGCACCGCAAGGAACGACTGGCCGGCGCCCTGCGCCTCTTTGGTCGCTTCGGTTTCTCAGAGGGAGTGGCCGGCCACATCACCGCCCGTGACCCCGAACGGCTTGACCACTTCTGGGTCAACCCGTTCGGGATGAGCTTCCGCCACGTCAAGGTGTCCGACCTGATTCTGGTCAACCACGAGGGCGAGGTGGTCGAGGGGAACCGTCCGGTCAACCCGGCCGCCTTTGCCATCCACTCGGCTGTCCATGCGGCCCGACCCGACGTCGTCGCGGCGGCACACGCCCATTCCATTTACGGCAAGGCCTGGTCCTCGCTCGGGCGCCAGCTCGACCCGATTACTCAAGATGCCTGTGTCTTCTTCGAGGACCACACCGTCTGTAGCGAGGGCGGTGGGGCCATCGTGCTCGAAGAGGCGGCCGCCAAGGCGCTGGCCGCCAGTCTGGGACCGCACAAGGCCACCATCCATCGCAACCACGGCCTGTTCACCGTGGGACAGACCGTCGACGAGGCGGCCTGGTGGTTCATCACCATGGAGCGCTCCTGCCAGGCGCAACTCCTGGCCGAAGCGGCCGGTACGCCTCTCCTGATCGACGACGAGGGGGCGCGCTACACCCGTGACCGCACCGGGTACCCGATGGCCGGGTGGTTCTCCTTCAAGCCGTTGTGGGACGAGATCGTGCTCAGCGATCCCGATCTCTTCGGCTGACGCCGGCCCGCCGCCCCGTGCCAACCTGGGGCCATGGACCTGAGGGAGCTCCTCCATATCAAGGGCGTCGAAGAAGAGTGTGACCTTCGCTCCACGGTGGGCTTCATGGCCCTGCACGGTGGGTCCCAGGACCGGGGCACCGATCAGATAGCCCGCCGGGCCGCCGCGTTGTGCGGCGCGTCCTACTACGCCATCGTCCAGCCCCCGTGGCTCCGGGTGCACCTCACGTCGCGCCTCCACGACCCGGAGCACTCGACGACCTTCCGCCGATTCCTGGCCCACGTCCGCGTGGCCATCTCGGTGCACGGTTTCGGCCGGGACAGCTTCGCCCTGTGGGTCGATCCCGCCCGCGGCCTGGTCATCGACGCGTACGGGCCCGCCGTCCGCGACGGCCAGAAGGACCCGCTCACCGGCATCATCGTGGGCGGCCTGCATGCCGGGTTGGTGGGCCAGGCCCGCACGCTCCTGAGCGCTCGGTGCCCGGGCTTCCACGTGGCCGACGAGCGACTACGGCTCGGCTTCCATCCGAAGAACCCGGTGAACCTCCCGCCGGAGAAGGGCGTGCAGATAGAGCTGCCACCGGGCCTACGGGGCATCGGGGCCTACGGGGAGCGCCTGACCCCGGACGAGGCCGCCGTCCCGAGCGGGTTGATCACCGCCCTCGTCGAGCTGGCGAGGGCCGCCGCACAGACGGGCACGACCACCGGCTCGGCGCCCACCTGAGCCCGACGGCACCAGCCGCAGGCCTGCACAGACCTGATTGCGACAGGAATAAGAACCTGTTCTAATCTCGCCCAATGGAAGCCAACCTCGCCGACCTGTTCGAGGCCGCTGTCGACGCCTACCCCGAGCGGGAGAATCTGGTGGCCAACGGGGAGCGCCGCACCTACGCCGAGATGGAGGCCCGGGCCAACCGGCTGGCCCACCACCTGGCGGCCCAGGGCATCGGTCCGGGCGACCACGTCGGTATCTACGCCTACAACAGCGTCGAGTGGGTGGAGACCGCCTGGGCCGTCTTCAAGCTGCGGGCCGTCTGGATCAACATCAACTACCGCTACGTCAAAGAGGAGCTGCGCTACCTCCTGACCAACGCCGACCTCAAGGCCCTGGTGCACCAGCGCGAGTTCTCCCCCCTGGTGGGCGCCCTGCTGCCCGATCTGCCCCAACTCCGCCACATCGTGATCATCGAGGACGGGACCGACGCCCCGAGCTCCACCCCCGACGCCCGCAACTACGAGGACGCCCTGGCCGCCCAGTCGCCCGAGCGTGACTTCGGCCCCCGCTCGGGCGACGACCTCTACATCCTCTACACGGGTGGGACCACCGGCATGCCCAAGGGTGTGGTCTGGCGTCACGAGGACGTCTTCTATGCGCTGGGGGGCGGCACCGACCCCGTCACCAACACGCGGATCGAGGATCCGGGGGCCATCGCAGCCAGCGGCGCCGCCGGGTCCGGGGTGCACCTCCCGGTGGCGCCCCTCATGCACGGGGCCACCCAGTGGGCCGTGATGGGTCGCAGCTTCGTCGGCTCGAAAATCGTCCTGATGGCCAAATTCGACCCCCACGACGTGTGGGACCTGGTGGAGAAGGAAGGGGTCAACTCGGTCATGATCACCGGGGACGCCATGGGCAAACCGTTGATCGAATCCCTCGATGACGTCGGGACCACCCACGACCTCTCCTCCCTCGTCGCCGTGGTCTCCTCCGCCGCGCTGTTCAGCGCGCCGGTCAAGGACCAGTTCTTCGAGCGCCTGCCCAACCTCGTGATCACCGATGCCATCGGGTCCTCGGAAGGCGGCAACAACGGGATGACGGTCGTCACCCCGGGAAATACCGCCATGAAGAGCGGCCCGACCGTGCACCTGCTCGGCCAGACCGTCGTCTTCGACGAGGACCTCAATCCGGTCGAGCCGGGCTCGGGTGTGATCGGCAAGATCGCCCGCTCGGGCGACATCCCGCAGGGTTACTACAACGACCCCAAGAAGACCGCGGAGGTCTTCATCACGGTGCGGGGCACGCGTTACGTCATGCCGGGTGACTTCGCCACCGTCGAATCCGACGGTTCGATCACCCTGCTCGGGCGCGGCTCGATCGTCATCAACTCGGGCGGCGAGAAGATCTTCCCCGAAGAGGTGGAGTCCGCCGTGCGCTCGCACCCCGACGTGATGGACGCCATCGTGTGCGGCGCTCCGGACGAACGCTGGGGCCAGACCGTGGCGGCCATCATCCAGCCCCGGGTCGGCCACGAGGCGCCCTCGCTCGAGAGCATCCAGGAGCACTGCCGCACCTCCATCGCGGGCTACAAGTTGCCGCGCCGGCTCCACGTGGTGGACGTGGTCGAGCGCTCGCCCAGCGGGAAGCCGGACTACACCTGGGCCACCGCCATCGTGACTGCGGCCGATGCCGCCACCAGTGCCACTTGAACTGACCGACCTTCTCGCCGGTCGGGCCCTCGGTGGCGGCCCTCACTCCGATCTTCCTCTGGCCGCCCTCACCATGGAATTGCAGCGTGGCGTCATGGGCGACCTGGCCACCTTTCCCGAATTGGCCGTCGCGGCCGAGGGGCGCCGCATTGTGCCCGCTGCCGCCCGATTGCTCACGGCCTTCCGCCGGCACCATCTCCCCGTCATGCACTGCACGGCCCAGTTCCGGGCCGATCGGGCCGGCACCGTCGCCAATACGCCACTCCACAGCGCCGTGCTGCGGCGGCCCGAGCACCTGCTGGAGAAGACGCCGGCCGTCGAGCTGGTGCCCGGGCTGGGGGCGGAGGCCACCGATCACGTGTCCGCCCGCCGCCACGGCGTGTCCCCGTTCACCGGGACCACGCTCCATACCACCTTGGAGCATCTCGGCGTCCGGGTGCTGGTGGTGACCGGCGTCTCGGTCAACGTGGGGATCATCGGGCTCTGCATCGAGGCCGTGAACCTCGGCTACCAGGTGGTGGTCGCATCCGACGCCGTGGTGGGAGTGCCCCTCGACTATGCCGATGCGGCGATGGAGCACACCCTCGCGCTGGTGGCCCGGGTGAGCACCGTCGACGAGATTGTCGATGCCCTCGACATCCTCACGCGATGATGCAGTCATGCCATCGGGCCGACTGCTCCTCCTGACCGGGTCGCCCGGCTGCGGCAAGACGACCATCGCCCCCCTGGTGGCGGACCACGCGCCGCTCTCCGCCTGTCTGGACCTGGACTGGTTCTTCGCCAAGCTTCGCCAGGGCGCCATCGAGCCGTGGCGGGAGGAAGCGCACCAGCAGAATCGTGTGGTCCTGTCCGCCGCCGCCTCGGCCGTGGCCACCTTCTCCGCCGGGGGCTACTTCACGGTGGCCGAGGGCATCCTCTTTCCCACCATGGTCGACCTCTTCGTCACGGCCTGTGAACCGCTCGGGATCGATCTCCATTACGCCGTCCTGCGTGCCCCGCTCCCCGTCGTGCTCTCGCGGGTGCAGTCTCGCACCATCGAGCCCGAGCACCGGGGGGCGTTGGCGGACGAGTCGGTGGTCGATGACCTCTGGACCCAGTTCGAGCGGCACGGTGTGGCGGCGCGCCACTGCGTGGACGCGGGCGACCAGTCACCCGACGTCATCGCCGACGAGATCTACCGGCGTTGGGAGACCGGCCAGTTCCGGCTCCTCGCTGACTGAGTCACCCGGGTCACCACGGGTCATCCCGAGTCAAGCGGGTCACGACTCACGGCTCCGGTCGTGGCACCAGCGAGACCACCTTCAGTTCTCGATCGGTCAATTCCTGATAGCTGCCCCATCCCTTGTAGTGCCCGATCAGCCGGGGCCACATGTCCGCTTTGGCGTCGCCGGTGAGGACGTGCGCATCGGCCCGGTACTTTCGCCGGCCGACCTGCACCTCGACGGCCGGCGTGGCCAAGAGGTTCAAGATCCAGGCCGGTGGTTGCGGCCGCCCCCCGTTTGATCCGACCACCACGAAGTTCGAGCCATCAGGCATGTACAAGAGGGGGTGCGTTCGTTGCTGACCGGTTCTGCGACCCACCGTGGTCAGCAGCAGTATCGGTCCGGCCATCGTGCGATGCCCAATCACCCCGCCCGTCCATCGATACAAGAAGCAGTGGACCCGGTACGAAGGGCGCCCGACCACTCGATCGAACCACACCGTGATCGTGGCCAGCACGGCGCCCATCGTAAGTTCTTGCTGGCGATCACCCACGCTCCGCCTCAGTTGCGCTGGCGGCGTGGCGGCGTGGCGGCGTGGCGCCGTGGCAGCCGTGACCGCCACGTCCCCCCTGGCATTCGGCCTGCCCTAGGACTACTATGACTAGGACCATGCTGCGCGTGACCGTCGACCGTTCCGACCCCGTGCTCCTCCACGACCAGGTGGCGGCCGAGATCCGCCGGGCCATTGCCGAGGGAGAGGCCGGGCCGGGAGAACGCCTCCCCTTGGTCAAGGACATCGCCGCCGTGCTCGGGGTGAACAAGAACACCGTATTGCGCGCCATGCACATCCTGCGGGATGAGGGTCTCCTGGAGTTCACCAGAGGGCGAGGGATCACGGTGACCGGGACACCGGAGCAGAGCCTCGTGCTTCGGCACGTGCGGGAACTGGTGGAGTTTGCCCGTCATCAGGGCTACCGACGAGAAGACGTCATCGAGATGATCGCCGGCCTCCCGTGACGCTCCTCAAGGAGAACCCCACCCACCTCGAGGCACCCCCGATCGACGTCCTCTTCGAGGAGGCACATCGCCGCCGCCAGCGGCGCTGGATGATCGGGCTGGTGCTGTCGCTCGTCCTCGTGGTGACGGCAGCGACGACGCTCGCCCTGCTCCGCGCGCACCACTCGGGACGCTCGGCGACGACCGTCGGTCACGGCCAACGGTCACCGGTCACTCCCGTGAGGGCAGCCACGACACCGGGCGTGGCCTGGATCGACTACGACGCGCAAATGCACGTCGGCAATCCGATCACGGGGACGCAGCGCGTCGTGGCGACGAACACCGGGGCCTCGCCCGTCACTCCCCTGGTCGAGGCGAACGGTCGCGTCTATTGGGTCGATACGAGGAGGAACTTCTCACCCCAGTCGGGCTACTCGCTGCCGACGGTGCACGACTTCAATCTGGCCAACGGCCAGATCCGCAACGACGGAACGGGCCAACTCGTGTTTCTCTCGGCCGACAAGCGGAACCTCATGATCTACCGCACCGCCAGTGATCTCAGTGAGGTGCCGATCGGGAGGTCCGGACCGACGCGCCAGTTCACCATCCCCTTCGGATGGGCTCTGAGCGGTGGTGCCGGCTTCGCCCTGCCCGCGGCCGTGGCCAACGGCTTCGTGGTCGAGCGCCCGAGCGGCCAGCCCGGCGTCTTCACCTTCGGGATCTGGGACCCCGGCAGTGGCCATATTCGGGTCATCGGGAACGAGTGGGGAATCATCGACTCGTTCACCCCTCCGGGCGGCCACGCCAGCCAGCTGGCCCTGGTCCCGGCCCATTGCGGGTTCGATCGAGCCTGCCCCATCAAGATCATCACCTCGACGACCTTGGCCGCGGTCAGCGTCCATGCCCCCCTTCCCTACGGGTTCGACGTGGGGGGCGCCTTCTCGGCCGACGGCAGGAAGCTCGTTGTCTTCGTCAGGACGAATTTCAGGAGCCGTGAATCCGACGATGCAAATGGCCGTCGTCACGACCCGCACCGGAGCGCTCCACCTGGTCGAGGGGGCCCGCAGCAACATTGGCGAATCGGTGGGCTGGGCCCAGTGGCTTCCGGGCGACCGCACGATCATTGGCGGCGCGCTGGCCGACACCAACTTCTCCTCAACCGCGTTCCTCGACAACCACTATCTGGTCAACGCCGGCACGCTGGCCGCCCAGCCGTTCACCCTCATCGCCAACCGCGATCTGGATGTCAATTTCTCCGCGGTGGCCTTCTCGTCGCCCCATTGACGAGGCCGCCGGCCCAAATCCGCCCGGTGACCGGCTAGTCCGCAGCAGCCACTCGGCCACTCCACCACGCAGCACTCGGGCCATCGGCCACAAAGAACTCGCCTACGAGCCGCCCTGGGCCAGGCGCTGTGTGGTCGTGCTGTGGATCGGGTCCTTGTCGAAGCTTCCGAGCACGTGCTTGCCGAACGTCTCGACGGCCTCCTCGCAGGTCTCCCGTGAGATCGACGTCGAGAGCATCCCGAACGAGAGTTGGTCGGCCCCGGTCCGGCTGTAGTTCTCGATCGCCTTGCTGACCTCGTCCGGCGACCCGACGGCGATGTCGCCCGAGGCGATGACGGCGTCGAGGGTCTCGGCGTCCATCCCCGGCACGATCTCGGGCCACTCCGGCAGGCCCTTGGGCTTGGGGAAGGTGTCGAGGTACCGGAACACCAGACTCAGGTGGTAGTTGGACTCCGACTCCAAGAAGGCCTTGCGGGCCTTGGCCCCGTCCTCCATGCAGATCATCTGCGTGGTGATCATGACGTTGTTGTTGACGAAGCCACCGACTGGGTTCTTGCAATCGGCGACCTTCTCTTTGTAGCGCGCCACCAACGGCGTCAGCTGGTCCGGGGTGGAGAAGCCGAAGCAGAGGACGCCCACGCCCAACTCTGCGGCCAGGTCGAAGGTGGAGGGGCTCCCGGCGGCCATCCAGATGGCCGGGTGCGGTGACACAAATGGCTTGGGCAGCACATTGCGCGTGGGCATGGAGAAGAACTCGCCGTCGAAGCTGTAGTCCTCGTCCTTCCACATGCGCACGATCTGGGGCAATACTTCGGCCACCATTTCCCGGGTGATGTCCGGGTTCTCGATCCCGAAGCCACGCTGCTCGGTGGTCGATGAGCCCCGACCGACACCGAACTCGAAGCGGCCCTCGGAGAGGTGGTCCAGCATCGCCACCCGCTCGGCGATTCGGGCCGGGTGGTTGACCGGAGGCGTGATGTTGAAGATGCCCGAGCCCATATGGATGTTCGAGGTCTTGGCCGCCACGAAGGCCAGGAACGATTCGGAGGCCGAGAGGTGCGAGTAGTCGGTCAGGAAGTGATGCTCGGACGCCCAGGTGTATTTGAATCCGGCTTTGTCGGCCGCCACGATGAAGGCCACCTCGTCCATGATGCGATCGTGCTCCGCGGCATCGCCGTGCAGGGCACGGTATTTCGGTAGTAGGCAGGCGGCGTTGAAAATCCCGAATTCCATGGAGTGGACTCGTCCTCCCGTGCGGCGCCGCGGACCGGTCCCGGGCGTGATCCAGCGAAGGTAACACGGGATGGTCTAAAATGCAACGTGTTCCATTAATGGGGACTCCCTCCCAGGTCAGAGCCATTCGGAGATGTGATGTCGCAACCGGAGACAATTGCCCAGGCCGTGCGCGACCGGGCCGGTGACACCGCAACGGGGCTCATCGCGGGAGACCTCAGGCTCACCCACGCCGAGGTGGTCAGCCGAGCCGCACAGCGGGCGGCCTGGCTGCGGGCCAATCGGAGTCCCGGGCCGTTCCACGTGGCGGTCCTGCTCGACAACGTGCCCGAGTTCATCTACTGGCTCGAGGCGGCGGCGCTGGCCGGAGCGGTGGTGGTCGGGGCGAATTCCACCCACCGGGGCGACGAACTGCAACGGGATCTCACCCACACCGAGTGCCAGCTGCTCGTCACCGACTCGAGTTCGCTTCCCCTTGTCGAGGGCCTGCGCATCGGGGAACGCCTCGGTACGGTGACGTCGGACAGTGCCCGGACGTTGGTCCTCGATACGCCGGACGCCCACCACATACTCGACCGCTTCGCCGGTGCCACGGCAGCCGACGTGCTCGATCCCTCGGTCACCCCCGCGACCCTCGGCTATCTGCTGTTCACCTCGGGAACCTCGGGGGCGCCCAAGGCCTGCTTGTGCACCCAGGGCCGGATGGCCCGCATCGGTGAGAGCCTGGCGGCGCGGTACGGCCTCGGACCCGCAGACGTCTGCTACCTGGCCATGCCGCTCTTCCACTCCAATGCCCTCATGGCGGGCTGGGCCCCGGCCCTCGTGGCCGCCTCGGCCTTCGCGCTGCCCTCGCCGGGTCGGTTCTCCGCCTCGGCTTTCCTGCCCGATGTACGGGCGGCCGGCGCCACCTACTTCAATTACGTCGGCAAACCCCTGGCCTACATCCTGGCCACCCCCGAACAGCCCGACGATGCCGACAACCCGCTGCTCTATGTCTTTGGCAATGAAGGTTCGGCCGACGATGTGACCCGCTTCGCCGAGCGCTTCGATGTCCCGGTGACCGACGCCTACGGCTCGACCGAAGGGGGCGCCACGGTGGCCCGCACCCCCGACTCGCCGCCCGGCGCGCTAGGCCGGGCCCCCGAAGGCACCGTGGTGCTCGATGCCGCCACGGGAGACGAGTGCCCGCGGGCGCGGTTCGATCCGCAGGGTCGGCTGCTCAACGCCGAGGAGGCCATTGGCGAGCTGGTGTCCAAATCGGGGGGCGCCGGTTTCGAGGGCTACTGGCGCAACGACGAGGCCGAGCGCGCCCGCCTCAAAGAAGGTTGGTACTGGACCGGCGATCTGGCCTATCGCGACGATGACGGCTTCTTCTACTTCGCCGGACGCGACCACGACTGGCTACGGGTGGACGGCGAGAATTTCGCCTCCGCACCCATCGAGCGCATCCTGCAGCGCCATCCCGATGTGGCCCTGGCCGTCGTCTACGCCGTCCCCGATCCGGTGGTGGGTGACCAGGTCATGGCGGCCGTCCAGCTCCGACCGGGTACGGGGCCACTCGACCCCGGCGCGTTGGCCGACTTCCTGGCCTCCCAGGCCGACCTCGGGACCAAGTGGGCTCCCCGTTTCGTGCGCATGACATCGGCCCTGCCCATCACCGCCACCAACAAGGTGCTCAAGCGCGAGCTCCGGGCCGAACGTTGGAATTGCGCCGAACCCGTGCTGTGGCAGCCCACCAGGGGATCGGCCTATGAACCGTTGGGCGCGGCCGACGCCGCGGCGTTGGAAAGCGCCGTCGGCGATCGGGTGCTCTGACCATGTCAGCTCTGCGACCATGACGGCGCAGCGCTACGACACCATCGGCCGCGGCTACACACGCTTCCGCCGGCCCGATCCTCGTATCGCCGCCCAGATCTGGTCGGCCATCGGTGAGGCCGCACACATCGTCAACGTCGGTGCAGGGACCGGCTCGTACGAGGACGCCACCCGGAACGTCGTCGCCGTCGAGCCATCGGCCGTCATGGTGGGTCAGCGTGGGCCCGGCGGCGCACCGGTGGTTCGTGGTGCCGCCGAACACCTCCCGTTCCCGGATCGCTCCTTCGACGTGGCCATGGCCTCGATGACGGTGCACCATTGGCTGGACCTGCGCGCTGGCTTGGCGGAGATGTGCCGCGTGGCCGATCGTCAGGTGATCTTCACCTTCGATCCTTCGATGCACGACGCGTTGTGGGTCTTCACCGAGTACGTTCCGGCTTCGGTCGGATTCGCCGACACGGCGCCGCTGGAGGAGGTGATCGACGGGTTGGGGCCATGCCGGGTCGAGGTCGTCCTGACGCCCGCCGACTGCACCGACGGGTTCGCCTCGGCCTACTGGCGCCGGCCGGAGCAGTACCTTTCACCGTCGCTTCGGGCCAACATCTCCGTCCTCGCTCGCCTCGACCCCACCGACGTGGAACCCGGCATGGCCCAGCTGGCCCGCGACCTGGACAGTGGCGCGTGGCAGCGACGCCATTCCGACCTACTCCAGAGAGAGTCGATTGACGCCGGCCTCCGGCTCGTGATCTCCGAGTCGTGACCTCCGGCTCGTGATCTCCCGCCCGTGCTCTCCGCGGCTCCTGATCTTCGGCTGAGTGACTCGAGTCAATGCCGGCGGATTACCGAGTCGCCGAACCGTTGCAGCGTCTCGAGCGCATGGTCGAGGGAGTCACCCGGCACGCTGATACCTGACCAGGTGACCCCGAGTGCGCCGAGTTCGGCCGAGGCCACCAGCTGGGCGTCGGGATTGAAGTGCTCGCTGCCCGGGTCGCCACCGGCACTCGATCCGAACGCCACGTCGATCTCGGCCCGGTCTCGTCCGCCTTCCTCCACCAACTGCCAGAGCTCATCCAGCATGGGGCGGAGGTCGTCCACCGTCTCGAGAGCCGGTGACTTCGTGGTCTGGGCTAGGACCCGCGGCGCCGGAAAGGGGCTCCAGCCGTTCCCGTAGCGGGCCACCCGTCGACGGGAGAGGCGGCTGTTCCCACCGATCCAGATGGGCGGATGCGGATGCGGTTTGGGGTTGGCCGTTTGGCCCTTGGCGGTGAAGGTCAGTCCGTCAAAGGTGAAGTCATCCTCGCTCCAGACGCCCAGGATCACCTCGATGGCCTCATCGAAGAGCGCGTTGCGCCGGTCGAAGTCGACCCCGAGGGCGTGGTACTCGCCGCGCATGTAGCCGGTAGCCACGGCCAGGGTGAACCGCCCGCCGGAGAAGGCGTCGAGCGTGGCGGCGGCCTTGGCCACGAGGAACGGGTTGCGATACGGCAGCACCAGAATGTTGGGGATCAAGCGCAGCCGATCGGTTACCGCCGCGCAGAAGGAGAGGGCGGTGAACGGGTCGACGGCATCGTGCCCTCCGGCCTGCAACCAGCGCTCGGTCGGGGCCGGATGGTCGGTGAATCCGATTCCTTCGAATCCGGCGTCTTCGGCGGCTATGCAGAAACGGGTGAGGGCAGACTTCGTCAGGAATTCGGGATTGTGCGGATGTGCGACCAACGGGTACGTCACCCAGAATTTCATGGCGTGACCCTAGTGCTCCGGCCCGTAGCGGGGCGTGCTGTACCCGTCCGTACCGGGGCGTGAACCGTCGCGGCTACGAGAAGTGCGTGTTCGGGCGATCCAGCCGTTGGCCGTCGATCTCGATGTCGGTCTTCTCGTTGTAGAAGGAGACCAGTCCCGCGATGGGCAGCAGTTGACGGGTGGGGAAGTCGTAGGCCCAGGCGAGGTCGGGGATCGTACGATCCCCCAGGCGGACCGACCAATAGCCGCTGGTCTGACCCTTGTACGGGCACGAGGTGACGGTGTCGGATCCCACCAGGTGCTCGAAGTGCACCTCGGTGCGATTGAAGTAGTAGCGGGTCGGCAGTCCGGTCTCGAACACCATCACCGGCGAGGACGAGCGGGCCAACTCGACCGCATCGAGGCTGACGGTCACCGTACGGGTGGAGCGCAGCGCGTCGACCCGCGCGTACGGGTTCCGAGGGTGCACGAACACTTGCTCGTCCTCCTCGAACCAGCTGTCGAGCGCGGCCCAGTCGAAGCGAACTGTGCCGGTGATGCCATCGATGTCCGAGTCGGTATAGCGGTGCGCCACGCCGGGACGATGATCGTCAGCAACACGGATCCCCAGGCGTTTCGCGGTCCCCCGCCGCAAGTGTTCCTCGTGTTGTTCATCGACTAGCACGCTGGCGTCGATGTCGGTCAAAGGGATGTAGTACTGCGGGTAGTTGGGCCACTCCCATACGTAAAGGGCCCTCGTCGTGTCGACGATCACGCGATCGCCCACCATGGCTCGGATGCGCCGCGGGACCGGCTCTACGTGATTCTCGGGGACGATGGCCTGCGGGTAGTCGCTCACCCGTTCCTCCTCGGGGTCGAATCAAACAGCGTTGGGCGCCGTCTTCGGTGCTCGGTCGCCTCCTCCCATGGTAGGCATCATGCGGTCAGTCCAGTCAGAACGCAGGAGGCAACGTGATCATCGTCGGTGGAACATTCGAGGTCGAACCGGACCAGCGTGAGGAGTTCATCGCCAGTCGCCATGACTTGATGCGAGCGTCCCGGGCCGAGGCGGGATGCCTCGAGTACACCTTCAGTGCCGACCCGATTGAGCCGCATCGGGTGCTCCTCTTCGAACGCTGGGAGAGCCAGAGTGACCTCGACGCTCATCTCTCCGGTATGGAAGCCGGCCCGAAACCCTCCGGTGACGAGGTGACCCCCACGTCGATCTCCCTCGCCTTCTACGACGCCACCGATCAGAGCCAGCGGAGGGTGAGTCCGTCGGGTTGAGGTGCCGTCGGGCTGCCGGCGGCCCTTGGCCATGGGTCGGGGCGCCCCCGCGTGAGTGGCGCCCCCGGCGTCGACGCCTGCGCCCTTGCCGATACGGCCCTTGGCGATCGCCCTTAGCGATCGACCCCGAGCACCAGGCCACTGGTCGGGACACCGGTCCCGGCGGTGACCACCACGTGTTCGAGAGCGGGGACCTGGTTGATCGACGTGCCGCGGACGAGCCGGACGCCCTCGGCGATGCCGTTCATGCCGTGGAGGTAGGCCTCTCCGAGCTGCCCCCCGTGGGTATTGATGGGCAGGCCTCCGCCGATCTCGATACGCCCGCCCCGGATGAAGTCCTTGGCCTCCCCCTTGGCACAGAAGCCGAGCTCCTCCAGTTGGTAGAGGACATAGGGCGTGAAGTGGTCGTAGAGGATGGCGGCCTGCATGTCGTCGGGCCCGAGGCCCGAGGTCTCCCACAGTTGGCGGGCCACCACGGCCATCTCCGGCAACCCCAGCAGATCGTCGCGGTAGTAGCTGGTCATCATGTCCTGGCCGGCACCTGAACCCTGGACGGCCGCCTGGATCACGGCCGGCGTGCTCGGGAGGTCGCGCGCCCGCTCCAGGGACGTGACGACGAGGGCCTGTCCCCCATCGGTCTCCTGGCAGCAGTCGAGCAGGTGGAGCGGATCGACGATGTAGCGGCTTTCCTGATGCTGCTCCAGGGTGATCGGCTGCTCGAAGAACCAGGCCTTGGGGTTGGTCGCCGCGTGCTTGCGGTCGGCCACGGCCACCCGTCCCAGGTCCTCACTGGTGGCCCCGTTGACGTGGAGGTAGCGCTGCGCCGCCATGGCCACCCAGGAGGCCGGCGTCAACAGGCCCACGGGAAGGTAGGAGGCCAGGTGCGCGCTCTCGGCAGTGGCCATGGGGGGACGCCCCTGCACCCCGGCACCGAACCGCGCCCCGGAGCGCTCGTTGAAGGCGCGGTAGCACACGACCACGTCGGCCACGCCCGCCTGCACGGCCAGAGCGGCTTGCTGCACGGTGCCGGCGGCGGCACCGCCGCCATAGTGGATGCGGCTGAAGAAGGTGAGGTCACCCATACCGAGGCTGCGGGCGATGTCGATGTCCGGATTGGTGTCGGAACTGAAGCTGACCATGCCGTCGACCTCCCCCGGCAGGATCCCCGCATCCCTCAGCGCCAGGTCGACCGCTTCGGCGGCCAGGCGCAACTCGGAGCGACCCGAGTCCTTGGAGAACTCCGTGGCACCGATGCCGGCGATCGCCACCTCTCCGGCGAAGCGGTGCGGACTCACGCCGACTCAGTGCTCATCGGCAGCGAGACGACGACGGTGCCGGTGACATGGTCACCCAGTTGGTTGGCGCCGCGGACGGCCACCGTGACCACACCGCGCTGGCCATCCTCGGCCAGCGGTGCCTTGTCGGCGACCGATCCGGTGAAGGTCATGGTGTCGTCGGGGTAGTTGGGCGCACCGAGGCGGATCTTCACTTCAGTGATCAGGCTGGAGGGTCCCGACCAGTCGGTGACGTAGCGGCCGACCAGACCGTTGGTCGTCAAGATGTTCATGAAGATGTCCTTCGAGCCCCGTGACTTGGCCAGTTCGGAGTCGTGGTGCACGTCCTGGTAGTCGCGACTGGCCAGGGCGCCCGACACGATGAGGGTGCGGGTGATCGGCAGGACGAGAATCGGCAACTCGTCCCCCACGTTGACGTCGGCGAAGGCGAGCGCCTCGGGCCGGCCCGTGCCCGTACCCGTGGCCGTGCCCGTCATGGCTTGGCCTCGGCCAACGCCCGCGCCGCGATGCCGGCCCCGATACGGGCCAACTGCAGGCTGGGACCTCCGAGCAGGAGCTCCAGCTGCTTGCCCCAGAGGAAGTAGCGGTGGATCGGGTAGGTGATGTCGGCCCCCATGCCACCGTGCAGGTGCTGGGTGGCGTGCACCGTGCGCTGGCCGCGCTCGGAGGCCTGCCACTTGGCCACCTGGACGGCGTCGGTGGCGTCACGACCGGTATCGAAGAGCCAGGTGGCGTTCCACAGGGTGACCCGCATGGCCTCGATGTCGATGGCAGCGTCGGCCGCCCGCAACATGGTGCCCTGAAAGCTGCTGAGGGGCCGCCCGAACTGGTTGCGTTGGTTGAGGTAGAGGGCGGTCTGGCGCAGGGCCGACTCGCAGACCCCGACCTGGAGCGCGCACAGGCCCGCGGTGGCGGCCATGACGAGCGTCTCGAGGGCCGCTCGGGCCGAGGTCGGGTCAACCAGGACCTCGCCGGCCGGCACCGCGACGTCGGTGAGGTGGAGGTGGGGATGGATCTCCCGGTTGGTGGTCACCGTGCGTTCCAGCGACACGCCCGGGGCTTGCGGGTCGACCAACAGGAGGACGATCTCCTCATCGGCGGTGTGGGCCGGCACCACGATGCGCTGCGCCAGATGCGCCTGGGGCACAGCCAGCTCGGTGCCGTTGAGCACCCAACCGTCGCCCACCGCGGTGGCGGTGACAGGCGGAACGCCGTGTACGCCCATGGCCACCCCGTTCAAGGCGGCGGTGAGCATGACGTCGCCGGCCACCACGCCCGGCAGCCAGCGCGCCTGCAGTTCGGGCGAGCCGAATTGGGCCAGGGGCAACGCGCCCAGCACCAAGGTGGCCCACAGAGGGACGGGGGCCACCACGTTGCCCTGCGCCTGGAGCAGCAGACAGAGTTCGGTCAATCCGTACCCGGCACCCCCATGCGCCTCGGGTACGGCCAGGCCGAGCAGGTCGGCGGCCGAGAGCGCGGCCCACAGCTCGCGGTCGACCACATCGTCGGTCTGCTCGACGGCGAGGATGCGTTCTGCATCGACCAGGCCGCCGAGCAGGCCCATGGCCGCCTCGGACACCGCGTGCTGCTCGTCGGTGAAGGCGAAGTCCATCAGGTCGTCCCTCCAGATGGTGCGGTGGCCTGGGGAGGTGGTGCGGAGGCAGGTGGTGCGGAGGCGGGCCGGAAGACGGGGAGCGAGAGCTCATCGTCGTAGTCGACGAACGTGGCCTCGAGCGCCATACCGATATGCAATTCACGGCGTTCGACGCCTTCAACGTTGGCCACGACCCGCGTCCCTTCCTCCAGCTCGACCAGCCCGATGGCCAAGGGGTATTCGAACGACGGTACCTGGGGGTAGTGCACCACGACAAAGGAGTACAGGGTGCCGCGACCGCTCGCCGTCACGGTATCCCACTCGAATGATCGACAGGTGCCGCACGCCGGCAGGGGTGGATGCCGCAACGTCCCGCATGAGGTGCAGTGCTGAATGAGGAGGTGGTGGGCCCGGGCGCCCTCGAACCAGAAGGCGTTGTCCTGGGTCAGCGCCGGACGGGGGCGGGGCGGTCGCTCCGGTGCTGCCGTCGATTCCGCACCAGCCGCCGACCGACGGGCCGGGGGGAGGTACTTGAGGATGCGAAAGTGCATGGTGGCGACCGGCTCACCACGTTCGGCCAAGGCCACGATCTCCTCGGGGCTGGGGTCCTCGGGGACGTCGGCGTCGGGTACCGCGGTGAAATCGAGGCGGGACGTGAAGAAGCGACCCGTGCCCAATCCGGTGCGTTTGGGATCAGAGATGTCCTCGATCACCGAGCGCACCAGCAGCCGATCGCCGAGGACCAGCGGTCGGCCGTAGCTCTGCTCGCAGTTGGTGGCGACGACAGAGGTCAGGCCTTCGAGGTCGAGCAGGTGCATCATGGAATCGTGGGCCCCGTTGGCAGGGTCTTCTCCCGCCGCACGGGCCTCGTCCGCCAACCAACTGGCCCGCAGGCCGCGCATGATCCAGGCCTGGAGCATGGTGGGCGGGGCGATGACACCGTCATACCCGTGAGAGCGTGCCGACTCATCGGAGACATAGAGGGGATTGGTGTCGCCCATGGCTTCGACCCAGTGCCGGATCATCGGCGCGTTGACCGCGTGCGGGGACAGCTGCGGCTGGCCGGACGACTGACCGACGAGGCGTTTCAGGGCGACGCTGTGATCGGGGAACGGGGACAGTTCTTCCAGGCGGTCGCTCATCGAGCGCCCCGGGTCATGCCCAGTCCGGCCGTCGCCACGATCTCGCGTTGGACCTCGTTGACACCGCCGCCGAAGGTGTTGATCTGGGCCTGGCGTCCGGTGGCTTCGAGACGGCCGCGCAGGAGGGCTCCGGGTGACCCGGGGGTGAGGTATCCCGCCGCCCCGACGATGCCGGCGAGGACGCGGAAGACCTCAATGGTGCGCTCGGTGCCGAAGACCTTGATGGACGACGACTCCGCTCCGGTGAGCTCGCCGTCGGCCACGTGGACGGCCATGCGCCAGTTGAGCAACCACATGGCCTCGAGTTCGGCGTGACATCGGGCCAGATCCATCTGCACCCAGGGCTGCTCAATGAGGGTGCGGCCGTCGTCGGTCGGCTGGCGGGCCGCCCATCGCACGATGTCATCGAACACGGAGATGGACAAACCGCTCCAGGCGGCCAACCCGACCCGCTCGTGATTGAGCTGGGTGGTGATCATCCGCCACCCTTCGTTCTCCGGGCCGACCCGGTTGGCCACCGGCACCTTGACGTCCTCGTAGAAGGTCGAGGTGGTCGTCAGCCCGCCCACGGTGTTGATGATCGACCATTCGAACCCGGGGGTGGTGGTGGGCACGCAGATGATGGAGATCCCCTTGTGCTTGGGCACGTCGGGATCGGTGCGCACGGCCAGCCAGATGTAGTCGGCCTCGTTGGCCCCGCTGGTGAAGATCTTGGCGCCGTTGATGACGTACTCCTCGCCGTCCCGCACCGCCCGCGTGCGCAACGAAGCCAGGTCGGTGCCGGCTTCGGGCTCGGTGTAGCCGATGGCGAAGTTGAGCTCACCGGCCAGGATCTTGGGCAGGAAGAAGGCCTTCTGGGCTTCCGTTCCGTAGCGCATGATGGTCGGGCCGACGGTGTTGATGGTGACGAAGGGAAACGGTGATCCGGCCCGCCGCGTCTCGTCGAAGAAGATGAACTGGTCGGTGGCCGGTCGGCCCTGCCCGCCGAACTCGGTGGGCCAGCCGATGCCGAGCCACCCGTCCTTGCCGACCTGGCGGACGACCTCGCCCCAGGCCTCGCCGCCCTCGCCGCCGGCGCCCAGCCGGGCCCGGACGTCATCGGTCAGCAACTCGGCGTAGTAGTGACGCAACTCGGCGCGCAGCTGCTGCTGCTCGGGGCTCTCTTCGAGGAACATGGCACACCCTCGGGGTGGATTCTCGGCGGTCCCTGCAGGTCAAGGCCGCTCCGGCGCAAAACTGTAACAGGTTCTCGTTGCTGATCCCCGGGCCAGGTCGGGCCACTTTCGGGGGCGATCGGGACCTCTTTTTTGGACCCCGGCCGGCCGGAGCCGGCCGGAAACGATGCCCGGGTCGCGTCGCCCGGGTCCGCGCCCCGAGCTCCGCCCCGGACGGCAAAGCCCCCACCGGGCCGCTGTGCCTATGATCAATGATCACTGACACACGTTCTAGAAATTGCCCCCGCGGGGGTGCCACCCACCCATACCGCCGGCCGGTTGTGCCGGTTGGGCCGGCTGAAGGCTGAAAGGGGGACCATGGGTCTCGAAGAGATCGACCTCATCGACGGGCGCAACTTCGTGGCCGGCGTCCCCCACGAGTGGTTCCGGCGGCTCCGGGCCGAAGCCCCGGTGTACTGGCATCCCGAGGCGTCGGCCCACCGGGGTGGCTTCTGGACCGTCACCGACTACGACGACTGCGTCACGGTGAACCGGGACTGGGAGCGCTTCTCCTCCTACAAGCACTCGGCCCTCTTCACCGACATGGACGACGATCAGCTGGCGCAGCAGCGCATGATGATGCTGAACATGGACCCGACCATGCACACCCGGTACCGCCGCCTGGTCAACAAGGGCTTCACCCCGAAGCTGGTGCGTGACCTGGAGCAGCAGATCGTCGGGTATGCCGACGGCATCATCGACGCGGTGTCCGAGCGCGGCACGGCCGA
This sequence comes from uncultured Acidimicrobiaceae bacterium, assembly GCA_963743785.1. Taxonomy (GTDB): domain Bacteria; phylum Actinomycetota; class Acidimicrobiia; order Acidimicrobiales; family RAAP-2; genus Bog-473. The sequence goes on along the minus strand of CAVURD010000013.1, from coordinate 234,659 downwards.
CTTCGTCGAGGAGATCTCGGCCGAGTTGCCGCTCCTGGTCATCGCCGAGCTGCTCGGGGTGCCCCAGGAGGACCGGCGCAAGGTCTTCGACTGGTCCAACCGCATGATCGGCTCGGACGACCCCGAGTACCAGGTCGAGGGCGCCGATCCGGGCGAGGCCGCCATGGCCGTCTTCAGCTACGCCGAGGAGTTGGCGGCCGCCCGGCGGCTCGAACCCCGGCAGGACCTGGTCTCGACCCTCATCAACGCCGAGGTCGAAGGCGAGAAGCTGGACCAGCTCGAGCTCGATCTTTTCTTCATGCTCCTCATCGTGGCCGGCAACGAGACCACCCGGAACCTCATGTCGGGCGCCATGGTGGCCTTCTTCGACCATCCCGACCAGTGGGAGAAGCTGCGCCAGGACCGCAGCCTCCTCCCGAGTGCGGTCGAGGAGATGCTGCGCTTCGTCACGCCCGTGATGCACTTCCGCCGCACCGTGGTGGCCGACACCGAACTCGGGGGGCAGGCACTCCAGGAGGGGGACAAGATCGTGTTCTGGCATACCTCGGCCAACCGGGACGAGTCCGTGTTCACCGATCCCGACACCTTCGACATCGCGCGCTCGCCCAACAACCACATTGCGTTCGGCGGGGGCGGCCCCCACTTCTGCCTCGGCGCCAACCTGGCCCGCATGGAGATCATGGTGATGTTCGACCGCCTGCTCGACCGCATCCCCGACATTCGTCTCGACGGCGAGGTGCAGCGGTTGCAGTCCAACTTCATCAACGGGACCAAGCACATCCCGGTCGCCTTCGCGCCGTCCGCACCCATCGGCGGAACGCCGTTGCCGGCCCGGGCCGGCTGAGCGGCGTGCCGCAGACCGACTCCAGGGCATCCGCCCGACCCGACGCGCCGGCCCGCTTCCATCAATCGATTACCTTCCTGCCCACCCGTCAGGCCGTGCCGCTGGCCCGGGTCAGCGAGGAGCTGGGCTACGGCGGCATCTACATCTCGGACCACCTCTTCAACCCCCGCTCGCTCGAGTCCCGCTACACGTACTCGGTGCGCGAGGACGGGGCGCCCGGCTGGGAATCCGAGACGCCGTGGCCGGATCCGATGTGTGTGATCTCCGCCCTCTCCTCGGTCACCGAACAGCTCCTCTTCACCACCGGCGTGTACATCGCCCCGGCCCGAGACCTCATCACCGTGGCCAAGTCGGTCGGTACCACCGCCGTCCTGTCCGACAACCGGGTTCGCCTCGGCGTCGGCGTGGGTTGGTGCAAGGAGGAGTTCGACCAGACCGGACAGGACTTCAGCACCCGGGGCAAGCGGCTCGATGAGATGATCGTGGCCCTTCGGGAGTTGTGGCAAGGCGGCTGGGTCGAACACCACGGCTCCTACTACGACGTGCCCGAGTGCCAGATCGAGCCGTCACCGACCGCACCCATCCCCATCATCGGTGGCGGGCACTCCCCGGTCGCCCTGCGCCGCACCGCGGCGCTGTGCGACGGCTGGATCGCCGCCGGCGCCTACACCGAAGAGGAGGCCTGGACGCACCTGGGCGAACTGCGCCAGGCGCTCGACGCCGCCGGCCGGAGCGACAAGGACTTCTCCATCTACCTCTCCCTGAATGAGCGTCCCGACCTCGACATGTTCCACCGGTTCATCGACGCCGGCGTGACCGACTTCGTGTGCGCCCCCTGGATGTTCGTCACGGTCGAACCCGGGACGCCCGACGACAAGGCGCTCTCCGACCGGCTCGCCGCGGTCAGATGGTTCGCCGACGAGATCTTGGACAAGCTGTGACCCGAGTCGTTGGGCCCGAGACGTGGTGGAAGTAGGGTCGTGGAAGTAGGGGTGGCGCCATGAAGGACATGAAGATCGGATTGCAGCTGGGGTACTGGGGCGCGGGTCCTCCGCCCAACGCGGTGGAACTGGTCCAGGAGGCCGAGCGCCTGGGCTTTGACTCCGTCTGGACGGCCGAGTCCTACGGCTCCGACGCCCTCACCCCGCTGGCCTGGTGGGGCTCGCGGACCGACCGGGTCCGTCTGGGCACGTCGCTGTGCCAGCTCTCGGCCCGCACCCCGACCGCCATGGCCATGGCCGCGCTGACCCTGGACCATCTCTCCGGTGGTCGCTTCGTCCTCGGCCTCGGTGTCTCGGGGCCCCAGGTGGTCGAGGGCTGGTACGGGCAGTCCTTCTCCGCGCCGCTGGCCCGGACCCGCGAGTACGTCGACATCGTGCGCCAGGTGCTGGCCCGTGAAGGGCCGGTGACCAACGACGGGCCGCACTACCCGCTGCCGTACCCCGGCGGCACCGGGCTGGGCAAGCCCCTCAAGCCGATCGTCCATCCGTTGCGGGCCGACATCCCCATCATCCTGGGCGCCGAAGGCCCGAAGAACGTCTCCCTGGCCGCCGAGATCGCCGACGGCTGGTTCCCCATCTTCTTCTCGCCCAAGGCCATGTCCTCCTTCGAGGCCTCACTCGACGAGGGCTTTGCCCGGCCAACCGCGCGCCGCTCCGCCGCCGACTTCGAGGTGCTGGCCTTCGCGCCCACGGTGATCGCCGATGACATCGATGCTGCAGCCGATGGCTTTCGTCCCTCCCTGGCCCTCTACATCGGCGGGATGGGAGCCAAGGAGATGAACTTCCACTTCGACGTCTTCGCCCGCATGGGCTACGAGGAAGCGGCCACCAAAATTCAGGACGCATATCTCGACGGCCGCAAGGACGACGCCGCCGCCGCCGTGCCCACGGCCATGGTCGAGGACATCGCCCTGGTCGGCCCGACCGAGAAGATCCGTGACGACCTGGAAGCCTGGCGTGAGTCGCGTGCCACCAGCATGTTGATCAACGGCGATGTGGCCACCCTGCGCACCATGGCCGAACTGGTGGTCGGCTAGCCGGGGCCTTTCCAGGCCGTGTAGCATCCGTCAGATAGCACGTGGCCCATTGACCGGCGTGGCCGACGTGGAGATGGCCCTTAGTCCAGGCTGAACGGTGGATACTGGTCGGTCATGAGCAGGATGTACGCACTCACCCGTGTCGACCACCGGGTGACGCCGACGACGTAGTTGCGCATCCCCGCCGGCCACGCCCCGTGATCAACACCGCGAAGAACGCGATGATCGCGACGACGTAGACCCCTATGTAGAGGAACAGCAGGACGATGTAGTGCGGGAGGGCCAACAGCCACTTGATGAAGATGAGGCCGCGGTTGAGCTTGGGGGCGGGCTGGGCCGACAATGTGGCCGGCTCGGTACCGGGGTCGGCCGCTTCTGCCGGAAAGGCGAACTCGGGGTAGCTCTCACGCATGAACAGCGCATACGACACCACCCGCCACTGGTAGCGCAGGACCATGGTGTTGAACCCGAACAGACCTTCGGGCATCTGGCCGGTAAAGAGGATGGCAAAGAACGAGATGATGAAGACCACCCGCTGGACGATGGCCAGCACGTAGAGCACCACCAGCTGGGGAATGATCAGCAACCAGTGCACCAACGGTCGCCACCGGGCGATCTTGTCCGGAGCATCGAGATCGAGCTGAAGCGGGAAATGGTGGGTGGGATCATCGCCGGCGAGGTCATAACAGCAGGGTAGACCCCGCGATCGGCGGAAAAGTCGGGATATTCGCCGTTCAGCGGCAAGGCGGTCGTGCCCCGCCATCTTCAGCTTCGCATCGTCCGCTGCCATCTCAGATCAAGCCTGGCGTCTCATCCTTGGGTCGGCAGCGGCGCAGAGCCATCCGGACAGCCCACCACCGCGGCCCGTCTCTCCCGAGGCCCTTGGCCAGGAGATCACGTTCGGATGATCGTGCAACGTCACACCGATCGGCCACAATACCGAGATGACGCTTTTCAATTGGACGGACGCCGACGATCCGTCGGCGCTTCCGCCCGCCCGTCATCCCGACCCGCCCCTGGTGGCGGTCGAGCCAGTCGCGGTGCCTGCGCCGCAGACCCCGGAGGCCCAGCGAGGTCGGCCCGAAGTGGAGATCCGCACCAGCACACGCCGGCGCAAGACCTCCGAGGCCAAATGGATGGGCGATCGCATTGTCGTCTCGCTCCCGGCCCATCTCAAAGGCGAAGCGCGGGAGAAGACGATCGCCTGGCTGGTCGACCGCCTGGTGGCCAAGCAGCCGCTGCGGGTCGCTGCGGGCGACGACGACCTCATGGCGCGCGCCCTTGTGTTGTGCGCTCGGTACCGGATAGGCGCTCAGCCCAGCGCAGTCCGGTGGGTTACCAACCAGACCGCCCGGTGGGGTTCCTGTTCATTTCATTCCGGAGAGATCCGAATCTCACACCGACTGTCTTCGGTGCCCGGGTGGGTGCTCGACAGCGTGCTGGTCCATGAACTGGCCCATCTGGTGCACCCCGATCACTCGCCGGCCTTCCATCAGCTGGCCGACCGCTTCCCGCGGCACAAGGAAGCCGGCTACTTCCTGGCCGGCTACGGGCTGGGGCTGGGGTCGGAACGGGCGTGATCTTCGAGGCCGGTTCGAGTCGTGTGGTCGACGGCAACGATTCCCGGGCTCACCATCCGTGCGCTCACGATTCCTCCGGCGAGACCGACGGCGGCAACGGTCGGGACGACCCAAACGGGCGTCGGAGTCGAGTGATCATTCGAAACGTTCTCGAATTTGAGGACGGCATCGAGCTGTTGCTGAGACGCCGCGGCCTGTCGTCGGGCGTCTTGCAGCGATTCCTGGCTGCGTAGCTGCTCTCTTTGCAGATCTTGCAGATCCTGCCGCTCCTTGTCCAGACGGGCTGAACGCGCCGCTTCCCGCTGCACCTGGTCACCGAGCCGGTTGGCGCGATCGGCCAACGCGGTGAGGTCGTGCGCCCCATTGTCGAGGACGGCCTTCACCACGAATTGGTACGTTTCGGCTTCTGGGTCATCCCGGATCACATCGATGGTCGACTGGTCAACGCTGTCGTGTGTGACCCCGAGCTCGGTACCAAAGAGGGGCACGACAACGCGTCGGGTCTCTGCCAGCACGAGTCCGGCCTCCCGGATGAGCTCCTCCAGGGAGCTTCCGGTGAAGAACCGGATGTGCGTTCGGTCGAGGAGCCCCGTGTCACCGTAGGGAAAGGCGCCGAGCAGCAACGCCATCCTGACGTCGCCGTGGGCGATGTTCGGGACAGAGAGAGCCACATAGCCCGACGGATTCAGATGGCGCACCGCGGCGCGCAAGGCGGCCAAGGGGTCACGAAGGTGCTCCAATACATCCCCAAAGGTCACGACATCGAACTGCTCTCCGTCGAGATCTCGCCACAATGTCCCGGTATCGAGGTCGCCCACCACGACCTTCTCGGCCCACTTCTCGGCGACGGCGGCCGCCTCGGCATCAAGCTCGATCCCGACCACGGTGCACCCGCGTTCGGACAGGACCTTGGTGACGAACCCATTCGCGCACCCCACTTCGAGGACGCGCTTGTTGTAGCCGACGATGTCCAGCATGAACGAGTGAGGATTGTTCTCGGCGTCCGGGTCGACCGGAACCTCGTAGATGAATGCCAACCCGTGTCCCTCTCGTCGAGCAGGTCTCCAGTGGCACTATATATGCGGCCATATTGCCGTCTTGAACCGCGGTGCGATGGGCCTCGGTGACCTTGGCGCGGATGTGACGCTGGTCGACGGAGTGCCGTCGACCAGCTCGGTGTCAGACCGGTTCGGCCACCAGGATCCGCCCGAGCCGGCGCAGACTCTCGTTGGCTCCGCCGAGCGTGAGCTCGATCTGCCGGGTCAAGAGGAAGTACCGGTGCAAGGGGTAGTCGCGGTCCACGCCGACGCCACCGTGCAGGTGGGCCGCGGCGTGCACGACGCGCTGGCCACCTTCGGCGGCCCAGTACTTGGCCACGGCCACCTCGGACGCCGCCGGCAATCCGGCCGAGAGCCGTGAGGCGGCCTGCCACAGCGGTGAGGCGGATGGCCTCGGTGTCGACGTAGGCATCGGCCGCTCGCTGTCCCACCGCCTGGAAGGTGGCGATGGGCTTGTCGAATTGCACCCGTGTCTTGGTGTACTCGGCCGTGAGCTCCAACGCGGCGGCACACGCTCCGGCCTCCAACACGCACAGCGCCGTGATGCCGAGCTCGGTCATGAAGGTCACGATGGCCGCCCCGTCTGCGCCGGGCCCGCCGATCTGTCGGTCGGCGGCCAGGGACACCCCGGACAGTTCGACGATGGCTTCGGGCCGTCCGGTGGTGGTCGTCTGCCGGGTCAGGCTCACGCCGTCGGCATCGACGTCGACGATGAAGACGCCGACTCCCCCGTTGGTGCCGTCGGTCGCCGACGAGACTGGCCGGGACGAGGAGGGCCTGCGCTACGTAGGCCGCCGGCACGCAGGCTTTGGTCCCGTTGAGGACCCACGTTCCGTCGGCTCGCACCGTGGCGGTCGTGATCGGCGCCGTGCCGCCGGGGAGGATGAGATCTCCCGCCAATTCGGCCAGGGCGGCCGTCAGGATCGTCCGGCCGGAACTCACGCCGGGCAACCAGGTGGCCTTCTGCTCGTCGGTGCCGAACTGGGCGATCGGCGCCGCACCGTAGACCATCGTCTCCACCACCGGGACGTAGGCGGCGGTGCGGCCGGCGGCTTCGATCACCAGGCAGGCGGCGACGAAATCGAGGTCGGCCCCGCCGACATCCTCGCCCAGGGCGATCCCGAGCAACCCGGCCTCGGCCAGCTCACGCCAAAGGTCGCGGTCGATCGGTCCTTCCTCCTGCGCCGCCGTCTCGATGTCCTTGAGTCGCTCATGGGTGACGCGCTCGCTGAATATCCGGCCGGCCAACTCCCTGACGGCTTCTTGCTCTTCGCTGTAACTGAAATCCATGTGCGTTCTCTGTCTCTGTCGTGAGTGGGTGATCGATCGGACTAGCGCAACGACCGCGGCATGCCGAGGCCGAAGATGGCGATGAGGTCGCGCTGGATCTCGTTGGTGCCACCGCCGAAGGTGAGGATGATCATGGAGCGGGCGTACATCTCGAGGCGACCGGCGATCACGGCGGCCGGCGAACCCCGGGTGAGGTAGCCGGCTTGGCCGACGATCTCCAGCAACAAGCGGAAGGCCCGGAGGTAGAACTCGGTACCGAAGACCTTGATGGAGGAGGCGTCGGCCACATCGAGCTTTCCCTGCGTGGCCTGCCAGGCCACCTTCCAGTTGATGAGGCGGAGAAACTCGAGTTCGGCGTAGACCCGGGCCAGGTGCTCCTGCACCCATTCCTGGTCGTCGACCCGGCGCCCGTCGGGCAGCTTCGTGGCGTGCGCCCACGCCCGGACGTCGGCCAGCACCCGTTCGATGATCCCCGGTGAGCAGAGCGTGACCCGCTCGTGGTTGAGCTGGTTGGTGATGAGGGTCCAACCCTGATTCTCGCCGCCGACCAGGCTGGTGGCAGGGACGCGGACATCCTCGTAGAAGGTGTAGTTGATGTTGTGGTCGCCGAGGAGCTTCATGGGGACGACGCGGATGCCGGGCGTGTCCATGGGGATGACGAACATGGAGATGCCCTTGTGCTTGGACACGTTCGGATCCGTCCGGGTAGCCAGCCAGATGTAGTCGGCATCGCCGGCCAGACTGGTGAAGATCTTCGAGCCGTTGATCACGTACTCCTCGCCGTCGCGCACGGCCTTCGTCGTCAGCGAGGCCAGGTCGGTGCCCGAGTTCGGCTCGGTGTAGCCGATGCAGAAATGGATCTCGCCGGCCAGGATCTTGGGCAGGAAGAATTCCTTCTGCGCGTCGGTGCCGAAGTTCATGATGGTGGGGCCGACCGTGTTGATCGTCAGCATCGGTACCGGGTGCCCCGCTGCGCATCGATTCGTCGAAGAAGATGAACTGCTCGATGGCGGAACGGCCCTGGCCCCCCCACTCCTTGGGCCAGCCGATGCCGAGCCACCCGTCGGCGCCCATCTGCTTGACCACCCGGCGCACGGTGGGCCCGATGCCGTGCGACTGCGACAGCTCCACCTCCAACTCGGGGGTCAGCAGGTTGTCGTAGTAGGTCCTCAGCTCCCGCTTGAGCGCCAACTGCTCCTCGGTATACGAGATCTCCATGGTGTCCCTCCCGGGCCGCGCCGCATCGGCGACCCTGCAATCTTGGCGCAGCGAGACCGTCCGGGCGATCTCCTTGCTTTGTAGAACACGTTACATTCCGGCCCCCTCGCCGGGCCAATGGGTCGGGCTGCGGCGGGGCTGCGGGCAGGGCGCGGCCACCCGGTAACGTGGCGTCGGCCTCGGGCGAGATCCGGGCCTCTGATCGAATCGAGGAGCCAGTCCATGCCTGAAGCAGTCATCGTCGCCACCGGTCGCACCCCCATCGGCCGAGCCAACAAGGGCTCGCTGGTCGAGTGCCGTCCCGATGACCTCGCCGCACTGGTGCTCAAGGCCGTGTTGGCCAAGGTGCCGCAACTCAATCCCTCCGACGTCGAGGACGTCCTGATGGGGTGTGGGCAGCCGGCCGGCGAGGCGGGCTACAACGTCGCCCGCGTCGCCGCCATCTTGGCCGGGATGGACAACGTTCCCGGCGTCACGGTGAACCGCTACTGCTCCAGCTCGTTGCAGACCATCCGCATGGCGGCCCACGCCATCCGGGCCGGCGAGGGGGATGTCTTCATCGCGGCCGGGGTGGAAACGGTCAGCCGCTACCGGCAGGGCGCCTCGGACACCGGGCCGCACAACGTGGCGTTCGCGGCCGCCGAGGAACGCACCGCGGCCCGGACGCCGGCGGTCTCCGACCCCTGGACGCCCCTGACCGGGAGCCTGCCCGACGTCTACATCGCCATGGGGCAGACGGCGGAGAACGTGGCCGAGTACGAACAGGTCAGCCGGGAGGAGATGGACGAGTTCGCCCTGCTGTCGCAGACCCGGGCCGTAGCCTCGCAGGAGAACGGCTTCTTCGAGCGCGAGATCATCCCGGTCACGCTGCCCGACGGCACCGTGGTCACCAAGGACGACGGCCCGCGGGCCGGCACCACGCTCGAGGGCCTGGCCAAGCTGAAGCCGGTCTTCCGCGAGGGAGGCACCGTCACCGCCGGCAACGCCTGCCCGCTCAACGACGGGGCGGCGGCGGTGATCGTCATGAGCGACACCAAGGCCAAGGCGCTGGGCATCACTCCCCTGGCCCGCATCGTGGCCAGCGGCGTGACCGGGTTGAACCCCGAGATCATGGGCCTGGGCCCGGTCGACGCCTGCCGTCAGACCCTCGAGCGCGCCAAGATGACCATCGACGACATCGACCTGGTCGAGATCAATGAGGCCTTCGCGGCACAAGCCATACCTTCGGCCAAGCACCTGAGCATCAGTTGGGACAAGCTCAACGTGAAGGGCGGCGCCATTGCCCTGGGTCACCCCTTCGGCCAGACCGGCGCCCGCATCATGACCACGCTCCTCAACGCGCTGGAGGACACCGGCAACACCTTCGGGCTCGAATCGATGTGCGTGGGCGGAGGCCAGGGCATGGCGATGATCGTGGAGCGGCTGAGTTAGTCCGGCCGGACCGGCCATCCCGCGGCGCCCGGGAACCTGACGCTCCCGGCGCAACGTCTGAGCGGGCTGAGGCGCAGGTGCCAAACTGGTTGCATGTCCGAGTCGCATGGAACTCGCGCGGGCTATCACACCGTCACGCCTCGCATCGTCGTTGACGACGTGGCGGCCCAGGTTGACTTCCTGCGCCTCGTGTTCGAGGCACGCGGTGAGGTTGAGCCGAACCGACCGGCGGAGATGCACATCGGCGACTCGCTGCTCATGGTGACATCGGCCACCGAGCGCGAGCGATTCCCGGCGTTCCTCTACGTCTACGTGTCCCACGCCGACGTGGTGTACCAACGGGCGATTGCGGCCGGGGCGACTTCATTGGAGGCCCCGATGGACACGCCGTACGGTGACCGCCGGGGCATGGTCCGTGACCCGTTTGGAAACATCTTCCAAATCGCTCATCGGATTGCCCCGGCCACCTAGAGACCGGACCGGGTCCGGTGGGCTCGAGGGCTGGAGGCGCGCACGACGCCTTTAGGGTGCGAATGTGACGAATTGGACTGCGGCCGATATACCCGACCAAACCGGACGGACCTGCGTGGTCACCGGAGCCAACAGCGGTCTTGGCGCGGTGATCGCCACTGAACTGGCGCGCGCTGGTGCGTACGTCATCGTCGCCTGTCGCGATGTCAGCAAGGGGGAGCGGGCCGTCGCGTCGATGCCGGGCCACGTCGAAGTCCGTCACCTCGATCTGGCCGACCTGGCCTCGGTTCGCGCCTGCGCCGCCGGCCTCGATGAGGTCGCCGTCTTGGTCAACAACGCGGGAGTCATGGCCACGCCGAAACGCCGCACCAAGGATGGATTCGAGTTACAGATCGGTACCAACCACCTGGGCCACTTCGCGCTCACCGGCCTGTTGCTGGATCGAATCACCGACCGCGTCGTCACCATGTCGAGCGCGGCCCATCGGATGGGTCGCATCGACCTTCAGGACCTCAACTGGGACCGCCGCCGCTACCAGCGCTGGCAGGCGTACGGCCAATCCAAATTGGCCAACCTGATGTTCACGTACCAGCTCCAACGTCGATTCAGCGCCGACCAATCGAACCGAAAGGCACTGGCCGCGCACCCCGGGTACGCCGCCACCAATTTGCAGTCCCACACCGACTCGATCCAGGACCGATTGATGAGTGTGACGAACCGACTGGTGGCGCAGAGCGCCGAGATGGGGGCGCTGCCTGCTCTCTACGCCGCGACGTTCCCCACCGTTCCCGGTGGTTCATTTGTCGGACCGGACAAATTCTTCGAGCAGCGTGGCCATCCGAAAGTCGTTCGGTCGAGTAAGCGGTCCCACGATGAAGCCCAGGCTGTCGCCCTCTGGAGCCTTTCGGAGACCCTCACCGGGGTCACCTACTGACTCTTCGTCACACTCGGCCGCCCGGGGCACGACCTCGGCGCCCGCCGGCGCCCGGCCGGGTCTCCCTGGTGACAACGATGGCGGCGGCGGCGCGCCTTTACTCCCTTACTCCCTGGCGGCCGCCTCACTCGGGGATTCCGGCGTCTCGAAGGTCCGACCCTCCTCGACCGCCGGAACGGGGCCGGGGTCGGTGCCCTCCCGCCCGGCCATGTGCAACGAGACGAAGTCGCCGAACAGGGCCAGGTCGAACAGACGGCCGAGATCGTCCTCGCCCTCGGCCCAGACCGGGATGACGTCGGCCATGACCTCGTCGATGACCTGGTTGACGAAGGCCACACGACGGGCCACCAGTGGGCCCTCCCCGGCATGGCGCAAGGTGACGAGCGAGAACACCTGTCGGGTGACGTCGCCGTGCTGGCCCCAGCCGGCGACCTCGTTGTGCGAGAGCTCTGGTTGTACCGCCGCAAAGGCCGGCGTCTTGGCATTGGCGTTGATCTGCGCCTTCCAGCGCTGCGCCGCCACCGCATTCATGCCAACGGACCCGTAGATGAGCGGCATGGTGCGCCCGATACGTCGGGCGACCGCTTCGGCCGGGCTGCGAGCGGCCACCAGCGCGTCGCGTCGCCGGCGCAACGCCGGGAGGCAATCGGCGAGCGACCGAGTCACGTCTGGCGTCACGCCGCAGTGCGCCAAGGTGAGGAGGAGCGGGACCACGGCGGCACCCCAGGCGGTGCGGGAAGCGGGCAGGTCGCCGGGCAGCGGGAAGTGCGCCAGGCCCGAGGCCAGAGCCAGTTCGGTCAGTGCCCCACCCCCCGAGATGGCGATCATCGGTGCCCCCCGCTCGCGGGCCGCACGGGCCGCGGTGACGGTCTCGTCGGTGTCGCCGGACCACGACACGGCGAAGACCAAAGAGTCGGGACCCACGAAGGCAGGCACGTCGTCGCCCTTGACCACCACGATCGGGATGGACGCCCCCGTGGCGGCGGCGGCGTCGCCGGCCAGCCCGCTGCTGCCGACCCCGCACACCACGATGGCACGCAGGTCGGCCCGTGCGGGGAGGGTGACCCGGCGAAGGGCGTCGATGGCGCCGTCGGCCGCGGCACCAAGTTGCTCGGGGAGTCCGGCCGTGGCGTCCCACAGGCCGAGGGTGTCGAGCGGGTAGGGGTTGCTCACCCCACCTGTGGCCCGGTGGCCCGCACCCCGTCCTGTTCTGCCTTGGCCGTCAAGCGACCATGCTCAGCGTCGGTGACATCGGTCGCTTCTTCGACCAGCAGGATGGGTACACCGTCCTCCACCCGATAGCTCTTGTGCAGCCGCGGATTGTAGAGAATGCCTTCGTCGGCGAACCAGAGGAGCGGGCTCTTGTCGACCGGGCAGGCCAAGACGTCCAGCAACAACGGATCAAGGGTCATGGAACGCGTCTCCTTCAGGTCACGGGATGGCGGTGGCGAATCGGGCGATGAGGGCCTGGACGTCGGCCACATGGGCGGCGCAAAGCGCCGGGGTCGATGCCTCGACGTTGAGCCGCAGCAGTGGCTCGGTGTTGGAAGGGCGCACGTTGTACCACCAGTCGTGGTGTTCGACCGTCAGTCCATCGAGCAAATCAATTGACGCGCCGGCCAGACGTTCGTGGGCGGCGATCGCCTCCACCGTGGCCGCCGGATCCGGCACTTCGGTGTTGATCTCCCCCGAGTCGCTGTAGCGCTGGTAGGGCGCCAGAAGCCCCGAGAGGGTCTGGTCGCTCTGACTCAGCAGTTCGAGGACGAGAAGCGCGGTGATGATGCCGGAGTCGGCGCGGAAATTATCGCGGTAGTAGTAGTGGCCGGAGTGCTCTCCTCCGAAGACAGCGCCCGTTTCGGCCATGACCTTCTTGATGATGGAGTGACCCACCTTGGTCCGGAAGGCCTTGCCGCCCAACGCCTCCACCGTCTCGGGGACGATGTGGGAGCAGATGAGGTTGTACAGCACCGTCTCGCCCGGGTGCTTGTGCAGCATGGAGGCGGCGACCAGCGCCGTCGTGAGAGAACCGGAGACCGGCTGGGCCCGCTCGTCCACCAGGAAGACCCGATCGGCATCGCCGTCGAAGGCCAGTCCGATGTCGGCCCCCTGCGCCAGGACGGCCGCCTGCAGGTCAACCAGGTTCTCCGGCTGGATCGGGTCGGCCGGGTGATTGGGGAACGACCCGTCCAACTCGGGATAGAGGATCTCCACCGAGAACGGCAGATGGGCGAACACGGTCGGGACGACGAGCCCACCCATCCCATTGGCGGTGTCGGCCACCACCTTGAGCGGGCGCAGCGAGCCGCGGTCGACGAACGAGAGCACATGCTCGGCCCACTCGGGCAGCAGATCCAACTCCCGCCACGTCCCGGTGAGCGCACCGACGGGCTGGTCCAAGAGGTCCTCGGCCAGCTCCTCGATCTCGACCAGGCCGGTGTCGACGCCGATGGGACGCGCCCCGGAGAGACACAGCTTGATGCCGTTGTAGCGGGCCGGATTGTGCGACGCCGTGAACATCGCGCCCGGCGCATCGAGGTGACCAGAGGCGAAATAGAGGAAATCGGTCGACCCCAGACCCAGGTCCGTCACGCCGACGCCTTCGGACCTGGCCCCGTCGGCGAACGCACGCGACAGCTCGACGCCCGAGGTGCGCATGTCGCGGGCCATCAGGATTTCCGGAGCCGCCGCGAAACGGGCCACCGCCCGCCCGATGGCCCGGCACATGGCGGCATCGAGCTGGTCGGGCACGGTGCCCCGGATGTCGTAGGCCTTGAAGACGTGGTCCATACGGGTCATGACCGTGCCAACCTTAGGGGGCCGACGAAAGGGTGTCCGCCGGCGCCCGGTGGTCGGCGCCCGGGGCGGGGGCGGCGGGGCGGGGGCGGGGGCAGCCCGGGTCCTAATGGATCAATCCGCCCCGTTGGCTGAGGATGGTCAGAACGGCCACCAGGTTGAAGGACGCGTGCGCCACCATGTTCATGCCCAATCGCCCGGTGCGATAGGAGATGGCGGCCAGGGCGATCCCGAACACGGCCAGCCCGGCCAATTGCACCAATTCGCCGTGGGCCAGGCCGAAGAGGATCCCGTCAGCGATGACGGCCAGGACGACGCCGACCACCCGGGCCCGTGAGGGCGTGGCGAGGACCGGCGTGAAGAGCCGGACGAGGGCCTTGAGGAGCAGGCCCCGGAACAGCAGCTCCTCCATGAACGGGGCGACGATGACCGTGGCCAAGGCGACGATCAAGAAGCCGCCGCCGTGCGAGCCCCCGGTCAGCTTCTGCGACGGGGCATTGAAGTTGTGGATGTCGTGCTGAAAGGGGAGGTACAAGATGACGATGACGAGTTGGCCGCCGATCCCGACGGCGATGCCCACCAGGTCGATCAGACGAAAGCGAACGCCCAGGTCGGCCAGGAAGTGGCGCGTCCCGTGTCGCCGGCTGGCCAGCCAAGGAGCCCCGAAGAATCCGATCCACAGACCGAGCAGGGTCGAGACGACGTACCACTCCGGAGGCACCGGCGCCGAGGCGATGGACGTGATCTGCCCGCTGGTCTTCCCGGCGATGACGCCGGCGATCATTCCGAAGACCCCGGCCAGGAGCTGCCCGACGACGAAGCCGGCGACGGCGTAGATCAGCCAAGCCCAGGCATGGTGCTTGGTGGTCGGTGGAACGCCGGGTCGGTCGAGGAAGGGCCCGTCCCCGGGCATCAGCTCCGGCGGCGGCGCGGGGACGGCGTGCCCGGCGGAGTTGACCAGGTCCAGCGGCATATACCCCTCAGGTACGGTCCCCGGAGCGAGCGGTGGTGGGTTCCTGCCACCGGGGAACACCGCCTTGGGGTCGATTTCGCTCACCGGCCCGACGATACTGGCACGCCAGGCGCCAATGGCCTCCCCCTCCGGGCGGTCACCACTTGGTGAAATGGACGCATAGCATGGCCTGGTGAGTCCTCAACGCCCAGATCGGCCCCCGAATCAGCCCAGCACGCCGCCGGGTGACGGGAGCACGCCACCGGGAAATGCCCCGGCCAGCCAGAATTACCGCTGGCTGCTGGGTGTGGCCGCGGTCGGCGTGGTGGCCATCCTGGTGGTCCTCGGGGCCAACAAGGGGACGACCAACAAGACCATCAGCTACTCGAAGTACATGCAGGACGTGACGTCCAAGCAGGTAGGGACGGCCCAGATCAGCAACAGCACCGGCGAGATCACCGGGAAACTCAAGGACGGGACCGCGTACCAGTCCCAGGGACCGAGTCCGTCGCTGCCCAACGACGTCACCACCATGCGCAACGACGGCGTGGCCGTCAGCTTCCCCCCGCAGACGACCAGCCTCCTGGGTGACCTCGCCCCCTACCTCTTCATCATCCTCATCGGGGCCGCCTTCATCTACTTCATCGGCCGCCAGACCAAGGGCCAGATGTCGGGGATCATGTCCATCGGGCGCTCCAAGGCCAAGCAGTTCAGCAGTGACCGTCCGTCGACGACGTTCGAGGACGTGGCCGGCTATGCCGGGGTGAAGCAGGAGATCAGCGAGGTGGTCGACTTCTTGAAGACACCGGCGCGCTTCAAGGAGATCGGGGCGAAGATCCCCAAGGGTGTGCTCCTGGTCGGTCCCCCCGGGACCGGGAAGACCCTCTTGGCCCGGGCAGTCGCCGGCGAAGCCGGTGTGCCCTTCATGTCGGTCAGCGGCTCGGACTTCATGGAGATGTTCGTCGGCGTGGGCGCCAGTCGGGTACGCGACCTCTTCCAGACCGCCCGCAAGCAGGCTCCCGCCATCGTGTTCGTCGACGAGATCGATTCCATCGGCCGCAAGCGCGGCGCCGGACTCGGTGGCGGGCACGACGAGCGTGAGCAGACGCTGAACCAGATGCTCTCGGAGATGGACGGCTTCGACACCTCCGAGGGCGTCGTGATGATCGCCGCGACCAACCGGCCCGACATCCTGGACCCCGCCCTGCTCCGGCCCGGGCGGTTCGACCGCCAGATCGTGGTGCCGCTGCCCGACCTCGAAGAGCGGCTGCCGATTCTGCAGGTCCACTGCAAGGGGAAGCGGATGGACGACAGCGTGGACCTCACCGTGGTCGCTCGCGGCACTCCGGGCATGAGCGGCGCCGATCTGGCCAACCTGGTCAATGAAGCCGCCCTGCACGCCGTCCGGAGGGACAGTCTGGACATCGCCATGGAGGACTTCGAATCCGCCCGCGACCGGGTGCTCCTGGGACAACGGCGGGAGAGCATGGTGCTCTCCGACGGAGAGAAGGAGCGGATCGCCTACCACGAGGGTGGGCACGCCGTCCTGGCCTATGTCCTCGAGCACGCAGACCCCGTGCACAAGGTCACGATCCTGCCGACGGGCATGGCGTTGGGCGTGACCCATCAACTCCCCATGGAGGAGCGTCACATCCACCCCCGCCAGTACATCGAAGACTCGCTCTGTGTCCGGATGGGTGGCCGGGTGGCCGAGCTGCTGGTCTACGGCGACCTGTCGACCGGAGCCGCCAACGACCTGGTCGGCAACACCGAGTTGGCCCGCAAGATGGTGCGCGAATGGGGTATGAGTGAGGCCATCGGCCCCATGGCCTGGGGTTCGCAGGGGCAGGTGTTCCTCGGCGAGGACCTCATGCACACGCGCGACTACTCCGAGGACACCTCGAAGATCATCGACGATGAGGTGGAACGGATCCTCCGGGCCGAGGAAGATCGGGCCATGCAGGTCCTGAGCCAGCACCGCAGCGGCCTCAACGCCATCGCCCGGGCCCTCCTCGACAACGAGATCATCGATGGCCGGGAGGTCTCTCGCCTGGTCGACGAGGCCCACGGCGCACCGGTCCACACCGAAGGTGCCAAGGCGGTGCCCCAGTTCAACGGCGCGCCGACCAATGGAAACGGCTCGGGCAGCCACGCCGGGGATCCCGAACCGGCCGTGGTGCCGGCCGCCTCCCCGCCCGCCGGTGCCGAGGGGACCTGGGCGCCGCCTCCCTGGCCCCCGCCCGAATCACCCTCGGCCGCTCAACCCCCCGAAGGTCCCGACGACCCCTTCGCCCTGAGCCCCGCCGCGGCGCGAACCGAACTGCGTTGCGCTGCGTCATAAGGGGGGATGGTGGAACAGGAGCTCGAGACGTGGTTGGAACAGGGCTACGTCCCCTCGTTCCGGACCGCCTGCCTGATTCTCGGCAACCGGGCCGACGCTGAAGAGGCGGTCCAGGAGGCCTTCCTGCGCGCCTGGCGCTTCCGGGCCTCCCTGGCCTCGGTGCCGCGCATCCAGCCGTGGCTCTATCGAGTGGTGGTCAACGCGTGCTACTCCAAGCTGCGACAGGAGATCCCGCACCGTGACCACCGGGCCGACGATGGCCCGTTGGTCCACATCCCAGCGAGGGGAAACGACCCTGACACCATGGCGCAACACGGCCAGGTGGCCGAGACGGTGCTCCACGCACTCCAGCAACTCCCCGTCTCCCTCCGTATCCCCGTCGTCCTGCGGTACTACGCCGACCTGAGCGAGCGAGACATCGCCCTGGCCATCGGCCGGCGCCCTGGCACCGTCAAGTCGCGACTGCATGAGGCGCGGCGGCGACTGGGTGAGGATCCCGGCATCGCGGCGCTGGCCGACGAGGCCACCCTCGACCAGACCGAGGAGGCCTGAACATGCCCGCACTGACCGACGACTTGCTGGGCACCCTCTTCGTCGAGGCCGGCGCCGCCTTCGAGGTCCCGACGTCTGGTGCCAGCGACATCCTCGACCGGGCTCTCGGCACCGACGATGGCACCCTCGACGAAACCGACGACGGCACCCTCGACGAGGGTCGGGGCGCCGCGCCCGCCGAGACCGGCGGGCCGCCCTCCGGTCGCCGGTCGGGACCAGGCACCCTCCGCTCCCATCGGCTGCTGGCGGTCGCCGCCGGCCTGGTCGTGCTGGCCGGGCTCGCCGGAGTGGGGCTGGCCCTTCGGCCCGGGCCGACCGGGTCACACCCCACCACCTCGGTGGCGGCCGGTCCGCAACCATCCACGCCGGCGAAAGCCGGTGGGCCGTCGCGGTCGTTCAGCCCAACCCACGGAACAGCACAGGCGCAGCCGAACCAGAACCTGTCGGCGCCGACGGGCGCCGCCCCCCAATCGACCTCGCCGGCCGGGCAGTCGACCAAGATCGCCCAGACGGGCTCACTCGACCTGCAGGTCCCCAAGGGTTCCCTGACGTCCACCATCGCCGCCTTGACCACGCTGGCCACCAGGGCGCAGGGGTTTGTGGCCAACACCCAAACCGGGGCCCACCCCGGGGCGCAGGGCACGTCACCCCAGGGGAGTGTCACGTTGGAGGTCCCCGAGGCCAGCTTCGGGACGGTGCTGCACGACGCGCAGGTCCTCGGGAAGAGCCTCGACCTCACCACCAAGGCCACGGACGTCACCGGAAAATACGTCGACCTGCAGTCCAGGATCACCAGCCTGCAGGCCAGCCGCCAGCAGTACCTGGCCATCTTGGCCAAGGCCACGTCCATCAGTGACATTCTGGCCGTGCAGGCTCAGCTGGACACCCTGCAATCGCAGATAGAGCAGCTGCAGGGGCAGCTGACGGTCGTCACCAATGAGACGACCTACTCGACCCTGACCGTGACGGTGCACGAGCCGCCTCCGGCGCACCGACCGGCCCCTCACGCGCCGAGCGGGATCAACCGGGCCTGGCACGACAGCGTGCGCGGGTTCTCCGACGGGGTCGACGGCGTGGTCGGCGCCGCCGGGCCGGCGCTGTTCGTGGTCCTCAGTCTCGCTCTGGTCGCGCTGGTCGGTCGCCTCCTGTGGCGACGGTGGCAACGTCACAATCTGTAGCGTTCAGCCCCCGGAGGCTCCGGCGAGCGGGATCCCGGGCATGGTCACCACGCCGTACGCGCCCGTTGGGCCCACGTTCGCGCCGATGGCCACCGAGCCGCTGGAGCTGACGAGCAGCGGACTGAGCCCCGCCGCCGACAGGGCCGGCCCGCTCAGCGAGATGAAGGTCGACGGAGGCAATCGTCCTTGGGTCAGGAGCCGGTTCCCCTTCGGAGTCATCACCGAGACCGCATACGTCTCGGTGGTGCCGGTCGGATTGGAAAGGGCGACCTCGCTCGGCGCCGCTCCCGCTTGCGCCGGCGCCGACGCACTGCCCGGGGACGGCACCACCCACTGGTGTGAGGGCGAGGTGGCGCTCGAGGTGTCCACCGCGTTGGACAGCCCGGCCAAGGGCGTGGGCGACCCGCTCGGCGCCACCACCGAGCGACCGACGACCACACCGTCGCCGCCGGAGGCCTGCACGATGGTGGAGTAGCTGCCGGCGGTGCCGGCGCCGCCCTTGGGAATCCGCGTCTGGGCGCTGGTAGCCAGCGTCCACGTGGACTCGGGGAGGACCTGGGCGTGGAACGCGGGCAGGGGGCCCGACGCCAGCCGCGTGCTCACGGTGACGGCCTCGGTGGTCGAACCTGGATTGAAGATGTCAAGGGAGGTCGACCCCATGGAGACCTCCCGGCTTTGCGGAATGGACCACCGAGACTCGGGATGGGGAGACCCCGGCACGATGGCCAAGCCGGCCCCGGATCCCGAGAAGACCTGTGTCTCACTCGCCACCACGCGCCCCGTCCTCGTCGTCACGGTGGTGGCGACCGCTTGCTGGTTCTGCACGTACGAACCCACGTTCTCGACCTGGGTCTGCCCCGGTTGGAGCACGATGCCCTGGAAGCTGATGGGGTGCAGGACCTCCGAGGGGGTGACGAAGGTCAGGTCCACCACGTCCGGGGTCGAGGTGGGGTTGAACAGGGCCGTGAACACATTGTTCGATCCCGCCGTCGTTCCACTGGGGAAGTACCACTGCTGGGAGGTGCCGCTCTGGCACGGCGACTGCGCCCAACCGGACGGCCCGTGGATCAGTTGGGACACCGCCACCCCACCGCCCGAGAGGGCAACCGCCTGCGAGACCCACGATCCCGCCGTAGCCGGGGTGGCGACCACAAGCTGGCCCCCGGCCGGTACCGACACCGGGACGGCCGCCGAGGCCCCGGTGTCCGAGGTCGATGTGATGGAGCCGGCCACGGCCCGAGAGCCGGTGTTGGTGAGCTCTACCGATCCGACGGCCAGTTGCCCCGAGGGCGTCGACTGTCCCGCGCAGTACCAGGCCGACGATTCAGCCTGCGGCGCGCTCGACGATGGCGCCGGGAACGGGCACTGAGGCGGCGGGGGGAGCCGAGGCGGTCGAACGGGCCAGGATGGCCACGCCGACGATCACCACCAGGACCACCACCAGGACGACCCATCGCCTCGGCTCGCGGTGGGCGGACGGGCTCACGGTTCCTCCCGCGTCGGTTGCGCCGCCGCGCCCCCGGCGCCGCCACCCCAGCAGTGCCGCGGCCAGCACCACCCAGCCCGCCAACTCCACCAACACGACCAGGGGAACGAAGGGGAAGTTGTGAAAGGCCAGTGAGGCTGGTCCCGCGGTGGCTGCGGGGTATTGGCCGGCCCAGCCGAACGCCGGCCGGCGGGTGGCGGCGTGGCCACCGACCTCCAGGGTGAAATCACCGGCCGGGGCGTACCCCGCGTACACCGGGCCCGAGGCGATGGTGCCGGTCGCGCCATGGCGGTGCGCCAGGGGCGTGAGGACGGGCCGCCATCCCCGGACGTCGGCCGCCGGTCGGGAAGGACCAGATGGGGCCGGTCGGCAGGGGCGGGCGGGCGCGCTGGGCCGTCACCGGGAGGGTCTCTGCGTTCTGGTAGACCTGCACGCCGACCTGCCCGGGCACGGCCTGGAGGTCATCCTGGTCCAGCAGGGAACGCTGCAGGCCGACCGGCGGAGGAGCGTTGACCGAGGCCACCTCCGAGCCGACCGGATTGATGCCGTCAATGACCACCACGTACCGCACCCCGAGCGGTGCCAGGAGACGGCCGAGGTGCACCGTATTGCCATCCAAGGCCAACTGCAGCCCCGTCGCGGCCGTGGCGGCCGGGCCCGGACCCGCGGGGGCCCACACCAGCGTGGCGTCAGGCAGGCTCTGGCCGGTCAGCGCGTAGGACAGCCCGGCGTCCACGGGCCAGCCCCCCACCGGGAGGGCACGCGGGTCACCAAGCCAGAGGACTCGATACGCCGCCGTGGCATTCGGTTGGTTCAAAAAGGCCAGCGGTTGCTCGACGCCGTCGGCCGGCAGCCCCCAGCGACCGTCGAGCGCGCCCACCGCCACCGGCAACATCCCGAGACTGACGGCGATCATCGCCACCCCGCTGACGACCTGGCGCCAGCTGAAGGCGACCCTGGCCACGTCGGTCTCGAAGGAGGCGATACCGAGGCCGACGCCCGCCGCCACCGCGATGGCCGCCGGCACCAGGACAACCGTTTCCGAGGGAGTGAAGGCACCGGTCCATCCGCGCGTGGAGGCAAGGGCCAGGATCCATGACAGGCAGGCCAGGACCCAGAAGCGGGCCGCCCAGATCAAGCGCTGGCCCCGGCCGATCAGCAGTGGGAGGGCCGAGGCCGCAACGAGCAGCCACACGAGGGGTGACCGGGCGGTCGGACCCACCGCGAAGCGAATGACCTCACCCCAGTTCGGCGCGTTGGTGGCCGAGATCGGCAGGCCAAAAATACCGACCGCATGGGATCCCGCCGTCAAGGTCCCCACGGCCCACGGTGCGATGAGCAGGACCGCCACGCCCACGGCCTTGGCCGCCACCCAGAGGACACGGCCGCCCAGGGTTGTGGTCCCCGTCACGATCGATCCCACCAGGAAGGCCAGCGCGCAGACCAGCGTCATGGGCAGCACGGCCGGGGCGAACGACGTGGCGACGGCGATGATCGCACCCAGCACGGCGATCTGGCCCAACGCGGTCGAGCGCCAGCCCCTCCCGGTCACGAGGTCGAAGGGAGCAACCTCGGCCGCACGAGCGAGGCGGGCCACGATGAAGGGGAAGGCGGCGTACGCCACCAAGCCGTCCCAGCGTCCGCCGCCCAAGGCGGCGTAGGGCAGGGGAAGCCCCAGGTAGCAGATGGTGGCGACGACTCGAGCCCGAGCCGAGACGAGGGGGCGCATCAGCTGGGAGAAGCCGATGGCCCCCAGCGGGATACAGCCGAGGATCAGGATCCGCTGCGCCAGCCCCATTGACCCGAGGAGCACCGTGCCCACCAGGCCGACCAGGCCAAAGGCCGGGGTGGCCGGAGCGGTCGTTCCCACGCCCGCCGGCTGCCAGCCCGAAAAGAAGTGGTGCCAACTGCCGGCCCACCCCGGGAGCGGCGCCAGCTGTCCGACCAGCGGCAACGTGCCGAAGAGCAGCTCCCTCGTGCCCAGGAGGACCACGATCGCCGCCACCACGATGGCGACGGTGTGGGACCGGCCCGACGTCAGCGGATCACGGCGCACCTTGCGGCCGAAGCGGTCCCGCCCCGAACGGTGGCCGAGATCGTCCAGGTCGTCGAAATCGGCGTCCTCACTGAAGGCCAGCCCGACGCTGCCCGTCAGGACTGCCACCTCGGGCTCTTGTCGAGGCGCGCTCGCCCCGTGGCGCGACGACACCACGGCGTTGGCCGCCGACAGCCCCTGGTGGCTCAGGCGCGAGAAGTAGCGGGTCAGTCGAGCACTGCCGCGCAACTGCAGACGCCGGACCTCGGAATCGGGAAACAGGCGATGGGCCTTGAGCTCGGCGCGGAGCGCCCGGACTTCGCCCCAGTGCTTGGCGTTCCATGTCCAGGCCCCGGCCACCGCCCGGGCCCGCCGTCCGTCCCGGGCCAAGAGGGCCACCACGACTTCGCAGACGGCCAGAAGTCCCGCTTGGGGCAGGACTCGGAGCAGGTGGAACGGGCCGTAACACTTGAGCACCGCCCGCAGTTCGTGCCGCCGCTGCAGGGCCTGCAACGTCACCGGGTGGTCTCCCTCCCCGGCACCACGCGGCCAGCGGTTCGGACCCGCTGGCCACGACCTCCCGGTGCCGCACGCGAGCGTCCGGGGCGACGACGACGCGTGATCCGGCGACCTGACTTCTCCACGAGAGGTCGAGATCCTCGCCCATGGCGACCATCCCGGCGTCAAAGCCGCCCAACTCCCGCCACAGGTCGGCCCGAATGAGCATGCAGGCACCCGGCGCCACGAAGACGTCGCGCACGGCGTCGTGTTGCCCGTGGTCGACCTCGCCGTCCTGGATCCGGTCGACCACCGCTCCGGTCTTGTCGCAGCTCATCCCGACGTGGAGCAGGATGGAAGGGTCGTCCCAGTTGACGAACTTCGGCGAGACGACGCCGGCATTGGAACGGAAGGACTCCTCCACCATGTTGTGCACCACGTCGTCGTCGAGGGCACAGTCGTGATGGCACAGCAGGAAGAAGGCCGCCCCCTCGACCATCTCCAGCGCGGTGTTCGAGGCGGCGCCGTACCCGAGGTCGCCGGGGAGTTGGCGGACGAACGCGTTGGGCAGGATCCGGCCGACCCGTTCGGAGGGGTCCTCGCCGCCTCCGTTGGCCAGGACGAGCACCGAAAGCTCCTCGTAGTCCTGCCTGGCCAGGGACGCAAGCGTCTCCTCGAACCAAGGCCCGGGATCGGTGGTGACCACTACGGCAACCACTGCCGGTGCTTGGACGTCCATCAGGGGCATGAGGCTATACGTTCCCTCTCCACGCCTGAGGGTCGGTGATGCGGCCGAAAACGCTTGCAACTGTTTAACAAATGCTATACTCTTGTAGGCGAACGCACCGAGCCTGGAGGGTCGAAGTCAGGGCCCGACGGGGTCTCCGGATCGCGTGCCCGCTGTCACTACCAACCGAGAAACCAGGAGGAACACATGCCTGAACTGACCAACATCAACAGCCTTTCCAAAGGCGTCGGAAATCTGGCCCGCGACGCGGCCTACGTGGCCGTCGGCCTCGGCGTGCTGGGCTACCAGCGGGCCCAGGTCCAGCGGGTTGAGCTCAAGAACAAGCTGGCGAAGGACTTCTCGCTCGACGAGCGCCTGACCGACGCCCGCCACGAGGTGACCAAGAGCGTCAAGCACCTGGACGACCTCGTCGAGAGTGCCGCGCACTTCCTCGAGACCAGCTTTCAGCCGATGGAAGAGCAACTGCCCCCGACCGTCACCAAGGTGACCAGCAAGGCCTTCGACCAGGCCCGTGAGGTGCGGAACCAGATCCGTCAGCGGGTCGTCCCCGCCTGATCCAGGCGTTCACCAGCCTGTCACCAGGCTGCCACCACGCTGACAACGCTCGCCGTTAGTCGGTCTCCCAGGAGGCCAGGACATCGGCGAGCGTTGTCGCGAGTGGGATGGACGGGACCCACCCCGTGGCCGCCCGCAAGAGGCCGGCGTCGCCCTGCAGAACTGGCACGTCAACCGGCCGGACCAGGTCCGGGTCGGTCACGAGTTCGAGGTCGGCCCGGGCCAGCGACAGGAGATCGTCAGCGACCTCTGAAATCGCCACATCCTTTCCGGAACACACGTTGTAGGTCGACCCCGGCACCCCGTGCTCGATCAGCAGCCGGTACGCGACGACGACGTCGCGCACATCGGTGAAGTCACGCCGCGTCGTCAGGGTGCCCACCCGCAGCGACGTGGCGCCTGACCGGCGAGCCTCGACGATGCGCTTAGCCAGTGCCGGTACGGCGAAGTTGGGCGATTGCCCCGGCCCGATGTGATTGAAGGGCCGCACCACGATGACCGGTTGGCCGTACCCGCGCCAGGCCTGGAGCGCGACGGCCTCGGCGGCCAGCTTGCTGGCGGCGTAGGGGGTGGCCGGCGCCGTCGGCGTGGCCTCGTCCAACGGGAGCTGTTCGGGCGTGACCACGCCGTACACTTCGGCCGAGCTCACCACCAGAACCGTGGGGGGCCGGCCCAGCGCGCGAGCGGCGGCGAGTAATTCCGCCGTGCCGATCACATTCACCCGGAGCACCTGGCTCGGGTTGTCCCAACTCTCGCCGACGTGAGTCAGAGCGGCCAGGTGGTAGATGGCTTCCGGCGCCGCCTCGGTGACCACTTTTCTCAGCGCCACCCCATCGGCCACGTCGGTCTCGACGTCGACGACCACCACTTCGTCGCCACAGTCCTTGAGATGGGCGGCGAGCCATTGGCCCACGAAACCCTTGCCCCCGGTGATCAGTGCGCGCATGCACGAACCCTACTTCGGGCTGGTCAGGGCCACCCGGTACGCCTCGAGGTGCCGGGCGGCGCTGGCCTCCCATGTCCGTTCTGCGGCCACCGCCAGACCTCGAGCCCGGCGCCCCTCGACCGCGGTGCCCTTCCGCCCCTGGTCAAGCGCCGCCACCAGGGCCCCGACCAACATGGCGTGGTCGCCCGGGCTGACCAGATCGGCCGCCTCGCCCGCCATCTCGGCCATGGCCGTCCCCGCGGTCGTGATCAGGGGCGCACCGCAGGCCAGTGCCTCGAGGGCCGGCAGGCCGTACCCCTCCTCGATGGCCGGGTAGACGACGACGGCGGATTGGCGCATCAGCGCCGGCACCGCCGCATCGGACAGATAGCCGGTCCGAAGGATCCGGTCTGCGTGGCGGGCCGTCGCCAGCGACCGCTCGATCTCGTCCACACCCCAGCCCGTCCCTCCACCCAGCACGAGGACGGCATCGCGATCGCGGTCCGCCACTTCGTCGAAGGCGGTCACCAGAGGCGCCACCCCCTTGCGCGGCTCGAGTGTCCCGACGAAGACCACCAGGGGGCGATCGGTCGGGACCCCCAACTGGGCCAAGAGGTGCTGATCCGCTCCGGGGGCCGGTTCGTGCGGCGTGAAACGACCCAGGTCGACGCCGTAGGGCGCCACCACGATGGGGGCCCGCACGTCGCAGGAGGCCCGCAGCCGGGTCGCCGTGAACTCGCTCCCGGTGACGAGCACGGCGGCGTGGCGGGCCGCCCGACGGATGGCCCGGCGAAAGAACACCGCCTTGGAGCGGAGATGCCACTCAGGGTGATCGAAGAAGATGCAGTCATGGATGGTGACCGCACAGGGCACCGGGGACCGTTCGGGCATGGTGTAGTGCGGTGCGTGATGCAGCTCGACGCCGAGCGATCTGATGAGGCGGGGCAGCCGGACCTGCTCGAAGACGAGTCGGCCCGGGCGTGAGCGGGGCACGGCGCCCACGACCGTCTGACGGGCGCCGACCAGCGCCTGCCAACGATCCTGATCGTCGACCCGCGACAGCATGGTCAACCTGATGTCATCACGGGCGCACAGCGCACGAGCAAGCTCCATCGTGTAATAGCCCGCCCCTCCGGGCCGGGTGGGGACCGCAGACACGTCGAGGGACAGCGCCAGTGGGGACGAGGTCACGCCAGTGAACCCCACAGGTCGATGTGGGCCTGCGCCGCCGTGCGCCACGTGCGCGCCCGGGCGTACGACTCACCGCGAGCGGAGAGGTCGGCCCGGATGTCGTCATCGGTCGCCACGGCGACCAGCCCGGCCGCGATGTCCTCCACGCTCAAGGGATCGACGATGCGGGCCGGTGGCACCCCGGACTGGGCCAGGTCATGGACGCTGGGGACCTCGGCGCTGACCACCGCGGGCGTCCCGAAGCGCATGGCTTCGAGCGGGGGCAGACCGTACCCCTCGGTCAAGGGGACGTAGGCGAAGGCCCGCGCCCGCCGGTAGAGGCCGGACAGGACGGGATCGGCCACTTCCCCGGCGAAGATCACCCCGGCCTGGCTCCCGCGGTCGCGGAGCGCCGGCCCCCAACCATCCGGACCGACAATGACCATCGGCCAGGGCTCGGGCAGAGTGGGGCGCACCAGCCCGTAGGCCGATATCAGTCGTCCGATGTTCTTGCGGGGTTCGAGCGTCCCCACGGTGAGCAGGAACTCACCGTGTACGCCGAGTTGGCCCAGCACGGCGTCGGTCCGGGCCATGTCCGCCGCCACGAGATGGTCGCTCCCTCCATGGACGATGGTGATGCGGTCGGCCGCCACACCCTCGGCCCTGAGATCGACCGCGACCAAATTCGAGGTCACCACCAGCGCGGCCGCAGAGTCCCGGGCCCGGACCAGGGCGGCCTCGTGCCACCTGCGGCCCCTCGGTGTGGAGCCTTCGGGGTAGCGGCGCCAGGACAGGTCGTGCACGGTCACCACCGTGCGCTCCCCCCGGCTGGCCCGGGCCGGAGGCGCCGCCAGCGACACCGAGTGGATGATGTCGAACCCCGACGCGGGGGCCAAGCCACCCGTGGTCCCACGCCCGAGTCATGATGGGACCGGGCAGGCGCGACCCCACGACGGGGTGACCGAATCGCGACAGCGGGTCGGCTCCTCCCCCCGAGCGGCCTCGACGCGGCCGACTGGCGTAGAGGGTGATGTCGGAGGTCACGCCCCCCTCGGTCGCCTGGGCCAGCCCGGTCAGGAGCCCCCGGGCATAGGCGCCGATCCCGCCGGGCACCGTCCGCCGCAGTTGTTGCACGGCCATCAGGATCCGGGGGCTCCGCACCTCACCCACGACGTTCGGCCTCCACGCTCCGGTACAGCTGGGCCAGGCCGGCGCCGCAACGGTCCCAGCTGAAGAGTGCGGCGCGGGCCGCACCGCGTCGGATCAGTTCCTGCCGGGTCAGGTCGTCCGCCAGAACCTGGTCCAGGGCGCCGGCCAAGGCATCGGGATCTCCCGCCTCGACCAACGTGGCCCCGCCAGCCAGGATCTCGGGGAGCGACCCGGCCCGCGTGGCCACGACCGGAATCCCGGCGGCCATGGCCTGCAGCGGTGGAAAACCGAATCCCTCGTAGAAGGACGGGTAGGCCAACACGGAAGATCCCTTGAGCAAGGCCGAGAGGACGGCGACGTCGACCCATCCCGTGCGAAGGACCCTGGACGCGGCGTGCGCCCGGTCGACGGCCGCCGTCAATGCCGCCTCGCCCCATCCGGGTGGACCGGCCAGCACGAGGCCGAGCGCGGGATAGTTGGCCGCGAGTTGATCAAAGGCGCGCACCAGACCGGGAAGGTCCTTGCGCGGCTCCGCCGTGCCGATGGCCAAGATGTAGTCCGAGACCCCCGAGGGCAGCAGCGCGCGGACCATCCGCCGTGCCTCCTCGGGCGCCAGGTCGGGCAGCGGTGGTATGCCAGGCTCCACGACACGGACCTTGGCCGGATCGGCGGCAAACGCCTCGACCACCTCGGCCGCCACAAACGCCGAGTCGGTGTGCACCCAGGACCCCCGTCGCACCGCGTTGCGGATGAGCGTCGGGTAGGCGAGGGTCGCCTCGTTGCACAGTTCGGGGTGGTGGAGTGGCGTGAGGTCGTGCACCGAGACGACCGACCCGGCCCGTCGGGTGGGCGGCACCACGAAGTTGGTGCCGTGCACGACATCGACGTCACCGATGAACCACTCCAGCGGCGGAACGCCCACTCTCCCCCACAGGGCTTGAAGGGGGCGGGCCGGCATGGGCCGTTGGGGCGAGAGGACGTGGGCCGGCAGGTGGGCGACGATCTCGCCGCGGCGACGCCAACTGACGGCGAAGGCGCTGACTTCCAGATCGTCCCGGGTGCTCAACGCCTGCAGCGCGCCCTGGCAAAAAGCACCGACACCGGTGGGCTGGCCGAGAAGCGGCGTGGCATCGAGCGACACCCTGAGCCTCGCCGGCATCGTCTTGACCTCGTTCATGAATCAGACAGGCTCGGCACCCGTCGAGCCTTGCACACACTTCAGGTGGTGATGGCTCCGTCAATGGACAGGATGGCTCCGGTGACGTACGCCGCCTCGCCCGATCCGAGATAGGCGAATGCTCCGGCTATCTCGTGCGGGAAGGCAAAGCCGATCGGCGTCATGAGACGCGCAATGAGCTTGTAGTCCGCATCGTCGGGAGGGCCGAAATTGTGAATGATGGGTGTGTCGACGCCGCCCGGTGCCACCCCGTTGACGCGGACGCCTCGGGCCATGTACTCCACCGCCAGCGCCTTGGTCAACAGCTTCACGCCCCCCTTAGAGGCGCAGTACGCCGCCGAATACGGCTGGCCGACGATGCCGGCGGTCGACACCGTATTGACGATGGCCCCGCCGTGCTCGAGCATCCCGGGCAGGACGGCGCGACACATCAGAAAGGTCCCGTCGAGGTTCACGGCGAGAATCTTCTGCCATCCGGCATACGACTGATCGGTGGTGTGCGAGAAGCCGCCGATGCCGGCGATATTGCAGAGGTTGGTGATATCGCCCAGCTCTGACGCCGCCGTGGCCACGACCGATGCCACCATGTCCTCGTCCGTCACGTCACAGCGCAGCGCCAGGGCCCGGCCGCCGCCGGCCGCGGTGCCGGCATTGATCTCATCGGCCACGAAGGCAACGGCCTCTTCGGCCACATCGAGGCAGGCCACCGACGCGCCTTCCGCGGCCAGACGTCGCGCCGTCGCCCGGCCGATGCCCGATCCGGCCCCGGTGACCAGTGCCACCTTTCCCGTGTAGCGACCGGAAGTGAAAACCTCCGGCGCCGTGCCCCTGATTGGGATCGGCCTCGCCAACTCTGGTGGTGGGGCTCATGTGCGCTCCTTGTGGTGATGCAGCGGGGCGGTCGGCCGGGCGGGACCGACCACTGTGGGTTCCGTGTGCGGACTCTGCCTACCACTCCGCGCCGCTCATTGGCCCCTCCCGGCCCGGTCGGCCAGTCGATCCCCGGCCGCCTGTTCCGCCAAAAGGGCCAGCTGGCGGGTGTCGACCTTCATCATGGGCGTCAACGGTATTTCGTCCACGAGCACCAGCGCGTCGGGGGCCTTGTAGTCCGAGAGTCTCTCGGCGCACTGCGCCCGCAACCCGGCGAGGTCCAGGCGCGCCCCCGCTTTGGCCACCACGATCGCCACCCCTATCTCGCCCAACACCGGGTCGGGCGCACCCGTGACGGCCACCCGCTCGACCGCCGGATGGGTCGCCAACACCTCTTCCACCTCGGACGGGTAGACGTTGTATCCGCCCCGGATGTAGCGCTCGTGGGTCCGGCCGGACAACCGTAAATTGCCGCGTCGGTCGAGGACGCCGAAGTCACCCATGGTGACCCACCCGTCGTCCGAGACCACCGCCGCGGTGGCTTCGGCGTCAATCAGGTCATCGAGCGACCGCCCCCGTCCGGGCCCACGCCCCCAGTACCCGCGCATGGCCGCCTCGGATCGCAGGAGGACTCGGCCCACCGTTCCAGCCTCGACCGGTGTGCCGTCGTCGTCGACAATCCGGATCTCGACGCCCGGAACGGGCGCGCCGACCGTCGACGCCACCTCGTCGTCCGACGACGACAGCGTGGTGCCCGTCCCCAGTGACGATTCGGTCGAGGTGTAGCGGACGACGACCGGCACTCCGAAGCGCTCCCGCATGGCGGCGACGAGGGCCGAGGGGACGCGTGCCGCGCCGGTCGAGGCCACGCGCAGGGAGCTCACGTCCACCTCGGCCAATTCTGGTCGGGCCAACATCAAGGCCCACTGCGTCGGGACCCCCTGGCCCACCGTGATCCGCTCCTCGCCGATGATGCGGAGGGCGTCTGCGGCCTGCCAGGGCGTGGGCGTGATGACCGTCGTCACACCGTGGGCAATCTCGTCCCACGCCCGGGTCATGTAACCCACATGGGCAAACGGGACCGGTGAGAGGCGCCGGTCCCCCGGTTGGCTCAGCACATCGGTGCCCCGGGCCACCGCGGCCAGATTGGCGTGGTCGAACACCGCCCCCTTGGGGATTCCGGTCGTGCCGCTGGTCCAGACCACGGCCACCGGGTCGTGCGCCGTCAGGTCCGGCCACGCCCGTGGTGGTGCACCGTGCTGGCCGGACATCAGGTCGGCGCGATCGACCACCCGGGTGATCCCGTCCGGCACCAGGTCACTCGATTCGGTGTCCAGCACCAGCAGCACCGGCGCCGTCCGCTCAATGATCGATGCCACTTCGCCCCGGCCCATCCGTGGATTGATGCCCGACGTGATCGCCCCCAGCCGGAGCAGAGCCGCATAGAGGACGGCGTAGTCGATGCACGCCGGAAGGAGGAGGCAGACCACGTCCCCGTGGCCGACGCCGAGTCCCGCCAGCACCCCGGCCATCCCGTCGGCAGCCCGGTCCCACTGCCCGAAGGTCAGCGACCGACGCGGCCGGAGGCCGAGCTGGGCCGGTTCCACGTACGCCTCCACGTCCCCGTTGACCTGCGCCGCCTCGCGCAGCACCGACACGACGGTCTGATGGTGCAGCGAGGAGATCTGGTGCGGCATGGCGGGCGCGGATCGTAGCAAAGGTGCCCGAACCGCCCTCCAGCTGGTCGGGAGGGCCGCGGCCGCCTTCTATGCTCGCTCCGTGCTGGTCACCCTCTGCGGCGGCGTCGGCGCCGCCCGGATGCTGTCGGGCCTGGTCCGCGTCGTCCCCCCGTCGTCAATCACCGCCGTGGTCAACACCGGCGACGACACCATCCTCCACGGTCTGCATATCAGCCCCGACCTGGACACGGTCACCTACACCCTGGCCGGCATGGACAATCGCCAGGCCGGATGGGGCGTGGCCGGCGAGAGTTGGACGGTGATGGAAGAACTGACCCAACTCGGCGGCGAGAGCTGGTTCAGGCTCGGTGACCGTGATCTGGCCACCCATCTCTTCCGGACCGAGCGCCTGCGCACCGGGGCCACCCTCAGTGAGGTCACCACCGAGATCTCGGCGCGGCGCCACGTCGAAGTGCACCTGCTTCCGATGACGAACGACCCGGTGCGCACGATGCTCACCCTGGCCGAAGCCACCGAGCTCGGGCCGGCGGGAACCGAAGTCGGATTTCAGGACTACTTCGTCCGGCTTCACCACGAGGTGGCCGTGCGGACGGTTCGATTCGGCGGTGCCGAGTCGGCTCGGCCCGCCCCTGGCGTGCTCGAGGCGCTGACCCGGGCCGAGCAGATTGTGGTCTGCCCTTCGAACCCGATCGTCTCGATCGGGCCACTGCTGGCCATACCCGGCATGCTGGCGGCCCTGACGCCGCGCCGGGACGACGTCGTGGCGGTGTCGCCGATCATTGCCGGGGCGGCGCTGAAGGGCCCGGCCGACCGACTCATGACCGAGCTCGGGACCGAGGCATCGGTCGTCGGCGTGGCCCGCCTCTACGCCCCGTGGGTGGGCACGCTGGTGGTGGACGAAGCCGACCGAGCCCAGGTGGCCGCCGTCGAGGCTGAAGGCGTCCGCTGCCTGGTGACGCCGACCATCATGGATACGCCGGCGCGGGCGGCGGCGCTGGCGCGGCGGGTGGTCGATGCCCATGGATAGTGGGATCTCCCTCATCCCGCTGACCGGCATCGGCGAGATCGAGCCGGGAGCGGACCTGGCCTTGATGGTGGCCGAGGTGCTGGCGCCGCGCCACGCGGGCGGCCCCACCCTGCAGCCGGGCGATGTGGTTGTCGTCACGCAGAAGGTGGTCTCCAAGGCCGAAGGACAAATCGTGCCCATCGATCTCGACGATCCCACGGCCAAGGCCACCCTGGTTGAGCAGGAGTCGGTTCGCATTCTCCGGCGCCGCGGCGACCTCATCATCAGCGAGACCAAGCACGGCTTCATCTGCGCCAATGCGGGCATCGATCTGTCCAACGTGGCCGAAGGCACCGCAGCCCTCCTCCCCGAAGACCCGGACCGATCGGCTCGTCGTATCCGCGGCCGGGCTCAAGCGGCTCTGCGGCGTCGACATCGGCGTCATCATCTCCGACACCTTTGGGCGCACGTGGAGGCGCGGCGTGACCGATGTCGCCATCGGCTGCGCCGGGGTGGCGGCGGTCGTCGACCTGCGGGGCACCCTTGACGCCAACGGCCGCGAGCTGGTGGCCACCGAGTTGTGCGTGGGCGATGAATTGGCGTCGGCGGCCGAGCTCGTCATGGGTAAGGACAGGGGCGTTCCGGCGGCCATCGTGCGCGGCGTGCCCGGGGCGTGGCTGCGGCCGGCGTCGGTGCGCCGAGAAGTCGTCCGTCCGCCGGGCGAGGACCTCTTCCGTTAGTTGGAGTGCTGGATGATCGGCGTCGCGGGGTGCGTGCTGCGGGGTGCGTGCTGCGGGGAGCGTCCTGCGGCTGCGGGGAGCGTCCTGCGGCTGACGGGGGTCTGGCGGGGCCTGCGACTAGCTCAGCCGGGTTGTCCTCGCACGAATTCGAGGACGGCGCGAGTGCCGTCGACCAACGACGTCCAGGGCCGCCATCCGAGTTGGATGGCGGCCCGCTCGATGTCGAGGCTGGAACGAAGCAGCTCTCCGGGTCGAAGCGGAGCCAGAACCGGCGCTGTGTCGACGCCCGCCTGCTGGGCCATGGTCCGGTAGAGGTCGTTGACCGAGGTCTCCGCCCCCGTCCCGATGTTGCAGATCAGTCCGCCACCGCGGCTGGCGGCCCGCACAAAGGCATCGACGACATCGTCGACGAACACGAAATCTCGCGTCTGGTCCCCGTCGCCGAAGATGGTCACCGGCTCCGAAGCCAGTAGGCGCTGAGCAAAAATGGCCACTACTCCCGCCTCGCCGTGCGGATCCTGCCGGGGTCCGTACACGTTGGCCAGCGCCAGGGCGGAGAATTCGAGGGCGTGCAACTCCCGATAGGCCACCAGGTAGTCCAACACGGCCTTCTTGGACACCCCGTAGGGGGACAGCGGCTGATGCGGGTGGGCCTCGCGGACGGGAAGATCCTCCGGGGAGGGTTCGCCATAAAGGGTCCCTCCGCTGGCGGCAAAGACGACCCGTTCGGTGTCGGCTCGCCGGGCCCCTTCGAGAACATTGAGGGAACCGATGATGTTGGTCTCCGCGTCGAAGACCGGGCGGGCCACCGACACCCGCACGTCGGCCTGGGCGGCCAGGTGGAAGACGAGTTCGGGCCGACGGCGAGCCACCAGGTCAACCACGGCCGGAGCGGTGATGTCGACCTGGTGGATGGTGAGTGCCCGGCCGGCGCCCCTCGGCGTGCGCCAGATTGGCGAGCGAGCCCGTCGACAAATCGTCGATCACGTCGACTTCGTGACCTTCCACCAGAAGCCGGTCTACCAAGGTGGATCCGATGAAGCCGGCTCCCCCGGTGACCAGTGTGCGCATCAACCACCCTTCCTAGCCGGAGACACGTTCACCGTCGACCACCGTTCCCGACGCAACCACCGCCCGCGCGCCCAGGACCGATATTGGTCGGACATCGCCCCGTTGACCCACCGTGGCGCGTGGCCCCATGACCGAACCGACCACCTTGGCATTGGCGGCCACATGGCCACCCTCCATCAGCACCGAATCGACAACCTCCGCCCCTGAGGCAATCACCGATCCGGCGCCCACCACACTTCGTTCCACTCGGGCGCCGGCCGCGACCGTGCAGCCCCCGAAGATCACCGAGGGTCCGATGATCTCGCCGTCAATCGCGCTCTCCCCCTCCAGGTAGACGCCGTCACCCCGGTCGTGCAGGTTGGCATCGAGCTGGTGCCCGCGCCGACCCGACACCAGATCGTGATGGGCTTGTAGGTAGTCCGCTGGCGTCCCGGTGTCGAGCCAGTAGCCGTCGTCGGAACGAGCGAACAGGGTTCCGTCCCGCACCATGGCCGGGAACGTCTCACGTTCAATGGACACGCGACCGCCGGCGGGGATCCGCTCCAGCACCGAGGGTTCGAGGATGTAGGTGCCCGCATTGATCTGATTGGTGGGCGCCTCGTCTCGCGGAGGCTTCTCGACAAAAGCCGTCACCCGGCCGTCGGAGTCGGTGGGCACGACCCCGAAGGCAGAAGGGTCGGGCACGGGGTGGAGGGCGATGGTGCCCTCGGCCCGACGCTGCCGATGGAAGGCCAGCAGGCCACTCAGGTCGAGATCGGTCAGCACGTCACCGTTAACCACCACGAAGGTGTCGTCGACGCGGCCGAACGTCGCGGCAAACCGGACGGCTCCGGCCGTGTCCAGCGGTTCGGGTTCGACGGCATAGGTCAGCCGGATCCCGGCTGCCACTCCCTCCGGATACGCCTCGAGAAAGGCGTTGGGCAGGTAGCCCATCGACAAGATGGCCGCGTCGACCCCGTGGGACACCAGGTGGGCCAACACCCGCTCAATCATCGGGACGCCCACAATGGGCAGCATCTGCTTGGGGGCCGACAGGGTCAACGGACGGAGCCTGGTCCCCTCGCCCCCCACCAGGACAACTGCCTTCATTACTTCGTCTTGGCGGTGGTTGTCGTGGACGGCTTGGTCGTCGTTGTCGACCGAACGGTGGTGGTTGTGGTTGACCCGACCGGGGCGGTCGAGCTGGTGGAGGCCGCGGTGGTCGGCGTGACCGTCGGCGCGGCCGTGGTCGTGGTCGCCGGCGGGGCCGTGCCCTCGATGGCCTGCACCAGGGCGGTCACGGTCGAAGCCCCCGGCTTGGGGAGCGCCACGCTGGCCGGTCCGAACCCGATGGTGATGAGCTGACGATCCAGCAACTTCAAGCCGGACGTGCTGGGGGCGTACGCGCCGCCGATCTGGACGAAGGACCCGTTCTTATTGGTGGCGGTGGTCAGCACCCACGAGCGCACCCGGAGGACGCCCGCCTTGCCCGCATCGGGCGTGCCGGCGGCACATTTCTCGCCGGCCTTGTAGGTAGGCGAGGTGGCCGCGGGGTACCTCACCGTACTGTCGGTCAAGGTCATGCCGGGGTACTCCGAGGCGAACTTGCCGAGGGTCGCGTTGGCCCCGGCTTGGCTGCTCGTCTTGGGCGCCACCACGATGACGCCGCCGGCCCCGGCCACCAGCCCATTGGTGGAACTGGCGGTGGTGACGGGGAGCACCGGCTCGGTCTTCCCACAGATGACCATGGCCAGTCCGCCGTGCCAGGTCTGATTGACCGTCGGCTCGGGTCCTCCCTTGGCGTAGTTGTACCGGGCGAAGGCCACCGACGCCACGCCCAGGATGACAATGATGACGAGAGCGGCATACCAATTGACGGGCACCTGCCCGCGGTACGTCGTCCCACCACCTGTGGCGGCGGCACGTGCGACCGATTTTCCCGTTGAGCTTCTGGCCATGGCGGGACGCAACCCTACAGCCTGACGAGGTCCTCTCCGCCCTCGGGCACCCGCCTGTGCGCCAACTCGCGGTAGAGGGCCAACGTCCGGGGGTGCAGACATGCCCCATCTCCATCGGAGGCCAGGCTCAGCAGCTCCGCCATGGCCGACCGCAATCCCAGGCGATTTCCCTTGGCCTCCGTCGCCCGCAGCAGGCCCCGATAGAGCCGCTCGTCATAGGGGCTGACCCGCAGGCCTCGCCGGATCATCCACTCGGCCGCTTCACCTGACCCGAGCCGCAGCGCCCCTTCGGCGCCCTGCAGAGCCGTGGCCGCCACCATCGACTCCAGCTCGGCGGACGTACCGTCGAGCACGGCCCAGTCCGAGAGGGACAGGCCATCGAAGAGCCGCCCGCGGACCAACGACAGCGCATTGAGCCAACGGCCCGGGTCGGACGTGGACGCGGCGCGAACGAAGCGATCGACGTCGGTGCCGACGGAAGGGCCCAGACGCAACCGACCGCCATATCGGGTCAGGTGTTCGGACCCATCGCCTGACCGCCCCAGCGCTCGCCGGGCCACCGATGCCGTCGAGTGGAGGGTCGATGGAGCGACGCTGCGGTCGGGCCACAGCGCCGCAGCCCACACGTCGTTGGACGCCCCCCGAGGATGGAGAGCGAGGTAGACCACCAGTTCCATGGCCGCCCGACGGCTGAACTCATGGGCCGCGCCCCGGATCTCGACCGGGCCGAGGACCGCAACCTCAATCTCTGTTGTCCCGGTCATGACAGGGAACGGTCGGGCGGCCGTGGCCATGGGGCCACGCGGCCACCACTAGCCCGATACCGAGCCGTCGAGAATTCCGGGGGGCGGGCGGGACTCGGCTGGCTCGATCGGCCCAGGGGGCGGATGGGCCAGCAGCACCGCGCCGCAAACGACAGCCACAAAGCTGGCCACCCGGGCCGCGCCGGCCCAACCGCCGGGCAAAGCCTCGTGGAAGACCGCGAGTCCCCCGACAATGGGGATCAGATTGTTGACCAGAACGGACAAGCCCGCCGTCTCGAGCACACGGCCCCGTTGAAACGCCAGCTGGAGCGCGACAAAGGCCAACGCGGCGCAGGCCGCCAGGATCGGCACGAAGATGAGGCCGTTGCCGTCCACCGCACCCTTGGTGGCCAGATCGCCCACGCCAAAGAGAATCCCGGCGGCGGCTCCCAGCGAGGCGGCCGGTCGGATGGCGGCCGCCGCCGCCACGGCCAGGAGACCGGCGAGGCCGCACCCGACGCCGATCACGATGAGCAGGGTGGCCGTGTGCGCCGGTGCAGACGGCGCAACATGGACGGCCAGGGAGAAGCCCAGGAGCACCAGCCCCCCGACGGCAATGGTCGCCCCCCACCGCTCCCGAGCCAACAACGGGGTACCGAAGCGGTGGACCACGATGGCCAAAACGCCCACCCCGCCGGCGGCGACCGCTTGGACCAGTGAGAGTGGCGCCAGGGCCAGCGCAGCGATGTACAGCCCCCAGCCGATCCAACCGGTGGCGTAACCGATCATCCATTGCCGGTTGGTCACCAACAGTCGAACCGACTGCAGTGGTCGCCGGAGCGACAGCGACACCATGGTGTTGGCCGCACCATGCTGCACGAAGAAGCCGATGTTCAAGGCTCCGGCCGCCACCAGCGCGAGGAAGAGCCCTGCGGCAAGGTTCACAACACACTCATCCGCATAGCACGTCGCGCCTTCACCGATCCGGTTGCCCCCGACTCTCCAGGGCCCGCCGATCCGGTATCGGCGAACCCATGGCCACTACGCTACGAGATCCGCCCGGCCACCGGCTCCTCGGGCCGATCGATGAGGATGCCGCCCGGACCCGCCGCAAGGACGGTGGTCAGCGGGGCAACGAGCATCGGCAGTCCGGCATCCTGGTGCCCTCCGCCTTCTACGTCTGAGCTCGGATCTCCCTTTGGACTCGTTTCCGTTGCGCGGCCATGAGAGCGTCCGCGTGCGGTGGAGGAGCATTCAGCTTTGCGCTGG
Organism: uncultured Acidimicrobiaceae bacterium; assembly: GCA_963743785.1. Taxonomy (GTDB): domain Bacteria; phylum Actinomycetota; class Acidimicrobiia; order Acidimicrobiales; family RAAP-2; genus Bog-473. The sequence goes on along the minus strand of CAVURD010000013.1, from coordinate 196,900 downwards.
TTGGAGGGAGCGACCCGCTCGGTAACTCGGAACAGGTGGTGTGGAACATGGCGATGTCCGCGGTACTGAGTGAGTTCGGCGGGAGCGCGGCCGGACTCGAGAACGGGTTTGCGGGCGGTGACAAGGTCGGCGGTTCGGCGAATGGAGGCTCCTTGGCCTTGAGGTCGAAGAAGTCCAACATGTTGTGGGCGTTCGCATCGCGGTAGGTCAAGGCGGGGAGGTTCCACTTGGTCTCGACCAGTTTCAGGACCGACGTGTGATCGAACACCTGATGGGAGACATAGTCCTTCTTCGACCAGGCTGACACCACACAACACGGCACGCGAAACCCGGTGTAGTCGTACGCGCCCGGAACGTCGCCGGCCAGCAATTCGGGGGGCACGTTGTCCGGCTTCACGGCCGGTTGGGGCGGCACGTGGTCGTACCACCCGCCGTGCTCGTCGTAGACCCAGATCAACGCCGTCTTGTCCCAGGCCGGGCCCTTCATCACCGCATCGATCACCAGGGCGGCATAGCCCTCGCCCACCGTGATGTCCCCGTCCTCCTCGGAGAAGTTGGTGTAGGGATCCACCAGGCTGAACGAAGGCAGGTTCCCCGTTGCGGCGTCGGTAAAGAACTGGCTGACGTGGACGGCCTTGGTCGGATTGTTTGCGAGTAGACGGGAAGGAAGAGCGCACAGGTGGGAATGTCGGGGTAGTAGTCCTTCCAGGAGATGGAGTGCTCGTTGAGCCGGTCGAAGATCGTGCCGTTGGGGGCGTCGGTTTTCGAGATGCCCGAGGCGTCCGTACTGATGTTGCCCAGTGCGGTACCGGCGATGAGAAAGCGACGGTTCGGATAGGTCTGGGCCATCACCGAACAGAAGTAACGGTCACCGATGGGAAACCGGCTGGCCATGTCATGGTAGAAGGGAAGGTCGTCGCCCTCCCAGTAGCCCATGGCCGCCCCGCTGCATCCCTTGACAAATCCCATGTTGGTGCCCTGGTCCCAGCAGATGTGCGACGCGTTCCACGATTGGGTGATATCCGGAGTCGCTCTCGCCACACGTGTTCGGGTTGTGAAAGGACCGGACGAAGCCGCCTGCCGGGTCCGGGTTGTAATTGACGGGCTTGCCGTCCGAACCGAGCGTCAGCCCGTCGCCGCGCCCGAGCGTGCCCAGGTGGTCGTCGAACGAGTGGTTCTCCATCATGAGCACCACGATGTGCTCAATCTGGGGCAGGGTGTCGGTGCCCTCCGGGAGGCTTGGAAACGGTCGGGAGCCCGGTTGAAGGAGTGAGCCGCCGGGTCCGAGACCCTTGGCCGAGGTCGCGGCGGCATAGGCCTCGCTCCCCACCGCCGAGCTCAATCCCGCTGCGGCCATCCCGGTGGCCACCGTTCCGGCGAGCAAGGAGCGGCGAGATATCCGTTGCGCCAACAATGAGTGCGGTGGTGGCTTTGGATCTGGATTGTCGGTCACGCAGGGCACGCTAATCGCGACCCGATCACGGAGGCATGGCGTCAGCCGACGGTCCAGGATCGTCGAGGTCAGGTCCCGACCAACCCGATCGTCGATGAGTCCACCGCACGCCGGAGACGCCAGGTGAAGAAACGGTGAACGCAAGGTGACGAGCTCCATCGGGTCATGAAACCCCCGGACTTACTGCGAGCGCTGGCAGATCTGCGGGCTGCGGGACCACGAACGGACGGTGAGGGTGAGCCAGCAGGATCCCGGGACGGACCCAGCCCCAACTCTGATCCGATTCGTCCTCAAGCAACCCGCACGCCATCGCGCAGAACCGAGAATTGGCGGCCGGGCGCGTTGGCGGGCGCTCGTTCGGATCCCGACCGAGCGTCAGCGAGAATGACTTCGGCGCCATCGGGCGCGTACTGCACGATGTAGGCCTTGCGCACCCCTTGGGTGCGATTGGGGCCCGTGCAGTGTGGGGTGAGCGACGAGAAGACGACCATGCCGCCGGCGCTCACCGGCGCGGGTACCGCGTCCGCCGCCTCGTCGAAGCAGACCAGTCCGGTGTCGGTGATGTGATGGCGCAGCGTGCCCATCGTGTGCAGTCCGGGCACGACCCAGGGGCAGCCGTTCTCCTCGGTGGCGTCGGTCAGGGCGATCCAGCAGGTGAGGTACTGCTGGGGCTCGACGAAGGCGTAGCCGTTGTCCTGATGCCACGGGAACGGCGCCTCGGTCCCCGGTTTCTTGTAGACCGCCTGATCCCAGTACAGGCGGACGTCGGGACCGATGAGGTCGGCACACACGTCGGTCAATGGTGAGGACGCCACAAACCGGCGGAGGCGCTCCGAGCGTGTGACGATGTGGGTGGTGAAGGTGATCTCGTCGGCTCGGGCAATGAATGCCCTTCCACCGTCGGCCTGGCGCAGCAGGTCTTCGAACTCGCGCTCGATCGGATCGATCTCCGCCATCACCTCGGCCACGGTCTCGGGTTCAAAGGCACCCTCCACCACGAAGTAGCCGAGCTCATCGTAGGCCGCCGCTTGTTCCGCTGTGATGCCCCGAAAGGGCGGCTGGCGCCTCACCCAAGTGAATGCCTCATTGAGCGAGTGCCGGACTGCAGTGGTCATCTCAACGATGGTACTCACCGCGGATTTGCCGAATCGCACCGGTATCAACGCCGATTGGGGGATGTCCTTCCGAACATGCTGGGGCCGCCATGACGCCCCGGGGCGCGGTGTGCTCTCTAACCTGGGCCCATGTCCGCCGTCCAGCCTCGCCCCAGGGCGGGTGCGAGATCACCATGCGAGTGACCATGTTGATCGGCGTCGGATCGGATGGCGCTGGCGTCGTGTGGCGCCGGCCAGCCGACTGCCCTTGGCCGGACACCCGCCGCTGTTCCCGCGGCGCGGTCGACCACAACCGTGAAACCGTCGAGCACCACCACGCCCCGCCCGGCGAGGACGCCGACACCCGGTGGGCGGCGGACGGGCACCCCCGGTGTCGCCGCTGCCCAACCCCGCGCCGCTGGCGCCGTTCAGCGCGCCCGCGACCGCCGGAGAGGGCGTGTGGAGTCCCGCCGGACGAATGGTCGGCGGAGTACCGGCGGTCTACGAGACCACATTGGTTCCGCCGGGAGGCTCGCAGCCAGCCGGGATCGCCTGGATGGACACGCGCCTCCTTTCCGCCCTGCTGTACTCGGGCTCGAAGAGTCCGGGTGGGGGCCCGTACCGCTACACCGCGCCGATCCAACCGGCAGAGGCCGCTTCGGTGGTCGCAGCGTTCAACGGAGGCTTCGTCATGAATGTCGCCGGCGGCGGCTACTACACCGAGGGCAGCATGATCGACCCACTGGTGCCCGGGGCCGCCTCGCTCGTCATCTACTCCGACGGGTCCGTCAATGTCGGCGCCTGGGGTAGCGACGTGGCGATGACTCCGAGCGTCGTCAGTGTCCGCCAGAATCTGGTGCCACTCGTCGCCGCTGGACAACCGACGCCGCAAGCGGCCAGCCCCAACTGGCAGGCGTGGGGCGACACGTGTGGCGCGACCTCGTGCTCCGCCGCAGTCCCGGGCATCGAACAGCAGTGGCGCTCTGGGGTTGGCGTCACCGCCGATGGGGCCCTGGTATTCGCCACCGGCCCGGCTCTCGATCCGCTGCAGCTGGCTCAGCTTCTGGTGCACGCCGGGGTCGAGCGCGGCATGCAACTCGACATCAACCCCAACTGGACGGTCCTGGTCACCTACGACCCACCCATCCCGGGGGGCCTGGCCGCACCGTCCAACGGGAGCCAGCTACTCGCCTCGACCGTGCAAGGACCCTGGACATTCTTCGAGCCTTCGTGGGCGCGCGACTTCATCACGATGTCGGCCCGACCGATCTCGCCCGGATAGCCCCGACAGCCCGGATGAGCAACGGCCGAGCATCGAGCCTTCGCGATTCGGATGGCCTAGTAGGTCACGACAGGAAGACGATCTGCGTACGAGTGAACCGGGAGCCGACTGACCACCACGTGCCTCCGCAATATGATCGGGTCGATGCCGGTTCCCGCCACGGGTGAGCTCGTCACGTATCAACTCGTCGACGGCACGGCGATGATCGTCATGGATGACGGCAAAGCAAACGCGCTGTCACTGGAGATGCTCTCGGCGCTTAACCAAGCTCTCGATCGAGCTGCCTCCGACGGTGCTGTTGTCGTGCTGACGGGGCGGCTGGGCATCTTCTCGGGAGGTTTCGACCTCAAGGTATTGGGTGCGGGCGGTCCCGACGCAGCCGCCATGCTCGAGCAAGGCTTTCTGTTGGCACTGCGCCTTCTCGAACATCCAGCGCCCGTGATCATCGCCTGCAACGGTCACGCTGTGGCCATGGGTATCTTCCTTCTCTTGTCCGGCGACTACCGCATTGGAGTCAATGGCCCTTTCCGGCTGGTGGCCAACGAGGTGGCCATTGGCCTGACCATGCCTCAGACGGCGATCGAGATCTGTCGCCAACGACTTGCGCCGTCGCACTTCAACCGGGCGATCATTCTCGCCGAGACCTATGCACCGGCTGACGCGGTCGAGGCCGGGTTTCTGGACCGGGTGGTCGACGGACCGGAGCTATTGGAGACTGCCCGGACGGTGGCGACGGAACTCGCCCAACTGGACCGTGCGGCTCACGTGGCGACCAAGTCCCGGGCGCGCGAATCATCCATGGCCGCCATCCGGAAGGGACTCGAGACCGACCAGACATTCTTTGGGAGTCTCAATGCGGTACCAGCAGGGGACGAATAGTCGTCGGTCCAGACTTCTTGCTCCTGGCTCGCATGACCATGGCCATGGTGGACCTGATGTCGATGCAAATGGGTCCTGGGCCTGTGGGTGGGGACGGTGGGATTCGAACCCACACTGGAGACGGTTTAAGCGCCCTGCCTCTGCCGATTGGGCTACGCCCCCGAAGCACCGCGTGCCTGGGCCCCATTCTGTGCCAGATGGACACCCACATGTGACGCACAGCGACGTTCCGGGTTCCGAGGAACGCTTGACCGGATGGGAACCGCCGAGACGATGGCGGAATGATCGACGATCCAGCACCGTCGACCTGAACTGCCCGCCATTCGCCGACGGGTTTCCCCATCATCTCTTCGAGATCGTCGCCGGCCGGCTCAGGTTCCGATCGGGGCAAAGAGCGGTCGGTGCTCCTCCCACAACGACAGCTCCGTGTTGCGGGGCCCGTCCACCGCCCCCGACTGGTGACCGAACACCATGGTCGACCGTGTCGTCGGATCCCAGGTCGGCCACGGGCCGAGAGCCTGGTGCGAGGGATCCCCCGTGCGGGCAAAGGCCAACCATGCATGCTGCATGAGGGCCGAGAGCGTATCGACTTCGGGCCCGCTTCCGGTGAAGAGTTGCACCGCTGGATGGCCCACGGCACCAAACACAAAGGGAACTTCAAGCGCATGGCAGGACCCGAGCATCCCCCCCAAGGCGGGCGATTCCCACTCGAAGAGGTAGACGAACGTCTGGGCCCCCTGCGCCGTCTGCGCCGCCGCCAGCTGGAGACTGCGCCAGCGAAAGACGTCGTCGGTCCCCATGGCCCACCACAGGGCCCGGGGGTCGACCGTCTCGGACCGGTCAAGGCGTGCCTGTCGGTAGGTTTCGATCAGTTCCTCGGTGGGCATGTCGGGGGCGGCGTGTTTGACCAGGAAGGGAAGGCTGGCGGCGTCGAGCTCCAGGAGGGACGGATCACCCAGGCCGAAGAGCGTGAGCTCATCTCTGTTGGTGCCGATAAGGAGGTCGACGCCCGAGGCCGCGCCTTGCTCAATCGCGGTGAGGGGATGCTGCGGGAGGAATGACCCGTCGACGACGGGAAGAAAAGGTAGGGGAATCATGCCGGGGTCGGGAATGCGCTTGCCCACCACCGCGGTGGCCGCCACCAGGTCGGCCGCCGGGACCGACTCCAGCGTGGTTCGATCGCACGCCGCCAGGCCCAAGGCGGCGACCAGGCGATCAGCGGTGCGCTCGGCTTCCTCGACGGTGTGGACATGCACCCCCCCGCTTTCGACGATGGCGCGCCGGAACAACCCGGCGGCTCCGGGCGTCCCCATGAGAGCGGACACACTGAATCCTCCGGCGGACTCGCCGAAGACGGTGACGTTGGCGGGGTCCCCCCCGAACTGGGCGATATGGTCCCGGACCCACCGCAACGCGGCCACCTGATCGTGCAAGCCCCAATTGCCGATGAAGCCGTCGGGATCTCGGAGCTCGCGATGACCCAGGAACCCGAGCGCGCCCAGACGGTAGTTGCAGGTGACCACCACCACGTCCCCTTGGCGCACCAACTCACCGCCCCGGTACACGAAGTTCGACGCACTCCCTCCGGTGTATCCCCCACCGTGGATCCACACCATGACCGGACGTCGTGATGCGGGCGACGATGTCTCGGGCACGTCCGGCGTCCAGATATTGAGGGAGAGGCAGTCCTCGCTCTGCGGTTCGGACCCGTCGAGATCCGCCGGACTTGCGATGCCGGGTACCGAGAGCGACTGGGGCGCGATCGGGCCGAAGGACGATGCATCGCGCACGCCGTCCCAGGAACGTGGCGGCTGTGGTGGACGCCAGCGCAGGGCTCCCTCTGGTGCCTGGGCATAGGGAATTCCGGAGAACGACCACACATCGCCGCGCTGGACGCCGCGGACCCGTCCACCGGCGACCGTCACGATCTTGTCCATAAGGCACCATATGGAGGGTTCGCGGCAAGGGTCAACAGCTACAGGATGTGGCTACCCCCGGGGTCAGCCAATTTCGCTCACAGGCCCAGCCCAGAGGCCCAAATTGCCCATTGGCATGTGTGGGTCGAGGGGGTACTGTTGCTGGTGTGGCAACAGTGAAGTGTCGGGACACTGGCCGCCGGCCGCCCCATGCCATTTTGGCACGGGGGGCAGTCGTCGCCACCATGGTCGGTCTTTTGGGCGCCGGAGCGTCCGGGCTCGGGGTATTCCCTGCCGCCCCGGCTGGGGCCACGCCTTCGGCGACGCCGACGACCACCCCGGGCCCGGCTCCCAATCAGTCGCAGATCAACGCCGCCCAGGCGCAGGTCAGCGCCGTCGAAGCCACGCTCTCTCAGGAAGAGCAGCAGTCCTCTGCCCTCGACAACCGCTACACCATCGCCGTTCAGGACCAGCAGAATGCCGAGGCGTCGTTGGCCGTCATCTCCACCCAACTGGTGCAGACCAAGGTCTCGGTGGCAGCCGACAAGCGCCGCCTCACCAACGACGCCGTGAAGGCCTATGTCTACGGCACTCAGCAGACGAAATTCACGTCGCTCTTCACGTCGTCGGCCGATCTCAGCGGTGCCCGCAACCAGTACACCCAGCAGATCGTCGGCAATCTCGACCAGGCTCGCAATGCCCTGCAGTCATCCGAGTCGCAACTGTCGAACCAGGAGTCGCAGCAGCAGAGCCTCGCCTCCCAGGCTGCGTCGCAGGCCAACCAGGCAAAACTGTTGGCGCAGGCCAACCAGCAGGAAGCGGCGGCCACCCAAGCGACCCTGAGCACGGTACGGGGGCAGTTGGCCCAGCAGGTCGCCCAAGCGGCTGTCGTGGAAGCACAACAGCAGGCGGCCGCCGCGGCCCAGGCCGCCAACGCGGCCCAGGCGCAACGGTCCGCCGCCGCCTCCCAGGCGGCCGCCACCGTGGCCGGATTGGTCGGAGGCTCAGCCAGCGGGGCCGCCGCCACCACCGCGGCCAATCAAGCCGCGCCCGTCGGACCGGTCGGGGGTTCCGGGGCATCGACCGGGCAAGGGCAGGCGGCCGTCAACGCAGCGATCTCCCAACTCGGTGTTCCCTACGTCTTCGGGGGCGAGAGCCCGGGGGCCGGCTTTGACTGCTCGGGACTGGTGCAATGGGCCTGGGCTCAGGCGGGAGTCTCCATCCCCCGGACGACCGAGAGCCAGTGGCCGGCCCTGCCCCACGTCTCGCTCGACGCCCTGGAGCCGGGTGACCTGCTCTTCTATTTCAACCTCGACAACGACGATCAGGTTGACCACGTGGTGATGTACGTCGGCAACGGCGAGATCATCGCTGCGCCGTTCACGGGTGCCTCCGTCTCCTACTCCCCTATCTTCACCGGAGGCCTCATCGGAGCCGCCCGCCCCTAGCAGGTCGCCCGTACGGGCGACCTGACGAGGCACCGGGCCGGTGCCGGTGGAGAATGGGCCCATGATCAGGAGCGAGGAGAGCACCGCCTCAGGAGCCGAGGGTGGCGGGCTCACGCCGTTGCGGCTCACGCTCGTCATTCCCGCCTTCAACGAGGCACGGCGTTTCGACGATGGCGTGACCCGCCTCCTGGCCGCCGTCACCTCGGGCGGCATCGACCCCGAGACGACCGAATTCGTGGTGGTCGATGACGGGAGCACCGACGACACGGCGGCCCGCGCCGAAACCCTCTTCGGTCCATTTCCGCACCGGCGGATCGTGCGCCTGGCCGAAAACAGGGGGAAGGGTGCGGCCGTGCGCGCCGGCGTGACGGCGGCCTCGGCCCCGCTGATTGCCTTTGCCGACGCCGACATGGCCATCGACCCCTCCCAGACCCCCGAGTTCGTGCGCGCCCTGGCCCGGGCCGATCTGGCCATCGGCTCACGTGCCGCGGTGGGGGCGTCGGTCGACCGGCCCAACCTGCGGCGATCCGCCATGAACCGCGCCTTCAACCAGCTCGTGAACGTGGTCACCCGGGTGTCGCTCAGTGACACCCAGTGCGGGTACAAGGCCTTTCGGGCGCCGGCCGCCAAGCTGCTGTTCCACTGCTCGATCACCGAGCGCTTTGCCTTCGACGTCGAGATCCTCACCCTGGCCCGCCGCCTCGGCCTGACCATTGCCGAGGTCCCCGTGCAATGGTCCCGGGTCCGGGGCAGTCGGGTCCGACCCTGGCTCGACCCCGGCACCATGACCCGAGACGTCATCCGGGCCAGCCGACGGGCGAAGTCGGCTCCCCCCGTGCCCGCATTGACGGTCGACCCCGGCCCGGGACGGGCCGGTGATCCCGACACCTCGGTGGCCCTCAAGGCGCTGGTCCAGGAGCTCGCTCCGTTCCTCCCGGTTGTGCGCCAGGCCGACGGGTCGCTGCTCGTGCTGTGCCCCCTCATGACCGAAGCCCAGATTGCCGGCACCGCGGCGCGGATCACCTCCTACTTCCCCCGGGCAGCCCCGCAACGCTCGCTCCTGACCACCGCCCAGCTCAGTGCCCGTGCCCCGCTGTCCTTGAGCGCGGATTCGTAAACAGGACCTCGTCCTGCTCCGAGATGCGCCGGGTTCCAGGGTCGATACCATGGCCAGGTGACCATCGGGCGCGGCGTCACCACCGAGACACAGGGATCCAGGGCGATCGTCCCGATCCGGATCCCGCCCGAGTCGCCGGAGTCCGGAGAGGACCCGCGCCGGTCTGATGTCGATGAGTGGGGCCGCTCCGAGCACACGCGGGCACTCGCTCGTGCCGTGTACGAGCCCATCTACTCGAAGTGGTTCCGGGTTGAATGGGATGGGCTCGAGAAGATCCCAACCGAGGGTGGCGCACTCCTGGTGGCCAACCATGCCGGCGCCATCCCCTCCGACGCCCCGGTGATCATGCACGGGATCGAGAAGGAGCTGGAGCGTCCCGTGTATGGCCTGGCCGACTACTTCTTCCGTACCGTCCCGGTGGTCGGCACGCTCTGGGCCCGGTCCGGGGGCGTCTCGGCTCGTCCCGCCAATGCCTACCGCCTCCTCAAGGAACAGCACCAGTTGGCCCTCGTCTTCCCCGAAGGCACCAAGGGCCCATCCAAGTCGTACACCGACCGGTACCAGCTTCGACGGTTCGGCCGCGGCGGATTTGTGGAGATCGCCATGCGGGCCGGTGTGCCGGTGATTCCGATTGCCGTCGTGGGCTCGGAGGAGGCGATGCCCGTCCTCTTTCGTCTCCCGACTCTGGCCAAAGCCCTGGGTGTGCCCTACTTCCCCATCACCGCCAATTTGTTGACCATGGGGCCGCTGGGCATCGTCATGCCATTTCCGGCCAAGATGAAGTTGCAGCGTCCTTGACCCCGTCACCTTCGATGTCCCGCCCGACCAGGAGCGGTACTCCAAGAGTCGCATCATGGAAGAGTCAGAAGGCATCAGAACGCGGCTGCAGGAGGCCGTCTTCGACATGCTGCGCGACCGCCGCAGCGTCTGGTTCGGTTGAGGGGCGCGAGCCACGTGGGCCGTCGCATCCTTGTCACGGGCGCGGATACGTTTTGGGGCGGTCGGATGGTGCAGGCGTTTGAAGCGGACGCCAACACGGAGGTCATCCTCGGCCTGGGTGCCCGAGCGCCGTCGGTCCCGTTTGAACGGGCCGAATTCGTGCGGTCGGACCAGAACTATTCCATCCTCAATCGAATCGTCAAGGCCACCCAGGTCGACACCATTCTCCACACGTTCTTGGTCACCAACTCGGCCACGGTGCCGAATCGGGCTCTCCACGAGATCAACGTGATCGGCACCATGAACCTCCTGGCCGCCGCCGGAGCGGCCGGCACATCGGTCCGCCACATCGTGGTCAAGTCCTCCACACTCGTCTACGGCTCGTCGGCTCGTGACCCCGCCACGTTCGACGAGGACACCCCTCGGTCCGGGCCGGCCAAGAACATCATCGAGCGCGACATTGATCGAGGCCGAGAGCCTCGTCAACGACTTTTCCCAGGACAACCCGGCGACCTTGGTCACCGTCCTTCGGTTCGCCAACGTGCTGGGGACCCATCTGACCACACCGATCAGCCGAAATCTGTCCCGCCCTCTCTGCCCATCCATCTTCGGATTCGATCCGCTCCTGCAGTTCGTCGAGGAGGACGACGTCGTGCGGGCGCTCCTCCACGCCACCCGGGGTGGCGTGGCCGGTCTGTACAACGTGGCGGGCGACGGGCGACTCCCCTGGAGCGAAGTCGCAGCCATTTGCGGCACGCGGTTGTTGCCGCTCTCCCCCTTCAGCCCGCTGAAGATCCGGCCGCTGGCGCGACTGTTTGACCTTCCGGCCGAACTGGAAGATCTCCTGCGCTACGGCCGCGGGGTCGACACACGCCGATTCAGGGCCACCGGCTTCGAGTACCAGGCCACCAGCGCCGGCGCCGTCCAGAGCTTCATCCGGGCCCTCCGGCTGCGCCGCGGCGCCGGCAAGTCCCCTTCGTCCTACACCTACGAACATGACGTGGAGATGTTTTTCCGACATTCCCCGTCGGTGACCGGGACCTCGAATCAATGATCCGCTAGTTCTCCAGCCACTCTGCCACCAACTCGGCCTCGCGCCTGACCCACTCTTCCGACGTGATGGCATAACGCATGTGGTCTTCCCACACCCCGTCGATTTCCAGGAATCGCTCGGCAATCCCTTCTTCACGAATGCCGAGCTTTTCGACCACGCGCCGGCTGGGCAAATTTCTGGGGATGATGGAGATCTCCACCCGATGCAAAGAGATCGCCTCGAAGGCGAATCGAAGCGTGACGACCACGGCTTCGGGGACGAATCCTCGCCCGGCCAGTGACTCGTCGATCCAGTAGCCGATGAAGGCACTTTGGAATGGTCCCCGCTGAATGGAGGACAGCGTCACCTCGCCGGCGAACCGTTCCCCGACGAAGATACCGAAGCCATAGCCGCTTCCGAGGTGCCGTTCCCGCTCTCGTATACCGCACCGGGCGGCGAAGCTCGGCCGGTCCTCCGAAGGTACGGGCGCTCCCTTGGGGCGGGGTTCCCACCGCAACAGCCATTCAGCGCACCGCGTCCGCACCGCATGCCACTCGTCGAAGTCGTGCTCCGTCAACGGTCGCAGCACCACGCGCTGACCGTGCAGCTCTAATGGGGGATGACGGACCGCCCGTGCCGCGGTCATCGGCCGAGTACTTCCGCCAGGGCACCGAGGAGCGTCACCACGTTACGCCGGCGTGCCGTGTGCCCCATACAGCCGATACGCCACACCTGGCCCGCCAACTGGCCGGCTCCAGCCCCGATCTCAATGCCAAAGCGTTCGAGGAGCAGGCGCCGGCAGTCTGCCTCCGACCGGCCCGCAGGCCCGGTCGCCGGCACCCGGACGGTGGTGAGCTGGGGCAGGCGGTGCGTGGCCTCGGCGAACAGTTCGAGTCCGAGTTGCTCGAGGCCGTCACGCAGAAGCTGTCCACATTCAGCATGGCGAGCGTGCGCCGCGGCAAAGCCCTCCTCGATGACGACGCCCAAACCGGCATGGAGCGCCGCCACCATCGTGACCGGCGCCGTGTGGTGATACACCCGTCCACCCTCGGTCCCGCCGTCGACGTAGCGCGACAGGAGATTGAGGTCGAGGTACCAACTCGACGGCCGCTCCACCAGCCGGGCGCGGGCGGCATCGGACACGGTCAGGGGGGCCAGGCCCGGCGGCACGCCCAAACACTTCTGGGTGCCGCTGTAGGCCACGTCCACGCCCCACTCGTCGACGGCCACCTCGATACCGCCGAGCGACGTGACCATGTCGACGAGCAGCAACGCATCACCCTTCTCTGCGCCCAGCGGCGTGATGTCGTTGCGCACACCCGTGGACGTCTCGGCATGGACCAGTGCGATGATGGACGGTGCCGGGTGCGCTTCGAGGAGAGCCGACGGGGTGAGCGGCGTGCCCCAGGGCGCGTCGACCCTGACGACGTCTGCTCCGCATCGGGCCGCCACCTCACACATGCGCTCGCCGAAGACGCCGTTGACCCCGATGACAACCGGATCGCCCGCCCGGACGAAGTTGACGAAGGCTGCTTCCATGCCGGCGGATCCGGTCCCGCTGATGGGAAGGGTCAAGCGTATTGGACGTACCGAAGGCCAGGCGAAGGCGGTCGTTCGTCTCGTCCAGCAGGGCCAGGAATTCGGGGTCGAGATGTCCCACCACCGGACGGGCCAGGGCCAACATGACTTCGGGGTAGGGATTCGACGGACCGGGGCCCATGAGCAGGCGGTCGGAAAACGGCACCCGCGCATCGTGGCAGGTCCGCGCTCTCCGGCGCCAACGCAGAGGGAGGATCGGAGTCGATCCGGTAGATTGCCAAGGTGGAACGGGTGCGGCGGGTGCCGTGGTGTCACCTCGGCCGGCACCGAGCCATGTCCGTCCATCCAATGGCGCCCCGTTATGGACGGAGCGGGGGACGCCCGTGACGGGGCCAGGACGCGAACGGGTGGCGGCCATCGACTGCGGTACCAACTCCACCCGGCTCCTAGTGGCGAACGCCGACGGCACCACTCATCTCCGCCTCATGCGGATCACCCGGCTGGGAGCCGGGGTCGATGCCACCGGTGACCTCAACGCTGCGGCCATTGACCGAACCGTGCACGTTCTCCGTGACTTCCGTCGGATGATGGACGAGGCCGGCGTGACCAAAGGGCGGCTGGTCACGACGTCCGCCGTCCGTGACGCCCGCAACGGCGACGTCTTCCGGCAGGCGGCATTGGCGGCGACCGGCCTTCCGGCCGAGCTCCTGTCCGGGGAGGAAGAAGGCCAGCTGGCCTATGCCGGGGCCACCGCCGGCCTGCCGCCCATTGACGGGGATGACCTGGTCGTCGATATCGGGGGTGGTTCGACCGAGCTGGTGGTCCAGCGCCACGGCGTGGTGCAGGCCTTCTCCATGAACATCGGCTGCGTTCGGCTCTCCGAGCGGTTCCTGACCCACGATCCGCCCGAGGAAGCGGAGATCGCCGCCCTCGTCGCCTTCGTCGATGGGGCCATCGACGGCGCCGTCCGGGCCCTGCCCGTCCTCTCGACCCTGCGAGACGGTCGACTCGTGGGCGTGGCCGGGACCGTCACCACCCTGGCCGCGCTGTCGCTGGGTCTCCCGGCCTACGACAGCGACCAGATCCATCACAGTGTCCTGGACAGGGCGGCGGTGGATCACTGGTGTGCCACGCTGGCGGCGGAGAACGCCGCCACCCGGGCCGAGCGCCCCGGCATGGTGGCGGGACGGGCCGACGTCATTGTCGGCGGGGCGTATGTCCTCAGACAGGTGATGGCGTCCTTCGGGTTCGACCGGTGCATCGCGTCGGAAACCGACATCTTGGACGGGATCGCCCTGCGCTTGTTGCAGTGACTCCGGTGCGATTCGACTCTGGTCCGGCCCCGAGTCCGGCCGGCTTCGCCCGACGCCTACGGCCGGGTCAGCCCGATCCGGACGGCCGCCCAGTCGCCGATGGGGTCGTCACCGCCGACCAGCCACCACGCCACGTGGGCATGAATGCACTTGACCCCTTTGCGGGTTCCCCCGACGCCGCCACTGGGCCGGGGGCCCTGCCACCCCGCCGGCACGAGCGCGTCACGCTCGGCGGCGTATCGCACATGCGCCGCCGCCAGTGCCTCTGCATCGACCGCCTGCTCGGCTTCCTTGACCCCGCCTTCGGATTCGAGCAGTCCGATCCGGGACCGAATGACGGGGTCGACCAGCCAGTAGCGGGTCGGCATGGGCGTGCCGTCCAGCAGGAGCGGGTCGTTGGCGATGACCACGGGTTGGCCGTCCGCCCGACGCCGGGCCACGCAGAAGTGCCCGATGGGATCCCGGCCCAGGAGCTGCGCCACCGCGTCCCGGTCGGTCGTCGACGGCGGTACTCCGGCCATCTCCTGAGTGTTCAACGCCAGAATTCGAGCGCGTTCAACATGCGGGCGAGTGTCCCTTCCGCCGGTGCGGCCCCCGAGCTCACCGAGGCACGCGGTGGGGCGGGTGGGCCGGCGGTGGGTTGTGTCGTCGTCGTGACGGTACCGGGAGGCAGCTCCGATGCCGCCGTCGGGGCCACCGGCGCGTTGTTGCCCGGATCGCCGGCGTAGGGCGCATTCGCCGGGGCGACGCCCGAGGGCGGCAACACCGCATAGGCCTTCTGGCCCGGACTCACCAGTTGATATTGCTGGCGGGCGATGCGGCCGATCTCGGCGGCATCACTGAGGTTCTGCCGCTCCTGGTTGAGCGCGGCGTCCTCGGAGCGCAGCTGCAGCAGCTGCCCGTTCGTCCCGGCCAGGCTGGCGCGCTGGTGATAGAGCGCGCTGGCGGGAAACCACGCGGCCAGAATGACGGCGGACAAGACGGTGGCCCCGATCAAGAGCAATCGAGTGCGGCGGGACTCGCGTGATGCTCGTTGCTCCGTTCGGGTCGGCTGCTTCTTGGCCGCTCGGCGCGCCTTAGGCATTGGCGCCACCCTGCGAGCCGGCCAGGGCCGCCCGCCCCGGAAATGTGGCCGACTGACCGAGGTCTTCTTCGATTCGCAGCAGCTGGTTGTACTTGGCCACCCGGTCCGAACGCGCCGGGGCGCCCGCCTTTATCTGTCCGGCGTTGACCGCCACGGCCAGGTCGGCGATCGTGGTGTCCTCCGTCTCGCCTGATCGGTGCGAGATCACGGCGCGGTAGCTGGATCGATTGGCCAGCGCGATGGTATCGAGGGTCTCGGTCAAGGTGCCGATCTGATTGAGCTTGACCAGGACCGCGTTGGCCACGCCTTCCCGTACGCCGCGCTCGAGCAACGTCACGTTGGTCACGAAGATGTCGTCCCCCACCAACTGGACCTTCTGTCCGAGGGCCTCGGTCAGCCGGGCCCATCCATCCCAGTCCTCCTCGGCCATTCCGTCCTCGATGGAGACGATCGGGAAACGATCGACCAGATCGACCCAGTAGTCGACCATCTCGGCCGAGCTCAAGGTGCGACCTTCTCCGGTTAGGACGTACGAACCCTTGTCCCAGAGCTCGCTGGTCGCGGGGTCCAGGGCCAGCGCGATTTCCCCGCCGGGCACGCGACCGGCCAGTTCTATGGCTTCGACCAGGAGCTTGACGGCGTCCTCGTTGGCCGGAAGGTCCGGTGCGAATCCGCCTTCGTCACCGACGGCCGTGGCCAGATTCCGTTCGGCCAGCACCGACCGCAGGGCATGATAGGTCTCGGCGCCCCAGCGCAGCGCCTCACTGAAGGATGCCGCGCCGACGGGCATCAGCATGAACTCTTGAAAATCGATGGAGTTACGGGCGTGCGCGCCGCCGTTGAGGACGTTGAGCATGGGAACGGGCAAGACGTGTGCATTGGTACCGCCGATCGACCTGAACAGTGGCAGGTCGAGTTCGTCCGCCACCGACTTGGCGTTGGCCAGGGACACCGCCAGCATGGCGTTGGCGCCCAACGAGCCCTTGTCCGGCGTGCCGTCCAAATCGATCATGGTGAGGTCGATGTTTCGCTGATCGACGGCGTCCAATCCGCCCAGCGCGTCGGCGATGCTCCCGTTCACGTTGGACACGGCCTGTTGCACGCCCTTGCCACCGAAGCGCTTCCCTCCATCCCGGAGCTCGACCGCTTCGTGAATCCCGGTCGATGCGCCCGACGGAGCGATGGCCCGGCCGCGAGCCCCCGAACTGAGGATCACCTCGGCTTCGACCGTCGGATTGCCGCGGGAATCGAGGACCTCTCGCCCAATCACGTGCTCAATGGCGCTCACAACGTCACTCCCTCGATATCCGCCCTGGTGGGACACCGGAGATCAAGACTAGTGGGTACACCCCCCGAGTTTGCGGAGGCCACAGCGATGGCGCCAGGCCAGTGGCCCGGCGGACGAGCACCGTTCCGTCCGGCTCGTCGGGCCCTCCGCCGGGTCTTGACCAATTCCGGCGTACGGTAATCTCGGTGCGCGGCATGCTGCGGCATCGCCTGCGTCTCACGACCACCGGGAAGCGAGCGACGTGTCTTCACCGCAGGGCAACAGGCGAGATCAGGGAGTCGCCACGGAGACCATCGGCTTCCGACCGGTGGACACGCCGAGGGCGTCGATCATCGTCACCGGATGGCGGTCGGCTCCCTACCTCATCGATTGCCTGAGGTCGCTGGAGGCCCGGATCCGCTCGGTGCCCTACGAGGTGATCGTGTCGCTGAATGAACCGACTCCCTCGTTGCTCGGAGCGCTAGGACGCGACGTGGACGGGATCGAGCTGCTGACCTCATCGGTCAACCGGGGATTCGGCGGGGCCTGCAATCGAGGGTGCGCAGCGGCCCGGGGCGATCTGCTCATCCTGCTCAACGACGACGCCATTGTCCTCGACGGCTGGCTGGAGTCGCTCGTCGCCGCGGCCGACCAACACGAGGAGGCCGGCGCCGTCGGAAGCCGGATCCGCCTCGAGAACGGCGACCTGCAAGAAGAAGGCGCCGTGATCTGGGCCGACGGCGCCACCACCCTCATTGGCTACGGTCATGCGGAAGACGGCCCCAGGGATCTCGGTCTCCGTCGAGTGGACTATTGCAGCGCGGCCTCCCTCCTGATCAAACGAGCCACCTGGGATTCGTCGGGCGGGATCGATCCGGGATACTTTCCCGCCTACTTCGAAGACGTGGATCTCTGCATGAAGATCCAAGCGGGTGGCCAGACCATCCTCTATGAGCCCCGGTCGACGGTGGTCCACCGCGATGGTTCAAGCACCAGCCAGACCTACCGAACCTTTCTGGCCGAACGCAACAAGCGCCGCTTCGCCGCCCGTTGGTCTCCGGCGTTGTCCCTCTTTGAGCCCCCGGAGCAGGACAGCCCCGAGGCCGTGGCCCGAGCGGCGAAGTTGGGAGCGAACCGGCCCCTCCCGCTCCCCGGGCCCCTCCCGCTTATCGACGATCCCCGAGAACTGGTTGGGGACACCGACGAGGACTACCTCCGCCGACACATTGAGATCCTCATGGCGTATGCCGCCGCGCTGGAGGACGACGTGGCGGCCCGGGCGGCGACCGCGAGCGAACTCGAGACCACCCGGGCCGAGCATGAGGAGGAAATCCACCGGTTGCACCACGAAGCGGCGGCGCTGCAGTCACGGGTGGCGGAGCTGCAGGCACAGACCGCGGACCGGCAGGCCCGCGTGGAGGACCTGGAGGCCGAGCTCACGGTCTTCACACAACGAGGCCGCTACCGGCTGATCGACAAGGCGTACGACATTGCCACGTCGGTCCCGGGCTTCCAACGGTCGCTGCAGTGGGCCGACGCCCGTCACCGGACCAGGATGCAGCGAAGGGCCGGCGACTGAAGCCAGTCAGCGACTCCTCGCCGACTGGCCCTCCAGCGCCACGATGTGGTCCCGGAAAGCCAGTGCACGCGAGCGCAACGCCTGCTCGGGATCGATCCCCAGGCGCCGGGACAGATCGGCCAGTGCGAAGAGGAGATCACCCACCAGACCCTCGATGGCAGCCGTGTCAGCGGTGTCAGCGGTGGCCGCGGTCAGGGGAGCGTCGGCTTCGACGACGACGGGGAGGTGGTCGGCCAGCGCGGCGATCTGCTGGGCCAGGCCCGCTGGGCCATCAACGAGAGCGGGCCCATGCAGGTTGACGGCCAACGCCTTGCGCTGCAGCTTGGTGGAGAGCAAGAGGGCCGGCAGCGCGTTCGGGATCCCGTCGGTCACGCTGGAGCGACCTTTCTCCCGTTGCTTGATCTCCTCCCAATTGGACACCACCTCCTCGGCCGTGCGCCGCATTGACGTCCCCGAACACGTGGGGATGGCGGTGCACCAACTTGTCGTGCACGCCCCGGGCCACATCGGCCAAGGCGAACCGGCCCTCTTCCTCGGCCAAGCGGGCATGGAACACGATCTGGAAGAGCAGGTCCCCCAGTTCTTCTTCCAGATGTGCGAAGGCTGAGCCATCGGCGTCCCCCGGATCCTCCACTTCACCCAGGGCATCGAGGACTTCGTAGGACTCCTCGAGCAAGTGCGGCCTCAGGGTCGAATGCGTTTGCGCCCGGTCCCACGGGCACTGGGCCCGCAGGGTGCGCACCAGCTCTTCGAGCCGGGCCATCTCGTCCATCCCCCGTGCACTCCCGTGGCGGGGAATGAAGAGCGAGGTGAGGTGGTCGGGGGCGATGGTGCGGTCCATGTCCCACCAACTCGACCGGGACGATCTGCTCGTCGTCGAGTCCCAGGTGGTGCAGGAGCACCACCTCGGGCGGAACACGATCCTCATGCTCTCCGGCCGACAGCTTGATCTCCGAGAGCAGCGATCGTGACCAGCACTGGGCCACCAGACATGGCCCGGCGCGGCCATCGGTCTGCACCGCGAAGCGCTCGGCATCGACCAGACGCACTCCCTCGCTGAGCGGGTCCAGGCCGAGTCGCTCCCACGCCAGGTCCAGAAACGAGAGCCCGGGGACGATGGAGACCTCCACCCTGGAGTCGGCGCGCAGGAGCTCGACCGTTCGCTCGGCGATCAGCGGCGAGCCCGGGACGGCGTAGACGATGGGCACCGGCGCGTGGTGGCGGGCCACGGTGACGAGGTCCTCCACCATGGCCTGGTAGACCTCTTCGAAGGTCTCTGCCTCGTCGTAGTGGTGGTCGAGGGATTCGACACCGACCAGGCCCGCCGCGGCGGGATGGCGGAGGGTGCGAACCAGGACTCGTTCGGCCGCGGCCATGAGGTCGACGACCACGTTGCTCAGATAGGACGCACCGGCCGGGCCAAGGCCCACCACGGTGATGTGGGGCCGCGGGCCTGCCCCATTCACGATTTATCCGGACTTTCCTGAGGTCGGCGTCGCACTCCCGCTCGGCGTGGCGGTGGCGGATGCCGCCCCGGGGTCGTTGACCGCCGGATTCAGCACATCGCCGACCGCTGGAGTCGTGGGCACCTCGACCTGGGCCACGGTGGGATTCCACGTACCGTAGCGAGGATTGACGGAAACGGCGGCCCGCTTCTCAGTCGCCTGCAGCAGTTTCCCCGCGTCGTTCGCGCCCAGTCGTTCCAGGGCCAGATGGACCGATGAAGAGGCATTGGCTGAACGAGGTCGGCGTGCGCGAGGTGATCTCCAGCAGGAGGTAGCTCCCGTTGATGGAGATCGGCGCCGAGACCTGATTGTCGGCCAGCGTCTGCAGATTGGTCCCCGCCGGGAGCTGCGACGCAATGCCGTACAAGATGTCGCACCCCTGAGGACCGCTCCCGGTGCCGGCGGCCGCCGCCACTTGCGCGAACGGTGTACCGGACGACGACCTTCGTCAGCGCACTGGTGGCGTCAGCCTGGGTCGTGTACTGGGCCACGGTGAAACACGCAGTGTCGAAGATGGACCGGTGGGCGTTGAAGTAGCTCATCAAGCCGGCCGTGGTGTCGGCCCCCGACAAATGGCCCTCCAGGAGTCCGACGGTGGCGTCGAAGGTGGCCGTCTGTGTCACGAACGACGCCGGCATGGTGGCCAGGACCACCGGGCCGGTCAGGGTGGGGGCCGGACCGCAGGTGACGCTGTCGCTGGGCACCTGGGACACCTCCGACATCGTCTGGGTGATCTGGGTTGACAGTTCGGAGCGGGCGGCATCCACTTCCTTGGCCGTGGCGCGCAGGCCTCGCTGCGCCGCCAGGTTGGCCACCATCACATGGCTGATCTCGGTATCGACGTAGGGAGCCACGAAGGCGGTGGTCGCGGTCGGATGCATCCCGCTCCCGGGCGTCTGGCCCACCCCGTCCACGGGCGCGAGCAGCTGCTGGCCCTGGCTCTCCACATACGCCTGGGCATTCAGGTAGCACTGGTAGTCCCGGCTGTTGGCGATGGCCGTGATATCGGCGTTCAGCTGGTTCTGGCTGATGACCGATCCGTTCACCGTGGCCGCATTGGTGGGGATGGTGAGGGCCGCCGCGGCCAGGCCGCCGGCCAGAAGGATGAGGACAACAATGAATCGCTTCACGAGCGGCGCATGCTACAAGGTGTCCCCGACCGATTCGGAGTCAGCGGGTGGGATGAGGTCCTCGAGCAGTTGGCGCAGCCTGTCTGCCGCCAGTTCGCCGGTCCCGAGCGGGACGAGCAGCTGCGCCAGTTCTTCCTTGTAGGTGGCGCCGGGAGCAACCCGTCGCAGGCGGACCTGGGCGCTGGCCGCCAAGCGCACGGGCGTGATCCGGGCCATCGGTTGGCGCGAGCCGACCGCTCGCACCGAACTCTGGGTGATCTCCCGAACGCCCCGGCGCATGGCGGCCGTCCGCAGTCGGGCCAACGCCAACAATCCCAGCGCGGCGGCGGGGAGTGGCCCGTAGCGATCGACCCATTCCGCCCCGATGTCATCGACGTCGGCGTCCGAGGCCACGGATCCGAGGCGCCGGTAGGCCTCCAGACGGGCGTCTTCGGCCGTGACGTAGTCCTTGGGCAGGTGGGCGTCGCCCGGCACGTCGAGCGCCACCGTCGGCGGGGTCGGCCGGGCTTCCCCTCGGGCTTCCGCCACCGCCTCGGCCACCAGCTGCACGTACAGGTCGTACCCCACCGCTGCGATGTGCCCCGACTGGTCGGACCCGAGGAGGTTGCCGGCTCCTCGGATCTCCAGATCGCGCATGGCGATCTTGAAGCCCGACCCGAGTTCGGTGTGCTCGCCGATGGTCCGCAGGCGTTCATACGCCGTCTCCGACAGCACCCGGTCGGCCGGATGGAACAGGTAGGCGTAGGCCCGCTGGGCACCGCGACCGACCCGGCCCCGGATTTGATGCAACTGCCCCAGGCCGAGAAGGTCGGCCCGGTCGACCACCAGCGTGTTGACCGACGGCATGTCGATGCCCGACTCGATGATCGTCGTGCAGACCAACACGTCGTAGTGACGGCCCCAGAAGTCGAGCACCACCTGCTCCAGGCTGCCCTCGTCCATCTGTCCGTGCGCCACGGCGACCCGCGCTTCGGGGACCAGGTCGCGCACCTGACGAGCCACCGCATCGATGTCGGCCACTCGGTTGTGCACATAGAACGCCTGGCCCTCGCGCAGGAGCTCTCGCCGGAGGGCCTCGCTCACCGCGGCCGGGTCATGTTCGCCGACATAGGTGAGGATGGGGCGGCGGTCGGCCGGCGGGGTGTTGACCATGGACAGATCGCGGATCCCGGTCAGCGCCATCTCCAAGGTCCGCGGGATGGGGCTGGCGGTCAAGGTCAAGACGTCGACCCCGACGGAGAGCCGCTTGACCGCCTCCTTGTGGGTCACCCCGAACCGCTGTTCCTCGTCGACGACCAGGACGCCGAGCTGCTTGAAGCTCACGTCCTGGCCGAGGAGTCGATGCGTCCCGATCACCACGTCGACGCTCCCGTCGGCCAGGCCCTCGATCACCTTGCGCTGTTGGGGCGGCGACAGGAAGCGACTGAGGAGCTCCACCCGCACCGGATAGGGCGCGTAGCGATCGGCGAACGTCTGCGCGTGCTGGCTGGCCAACAACGTGGTCGGTGCCAGCACGGCGGCCTGCCTTCCGTCCTGGACGGCCTTGAACACGGCGCGCACCCCGACCTCGGTCTTGCCGAATCCCACGTCGCCGCAGATCAGCCGGTCCATTGGCCTGGGTCGTTCCATGTCCGCCTTCACGTCGGCGATGGCCTTGAGCTGATCCTCGGTCTCGACGAAGCCGAACGACGACTCCATCTCGGTCTGCCACGGCGTGTCCGGACTGAAGGCGAATCCCTCCACCTCCAGCCGCAGTCGATAGAGCTTGACCAGTTCCTCGGCCACTTCGCTCGCCGCCGCGCTCGCCCTGGCCCTCGTGCGCTGCCAGTCGGACCCGCCCATCTTCGAAAGGGTGGGGGTCTCGCCGCCGCTGTACGCCGTGATGGCCTCGATCTGGTCCACCGGGAGATAGAGGCGGTCGTTCCCCCGGTACTGCAGGATCAGGTAGTCGCGGGTGGTGCCCGCCATGGTCCTCGACGTGACCCCTTCGAATCGGGCCACCCCATGTTGCCGGTGCACGACGAAGCTGCCGATGGTCAGGTCGTCGAAGAACCCATCGGTGGCCCGCGCCCGGGGCCGGGCCCGCCGGTGGGGCAATCGCCGGCCGGTGATGTCGGACTCGGCCAGCACGGCCACCTTGCTGTCCGGCAGGATGAAACCGCTCGAGAGGGCGGCGGTCACGACCACCGCGCCCGGTGTGCCGCTGGCCGCCTCCCGGGTGGGGGCGTGCATCCCCCCCTCCCCCAGCACCACCGAGAGCCGCTCCGCCCCGGGCGTGGTGGCCGCGCACAGGGTGACGGAGTAGTCGTGGCCCACCAGGTCGCTCACCTGGCCGACCAGTCGTTCCGAATCGCCGGCCACCGGGGCGAAACCACGAACGGTCATCGACGGCGTGGAGGGGCCCTCCGGTGTCGACGGCATGGCCAGGACACCGGCCTCGGACTTCTGCAGCAGCCGCTCGAACGGCAGGTGCAGGCGGGGGAAACCCCGCCCGGACTGGTCCTCGGCGCCCCAGGTCTTGGCCAGGGCCTCGGCCAGCGCCGCCTCTTCGTCGAGCAGCTGGACCGCCCGGTCCCGGATTCGTCGCGGTTCGACCAGCACCACCTGGGAGCCCGGGGGTAACAGGTCGGGCAGCACCTCCTCGTCGGGATGGATGTAGGGCAGCCACGATTCCATGCCGTCGAAGGACTCGCCC
The DNA here is from genome assembly GCA_963743785.1 of uncultured Acidimicrobiaceae bacterium. Lineage (GTDB taxonomy): Bacteria > Actinomycetota > Acidimicrobiia > Acidimicrobiales > RAAP-2 > Bog-473. Next base: position 173,627 of record CAVURD010000013.1, on the reverse strand, counting down.
TCGGCCAGACGCCCCCACTGGGTGGCGCCCCACGGCTGACTCCGCAAGAGTGCGCTGGCGGCGGACCGCACCGCGTCGGTGGGAATGACCTCCCGGCAGCCGAACAGCACCGCCGCCTCGAGATCGAACGACGATCGCTGATCGTTGACGGCGAACGCGGTCAGGCGATCCACCTCATCGCCCCAGAGGTCGATGCGTACCGGCACATCGGCGGTCGAGGGGAACACGTCGATGATGCCGCCCCGCACCGCCAGCTCTCCCCGGTGCTCGACCTGGTGCTCGCGGCGGTAGCCCGATCCGACCAGTTGGCCGATCACCTCGTCCGCCGCCAGCTGCTGGCCCGGACGGATCACGATGGGCGGCGCACTGTCGCGGTAGGGACCCAGCCGCTGCAGGAGGGCGCGAATCGGCGCCACGATGATCCGGGGCGCCTGACCCACGGCGGCGGCATCGTGCTCATGGGTCAGCCCCCACAAGACGGCCAGCCGGCGGCCCATGGTCTCGACCTCGGGACTCACCCGCTCGAAGGGCAACGTCTCCCACGCCGGCAACACGACGACCGGCCCCTCGATCGGGCCCACGGTGGCGCCGGCGCCGTCGTCAGCGCCATGGTGGGGCAGGAAGCACGCCAGGTCGTCGGCCATACGGACGGCGTCCACCTCGGTCGCCGTCACCACCAGCAGGGGCGAGCGCTCGGTGAAGTGGGCCAGAGCAGCCAGCAGGACGGGCTGGGCCGGCCCGGCCACGGCCAACGTGGCATCGGCCGAGCCCAACACCAAGGGCAGGGCCGGGTCGACCCGGAGAAGCTGCGGGAGGGCACTGAGGGCGCCGTCCGGGGAGTCCGTCATCAAGGTGACGAGTTGCACGCTTGCATGGCCGCGTCGATGCCGTCGCGGGCAATGCGCTCCACCGCGTCGGCCGCGACCTCGGTCGATACCTCGAGCAGCGCGCGCACGGCCTGGGGCGGACGATTGAGCACGTGGTTCGCCCCTTGCGACGCGCTCGGCGGCTTGCCGACCCCGATTCGCACCCGCACGAAGTCGGTCGTGTGGAGGTGGGACTGCAATGAGCGCAGGCCGTTGTGTCCGGCCAGCCCACCCCCCACCTTGACCCGCACCGTGCCCGGTGCCAGGTCGAGCTCATCGTGCACGATGACGATGGAGGACGGGTCGTCGATCCCGAAGCGCTTGGCCAGGCCCCGCACGGCCAGTCCGGAGTCGTTCATGTAGGTGGTGGGGATGGCCAGCGCCACGCTCGTGTCCCCGAAAGACACCGTGCCCGTGCGCGCCCGCAGGCCCTTTTCCGCCCGCAGGGAGGCGCCGGCCCGGCTGGCCACCAGGGCCACGGCATCGGCACCCACGTTGTGCAGCGTCCCGGCGAACTCGGCTCCGGGATTCCCCAGCCCAACCACCAACAGATCCGCTGCCGTCCCCCGACGCTCGGATCGGGGGAAGATGCGGCGCAGGGCTTAGCCCTCCTCGCTGGGCGTTTCGGCCGCCTCGACGACGGGCTCTGCACCCTCTTCGACCACTTCGCCCTCTTCGCCCTCCTCCTCGAGCGTGACGACTCGCGGCGGCTGCCCGATGGCGATGGCGGTTTCGGGGTCGACTTCGGTGGTCACTCCGGTGGGCAACGTGAGATCGGACACGCGCAACTGGGCCCCGATGATCAGGTCACTGATGTCGACCTCCAACGAGGTGGGGATGTCGGCCGGTCGGGCCTTGATGGCCAAGGTGAACATCTGCTGGTCAACCAGGCCGTCGCCGTGGTGCACCTCGAGCGCTTCACCGATCAGGGTGATCGGCACGTCGGCCGCAATGACCTCGTCGCGTCGGACGATCTGGAAATCCACGTGGGTGACCGTCTGGGCGATCGGGTGACGCTGCATTTCACGAGCCAGGGCCAGGTAGGTGGTGGAATCGGTCTCGCAGCGACAAGAGCTGGTTGGCGCCCGCCTCACCGTTCAGGGCGATCCGCAATTCGCGGGCCACCACCGCAATGGAGACCGGGTCGGTTCCGTGCCCGTAGATGACACCGGGGATCTTGCCCTCACGGCGCAGCCGGCGCGTGGCGCGCGAGCCGAGGGGGCGTCCCACCTCGGCAGCAAGGGTGACATCGGCCATAACGGATCTCCTCAGAATGGTCAGAACGGTGCGGCAGGCCGGCGGAGCAGCCTCCGGCGAGCGGCATACCAGCGTAGCCGAGGGAAAAAGGCGATCCAACTCAGGGATCAGGCGGGGCCCCCGAGCCAGGAGCTGCAGCCCTCTCGCCGCCAGCGCCGCCAGACCAGCCAGACCAATCAGACCAAGTTGTCCCCACCGAAGAGCTCGGAGACCGAGGTGTCCTCGAAGACGGCGTCGATGGCGTCGGCGATGATCTTGGCCACCGACAGCACTTCCAGCTTGTCGAAGTAGCGGTCCTCGCCCAGGGGCAAGGTGTCGGTCACCACCACCCGGGAGATGGGCGCCGCCTTGAGGCGGTCCACCGCCGGATCGGACAGCACGGCGTGGGTGGCCATGACCGAGATCTCGGAAGCCCCGGCCTCGGCCAGCAGCTCGGCCGCCGCGCAAATGGTGCCGGCGGTGTCGATCATGTCGTCGATCAACACGCAGTGCCGCCCTTCGACATCACCGACCACGTGCCGGGCCTTGACCTCGTTGTGGGTACCCCGGGGACGGGTCTTGTGGACCAGGGCCAGGTCGAACCCAAGGTGCTGGCTGTAGCGCTCGGCCACCTTCACCCGTCCGGCGTCCGGCGCCACGACCACCACGTCCCCGCTGAATTTCTCGCGCATATAACCCTCGAGCACGGGGGTGGCCACCAGGTGGTCAAACGGAGTGTTGAAGAAACCCTGGATCTGTCCCGAATGCAGGTCGACGCTGATCACCCGGTCGGCACCGGCCACCGAGAACATGTCGGCGACCAACTTGGCGGTGATGGGCTCACGGCCGGTCGACTTCCTGTCCTGCCGGGAGTAGCCGTAGTACGGGCAGACGGCCGTGATCCGTTTGGCCGACGCTCGCTTCGCCGCGTCGATCATGATCAGGTGCTCCATCAGCGAATCATTCACCGGGCCACTGTGCGTCTGAATGATGAAGACGTCGCAGCCTCGAATGGACTTGTCGTACTTGCAGTAGATCTCGCCGTTGGCGAATTCCCGCAGGTTGGCCTCTCCGAGCTCGACGCCCAGGTGTTGGGCGATGTCCTGGGCCAGTTTGGGGTGGGAACGGCCCGAGATCAGTTCGAGACGCCGTCGCGGGATGAGCTCCACGGGCCCAACGCTACTGTGCCGGAGCCGACGGCGTATCCGGCCCGCTATTGCTCGAGGGCGACCACGCTGTGAGGCGGGATCACGGCATCGGGCCCGACCTCGGCCCCCGGCTGCACCACGCAGAAAGGCCCGACCCGGGCCCCGTCACCGATGGTGGCCCGGTCGCACGTGCTCTGGGTCACCACCGCTCGTCGGCCCACTACCGTGTCGGTGAGCACACAATTCGGACCGATCTCGCTCCCCTCCCCGATGACACAGCGACCGCGCAGGATCACTCCGGGCAGGAGGGACACGTCGGTCGTGAGCTGCACCTCGGCATCGACATAGGTCCGTTCGGGGTCCCACATGGTGACGCCACGACGCATCCAGCGCTCGTTGATCCGATCCCGTAGCTCGGCCTCGGCCACCGCCAGTTGGGCCCGGTCGTTCACCCCGGCCGCTTCCATGGAGTCGGGCAGGACGAGCGACTGGACCCGGTACCCGGCGCTGAACAGGACGCTCACGGCGTCGGTCAGGTAATACTCACCCTGCGCGTTGGCCGGGGTCAGCCGGCGGAGCGCAGGGGCCAGGATGCTGCGGCGAAAGCAGTAGATGGACGTGTTCACCTCGATGATGGCCCGCTCCTCTTCGGTGGCGTCCACCTCCTCGACCACCCGGCAGACCACGTCGTCCTTGCCGTGCACGACCCGGCCGTAGCCCATGGGATCTTCCACTTCGGCCGTCAACAGTGTGGCTCCGGCCTCCTCGGACCGGTGGTAACGCACCAGGGCGGCCAACGTCTGGGGGCGCAGGAGCGGGGTGTCGCCGGGCAACACGACGACGTCTTCCTCCTCGTCATCGTCGTCGGGAAGCCCGGTCAGGCCGACCGCCAGCGCGTCCCCGGTGCCGGACTGCGATTCCTGCTCGACGAACTCGATCTGCATGGAAGGGGGCGCGTGCTGCACCAACGTCTTGGTGACCCAGTCGGCCCGGTGGCCGACCACCACCACGACCCGGGTGACATCGACCTCCGCCATGGCGTCGAGGACGTGAAGGATCATTGGGCGGCCGCAGAGCAGGTGCAACGGCTTGGGCCGCTCCGAACGCATACGGGTTCCCTCACCCGCAGCCAGAACCACAGCAGACAGTCGGCGCTCGTGCATCGGGCCATTCTTCCCTCCCGGGCCGGCCCATGGGGGATCATCGGGACCGATACTGTTTCTGGGCGTGGAGCCCTACGACGAGTTCGGGCTGTTTTCCGAGAATGCCGCCGAGTACGGCCTGCCGTATCCCGGCCCTCCGGCGGTTCGCCGGGTCGAGGTTGCAGTCTCACCCGGGCGCCAGGTCAGCAGCCTGGTCTGGGGTACCGCCCCGCCTGAACTGGTCCTGGTGCACGGTGGGGCACAGAACGCGCACACCTGGGACACGGTGGCCTTGGCGCTCAACCGACCCCTGCTGGCCATCGACCTTCCGGGCCACGGGCACTCCGACGGCGGCCCCGATGGTTCACTGTCCGTGACGTCCAACGGAACCGACCTGGCCACGGTCATTGCCGAACTGGCCCCCGACGCCGTGGGCGTAGTGGGGATGTCGCTGGGCGGGCTCTCGAGCATCGCGTTGGCCGCTCAGGCACCTCAACTGGTCCGTTCCCTCGTCCTGGTCGATGTCACGCCCGGGGTCAACGCGGAGAGGTCGGCTCCCATCACCTCGTTCATCGACGGCCCGGCCAGCTTCGCCAACTTCGACGAGTTGCTGGCCCGGACCATGGAGCACAACCCGACCCGTACGGAGTCGTCGCTCCGCCGCGGCATTCTGCACAACGCCGTGCAGCGTGAGGACGGGAGTTGGGTGTGGCGCTACGCCCGCTTTCGGGACGGTGCATCTGGACGGCGCCCCGAGTTCGAGGACTTGTGGGGCGCCATCTCGGGACTGCGTGTTCCGCTGATGCTGGTGCGGGGCCTGGCGTGGTCGGTGGTCAGCGACGAGAACGTCGAAGAGCTCTTGCGCCGTCAGCCGACCTGCATTGTGGTGGGAGTCGAGGGAGCGGGTCACAGTATTCAAGGTGATCGACCGTTGGAGTTGGCCGACATCCTGTCCGACTTCCTCTTCCACCGGGCTCGGTAACCGTCTTGGATCGACACATGTGGTTCTCGCGTCGAGCCGTCGGTCTCCATGTGCTGATTATCGTCATCGTCCCCGTTTTCGCCGCGCTCTGCGTCTGGCAGGTGCACCGCGCCCTGGGGGGAACGACCTGAGTTGGGCCTACGTCTTTGAGTGGCCCTTCTTTGCCGGCTACGCCATCTACATGTGGTGGCGCTTCATCCACGAGGCGCCACCCGACGCGTCGGCACCGGCGTCGGCCCGGTCGGTGGAAGCTGACCCGGTGACTGACCCCAACGAGGCCGCTGAACGCGCCGCCTACAACAACTATCTGGCCGAGCTGGCGGCGCGGGACAAACCCAAGCAGTGGCGTTGAGGGAGTGCTCGTTCGACCGGCGGCGGCACCCGACGTGCCCGCCATCACTGACATCGCCAACGCACTGGTCGAGACCACCACGGTGGAGTGGTCGGAAAGCCCCCACACCGTGCCGGACCGCGAGGCGTGGCTCGCTGACCAGGCGGCCGCCGGCTGTCCCGTCCTCGTCGCCGTCGACGACCAGGTGGTCGTGGGATGGGCCACCTACGGGGACTTTCGAGACACCAGGCGCTGGCCCGGGTATCGCTTCACCGTCGAGCATTCGGTCCACGTGGCGGAGAGCCGCTGGGGGCGCGGCGTCGGCCGGGCGCTCATGGTCGCGCTGGTGGAGACCGCCCGTCTGGCCGGCAAACGTGTGATGGTGGCCGCCATCGATGCCGGCAACGTCGGCTCGATCGAGTTTCACGCCCGGCTGGGCTTTGTCGAAGTGGGACGGATGCCGGGCGTTGGCGACAAATGGGGCCAACGGCTCGACCTGGTCCTCATGCAGCTCGACCTGTCCCAGCCCCTCGGTTGAGCCGGGCCGTGGCCGCGGCCACCCGGTGCACGGGACCGCTCCGTCGCGCCTGCGTTGCTCCGGGGGGAGGGCTCGAACCTCCAACATCCGGCTCCAAAGGCCGACGTTCTGCCGATTGAACTACCCCGGAATCGCGCCACCACTCCCCTCCTGGAAGGTGGGTGCGAGGTAGAGGTTAGAGGCAGGGGGCACACCCGTTTTGCGGTGCGTCCACAGTAGGCTGCCGTTCTCGTGCGCATCCTGGTAGTGGACGATGATCACGCAGTCCGGCGATCCATTGACCGCGCCCTACGGCTCGAAGGCTACGACGTGGTCACGGTGGCCTCGGGCGGCGAGGCCCTCGAGGCATTGGCTCTGGGCCCGCTCGACGCGGTGATTCTGGACCTGGGGCTGCCCGACCTTGACGGCTTGTCGGTCTGTCGCAGCATCCGGGCGGCGGGCGATGACACACCGGTCCTGATGCTGACGGCCCGAGACGCCATCGATGACCGGGTGCAAGGGCTCGATGCCGGGGCCGACGACTACCTGGTCAAGCCCTTCGCTCTGGCCGAGCTGTTGGCCCGCCTGCGGGCCCTGCTGCGCCGTCGGTTCGAGGGCGAGGGAGGCCTCCTGCGCGTCGGCGAGCTCACCCTGGACCTCTCCACCCGCGAGGCGCATCGGGGAGAGCGGTCCTTCACGTTGACCCGGATCGAATTCGACCTGCTCGAGCTCTTTCTGCGCCATCCCCGTCAGGTGCTCACCCGCGAGGTGCTCCTCAACCGGGTGTGGGGTTTCGACTTCGACTCGGGGACCAACTCCCTGGCCGTCTACGTGGGCTACCTGCGGCGCAAGACGGAGTTGGACGACGAGCCGCGGTGCATCCACACCGTGCGCGGGGTCGGCTACATCCTGCGGGACGCGTGACCTTTCGCACCCGGCTGGTCCTGGCGTCCACTGTCGCCGTCGTGGTCGCCGTGCTGGCCGCATCGACCGCCTCCTACCTCGCCGCCCGCAACACGCTGGTCAACGCGGCCGACAACTCCCTCACCGCGGCGGCGGCCAAGATCACCAGCGGCGCCACCATCACCACGACGAATGCCACCTACGACCAGGTCGTGGATTCGTCCGGCGCCGTCCTCTTCGGCGGCGCCCTTCCGGTCACCGACCAGGTCCGCCAAGTGGCTGCGGGTACGGCCCCGAGCTACTTCACCACCGTCGACGTGGGCGGGAACCAATTCCGGGAACTGGTGGAACCGCTGCCGGTGGGGACGACGTTCGACGGCCAGCAATTAGAGGAGACGAGCGCACTGCAGATCGTCACCTTGCTCAATGCGACGCGCGAGCTGGACCGCCTCGGCCTGGTGCTGGGCGGGGTCGCCCTCAGCGGCGTCCTGTTGGCCATCGTGCTGGGTCTGCTGGTGGCCCGGACCGCGCTGGTACCCCTCAACGCGCTGACGGACACCGTCGAGGACCTGGCCGAGACCACCGACGTGTCCCGTCGTCTCTCGCCGGGTGGACCCGACGAACTGGGCCGGTTGCGGCGGACCTTCAACCGGCTCCTCGAGGCCCTGGAGTCTTCACGCCGGGCGCAGAGCCAGCTCGTGCTCGATGCCTCCCACGAGCTCCGCACCCCGCTCACCAGCCTGCGCACCAACCTCGAGGTCATCCGCCGGGTCGACGAGCTCACCGAGGCGGACCGCTCCGTGCTGGTCGACGACGTGCTGGTCCAGCTCCAGGAACTGACCGACCTGGTCGGCGACATGGCCGAACTGGCCCGAGGCGATCAGATCCCCACGTCGACCGAGCCGCTCCGCCTCGACCTCCTGGTACGCGACGCCATGGCGGTGGCGGCAACCCACGGCCGAACCGAACTGGTGACCTTCGAACTCGAGGCCGAGGAGTGCTGGGTGGAAGCCGACCCGGACCGGCTCTCCCGGGCCATCGGGAATCTGCTGGACAATGCCCGCAAATGGAGCCCGGCCGGAGAGACGGTGTCGGTGAGTTGCCGGGCGGGAACGGTCGTGGTGCGCGATCGGGGACCGGGCATCGCGCCGGAGGACCTCCCCCATGTCTTCGATCGCTTCTATCGAGCCGCCGCCGCCCGGGGCCTCCCCGGGTCCGGGCTCGGCTTGGCCATCGTCTCCCAGGTGGTCAAGGACGAAGGCGGCACCATCACGGCCGAAGCCGCCGAGGGTGGAGGCACGCGCATGTCGCTGCGCCTCCCCACCGTGGCGGCACCGGCCGACGCCGAGGGTGAAGAAGCTGACACCGCGGACAACACTGTCAGAGGTGGCGAAGGTGACGCAAGGCGGCGAAGGCGACGCGAGCGGCGCACCCGCCGGACCGTGACTCTCCTTGGCCCTCAGGTGGCGTCGATCAACTCGATCCGGTTGCCGAACGGGTCATCGACATAGCAGCCGGCACCGTCGGGCTGGTCCGGGTTGGGACGCACCGCAACGCCCGCCGTCTGCAGGTGAGCCGCCAGATCGCTCAGGTTCCGGACCCGCAGGGCCGGGTGGGCCTTGCGGGCCGGCCGGAAGTCGGCCTCGACTCCGAGGTGGACGGCCGCCGTACCGGCCGCGAACCAGCAGCCACCCCTCGCCGCCATCGGCTCAGGCTTGGGGACACGGGCGAAGCCCAGGAGGCCGCGGTAGAAGGATTCGGCCACCTCCTCGCCTCCCGCCGGCATGGCCAGCTGGACGTGATCGAGTCCGATGACCTCAAAACTCATGCCGTTTCGCTCCTTCAGCCACCCGGGCCGCCTGGCAGTCGGCCCACTGGACCGCTAGCCTGCCGCACGACATGGGATCACTGATCAAGAAGCGCCGCAAGCGCATGCGCAAGAAGAAGCACAAGAAAATGCTGAAGGCCACCCGCTGGCAACGTCGGGCCGGTAAGTAACCCACCTTTCGATTTCAGTCCCCATCCCATCCGGCCGGGACCGTGTGCACCCGCACCAATCGGGCCCGGTCCGCGCCGACATCCAGCCAGGGGAGGTCGTCGCTGGCAATCCCCACCGGACCGGCCTCGACGAACCACGTCGACCCACTCCCGGCCAGCACCGGCGCCCGCCCGGTGAGCTCCCCCAGCGCGTCCCGCCACATCCCCAGTCTTGGTTCGACGAACAGTGCGGCGTCGGTCAATTCGTTGGCTCCCCCGTCGGAGATCCCCGAGCGGCGGCGCTCGTCCCAGGCGGCGTAGACCCGGCCGGTGTGGACGCCGAACGGCGGGATGAGGAGCACGAACTCGCGCCGGACGAATTCCAGGGGCGTCACCACGTCGCCGACACCTTCGACCAGTGCGCACCCACCGGCCAGGCTGAACGGGACATCGGAACCCAGTTCGAGCGCGGTACGCGGCATCGGTGCAGCCGGCCCAGCGCAGCACCGCAGCCGCGTCGCTCGAACCGCCGCCCAGACCTCCACCGAGCGGTATGCGCTTGACCAGGTGGACGGCGGCCGTGCGTCCCACCGCGGCCAGGGCGCGCACGATGAGGTTGCCCTCGTCCCGGCCGAGGGCGCCCGCCCGGGACCCCGGCTCGGCGGTCACGGTCAGCCCGGTGCTCCCTTCCGTGATGGTCAGCTCGTCGGCCAGGCTGAGCGCCACCATCTCGGCCCGCAACTCATGGAGGCCGTCGGGACGAATGCCGGTCACGGCTAGGGACACGGTGAGCTTGGCCGGAGCGATCACCCGGGTCACCGGGCCAGTCTTCCCCAATCCTCCACCGTGAGTTCCTCGGCGCGAGCCTCCGGGCGGACGCCGGCGCGGGCGAACGCCTCGGGTTCGACCACCCCGGCCAGCGAGCGGCGCAGCATCTTGCGACGTTGGCCGAAACCGGCTTTGACCACGGCCGCCAGACGCGGGTACGCCACCTCGGCCGGGTCCACCGCCACCTCCGATCGTCGATCCATGCGCACCAGCACCGATTCGACCCGGGGTCGGGGGATGAAGACCGACGCCGGAACCCTTCCGGCCAGGGTCGACCGGGCGAAGTAGGCCACTCGCACCGAGACCGATCCGTACGCCGGATCGCCCACATGGGCCGCCATCCGCTCTCCCACCTCGCGCTGCACCATGACCAGGAGGTGTTCGACCGCCGGTACGTCGACCAAGGTCCGCAGGACGAGCGGCGTGGCCAGGTTGTACGGCAGATTGGACACGAGCGACCACGGGCCGCCGCCCTGCTCGGCCAGGAGCCCCGCCGTATCCAGCGTCATGGCGTCGCCCGCCACCACCTGGACCCCCGCCGGTTCGACCACCGACCGCAGGACCGGGAGAAGGTGGCGATCGAGCTCGACGGCCACCACCCGGGCCCCGGTCTCGGCCAGCGCCAGCGTCAGCGAGCCGAGTCCGGCACCGAATTCCAACACGGACGAGGAAGGCCCGAGCTCGGCCAAGCGGGCGATACGACGGACGGTGTTGGGATCGGCCACGAAATTCTGGCCCAACGCCCGACTGGGCCTGAGTCCATGGGTCTCGAGGAGCGTCGAAATATCGGCGCCCGAGAGGGTCACCAGCTAACGGTAACCCCGACCACGCCCTGGCTGAGAGGCGCCAGCTCGGAAAACTCCGCGGGCGACAGGTCGACCACGCGCCCGGGGTTGGTCGCCTCCAAGTCGTCGACCGTGCAGACGACCGAGGCGCCACTCGCCGCCGTCACGGTCAACACGGTTCCCTTGGGGAGATCAGGGCTGGCACAACCGCTGGACGGGAAGTACGAGGCGTAGTAGGTCGCCTCGCCGGATTCGCTGTTGCCTCCCGAGGTCACCCCGTTCGCCGGCGCCGGCGCCTCCGTGGTCGTCGTGACCGAGGGAAGCGGCGCCTCCGTCGTCGTAGTCGTGGGCGGGGGCGCTCCCGTCGTGGTGGTCACGGGCACCGTCGGGGTCGTAGTGGGGGTGGGACTGCCCGCGGACAAGGGCGCGCCAAAACGCACCAGGTTCGTATGAGACAGCGCGTCGTTGAATCGCGACGCGCTCAACGAAATGTGCGATCCCGCTCCATGATCCGACACCGGTGCTGACACACGCTGTGCGTGTGCTGGTCCGTTCTGAAGCAAAAGGAGAGGAACACCGAACAGGGCGCCGCACAACAGTGCGGCGACGCCGACGCGCCTCCCCGAAGTGCTCTGTTTCCGCAGGGCTCCACCCTTCTCCGGGGACAGTGCACCCGCGCCGACGCAAGGCAGGCGGGGGGGTTGGCGACAACATAGGGACTGGACGGGGTGTCACGCAAATAGAAGATTGACGCCAGGCAATGTCAGCTTCATTTCCCCAGGTCACAGCGTCTCACCCCCGTTACATTTGTATAAACTTCCAGTTCAGGAGCACTTTTGAGGGAGTTTCACCTCTATATCCCCAGGTCAGATGGTTCTCGTTTTGTACTCAGAGACGCGTGAATTAGGAGAACGCACAAAAGGCGGTGGCGGCAGCGGCGGCCGAGGATTCCGCCACCATCTCCACGGGGCAGCCCTTCACCTCGGCCACCGCGGCGCCGACCAGGGGCAGGTACGAGGGCTCGTTGACTCGGCCCCGGTGGGGCACGGGTGCGAGGAACGGGCTGTCGGTCTCGACGAGCAATCGATCAAGCGGTACGAGGGCCGCGGCGGCGCGCACATCTCCGGCGTTCTTGAACGTGATGATGCCGCTGAAGGACACGAACAAACCGGCCCTCAGACACCGATCGACCTCAGCCGGGCCGCCGGTGAAACAGTGCAACACGGTCCTCTCGGGCACTCCCTCCGCATCGAGGACGTCGAACAGGTCGTCCCAGGCGTCGCGCGCGTGGATGACCAGGGTCAGGGAGTGCGCGTGGGCCAACGCGATCTGTGCCGCGAAGGCGGCCCGTTGCACGTGACGAGGCGAATGCTCGTAGAAGTAGTCCAGCCCGCATTCACCGACGGCCACCACGGCCCCGTCACCCGCCGCCAGTTCCTCGGCCAAGAGCCGGGCCACGGGCTCGATGCCATCGACCGCCTCATGGGGATGGAGGCCGACGGACGCCCACGCTGACAGTTCCCCCGTTCCGCCTCGCCGCACCTCTCGAGCCAGGGCCACCGCCTGGGCGGACGTGGTCGCCCCAGTCCCGATACAGACAAGGCGGTCCACCCCCGCGGCCGATGCCCGGCCGAGTACCACCGACAGGTCGGTCTCGCCCTCCCCCTTCCCGCCCCCGCCTCGATACTCCTCCTGCACGTGGCAGTGCGAGTCGAACCAACCGCTCACGACTTGCGACGGGGAAAGAGCGGCGCCTCTTTCACCACACCACTTCCGCCGCCGTAGCCGCCCCAGGCGGCGTCACCCGGCAGGCGGACCGCCGACAGATCTGCCCCCAGACCGATGCGGCGCCAGATCTCGGCCGAGGTGGACGGCATGGCCGGCGAGATCAGGACGGCCACGATGCGCAGCACCTCGAGCGCGTTGCCCAGTATCGACTCGACCTCGGGCCCGGGGTCCATCTTCCAGGGCTCGGTCGTCTCCAACTCGGCGTTGGCGGCGCCGATGAGGCGCCACGTGGCTTCCAGCGCATCCTGGGGGGCCCAACGGTCCCAGGCCGCGCCCGCGGCTGCCAAGACCTCGGCCACCAGACCGGCCAAGGCGGCGTGCGGATCGCAGGCCGGACCGACGCCGCCGCACTTCGAGTGCACCACGGTGGCCACCCGGGAGACGAGGTTGCCCAGGTTGTTGGCCAGATCGGCGTTGTAGCGCGCGACGATCCCCTCGTAGGAGAAATCGCCGTCGCTGCCGAGCGAGATGTCGCGCAAGAGGTGGTACCGCAGCGGGTCGACCCCGAATTCGTCGGCCAGGGCGAGCGGCGACACCTCGGTGATCTTCAATGACCGGGCCCCGTCTCCCTCGCCGACCACGCCGGACTGGATCAGGGTCTTGCCCAGTTTCTGGCCCTCCATGAGCAGGTAGCCGTGCACGAAGATCTCCACCGGCGGCGCAATGCCGGCCGCCAGGCACATGGCGGGCCACCACACGCAGTGGAACTTCAAGATGTCCTTGCCGATCAGATGGTGCGCCGCGCCCCACAGGGCGTCGAATCGAACGGGGTCGCTGCCGTAGGACGCGGCCGTGAGGTAGTTGATGAGTGCGTCGTACCAGACGTAGAAGACATGCCCGTCGTCCCAGGGGACCGGCACGCCCCACTTCATGGAGGTCCGGGTGATCGAGACGTCGTTGAGGCCACCCCGGATGAAGCCGAGGGCCTCGTTGCGCTTGGGTATCGGCCGTACGAAGTCAGGGTGGCTGTCGTAGTAGTCCAGCAGCGGCTGCTCGAATGCGCTCAGTTTGAAGAAGTAGTTGTCCTCCCGCATCTCGATCACCGCCCGGCCGTGCACCGGGCAGAGCCCGTCCACCAGCTGATCGGGCGTGTAGTAGTCCTCGCACGAGACGCAATACAGGCCGGTGTACTGCCCCAGCTCAATGAACCCGTTGTCGTAGATCCTCTGCAGGAACTCCTGCACCACGGCATAGTGCCTGGGCTCGGTGGTGCGGATGAAGTCGTCGTTGCTGATATCGAGCCGCTCCCAGGCTTCGATGAAGCGGGCCGACGTCTGGTCCGTCCACGCCTGCGGGGACATCCCGTGGGCTTCGGCCGCCTCGACGATTTTGGCGCCGTGCTCGTCGGTCCCGGTCAAGAAGGTGACATCGTCGCCCACCAACCGGTGCCAGCGGGCCAGCGCATCCGCGTTCACCGTGGTGTACGCCGTGCCCACGTGCGGCGCGTCGTTCACGTAGTAGATCGGTGTGGTCAGGTAGTAGGGCGGCACCGCCCGTAGCGTACCGGCGCCCTCGAGCGAGCCTGACCGGTTCAGCCGGGCGGCACCCGCTCCTCCGCTCGGAGTCGCAGCGCCGTGTCGTAGATCGTGCGGCGCGCCACTCGCAGTTCCCCCGTCAGGGCCGCCGCCACTTGCCGTGGCCCGTCGCCCAGAGCGAGACGCCGCCGCACCGCCTCTTCGATGTCAGCGACGCTGGCGGGATCCGCTGGCGGCGCACCCCCGATCACGAGCACCACCTCGCCGCGAATCCCGTGCTCGCCGAACACCGACGCCGCGTCGGCCACCGAGCCCCGCCAGACCTCCTCGTACACCTTGGTCAACTCACGCACCACGGCGACGGGGCGGCTGCCGTCCACTTCGGCCAGGTCCGACAGCGTCCCCACCACCCGGCTGGGCGCCTCGAGGACCACCGTGGTCCGCTCATCGGACATCACCGAGGCGATCCGTTGCCGGCGCTCAGCCCCCTTGCGGGGCAGGAACCCCTCCACACAGAAGCGATCGGTCGGCAGGCCACTCACCACCAGTGCCGCCACCACCGCAGACGGTCCGGGCACCACGCTGACTGATTGGCCGGCGGCGGCCAGGGCCGACACGAGGAGAGATCCCGGGTCCGAAATCCCCGGTGTCCCGGCGTCGCTGACCACCGCCACCACGCCACCGCCGGACAGGCAGGCGGCCACCCGTTCGAGGCGCGCCCCCTCGTTGTGGGCGTGCAGCGACATCAGACGGTCACCGTGCGACCCTCCGGCCGGGATTCCCATGGCGGAGAGGAGCGCCCTGGTCCGGCGGGTGTCCTCGCAACAGATGAGGTCGGCGTCGGCCAGGACCTCTCGGGCCCGCGGCGACAGGTCACCCAAATTGCCGATCGGTGTGGCGACCAGAACCAGTTGGCCGGCGCCGTCGGGTCTCATGTCGCCTCGACGTCACGAACGACCAGCTGATCGCCCACCTGCACGCCCCAACGTTCCCATGCGCCGGCCTGCGCCTCGACCACGCTGCGCTCACCGCGGCGGGGCAGCACAACCCGCCTGGGCCGTACCCGCTTGAGCCGTAACACGGTCAGATCCTCCGAGAGGAAGGCCACATCGATTGAGAACCGCATCCCGATCGTGTGCATCGTCCGCACTCCGGGAAGGTGCAGCGCACCCTCGCAGCCGTCCCGCCCGCGGAGCCCACGGGACCGTTCCTCCTTGGTCTCGGCCATCTCGAGTGCACACACCACATCGCCGTCGCGGAGCAGCCATCCGGACCGCATAGACCCCGAGACTAGTGGCCCTTCCAGGCGGTCTAAGCTGTCGGACTTATGTCGAAGCGGACGGTGAAGCGCAAGCTCAGGGCCAAGAAGAAGGCCAACCACGGCAAGAAGCCGAACTGCGGGAGGGGCTGAGCGCCCGGATCGGCCCTGTATCGAGGCCGGTGAACGGTGACCCCGTCGGTCGACCGGACGCCCCGGGCGTTCAGTTCGCCCTGTCGCCGTTCCACGCGACGTTCGCCCCGGACCCGGCCAGCACGCCGCCGAGCACCGTGGGCACGTCCGAAATGATCCCATCGACCCCGAGACCCACTAAGCGCTCCATCGCCTCGGGCTCATTGACCGTCCATACGTGGACAGCCTTCCCACCCCGGTGGGCCGCCTCCACGAACGCCTCGTCCACGACCACGAGTTCGCCCTGTCGCTCCGGCACCTGGTAGGCGACCGCCTCTGACTCGGGCAGTGCGGTGCCCCCGTGCAGCCCCTGCCAGAACTCGGCGGTTGCCACGGTGCCGGCCGACGTGGGCACATTCGGGGCGAATTTCCGGAACGAGTCGGTGGCCGAATCGAGGAACGAGGCCACGATGACGTCGTCGGTGCGCCCGAACTCGGCCAGCAACCGGGCCAGGGACTCCTCATACGCCGGCACCACCGGGGCCGTCTGCTTGATGTCGAGGTTGAGCACCACACCCGGAAACTGCTCCAGCACCTCGCGCAGGGTGGCGATCCCGAAAGTCGGGTCGTCGGGCGCCCGGCCACGGTAGGGATAGTCCTCGGCCGGACGATCGGGAGTGACGTCCGCTCCGGGGATGAACCAGTACGAGAAGTCGAGTTGGCGCAACTCGGCCAAGGTGAACGTCACGATGTCGCCCACGCCCGCCGTGGTCCGGTCCACCGTGGCGTCATGACACACCACCAGCTCTCCATCGGCGGTGGCGTGCACGTCGAGCTCTATGCCCGTGGCCCCGGCCGCCACGGCGCGACCGATGGCGAAGAGCGTTGACGACGGTGACTCCCATGCCCCCCCTTGATGGGCGTAAGCAATCACGCGCCGGTCCAGCCATACCGATCGAGCGCTCATCCCCGAGATGGTAACGGCCGCCCCGTCTATTCTCTGCCTGCCGTGCTCGATCACCTTCTTGTCGACGTCATCAGTTCCATCCGCCGTTCGTTCGACCAGGCCCTGCTCCAGCGCCAAGCCGTCGAGGAGCGCTTCCAAGTCGACGTCTTCCTCGGAGACGTGTCCTGGGAGACCTCCTACAGCCTGCCCGGCGAGCAGCAGCCACCCCGGGTCCGGGCCGACGTTTCGGTCGACTGGCCCACCTGGAGCCAGACCTCGTACCGCAGCTGGAACATCGGCGAGCCACCGGACGAACTCCCCGAGGTGGTCATTGAGGTGGCCCTGCGGATACAGCGCCTGGCGGTGGCCCCCGACACCGAGACGGTCCTGGCCGCCCTGCCCGAGGAGAATCCGCTGCTGGGCACCGAGCCCCTGGTTCGCACGGCGACCACCATCGAGCAGGTGCACAACGACGGCAGTGTGCGCTGGGCCGTCGAGGCCACCTACGAGGGCTCGCTGCGCTTCAGCGAGCGCCAGCTCGAAGACCCCGCGGAGATCACGCCGGTGATCGACGGTCTGACCCGATGGATCGCGTCCACCCTCATCCATCTGGCCGATCTGCCCTTTTCGTTTCTCCCGCCCGACGAGGGGGACGACTGACGCTGTCGCCATCCGGACCGGGCCCTGACTGGAATTGAGTGGTCCGGGCCAACTAGGGATTGACAGCGCATGCCGCTCCCGCCGCCCCGCACCCCCCGAGCGCAGCGAGCCCTCGTGGTGGTCCTGGTCCTCTCCCTCTGCGTGGCGGGCACCGCCTTGTCCGCGTGTGGCGGCTCGGCCGCCCCGGCGGCCCCATCGGCCAATCAGGGCGCCATCGTCAATGAGCCCACCCCCGACCGCGTGGCGCTGGTCAACCAGGAGGGGAAGCCCGTCACGCTGGGCGGGCTCAAGGGCAAGGTGGTGGTGTTGGCCCCCTTTCTCAGCCTCTGCCAGGACGAGTGCCCGCTGATCACCGCCGCCTTCATCGGCCTCCAGCGTGACCTGCGGGCCGCCGGACTGGGCGACAAGGTGGTCTTCGTCGAGGCCAGCGTCGACCCGGGCCGGGATACGGCCCCCCGCCTGGCCGCCTATCAAAAGGAATTCGGGGCCGATTGGGACCTGTGGACCGGTAGCCCGACCAACGTGGCTGCTTTCTGGAAGGCGTTCGGGGTCACCTACCAGATCGTCCCCGAAGCGCAGCCGCCGCACCTCGACTGGTACACCGGCCAGCCCCTCACCTATGACGTCGACCACACCGACGGGTACTTCCTGATCGATGCCAAAGGTCACGAGCGCTTCATCGATATCAATGCGCCCGACCTCAAGGGCAACCTCAACAAGAAGTTGACCTCGCTCCTCGACGCTGGGGGCGTCCACGGACTCGAGCACCCCCAGCACACGGCCTGGACGGTCGACCAGGCATTGGCTTCGATCAGTTGGCTCCTGGGCGTCAACGTTCCCCCCGCCGGCACGTCGTGAGCGCCTGGCGTCGCCCCTCTCTCACCTGGGTGGCGGCCCTCTTCACGGTCTCGCTCGCCCTGGCGGCCTGCGGTGGCGGTTCGGTCACCACACTTTCGTCACCGCCCACCACCGATCCCAACGTGATCCTGGGCCTCATCCATTCGCCGTCCGGGCCGATCCTCGCCACGGGCGGCGGCCGCGCGCTCTATGACTTCGCCCCGGACACACCCACTCAGAGCGCCTGCACCAACGATGGCTGCGTATTCCAATGGCCTCCGCTCCTCCAAGCGGGCCCGATCCGGGTCGGCGCCGGTGTCAATCGATCTCTTGTGGGCACGCTGAAGCGCGCCGACGGCTCCACCCAGCTCTCCTACGGAGGTCATCCGCTCTACACCTACAACCTCGACGTGCAACCGGGCCTCATCACCGGGCAGGCCATCGACCAGGACGGCGGCCTCTGGTACGTGATCGATCCCGCCGGCCACCAGATCACAACGGCTTTCAGCGTCAACGGTTGAGCCCGACCGTTACCATGCGCCATGGCCGTCGATTACGAATGGCGCGGGACGTGCACCGATACTGAGCTCAACCGGCTCCATGCCGAGGCCTTCGGGACCCGCATCGTCGACGACGGTGGATGGAGTTGGACGGACCTCCTGGACCGGCACAGTCTGGGTTGGGTCGTCGCCACGACAGGGTGACGACCTTGTCGGCTTTGTCAACGTGGTCTGGGATGGCCGTGCCCATGCCTGGCTCCAGGACACGATGGTCGCCACGAACGCGAGACGGGGCGGCATCGGGACCCGCCTGGTGGCGTTGGCCCGCGACGGGGCGCTCGGCGCCGGCTGCCGCTGGCTGCACGCTGACTACGGCGAGCAACTCGTACACTTCTACGAAGACAACTGCGGCTTCGACCCCACCCGCGCCGGACTGATGGCCCTTTCCTAACCTCGAAAGTCCCCGACCCGACGAAGAGCTGACGGGGTCCTGAATGTCCCTCCGGTTGCAGGATCGCCTCCGCTGGGTATGGCTGTACCCATGGACGAACTCGTGCATCCCTCGGCCCTCCAGAACGGCTCGGACATCAACGACGGAATGTCCCGGTCCCGATCGGCGGCTCTGGCGACGCTCCTCTTCGTCCTCTTCCTGACCTTCCTCGACAACACCATCGTCACCGTGGTCCTGGCCAACGTGCAGAGTGAGCTGCACGCCTCGGTGAGCCAGCTGCAGTGGGTGGTGAACGGCTACGCCCTGACCTTCGCCAGCCTCATGCTGAGCTTCGGCACCATCGGCGACCTCTTCGGGCGCAAGAAGGTGATGCTCACCGGGGTGGCCGTCTTTTGCGCTGGTTCGGTGATCGCCGCTGTCGCCCCCACCACCAATATCCTCATCGCCGGCCGGGTGGTGATGGGCATCGGCGCTGCCGCATCCGAGCCCGGCACCCTGTCGATGATCCGGCACCTCTACCCCGGTCCGAGAGAGCGGGCGCGGTCCCTTGGCATCTGGGCGGCCGTGTCCAGCCTGGGCCTGGCCCTGGGCCCGCTGATCGGCAGCCTCCTGGTCTTCGGCTGGTCCTGGCGAGCCATCTTCTGGTTCAACGTGTTCTTCGGCGTGCTGGCCTTCACCAGTGCCGCCATCGTGCTCCCCGAGAGCTCGGACCCGGTGCGGGCCCGGTTCGACATCCCGGGCTTTTTGCTCGGGGCCCTGGCCCTGGGGTCGCTCACCTTCGCCATCATCCTGGGCGAGACCGCCGGCTATCGGACGTGGTGGATCGACCTGCTCTTCTTCTTCTCGTTCGCCGCCGCCATCACCTTCGTTTTCGCCGAGTTGCGGGCGGCCAACCCGGTGCTCAACGTCCGTTACTTCAAACGCGCCGCCTTTGCCTCGTCCAACATCATCGCCTTTACGGTCTACTTCGGGACCTTCGCCATCTTCTTCATGGTGGCTCTGTACCTCCAGGTGGTGGGTTCCAAATCGCCATTGGGCCTCGCCTTGAACTTCGTGCCCCTGGCCGTTGGCATGGTGGCGTCCTCGCTGTTCGCCGGCCGCTGGGTGGCGGCATGGGGTCCCCGGATCCCGATGGCCACCGGATGCCTGTTGGCCGGGCTAGGGATCCTCTTGACCAACGCCAACATCTCTCCCCACGCCGGCATCGGTCAGATCGGATGGACCATGTTCGTGGCGGGCGTAGGGGTAGGAATGGCCTTGGTGCCGGTGACCTCGGCGGCACTGGGCACGGTACCGGCCGAGCACTCGGGGATGGCCGCGTCCGCCAACAATACGTTCCGAGAGCTTGGTGCCGTCGTCGGCGTCGCCGTGTTGGGCTCGATCGTCAACGGCCAGCTGACGGTCAACCTGGTGCGGAAGCTCACCGCCATCGGCATCCCGAAGTCGTTCCAGCAACTCGTCGTGTCCGCCGTCACCACCGGCACGTACCAAAGCCAGGCGAAGGCGGCCACCGCCAAGAGCCCTGCCATCACCCACATCGTGAACGAGGTGATCTCGGCCGCTTACGGTGCCTTTGGGCACGGCCTCAACCTCTCGCTCAACATCGCCGGCGGCCTCCTCTTGGCTTCGGCGATCCTCGCCTTGTCGACCGTCTACGGCCGTCGCATCCACCTCGAACGGGTCAACTCGGACGAAGGCCACCTGCTCCATCTCTCGGTCGTGGCGGCTCCGGTCACCTCAGAATTAGCCGAGCCCTCTGGCTAGGAGCGACGGATCCGTCTCCCGCTCCTCATCGGCGGCAGAAACGGGCCCAAGCCGATCGCCGTCAGAGCTTCGTTGAATGCTTCACGTGTTCTTCGCACCTCGGCGCGCGCTGCGTCCGCTCGCGCCAGCGACAGCTCGGACGGGTCCAGTTCGGCTATTCCGTCAGCGTGACCAAGAGCCTTCGCAGGCGATTCCCCACGCCAGCGTGGCGACCATGGCTCGACCGACTGCCTCATCCGACCCTGAGAGCACGCTGAAAGATATGCCCGAAACTGCTCATTCCTCACTAGAAAATATGTGCCGCTATTCCGCGGGCGATATGCGTCGTCGGGTCCGTCGCCTGACTCCGGCGCAATGGCCCTTTTGAACGTGAGGTCGTCTGGGATAGGTTCATTTTCGGCAGGGTTAGGAATCAGCCCTTGAAGATTGCACGCTGGCCTGGCAGTCTCGGCCGCCGGAAGACATCGCTCCAACAGAGGCAACCGTTGACGCTCCTGGTTTCTCGCGAGAAGTCGCTGGACACTGAAATCCGCCAAGTCGAGCATCACGCCTTGGTGATGCTCGACGGGGAACTGGATACGGCGACGGCTGCACAACTCTTCGAGATGTTTGCCGAACTCGCTCGTGAGGGAATCAAACATGTCGCCCTCAACCTGGCCGAACTCGATTTCATCGATTCCACGGGGATCTCGGTGATCGTGGCCGAGCACAAGAGAGTGGAGTCGATGGGGGGAGAACTGATCATTTTCTCGCCACGCCCAAGAGTGCGGAAAGTACTCGAGGTCACCGGGTTAGGTAACTACCTCAACATCCGACCCGGCAAAAGGGATGCCTGATTAAGCCGGGACGATCTGGAAGAGCACGGCGCGGCGTCGTTCTAATTGTTGAAACGGAACTGCTCAGGCTTGGTCGGTGATGATAGGCAATCGTTGACTAATCGAGTTGACCAGGGCTGACACCGTCGGGTGTCGTTGGCAATCGCTGACGCCGTACGGTTTGTCTCGCGGACTATTCGCGGACTGGACGTCTACGCCACTTCCTTGCTCGCCCGCATCCGACGCCGCTCGGCACCAGTCGCTCCACCCCACAAGATCCGGAGCGGGGCCCTTCTGAGAACGGCGATGCCCGCTGACGTTGCCCCGGTCCGGCACCTCGGCGTCATGTCCCACTTGTTTATCGCGCCGTCAAAGTGGGACACCTGAGGGGCTCAAACGCTGCCGAGGGCAACCGCTCGCTCGGTCTCGCCTGAAGGCCGATGGCTCGGTGTCTGGCCGCCAACAGTCATCACGAGTCATCAGGCGCCGGAAGCCGTTGACCCCGGCGGGAACGGCCCGATTGGGACGGTACCTCGCTTGCGGGAGATTGAATCGCCTCCCGGCTTGCAGGCACTTCGAGGGCATTCAGTGGGGGCTCAATCACGTCCCAGAGGTTCCTGAGGTTCCAGCGCATGGTTCTTTCGAAAGTGCTGAGAAATGACTTTGGACCCTTGGCAGTCCTCGGGGTGCGGAGCATCCTGATCTCGACGAGACATTAGGAGCAATGCCATGACCAAGATGAAGGAAACGGCCAGCGAGTTCCTTTCTCACCAGAGAGTTGCTGTGACCGGCGTGTCGAGAAGTCCGAAGAACCACGGCAGCAACGTCGTCTACAAGCGCCTTCGGGATCGTGGCTATCAAGTGGTCGCGATCAATCCCAATGCCGCCGAGGTCGAGGGGGATCCCTGTTTCAGCGACTTGAGGTCAGTGCCAGGCGGTGTGGACTGGGTCGTGATCGGCACCAGACCCGAGACAGCCGAGAAGACAGTTCACGACTGTGTCGATCTGGGAATCCAGCGCGTGTGGATGCACCGGGCAGTCGGATCTGGGAGCGTCTCACGAGAGGGCGTCGAATACGGGCGCGAGCACGGGCTAACCGTTATCGACGGAGGGTGCCCCTGCATGTTCGAACCAACGGCTGATGGTGGACACAAGGTGATGCGCATGGTGTGCACAATGACGGGCAAGGTCCCGCGGCACGTCTAGCAGGATGCCTGATCAGTCCGTGGTCACGTCGCAGCCCTGGGGCGAACTTGGGACTATGGCCTCTACTGCGATGAATCCGCGACCCTCACACTGGGACCTATGGAGGTTCATGGTGAGGTAGGAATCGACCTGCACTGGATACCACTTGGGGCGGGTGCCCATGTTGTGCGCTCCAGCGGAGAGGCCTATGAGGCGTTGGCTGCGCTCGCTCATCACAGATCCCGGCGTGACCTGTATCACTCCGCCCTGGTGGCTGGGACCGGCCATGAGCAGTTCTCGATCGAGATGACGCCGATACCTGATGCTCGAGGACGGGACGAGAGGGGCGTCGTTGCCGAAGGCCCTGTCGGGTCCATCGCCGCCGGCCGGTTGCGACTCTTCAGATACGAGATACGTCGGTGGCGCAACGGTGTGATTCCCGATATTGCCAGCTCGGTTGGCAGTCCGGTTCACCTCACTGGCGATGCCGGACTGGTGCAAGAGGCGCTCGACGTGGTGCGCTTCGTGCCCACCCCAGTTTGGGGTCGCGACGAACTCCGGGCCGGCGAAATGTGGAACTCCAACTCGGTGACGGCATGGATTCTCACTCGGATCGGACTGGTTCAATTTGCAGGTCAACCTCCTGGCGGAGGCCGGGCTCCGGGTTGGGATGCGGGAGTGACGATGGCCGAGCGGCAGATGAGCTCCCCACAGATCAGGTGCCCTGAAGGACGGTGAGGCGCGGCGGTGACGGACATCGTGCGCTCCTGGTCTTGGAGTACTTCGTCGGGATCACCGCGCTACTTGGCGGGTTGATGCTGGTCGCCAGACCGGATGGGACCTTGTTGCAGGCGAAGCTGTCGGCACTCTCTGGGAGCCCGTTCGAGGATTGGCGGGTGCCCGGAATACTCCTAGCCGTCTTGGTCGGTGGCGGGTTCTTGTCAGCTGCCGAATGGCAGCGACAACGACTGCCCCATCCGCGGAAACTCTCGATTCTCGCCGGAGTGTGTCTGGTCGCGTTCCATTATCCGAGCTCGTCCTGATCGGCTTTCAGCCGCTCGAGATGATCTTCGGGGCAATCTGAGCGGCTGTCTCGGTGCTCGCCGCTCGCCAACAGTCGTCTCGGTCGCACCCATCGAGAGCTCACCAGACGCGGGTCAGACCAGAGAGCGCGTCGGATGACACTGAAGATCGGCAGCATCGGCGACTACGTCATCACCTTCTCGCTGACCGGCCTTCTTCTGTACGCCCCCCAGCTGCTGCCGAACGTCATCTGGCTTGCCATACCACCCACCAATGATGTGCTGAAGCACAACAGTTCTCCCCATGCAGCCCTCAACTTGGTCGAACAGTTCTTCGGCTTTGCGACGGTTGCCCTGCTCATCATCGTGATCCGCAGAGCCGGGACCGAAGGCCGCAACAGCCCCTGGTCGCTGCTCTGCGCAGCCGCCTTCTTGGCGGGGTACCTACGCGGCATGGATTCTGTACTACCGGGGAAACATTCGTCCTGGTTGCTCGTCGGTGGCATCGCTGCTATGCCACCGCTCTACTACTTCCTCGTTGCGAGCTGGATGAAGGACTATCTTGCGCTCGTTCCCTGCGTCATCTTCGGCGTCTCCCACGTTGCGATCACGTGACGAACTCCGTGCGCTGAGGTACACGAAGGCACAATGCCCAACCTTCATGACATCTCGATCGAGCTCCGAGACATTCTCCACGACCTCCCGGCGTTTCTGACAGCCCCTCTCTACCGGCGCCACCATCTCCGCTGGGGAGCCACGTCTGCTGAAGTAGCGTTCGATCTTCCCGGGGACCAGTTCCTTCCGAGAGCTCAGTTCATCGCCACGAGGGCAATCACCATCGACGCAGACCCCGGTGCGGTCTGGCCGTGGATCGTCCAGGTGGGCTGCCTGCGGGCCGGCTGGTACAGCAATGATCTCCTCGACAACCTCGGCCGGCCGACGCGCGAACACTCGTTCCGAGTCTCCAAGCGCTCGACGTCGGCCAGTGGGTGCCGATGTCCCCGTTTCGGTCAGCCCAGCGAGCGAACCGCCTTTCGTGTGGACTCGTTCCAAGCCGATCACTGGCTCCTCTGGACCAAACCGGATGCCACATGGGTCTGGCAGCTCACTCCGACCGATGCCGGTTCCACCCGTCTGGTGACGAGGGTCCACGCCGTCTACGACTGGCGACACCCAGTTACCGCTGCCCTTGGGGTCGTCCTGATGGAGTTCGGCGACTTCCCCATGATCAGACGAATGCTCCGCGGGATAAAGGCACGGGCCGAGTCATGACTGGCTGAGTCAAGCCTGACGGGGAATCGTCAAGAGTGAGATCGGTCGGCAGGTCAACCGACTGTCCCGGAACAATGGCGGGTGAGCTCATCATCTGGGTGCGCCAGTCCGCTCAGCCCGAGGGGACTCCGTGGCGATCCCGGAGTGGCCCCAATCGGCGGGGTCAACCTCGCGAGTTCTTCCGGCCAATACGGCCGAATGCTTGCTCGTTGCAAAGCGGTTCGATGCTTCCGTCGGGATCGACTGCCGAGGCATCCTGGTGATCGACAAGTTCGACGATCCGATGTCCGACCTGTACCCCAAAACGTCCGGCCAGTATTGCGGTTGAGGGTGCCCCCGATCGCCGTACAGGCTTGGCCAGATGGATCTCGGACGCGAAGCGAGAGGACCGAAGCCCCTCCTGTTCCAGCTCTTACTGCTCCAGGTTCACTACTTGCATGATGTCCTGTGACTTTGGCTTGATGCCGAGTCTCTTGAAGTACGGGCATCAAGAACTTGCCGAAGGCGTCGTATGCCTCCTGAGACTCCCAAATCTCGTACACAGCGAGCTTTCCTTCTTCGCCAATGCAGGAGTGGTGCTTCCGCCCATCGAAGTTGGCGTCGGTGGCAGCTAGAGCCTCCCTAGCTTTGTTGTACTGCTCTTTGGTTAGGGATTCGGGCATGACGTACACAGCGATCATGTCTCACTCACTCTCATTGGACCGGCAAAGGAATTCCGGGGTTGATGCCTTGCCAGTGCAGTGACGATAGGCACGTCGCTCCCAGTGCGCTCGATTCGCTCAGCCAATCCCCAGGGAAGCCTGCGGCCGCCTTATGCACGGAGGCGACGAGTCGGCCCCGATCTTGAGCGAGCCCACGGCCCGGAATGGGACCGAGTAGCACTCAAGAACGTGTTTGGCGGGATCGCAATTGCCTTCAGTCACCACGACTAACGATGTACACGGTGACACAACCAAACCGCCGCTCAGAATTAACTGAGGTTCCGAGGATCTCGGCTGGCTGATTGTTGAAACCGAACTGGTCAGGCATGGGCGACAAGCGTTGATAAGCGTTGACGCAGTGTGTTGACCAGGTCGCTTACCGCCGAGAGGCGTTGATAAGCGTTGACCCCGTACGGTTGTCCCGCGGACTTTTCGCGGACTTGAGCCCGGCTACGCCAACTCCCCTGGCCCGCTCATCCGACGCCGCTGACTACCGGTTTCCCCTCCCCACAGACCCGACCAGTTCGACGTCGGCCAGGGCGACGTCGAGGCAACTCCCAACCTTCCACCCGGTCTCGCAGAATTTAGGTTCGAGGCGGCCGTTCACCCCGAGCGCCCAGCGCTCACTCTATTGCCGCCTGGGATGTCGGTCGCCGTGGGAACCAACAAGCTCTTCGACCCTCATCGCTACGTCGGAGCTAGAGGGCATCGTGGCAACCGCCCGAGCAGCGGAGCGAGCGTTAGCTGCGATTGAAGGACTCGAGAGGACGTCGCTAACGGCCGTGGTCGATCTCTTCGTCGTCGCTACAGCATTTACCTACGCCGGCCATCTCACAAGCCTGTGCCATCGAAACTGGCTCAGCGTGCCACGAGGGACCAGTACGAGCCGCACGCCTGCGCTGAGTGCAGCGAGCACCGTCCCTGCACCAGCGTGAGTGATGGCCACCTTGCCGGTCGAAGTAAGGCCCTGAGCCTGATGAACTCTCGCGCCGTGACCAAGTCAGGGTCGACTGCAGCAAGCTCGCGACGCGTTCCGCACTGGGAGCTGTGACGACGACCCTCATGCCCCGCTCGGTACAGGTGCGAACGGCTGCAGACAGCTCGGCGAGGGCATTGGCAAAAGCAGGGACAGTGCCGAAACCAATATAGGCATCGGCCTCTAGCAGTTCCCCGTCATTGTCAAATGGCACGGGCCGTATTGGCCACTCAATGTCCGCTCCGGGAGAGTCTGGCTGCAAGAGACGAGGGCACGGATTCACGAGCGCATACTTGTAAAGGCCGGCGAACCTTGGCACGTCCAGACCACTCGCCATCCAGAGCGCTGATGCAAAGTCTTCAAGGTCTGCGAGCTCGCTTGTGGGACGTAACGGGCTTCCCCATCCGTGAGTCACCCAGGGGATATTCCACTGGGCAGCTGCAACTGGCCCGGCGTAGTCACCTTCGTCGTGGAGGACGACATCCGGGGTCCACTCGCCCATGACCACCAGGAGGTCACGCAGTGTGCTCGGTGCCATAATCTGTGCCCACATCCTCGTCGCCCAATTGCTCGCCGGCTGACCCGCGGTTTCCGGCCATCTTCGAAGGCGCTCCTCCCTCCATCTCGGCCAGGTCCATGCCGGCCTCAAGTGGCCGGAGGCCAGCCGCCGAGATAAGGCCGTGCCGTTCCACATTGGTGGCGAACCTGAGGTCGTGCCCAGCCTCTTGTAACGACTGCGCCAAATCCAACAATGGGATGATGTGACCGATTGCCGGCACCGCACTGACAAGAACGCGCATGTCCATGTACTACTCGGGTTCCGGACGCTGAGCGATGACCGGCCTGCTGCCCTGCCATTATGCGAATTCGGGTTATCTTCAAAAAAGAGAAGAAAACAGAGAAGCCCCACGCGAAACGAGAGGGCCGAAGCCCTCCCGAATCCGCCAGCGCCACGTCCTTGAGGTCCGTGTCCCGCAATCCCCAAGTCAGCCCGCTGATACCCACGCTCGGCAGCTGGGTCACTTCTCGTATTACCGAGCGCGGGGATTAGCAGTCCGCACTGATCTCCTTCGGTGCCGTTTTCCCGCACGGATGTGTAACGGTCGAGACGTGGACGCCATACGCTGACTACGCGACGAAGGGCTGAGCGGAAACCAACAAACCCGGCCCTTCGATGGCCCGTCCGAGGGACACTATCCGGCGACGAGGGCCCTGCATCTCGGGGCCCCATGGAAGTTGGCTAGACCGGAGGCCCCTGCGTATTATCCCGGTAGCTGGAAGCCGACCCCGGCTGCGAGAAACCGGGCCTCCGATGTCCGGTTTCTCCGCGTTTCGGACCGTTTACACGACGAAGGCCCCATCGTCTGAGGCCCATCAAGACGGACAAAACGGGCACCCGACATTGGCGCAAGCCACGTCCTTCAGCGTGACTCCAGGCGGCTCTCCATCGACGTTCACGTCGTCAAACTCAAGCTCAGCGGATGCACCGCAGAGCGGACATCTTCCTGGGATTCCCCAAGGGACCACGCCCAAGACGGTATCCCCAGCACCGGTTAGATTGCACATGGGCCCGGGTTAAAAAGCAGCCCGGACCCGGCATTGGGCTGCCAGACACGAAACAAGAGGGCCGAAGCCCTCCCGAATCGCCCTTCCACCGCCAGAGAACGTCAGCCGTCACCCACATAGGTGAGAAGCGGACCTACGGCATCATCGATTTTCAGCACCGGAGTGACATCGAACTCCATGTATTCGGTGTACGCCAAAAGGGACTCGTAGCTGGCTCCGATGTCGCTGACCTCTGAAAGAATCGAGCCCCCCGAACCGTCGATGTGTACGTAGTGAGCGACCTCGCCGGGGCCTGGTCCCCTCTTGCCGAACTCATCCATCAGCCGCTTGAAGTCGGCCCTAGTTAGATGAGACTTAACTCTGTATGTGGTGAGTAGAAGCATCGGTTCCTCCCCTTCTTTGAGGCCGACTTGGCGGGTCCCACCTTGTTGAGAATCAAGCCGGCCAAAGGACGCTACGCCAGCTGCCCGCGGATTGCTTAGAAGCCTCAGCCAGTTCCCAGGAGGCCCGATGGCCGCCGCAGCTTCGACCTGCGAAGGTGCGGCAACCTTGCGTATGTGACTCGAACCGGCAGAACGGGGTGCCCCGACTGGGCAGAGGTGAGTTACCTCGGTCTACGGTTCGGAGATGGACGCCGCAGACATTCATCGCTTGGTTGAGGATGCATTCAACGCTGGTGACGTTGAGGCCTTGGTCGCTCTCTACGAAGAAGATGCCGCCATGGCCACCCCGGACGGAACCTTCGTCGCGGACGAGCCGCCATCCGTGAACAGTGGTCAGGTTTCATCGCGCTCGGCGGGACAATCCAGATGATGACCCGTCACGCTGTTGTCGTGGACGATACGGCTTTGCTGAGCAACGACTGGCACTTTGTTGGCGCTGGTATGGAACTGTCGTCCCGTACCTCGGAAGTGGCGCGTCGTCAGCCTGACGGGACTTGGAGGTACGTCATCGACCATCCTTATGCGGGGGCTGACCTCCCTAGCGAGTAGCTCCTTCATTTCCGCACATCGCCAACATCTCGCCGGCCCTCCTGCGCTCTGCATCGAGATTCCGACGCGACGAAGGGCTGAGTGGCCCAAAAACCCCAGCCCTTCAATCGCCCTCGCCTTGGGGCACCCTAATGGCGGTGTATCAGGCCCCGGTCTTGAGCGAGCCCCACAGAGCCCCAGTTAACCGGTTCAGCCGCCGACCTGTAACGCCGTTATGCCGCCATTAGATTGGGACCTGGGCGCCAGGGCTGGTTGCCCTTAGCCCTGCGCCCATCGTCCCGCCCGGGACTGTGGGGTTTCCTTGTCCCTTTGCCAGCAGGCCCGGAGCGGGACACTATCTGCCACGGCCAAGGATTGCCTGAGCTACACAATGTGCAACAGATACTCACTGTTCGCGTCGCTCCAATCGCAATCGACCTGTAACTCGGTTCCAAGGTCCCCCTCATTTGCCGGGGTTAGGTTCGTCGGTGCTGTCCCGTCCGGGTCGGTGGGCCGCCAACAGGTTCCCCCCTGAGCACATCACCGACCGGGACCGGGATAGCCATCGTCTTGATTGCACTTCACATAGCGCAGACGCGGCGAAAGGCTGAGTCCAACTCCGCGGGTGCCTGACCCGGCGGTACGGGGCACCTTGCATCGGCATCCCGGTCGCCCTGCCATTAATGTGGCTCGAGACCGACGCTCAAGCTCACGGGCACAAAGGCCGATTCCTTTTAACCCGAGGGAGACCACATGACGAGCACGCCACCGTCAGAAGGCGACTCTCTGGAAGGTAAGGTCGGCAATTCCGAGGTAAAGCTAGCTGTCGGAATGACGGCCTGTGTTTGGAATCAATACCTTCGCGGCTGGACGAGCGGTTTTGCCGTCGCTGAGGTGCTTGCCAACGGCTACCGCCTGCGTCGCCTGTCTGACAACTACGTCTTTGACCATGTTTTCAGCACTGATGAAGTGATGGAGGAGCGACGAAAGACCCAGGAGCCTGGTATCTACGGGACCCCCATCGACCGTCGTAGGGCGACTCCGGGGAGTGATGCCGGTCTCTGAAGGAGGTGCATCAGGCCCCAATCTTGAGCGAGCCCACAGCCGCTGCAGCTTCAACGTGGCTGTACGTCGATACAGCCCGTGGGGGTCGCTGGGCCGAGGTCCGTGTACCCGAGACCGAGTCATTCCGTGCTGAGGTTCAACTTCCTTCACGGCGTCACTTTTGCGCGCACGTTGGAGAGCACCATTCAACAGTCCCTCGGCCGTTACCGAAACACCGACTTCCTCCTTCGAACTAGTGGGACGGAAAGCAAACGAAACGCGGACACGCGATTCGTAAGACTTATGGATGAGGACATGTCGGAATGTCCAATCCTCAAGACCGCGCCTAGCGCGCAGCGGCAGACCAGTGGCCCCAGCGCTCTAGGACAACGTGCCGAAGTGAAGCCCTTCGGCCCATGAGCCTCTACCGCCTC
Source organism: uncultured Acidimicrobiaceae bacterium (assembly GCA_963743785.1). Taxonomy (GTDB): domain Bacteria; phylum Actinomycetota; class Acidimicrobiia; order Acidimicrobiales; family RAAP-2; genus Bog-473. The sequence continues at coordinate 143,115 of CAVURD010000013.1, read as the reverse complement.
AAGCACCCGTTCCGCCGGCGCCATTTGCCGAAGTCCGTCAGACGGGCCCGGAAGCGCTGGTGGCGAAGGCGGTGACTTTCCTCAGGCGTCAGCCGAAGTCGAAGGGTGTGTTTGAATTGCTTATGAAAGGGTCCAAACCGACAGCTGTGGTGAGTCCAGAACGCCGTCCAGAATTGGATGCCGCCCTACGGAGATACCTGCACGCACGCAGGCGCGAGAAACGCAAACTGCATTGGCCGATGAAATGACAGGTGAGTATGCGCGAGCGCTCGAAGGCGTTAACAGTCAAGAGCGGCACGCAGCGGCCGAACTCGTTGCTGAAGCATACGAAAAGATTTGTTCCTTAACCCAAATCGAATTGGACTTGATGGTGGCGGCGAAGGTCATTCGGCGCTCCGACTCCACGGAACGTCAAATGGACATTCAAGATTCCATCGAGGGTGATGAAATGTTCGGTCTCCCTGAACGCTATGTTCAAGATGTTCAAGCTGCCGCTGACTGGCGGAATATCGCCGAGTTTGAGAAAGCAATCCATTTCCAGGAAACCCGGGCCAACCAATGGAGAGTCGAAGGCGTTAGTCGTGGCTGACGACCGTACTGAGGGTGACATCCTCGACAGCATCATTGCGGACGGTCGCTGTCGAAGTTGCGGGGCGCCGTGGGCCTCTGTCGTCAAGATTCACAGAAACCATCTAGTCAAGCTCGAGGGTGGCTGCCCCAACGAAGTGTGCGTCCTGGCGACTGGTGAGCTAGTGCCACCCCAGACGGGCTGGGTTGCCAGCTGGTCCGAGGTCAGGTGGCAAGAATGGCCGTATGAGTCATGAGGCGGTTCGTACACTTCAACTCCACCAGCGACGGGACTCATGCACTTGCGACCTACTACGGGAAGTCGCAAATCACGTCCAATTTGACGATTTCCTGCCCGAGTGCCGCGGGCAGTCCAGGGATGTCATAGCCAATGCGTTGAATGCTTTCCCTTCGGAAAACAATGCAATGTTCAACCCCGAACAGGTCGCTGAACTGGCCGACCTGGTCTTCAAGGGCGTGTATGTGAATCTGCACCCAGGTCCGGATATTGACCTGTGACCTTTCACCGCCTCCGTCATCCCGTCCGGCACCGCTGGCTCCCGAAGTCCGTCAGACGCACAAGGAAGCGATGGTGGCAGGTGCAACACCTGCGGCCCTAACGCCAATGGGCCAAGCTGGGACCTCGCGAGCAGTGACCCAGAAAAATAAGTAGGTCCAAATCCAGTGGAGTGCGCGTGTGACGGACCCTGAGCACGTCGAGGCTTCCTCCCGCCAAGCCTTCGGTTCTCGACCGACGATACACATCGTCGTGCCGTGTCTGGTCATTGACCTGCCCGTTGCTCCTACGCCCTAGTCCGGACAAGTTCTTAGTGGCCAACGCAGAGAATCTCGATACTCGATCGGCGTACTGCCATAGTCGCCGGGACTCGCAACGAATGGTGTATCTCGCCGTGCCATTCGGGGTCGCTGGTGGCCTTGGAGCGTTCACTGCCTACGGCTGGTGGTGGGTTGGCCTACTTGCGCTCTTGGGTGCCATTGCCGGGGCCGGCATCGGGTTCGGATGGTTACCTTCGCTCCTGATGCTTCCCTTCGCCGCCACGTTTGCCGGTCGGGTTTCATCGGACGAGATGCTCTGGCCTACGGCGTCTTTGCGGGGATAGGCCTGCTCTATGGCGTCGTGCTGGCCCGCCGGTTCAAAGCACCCGAAGCCGTCCAGGGTCAACGGTGTCGGCCCCCACTGCCGCTGTTGTTCCTTTCGGCACCGCTGCTTCTGCTGGCCCCATCTTCGTCGGGCAGTTCCCACAAGCGCCGCTAGATCTCTACTGCAGAGCGAACCCGCCCCACCAACATCTCACACGTCCATGGTGCCAATCCCCAGACGGCATCTGGACTCGAAAGCCTCAAGATGCACGATTGCCGCCATTTCTATGCCAGCGGCCTGTTCCCACGTCTCCCACGTCGAGACCGTACAAAGGGCCCTGGGCCATGCGAAAGCGACGACAACCCTCAACACGTACAGCCATCTTTGCCGACTGCTAGGACCGCACCCGGCAGGCCTCCAAGCAATGCTCACCGAAGCCCTGTCCGCTGACGAAACGAAATTCTCACGGACTCCGTGCGGACTCGGTGAGCCATCCTGAGCCCCTGATGAGGTAAAAGGCCGTTCTCTAATTGTTGAAACGGAACTCCACCACGTCGCCGTCATGCATGACATAGTCCTTGCCCTCCATGCGCGCCTTGCCGGCCGCTCTGGCCGCCACGACCGACCTCGTCTCCATCAGGTCGCTGAAGCTCACCACTTCAGCCTTGATGAAGCCCTTCTCGAAGTCGGTGTGGATCACGCCGGCCGCCTTCGGCGCCGTGTCACCGATGTGGATCGTCCAGGCCCGCGCCTCCTTGGGCCCGGCCGTGAGAAACGTCTGCAGCCCCAGCGTGGCGAAGCCCACGTGCACGAGTTGCTCCAGGCCTGATTGGTCCTGGCCGTAGCTGGCCAGCAGCTCTTTCGCATCGGCGCTCGGGAGACTGGCCACCTCCGCCTCGATCTGCGCGCAGAGCACGATCGAGTTGGCCGGGGCGGCGATGGCGGCCAGCCTTGCCTTCAGCTCAGCATCACCGAGTGCGCCTTCATCAATGTTGAAGACGTAGATGAACGGCTTGGCGGTCAGCAGGTGGAGGTCGTAGAGAAGATGAGGATCGACCTCCCCTGCGGCCGCGGCGCCGGAAATGGTACGGCCGTCATTGAGGATCTTCTCGGCGGTGGCCACGGCCTCGGCCGTGGGCCTGAGTTCTGCGTGGGCCCGGGCCTCCTTGGCCAACTTGGGCAGACGGTTCTCCACCGTCTGCAAATCCGCCAAGATGAGCTCGGTGTTGACCGTCCCGATGTCGCTCTCGGGGTCGACCCGCCCGTCGACGTGAACGACGTCGTCGTCATGAAAGACGCGGACCACCTGGCAGATGGCGTCGCTCTCCCGGATGGCGGCCAGGAACTTGTTGCCCAGGCCCTCACCCTGCGATGCGCCGCGGACAATGCCGGCGATGTCGACGAAGGTGACCGAAGCAGGCACGACCGGCGCGTTGTCGTAGAGAGCCGCCAGCTGCGCCAAACGAGCGTCGGGCACGGCGACCACGCCGACATTGGGATCAATGGTGGCGAAGGGGTAGTTGGCCGCCAGCACCTCGTTGTTGGTCAGCGCGTTGAAGAGGGTGGACTTGCCGACATTGGGCAATCCGACGATGCCGATGGAGAGGGACATCGGGAACCCCGGCTACTGCCCCAGCAAGCCAGCGGCGGCGGCCAAGGCTCGCAGGTCCGATTCGGGTCGTGCTCCGGTGTGGGAGATCACTTCGGCGGCGCACAGACCTCCCAGACGTGCGCTCTCCACCGGGTCCATGCCGTGGGTCAGCCCGTAGAGCAATCCCGAGGCAAAGAGATCTCCGGCTCCGGTCGTATCGACCACGTGGTCGACGGTTGCGGCGGCCACCGATTCGGGACCGTGGGCGGTCAGCACGATAGAGCCCTGGTCTCCTCGCGTCATCACCACCAGGAGCCCAGTCTCCTCGGCCGCTTCGAGTGCGCCGGCCGTCGAGGTGGCGCCGAAAAGCATGGTGATCTCTTCTTCGTTGCCGAGCAAGATATCGACATCGTCGAGCAGCAGGTCCAGGAACTCCCGCTGGTGGCGGTCCACGCAGAAGGAATCGGACAATGAGAGGGCGACCGACCCGTGGGCACCGTGCGCGGTCGCGGCGGCGTGGCGCATGGCCTCCTTGGCGGCCGGCACGTCCCAGAGGTAGCCCTCGAGCAGCACAATCGATGCCCGTTCCACCACGGACGTCGGCACCCCGGCTGGCGTCAGGGTCGACGCCGCGCCGAGATAGGTGCCCATGGTGCGCTCGGCATCGGCGGTGATGAGCACGACACATCGGCCGGTCCCCGGCGCGTCCGCTCCTGCCGCTTCGCTGTAGGTCGGCTCGAAGACAACCCCGGCGGCCCGCAAGTCCTCCACATAGGCATGACCCACTTCATCGTCGGCCACGGCCCCCACGTAGCCCGCCCGGCCGCCAAGCTCGGCCAGTCCGGCCGCCGTATTGGCCACCGAACCGCCCGAGACCAGGCGTGGATTGCGCATGATGGCCTGCACCGCCGTTGCCTGGGCCAGATCGATCAGGGTCATAGACCCCTTGACCAGCCCTACCCGCTCCAGCACGTCGTCTGTCGTCGTCTCGAGGACATCGAGCAGGGGAGAACCGATGGCGACCAGGTCAAGATCGGAATCATCCTGACCCTCTTTCACCCCGGTCGGCGCTGTCTCATTGGCGTGCACGGAGCGAGAACCTACTCGGAGCGCGGCGGGTAGCCTTCCCGCGATGCCGCCTATACTCGTCCAATTCGACCTCGACCTCGATCGACTCGTTCCGGTTGCCCCGGACCGTTGAGCCCCTCGTCTACCGGCTGGAGATAGAGCCCAATGTCGGTTCGGCCAGCTTCTCGGGAACGGTGGAGGTCGAGGCCGTGATCCACGAAGCGGTCAACGAGATCGTGCTCAATGCCGCTGACCTGGCCATCAGCGACGCCGAAGTGCGCACGGAGGCAGGCGAGACCTTCGGATGCGCCGTCTCGTTCCGCGACGAGCTGGAACAGGTGGTGTTCCGTCCCTCGTCTGAGCTTCCACCCGGCCCATGCGTCCTGACCTGCCGATTCACCGGAGCGCTGAATGACAAATTGCGCGGCTTCTACCGCTCCACCTTCGCCGACGCCAAGGGGGAGACCCAGACCATCGCCACGACGCAGTTCGAGTCGGTCGATGCGCGCCGGGCGTTTCCTTGCTGGGACGAACCGGACCGCAAGGCCGTTTTCGATATCACCCTGGTCGTCGAACGCGACGTCGACGCGTTCTCCAACTCCCCCGTCCTCAACGTGCAACGAGTGGGGAAAAAGAATCGGGTCCACTTTTCGCCGACCATGAAGATGTCGACGTACCTGGTCGCCTTCGTCGTCGGGAAACTCGAGACCACCGATACCGTCGATGTGGACGGGGTGCCGTTGCGGGTGGTCTTCACGCCGGGCAAACGGGCGTTGGCCGATTTCGCCTTGACCGTCGGCGCCTTCTCCCTTCGTTTCTTCACCGAGTACTTCGGCCTTCCCTATCCGGGCGACAAGGTCGACCTCATTGCCATTCCCGACTTCGCCGCCGGGGCCATGGAGAACCTGGGCTGCATCACCTTCCGCGACACCGCCCTCCTGGTCGATCCGACCACCGCATCGAGAGCCGAGCTCGAGCGGGTGGCCGAAGTCATTGCCCACGAGCTGGCCCACATGTGGTTTGGCGACCTGGTCACGATGGGCTGGTGGGAAGGGATCTGGCTGAACGAGGCGTTTGCCACCTTCATGGCCGCCCTCTGTGTGGACGCGTTCCGACCCTCGTGGGAGACCTGGGTCGGTTTCGCCCCCTCGCGTGAGGCGGCCCTGGCCATTGACGGGACGCATGCCACCCGTCCGATCGAGTACCCGGTGGGGCCGCCGAGGGAAGCCGAGGGGATGTTCGATCTCCTGACCTATGAAAAGGGTTGTGCCGTCCTGCGCATGCTCGAGCAGCACATCGGGGCTGAGGTGTTCCGCCGGGGTGTCCGCACCTATCTGGAGCGGCATGCCTACGCCAATACGGTGACCAGTGACCTGTGGGATGCACTGGAAGATGCAAGTGGCGCCCCCGTACGCGACGTGATGGACACCTTCATTTTGCAAGGTGGGCACCCGCTGGTCACCCTGAGCGGCGACACCGTGAGCCAACAGCCATTTTCCTTCGGTCCCGTGCCCGACGGAACGACGTCGTCCATTGGGGAGTTGTGGAAGGTCCCCCTGGCCGTGCGGGCGCTGGCCGTCGATGGCAAACCGGGCGCGCCCACCAGCCGGCTGGTGCTGGGGGCCGACCCACGGCACGTGACGGAGGCCGATGCAGGGTTGGCGGTGATCAATGCCGGCGGCTGGGGTGTCTTCCGGACCGACTACGACACCGACCACCGACTGGCCCTGGCCGATCACCTCGACGAGTTGACCCCGCTCGAGAGGGCCAATCTGGTGGCGGACACGTGGGCCGCCACGCTGGCCGGGCACTCCACCCTCCAGGACTTCCTGAGTTTGGCCGCCCGCCTGGGCCTCGAGCCCGATCCGACCCCGTGGGCCCCGGTGGCCGCCGCGCTGCAGATCAGCAACCGCTTCGCCGCCGAGGCGGACCTCGCCTCGCTGCGCCAGGCCGTCGGCGCCCTCTTCGTGCCCCAATTCGACGCCCTGGGCTTTGAGTCCCGGGCCGGTGAGGGGGACCGCACCCCGACGCTGCGTGCCTTGACGATCAACATCTTGGGCACCGTCGGGGCTGATCCCACGGTGCGCGCGGAAGCCGCGGCGCGATTCGACGACTCCCCCCTCGGCGGTGGGAAGGGCGATCCGATACCGGCCGACGTCGAGTCGGCCACCCTGGCCGTCGTGGCCCGGCTCATGAGGCCGGGTGACTATGACGCCGTCTTGGCCCGGTACCGCACGGCGGCCACGCCGCAGGAGGAGGTGCGCGCACTCCAAGCGCTCTCGACGTTCCCCGATATCGCGTTGGCCGAGCGGTCGTTCGACTTGGCCATGACCGAGGTCCGGAGCCAGAACGGGTACTTCGTCATTGCGGGATTGCTCGCCAACCCGGTGGCCGGGCAGGCCATCTGGAAGCGGATGACCGAGGAGTGGGACGAGATGCTGCAGCGTTTTCCCAAGAACGTCCACTCGCGCCTGGTCGAGCCCATTCCGGCCTTCTGCGGCGACGCCGACTTCGCGCGAGGGGTGGTGCAATTCCTGGTCGATCATCCGTTGGCCTCGGGACCCCGACGGGTGTCCCAGTCGATCGAACGCCTCGGCGTACAGGTCGCCTTCGCCGCACGCGAGCGTGATCGGCTGGCGGAGACGTGTCGGGCCGCGGTGGCCGCAGTCGAAGCATCTCACCGTTCCTGATTCCGATGACCAACACCCTCCCCACTGACGTCGCGCTCCAGTCTGACCGGCTGAAATCAGTGATCAACGTGGCCCGCCGGACGCGCGGCTTCATGCCGGACGACGAGGGCGAGGCCCTGGTGCGTGCTGCCTTGCGGGCCGGTCGGGCACCGTTGGTTGACGCCTTTCCGGCCACGTTTGTCGAGATCGGAGCCTGGTGCGGAAAGTCGGCGCTCTACCTCGGCGGCGCGGCCGAAGCGACCGGAGCCGTGCTGTTCTCCATCGACCACCATCGCGGTTCAGAGGAAAATCAGGCCGGTTGGGAGCACCACGAGGCTGACCTGGTGGACCCCGGACTGGACCAGATTGACACCTTGTTGCACTGGCGGCACGCCGTGGGCCACGCGGACCTGGAACGGTCGGTGGTGGGGGTCGTCGGCGACTCATCCACGGTGGCGGCCCGTTGGCGGCAACCGTTGGCCTTCTGCTTCATTGACGGCGGCCACGGCGACGAGCCCGCCTGGGCCGACTACCGGGGTTGGGCCCCGCGGGTGGCCCTCGGCGGTTGGCTGGCCATCCACGACGTCTTCCCCGACCCGGCCGACGGCGGGCGACCGCCCTATGAGCTCTTCTGCGCCGCGCTGGCCTCGGGGGAGTTCACCGAGGACGGCGAGAGCGGCAGTCTGCGCGTGCTGCGCCGGGTGGCACCGGCTGCGGAGCCGGCAGAACACGGACCGGGGTAGCCCTCGCACCGGAGGCCTCGCACCGGAGCAACCCGGTCCCCTCACTCTCTCCGCCCGCGGCCGCCGCTCGGGATCCGACCTGTTCTGGCCGCCGCTACGGCACCAATGTCTCGAGTTCGGTGACGAGGTCGGCGGTCGAACCCTGGTCGGCGATGGCCGAAGCCATCCGCGCCGCGTTGGCGCGGAGGCGGTCGTCGCCGAGCACCCGCTGCACCGCCCTGCGGATTCTGGGTGCCGAAGCGCTGGGCGGCAACCGGACCCCGGCTCCGTGGTACACCACCCGAGCCGCGGTGTCGTTCTGGTCCCGGCCCATCGGGATGCAGACCATGGGCACGCCCGCCGCCAGGGTCTTCATCGTCGTGCCGTGCCCGCAGTGCGACACGGCGAGCGAAGCCCGAGCGAGGATCTGGCTGTGGGGAGCCGAGCCGACGACGACGACGTTGTCGGTCGAGGTGACCTCGTCGGGGTCGAGCATCTGACCCACCGTCACGACGGCGCGCACCGGCAGCGTCGACAGTGCCGCGACGACGCGCCGCAGGAGCGGTCCCTGGTTCTGGTAGGTGGAGCTGAAGCCGACCAGCACCAGTGGCCGCTCGTCAGCGTCGGGCCACGGAGATGTCCACGGTTGGGCCCAATCTGGGTCGTCGAGGATCGGGCCGACGTAGCGGACGTTGGCCGGTACCGAGGAGGCGGCGTAGTCGAAGGCCGGGCTGGTCAACACCAGGATGCGCTCGACGCCCAGGGCCTGCTCGTAGAAGGAGGACAGCGGGGCCAGCCCGTATGCCGATCGGGCCGAGTTGACGGGTGGCAGACCGGCCCGGAACAAACGATTCACCACCGCCAGCATCGCCGCGTCGCGGCTACGACCGAGCATCGTCTTGGCCGGCGCGAATCCGGGCCCGATCGGGGGGGTGCCGGGGAGGGCATCATCCAGATGTTCGGCACGAGCAGCGCGACGGGTAGCGCCGATCCCTGGGCGGCGATGATCGACCCGAAGAGAAAGGCGTCGGCCACGACGGCGTCGGGCGGAAGGCATCGATCGTGTCGGCGGTGTCGGCGGCGAACTCAGCGGCCGGTCCGGCGATGAACCGGTCACGTGCTCGCCGCAACATGACCAGGGGGTTTTTGGTCTCCCAGTCCTTGAGAAGGTCCTCGGACGGATCGAGCGACGTTGCGGTGCGGTCCGCGGCGCCAGGACGAGAACGTGCAGCCACCGGCTTCGGCCGCAACTTTGATGGTCGGATCGGCGAGCACGTGCACCTGGTGGCCACGGGCGATCAGCCGCCGGGCCACGCCCAGCTCGGGTGGGATATTGCCCCCGCCCTCCACAACGCAAGCAAATATCGACGCGATCGCTTCGTCCGTCATGTCCTGCCGTTCCCCACTTTGCTCGTCCCGGTCCAGTGTGAGGCGGATCAGGGCCGAAGCCAAGGTGGTCAGCCTCTGTGTCAGCCTCGTGCCAGCACCACTCTGGTGCACGAACGCCTGGGGTGGCTCGGCCACCACCCATGACACGCGGCGCGGCCGGCGGTCCGGTGCCCACCGATCGGTCGTCAAGGAATGAGCACGATTTTCCCCCGTGTGTGGCGCTGTTCGAGCTCGGCAAAGGCATCGGCCACCCGCTCCAGCGGATAGGTCGCGGCGATAGGAATCTCGATTGCGCCCGACGCCACGAGGCCGGCCATTTCGGTGAGGACCTCGGCGGTGGAGGCACTCACGCTGCCCTCGGCCTTCGTTCCAAGTTCCGCCGCCTTGTCGGGCGAGGTGATCGTCTCGATGCGATCGCGGGGGATGCCCAGGTCGGCCGCCAGCTGGACGTAGTCCGGCCCGAAGAGATCAATGAAGGCATCGATGCCGTCGGGCACCGCCGCCCGCAGGCGCTCTGCCAGTCCGTCACCGTAGGCAATGGGGACGGCGCCGTGCGAGCTGAGCCATCCGGCGTTGGCGGGTGACGCGATACCGAGGACCTGCGCACCCCGGAGGCCCAGGAGTTGCACGACGACGGTCCCGACACCGCCGGCCGCCGCCGACCGGCGACGGTGTCTCCCTCTTTGGCGTCGACGGCCCGCACTGCGGCATAGGCCGTGCACCCGACCACGTACAGAGCGCCGGCGACCTCCCAACTCAGCCCAGCTGGCTTGGCGATCAGTTGGGTCACCGGAACGGAGACATGAGTGGCGTGACTGGAGCGTCGCCAGGAGAAGCCCAGTACCTCGTCGCCCACCGCGAAGCCATCGGCACCTCCGCCGAGGGCCGGCCACCACCGGCGAGATCGCTGCCCTGGCCCGAGGGAAACGTCGCCGGGAATCGCTCGGCGAGCGTGCCGGAGCGGATCGCGGCTTCCCCCGGATTGATGCCCGTGGCCTTGACCGCCACGACAACCTCTCCGCCGCCGTGTTGCTGTTGGCACGTCGGTGACGTAGAGAACCTCCCGGCCACCGCGAGTGATCGAAGCGCACCGCACGTGATCCGGCCTCCGTCATCTCGCCCTCCTCTCGCTCAGACCCACGTCGTCATCTGGTGAACCAGGCGCGCGCTTCGAGGGCGACCCGCCGGAGGACGATCAATCGCCTCGTCGTGTCGGTGGCGCAGCGACTGCGGCGATCCGAGGGCTTCGTTAGCCCGCTGATCGGGTCCACGATGACCCTACCGGCAGCTCGTCGCCATCGAACCGCCCCCCCCCCCCCCCCCCCCCCCCCCCCCCCCCCCCCCCCCCCCCCCCCCCCCCCCCCCCGGGGCCGCGGTTCGCTGCTCAGGGACGCCAGCCGGCCGTGCAGCCCATGGCCGCGTCCCCGGCTGCAGTGCGGTTCGGCCAGGTCCAGTGCGGCAGGCAGGCATTCGCCCCGGAAGAGGCCGGCGGCCGGCGTGGTGCTCGAGAGGGCGTCGGCCGCCAGGATCATGGCCGCAAAGGTGTAGGTCGTCCGCTCGTTCTCGGAGAACGTACCTCCTCGGGGTAGACCATGCCGGTCGAGTAGGACCGTCGGAGAGACGAAGATTCTGTCCGGCCACGAAGAGGTCGCGCGGTGGCGGTCCATACCGAGGCCGTCGAGGGCGAGGACGCATTCCGCCGTCTCGGCGGCCGTGACCGATTGTTCGTGGAGACGCACCGCACGCCTAGCTCTTCCATGCAAGGTGGACCATCCATCGGCCAGGCGGCGGCGGCCGGCTTCATCATCGAGGGCCCCCGACAGCATCGGGTAGTACCAGTCCATGGCGAACTCGACTTTGGGAGCGAAGGCGTCGGGATGGTGGGCCACCGGATCACCGAGGCGACCGGCCGCCAATTCCCAGTTCGGCCGATCCTTGGCCAGGCATTCGGCCACGGCGACGGCGCAACGCAGTGAGTGGTAGATGGACGACGAGCCGGTCAAGAGGGCGTACTGCTCGGGCCGCCCGGCGGAATCGAGTGACCATCGCACCGACCCGTCCGGCTGCTGATGACGGAGGATGAAGTCGATGCCGCCCTCGATGGCCGGCGATAGCTCACCCAGGAACTCGACGTCGCCGGTGATCAGGTGGTGGTGCCATGCGCCGGCGGCCAGGTAGGCGCAGACGTTGGTGTCGAGTCGCTGGTCCTTGACGCCGGATCCCAGGTAGTAATTGAACCAACTGCCATCGGGGAGTTGTCGGTCGGCCAACCAGCGGTACGCGGTCGACGGCCTCTTCGACCAGGCCACACACGGAGAGCGCCATCGCTCCTTCGACGCGGTTCCAGGATCCCAGCGGCCACCGCGAACCAGGGGATCATCCCGTTGCTTCGTCGGAGGGTCCGGCAATGGCATGGGCGGTGGCCAGCACATCGGACGCGGCCCGAGCACGCCCCGGACAGCCGGGATCGTGCCCAACGCGATGGGCGGATTCTTCGGTGGTCGTGGCCGAACTGGACCTCGCTTTGACGTCGTCGGCCCGGCGCCGCCTCGGCACGCCGGGGCGCAGGAGATTGGGGCTGGCATCGGGAAGATCGGTGGTTGGGAGGGGCTTGGCCAGGTAGAGCACGTGCCCCCGCCGATCAACGGATTCAAGACGCGATCGGTGCCCCGGTTGACCAAGGGGGCCTTGACGATGTCCCACACCAGGACCTTGTGGTACGCCTCCACCGCCGGGTTGTGGTCGTTGCTCGGGCCAACGAGGCACCGGCACCAACTAGAGGGCGAATGGAGCCCGTAGGGCGATGGAATCCGGTGGGTCGGAGCTCGGCTGAGCCCCAACCGACGCTCGAGGGTCAGGCGCTCCGGCAGATCTGCACAGCTACTGCCGCGGCGTCCCGTGCAGCAGCTTGTTGGACAGTGCCCAATTGAGCATGGCCTCGGGGTCCACAGCGGGGGACGGTCACCGCCATAGCGCCCCCCGGCCGGAGGACGCGAGACAGCTGCCCATCGCAGCCAACATCCACTCCGGGATGTGCTCGAAGGACCTCCGAGGCGATGACGCGATCGAATCCGCCCATCGGGGAACGGCAGCGCCAGGGCGTCGCCCTGCACGGCGGTGGCCTGATGATCGGCGGGCCCCCCTCCCGCCTCCACCATGGCGGCGAACGTGCCGGCAATCGGCCCACTTCCTCGGGCCCGGCATCGAGGGCCACCACCCGGCACCACGTCGAGCCGCCTCGAAGGCGTGGCGTCCGAAACCGCACCCGAGATCGAGCAGGTGATCTCCCGGCTGCACTCCGAGCTTGTCGTAGTCAACGGTCAACATACTGCTTCCTTCTTTGGTTCAGTGGTGATTCCATTTCCAACGGCGCGATGAGTGGCGCGCCCGGGAGCGGCTTCTTCCTTCGAACACGGCCTCGTAGCAGGCCGCCGTCCCGGCCGCGGTCAGTTGCGGATGTGGAAGCGGCTGATCACCCGTTCCGCCCGGCCACCCCCAGCCTGGCCCGCAACTCGGGTCGTCGAGAAGTCGAGCGACGGCTCCGGCCAGGCGCTCGGATCATCGGGGGCAACCAGCAGTCCGGTCTCGCCGTCGGTGCCGACCACCTCGGGCAGCGCCCCCCCGGTGGTCGCCACCACGGCCACCCCCACGAGATCGCCTCGATGGCCGGCAGGGAACTCCCTCAGAGAGCTACGGCACCATGCGACCTCCGCTTCACCATAGAGGCGTGCCAAGGCGTCGTCACTGATCCCACTGACGCAATGCACGGCATCCGAGAGGCCAAGGCGGGCGATCGCCTTGTCAACCCGTCCACCCTCTCGGGGCCGGCCGATGACCGTCAGTTGCACGTCTCGTTCGGTTCGCAGTTTGGCCACCGCTTCGAGCAGCGGGACCAGGCCCTTCATCGGGACGTCGCTCGACGAGGCGACCATCATCCGGTCCGGCTTGGGCGTCACGCCGTCACGAGGCCGGAAAACGGTGTGATCGACCCCGACCGGAACGACGGTCATCCTCTCGGGCCTGACCTGCATCTGCGCGGCAACGTCGCGGCGCGACGACTGCGACACCGTGAGCACAGCCGGAAGCGCTTGCGCCACCCTGACCTGCATGCCGAGGAATCCGAACCAGCGCTTGGTTGTGATCGTTGCCACGGGTTGGTCGTGTGCGACAGGGCCAACTGGCGGTCCACCGTGATCGGATGGTGCAGGGTCGCCAGTAGCGGCCAACCGTCCTCGACCATACCGAGCATGCCGGTACCGAGGCACTGGTTGTCGTGCACGACATCAAAGTCTCCGCGGCGATCGGCCAAGATCTGCCGAGCCCGCCGCGAGAAGGCCAGCGGCTCGCCGAATCCGGCGGTGCACATGACGCCGAATTCGACCCAGTCCTCCCGGCTCTTGAACTCCCGAGGATGCGGCACCCGGAACGGGTCGGGATCACGGTAGAGGTCGAGGCCGCCGACGGGGGTGAAGCCGACTCCCGGATCGAGCTCGGGCCAGGGCGCCCCGCGAACACCTCGACCGAATGTCCCAGCGCGACCAGTTCGCGGGTCAGGTGACGGGTGTACACCCCTTGGCCACCACAACGGGGGTTGCCGCGATAAATCAGGAAGGCGATCCGCAAACCACCTGGTCGAGGGGGCGCGGCCGGGACGGCGGCAGGTACCTCGATGTGGCGAGAGCGCTCCCAGGACTCCTTCGTTTCGATCCACTTCTGGCGCGGAGATTTAGGCACGAAGTGTTCCGGGAGGACCAGCCATGGCCCCATAGCCTCCCCGAACCCCCTGCTCCGGCGCAAGCGGCTGCCTCGTCCGTGCCCCAGAACTGCGCTCACGAGGGGCCAGGAACCAGCTCGATGCGGGCCGAGACCACAACGTCTGCGGCTGCCCCGGCCACCGGCCACCCGGTGCACCGACCTGGCGAGCCACCCACCGGGCAGAGAGCCGTGGGCCATGGGCCGCGACCCGGGCGCACCGTTTCTGCTGGCCGGTCGTTCTGGCCGCCTGGCACACGGCTGCCCCTTGTGGGTGAATCCGGAGTCCGGCCCGATCTGCCGGTTGCCACCTCGGAGCGATACGCCGGCGGTGGACAGGCCCTTGGCCAGCCGCCGTCCGTTCACCGAGCCGTCACCGGGAGAGAGAGCCGCATCGACACCACTAGGTACGCTGTCCTCGTGCACCTGTCCGGGCTCTTGGGCCGCCAGCTGCTCTCGCCGAGCGGTGAGGGTGTCGGCAAGGTCGACGACGTCATCGTCCGCCTGCGCGGGGATGACTACCCGGTGGTGACCGGGCTCGTGGCCAAGGTCGGCGGCCGCCGGGTCTTCGTGCACATCAGCGGGGTCGCCGAGCTGAGCGACAAGGGCGTCACCCTGGCCAAGGCCAAGGTCGACCTGCGCAGCTTCGAGCGGCGAGACGGCGAAGTCCTGTTGCGAGAGGACATCCTGGGCCACCGCCTCATCGACGTCGCTGAAGCCGAACTGGTGCGAGCCTGGGACGTCGAATTGACGGCCACCGACGAGGGCTGGGTCCTGTTGTGCCTGGACACCCGACGACCGGCCCGACTGTTCGGACTGATCCGGTCCACCGCCGGGAATCCCTGTCAGGACTGGAAGGCCTTCGAGCCCCTCATCGGCCATACCCCCAGCGTCCGGGCTCGGGCCGGATTCGGGAGGGTCGTCAAGCTCAAGCCGGCCCAGATCGCCGATCTCTTGGAGGACGCCTCGCGCACCGAGGGTGAAGAGATCCTCGATGTGGTCCATACCGACCCCGAACTGGAAGCTGATGTGTTCGAAGAGCTGGACCCAGACCTCGCCACCAAGCTTTTCGGGGACAAGACCGACGCCGAGGTGGCCGAGGTCATCACCCACATGCGAGCCGATGACGCGGCCGACGCCGTGGCCGAGCTGCCACAGGCCCGCCGACAGAAGATCCTCGACCTGCTTCCGGCCGGCACCCGGGCCAAGGTCCTGACCCTGCTCGGATTCAATGCCACCAGCGCCGGAGGAATCATGGGCATGGACTTTCTCGCCGCCCCGGCAGACGTCAGCGTCGACGAGGCGATACGCCGTGTCCGCCAGGCCGAAAACCTCCAACAGGAAGCGCTGGTGACCATCCACGTCGTGGACGAGGCCAACCGCCTGGTCGGGACGGTCAGCATCATCGGGCTGCTCCACGCCGATCCGGGTGCCCGTCTGGGTGATGTCGACGACTCCGACCCGGTTCGGGTCACCACGGACACCGACGTCGTCGACGTGACCTTGCTCATGGCCGACTACAACCTGTTGACCGTTCCCGTCGTCGACGCCGACGACCACCTCCTCGGCCTGATCACGGTCGACGATGTACTCGAGGCGACGATCCCCGATGACTGGCGCCGACGAGAACCTCCGGCCCATCCCGAGGTGGCTCATCCGGATCAGGACGCGAACGAATGGCCATACATCACCCGGAGCAGCAGGGGTAACCGTGACGGAGCGACCAACCGCCACGGGTGCCCCCGGGGCGGACGATTCGCCACGCCCCGATGACACGCCGAGCTCGCAACTTCAAGCGCCGGCCACCGCCGTCCTCGACGAAGCCCACCTGGGCGATATCGAGGGTGCCTTCGGACGGGTCACGGTCGGTGACATCGGAGAACGGCACAGTTGGCGGAGACGGCTGCTCACCTTCGCCGCCATCGCGGGTCCGGGCCTCATCGTCATGGTCGGCGACAACGACGCCGGCGGCGTGTCCACCTACGCCCAGGCCGGCCAGAACTACCACACCAGCCTGCTGTGGACCCTGCTGCTGCTCATCCCGGTCCTCATCGTGAATCAGGAGATGGTGGTCCGGCTGGGGGCCGTCACCGGCGTCGGTCACGCCAAACTGATCAACGAACGGTTCGGCAGAGCATGGGGTTGGTTCAGCGTGGGTGACCTGTTCATCCTCAACTTCCTGACCATCGTCACCGAGTTCATCGGTATCTCCCTCGCCGCCTCCTACGCCGGAATCTCCGAGTATTTCGCCGTTCCCATCGCCGCGGTGGCGCTGGTGGCCATCATGGCCTCGGGGAGCTTCCGACGCTGGGAGCGGGCCATGTTCGTCTTCATCGGCATCTCCCTGCTCCAGGTGCCGATCTTCTTCCTCTCTGATCCGCATTGGGGAACCATCGGCCACAACTTCATCGTGCCGAGCATCGCCGGCGGCGCTTCGTCGGCGGCCGTGCTGCTCATCATCGCCATCGTCGGTACCACCGTCGCCCCGTGGCAGCTGTTCTTCCAGCAGTCCAACGTGGTCGACAAACGCATCACGCCCCGGTTCATCAGCTACGAGCGAGCGGATACCGTCCTCGGATCGTTCGTCGTGGTGATCGGCGCCACCTGCCTCATGGTGGCCGGCAACTATGCCGCTCAGGGCACCGGCCAGTTCGGAAAATTCACCAACGCCGCCGGTGTCGCCCACCTCCTTGCGAGCCACAGCCACGTCCTGGGCGACATGTTCGCCATCGTCCTGTTCGACGCCAGCATTCTCGGTGCGGCCGCGGTGACGCTGTCCACCAGCTATGCCTTCGGCGATATCTTCGGCATCCGGCACTCGCTCCACCGCGGCTTCAAGGACGCCAAGCCCTTCTACCTGAGTTACACCGCCATGGTCGTCGTGGCCGCGGCGATCGTGCTCATCCCCCATGCGCCCCTCGGCCTGATCACCACCAGCGTCCAGGCCCTGGCCGGCCTTCTCCTCCCGTCGGCCGCGGTCTTCCTCCTGCTGCTGTGCAATGACCGAGAAGTGCTCGGGCCCTGGGTGAACCCACGGTGGCTCAACGCCGTCGCCTCCGTCATCATCGGTGTGCTGCTGATCCTCTCGGGCACCCTCATGGCCACCACGCTCTTCCCCACCATCAACGTGGTGCGCGTCTTCATCGACCTCACGATCGCCCTCGCCGCCGGCGGCCTCATCGTCATGATCGTGCTCTGGATACTGACCAAGCGGAGCGGCCGAGCCAGGGTCCCCCCGGCACCGCAGATGAGCCACATCGAACGACTCTCGTGGCGGATGCCACCGCTCGCCCTGCTCAAACCAGTCAAGTGGTCCCCCGGTCTGAGGGTCGGCATTCTCTCCTTGCGCGCCTATCTGGTCGTCAGCGCGGTGCTCTTGATCGTCAAGGCCGTCCAGCTCGGAGGCGGATAACCGCCGGGCGCCGATGACGGCCGGGCCCCTGGCCGTCCAGGTCAGGGTCTCGGAGCCGCCCAGAGAACGTCGAGCCACCGGTGCCCCCCGGACCGTCCCGGCGGGACGGCCCTCCACCGTCCCGACCTGGTCGCCCTGCCGTACCGATACCGTTGACCCATGGATCTGGCGTATCCCCCCGAAGCAGAGGAATTCCGCGGCGTGATCCGGGACTGGCTGAGCGAGAACCTGCCCGACGGCTGGGGCCAGCCGGGGTTCTCCATGACCCCCGAGGAGCGCACGGCCTTCAATCAGGAGTGGACGGCCAAGCTGTTCGCCGGAGGCTGGATCTGCGCCAGCTGGCCCGCCGAATACGGCGGCAAGGGACTGAGCCTCCTGCAGCAGGTGGTGCTCAACGAGGAGTTCGCTCGAGCCGGTGCTCCTCTGCGGGCTGACTTCTTCGGCGACACACTCGTCGGACCCACCCTCTTGCAATGGGGCACCGAGGAACAGAAGCAGCGATTCATCCCGGGCATCCTCAAGGGTGAGATCGCCTGGTGCCAGGGATTCAGCGAACCTGACGCCGGCTCGGACCTTGCCGGGCTCAAGACGAAAGCCGAATTGGACGGCGACGAATGGATCGTCAACGGGCAGAAGGTCTGGACGACCCAAGCCCGCCATGCCGACTACATCTTCCTGCTGGCCCGCACCGACCCCGAGGCGCCCAAGCACGCTGGCATCTCGTATTTGCTGGTCCCCATGAAGCAGGCCGGGGTCGAGGTCCGTCCCATCGAACAGGTCGACGGATCGGCTGAGTTCAATGAGGTGTTCTTCACCAATGTCCGCTGCCCCAAGGACAACGTCATCGGCGGGGTCAACAACGGTTGGAAGGTCGCCATGACCACGCTGGGATTCGAGCGCGGGACCTCATCGACCACGGGCTATCGCCGCTTTCTCAAAGAGTTCAACCAAATTCTGAGCTTGGCTCAAGAACGCGGGCGCACCGGCGATCCCCTCATTCGACAGCGGTTGGCGCGGTCATGGGCGAAGATCAAAATCATGGAGATCAACGGCTTTCGCACGCTGACCGACGTGTTGGCCGGGACGCACACGACCGCCGCGTTGAGCGCGTGCAACAAGATGTTCTGGTCCGAAGCCCAT
Source organism: uncultured Acidimicrobiaceae bacterium (assembly GCA_963743785.1). Classification (GTDB taxonomy): domain Bacteria; phylum Actinomycetota; class Acidimicrobiia; order Acidimicrobiales; family RAAP-2; genus Bog-473. The sequence continues at coordinate 124,703 of CAVURD010000013.1, read as the reverse complement.
CAGGAGACGATGCTGCTGGCCATGGATATCCTGGGCCTGGACAGTCAGATCTTGTTGGGCAGCGGGGACCAGGAATCACTGCTCCCCGGAGGCAGGCGAGCGCGGGCGCGCAACTACCCCGTCAACGACCTGCAAGCGCTCTTCTTCTTCTCGCGATCAGAAACCATCTGGGGCGGCACGGCAGAAATTCAGCGCAACATCGTGGGTGAGCGCATCCTCGGACTCCCCAAGGAACCCAAGCCCGCTTAAGTCCGCCCTTCGCCGAGGGTCCGGCCGGTCACCAAGGTCGTTTCGTAGCGGACCGGAACCCGTCCACCGCACTGGTCGATCTCGGTGCGCAACGCGGCAAGGAGTTCAGCCAGCTGGTCGGGCGGGAGGGTCCGGTGGTCGCTGTGGGTCGCCGAGAGTTCGAGCCATGTCTCGGTCGGGTACGTGGCCTCGTGGTCAAACCAGTGCATCGATACCATCTGGAATCGGCTGGTGGCGCGGACGGCATCGGCAATCGCCGCGTAGAGGGACCGATCCCGCTGGCCCAGCAGCACCGAATGCTTCGCCAACTCAGGAGCGCAGCGCAGATAGGCCCTGCGCAGGGCTTCGTTGATCTCCGGAGTGGGATTCGACTGGTTCCAGAAGAGGCCGATCCGGCCACCGGGATGCAGGACCTCGGCCGCCTTGGACGCGCCCACGTGCGGATCGACCCAGTGCCAGGCCTGGCCCGCAATCAGGAGATCGAATCTCCGGGACCCGGCGTCCCAGTCTTCAAATGTGCCGCTCTCGACCGCCGTGCCGTGCCGGCGAGCCACGGACGCCATGCGGGCGTCGGGCTCCAGTCCCACGACATCACAGCCGCGGGCCTCCAACAGCCTGGAGGTGATGCCCGTACCGCACCCGACGTCGAGGACCGTGGTGGGCCGTTCCGTCATGAGATGGTCGATCAAGGCCCTGGGGTAGGACGGCCGGACCCGGTCATACTGTTCGGCATCGTCGCCAAAAGAACTGGCCCGGCGGCGGTCGCCAAAGAGATACGGACTCTCGCTGGCCATTACCGGTCAACCAAGACGGCGCTCTCCCGAAAGAGGGAGCTGCTCAGGCAAGGGCAGGGCCACCACCTCGCCCCCCTCTTCGGCCACCATCTCTTCATCGACCGCGACCGCGGCTCCGCGTATCCGGTCACCCCTGGTGGCATAGAGCACCAGGGGAATGCTGGCCGCCAGGGTGGCCATGCCTCCGACCAGCAGCGCCACCCGGGGCGTGGTGGCATCGCTGATCCACCCCAACAGCGGAGCGCCGATGGGGGTGCTGCCCAAGAAGGCGATGGCGTTGAGGGACATGACCCGGCCTCGCATCGACGGCTCGGACCGCAACTGCAAGATGGCGTTGTTCGTGGCGATGAAGGCAATGCTGGCCGCACCCATCGGCACCAGGAAGAGGAGGGCCACCGTCTTGGTGGGTGAGAACCCGACCGCCAAAATCAATGACCCGAAGATCACCCCGATGAGGGCGAGGAGCTTCTGGGACGGCCGGCTGCGGTGGGCGGTGAACAAGCCGCCGCAGACCGCTCCAATGCCCATGGCGGCCAGGAAGGCGCTGTACAGACCCGCCCCTCCGTTGAAGGTGAATTTGGCCAGAAGAGGGAGCGTGACGGTGAAGTTGAAGGCAAAGACGCCGACCACCGCCATGGAGAGCAATGGATTTCTCAAGTCGGGTGTGGCCCATACGTAGCGCAGACCCTCGCGCACTTGGCCCTTTGCCCGGGCCACCGCTCGGGTCGGATGGAGCTCCGACGTGCGCATCAGGGTGAGCGCGACCAGAACGGCAACATAGGAAGCCGCGTTGACCATGAAGCAGGTGGACACACCCAGGGTCAGGATCAGGACACCACCGATGCCCGGTCCGATCACCCGGGCCCCGTTCATCACCACGCTGTTCAGGCTCACGGCGTTGGGCAGGAGATCGAGCCCGACCATTTCGGGGACGAAGGTCTGACGGGCCGGGTTGTCGAAGAGATTCACCACGCCGAGGAGCCCGGCCAGCACGAAGACATAGGTCAGTTGGGCCGACCCGGTCACCACCAGGAGGCCGAAGGCCAGCGCCAGCACGGCGGCAGAACCCTGGGTGGCATAGAGCATCTTTCGCTTGTCGACGCGGTCGGCGATCAGGCCACCGAACGTGCCGAAGAAGAGCATGGGCAGGAACTGCAGCCCGGTCGCGATCGCCACATCGACCCCGGTCCCGTGCAGAATGAAGAGGATCAGGTAGGTCTGCGCCACCATCTGCATCCAGGTGCCGGAGACCGAAATGACCTGGCCGGTGAAATAGAGTCGGTAATTGCGCACCGACAAGGCGACGAATGTCTTGCGGGTCGCTCTCCGGAGCCGGGTCATTGCTCGCCCAATAGGTGTTCGAGCAGGGCGATCAGCTCGGTGGCGCGGGCTTGTTCGGTGGGACTCAGGTCGGCCAACCGGCGGGTGAGGAAGGCGTTCTTCAGCGTGCGGATCCGCTCGAGGGACCGCTTGCCCGCCGGTGTGATGCGGACCCGGGCGCTGCGCCGGTCGGCGACATCGGTCACTCGGGTCACCATGCCCGAGTCCGTCAGGGTCGCCACAATGCGGGTCATGGTCGGCGGCTGGACCTGCTCGATGGCCGCCAACTCCCCCAGGGTGGGACTGCCCAGGCGGTTCACCGCACCGAGGGCGGACGCCTGGGCCGGAGAGAGACCGGCCAGCGACTCCTGCCGCAGGCGCCGGTGCAACCGATTGATGTTGAGTCGAAGGCGGCTGGCCAATTCCTCGTTGTCCACCGCCACCCGTGGCTCCGGAGCGGTGGTGGGGGTAGCGGCCATGCCCCCAGTATAGTTAGTTTTGCTAACTAATGAGCCGGTCTCTCCGGCCCGGACGTCACAGACTGGGCACGTACCCGCCGCTGCCGAGGGCCGAGCTCTCGTCTTCGGTGAGCGCATCGTCGAGACCACCGATCACGTCGGTGACCCAGGGCAGACGGTCGCGGAGTATGCGCTCGACGCCGCCCGAGAGGGTGGCCTCGCTGATGGCGCACGAGCTGCACGCGCCCTGCAGCTGCACCTCGACGACGCCGCTCTCGACGTCGGCCCTGACCAGGACCAGGTCTCCCCCGTCGGCCTGGACGGCCGGTCGCATGAGGTCGATGATGCCGCGCAACTTGGTCAATCGGTCGGCCCGTTCGTCGTCGGTGAGGTCGGTCTGGGTCTCGGTCACCCCACCATTGTGCCGTGCCAGGAGCCATCCGTGACCCCGGTGTGCCTGGTCCTGGCCCAGGAGAGCCCTGATCCGCACCCGCACGAGCCAGTTGGGCGGGCTCGCCCGGTGCCGACCTCGGACAAGAAGCCCGGCGCGCGTGGCCAATCGCGCCGAGGTGCCGCTGCGCTATCGGTTGACCTGTGCCTTGAGCGCTTCCCAATCTCGCACGGCGTGGCGAGCGGAAAAGGCGCCGACGATCTCAATGACACCGAAGAGGATCGCCCAGATCCCGAGCAGGATCACTATCCCGGTGAGGGTGCCCCCGGGGTGCCGAATGACCAGGAAGGCGATCACCACAGAGGCAACGCCTCGGATCAGTTGGACCCACCAATAGGGCAGGTGACGGCGTTCCAATGCATGCACGATGTCGACGACTCCGAAGACCAGGAACGACCATCCGATCAGGATGGCGATGACGTAGATGGTGATATGCGGCCAGACAAAGCCGATGACACCGGCGGCGATCCACAAGACGCCCATGACGGCGAGGAGCCAACGCTGCTTGAGCATCCCCAGCGATCCCACCAGCAGGAAGAGCCCGACGGCGATGAAGTACGCACTGGCAAAATAGATCAGGACGTTGACGCTGACGTGCTTGTAGCTGATGACCACAAAACCGAAGATCACAGAAAGGATGCCCCCGCCGAGGTACCAGGCCCACAGTTTCTGCATCCTGTCCGTGACGACATCGCCCACTGCGATCTCGTCGGCCGTCAATAAGCTCGGCATACGTCTCTCCTTGGCGAGGGGGATACCGGTCGTCCCGGTTCGGTGAGTGTAACGCCGGGTCTGGCCAGTTCAGGGGATACGCATCAGGAGATGCAGGAGGCCATGGCGCCCATCGCTCGCTGGCCCCAGGAGCGGCCGACCTCGGCCCACCGGTCCGGTCGCTCCCTGACCGCATCGGCCTCGGCCCACAATTCGTCCTCCACCGGAGCGAGACACTGGCGCACGGCGCTGATCGACGCCGGATTGGCCTCAACCTGCAGGCGAAGCGCGTCGGCGGTCCGCCACATCTCTTCGCGCCAGAGTTCACGTGGCACCAACGACGGCAGCCCGGCCACCGTGCTCGGAAAGGCGGGAACGAAGATGCTGACACACGGGCTTCCCAGCGCCACGTAGGCCTGCACGGGTGCGCCGGCGCTCAAGTCGGCGGGCAGCACGGCGATCAGCGACGCCGCCGTCACACTGAGTCCGCTCACGTGCATGCAGACGCTGATTCCCGTGAAGTCGGCCCGCACCTCAGTAGGGGGTGGTGAGGCCGGCCCGGCCACGCCGGGTTCGCCCCACGGCCCCTGACCGTGGTCCCGCAGGTGGGCCGCCACGGCGGCCGGGGTCAGTCCGCCGCGAGGGTGTCCGGCGAGGAAGCTGCGGCTGGCCGCCAGGCGGACATCGGCGTAGCCGGTGCGTTTCGAATGATCGCGGAAGCGTTCGAAGTCCTCACCCGGAAGGAGGTCGGTCGACCCCTTTGTCCAATTCGAGCCAAGGGTGATCCGGTTGCTGATGGCCGTGCCGTCGGGAAAAGGGGCGGCGGCGAAGCTGGTGCCCGACGTATCGAGCACGAAGGCCTGCCCCGCATCGGCGATGAGGAACGAGGAGTCGTAGGCCTCCTGGCGTACCGCATCGGCAATCCCCCCCTGCCCGTGGGTGGTGAGCAGGTCGGTCATGATGCCGACGGCTTCGTCGGCGCTGCGGGCCCGTTCGAGGCCGAGGCGCACCAGATCCATCCCCGTCAAGGCGGGCCGGGCCTCGGCCACCCGATGCACCGTGCTGACGCGTTCGTTGCCGATGGCCACCCCGAATTCATTGACCCCGTGCTCGGCACCCCACAGCCAGGTGGGACACGACAGCAGGGCGGCGTGGGCGCCCGTGTCCCCGATGGAGAGGTACTGCGTGCGCAGCGTGCAGCCCGCCGACGCCCGCCGACCGAACGGGACGGCCAGCTGGACCTCTCCGATCGGGCGATCGGAATTCTTGGCGAAGACCATGCCGCTCGGCCCGAGGCCGCACAGGGCGTCACACATATGATCGAGCTTAGGGAGCCTGGCTAGGGTGACACGTGTGCGACCGCAGCCAGTGCTCACCCTTGATGAAATAGACCTCTCGGACATCGAATTTTGGGCTCGCCCCTGGGCCGAGCGAGAAGGCGCCTTTCAGCTCCTGCGCCGGGAGCGGCCCATGCCGTTCTTCGAGGAACCCGAGATCCCGTCGGAAATGGCCGCCCTGGTGCCGAAAGGCCCGGGATATCGCGCCCTGACTCGGCACGCCGACATTTCCGAGGCCAGCCGGCATCCGGAGATCTACCTGTCGGGCCCCGGTGCCACCACCATTCCCGACATGCCGGAGGAGATGCTCGAGTTCTTCGGCTCCATGATCAACACGGACAACCCGCGGCACGCCCGCCTTCGCCGCATCGTCTCGGCCGCTTTCAACCCGAGAATGATCAAGAGCATCGAAGATCGCATTGAATTCGTGGCCAACGACGTCATCAATCGGGTGGCCGGATCCGGCGGTTGTGACTTCGTGGTCGACGTGGCGGCCCGGCTCCCCCTCGAGATCATCTGCGACATGATGGGGATCGGTGCGTCCGACTACGACGCCGTGTTCAACGCGTCCAATGTGATCCTCAGCAACGGCGACCCGGAGTACGTCGCCGAAGGCAGCGATCCGCTGGCCGCCTTCCTGATGGCGGCCCAGGAGTTGAACCTGCTCATGACCGGGTTGGCCGAATCCCGTCGGGGCAATCCCACCGACGACGTGACCTCGGCCCTCATCAACACCAACATCGACGGCGAGGCGCTCAGCCCATCGGAAGTGGCGTCCTTCTTCATCCTGCTGGTGGTGGCCGGGAACGAGACCACCCGCAACGCCATCAGCCACGGTCTCCTGGCCTTGACCGAGCATCCCGATCAGCGTGCACTCTGGCAGGCCGATCCGTCCGGCATCGGCGCCTCCGGGGTCGACGAGATCGTGCGGTGGGGCACTCCGGTCATCTGGATGCGCCGCACCGTCGCCCAGGACACCACGCTCGGTGGCGAAGAGCTGAAGGTGGGCGACAAGGTCATTTTGTTCTACAACTCGGCCAACCGGGACGAGGACGTGTTCGAGGATCCCTACACCTTTGATGTCCGTCGCAATCCCAATCCGCACATCGGGTTCGGAGCGGCGGGACCGCACTTCTGTCTGGGTGCCCACCTGGCCCGCCAGGAGATCGGCGTGATGTTCCGCCAGCTCTTCGAGCGCCTCCCCGACATCGTCGCCAGCGGCGAGCCCGATCGACTGCGCTCCCCGTTCATCAACGGGATCAAGCACCTCGACTGCCAGTTCACGCCGGTGGCTATCGCACGCTGACTCTCTGACGGCGCTTCCCGACGGCGCTTTTTTTTTTTTTTTTTTTTTTTTTTTTTTTTTTTTTTTTTTTTTTTTTTTTTTTTTTTTGGCGCCGGCCATCCGGCGACTCAGGCCGGATCGGCGAATTCCTGAAAAGCGGCGAGCGCCCGGGGGCCCCACACCGTTCCGGGCCCCCCGTTCATCGAGATGGCGACCCCGATCATTTCGGTGACCTCGCTCTCGGTGGCCCCACGCATGACGGCCCCTCGGGCATGGGCCGAGATACAGCCATCGCACTCTCGGGTAATGGCAATGGCGAGCGCGATGAGCTCCTTCGTGCTGGCCGACAGTGTGCCGTCGGCCATGGCCGCCGTCTGGAGGGCGCGGTAGCCGGCCATGACGTCGGGAATGGCCTCGGTGAGGGCGCGGTACGGAGCCCGCAATTCGTCAGTTACCTGGTGAAAATGTTCCATGGGGCATCGTAAGGCCTCACGGAGTTGTCGCAGCCAGGGCACCCAGAACGGCCCCCGCCACTACGTCCTGGAGCCGGGCGAAGTCGGCATCGAGTTGCTCGGGTGAGAGCGCGGCGAAACGACCACCGGCCTCACTCGCCGCGAAGCCCAGGATGGCGGTGGAGAGGAGCCGCTCCAGCTGTGCCGCGTCGCCTTCGGGCAACCCGGCCTGGCGCAGCGCGGCGCAGACGACGTCACGAGTGCGGTGGGCCCCCGGCGTGGCCGCCGCCCGTTGCAGGAGAAGCGGAAAGACCCCGGGGTGGCGCAGGGCGGCGATCCGGGTCCCCCGGGCGATGGCAGCCAGTCGATCGGGCCAAGGGTCATTCGGGTCCGGCAGGGGAACTTCCAGCAGAACGCTCTCCACCAAACCGTCGAGCAGATCCGCTTTGTTCGTGACGTGCCGGTAGAGCGCCATGGGCGTGACGCCCAATCGGTCCGCCACGGCCTGCATGGTGATGGCAGCCAGACCTTGCTCGTCAACCAGTTGCAGGCTGGCGGCCAGCACGGCGGCTCTGTTTATTTTGGCTGGCCTTCCTATTTTGGCTGGTCTTCCCACATCGGCCTGTTCGCCCGGCCGCCGGTCAGGCCTGGCCGGCACCTTGCGGTCCGCGGGAGCGAACCTCCTCGACCGACGTCATGGCGTCACGCAATTCTTGGATCCAGTCGGCTTCATGCTCGGCCACCAGGCGCACGCACCAGGCCAACGCCTCGCTCCGGCTGCGAGCAACCCCGGCATCGATCAACGTGTCCAGCACTCGACGGTCCGCCAGTCGCAGTCTCGTCATGACCGGGACGCCGGCGGTGGTGAAGAGGACCCGGCTGCCACCACACTGAGCTCCCCACGACACGGAGCGCCGGAAGGACGGCTGCGCTTCGTCGGCTATGCGCATGCGGGCCTCTCGGGTTTCCTCTCGGTGCCCGCTGATGCGGGCGAGTTCGGCCACCTGCACCTCGTCGTCGCTCGACCCGTCGGGAAGTTCGGGCGCCGGAAGCGTGCCCACCACCTGCACCTCGTCGGGGTCGATCTCGACCGTGGCCGGGCCGAGGAACCACGCTTGGGGGATGCGGCCGGCAAACCAGGCGCCGATCAACCGTTCTTGTTCGGGACTCGTCGGCGGATTCTGCCCACCTCGACGGCCGCCACCCCTTCGTCCGCCTCGGTGCCCGCCCCTCGGTCCTGGGAAATCTTGTGAGTTGGTTGTCATAGTTACAAGATTACATGATTACAACATCTCCCGCCACGCCGCTGACCTCGATATCTGTTTGTTTTCTCCATACGCTTACGGCAACGCCAACTTGAATCCTCGGTGCGATGGCGAAAATCCCAATGCCGCGTAGAAGCGATGGGCGTCGGGGCGGGCCACATTGCTGGTGAGCTGTACTCGGTAACACCCCAGATGGCGCGCCCGCTCGATGGCCGCCTCCATCAGGATGTGGCCGACACCGTGACCCCGCTGGTCGGGGTGCACGTGGACGGACTCGATCTCGGCGCAGAGCCCTCCGTGGGACTGGATGTGGCGGAACACGATCAGTTGGCAGACGCCGACCACGCGTCCCTCCCACTCGGCGACCAGCACCCCACCCGGCTGCCGCCTGATCTCGGCCAGAGCTGCCAGGTACGGGCCCAGGTCGAGGGGGTCCTCCTTGCCTTCGGCCAATGAGCCGAGATCGAGGAGCTCCACGATCCGACCGATGTCACGGTCCTTGGCGTCTCGCACCGTGACGTCATCGGCCGAGACGAAAACCGTCACGCTTGGCCCAGGATCCGGTCGACGTCATGTCGGTGCGGGAGCACCTCGGGCGCGGCCACCGAGGCGCGACACGGTAGGGCTCCGTAGCTGAACCGGCAGACGGGACGCGTGGCCATGGACCAACAGTGTGGCCCAGCGTGTCAATCGGGTCTCTTGGTCTCCCGCAGGGTGAGCGCGCGGCGGGGGCAGTCGCGAGCAGCCCGCCTGGCCAGGGCCAGCAACTCAGGGGGAAGGCACGTGCCGTCGAGCATGGGGTAGCCCCACTCGTCGAGGGTGATGGCTTCGGGCAGGATTTCGGCGCAGTAGCCATAGGCGTCGCAGGCCACCGGATCGATGGAGAGTTGCAGTCGGGTCACGTCACACCTCGATGGGCACTGGGAGCTGGAGTTGGGTCGGCCGGCCACGATGGTCGCAGGGTTCGCCCCGCAGGTGGGCTGACACATCCGTGGCGAAGACCTCGAGCGCGCTGCGCACCATCCCGACGGCGCCGTCGGGATGCCGGCAGGCACCGCGACCATTGATCTGCTCCAGCCGGCGCGAGAGCCGGGTCATCAGCGGCGGATCGGGGGTGCCTCGGGCGAGTCGGGACAGATCCTCGGCCACGGCGGGCAGACCGAACACGCACGGTCCGCACTGGCCCGAGCTCTGGAGAGCGGCATACCGAGCCATCCGTGCGGTCTCAACCAGGCCGCAGGCCGGCGCACCGAGGACGACGATGATGCCGACTCCCGCTGACGCGCCGATCGTGCGAAGAGGGATGGAGGCGTACGGCGTGTCAAAGTGGCGCGGCCCGATCCACGTGCCGCCGTAGCCACCCACCAAGAGGGCGGCGATGGAAGCGGTCGGCGTCGCCCTGGCCACGATGTCGACCAACGGGGTGCCTCGCTCGACTTCGACCACGCCGGGGCGGGCCACCGCACCGGTCACCGTCACCAATGAGGTACCGGGATCTTCGGGCATCCCGTGGGCCCGGAACGCGCCCGCCCCGAGCCGGGCGATCAACGCCACGTGGGCCAGAGTCTCGGCGTTGTGGATGAGGGCCGAGCGCCGGCCGATACGGAGACGAACCGACTTGTCGGGCCGGAACGACGGCAGCGAGCGCCCGTCATGGATCCACTGCGCCAGGGCGGACTCCTCACCGGCCACGAAATGATCAGGGGGTCGGACCACTTCTTCGACCGTGCGGGCATGCCCTCCCGCCGACCGCTCGGCCATGGCGGAGACCACGGCGGCGGCGACCGCGTCCCGACCGACCGGGATGCACACCACGATCCGATCCGCCCCGCCCGAGGCGGCCAGCAGTTGGGCGCCATCGAGCACGAGGTGCGGCGCCCTGGTCAACAGCACCTTGTCCTTGTCGCTGGCCGGCTCACCCTCCATGCCGTTGACCACGATGACGCCCACCCGATCATCCCGGTGGGCCGCGGCCAGCTTTCTCGCGGCGGGAAAGGCCGCCCCGCCGCGTCCGGACAGTCCCGACGCCTCGAGGGTGTCGACCAGTGCCCGCCGCCATGCGTGATCGATCACGCTGGGGATGGGCAGCGGCCCGAGTTCCCGCAGGTGTCCGGCCAGATCGGCCGGGTGGCCGAGCAAGCTGTACCGATCGGTGTCGGGGAGGGTATCGCCGGCGTGACGCGTCATGACCGACCCCGGCCGCCGCCTCCGGTGAGAGCGAGATGCTTCTGCGGTTCGACCGCGTCGACCGCGTCGACCGCGGCGGCTCCGATCCGCCTCTGCCGCGCCACCACCCGGAATCGCCAGAGCAGTGCCGACCCGACCGAGAGCACACAGAGAATCCCGAGCGCGACGACCCACGGCTCCGCCGCGTCGGTCCCCATGCCGAAGGTGTGGGCCAGGGCCACCGGCCAGGAGAGATAGGCCAGCCAGTGCAGACCTCGCCACGTGCCCGGCTTCATGCGGGACCGCAGGAGACTCGAAACCAGGACCGCCAGCATGAGGTCGAGGCTGACGGTACCCACGCCGACCCACAGGCGGCTGTAGGAGGAGGTGAAGGGCACCACGGCCGAGACCCACGAAATGGAGACAAACGTATCGAGCACGCTGGTCAGGACATGGATGGCCAGGAACACCACCGCCAACAACGAGATGCGTCGGTGGATCTCCTGTTGGGCGAAGCCGGGCCACCGCCGCGCCCTGGCCCGGTTCGTTGTGGCGATGCCCAGAACCATGGTTGCCGTCAGCAGGAGGAGCGCCACGATGCCGGTGGCCCGAGTCGTGTACCAAAGAGCAGTCGAGTTCATGCCGCCCGCTCCTCGGGCCAACCGTTGAGCGAAAAGATCCGGCCGTCGTGGCGAACCAGGCGGACGGCTTGATCGAAGGACGGCACCCGCCGAAGAGCCTGGTGACCCCACACCAGCGCCGCCGTCGTGACGGCGTTGGCCTCGACGCAACTGGCACCCGTCGCCGATACCAGGGTCCAATAGGGCGAGACGCAATCGCCCGTCATCGGGTCGACGATGTGATGGACCTCGCGGTCCCCCACCGTCCACCTCCGCACGGACGGGCTGGAACTGGCCAGGCCGCCGCGACGAATGGCCACCACCTGATCAGCCTCGCCGGGCGGCCGGGACGATGACACGGCAATCCCCACCGCCCAACCTTCGGGCGGCGGCTCGCCGGCAACGGCCACATCGCCACCGATACTGACGAGGGCGCCGGTGCCGACCGAGCCGGCGATGCGAGCGGCGGCCCGATCAGCGATCAGCGCCTTGGCCGATGAGCCGAGATCAAGCTTGACGCCCCGCGGAATGCGCACGGTGCGCCGGGCCCGGTCGAGCTGGACGTGCATGTAGCCGATCGCCGGATCCAGCTCGAGCAGGGCAGACCCCGGCTGGCACCCCACCTCGCTGAGGTCGCGGTCGTACCCCAATCGTTCGATGGCGTTGCCGATGGTCGGGTCGACCGCACCGGCCGTCCGGTGGGCCACCGTGCAAGCCACGGCGAGCGCCTCGAACAGCGCCTCACTGACGGGCACGGGACGGCCGGCCTGGGCGTGGACCGCCTGCAACTCCGAGTCACCTCGGAATCGACTGCAGGCGCGGTCGAAGACGTCGATCTCAGCCCGGAGGATCACCTCGGCGGCGTCGGCGTGATCCGGGCGCTGCACGACCACGGTGGCGTGTGTCCCGATGGCGGGCCAGCTCCGGACCAGGAGCTTCTCGGTCGCGGCACCGGCCATCGTGGTGGTCATCGTGAGGTCCCTCCGGACGTGACCGTCGGGACGGTGGTGGTCGTGGTCGGCGCGTTCGTGGTGGTACTGCCCTTGGACGACGCGGTTGACGATGACCCCGATGTCGTCGAGGTCGCGGAGGTCGTCGGTGTCACCGCGGCGGGCGTGCCCCTGGTGGATGACGTGTTGCTGGAGCCACCCGGAACCTCTTTGGCCACGACCACCCCGACGAGAGCGCTGGCCCCCGTCGCCGCGATCACGGCGGAACGAGTCAACCGTCGGAGTCGGACGTTGGTGCGGGCTCGAGACTCGGGAGAGGGTGGTTCGCTGGGACGCGGCATACTCAGTGACCTTCGCTGTGGGGAACGCCTCCATCCGACCATCTCTGTTTCGGGTCAACCGCAGGATCCACTGTGACCCTCCTGGGACAATTGGGCCAAAGAACCGCTGGGCGAAGCCGGGCCGGCCCCACTACGCTCGCCCGCGCCGCCACGGTTCTTCCAGCGAGGCCGAGAAGGAGTGCGATGTCCCAGGTCAACACCGTCCAAGGGCCGATTGACGGGGCGGATTTGGGGGCCACGTTGATGCACGAGCACATCTTCGTGCTCAGCCCCGACATCGAGAAGACGGCCGAGGAGTGGGACGAGTCGGGCCAACGAGCCCGTGCCGTCGCCAAATTGAGAGAACTCAAGCACAAAGGCATCGACACGCTGGTCGACCTGACCGTCATCGGATTGGGCCGCTACATACCGCGGGTCAAGGCGATCTCCGATCTCGTGCCCGAACTCAACATCGTGGTGGCAACCGGCGTCTACACCTACAACGACGTGCCGATGTTCTTTCACTTTCGTGGCCCAGGCACCGTCATGGGCGGGCCCGAGCCGATGGTCGAGATATTCATTCGGGAGATTCGTGAGGGCGTTGCCGACACGGGCGTGCGCGCCGGCATCTTGAAATGCGCCACCGATCGCCCGGGTATCACCCCTGGCGTCGAGCGCGTGCTGCGGGCGGTGGCCCAAGCCCACCGGGCCACGGGCGTCCCGATCACGACGCACACCCCGACACCACCCGAACCATGGGGTCTCCATCAGCAGCGCATCTTCAAGGAGGAAGGGGTCGACCTCTCCCGAGTGGTGATCGGTCACAGCGGGGGCACGCTCAATACCGCCTATCACCTCGAGCTCATCGAGAACGGGTCATTCCTGGGCTTCGATCATTTCGGATTGATGGGATTCACGATTGACGAGAGGATCAGCGCAGTGGCGCGGCTGTGCGATCGGGGGTACGCCGAGCGCATCGTGCTCTCACACGACGCCATGTGCTTCGTGGACTGGTTTCCCCGCTCGATGTCAGAGGCGGCGAAGGACTGGCGGTGGACCCACATCCCCGAGGACGTGCTGCCGGCCATGCGGGCCAGCGGCATCAGCGACGCCGACATCGAGACGATGATGGTGACCAATCCTCGGCGCATCCTCGAGGGCGGCGCTCCGTACTAGCCGGAGCTCCACGACCACCCGCCGATGACGTTGCTCCAACCGGAACTCCTGGCTCACCTGGCCGACGTGTTCCCCGACGACGTGGCCTGGAAAAACCTGGGCGACGGGACCGATCTGAGCCTCCGCCAGTGGCACCACCGGTCGAACCGGCTCGCTCGGGGGCTGCGCGGCCGAGGCGTGCGGCCGGGCGACCGAGTGGCCCTGGCCATCACCGAGGAGCGTCCCTTCGAATGGCTCGTCTCGTACGTGGCGATCCACAAGGCGGGGGGTGTGGCGGTGCCGCTGAACACCCGCCTCAGCGGTCCTGAGCTCACCGCCATCCTGGGCCATGCCGGGGTCAAGGGTCTCCTAGCCAGCGATTCGGTGCTGGCGGCGCATCCAGGTCTGCAGGCGGGCATCGAGCTCACGGCCACGGTCGGCAGCGCCGGCGTCTCCGGGCAGGCGTGGAGCGACCTGCTCGACTCCGATCCCTCCGACCTCGAGCATCGGATCCGCCCCGACGACGTGGCCGACATCATGTACACCTCGGGCACGACGGGCGCGCCCAAGGGCGTACTGGTGCGCCACAGCGGGCTTTCTTCGAGCGACCGGGTACCCTCGAGCTGGCTCGGCCTCGGCTTCATCACCTCCTCGCCGTTCTCGACCACCAGCGGTTCGCTCCTCATCTGCGGACCGATGCGCGGTGGCCTGAGCGGGTGGTTTCTGCCCCGTTTCGATTCTCGACGCTGGCTGCGGGTGGTGGCGTCGGCCCGACCGGTCGCCGCCTTCCTGGTGCCGGCGATGGTGCAGCTGATCGTGGCCGACCCTCACTTCGACACGGCCGATCTCTCCAGCCTGGCCGTGGTCAACATCGGCAGCGCGCCCATCGCCACCGAGACTCTCCGCCGGTTCGGTTCCCACCTCCCCAACGCCGACGTCATGAACGGCTACGGCATGACGGAATTCGGCGCCGTCTCAGCCACACCTATCGGTGACGGCGGCAGGCACGCCGGCTCCGTGGGACGCCCTCTGCCGGGCGTCGCCCTGCGCATCATCGACCCCGACGGCTCGGAGTTGCCGGTCGGGGAAGTCGGCCAGATCACCGTGCGGGACGCGCGACACCAGCGGTCGTATTTCCATGACCCGGACGCGTCGTCACAGACCTGGGCCGGTGGCTGGCTGCACAGTGGCGACCTCGGCTATCTCGACTCTGACGGCTTTCTGTGGGTCGTCGGGCGCCAGAAGGAAATCATCATTCGCGGCGGGCACAATATTGTGCCGGGAGAGGTCGAGGCGGTCCTTTTCGAACATCCCGACGTCACCGATGCCGCAGTCGCCGGGATCCCGCACCCGGTGCTCGGGGAAGACGTCGCCGCCTGGCTGGTGACGCGGCCCGGACGGGCCCCTTCGGTCGCGGCCATCCGAAGCTTTCTGCTCGACCGGTTAGCCGACTACAAGGTGCCCCGCCGGATTACCCTGGTCGATTCCCTCCCGCGCAATGAGGCCGGCAAAGTGCTCAAGTCCCAATTGGTGTCAGAAGACCAGCCGAGGAGTACGTCATGACGGCCGACGCGGCGACGCTCACCGTGGAGCAGATCGGATTCGTCCGTCGCGTGACCCTGAACCGGCCCGACCAGCACAACCCGCTGACCCCGAGAGCGGTTCGCGAGATCCTCCAAGCCGTTGCCGCCGCCGAGAGTGACCGGCACGTCCGCGTGGTGGTCATCCGGAGCACGGGTCGTTCCTTTTCGTCTGGCTATGGCTTCGTCGCTGAAGACGTCGAGCCGGGCGACTTCGTCCCTCACGCGGCCATCGAAGGTGACGTCACGGCCATGCTGGACCTGGCATCGGGGTGGGCCAAGGTGTGGGACTGTGCCATTCCCGTCATCGCCCAAGTCCAGGGGAATTGTCTGGCCGGTGGTACCGATCTGGCACTGCACTGCGATCTGGTGATTGCCGCTGAAGACGCTCGGATCGGGTTCCCCCCGGTACGCTCAATGGGCGTCCCACCCACCAACATGTGGCTGTACCACCTCGGACCTCAGTGGACCAAGCGGCTGCTGCTCACGGGCGACACCGTGACCGGAATCCAGGCCGAAGCGATGGGATTGGTCGTGGGCACGGCGCCATCGGATCAGCTCGATGAGGTGGTCCTCGAGCTGGCCTCCCGCATGGCATTGATCGGTCGGGACCTCCTCATCGCCAACAAACGCGTGGTCAACATGGGTGTCGAGCTGATGGGCCGATCGCAGCTCCAGAAGTTTGCCGCCCTCAACGACGCCATCGGTCACCGTGCCCCCGAGGCAAAGGCTTTTTCGGACCGGATCGCCGAGATCGGGCTGCGCGGCGCGGTCCGCGAACGCGACGCCGCCTTCGGCGTACCCGAGCCACCGGCGAGGTAGCTCCCCTTAGACGTCCGTCAGCGACGTGTCGGTGATCCCCAACGCGCGCAAGGTGCGGCCGAGACCCAGAAACGCCGCCAGGCAGATGGTGAGATCGAGGATCTCGGGGTCGGTGAATGCCCCTCTCATCCTCTCCATGAATTCGTCATCAATGCTGAGGTGGTCCATGGCGAATCGCTCGGCGTACTGCATGGCCAATCGCTCCTGTCCGCTGAAGCTGGCCCCCTCGTCGTGCCCGCCGACGTGACAGTAGAACTCTTCGGTCAGCCCCTGTGCCTTGACTGAGTCAGCTCGAAAGGCCAGGCAGACGGTGCAATCATTGAGTTGGGCGATGCGCATGCGCGCTGCTTCGCGGACACGCACCGGGAGGATGCTCTTGTTATAGGCGGCGTCCACCAGCCGATTGACGGCCGCGCCCATCTCGGGCCGGAGCGTCCACAGCTGCACCGCGTCGCCGCCGTCACCCGGTGGGATGTCGAGTCGTGCCACCCCCCGACCATATGTCAGCTTCTCGCCCGGCGCATAGGGGCTGGGTTCCACCCGATCCCGCTGTCGTGACGAGCCAGAAAGACCGCAAATCGTAATGCCACCGCACCGATTTCACTTCGATGCCACTCGTTCGTGTGTCTGGGTGGACGCGCGATCCAATTTGCACCCCATACGGACCGAGACACGCGGCCTCGAAGGATGGGTGGAAGTCGCGCTGCTCCCCGATGGCGGCCTCGACCTCTCGACACCGGTCACCGGGAGAATTGGCGCTGTCGGTGAATCGGCTCACGTCAGGCAACCAACTCTACGATCGTGAGTTGAGGCGGCGAATGGACGCCAAGAAGTTCCCCACCATCACGGGCCGGATCACCAGCTTCTGCCCAACGGAGGTGGAGGATTCGTACCTGGTCGGCGGGGACCTGTCCTTCCACGGGCACACCAGGAACTTTGAACATGACATGACCATCGATGTCGGCGACCGGTCGCGCATCGAGATGAGGGGGGACTACGTCTTCGACATTCGCGAGTTCGGCATGAAGCCGCCCAGCATGCTCATGTTGAAGGTGTACCCCGAGGTTGCGGTCCGGGTCGCCCTCTACGGCGACGTCCACCCGTGACCGAGTGGCGGGGTCCGGACGGGCACTGGGTCACCGACGACAGGTCATCGATCGACGTCGAATACGTCCACCAGTGGTTGTCCACCCAGAGTTACTGGGCCAGACACCGCCCCCGAGACGTGACGGCGAGGGCAATCGACGCGTCGATCAATCTCGGGCTCTTCAACCAAGATGGCAACCAAGTCGGCTTCTGTCGTTGGGTGACCGATGGTGCGACCTTTGCCTGGCTCTGCGACGTGTTCGTCGATCCAGCCCATCAGGGCCACGGGTTGGGTGTCTTCCTGGTGAAGGTGGCGACCGAGCACCCGAGCGTGACCGGTCTCCGCCTACTCCTCGGGACGAAGGACGCGCATGAGCTCTACCGAAAGTTCGGATTCACCCCCATCGCCCGCCCCGAACGCCTCATGGAGGTGAGGCCGGACCTGCAGTCGCCAGCCCGCTGAGCCCACATCCTCGGTCGGGCGCCGTCCATGCCTCCACTTTCACCCTTCACTCTTACTACCGGTATTGACCACGAACGCGACTACCAATCGGCTGAATCGGGCATAGGACATGGAGCGACCGCCGCTCTGGCGCGGTGTGCGAAGGAGATCACCCGCGTCACGACGACGGGACGGACTCCACCAATCACCGGCCACGCCCGTCAATCCCGAGGGAGGACAAAATGCCGCAAGGACAATGGACGAAGAAGCGAGAACGGCAGTACGAGCACATTCGCGATGGACTGGAGGAACGTGGTGACTCCAAGGAATTGGCCCAGGAAATAGCCGCACGAACGGTGAACAAGGAACGGGCCCGAGCAGGTGAGGCGCGTCACGCCAGTTCGACCTCGACCGGGGACATCTCGTCGGGGCGCCGCGGCGGATTGCGATCACACAGCGGCCGTGGGGGAAGGACCCGGCAGCAGCTCTACGAGGAAGCCCGGCGGCGGGGCGTCTCGGGAAGATCGAAAATGTCAAAGGCCGAGTTGGAGCACGCCCTCAGCCGGTAGGCCACCCGCTGCCCCGACATCGGGTCGGCCAGGTGGGGTCGCTCCTGCGACCGCCGGGCTCCGGGCTCACCGCTCCGGGCTCCGGGCTCCGGGCTCCGGGCTCCGAGAAGAGCGGGCCAGACCGGGCTGCTCGGGCTACGTTCTCACCCGTGACATATGACAATGGGTCCCCGCCGCCTCCCCCGGACAACCGGGTTCGTCCTCCGGGTCGCCTGACGGGAAGAAACCGGCCCCGGTCAACAGCCGCACCATCATCGTGGTGGCGATCATCATCGCCGTGGCGGCCATCGTGATTGCTCTCGTGGTCACGCACTCCAACTCCAAGTCCCCCTCGACGTCCACAACGTCGACGACAGTGGCCCGCACGCCGGCAACACGAGCCACCACCACCGTTCCGCCGACGGCTCCACCCACCACCACGACGAGTCCGCCGACGACCGTTCCGCCGACGACCACCACGACGATGGCGCTGACTCCCGTCACCTAACGTGATCGCTCCGGGACAGGTTTCGATCTTCCCGGACCCGCAGCGTCTACGATGTCGTGAGCCAGAGTCTCCGATGTCCCGCGACACCGCAAAAGCGCTCTTCCTTTCTGCGGGGTGAGCCACGTCACGCCACCACGATCGGTGCGGACTCTGAAGTTGGGCTTTGCCCGCGTAGAGCAGGGCCCGGATGCGGAAGTTCTCGAAGTTGGTGAACCCGAAGGCCACCCGCTTGACCCGTTTCAACAGGTTGTTCATGCCCTCGGTGGGACCGTTGGACACCTTGGCCTGATGCCAGGCGAGGATGGGATCGAACCAGTTGGACAAGGTACACGCCCAGGGTTCGCACTTCGGGAGGAGCCAGGAACAGCTTCGAAGCGTGATCGATGATGTCGCGCAACAGGTCAGCTGCGGCCTCGGGATCTCCGGTTTCGTAGAAACGCGCCACGGCCTCTTTGACGCTGTAGGCGAAGGCCACCTCGCCGTCGGGATCGCCGAGGGCGAGAAGAAGGGCTTCGAGGCGTGACGCCAGTTCGGAGTCGCCCGCCGTCGCCTTGATGACCAAGAGCTTGCGGGCCCGATAAAGCGGATCACTGGCCACGTCCACGGTGCCCGTAGTTGTCTGGACACGGCGCCAGGGTCTGGTCGACCGCCAAAATGGCGTGGCGCATCACGTGGAAGCGGTCGATGACCCGTGTCGCCTTGGGGGTGACGACCCCGAAAGACCACGTTGTAGGTCCTCGACATGTCCAAGCAGCCGTACTCGAGGCGCTCTTTGACGTGGTGGGGCTGGCGGCGCAGCCAGCCCGCCACCGCGGTGAACTCCCTGGTGGCGAGCACATCGATGAGGGCGTGGTTGGCGACGCACAGACCGTGGTCGACCAGGTCTTGGCCTTGTAGGGCCCGGCGCGCACAAAGAGCGTCTCATCGAGGCCGATCGCCGTGGTCTCCTTCAAGCGTTTGGTGTCCACGGCCAAGAGTGCAGCGCCATAGATGCGCACTGCCGCGTTGACCGCATCCCAGCAGCAGTCGAGCTCGTGGGCGAGGTGCGGTGAGGGTCTCGCCGGCCCCGATCTGTTTGACCACCCACTTGGCCGCCCTCGTCGTGAGCATGCAGCCCTTGGCGGCGATCCGATGGTCCGAGAGGGTGAACGTTCTCTGCGTGCACTCGGCGTTGGGGCAGATGAGCCGGTGCTTCTTCCAGCGGATGGTCATCGGCACCCCACCGAAGGGCAGGTCGACGTAGGAGACCACCGGGCGGTCCTTCACCCACGCCCGGGCCCTGCACTTCGGGCAGAGGGGATCACTGACCTGCTGTTCGATCGTGATCTCACCGGCGGGACCCCGCCGGGCATAGGAGAGGACGCGAACGTCCTTGAGTCCAACGAGATGGGAAACGATCTCGTTAGGATCGACGTACACAGAGGCGTGGAGGATCTTCTTTTTCACACATTGAGACTGAAGCGCCTCTGTGCTTACACGGTGGATACCCGCTGATCCTCAGGGCCTCCTGCTCACGAGGTCGTCAGACCCCGCAGAAACCGGAAGACCCGCAAATGGCGCCCCCGGCAGGATTCGAACCTGCGCACATGGTTTAGGAAACCAATGCTCTATCCCCTGAGCTACGGGGGCTCAGTAGGACTCTCATTCTCCGGCCTCTAGAAAAACCAATCAGAATCCGGTCTTCGGCGGCCGCGGTGGCGATTCGAGGGAGTCCAGTGGGAAAAGAGTATCCGAGTGGGACCACGACTTCGTATCTTCCAGGTTCATCGCAAGGTGAGCCCTAGGGGGCCGACATGACGTTGGAAAATGATCGGCCACGTGAACCGGAGCCGCGGTCCACCGTGCCTCATGGCCGGCCACAGTCCGCCACCGTCCCAGCGCCGAGTTCCTGCCTACTTCTGTCTCGCACGAGCGCACACCCTCCGATTGTCAGGCACGTCACGCCAGCTGCGGGTCTCACCCCAGAGATGGCGAGCCCGCGCACACATTCGGGTTCGATCCCTAGTTGAGGATATTGACTGCTCTCGACACCACCAGCGCCACCGTCAGGAGAGAGGCGGTCGATTGCACCATCATCAAGAGTTTTGACCAGGCAGTGAGTGGCATCGTGTCGGTAGGACTAAATGCGGTCGCGTTGGTAAATGATGTGTAGAGATAGTCGAGGAAGTCTGGCGTCCAGTTTGGGCCGGACCCGGGAGTGGACATCTGAGGAAAGAGGAAGTCCGGGCGGCGGTGATTTGCCCGGAGGCGAGCAGCGACGCCGCCTCGGTCGAGATCCCAGTACCAGAGCCCGAAGACGATCACGTTGGTGAGCCAGATCGGCACAGAAGCGAAGACCAGTGAGCGGCCACCACCCGCCGGGCTGTGGTTCAGGAGCGCACTCACCAATTCGCCCAAGGCGACGATGTTCGCCACGGTGATAATCCCGATCAACGTGAGCGACATGGCGCGAAGCAGGCGGGACTCTCGGTTGATCTCGCCTGGATTGGTCACGATCAAGGCGACGAGTAGAGCGCTCTCCAATGCCGGAATGAACCAACGGGGGCCGAGGCCGCGAATGACCGTCTCGGGCAGGACGACTTGGAGCGCGATCGCCACGACTACGGCGAGCGACGCAGGCCATCGGTGCTCGCTTTTGGATGCGATACCCCACGCGACCCGGTCGTCCCTGGTCTGCGGCGGCTCGCTCCCAGATGGCGCAGTCCCCGTCCCCTTCTCCGGACCTTGAGAGGATTCGGCCATCGACAAACACCGTAGTCATCACCCTCTTGGGAGAAGCGGGATGCCGCCAATCGAGCGGTCGGCCGAAAAACGCGATGGCCGACCTGACGCTAAATGTATCGAGACGCACGACTCGCTCTCGCGGTGACGCCGTCAAACCGCCGGCAGCATCCGGGCGGGCCGCGCAGTCCCGGCGGGCAGCGAGGAGTTCGGCGCCCTCAGTGACCCAGTGCGGTCTTGGTCGACTTCTTGTCGCGCTTCGCTGTCCCGCTTCTCCTTGAGTGACCTGCCGGGCTTCTTCCCCGCTGGCTTCTGTGGTGACTTTTCCGGCATGTGGAACTCCTTCGTCTGCGGTGAGGATCCCATGCGTCGTGTCCTCAGGGAGGCTCGGTCGAGGCGTCGAACCGGCACGGGGCGACGTAAGCCGAAACGGCCGTCCTGCCCAAGCGAGGCGACTCTCCCAAGGGGGTCCGATCGAGTGTACTGTGCCGATCCCCGGATCAGCGGCCCACGTGGCCGGAGGCGTGCGGTTCGTTCACTCCTGAGGCGGGAGATTGCGCAGGTCATGTCGGGTGTCCGCCGCTCAGCACCCTGCGGTTCACGTCGGTCCGGTCAAGGGCCTATTCTTGCCGTGGGTACACGGCCTCCGACAGAGGTCGGAGCACGTGCGTTGCGCTACCGCCGTATGGCCCACCAAAGGCCTGCGCGCCCGCGCACGTGAAATCCAACCGAAAAGGAGTTGCCATGCCTACCGACCCCACCGTGCTGCCGTTCAAGGTGGCCGATCTTTCCGCCGCCGAGTTCGGGCGCAAGGAGATCGTCCTGGCCGAGCACGAGATGCCCGGCCTGATGGCCATGCGGTCCGAATACGGCGACAGCCAGCCCTTGGCCGGCGCCCGCATTACCGGGTCGCTGCACATGACCGTCCAGACGGCCGTGCTCATCGAGACACTGACGGCCATCGGCGCCCGGGTGCGCTGGGCCAGTTGCAACATCTTCTCGACCCAGGATCATGCCGCCGCCGCCGTCGCCGTCGGCCCCCACGGGTCGGTCGAGAACCCGCAGGGCGTTCCGGTGTTCGCCTGGAAGGGCGAATCGCTCGAGGAGTACTGGTGGTGCACCGAGCAGGCGCTGCTCTGGCCCGGTGAGGGCGGGCCGAACATGATTCTCGACGATGGCGGCGACGCCACCCTCCTGGTCCACAAGGGCGTCGAGTTCGAGAAGGCGGGGTCGGTGCCCGATCCCTCCACGGCGGAGTCCGAGGAATTCCAATTCGTCCTGGCCCTCCTCGGACGCAGTCTGGCCGAAGACCCCCAGCGCTGGACCTCCATCGCCAATGAGGTCAGAGGCGTCACCGAAGAGACGACCACCGGCGTCCACCGCCTGGTCGACATGGCGAAGAAGGGCGAATTGCTCTTCCCCGCCATCAACGTGAACGACTCCGTGACCAAGTCGAAGTTCGACAACAAGTACGGCTGCCGGCACTCTCTGATCGACGGCATCAACCGGGCCACCGACGTGCTCATCGGCGGCAAGGTGGCCGTGGTGTGCGGCTTCGGCGATGTCGGCAAGGGCTGTGCCCAGTCGCTCAGCGGGCAGGGAGCCCGGGTGGTGGTCACCGAGGTCGATCCCATTTGCGCCCTCCAAGCCGCCATGGAGGGCTACCAGGTGACCACCCTGGAGGACATCCTGCCCATCGCCGACATCGTCATCACCACGACGGGGAACAAGGACATCATCACGGCCCAGCACATGGCGGGCATGAAGCATCAGGCCATCGTGGGCAACATCGGCCACTTCGACAACGAGATCGACATGGCCGGAGTGGCCAAGATCCCCGGTATCGAGCGCGTCAACATCAAGCCCCAAGTGGACAAGTGGGTCTTCCCCGACGGGCACGCGGTGATCGTGCTCTCCGAGGGCCGCCTGCTCAACCTGGGCAACGCCACCGGGCATCCGAGCTTCGTGATGTCGAACTCGTTCACCAACCAGACCATGGCGCAGCTCGAGCTGTTCAACCAGACCGGGCAGTACGTCAACGAGGTCTACGTCCTCCCCAAGCACCTGGACGAGAAAGTGGCCCGACTGCACCTGAGTGCCCTCGGCGTGAAGCTCACCGTCCTCAGCCAGGAGCAGGCCGACTACATCGGTGTGCCGGTCGAAGGCCCCTACAAGCCCGATACCTACCGCTACTAAGCCGAGGGGTGGGAGCCCAAGGTGGCGGTGGCGATCACCGTCCCCTTGGGCGACACCACCTGGGCCCGATGCACGTCACCGGGTGACACCGGAAGCGGCGCGCCCCAGGCGCCGTAGCCCTGCTTGACGGTGAACGTACCCACCGTGTGGGTCACGCCATCGTTGGTCACCACCTGGCAGGTCACCTCGCCCTGGATCGACGCATCATCCAAGGTCATGCACATCCAGGGATTGGCCCCACTCGAGGTCGATACCCGTCCGACGGCGCGCCCATCCTCCCGCAACACGGCCGTGGTCACGATCGCCCCGTGCGTGGGCGCACCCACCGCAGCACCGGTATGCCGCGGTCGGCGACGACGACAGCGCCCAACCGGCGCCCAGCCCGATGAAGAGCGCCACCACGGCGGCCGCCGAGGCCAGGAACCACGTACGGACCCGGCGGCGGATCGGCGTCGGGACGTCGTCGGAGACCCCCATGCGGCTGAACAGACGCACTTCGAACCCCACCGGGGGCTCGAGCTCGGGGGCCACCAGCACCACGGCGTCGGCGGCCCGGGCCAGCTGCTCGAGCTCGTCGGCGCAGGGCGAGCAGGATTCGGTGTGGGCCAGGGCGACGACGCGGTCGCGCCCGGTCAGGACGCCCAGCGCCAGTTCGGGCAAGGCGGGCGCGATCTCTGCGCACGAGGAGCCGCCGTGTTCAGGGCTCATCGTCCTTCCCCTCCTTCCCGGGCCACTTCGACCGCAGCCCGGAGGCGCCGCAGGCCGGTGCGTATGCGTGTCTTCGCCGTCCCGAGGGGGATGTCCTCGAGCTCGCTGATCTCCAAGGCCGTCCGGCCGTAGACCGAGGCCAGGACGACGGCCCGCCGCTGCTCTTCGGGCAGCACGCTGAGGGCCTGCTGGACCAGCTGACGCACGTCACCACGGAGGACGGCGTCCTCGGGGTTGTGCTCCAGGCTCACCAGTGCCGTGGCGGCGAAGTCGTCGGGGTCGGTCGGGACGGCCCGGCGCAGTCGCAGGGCGTCAATGGTCAGGTTCCGGGTGATGGTCAGGACCCACGACGTCACCGAGCCCCGGCGAGGATCGAAGACCGGTGCGTGACGCCACACCCTGATCAGGGCTTCTTGGGCGACTTCTTCGGCCACACCGACATCGCCCGTCATGGAGTGGGCCAGCCCGAAGACCCGGCGCTGGTAGCGGCGCACGAACGTCACGGCAGCATCCTGATCACCCACCGCCATTCCTGCCAGCAGGGCCTCGTCAGACAATCCGATTCCGGACACGGTCAATTCTCCCATCAGAAGTACTACGGCGGACGGCGGCCGAAGGATTCCTTCAGGGACGGCCCCAATCCCCTGGGTGCTCATCCCCGTAATTCAGACAACATGGAACGCATGGAACGCATCGAACGGCAGGCACATAAGGCACAGGCACGTCCGACGGCGACCTCCGCCCGGG
This sequence comes from uncultured Acidimicrobiaceae bacterium, assembly GCA_963743785.1. Taxonomy (GTDB): domain Bacteria; phylum Actinomycetota; class Acidimicrobiia; order Acidimicrobiales; family RAAP-2; genus Bog-473. Next base: position 99,812 of record CAVURD010000013.1, on the reverse strand, counting down.
CTTCCCACTCAGGACGGTGCGCGTGAGCCTCCTCGCCATCCTCAATTACGGGCCTCGCCGGGCCGCGACGCCCCTCAAGGTGGTGGCCACGGTGGGGTTCGTGGCCGGCGGCCTCCTCCTGGTGTGGTCCGGATATATCCATTTCCACCTGTGGAGGGAGGAGTACCGGCATATTCCGACCATCGGTCCCCTCTTCTTGTTCCAATCGATCGCCGGCCTGGTGCTCGGCCTCCTGGTCATCGCTCTGCGCCGGGTCTGGACCGCCATCGTGGGCCTGGGGTTCGCCGCAGCCACGTTGGTCGGCTTCTTCATCTCCGTCGAGCACGGGCTCTTCGGCTTCCAGGATTCGAGCTCCGCCCCCTTCGCCCATGAGGCCCTCATCATTGAGGTCTGCACCATCGTGGTGCTCATGATCGCCGGAGCATTGTGCTTCGCCGCATCGCCGTCCTCGACCGCTGCCGGAACGACCCCTCCGGCCAGAGAGTCGACGGACGCATAGCTGGCCGGGTCTGCGCCTTCTCCTCCCAGCAGGGGCGCAGGCCCGGCTCAGTTCGTCAGCGCAGGCCGGCGAAAAGGTCCTCTTCGGGTGTGGGGGCGTTGGTCGTATCGAAGACCCGGACGAAGACCTCGGTGCCCATGACCGTGCCGAAGAGCTCCTCCCCCATCTCCAAGAAGAAGATGTTGTCGCTCTGGCTGGCGTGGGCCGCCAGCGAAGCGAACTTGCGGGACACGACCGAGGAGCAATCGATGGCGGTGGTGATGAGCTCGTCCGGCGTGCCGAAATCGGGATTCTCCTCCGCTGAGATCGGGCTCTCGATCCCGGCTTCGGCCAGTGTCTCGGCAAAGCCGCGGATCATCGAGCGGGGGATGGCGGTGTAGTAGAGCTTGTCGGGGATGCCGCATTCGGCCATGGCGGCGTGGGTGATCCGGTTGGCCTGAATGTGGTCGGGATGCCCATAGAAGCCGTTGGCGTCATAGGTGACCACGACCTGGGGCCGGTACTGCTCCATGAGCCCGGCCAGGCGATGGCCGGCCACGTCGACCGGCGTCTGCCAGAACGAGTCGGGCGCTTCGTTCTGGGGCCACCCCTCCATGCCCGAGTCGTGATAGCCCAGCAATTCCAGGTCCGAGACACCGAGGATCCGGCAACTGGCCTCGAGCTCGGCGCGGCGCAGGGGGACGAGTGTGCGCTCGTCGTGCGCCGGGTCCTCCGGCTTGATCCCTCCCGGGCCGTCGCCCAACTCGCCGTTGGTGCACGTGACCAGCACGGTGCGGATGCCTTCGTCGGAGTACCGGGCCAGGATCCCTCCGGTGCCGGTGGCCTCGTCGTCCGGATGGGCGTGCACAGCCATGAGGGTGAGAGGTCGATCGGTCACTCGCAGCAGCGTATGGGAGAGGGTGCCGCACCCGAACCGGTTCGGCCCGGTTCCGCCCGGTTCAGTCGTCGATCGCCAGGAGGGCGGCGGCCCCGGCGAAGAACCCCGGACTGGCCCAACGACGGGTACGACGGCAGAAATCGGCCAACCAGGTCCACTCGGCCGGGCCGCCGGGAGAGGTGGCGGCCAACTCGGCCTCGTTGGCGTAGGTCAAGTCCACGAAGTGCGTCACCTGTTCGGCACTCGGTCTGACGTCGATCCCGTCGAAACGATCGCGGAATCTCAGGTCGGCCAGCGTGGTGTCGGGCGCTTCGAGCTGCGGATAGAAATGGTCGCGGTCACAGGAGTCGTAGAAGTAGACCAGCCCTTCGGCTTCAGGCCCGATGGTGCCGACCAGGACAGAGCGGTCGGACAACTCGAGCAAGTGGGGCTCGAAACCATGGGTGCCGTAGGTGGCGTGCCCGAGCGCGGCGAGGGCCAGCAGATCGGAGCCGCCCCAGGCCCGGACCAGTTCCTCCACCCCGCACAGGTGGGTGAGCAGATCGCCGAAGAGATGGGGTGTGGTGTCGGCATCGTGGCGGCGCAGGAAGGCCAGCGCGGCCGCGCGCCGGTCCGCCGACTCCGCCCCCACCGCCGTCACGTCTGCAGCCCGCCCACCGCAGCCGCCAGAGGTTCGAGTTCGGCGCGCCATTCGGCGGGCGGCGCCAGGGGACGGACGACGAACTTGGAGAACCCCACGGCCAGGAAGGCGTCGATGAGCGCACGCAACCCGTCGAGCCCCACCGGGATGATCTCCTCCAGCGGTCGGCCGCGAGCCCGCCGGGCCAACGCGCTGACCGGCGCCGCCGACAGGTCGGTGCCCGGGGGGGCGTAGGCCAGGCTGACGCCGAAATGTTCGGGGCTGATGGCCCGACCGTGCTCGGCCGCCACCCGGTCGATCACCACCTTGGCCGACGCCGCATCTCCGGGCGTGCAAAAGGCCGGGAGATACCCGTCGCCGATCCGGCCGCACCGCTCCAGCGCGGCGGGCACATTGCCGCCCAGCCACACGTCGAACGGGTCTTGCACCGGACGGGGCGAGACGGCCACGTCGGTGAACGAGCCGACCGGCCCCTCATGACTGACCGCCTCACCGGACCAGAGGCGGCGCAACACCGGGAGGGCCTCATCCATCAGCTTCCCCCGCTCGGCCGATGGAATCCCGACGGCACTGCGTTCACCGCCGATGGACAGACCGGGCACGAAGGTGAGCAGGAAGCGGCCGCCCGAGAGCAGGTCGAGGGTGGCCACCGCTTTGGCCAAGCGCACCAGGTTCCGGCCGGGCAGCAGCATGGTGGTGCCGATCTTCAGTCCGGGGCAGGACCCCGAGACCCAGGCCAGTCCGACCAGGGGGTCCGGGCCCGGACGCGACAACACCTCGGGCAGCCACACGGAGTCGAATCCGCACTCGGAGACGGCCCGCCCCAACGCCGACATTGCCGCGGGTGCCAGGTCCTGGCCCCCGGCACTGACACCGATTCGGATCTTCATGGTTTCCCTTCAGGTCGGCGCGCTGGCCAGCGCGCCGACCGCTCGCTCGATTCCGGCATCGTCGACGTCGTGGTGCGTGACCAGTCGGACCACGTTCGGCGCGATGGTGCCGGCCATGACCCCCTTGCCTTCAAGGTGGGCCAGCAACGCTTCTGGCTCGGGGTGCGGGAAGGTCACGATGTTGGTGCGCACCGAGGCCGGGTCGAGACCGCAGTCCGGCCACCGCCCCGCCACCGCGTCGGCCAATCGGGCCGCCCGCGCGTGGTCGTCCGCCAGGCCATCGACCATCTGGCTCAGCGCCACCAGACCGGGTGCGGCCAGGACGCCGGCCTGGCGCATGCCGCCGCCCAGGCGTTTGCGCTCGAGCCGGCCCCGGGTCACCACCTCGGTCGACCCCGCCAGCAGCGAGCCCACCGGGGCGCACAGGCCCTTGGAGAGACAGCACATGACCGTGGTGGCCGGAGCCGCCCAGGCCGAGACCGGTATCCCGGTGGCCACCTCGGCGTTGAAGAGGCGGGCGCCGTCGAGGTGGACGGGGAGGTCCCCGGCCGCGCCGATCACCGCACCCAACCGTTCCATCGACCAAGGGGCCCCCGAGGCCGCCATGTGGGTGTTCTCCAGGCAGACGAGCGAGACGGCGGGCTGGTGGTACGCCGACGCCGCGCGCGCCCATGTGACCGCGTCGGGCGCGATCATTCCGTCGGCGTCATCGACGGTATGGAACTGCACTCCCGCATTGCGCGCCGCGGCGCCGTACTCGTAGGCCACGAGGTGATGGCGCGCCCCGGCCACCACGGCGGTTCCGGGCGTGGCCAGGAGCCGCACGGCGATCTGGTTGGCCATGGTGCCCGAGGGGACGAAGAGTGCAGCCGGCTTGCCGATGCGTTGGGCGAACGCCTCCTCCAGCGCGCGCACGGTGGGATCTTCCCCGTAGTCGTCGTCGCCCACCTCGGCGTCGGCCATGGCGCGCCGCATGGTCGGTGTCGGTCGGGTGACCGTGTCGCTGCGCAGATCGACCAGGCCGGCCACGCGTTCACCCTAACGGGGGCACCGGTAACATCCCGCCGTGTCCCCTGCTCCCACCGCACCGGATGATCGTCGGCCGTTCCCGAGTGGTCGTCACGACATTCACGAGCTCCTCGACGTCGAGGTGCTCGAAGCCGAGTCGACCCGGGTCGTCCTCCGCCTGCCGGTGACCTGGAAGGTCCACCAGCCCTACGGGATCCTCCATGGCGGGGTCTCGGCGCTGCTGGCCGAGTCGGCCGCCAGCCTCGGTGCGGTCCCTGGCCGCCGGTCCCGATCGCCAAGTGGTGGGTATCGAGATCAACGCCAGCCATCTGCGCTCGCTACGCGACGGGCACCTCACCGCCACCGCCACCCCGCTGCGGGCCGGGCGGACCGTCCAGGTCTGGTCCATCAGCCTGACCGACGATGAACGAACGGGTCATCTGCCAGGCCCGCTGCACCCTGGCCGTTCTGGGTGCTCCGGGCGGCGCCCAGGGCGCCGTCGCCGGGTCGTGATGGCCCAAGTGGGCAGCACCACGCCTGATGCGTAACATGTCGGTGTGACGCCGGTAGGAAACGGAATGCATCGTCCGGCCCTCGGATTGATCCTCCCCGCCACCATGCAGGGGGAACTCCCAGCTGAAGATGGTGGTACTGCAGGTACTACCGAGTCCGGCGCCGGTGCGCTGGCCGAGCTCTGCCGGCGCATCGAGGCCGCTGGAGCGGACTCGCTGTGGGCGGTGGACCACCTCTTCTGGCCCCATCCCATCAACGAGTGCCTCACCACGCTGGCCGTCGCCGCTACTGCCACCGAGCGCCTGACCCTGGGCAGCTGCATCCTTCAACTCCCACTGCGCCAGCCCTCCGCGGTGGCCAAACAGGTCACCTCGCTCCAACATCTGGCCGAAGGACGGTTCGTGTTGGGACTGGGCGTGGGGATCCACGCCGACGAGTACGCGCGGGCCGGAGTCGATTACCACCGTCGGGGTCGCCTCATGGATGCCGGCATCGCTGCCCTGCAGGACGCCTGGGCCAGCGCCGGCGGTCCGGCACCGGAGTACCGCCAACTCCCAGCGTCGCCCCGGGTGCCGCTGTGGATCGGTGGCGCCAGCGCGGCTGCTCGCCGGCGGGCCGCCGCGGTCGGCGATGCCTGGATACCCCTGTTCCTCACCGTGGACGAGTACGGGCCAGCCCTCGACGCGCTGCGCCGTGAGACCGTGCAGGCCGGGCGCCAACCCGATGTCGTCACGCCGGGCGTGGTGGTCTTCGTGCACGTCGGTGACGACGACGAACCAGACGGGGGCGCCCACCAGCGTGGGTCGCAGTGGCTGTCGGAGCTCTACGGCCTCCCCACCAAGGCGTTCCACCGCCATCTGGTGGCCGGTCCCGCCGACGCCTGTGCCGCCCAACTGCACCGCTTCGCGCAGGCCGGGGCCCGCCACGTCATCGTCATGGTGGCCGGCACCTGCGCCCTGGCGCACTTCACCGCGTTGCGGGCCGCCTTCGCCGCCACGACCAGCACGACAAGTACGACGGGTGCCGTCCCGGTAGGAGTGACCTGATGAGTACGACCGCATGAGCAGCACCCCCATCGCCATTCTCGGTACCGGCATGACAGACATGAGCCGCCGTGACCTCTCCCCCGAGACGATGGCCTACCAGGCCGTCTATGAAGCCCTGGGCGACGCCGGCCTGTCGCCGGGCGAGCTCGGCCTGGTCGTCGTCGGCAACGCCACGGGGGGACGGCTGAACAACCAGGCCTGCGTGCGTGGGCAGTCCTGGCTCCGCAAGGCCGGGCTCAACGACGTCGCCATCATCAACGTGGACAACTCGTGTGCCGGCGGAAGTTCAGCCCTCCACGTGGCCACCATGGTGGCGGCCGCCCAGGATCGACCGGTGCTCGCCCTCGGGGTGGAGAAGATGTGGACCGGAGACCGCGGCGAGACGATGGCCGGCATCGAGGACGGGTTGCCGGCCGACTACCGGCTCGACCTGCACGACCGGCTGGCCCACACCGACGACAACCCGGCCGGAAGCATCCTCATGGGACTCAACGACGGCTGGGCCCAGCGGATCATGGCCGAGCGTGGGGTGACCCTGCGCCAGATCGCCGCCGCCGCCGTGAAGTCCTTCGACCACGCGGCCCGCAACCCGCTGGCCCAGTGCCAGCGCACGCGCACCATCGAGGAGGTGCTGTCGGCGCCGCAGGTGGCGGGCATCTTGACCCGACTCATGTGCAGCTCCTTCACCGACGGTGCGGCCGCCGCCATCGTGGCCGGCCCCGCCGTCGCCGCCCCGGCCTCCGCTCCTCGTATCATCGCTTCGGTGGCCCGCTCCGGCAATGGACTCCTCGACTACCACGACCGAATGACCCAGACCGCCGACGCCGCCTGGGAAGCTGCCGGCGTGGGCCCCTCCGACGTCGACCTGGTCGAGCTGCACGACGCCACGGCGGCGGAGGAGATCTACGCCCTCGAGTCGCTCGGGCTCTTCCCGGTAGGAGAGGCCGGCCCGGCCACCGAATCGGGTGACACCGGCATCGAGACACCCGGATTGGTGGTCAACTCTTCGGGTGGCCTGGTGGGCCGGGGGCATCCCCTGGGCGCCACCGGGCTGGCCCAGGTGGTGGAGTTGGCCAACCAGTTGCGCGGGCGTGCGGTGGGGCGCCAGGTGGGCCGGGCCCGGTTGGGCCTGGCCGTCAACTCGGGCGGCATCATCGAAGGTGACGCCGGCTTCATCGCCATCCACGCGCTGACGGCCGGGGCGCAGGCGGACGCGTGAGAGGCATTCGCATCACCGGCTGCGGCATCGCCGTGCCGGACAAGATCGTGACCAACGACGACCTGGCCGCCAGCCTCGACACCAGCGACAGCTGGATCGTCGAACGCACGGGCATCCGCCAACGCCACATCGGCGGCACCACCTCGGGCCTGGCCACCGAAGCCGGGCAGGCGGCGCTGGACGACGCCGGGCGTACGGCGGCCGAGATCGACCATCTGATCCTGGCCACCACCACCCCGGACGCCATCATCCCGGGCACCTCACCCACGGTCCAGGACGCCCTGGGGATCAACGGGGGCGCCTTCGACATCAACGCCGCCTGCTCGGGCTTCGTCTACGGGATCGTCACCGTGGCCGGGCTCATCGCCGCCGGCTCCGGGCCCATCCTGCTCATCGGCTCGGAGACCCTCTCGAAGGTCACCGACTGGGACGACCGCTCCCTGGCGGTGATCGTCGGCGACGGCGCCGGCGCCGTGGTGATCGAACCGGTCGACGGCCCGGGTCAGCTGCTCAGCTGGAACCTGCATTCCGACGGCTCGCTGCGCCACCTGCTCAAGTGCGAGCACGGCGGGTTCCTCACCATGGACGGCAAGGAAGTCTTCCGCAAAGCCGTCCGGGCGGTCGTCGAATCGGCCGAGGAGGCCATGGCCGACGCCGGTCTCGGTCCCGACGACATCTCGCTGCTCGTCCCCCACCAGGCCAACCTGCGCATCATCCAAGCGGCGTGCCAGCGGCTGCACATCCCCGAGGAGCGGGCCGTCTCGGTCATCGACCGCTACGGCAACACGTCGTCGGCCTCCATCCCGCTCGCCCTGCACGACGCCCTGGCCATGGGGCGGGTGCACGAGGGCGACCACCTCCTTCTGGCCGGGTTCGGCGGGGGCATGACCTGGGCCAGCGCCGTCCTCCGTTGGGGCGCGTGAGCGCCCCCACCATCGCAGCACCCTCCTTCATCATCCTGGCGGCGGGGCGGGCCCGCCGCTATGGCGGCGTGAAACCCCTGGCCCCGGTCGGGGGCCACGGCGAAGCGGTGATCGACCTGGTGGCCAGTGACGCCCGGCAAGCCGGCTTCGGGACCATCGTCGTCGTGCTGGGCCCCGACACCGGCCCGGCCATCCGCTATCACATCGAGCACGTCTGGCCCGCCGACGTCGACGTGGCGTTCGCTTTGCAGGCGGCGCCGCTCGGCACGGTCGACGCCGTGCTGTCGGCGTCGAAGCACGTGGGCGACGCGCCCTACGGGGTGGCCAACGCCGACGACATCTACGGGCTGGCCGCCACCACGCTCCTGGCCGGTCACCTGCGCGGCGAACGGCCCACCGACGCACTGGTCGGTTTCCGCCTGGCCGATGCCATGGTCGGCCGGTCGCCGGTCACCCGCGGGATCTGCTCGGTCTCCGACGACGGCCGGCTGCTGGGGGTCGACGAGCGCCGGGCGGTCACTCCCCTCGACAACGGCGACTTCCGTTCCGACGACGGCCGGCAGCCCGAGTTGATCTCGCCCGACGCCCGGGTCTCCATGAACCTCTGGGGGTTCACACCGGCCTTTCACCAGACGTTGCAGGCCGCCATGGACTCGGCCACCGGCGCCTCGGAGGAGGCCGAGGTGCTCCTCCCCGAAGTGGTGGCCCAGTCCTTGGCCACCACCACCTTCACGGTCCTGCCGGCATCGGGTCGGTGCATCGGCGTGACCCATCCCGATGATCTCGCCCTGGTCCAGGCCGAGATCGACCACCAGATCGGCCACGGTGAGCGCCCGGCCAAGCTGTGGACGCTGGCCCCTTGACGATGGACGGTTGAGGCGGGACGGTTGAGGCCGAACGGTTGAGGCTGGACCTTTGAGATCGGGCCGGTCGATCCGGCCCCGGTCCGCTTCGACATGCCCCCGGGCGCGACGCAACCCCGAGTAACCGTTCGGCCGAAGCCTCCCGTGCTCCTCGGGGCTACGTCTGCGACGTCCCGCTGGCATCGTGCCGAGATCGTGTCGGACAATCCCAAACCCGGGCCTGGTCCGGCGGCTCCAGGGAAGTCGCCGTTCCGTTACACGGACCGTCTGTATCCGGTTCCTTCGTCCCGCTCCGACCGCGAGCCCCTTGCGGGACTCAAAGCCGACCCTTGATCCAGCCTTTCGACTTTCTCTCGGCCACCTTCGGTGCTGCCTTGCGGCGTTCCTTCCGGCTTCCCGCTCTCCCGCCTTGCGACGGTCGTTTGGGGTTCGGCGGGCTTCTGTCTCCGAACTGGTGACACCTTGCGCCACTCGTCAGACGAGGTCAATGGGATTTCGGGAAATCCCTACGTTCTCCCCACCTTTCTGGGCGTCGTCCCCAAGCAGACCGACGTCTATCCCCAACTCTTCCCCATCGCGCCAGACCCGACCCGACCTCCAGCGCCGAAGGGCGGGGCCGACCCGCAACCCCCGGGCATGGCTGCTCCGATGCGAGACCGCAACCGGCGCTTGATGGCGCGCCGGCTGGCGAGAAGACTGATCTCGATGACGACCGGCGTCCGTCGCTATGCCAACTGGCACGAAGTGGTGGACGAACCCGTGCGCCGCTGGGAAACCCCGACCGGCGGGGTCTCGGTGATCCTCAGCTTCGGGCCGACCATGCGGGTGAGCAGTGCCTCGGCCTCGCTGCCCACGACAGTGACGTCGTTCGTCGTGGGCATGTACGACGAACCGGCCCTCACCGAGCACGACGGCGTGGGCCACGGGGTGCAGGTCGACCTGACCGCCGCCGGAGCATTCGCCCTCCTCGGCGTGACCATGGACGAGTTGGCCAACCGCGTCGTGCCGGCGGCCGACGTGTGCCGCCTCAACGTCGACGGCCTGGTCGACCGGCTCCGCGGCGTCGCGAGCTGGGCCGAGAGGACGGCGATCCTCGATGAGACGCTGAGCCGGTCCATGGCATCGGGGCCGCGCCTTTCCCCGGAAGTGGCCTGGGTCGACGCCCAGCTGCGGGCCCATCCCGAGACGGCGAGAATCGGCCACCTCGCCGAGGCGATCGGGTGGGGGCGCAGCCGGTTGGTCGATCGGTTCCGGCGGGAAGTGGGACTGCCCCCGAAAACCGTGGCTCGCGTGCTCCGCTACCGCCAGGCCGTCGGCCGCCTCACGTCGGGTGCGTCGGGCCCGTCGGGCCCGTCGCGTTCCCTGGCGGACGTGGCGACGGCCTCGGGGTATGCCGATCAGGCGCACTTCAACCGCGACTTCCGCGCCTTCGCCTCCATGACCCCGACCGAGTTCCTGGCTTCCCTCGGCTGAAATTTGTACAAGACGGGCCGATCGGGTCGTCGTACCCTGACACCATGACCACCCAATTCACCGACATCATCCCCGTCCTCGTCTACGCGGACATACGGGCCGCCCACGACTTCCTGGTCGGCGCCCTGGGCTTCACCTCGGCCGGGCTGCACGAGGAACCCTCGGGCCAGGTGGTCCACGGCGAGGTGCAAGCCGGCGGGCGCCGCATCTGGCTCCACCGCGTCTCAGACGAGCACGGGCTCGATACGCCGCAGTCGATCGGCCGCGCCGCCGGAGGCATGGTGGTGCACGTGGACGACGTCGACGCCCACTGTGAGCGCGCTCGCGCCGCCGGTGCCGACATCGCCTCGGAGCCCCGGGACCAGGAGTACGGCCAGCGCGAGTACACCGTGCGTGACCCCGAGGGGCACAGCTGGTGGATCGCCACGCCTACAGCGGCGTGACGTAGGCCGCCGAGATCCCGCCGTCCACCAGGAAGGTCGACGCCGTCATGAAGGACGCGTCGTCCGAAGCCAAGAAGGCCGCGGCGGCCGCGATCTCGGACGCCTCGCCGAAGCGCCCCATGGGGATGTGCACCAGTCGTCGGGCCGCCCGCTCGGGGTCGGAGGCGAAGAGCTCCTGCAGCAAGGGCGTGTTGACCGGACCCGGGCACAGCGCATTGACCCGGACGCCCTGGCGGGCGAACTGCACGCCGAGCTCGCGCGACATGGTCAGGACCCCGCCCTTGCTGGCGCTGTAGCTGATCTGGCTGGTGGCCGCCCCCATGACGGCCACGAACGAGGCCGTGTTGACGACCGATCCTCCACCGCGCGCCAGCAGGTGCGGGATCCCGAACTTGCAGCACAAGAAGACCGAGGTGAGGTTGACCTCCTGCACCCTCCGCCAGGCCTCGAGGCCGGTGTCGAGAATGGAGTCGTCGTCCGGCGGGCTGATCCCGGCGTTGTTGCAGCAGATGTCGATGCCGCCGTAGTGGCTGGACACCGCCTCGTACAGCGCCTCGACCGCGGTGGCGGACGTCACGTCGGCCCCCACGAACATGCCGTCGATCGACTCGGCCAGTTCGCTGCCCTTGGCCTCGTCGACATCGACCACGGCCACCTTGGCCCCCTCGGCGGCGAAGCGTTCGCACATGGCCCGCCCGATGCCGCTGGCCCCACCGGTGATCACCGCCACCTTGTCGACCAGGCGGTGCGCGTACGGCGGGGTCTCGCTCATGACTCTCCTTATTCGGAACTGATGAAGACGTTCTTCACGTCGCTGAAGGAATCGAGCGCGTCGGGACCGAGCTCCCGACCGATGCCGGACTGCTTGGCGCCCCCGAACGGGGTCCAGTAGCGCACCGACGAATGGGAGTTGACCGACAGGGTGCCCGTCTCGACGGCCCGGGCCACCCGGAGGGCCCGGCCCACGTCGCGGGTCCACAGTGACCCGGAGAGCCCGTAGGGCGTGTCGTTGGCCAGCCGCACCGCGTCGGCCTCGTCCTCGAAGGGAATGACGACGACGACCGGCCCGAAGATCTCCTCGGTGGCCGCCCGGTCGCCCGGGTCGACCGGGGCCAGCACCGTCGGCGCAAACCAGTGGCCCGGTCCCTCGGGGCATGACCCCCGGAACGCCACCGGCGCGCCGGCGGGCACGAAGGAGGCCACCTGCTCCTTGTGCGCGGCGGAGATCAGCGGCCCCATCTCGGTTGCGTCCTGCGTCGGGTCGCCCACCACCACCCCGGCCACGGCCGGCTCCAGCCGGGACATGAACTCCTCGTAGACCGAGCGCTGCACCAGGATGCGGGAGCGGGCACAGCAGTCCTGACCGGCATTGTCGAAGACGCCGTAGGGGGCCCGGGCGGCGGCCAGGTCCACGTCGGCGTCGGCAAAGACGATGTTGGCGCTCTTGCCGCCCAGCTCGAGGGTGACCCGTTTCACCTGGTCGGCCGCCCCGGCCATGATGGTCCGACCCACCTCGGTCGAGCCGGTGAAGCAGATCTTGCGCACGGCGGGATGGGTGACGAAGCGCTGGCCCACCACGCTGCCCTTCCCGGGCAGGATCTGGAGCACCCCCTCGGGCAGGCCGGCTTCGAGCGCCAGCTCACCGATGCGCAGGGCGCTGAGCGGTGTCAGCTCGGCCGGCTTGAGCACCACGGTGTTCCCGGCCGCCAGGGCCGGCGCCAGGCCCCAGCCGGCGATGGCCATGGGGAAGTTCCACGGCACGATGATCCCCACCACCCCGAGGGGTTCGTGGAAGGTGAGGTTGACCCCGCCGGGCACGGGGATCTGGCGACCGCTGTGGCGCTCGGGCGCGGCGGCGTAGTACTCGAGCACGTCGCGGACGTTGCCCGCCTCCCAGCGGGCGTTGCCGATCACGTGACCGGCGTTGGCCACCTCGAGCGCGGCCAGCTCCTCGCGGCAGCGGTCGACCTCGGCGGCGAAACGGCGCAGCAGGCGGGCCCGATCGCCGGGGGCGACCGCCCGCCAGCTCTCGTACGCCGCGGCCGCCCGGCCGATGGCCTCGTCGACCTCGGGCTCACCCAGCGCGCCGATCTCGGCGATCACGTCCCCGGACGCCGGATTGCGCAGGACCGTCACCACTGGCTCACTGATCCGCACCGGCTCATCTGCACCGGTTGAATCTACTGGCACCATCTACCGGCCCCGGATCGCCTGCCTCGGCCGACCGCTTGCCCGGCTGCCGGGTACTGTTCCCGCCGTGCCGTCAACCGATACCCCCGCCCCGGAGGCCACGGTGCAGTTCAACCTGGCCCGCGCCTTCGACACCCTGGTCGAGACGCTGGCCGACCGGGAGTGCATCGTCTGGAAGGACCGCCGCCTCACCTATGGGCAGGTGGCCGATCGCTCCCGGCGGCTGGGCTCGTACCTCCACGCCCGGGGCCTGGGCGTGCGCACCGAGCGCGAGCACCTGGCCGGGCACGAATCCGGGCAGGACCACCTCGCCCTGGCGCTCTACAACGGCAACGAGTACCTCGAGGGCATGCTGGGCTCCTACCGGGCCCGGGTCGCCCCCTTCAACGTCAATTACCGCTACGTGGGCGAGGAGCTGCGCTACCTGCTCAACGACGCCACGCCACGCGCCCTCATCCTGCACGCATCGCTGGCCCCGATCATGGCCGAGGTGCTGCCCACCCTCGAGTCCCCACCCGACGTCCTCTTGCAGGTGGCCGACGATTCGGGCCACGACCTCCTGCCGGGTGCGGTCGACTACGAGGACGCCCTGGCCGGCTCGTCCCCCGAGGACGTCCCGGTCGAGGTCTCGCCCGACGATCTCTACATCCTCTACACCGGCGGGACGACCGGTATGCCCAAGGGTGTGCTGTGGCGCCAGCACGACATCTTCATGGCCGCCATGGGCGGGCGGAAGGTCGGCACCTGGGACATCGTCACCAGCTACGAGGGCATCACCGAGCGGCTGGCCAACAGCTTTCCCTTGAAGTTGATGCTCCTGCCCCCGCTCATGCACGGCGCGGCGCAGTGGTCCGCGTTCATGCTGATGGCCCAGGGGGCCACCCTCGTCTTCCCCGACGACACCCGCCGGATCAACCCCGATGACGTCTGGCGCACGGTCGAGCGCGAGAAGGCCAACACCATGACCATCGTCGGCGACGCCGTGCTGCGTCCCCTGGTCATGCAGCTCGACAAGGCCGACTACGACCTGTCGTCCTTCTTCGCGGTGGGGAACGGCGGCGCACCCCTCACCCCGGCCGTGCGCGAGCTGGCCCTGGCCCGGCTGCCCAAGCTGGTCATCTCGGACTCGGGGGGCTCATCGGAGACCGGCGCCCAGATGCACGTGGTGGCCGGACAAGAACGACACGGTCGGGAACTTCCTCCCCGGACCCGGCACGGTCGTGGTGGACGAGGCGTTCACCGCGGTGCTCCCCGCCGGCCACGACGGCATCGGGTGGCTGGCCCAGACCGGCAACATTCCCCTGGGCTATCTGGGCGACGCCGAGAAGACGGCGCGCACCTTCCCGGTGATCGACGGGGTGCGCTACTCCATTCCCGGCGACCGGGCCCGCCACCTGGCCGACGGCCAGATCATGCTGCTGGGCCGGGACTCGGTCACCGTCAACTCGGGCGGCGAGAAGATCTTCGTCGAAGAGGTCGAGCGGGCGATCGCCGGGCACCCCGCCGTGGCCGACGTCGTCGTCACCGGCCGCCCCAGCGAGCGGTGGGGGCAGGAGGTCGTGGCCGTGGTGCAGTTGGCCGACGGCGGCGAGACGACCGGGGACTCCATCGTCGAGCACGCGTCGGGGCACATCGCCCGCTACAAGCTGCCCAAGGAAGTGATCTTCGTGCCGGCCATCCAGCGCTCGCCGTCGGGCAAGGCCGACTACCGGTGGGCCGCCGAGCAGGCGCAGAGCCCGGCGGGCTGAACGACGAGCACCCTGAGCACCGGGCGCCTGCTCCTGCGACCCTTCGAGGAGTCGGACCTCGCTCCCTTCGCCGCCCTCAATGTCCATCCCCGGGTGGTCGAGACCCTGGGCTCGACGCCGACCCGGGCCCGAAGCGACGCCATGGTCGAACGCTACGGCGCCGAGTTGGAACGGGAAGGGTGGGGCTTCTGGGCGGTCGAGGTGGTCGGCGGAGCGCACTTCATCGGCATGGTGGGACTGCACCGGGTGCAACCGACGCTCCCCTGCGCTCCGGGTCGTCGAGGCCGGATGGCGCCTCCACCCGGACTGGTGGGGCCACGGCTACGCCACCGAAGCGGCGGCCGCCTCCCTGCACTACGGATTCACGACGGGCGGCCTCAACGACATCGTGGCCTTCACGGCCGCGGTCAACCTGCGCTCACAGGCGGTGATGGAGCGCATCGGCATGGTGCGCGAACCCGACGGCGACTTCGACCACCCCGGAGTGGCCGAGGGCAGCCCGCTCCGGCGCCACGTCCTCTACCGGTCCACACCGGGTCACACCCGGTCACACCTCCGCCGTACGCTGATCGGGTGAGCCCTCCCCCAGTAAGAACGCCCGACGACCTCGTGCCCGACGACCTCGTGCCCGACGACCGCACCCGCTGCGAGTGGGCCACCGGCCCGTGGAACATCCCCTACCACGACACCGAGTGGGGCGTCCCGGTGCACGACGACCGCGCCCACTTTGAGTTCCTGGTGCTGGAGGGAGCTCAGGCCGGGTTGAGCTGGCTCACCATCCTCAAGAAGCGCGACGGCTACCGGCGCGTCTTCGCCGGCTTCGACCCCGAGAAGGTGGCTCGCTTCACCCAACAACGCATCGAGAAGATCCTGCTGGACCCCGGCATCATCCGCAACCGGGCCAAGGTGGAGTCCACGGTGCGCAACGCCCGCGCCTTCCTGGCCGTGCAGGAGGAGTTCGGCTCGTTCGACACCTATCTGTGGGGTTTCGTGGGCGGGCGCCCGAAGGTCAACAAATGGCGTCGCCTCGGGCAGATCCCGGCCACGACCCCCGCCTCCGAGGCCCTCAGCGCCGATCTGCGCCGGCGAGACTTCCGCTTCGTCGGTCCCACCGTCTGCTACTCCCACCTCCAAGCCGCCGGCCTGGTGAACGACCATGTCGTCAGCTGCTTCCGCTACGCCGAGCTCACAGGCGGCGGGTCATGATCACCCTGGCGCCGAAGCGGGCCATGACCGGCTCCTCGCGGGGCAGGCCGTGGGCCCGGCACCACTCGTCGACCGTTCCGACCTCGACGAACCCGGCGGAGGCGTAGAAGGGACCGTTCCAGGGCACGTCCCTGTATGTGGCCAGCGTGAGCTCGGGATATCCGGCCTCGCCGGCCCACCGGCAGGCGGCCATGACCAACGCCCGACCGATGCCCTGTCGACCGTGGTCGGGGTGGACGGCCAGCTGCTCGAGATGAGCCGCCCCGTCCTCCAGGCGATCGATCCGGGTGAAGCCGACCGGCGGGTCACCGGCGACCAGAACCACCAGGGCGCCCCGCAGCGATTCGACCGTGCCGGGAGGAGGCAACGGTCCGATCTCGAGGGAGAGGAACAGAGTGTCCGACGCCTCCTCGAGCGCGGGCAGCTGAACCAGCTCGTCCGGTCGCGCCATTCGGATTTCTGGCACGGCTCGAACGTACCGCAGCATCCGGCCGGACTCGCCCGCCGGGTGGGCCGCCAGTAGGGTGCCCCGCGGTGCGTGCGGTCGTCTGTCATGAGCTGGGTCCCCCGTCGCTCCTGCGGGTCGAGGAGCGCCCCGATCCGGTCCCGTCGGCGTCACAGATCGTGGTCGAGGTCGAAGCGGCCGGCGTCAACTTCGTCGACGGCCTCTTCATCGCCGGCCAGTACCAGATCAAACCCCCGCTCCCCTTTACCCCGGGCAGTGAGGTGGCCGGCGTCATCGCGGCGGTGGGCGACGGTGTCGACCACCTGGCCGTCGGGGACCGGGTCATGGCCTCGACCGGCTTGGGCGGCTACGCCAGCCACGTGGTGGTCCCCCCGCACGCGTTGACGGCGATCCCCGAGCAACTCGACGCGGCTCGAGCCGCCACCTTCACGCAGAGCTTCAGCACCTGCCTGTTCGCCCTGCGCCAGCGGGCCCGGGTGCAACCGGGCGAATCCGTACTCGTGCTCGGGGCCGGGGGTGGCATCGGTCTGGCGGCGATCGCGGTGGCGCGGGCGCTGGGTTGCCGGGTCATCGGCGCCGCGTCGAGCGCCGACAAGCGGCGGGCGGCCCGGGCGTCGGGGGCCGAAGCCGTGATCGACACCACCACCGAATCGATCAAGGACGCCGCTCGCGACTGGGCGGGCGGGACCGGCGTCGATGTGGTGGTTGATCCCATCGGCGGCGCCGCCGCCGAGCCGTCGCTGCGCGCCCTGGGCGATGGGGGTCGCTACCTGGTCATCGGCTTCGCCTCGGGCGCCATACCGAAGATCGCGCTCAACCAGGTGCTGCTGCGCAACCGGACCGTGCTCGGCATCGACTGGGGGGTCTGGGCCATGCAGCACGGTGCCGATCAACAGTCGCTCCTGCACGATCTGCTGACCCTGGTCGGCGACGGGCAGATCACCCCGGTCCGTCCGACCACCTACCCCCTCGATCAGGTGGCGATGGCGCTCGACGATCTGCTGGCCCGAAGGGTCGTGGGCAAGGTCGCGCTCATCCCCTGATCGCCGCCGCCGGGTTCAGGAGCAGGGCACCGACGAGGCGCCCGAGGTGGTGGACAAGAAAACGGCGGCCCGTCCGTTACTCCTGGGTATCAGGGTGAGACCGAAGACGGGCGGTGAGATGGGACGAGTCACAAGGGATGCCGAGGGCGGCGAGGTCGGCCGCGAGGTCGGCCGCGAGGTCGACGTCATGATCGAGCAGGGCAATCTCCTGCTCGAGCACGGCGACCTCGACGGGGCCGAGCGCTGGTACCGACGGGCGGCCGCCGGGGGCCACACCGGGGCCATGCACAACCTGGGCTTTGTGCTGGGCGAGAAGGGCGACCTCGACGGGGCCGAGGACTGGTTCCGGCAGGCCGCCGCCGGCGGCCATGTCAGCTCCATGTCCAACCTCGGATCGGTGCTCAAGGAGAAGGGCGACCTGGAAGGGGCCGAGGCGTGGTACCTCCAGGCCGCCCGCGGCGGCAACGCCTACGCCATGTCCAATCTCGGACTGCTGCTGGCTGAAAG
Source organism: uncultured Acidimicrobiaceae bacterium (assembly GCA_963743785.1). Lineage (GTDB taxonomy): Bacteria > Actinomycetota > Acidimicrobiia > Acidimicrobiales > RAAP-2 > Bog-473. The sequence goes on along the minus strand of CAVURD010000013.1, from coordinate 82,258 downwards.
GGGAGACGCCCGGGACGCCACTATGTGGTACCGGCGCGCCGCCACCATGGGCAATACGGGGGCCATGCACAATCTCGGCTGCCTGCTCAAGGGCGTGGGTGACTTCGACGGGGCCGAGGAGTGGTTCCTGTATTCGGTCGACGGCGGGAACACGTCGAGCATGATCAGCCTCGGACTGTTGCGCCAGGACCGGGGCGACCTCGACTCGGCCGGGGCCTGGTTCCGGCGGGCCGCGTCCGCCGGCGTCCCCGAGGGCACCGCCAATCTCCATGAGCTGCAACGCAAAATGGGGTCCGACGCCGATCTGGAGAAGATCACCTTTGACACGTTCGGGTGGGCGCTCTCGCGCAATCGAGCCAGGTTCCGCCAGTGGCGAACCGGTGACGCGTCGCTGGCTCAGCGATTCTTCGAGCGACCACCTGACTTCGCGTCATGGGACGCCGGCCGAATCCGCGACGAGCTCGAAGCGACGTTGGCGCAGGTGCCGTCGCCCACGCGCCCGATCGACGAACTCGAGCTCCCGGAATGGTTCGGGCGGCACCGGCCGACGGTATGGCCGGAGCACATCCTCCTGTTGGACGTCGACTGCTTCGAGATCGGACCAGCCCGGTGCGTCCTGGCCACGACCCGACACCGGCTCCACGAGAAGATTCACTACTCCACCGGAATCTTCGTCCTGTTCAACCAGTGCTACTGGCTGCTCCAGCTCGAGGTCGAAGAGGGTGACGACGTGGGTGAGCGGGAGGGCGCGGTGGCGCAACGCATCTTGAACAGGACTGCGTCGGCGGACTCGCCGATCGACATCTTCGACCCCTACGACCGCCAGTGGGACGGCATCGTGCCGATCGAAGATGACCCGCTGACCCGGATCCGCCTGCTGGTCACCCGGCTGCGAGATTCGATTACGCTCCACGCCGGTCTGGCCGCCCTCGAGCCCTTCGCCCCGGGCGGCCGGGGCCGACGCGGCGGCGATCCGCACCCCGGTCGGTGACGGCCCTCGATCAGGTGTGCGGCGCTTGGTTGACCCACGCGGCACGGCGGGCGTAGACCAGCGCCGGTCCCGTGCGATCGACCACGACCCATTGCGCATCGTGGCTCAGGTACTGCGCCAACGGCGTCGCCCGCGGCCAGACGACGTAGTTCACGTCATACCGAGCCAAGATCGGATCGGGATTGACTGTGACGTCACTGACGGCGAAGAAGTCGGTCAACACCGGACCGATGAAAAGGTCGGTGCGACCATCGGCGAAGGTGGCCCGATGCCGGACGATCGAATAGTCGCCCCAGGTGTACTTGGTGAAGATCCGACCCGGGTGGGTCGAGAGGAAATTGAAGGCCTGCACCGGGGTGTCCGCGGTCACCGTGCCGGCAGGCACCGATGGGTAGGAAACCAGGGCCAGCAGCAGACCGAAGCCCAGGGCTCCGGCCACGCGTCGCGCCCGCGGCCCCCAGAGCCGCCGCACGGGCAGGCTGGCCGCCAATCCGGCCACGGCAACGTAGAGGTAGATCGAAATGCGGTTCGAATGCAAGGCACCGAAGAAGAAGACGACGGCGAGCGTGGCCTCGAGCACCATGACGCGCCGCCGGCGCATGGCGAAGACGAAGACCGAGATGATGATGGCAAAGGTGACGAGCTCGACCACCGAATGGAAGTTCGGCGAAGCCCATTCGGAGATGTACTGACCGATCTGGGAGTTCGTGCCCACGCCGATGTCGTAGAAGAGCAGCGAGGGACCGTAGGGAGTGACGAAGGAGGCCAACAGGCCGGCCACCGCGACGACGGCCAACTGGCGAGGATGGGTCGAGCGCCCGATGCCGCCCACCCGCGCCAGCACTCGTTCGGGCGCCAGGGACCACGCCAGTTCCACCGCCAGGACCATCAGCCCCACCAGGATGGAGCCGTGCGTGTTGGCCCACAGCAGGAACAGGGGCGGGAGCCACCAGAGCCAGCGTGGATTGGCCCGCGCCTTGGTCAGGATGAGGAGTTCCAGCGGGAGCCAGATGAGCGAGAATGACAGGCCGCGGTCCTGGGTGACGAAACCGACGATGGCGAAGGCCAGCAGGATGGAGATTGAGGCCAACCGACCGCCGCGGGCACCGAGGGCACGGGCGTACAGCATGGTGCAAACGAGGCAAAGAGAGCCGGTGACGATGGCGATGATGTTGAAGGCGGCCGCGCCGAACACCTTGTAGAGCGACGCCAGGATGACTTCGGATCCCCACTCGTCGTTGACCCAACGGCGGTGCGTCTCGGTGTAGCTGAACGGGTCCAACCCGATGACCGAGTGGTGGGCCAGCATCCACTGCCCGGCGGTCAGCTGCCAGAAGACGTCGGTGAAGATTTTGCGATTCAGCGTGAGGGCGACCAGGACGCTGATGCCGAGGACCAGACCGAAGAGAGCGATGACCCGAGGGGACAGGGGGCGGAGCGCCGGCTTGGGCAATGCCGACGCGGCCGCGGGGCCGGCGGCCGACGCGACCTCCGGTGGTGCGACTTCGTCGATCGTCCCAGCCGACCGCAGTTCGGTGTTCATCTGTGTTCCCCCAGTGACCGGGCTCTCCGACGTCGAACCTGTCGGAAGCGTACCGCCGCCAGGTGGGAAAACTCGTTGCTAAACGGTTGCGATCGGCGCCCGTGGCGGACCCAGTGGCGGACCTAGCGGCGGAACTTGGGGATCACCTCGGTGCCCATCAGCTCGATGGTCTGCATGACCGATTCGTGGGAGACCCGGTACGGGTTGACCAAGCACAAGAGCAGGTCGACGCCGGCCTCCTCGTAGGCCTGACATGCCGCCAGGCACTCGTCGGGGGTGCCGAGCACGCACGCGTTGGAGTCCACGAGGTACTCGAGGCTGATGAGGTCCAGCATCCCCTGGTCGTCGTGGCTCTTCATGTCGGCGGCGTAGGCGTAGGTGCCGAGCTCCTGGTTCCGCTCGGCCATCATCTCGGTGAGGGTGGCGATCTGGCGGGCACCCGTCTTCGGGTACCACTCGAACGACTCTCGGGCATTCTCGACGGCTTCGTCGCGGGTCGGCGCGCAGATGGCCATGGTGAAGGTGGCGGCCTGGTTGTGCACGAAGGCGCCGATGGGCGTCGAGCAGGTGGCGACGGCAGCCCGGTAGAGGTCGATCTTCCGCTTGACCTCCGCCGGCGGGAGGCCGACGGCGAAGGAACACAGACCCAGCCCGAGGTCCCCCATCTGGGCATGGCCCTCGTCGCTGGTGGTGGCCCCCCAGAGCGGCGGATGGGGCTGCTGGAGCGGCTTCGGCTGCACCCGGCGCAAGGGCATCTGCCAGTGCTTCCCCGAGAACTCGTACTCGTCGTTGGTCCAACACCCGACCACGTGCTCAATCGCCTCCTGCCACATCTGCCGGCTTTCGGCCGGGTCGATGCCAAAGCCCTCGAGCTCGGCCCGGGTGGCCGATCGCCCCGTGCCCAGGTCCACCCGGCCACCGGAGATCAGATCGAGCACCGCCACCGACTCGGCCGTGCGCACCGGATGGTTGTAGGGCTTGGGCATGAGGCGGACGCCGTACCCCAGGCGGATGCGCTCGGTACGCGCCGCGATGGCACCGTAGAGCACCTCGGGATTGGAGCAGTGGGAGTACTCCTGCAAGAAGTGGTGCTCCACCGTCCAGAAGGCATCCCAACCGAAGCGGTCGCCCGCCACCGCTTGCTCGAGCGTGTTGCGGTAGGCGATCAACTCGCTCTCGGGCGTCCAGGGTCGAGGCACCGGGATCTCGTAGAACAAGGCGAACTTCATGGCGTGTGTCCTTTCATTTCGGCTGGGTCATGTCGGGTGGGCCCGAGCCCATCGACCACGAACGAGCGCACGAAGCGCCGGATGTCCTCCGGCCGATCGGCCTCGAAGGAGACGGCGGGCATGACGGCGAACGACAGCATCATGCGCACGATCCATTCGGCCGCCTGTCGATGATCGATCCCGGCCCGGATCTCCCGGCGGCGCTCGGCGTCGGCCAGGAAGGGCAGCCAGAATTCGACCCACTCCTCCACCAGCCGTTCCAGCCGGCTGGTGAGCAGAGCGGCGAACACCGACTCCTCGTCGGCCGGCAGGCGGAGCGTCAGGACGTTGTCACCCAGGTGGGTGCGGATGAACACGGCGGCTTCGGCCACCTGCCCGGCCAGGGTGCGCCGGCGCCGGACCGAGGCCTCGCTCGAGGCCACGAAGCGGGAGGCCGTCCGGGCCAGCACGGCGTTGATGAGGGTGCGCCGGTCGGCAAAGTGCAGGTAGACGGCGCCCCGGGAGACTCCGGCCTGGGCCGCCACGTCGGTCATCGAGAGGCGCGAGAGGCCGAGCCGGGCCAGGCACTGCTCGGCCGCCACCAGAATGCGCTCCTCCGTGCCGTCGGCGCCCGGCGCGGGCGCCACCGGCCGGATCGGGCTGGCGGTCGCTCGACTAGACATATGAACATCTTCTATCATTCTGTTCATTCGGACGCAACGACAACGGGGGTGACCATGCGGGGACTGCAGGGGCGGACGTACATCGTGACCGGCGCCGCGTCGGGCATTGGCCGGGCGACCGTGACCCGGCTGATGGACGAGGGCGCCCGCGTCATGGGGGCCGACATCGTCGATCCCCCGGCGCACCTCGGAGAGGATCACGCCGGCGCGTGGGCCTTCACGCAGGTCGACGTGGCCGACGAAGCATCCGTCGAAGCACTGGTGCGGTCGGCGGTGGACTTCGGCGGCACCCTGTCGGGCCTGGTCAATGCGGCCGGGGTGGCGAGTGGTGGCCCGGTCCACATGCTGCCCACCAAGGAGTGGCATCGGGTCATCGAGGTCAACCTGACCGGGACGTTCTTGACGGCCAAGCATGTGGTGACCCAGCTGCTGGCGCAGCCGGCCGTCGACGGGCGCCGGGGCTCGATCGTGACCCTGGCCAGCATCGAGGGATTGGAAGGCACCGCCGGGGGCAGTGCCTACAGCGCCTCCAAGGGCGGTGTCGTCCTCCTGACCAAGAACATGGCCATCGACTACGGCGGCCGGGGCATACGGGTCAACGCCATCTGCCCGGGGTTCATCGAGACGCCGATGACCGACACCATCTTCAAGGCGGCCGGGATGGAGTCGCCCCTGGCCGAGATCGTGAACGAGCACAAGCTGCGCCGCTTGGGCCAGCCCGAAGAGATCGCCGCGGTCGCCGCCTTTCTCCTCTCCGACGATTCGTCCTTCATCACCGGCCATGCCATGCCCGTCGACGGTGGCTATACGGCCGGACGCGATCACGGCGTGACCGCCATGCTGGGCCTCTCGGGCCCCGAGTAGGCGTCCGCAAGGCTCAGTTCCTCGACGGCGCGCCGAACCCGGGTCCGGGCTACAGGTCGGGAGCGGTGGTGGGGCGGGCCCGCCCGTACTCCATCTGGTCGGCCACCGCGTTGGCCAGCCCCACGGACCCGAAGCGCTCGACCATCCACAGCGCCAGATCCAGGCCCGAGGTGACGCCGCCGGCGGTCACCAGGTCACCGTCGTCCACCACCCGGTCCCGGACCACGGTGGCGCCGGTGGCCGCCAGGTCATCCCAGGCGGAGCGATGGGTGCCGGCCCGGCGGTGGCCGATCACCCCGGCGTGGGCCAGCAGCATGGCCCCCGTGCACACCGACGCCATGACGGTCCCCTGTCGGGCCGCGGCGGCCAGGGGGGGCAACCAGGCGCCCCGTTGCACCTCGCCCCAGACGCCCACGTCGCTGCGGGCCAGCCACGACCCTCCGGGCACCAGAATCATGTCGGCGCCGGGCGCGAAGTGGCCGTCGGGCACCACCCGCAGCCCGTGGCTGCCGGCGACGACGTCGGTCGGCTGATGGGTCACCAGCTGCGACGGTGAAGTCGCCTCCGCCCTGGGCGGCGTTCCGGAAGACCTCGTACGGGCCGATGGCGTCGAGCTCATCGAAGCCGTCGAAGATCGGGATGTCGATACGCATCGCCACGACGGTACCCCGGCCGCCACCCGCGGCCCGGCCTTCACATGCGGCCCGGCCTTATTGCCCGGGTACCGACGATCCCGCTGAACCCGAACCGGTTCCCGTACTGGCCGGAGTGGCGCCCTCCAGCACCGTGACATCCGAGATCTTCCAGCTCGGGCCGACCCTGGCCAGGTTCACCAGTATCCGCAGCACGTCGGACTGCGGGGTCGAGATCTTGTTGTTGACGTAGACCTGGTCGACCACCGCGTAGACCGAAGCGCTCGTGCCGTTGTCGGTCTGCACGTAGAGGCTCCGGATCTGCCCGCGCGATTCGGCCAATGCGCTCTCCAGCTCGCTGCGGATGGAGGAGTTGAAGAACTTGGTGGCCTGGCTGGAGAAGGTACCCGTCGCCATGGCATTGATGGAGCTGAAATCGGCATCGACGCTCTTCGCATCGAAGTTGGTGAGGTCGGTCAGGAAGGACCGCGCCGCGCCCACCATGGCCGGGTCGGACCCGCCGGACCCCGAGGCTCCGGCCCAGAGCACGGCGAAGACGAGCGTGCCGATCAGGCCCAGCACGGCCAGCGCACCCATTCCGATGACGAGTCCCCGTCGCGGCCGGGGTGAGCGTTTGGGCCCGGAGCGGGCGGTCCCGTGATCGCGACCGTGCGAGTCGTCCCCGTCGCCGCTTCGGGGGTTGGTCTGATTGCTCTCTTCCCAGGTCTGCTCGGGCTGCCGCAGTCCCGGCGCGCCGACCGTCCTCACTCCTGTCATCACGGTTCCATCCTCCTCAGCCATTGGGTGATCCTCCACGGAGGAGAACGAGGCACCGGGGACTTCCATACGGCTCCGATCCGCGGCAGTGCGCCTCACGACCGGCTCCGGTGCCTCGTCACCTGCGTCGGGCCCGTCGGCGGGCCGGCCTGGCCCCCCACGCCAGCAGGAGCGCCGGCCCCAGAAGCACCCCCACGGCCAGGAGAGCCCACAGATTCGAGGCCGGGGTGACGTAGGCGGCGCTGCTGGAAGGGGGGGTCGCACCGTTGAGCTCGACGTCGGCCTCCTGGGACGTCGGGGCGACCACCTGACCCCCGGCGGCGGGCACGAACCCGGCCTGCGTCGCCGGCCCGACCCCGTTGCCATTGACCGTGACGCATCCGGCCCCGGGCAACACATCGGGAATCTGGTTGGGCGAGGCGTAGGCCGAGGCGGCCGGCGAGATGATCGGTGGGATCTCCAGCCGCGTCCGCAGGAAGAGCTGACTCGGGTTACTGGCCGCGCCGCTGGTGGTCGCGTTGGCCAATCCGGGGGTCGCCACCCGGTTGATGGCGCCGAAGAAGGATTGGTTCTCCGCCAGCCCCTGGGACAGGTTGGTGAGGTTGGTCGACTGGGCCAGGTTGGACAGCACGCCCGCCGAGTCGTGGAAGATGCAGCCCAAGTTGGCGGATTGGGAGGTCACCAGCTGATCCACCTGGGTCACCGCCGTCGACCCGCTCTGGAAGAGCGTGTCTAGCCCGGTCTTCTGCTGCGCCAACACCTGAAGCAGCGCAGAGGTGTTCACCAGGTCCTGTTGCAGCTGTGGCGCGACCGCCGTCACGGTGTCGAGGGCAGTGGGGGCATTGGCCAGGAGTGCGGTGAATTGCTTTTGAAAGGCCACGAACTCCTGCGAGAACGTGGTGCCGGCCGACACGATGGTGCGCAGGTCCGTCGCCCGGCCCTGCAGCGACGTGGCCAGGTCGGCGATCAACTGGTTCAGGTTCCCCGCCGGGATGGCCCGCAGGAGTCGGGTGGCCGAATCGACCACCTGCCCGACGTTGGCCGGAATCTGGTCCGGCGCCACCGGCACGCTGGCCCCCGACGCGCAGCGCAGGCGCCGTGCCCCCGTGGGCGGGTACCAGATCAACCACCTGCTCACCGAGGTCGTTGGCGATTTCGATGGACGAGCGGACGTCGCCGGGCACCTTCGTGCCCGGATGGATGTCCATGGTGATCTCGGTGCCGTGGCTGGTGAGCCGTATCGCCCCCACCGTCCCGACGGGCACCCCGTTGAGCTCGACGGTGAAGTTCTGGTACAGCCCCGAGGCGTCGGGAAAGTCGGTCGTGAGCACCGTGGGGCTGCGCAGCGGGTTGCCGAGGAGATTGACCACCCCGTAACCCACCAGCAGGGCGCTGATGACGAAGAAGGCGATGAGGTTGGCCATCAGCCGTCGGCTGATCATCAGCCGCCACCCCCAGTGGGGGCGCACGTGAAGGCCGGAGAACTGTCGTTCTCTCCGCCGCCCGGCAGGCCGCACACGATGATGTTCTCGTAGAGCTGGAGGAACCCGCCGCGTACCGACGACTGGAGGGCGCTGTTGTTGGCCGGCAGCTCATCGAGAATGCCGGCCAGGGCTCCCTGATTCTGGCTGAGCTGGGAGCTGACCGCCTGCAGGGCCTGGAGCTGGGTCGAGATCTGCGGGGTAGTAGGTCTCGAGGATGCCGCGGCCCTGGACCGAGAGGTTGTCGATCGACTGCAACAGCGTCTCGAACTGCGATGACTGCTGGGCCAGGATGGCCACGGTCTTCGACAACGTGGTCAGGGCGTCCGCGGTGGCGCCGCTCGAGGGCGCCAGGGTCGACGTCAGTTGATGCAATCCGTTGACGGCCGAGGTGATGTCACTGGTGTGTTGCGCATAGCCGGCGGCCACGGTGGAGAAGTCGTTGAGCAACGTCTTGAGGGACGCCTCCTGACCGGCGAAGCCTTGGCCGCCGGCGGCGATGATCTGCTCGAGTTGCGTCGTGGAGACCGCCCCGAAGACCTGCGCTCCGGCGCCCACCAGCTGCTCGACATCGGGGACGATCGCCGTGTGTCGGATGACGGCGCCGTTGGCCAGCTGCGCGACGTTGGCCCCGGCGGCGCCGACTTCGCTCTTGGGCACCTCCAGGTTGACGAACTGGTCGCCCAAGATGGTGGTGCGATCGAGGGCCGCGGTGACGTCGGCCGGGATGCGAACGCCCGGATCGAGCGCCAGGGTGACCTTGGCCTTGCCGCCGTCGAGCGAGATGGAGCTCACGCTGCCAACCGGGACATCGGCCAACTGCACCTGGGCCCCACTCGACAGGTCGCCGACATCGCTGAAGACGGCGGTCGCGGTGCGCGGGGGGGACCCCGGCCCGCCACACCCGGCCAGGGTGACGGCCACGATCGTCGCGCCGGCAACCAGCCACCAGCGACGCCGGGCGTTCACAGCCAACTCCCCACGTCATGGGCCCATTGCGCCAGCAGACCGCGCCCGGCCGGGGAGGAGCGATGGCGGGACGGAAGGGGCGGGAGGAGGCGGGCCGCCGGGGCGGTCAGTGACGGTCCGCCGCCCGCGTGCGACGCCAGGTTGACCGTCGCCTGCTGTTTCTTGGTCGGTGTCACGTGCTGGGCCAGCAGACCGCCGAGACCACTGGACGAACCGCTCTGCGTGCCCGATCCGGGGGTACAGCCGACGATCGGTCCGAGGAGCCCACAGGGCGGGGCGGGAGCGGGCGTCGTGGTGGTGGTCGTCGAAGGAGGGGGTGGGGCCGCCGGCCCGGAGCCACTCGGGGTGCTCCCGCCGGGGGCACCGCCGGCCGGGCTCGGGGCGTCGCCGAGGCTGCCGATCTGATTGAGTCCCTGCTGCAGCAGTGCCGTCGCCGTCGTGGGTCCCGAGCCGGTCGACAACGCGCTCAAGATGGAGGGGATCTGGCTCATCAGCGGATCGAAGAAGGCAGAATTGGGATCGCCACACGAGGCGAGGCTGGCCAGCGTGGCGGCGGACAGGCCGGTCCCATGGTTGGCCGCGATGCGCCGGCAGACCCCGGCCAGGCGATCGCGGATGAGGCCGGCCATGTAGTCGCCGGAGACGCCGACGGGGAGCGCGACGTTGAGGTCGAGCCAATTGTAGGTGGGGTCGAACACACGCTGGGCGCCCTGGAACAGGTTGTTGGCCTGCTGGAGGATCTCGTCCACATTGGTGATATTGCGATCGAGGGTTCGGCCAACCGTCGTCACTGTCCCGACATCGGCTTCGAGAGGCTGAAGGTTCGGCGTGAGCAAGGTGACCAGCGCCGTGCTTGCCCCGGACAGCTGGGTGATGGCGTCGTTGAGCTGACCGGAGTGCTGCGCGATCACCGTCGAGACGGTGTCGTACTCGTTCACCAGTTGGGTTATCTGGGACGTGTCCGAGTCCAGGGTCCCGGTGAGCTGGGCCAGGGTCCCGTCGAGCTGCCCCAGGTCATCACCCTTGTTGGCCAGTAGCTGAATGGTCCCCGCCGCCGAGGAGATCAGTTGGTTGAGACCGGCTCCCTGGCCATCGAGATCCTGCGCCAGGTTCGTGATGAGGTCCCCCACCGCCCGGGGATTGAGCGCGTTGAGCGTGCGCTGCAATTGCTTCAGCAGCTGGTCGGTCGACACGGGCACGGTCGTGCGCGACTCGGGGATCGTGTCGCCGGCGCCCAGCTGAGGCCCGCCGGTGTAGCCCGGGTTGAGGTCGACGTCGGGTTGACCCGAGCACCTCGGGCGCCACCAACGAGGCGACGGCGCCGGCCGGGATCTTGGTGCCCGCACGCACCTGCATCACGACGTCGACCTGATCGTGAATGTTCGTGACCGATGTGACGGTCCCGACCGGGACCCCCAGCACGTCGACGGCTGCCCCGGGGAACAGGCCCGGCGCGCTCGAGTAGACGGCGTTGAGCGGATACGTCGCCGACGCCCGCGTGACGTTGACCCCGACGACGATGCCCGCTGCCAGCACCACCACCGCTGTCCCGATTCGCACGTACCTCGACCCCACCAGGTTGCGCACCCGCGCCATCAGGTCTTCCCCCCCAGCAACGGGCTCAGGAGTTGCGAGAGCCCGCCCACGCCCGAATTCGGGCCAACCGGCAGGCCGCCCGAGGTCGCCGGTGACGCCGGTGGTCGACGTCGATGACCCGGTCGTCCCGCCCGCCGGTGCCGACGGGGTCGAGCTCGTCCCCTCGCCGGGCGTGGTCCCGGTCTGATCGGCGCAGGGCAGTGGATCGGGTCCCAACGCAGCGGTGAGCGCCTCGTCCAGGGCGCCGCAGGGGCCGATGACGCCGTAGGTGCCGGTGAGCCCGGCCGGATTGACGAAGACGTTGCCCCAGCTCACCCCCTGGTCCCCGGCGTAGGCGATGGAGGAGAAGCCCTTGAGCGCGCCACCGAGGTAGCTCACGCCCTCGGCCAGATCCTCCTGATGCTGTCCGACCACCGTCAGATCCGAATGGAGGCTGGCCAACAACGCGTTGAGTTGGGGGGAGTCCCCAGCCACCAGCGAGTTGGTCTGGGCCGCCATCTGGTCCACGTTGGTGATGAGATTGGAAAGGTCGGTGCTGTGATCAGCCAGCCCGGTGGCGACCGTGTCGAGGTTGTTGACGATGGAGACCAGCGCCTGGTCCTTCGCCGTGAGCGTGGACGACAGGGTGTTGGCGGAATCGATCAGCTGGGACACCTGGCCACTGCGCTGGTTGACCGTCGTCGTGAGCGCGCCCAGGCCCTTGATGATTTGCGCCACCTGGGTCTGCTTGCCCTTGGTGATCGTGGCCAACGACTCGACCAGCACGTTCAGCGCCTTGGCGTTGGTCTTGGACAACAGGTTCTCGCCGGATTTCTGCAGCTGGTAGAGCTCGGTGGGCACCGTCGTCTGGGTGATGAGCGCATTGTTCCCCAGCGGGTGCTGCCAGCCACTGACCGGCTGCAGGGTGACGTCGACCACGCCGAGCAACGTCTCCACCTCGATGGCGGCACTCGTCACATGGGGGAGCTCCACCCCGCGGTTCACCGAGAGCACGGCGTCGACGCTGTTCCCGTGCACGGCGACCGAGGTGACGGAGCCGGACTTGACGCCGGCCACCATCACCTCGGTGCCCGGGGTGATGCCGGCGGCACTGGCGAAACGCGCCGTGACCGTGTAGCCGGAATTGAAGACATTGCGATTGAGCAGGAGGATGGCCAGGACGGCGACAACGATGGCCGCGACCGCGATGGCGCCGATGACCTTGGGGCGGCGTTCGGTGAATGCCTTCATGACCCGCTCCCCGATGGTGAGGGTGCAGCGGCGCCGGGCTGGCCGGACACTGCCCCCAAGATGCCGCCGATGCTGGACGCGGCCACCGACGACCCGTCGGCGACCCGGGCGGCCGAACCGAGCGCCGATGACTCACTGCTCGCACTCGGGGTCGCAGACGGTGAGCGACAGCGGAGGGCCACCCCCGAGCCCCGAGCCGGGCGGAGCATTGCCCGGCTGGTAGTACGTGCAGGCGGTCTGGTTGGCCAGGCAGGTATAGATCGTTTGCACGGCAAACCACTGGCCGTACTGGGAGATCTGGATGTACGGAGCCAGGCCGGCACCCAGACCGGAGAGGCTGGCGGACAACTGCTTCTGATTGCTCTGCACGTCGGCCGCGACCACCTGGAGGCTGTCGATGGCGCTGGTGATGACCGAGTGATTCGATCCGATCAAGCCGGCCAAGTCGGTCGCCACCTGCGACAAGTTTCCGACCACATCGTCGAGAAGTGTGTTCTTCGACGCCAGAGACGACGCCACGGTCTGCAGATTGTCCACCAATGAGCCCAGATCCCCACTCCGCGAGGCCACGGCGGTGAGGACCTGATTCAGATTGACGATGACCTGGCCGACTTGCGAGTCGAGCGCACCCACGGTGTTGGACACCGTGGCGCCGTTGTTGATCAGTTGCTCGATCTGCGACGTGTCACCTTCGAGCGCGCCGGAGACGTTCTGGACGAATTCATTGGCCTGTTGCGGGTTGATCGACGACAGCAGCGGGCCCAGGGTGTTCAAGAACGCATTGACGCTGGAGTCGGAGACGTCGTGCCCGAGCGGGATGGTGCCCCCGGCGGGGATGATCGGACCGGCCGGGTACGGGAAGATCTCGATCTCCTTCTCCCCGATGACATTCTTCCAACGCAGGCCCACATCGGTCGCCCCGTGCAGGGTCACCGTGTTGTTGATGTTCATGCCGATCAGGGCGTGACCATGCTGCACGGCGATGCTCGAGACCTGGCCAACCGGGACGCCGGCGATGTTGACCGGGTCGCCCGCCGCCAAGCCGGTGACGTCGGACAGCTGGGCATTGAGGAGGTGCCGGTCACTGAAGAGGGAGAGGTTGCCGATCTTGGCGGCCAGGCCGACCAGGAGCAGCACGCAGACCAGCGCGAAGACGGCGAACTTGAGTGCCGACGACGGCAGCGCGGCGCAGGACACGCATCAGTTCCCCCCGAGCAGGCCGCTGATGAACCCACCCAGACCAGTGCCCTTGGACGGGTTGGGGGTCCCGAGGATGCCGTACACCTGGTTGGTGGTGGACTGGGCCGCACTCGCGGACGGCGCCAGACCGGCGGCGGCCGTCGGCGGCGCGGCCGTGCCCTGGGCCGCGTTGAAGGCCGCCAGCTGACTCGTGCAATTGAAGGCCGAGCCCGAGCCGGCCAGGGCCTGTTGAATGGGCTGGAGAAATGACAGCCCGGGGGTGGCCGGCGCCAGCAGGTTGCAGACGAGCGAGTTCACGTCGCTGAAGAGGATGAAGGTATTGAAGAAGGCGTAGGTGCTGCCGTCGGGCAATTTCTGGTCGCTGGCCGCACCCGTGGCGATCGTATTGAAGTAGTGGTACGCCCCCTGGACCACCTGGCCGATGTCGCCCTGCTGAGCCAGCAACACTCTGGACACGTTGCCGCCCGGCGGAGAGAATGGTGTCGATGTCGGGGCGGTAGGTCGACAACAGCGAGGCCAGGTCATTGGCAAAGGGGATCACCGACTTGAGAAGCTTCTGGTAGTCCGCCACCTCGCCGTTGAATGAGGGCAGCGCGGCGTTCACCTGGCCCGAGACGCTGTTCAGACCGGTGGCGTCGGGCGCCACCGCTTGGGCGAACCGGGCGAAGGAATCCAGTGCGATCTCCTGAGCGCTCAGGGTGGAGTTGAGAAGGCTGGCCAGTTGCGTGCCGGCGCCGATCGACTTGGCTATCTGGGGCCCTTCGCCCCGGCTGGCCTGGGCCAGCACGCCGAGCACCGTCGAGAGGCCAGTGGTATCGATGTGCTGCAGGAGGGGCGTGGCGGCGGCGAAGAGATCGCCCAGGCTGTCGGAGTTTTCGGCCCGGACGAATTGCCGCGTTGGGCGCCAGGTACGGCGCGTGGTCGGCGTTGTGGTCGGGCGAGGTGAGGGACACCTGTTCGGCCCCAAAGAGATTGACCGGTTCGATGGTGGCCGTGGCGTCGGTCGGGACATGGAACGTCGGGGTGATCAAGAGGGTGACCTTGGCCATGTCGCTCTGAAGCGTCACGGTCGAGACCCTCCCGATCTGGACCCCCCGAAAGACCACTTCCGAGCCTGGTTGCAGCCCCTCGCCGGCCTTGGCGAACAGCCCGCTGAGCGCGTAGTCGCCGGAGTAGTCGCCATTCGAGTTGCGAATCAGCATGACCGTTCCGGCCAGCAGCACCGTCACGACGAGGAGGCTGACCAGAAGCCGCACGAGTGGCCTCATCCGACCAACCTCGCCGTCACATTGACGCCGCCGAAGAGCACGAGCGACAAAACGAGGTTCACCACCACCACCAAGATGATCGAGAGGCGAATGGCCCGTCCGGCCGCCACGCCGACTCCCGCCGGCCCACCGCCGGCCGTGTAGCCGTAGTAGCAGTGCACGAAGGTGACGAGGACGGCGAAGATCATCGCCTTCATGAACGAGTAGAAGATGTCGATCGGCGGAAGGTACAGCTGGAAGTAGTGCTGGTACGTCCCGCTCGACAGCCCGAAGAACTTGGTGACGACCAACTCCGACGCCAGGTAGCTGGCGAACAGGGCGGCCAGATAGAGCGGAACCATGGTGATCAGGGCGGCCCACACGCGCGTGGCCACCAGATAGACGATGCTGTTGACGCCCATGACCTCGAGGGCGTCGATCTCGTCGGAGATCCGCATGGCCCCCAGCTGGGCCGTGAATCCCGCGCCCACCTGCGCCGCCAGGGCGACACCGGCCACCAGCGGCGTGATCTCCCGGGTGTTGGCCAGCGAGGTGATGACTCCGGTGAAGGCTTCGGCGCCGATCTGCTGGAGCCCGTTGAAGCCCTCCAGCCCCACCTCGGTCCCGGTAAAGAAGGCGATGGACACGACGACGAAGAACATGCCCCCGCCCACGATGAGCGCCCCGGATCCGAGCGTGATGTCCGACATCAGGACGAGGATCTCCCGGGGGTAGCGCAGCGCCCGCGGCATGGCCCGGACGATCCGGGCGTAGAAGTGAAGCTGGCCGTAGAAGTCATCGGAGATTCCGATGGCGCTCTCCCCCACGCGACGCACGCGTCTTCCGAGGTCGCCGGTGGAGGCCCCGCCGTCCTCCGCACGAATCGGCGTGTCGAGGGCCACCTCAGATTCCCTTCTGGGGGATGAAGTTGAAGTAGAAGACGGTCAGGACGAAGTTGACGAAGAACGAAAGGATGAACGTCACGACGACGGCCTGATTGACGGCGTCGCCCACACCCTTGGGACCGCTCTTGCAGTACAGGCCCTTGTAGCAAGCCACCATGGCGGCGATGAACCCGAATATCCCGGCCTTGAGGAGCGCGATGGCCAGATCGGCCAGCTGGCTCAACTCACCGAAGGTGGCGAAGAAGCTGCTGGCCGTGATGTGGATGGCGTGGGTGCCGAACCAGAGGCCACCGGCGATCCCGGCCACGCTCACGACGGCATCGAGCAGGATCGCCACCAGTGTGGCCGCCACCAGTCGGGGCAGCACCAACCGGTGCAGGGGGTTCACCCCCATCACTTCCATGGCCGATATCTCGTCCCGGATCCGGCGCGAGCCCAGATCCGCGCACATGGCCGATCCGCCCGCACCGGCGATCAACAGCGCGGTGGCCACGGGCGCCTGTTCACGCACCACGGCGAGCACCATGGCGGCGCCGAGTTGCGACTGTGCCCCGATCTGCTGGAGCAAGGAACCGACTTCGAGGGCGATCACCATGCCGAACGGAATGGAGAGAAGGATGAGGGGAAGCGTGGTGACGCGGGCCAGGAACCAGCACTGATCGAAGAACTCGGTCACGGGAAAGGACTTGAGGGCGCCCTGGCGAAGGGCTTCCAACGCGACGGCGAACATATTTCCCGTCTCGCGCAGGGCCGTGGCGGTCTTCCCATCGGGGCGCCCGCTCCCGGCGGGCCTGATCGGTTGCCCCGTCGCCCGGGCGGTGGCAGCTCGTCCGCTCGGCGAGCCCAGCCGGCGAGCGATCTCATGGCGGCTCGATGGCGAGGGCGGGGTGGCAACGGCGGGTGTCGAATCGGTGGTGCCGTCCGAATCCTTCAACCGACGTCCCCCCTTCCCGAGGCCCCCACTTCGACGTATGGGAGAGGGACTCGTTCCCCTCCCCCGCTCGTACCCACAGAAACGGGGCGATGCAGGCAACCTTGCGGTGACGGGAACGTGTCAAGACTCCGATCTCGACCCCGGCATCGCCCGGTGACCTCGAGCCTCGACGTCGGCCTCGCATGTCGGCGGGAGCCAGGCCGGCGACCTCGAGCTGCCACGGCGGACCTCCGGAGCCGTCGACTGAATCTGCCCCGTGAACTGGGAGGACGCTCAGATCTGGCAAAACCTTGAGAAATTTCGTGAGTTGGACGCCCGACGAACGTTCAACTCAATCGGAGGAAAGAGCCGAATTGCTCATTTCGGTTGCGGCCGACCTGAGGGCATACTGTAGGAGTACAAACCCTCAGCGAGCGGCGGTCAGAGAGGGACGGACGTGGCTCTACTAGAAGAAGAGTTCACCAGCCTGAGCGACGACGTTGATCTCGATCGCGACCGGGTCCTGGTGGAGCGGTGCCAAGCGGGAGATTCTGGAGCCTTCGGCAACCTGTACGCGCGCTACTACGAGCGGCTGCTTCGCTTCTGCCTGCGCCGGCTCAACGATCGCCACGAGGCCGAGGACGCAGCGCAGGAGGCCTTCGCACGGGCCTGGAAGGCCCTTCCCAATTTTGCCGGCGAGCGGCGCTTCTACCCATGGTTGACGGTGATCGCCGGCAACATCTGCACGGACATGCTGCGCCGCCGGTCTCGGAGCACGCCCACCGACGATCTGGAACTCAGCTCGCATCAGCAGGTCGGTGGAGGCGCCATCGAGACGTCCGAGGAGCTCGTCGTGGCTGCCGTCGATGGCGAGCTGGTCAACAAGGCCCTCGGCCGGCTTTCCGTCCGCCATCGCCATGTGCTGGCCATGCGAGAGGGATCGGGATGGACCTACCAGCAGATCGCCGATCACGAAGGGGTCGAGATCGGGACCATCGAGACCTTGCTGTGGCGGGCCCGCCAGGCCCTCAAGCGCGAGTTCACCGTGCTGTCGGAGTCCAAGGGCATGCTCGGTGGCTTCCTCGCCGGTGCCGGCGCACTGCTGCGGCGGGGCTTCCTGCGGATGGCTCATCGCAGCGCCGCCCTGCCGCAGGGCGGGGGGAGCGGCGGATTCCGCACCGCCGTGGCCGGGATGGCGCTCACGTCGGCCGCCGTGGCCACCGCGCTCATCACGCCTCACGCCCTGTCGACCGGCGGTGCGGTTGGTGCGTCCGGCCCACCATCGGCCCTCGGGACAGCCGGGTCGAATCTGGCCGGTCCGACTTCGTTCACTTCGGCCGCTCGTTCTTCGACCGGGCGCTCCCGGTTCGAGTGGCAGCGGTGGCGGCGGTGACGGAGGGTCGTCATCGGGCCCATCGACCCCCCTCTCGGGGTCCCCGCTGGGTACGAACCCAGCCTCGGGCGCGACTTTCAGGCGGGTCAGGGCTCGGGGGCGTGACGGGCTCCAATGGACTCGCCGGCTCCCTGGGGGATGGCGCGTCGCAGGCGGGAGGTGGAGCAGTGGGCGGAGCAGTAAGCGGGGCGGTGGGCGGGGTCAGCTGGGCGGAGCTCGGTCACGGGAGCGCCGGCAGCACCGTAGGTGGGCTGGCCGGAACGATCAGCGGCATGCTGGGCACGGTGGCCAGCGGGCTCGGCACTCCGCTCTCCGGTGTCGCTCCTGGATCGGGGTCACCAAATCCGGCGGGCGCGATCTCGGCCCCGACCACGACGACGACCCTCCCCCTCGGTGGCGTGGTCAACTCGGTTGCGACGACGACCCTCCCTCGGTGGCGTGGTCACCTCGCGTGACTGCGCCCCTCCCGACCTGCTCGGCGGCCCCTGATCCATCCGCAGCGCGAACGGCTCGTCGTGAGGCGCGTGGAGCGTGGCGCAAGGTTCGCCATGATCGCCGGTTCCCCTTTCATGGCATCTGAGCCGCACGGCGATACCCAGGCGTGGATCGCCCCCGGGGAACCCATCATCTCGCTGCGGGGTGTGACCAAGTCATTCGGGTCGCATACCGTGCTCGAGGACATCACGTTCGACGTTCCCAAGGGCCGGATCACCGCCATCCTCGGACCCTCCGGGACCGGGAAATCCGTCCTGCTCAAGAACATCCTCGGACTGCTGGTCCCAGAGCGAGGCCAGATATTCGTCGATGGCGACCCGATCGTCGGACTGCGAGAAAAGCGCCTGTACGAAGTGCGCAAGAAATTCGGCGTTCTCTTTCAGGACGGAGCACTCTTCGGTTCCATGAGTCTCTATGACAACATCGCCTTTCCCTTACGGGAGCACACACGCAAGAGCGAAGCGGAAATTCGTGAACTGGTCCATCGCAACGCCGAACTGGTCGGACTGATGGACCACCTCAAGAAACTGCCCGGGGAAGTGTCGGGTGGCATGAAGAAGCGGGCCGGACTCGCTCGGGCCATGGTGACCGAGCCTGAGATCGTGCTCTTCGATGAGCCCGACTCGGGGCTGGACCCGGTTCGGGTGGCCTATCTGGACGAATTGGTGGTCACGGCCCAAAAGGAGACCGGCGCCACCTTTTTCATCATCACCCACAACATCCAATCGGTGATGCGCACGGCGGACTACATGGGCATCTTGTTCCGGTCGAGCTTGGTCAAGTTTGCCAGCAAGCCGAGATGCTGGCGTGCGACAACCCGATCATTCAGCAGTTCCTGGCCGGTCGCCCGGAAGGACCCATCGGCATGGACGAGATGGCTGACAGCGACGGCAGAACGCACCTTGACGGTGATGCGGCGTCGTTGGCCTTCGGGCCGCTTGCCCGGCCCGGGGAACCCGCTCTGGCCGCCCACGCGCCGTCCGACCAACCCGTACCCCCGAGGGCAGAATAGAAAACGCCGCCGGTACCGGGTGAGCCCGGCACGGGCGGGCGCCTCATCTCCCGATCTCGGCTCAGTCTCCCGTCTAGTCTCCGGCCGCGTCTCCACACACGGTTTCGACCATCAAGGCGGACACGACGTACGGGTCCATGTTGGCGTTGGGTCGGCGGTCTTCCAACCATCCCTTCCCGGCCTTGGCCGTACCCCAGGGGATTCGGATGGAGGCGCCGCGGTCCGACTCGCCGTACGTGAACGTGGAGAAGTGCGCCGTCTCGTGCGCGCCGGTCAGGCGGTCCTCGATGCCAATCCCGTAGTTGGACACGTGCTCTTCGATTCGCTTCCCGAGGGCCTCACAGGCCTTGAGGATCGCCTTCATACCGCCCTCCTCCCGCATGGCTTTGGTCGAGAAGTTCGTGTGCGCTCCGGCACCGTTCCAGTCGCCCAACACCGGCTTGGGCTCCAAGGTGGCGAACACGTCGAAATCCTCGGCGATGCGAAAGAGGAGCCAGCGGGCCACCCAGAGGTGGTCGCCGATGAGCGGCGGCGGGAGGACGCCGATCTGGAACTCCCACTGCCCCATCATGACTTCGGCGTTGGTGCCTTCAATGCCCAGGCCGGCCTTCATGCACGCCGCCGTGTGCCGTTCGACGATTTCCCGGCCGGGCATTTTGTCGCCACCCACCCCGCAGTAGTAGGGGCCCTGGGGGGCCGGGAACCCACTCTCGGGCCAGCCCATGGGGCGCCCGTACTGAAAGAAGGTGTACTCCTGCTCAATGCCGAACACCG
The DNA here is from genome assembly GCA_963743785.1 of uncultured Acidimicrobiaceae bacterium. Classification (GTDB taxonomy): domain Bacteria; phylum Actinomycetota; class Acidimicrobiia; order Acidimicrobiales; family RAAP-2; genus Bog-473. The sequence goes on along the minus strand of CAVURD010000013.1, from coordinate 62,345 downwards.
GTTCCTGGTCGGCGTACTTCTCGGCCAACTCGGCGCTCTTGCGACGGGTGTTCGTCGCGTGCGGGCTCATGTCGGTGAGGAGGACCTCACACATCACCAACTTGGCGCCCTCGGCCCGGAGCGGGTCCGGGCAGACGAAGACGGGCTGGAGCACGCAGTCGGAGTCGTCTCCGGTCGCTTGATTGGTGCTCGAGCCGTCAAACCCCCAGATGCCGGGCTCCTTGCCGTCCTCGACGATCCGGGTCTTGCTCCGCAAGAGGGGAGAGGGCTCCGTGCCGTCGATCCAGATGTATTCAGCCTGGTAACTCATGAATTCTCCCTGTGCTCCCCTTGATTGGTATGGCGTGTATTTCCTGTCTGGCGCTGGGCCGGTGACCCAGCAACGTACGGCACGGAATCACCCTGCGTCGAGGCAGTCTGGCCCGTGCCTGTTTCACCGCCGTATCGGATTTGTGAACCGATGATGAACTTTGCCCTTGGATCGCTGGGTGCCCTCGCCGCATCCCGATTCTAAGCGGGGGCATCATCGGGTGAGGTCGCCGGCGAGCGGGTGGGGCTCATGGATCCGGACGCCAGGGCGCAGGCCGCTCCGGGGCCGACTCCGGGACGATGGGCAGACTCCGAGCCTTCACCAGATTCCGAGCCCTCCACCAGGAGGACCCCCGCTCCGTCAGCTCAGCCCGCTGGGGCTCCCCGAAAACGAAAGTAGGGCTGGATCGGATTTCCCGATCCAGCCCTACCGTCAACCCCTTGGGGAGGGGGGGAATCTGCCCTCAGGGGGAGATTCTGTGTGTGCGGCAGCGACTACGTCACTGCGCTCCCTCGTGCGCCGATCAGCCCGCGTTGACGGAGTTGATGTTGGTGGCAGCGCTGTTGAAGAGATGCTCGATGGAAGTACCCAGGAACGTCACGGCAACTACCGCAACAATCGCGATCAGGCCAACCAAGAGGGCGTACTCAACCATTGAAGCCCCTTGTTCCGACCGGGCCCTGTCCAGCAACGTGCTGTGAAGACTCCGAACGGTCAAGAATGCCTGCATGAACAATCCAGTCATTTGTGTTCCCCTTCCTCGTGCAGTTTGACGGAAAACTTTCCGACATACTTGCTGCTCCACACCTAGTTTCTAGGAAGCCGGCACTCGAATCCATAGGCTGTTAGGACCATTTGCGCGCGTGCATCCTCATGTGGTGAAGGGACGCTGGTATTCGATGTTGACGAGACCCATCACAACTGCTCGTACGAGCGCTTGCGTGCGATTATTGACATCAAGCTTTTGGAAAATTGCGGCCAAATGATTCTTGGCCGTCTTCGGGCTGATAAAGAGGCGCTGCGAGATTTCGCCGTTCGTGGCTCCCTCGGTCAGCAGCTGCAGCACTTCGAGCTCGCGTTGGGTGAGTGACCATGGGCCCCACTCCCGAATGTCATTGCGAGGCGGCCCAACGGCCGATGGACCCTGGGCGAGCTTGTCCGCGCCATCGATCGGCCCACCCGCTGGAGCCTCATCGACGCGGTGAGCCAGGACGGATTCGAGAGCATCGCCGCTGGCGATGCGGCCATGGGGGCTGGCGATCGACACCTGGGCGTAGTACGACCACACGCGGGTGGGCTGCTTTCGCACCGTTGGGAATTCCCGGCAGCGAGCGCTGCTCCACAATATTGACGTTCCCGCGTTACTCATGTTTCCCCCTAAACGGCATTTCTAGCCAATGCCGTAACCCGCTCCTGAAGTGGAATACACGAGAAAATTATCGCTCTTCGCGCAGGCGACACAAGGCTGGGGAGACGTTGCACCCGGACTGCTACCCCATGGCAATCCACCTACCACCCCGGACCCAAAAGACCGGTCGTTGGACTCTTGAAGCGGCTCGGATCCGCCACTTCATCAACGTCTCATCCGATGGAAACGGAACGATCTCAGCGGCTTCGAGCGACCGGCGCCACCCGCACTGTGGACTATCGCACCGTTGCTGCTACGACGGCGATCGTGTGCCACCTCGATACGCACATCGGGCGGCTCGCCACCGAGCTCTCACTTAAGGGCGTGCGAGATGGGTCCAACCAATGGTCCAAGAATCAGAATCATGATGGCCGGCAAAAAGCAGAACATCAACGGAAAGAGGATCTTGATCGGGACTTTGGCCGCACGCTCTCGGGCTCGCTGCCGGCGCTTGTCCCTCATCTCGTCCCCCTGGGCCTGCAGGACTCGACCGATGGGGAGCCCCAACATGTCGGCTTGTGACAACACCACTGAGAACGTGACCAGGTCATCGATATCGGTACGGAGCTTCAGATTCTCCAACGCATCGTGCCGGGACAGCCCCAGTTCCATCTCACGCAGGGTCAGCGCCAGCTCGTCGCACACCGGTGACTCAAAATGGGCACAGGTGACCTGCATGGCCTGCTCAAGTCCCAGCCCCGCGGCAACCGAAATGGTCATGAGGTCCAAGACGTCGGGGAGGTCGTTCGTGACCGTGTCGCGGCGGGTCGAGACGCGTCTTCGCAACCACAGCGCCGGCCCTCCGAATCCGGCGAAGGGCAGTATGAGGAGCAGGAACACCCCCAATTTCGGACCCCCGAAGTGGGTAACCAGTGCCGTCAGGCCCACGGCGAGACCCATCAGCACGCTGGCCATCTGAAAGGCGACGAACTCCTCGGCGCGGACCGTGCCGGTGAGACCGGCCCTGAGCAAATCGGCATGGACCCGATCAATGTCCCGAGATGGATAGAGGCGCGAGAGGGCGTCGCGAAACCATTGCGCCGTGGGACCGAACACACGAACGACCAACGGAGTCTGCAGGTGTTCCGGCGTCGCCATCTTGTGAGCATCAAGGTCGGCGTCGTGCCCCAGCGTTCGGATGAAGTCCAATTGCCGCTCTGACTGGTGAGACTTCCAGGCCGCGAGAATCACCCCGGCGGTCCCCGCCACCATAAGAACGATTGCCGCCAATTCACCCATCATGACGAGTACCTTGTCTCCTCAGATTTTGATGTTGACCATCTTGCGGACGATGGCATATCCCAGCACCATCAGGCCCGCAGTGCCGATGAGCACGATCAATCCTGCCCCGTGCATCATCGGCTTCAGGTACGTCGGATCGGTCACTTCAATGGCCGCGGCCAAGAAGAGCGGGATGGCGAAAAGGACATAGCCCGACATTCGTCCTTCGGCCGAGAGCGTTTGCACCTCTCGGCGCACTTCCTGTCGCATGCGCATGAAGTTGGCCAGAGTATGGAGTATCGGCCCCAGCCGCCCACCGGTCGACTGTTGGATCCGAACGGCTTCGACCGCCCAGGTCAAGTCACTGACGTCGCAGCGATCGGCCATGTTCTCGAGGGCCACCACCAGTTCCGTGCCCAACACCACCTCGGCCATGACCCGGTCCAATTCCGTCGACAGCGGCGGACGGGCGTCGTGGCGGTACATGTCGATGGCCCGTTGAAACGTCTGACCGCCCTCGACCGATGCGGCCATCAGCGAAAGCGCATCGGGAAGTTGCGCCTGAAGAACCTTGGAGCGCTTTTTGGCCCGCCGTTCCGGGAGCTTCCAGGCCACGACGGCGACAAGTACGGCCAAGAGCACTCCGACAATAGGCGAGCCACTGATGACGGTCGCGGCCACCGCGAACATGATGGTGCCACCGACCACCAGCACGAGATACTCGCCGGCGCGGAGCGGAATATCGGCCCTTTCCAGTCGCTGTTCCAAGATACCGCGGCTATCGAAGCGCCCGAAGGCATCACCGAGGCGCATCGTCAGCGCGGACGTCTCGTTGCGCGGTGGCGCCTCACTCGCCACCTCGACCGGGACCGGCGCCTGCCCCAGTGTTTCATCGAGCAGGGCGGCCAGAGACCGCTGTCGGTTTCGCTTGCCCTGCAGCACCGCCACCACCGCGAGGGAGAGTCCACCGCCAATCAGGATCGCGGCCGTGATGGCGTGGATCTGACTGCTGGCCAGCGCGGTGGCAATCATCGGACTACTTCCCATCGTTGCGGCGTCGGTCGAGATAGTCGTACAGCTCCTCCGACGGCGGCTCAACCCTTCCCGGACGAGCCGGGCGCCCGCGCCGTTCGCTTCGTGACAACGACATGTCCTGAGAGGCGTCCGTCTCACCGCGGAAGACGCTGGGCGGGATATTGATTCCATGGGCCGACAGCTCGTCGAGGATCTTGGGGCGGAGTCCACACGGCGCCAAGTGACCATCACCGTCAGCCATGCCGACTCGATGGAACACGTCCTGGAGGAGCACGGTGTCGCCTTCCATTCCTTGGACCTCGGTGATGGACGAGATCACACGACCACCGCCGACGGTGCGCTGGAGTTGGACGATCAGCCCGACCGCCATGACAATCTGTTCCCTGATGGCGCGTTGGGGCAGCTCGACCCCGCCCATGAGCACCATGGTTTCCAATCGGGCGAGCACCTCGCGAGGCGTGTTCGCGTGCACCGTCGTCATCGACCCGGGGTGGCCGGTATTCATCGCTTGAAGCATGTCCAGGGTCTCGGCACCTCGACACTCACCGACGATGATCCGATCTGGCCTCATTCGCAGCGAGTTGCGAACGAGGTCGCGGATCCGCACCTCACCACTCCCCTCAGCATTTGAAGCCCGAGTTTCCAACGTCACGGTGTGCTTGAGACGGAGCTGCAATTCGGCTGACTCTTCGATCGTGATCAGACGTTCCCCTTCGGGGATGTAGTCCGACAGGACGTTGAGCATGGTCGTCTTTCCGGTACCCGTTCCTCCGACGACCACGAGACTGATCTTGCCCCTGACACACGCTTCGAGGAATGTGGCCGCATCCGCAGAGACTGAACCCTTCTCGATCAGATCAGCCATCGTCAGCGGCTTCTCCGGGAACTTCCGGATGGTGAGGATCGGAGCCTTGACGGCAAGCGGTGGGACGATCGCGTTGATACGTGACCCGTCGGCCAGGCGCGCGTCCACCATCGGTGAAGACTCGTCGACCCGACGGCCGACGGCGGCCACCATGCGTTCGATGATGCGCCGGTACTGGTCGGGAGAGGCAAAGATGATGTCGCTGTGCACGAGCGTTCCGCCGCGCTCAATCCAAATGTCATCGAAGGCGTTGCACATGATTTCAGTGATGGAGCCGTCAGAGAGCAAAGCCTCGAGGGGTCCGTACCCCAGGGAGTCCTCGAGCATCTCGTCGACAAATCGCTGACGTTCCGTCGGCGATATCCCGATGTCCTCTCTTTCGAGAATTTCGTTGACCGTCGTGCGCACCCGTGTCCGAAGCTGGTCGGGTTCAAGGTCCCCCGCGCTCGGCGCCACTTCGGTCAGGACCATCTGCTGTACCTGGCGTTTTGAATTGCTCCATGCTTCGTCTCTGTCCGATTGCTGATCCAGTCGCCCGGTCCGACCCAGCAATGAGGCTCGGGATGGCTTCGGCCTCGCAATGACTTTCGGCGGCACCTGCTCGATCAACTCGTCATCCACGTCAAGGCCGTCTCCGGCCGCGGCGAGCTTCTCAGAGAGCTTCATCGCTTGGCCTGACTCGCCATTTCGTGTTCTGGGGCACGCTTGTTCCGACGTAGCCGGCGTCGCCTACCGGGAGATTTCGGATCCTCTCCGGAGGGATCCCCCTCGACCGCACCCTGGGGACCGGCGATGTCCCGCATCCCGGCGGCCAGCTTCTGACCGATCTCAGAGTCAGCCGCCGAAACCAAGGTCGGCGTGCCCTTGTTGATTGACCGGCTCACCTCGCGTGAGTAGGGCAGGATCGACACGATGCGATTGTCGAGGATTTCCTGCACGTCGCTGATCTTGATGCCCACGTCGTCCTCGACCTTGTTGAGGACGACACTGACGGCGTCACCGTTGATTCGCAGTTTGTCCAGCGTGCTCAAGAAGACCCGGATGTTGCGAATACTCGGGAGATCGAGCGTGACCATGCACAGCACCTTGGTCGACTGGTCGAACGCAGCCAACACCACCTCGGACAGCTGCGCTGGCGTGTCCACCACCAGGTAGTCAAAGCGCTTCCGCAGTGCTTCCAGCACCTTGGAGACGTCCTTGGGAGTGATCAAATCAGCCTCCGTTGGGCTGAATGGCGCCGCCAGCACGGAAAATCCGAGCTCGTGCTGCTCGAGGTATTCCTCTATGTGTTGGTCGAGATCGTCCTCATCGAGCGACTCCTCCAATGCGAGTATGTCGGCGATCGTGAATCGGGGGCGCATATGAAGGGCGGTGGAGACCTCTCCGAATTGAAGGTCAAGGTCGACCAGGCAGACCCGTTTTCCCGTTTGGGCGGACAGGTAGCACGCCAAGTTGGTGGCATAGAACGTCTTCCCGCACCCACCACTCGATGATGCCACGGTAAAGACCTCACCCAGCCGCGGGCGCTCAAACACCGTGGCCTGACTCTGGATCTGGCTCATCACGGGCATGACCGAATCTGTGGCCGTGGACGAATGGTGCGCAATGTCGAACGCCCGCTCCAACGCATTGGAGAGCTGCCGTTTGCTGGTCGTGTACTCAACCAGCTCGACCGCTCCGGTTCGGACAATTTCGCTGAGGGACGCCTTCGGCTTGGGCCCCAAGGCCAGCACGGTCACCGGCAGCGTTCCTTCGTTGCGCAGCTGGGCCAAGCGCAGCATGCCAGCGTTGCTGTCAAAGAGCGGTCCGGCGACCAACACGTCGAAGGGGCCCAATTCCCGGACTTCATCGATCACATCGGTCACGTTGGAACTGGTCACGACCTGGTACTCCGGCCCAAGCGACGCTTCAATGGCGCGACTGAGAGCCGGCGAGCGGGAGATGACGAAGATGCGGCGTGAGATCATGGCGCGGTCGTGAACTGTCCGGTGCCGACGCACTGACCGATCGGAGGAGGCGATGTCCCCTTCTGGGTCTGTGCCACAGACAGTGTTTCGTTTTGGGTCATGAAGGTAATCTCCCGGGCTTGTGCTGGACTGACGGCCAAAAGAAGCGTGATAGAGGACGGAATGGTCCGACCGGTTGTGCGGGCCGCGCTGGCCGCGGCGGCCGCGGCCCTGGTGGGGTTCGTGTTCAAGGCCGGGACGACTTGCGACACATCGAGGACCTCGATGTTGGTCATCGTCAGCTCGGTGCACGGAAGCGTAGCGGCGGCCGGAACGGGCGCCCCGGTGGGGGTCGTGGAGAGCTTGCCGATATTGGCGTACACATCGACGTTGCTCCCGGGCTGAAGGTAGCCGGCCAACGCGCCGACTCCCGTCGTGGTGACAGAAATAGCATTCAAGCCGGCCGGAATGGAGAGCGTTGAGGCGCTGGTCGTCAGGTCAGTGGATTGGATGGCTTGGCCCTTCACCAGGGACGTCTTGAGAACTTGATCGCTCAGTCCCTGAAGGTTCGGAAGGTCGGTGGCAACATACGTCTTCTGCGGGATGAGCTGAACGGATACGAGCCCTCTCGCCACCATGTCCTGGCCAGTGGTGCCGGCCGGAACGTTTGCCGTGACCACGACCGCTGGCGTGTTGACCGGTGCCGCCGTGGTGGCCGGGGCCGCGCCATTCTTTTTTGCGCTGTTGTTGACCGTGACGAACGCAATGCCGCCCCCCGCAATGAACAACACCACTCCAATGATGACGAGCATGAGCGATTGCCGTTTCACCGTTGCACCTTTCTTCCCCTCACTGAATCCAGTAACGTGCACAGCACTTCAGTTGCACTCCTCTGCCTCGGAGGGGATGAGGCGACAAGACACCTGGCGTGTCGCGCCGAGAATCCCGATCGCCCCTGCGTTCCCTGTGTCTGGAGAGTAAGACCGAAAGGTCCCGAGGTACATAGGCCCTTCGGACCATTCTCATTCGTCGCGCACCTGGTGGCGCCCATAAATGGGCCATATTCCCTATGTACCGTCCGGCCGCCGCAGCCCACAATCAAACCAGGCGGACTGCCGCCTTTCAAGAGGATGCGCATTCCGGAAGAAGAGCACCGAGGGAGGGGTCCAGAGTGGGACCGAAGAAGCCAAGAGGCCCGTGGCTCCGTCGGCGTCACGAAGACGGCGCAGAAACGGTCGAATTCGCCATCGTCGTCGTTCTTCTCATCACGCTCATCTACGGCATCGTGTCCGTGGGTCTCTCGCTGGCCGCCAAGGTGACGATCACCCAGGCCGCCGCCGACGGCGTGCGCGCCGGCATCGTGATGCCGACACCAGCGCTGCAAGTGTCAACCGCCGAAGCCGCCGCGGCCAACGATGTGGCCTGGATGGGGAGGGGGACCTGCTCGCCGACGGGGACCACCATCACGTGTTATGCCGCCCACCGGCCCTTGTCCGGCCAATCCATCGCAAACCTGTTTGACGGTGACCGTCACCTACAACTACGCCCAGAGCCCAATCTTTCCGCCGCTGCCGGGCTTGGGAATCTTGTCGCCCAACACCATCACGACAAGTTCCACCCTTCAGGTGTCCACCCCAACGTCCTAATGAGGATCATGAAGCCCCTCCGACCCGTGAACCGAGTCAGCCCCGCCCCTACGGCCGGGGGGCGGGGCGATGAGCGCCGACCTCGCGTTGATCGGCGGAGCCATCGTCGGTATGGCCGTGGGCGGCCTCTGATCCCAACCACCCGACGAGAGCTCGCCGCAGCCTTGACCAGGGCCAACGATGGGATCTCCGTTCCTCGGCCGACCGTTGTGCTGATGGCACCGGCTGGCCCTCATCCTCGCTTCGGGGTGTATTCCAGGCGTCGTCCTCTTCCGGGGGGGCTGGTCGATCGCGTCGTTGCCGCCGCTCTTGTTGTTTCTTGGCTTGGTGCAGTTGGCCTATTGCGACGTGAAGCGGCACCTCTTGCCCAGGACGATGGTCCATGCCACGACGGCCTGTGTCGCCGGGAGCGCCATTCTCGCGGCGGCCGCCGACAGTCTATGGCACGGGCTGCTCATCTCGTTGGTGTGCAGCGCCATCTTTACGGCACTGTTCTTCGTCATCAATCTCGATCAATCCGGCGTGGATCTCGTTTGGTGACGTCCGCTTGCCCCAGCCGTCGGACTCGGTCTGGCCTGGATCAATCCCACGGCCCTGATCGAAGGGTTCTTCCTGGCCAACCTGCTGGCGGCCGTGGTCGGGATCATTATGCTCGTCACCCACAGGGCGATCGAAAATCAGCCTGCCTTTCGGCTTCTACATGGCCCTGGCGACCGGTGCCGTGCTCCTGCTCTGGAGCTGAACCGCCAACGTCATGCAGCCACGACCCTGACGTTGCGGGCTTCGTCCCCCTTGCGGCCGGGAGCGATGGTGAACTCGACGGTGGAGCCTTCAGCCAATCCTCGGCGCTCCTCGCCTTCGATCTGCGAATGGTGCACGAAGAGGTCCTCGCCTTCCTCGCGGGCCAAGAAGCCGTACCCACGGGCGCCGTTGAAGAATTTCACCGTACCCGTCATGGTCGTCAGGGCCTGATGGACGGGATTTGGCCTTCTTGAGAACGGGCCCGCTCAGCGTGGGAGAAGAGAAGGGGGCACTGAATCCCTGGTCCAGCCCGAGGGCGCGCTGGACGCTCTTGGTGTCCTTGCGCTGTTCCTCGGTGACCAGCGACACGACGGTCCCCGTGCGCCCGGCCCTGCCGGTGCGGCCGGAACGGTGGACGTAGTCGGTGTGATCGGCCGGCGGATCGAAGTGCACGACGCAAGGCAGGTCGTCGACATGAATGCCCCGTGCCACGACATCGGTGGCCACCAAGGCGTCGGTCCGGCCCTTGGCGAAGGCGTCCAGTGCACGCTCGCGCTGGCCCTGGGTGCGATCACCGTGCATCGGGACGGCACGCACTCCTTGCGCCTGGAGTTGACGGACGACCCTGTCCGCACCCCTCTTGGTGCGGCAGAATACGAACGCCTGTCCGTGCTCCGAGACGATCTTGGCCGTGATGGCCACCCGCTCGGCCCGATCGACCTTCCAGAAATGATGGATGACATCAGCCTTTTCCTCCTCGGCCGTTTCGATGTTGACCCGCACCGGATCCGTTGATAGCTGCGAATGATCGATTCGACCTCGCGGCCGATGGTGGCGGAGAACAGCATCACCTGGCGATCGGAGGTGGTCTGGTCCATCAAGCGTCGGACGACCGGCAAGAAGCCCATGTCCGACATGCGGTCGGCCTCGTCGAGCACGACGGTCGTCACGTCATCCAACAGCACGTCCCCGCGCTCAATGAGATCCTCGAGCCGTCCGGGACAGGCCACCACGACATTGACACCCTTGTGGAAGGCACGACACTGATCGCGGTAACCGGTCCCACCGAAAATCGACACGACCCTCCGGCTCTCATGGCCGAGGAGCGAGCCGAGTACGGCGTGCACTTGAGAGGCCAGCTCGCGGGTCGGTACGAGGATGAGGGCATGGGGCCGCCGTGCTCGGGCCTGGGTCATGGTGGCCACGATCGGCATGCCGAAGGCCAGGGTCTTCCCCGATCCGGTCGGAGCCTTGCCACAGATGTCCTGGCCCGCCAGGGCGGCAGGGATGGTGGCCGCCTGAATCGGGAGCGGACTTGTGATGCCTAATTTCCGAAGTCGCGCGTTGATGTCCGCGGACACGCCAAGGTCAGTAAAGGAAGAAATGTCGAAACTCCAGTCGAGTGTTGTGCGGCCTACTCGAACTGGTTTCGAACGGGCCCTGCTGAACGATGGCTCAGCGGCGACGACCATGCTAGCAGAACCGCCGGTCACTCCTTCCTCGCCCAGGGGCAGCAGTACCCTGAGCCCATGCCCGGCGGCGTTCTGACCCCCGAACAGAAACGGCAGTGGGACGTCGATGGTTGGTGTCTGGTCAACGACGCCATCCCCGCCCGCGACCTGGCCGGCGCCCAGGATGCACTGACGCGGCTCTTCCCCACCGCGGCCGAAATGGAACAGGGTGCCGACGACGAGCACAATGCCCGCTGGCGGACCTGGGATGCCAAATGGCCGGAATTTCCGTTCCACAGTTCGCGGATGAACACGCTGGTCGTGCACGAGAGGGTCATCACGCTGGCCGAGGAACTGTTGGGTATCACCGAGATCGCCCTGTACATGGGCATCGTCACCGCCAAGTACTCGGGACAGTCCTCCGGCTTCAATCAGTTGCTCCACGCCGACTACCCGAACCACATGGTGGTGGTCCCTCGCCGGGACGTGGGGTACCAACAGGCCGAGTTCTTCATCTACCTCACCGACGTCACGCTGGACGACGGCGCCACCCGGTTGGTGTCCCGACAGCGGACCAAGGACATCCCGGTGGAACGGCACACCTTGAACTACGTCGACTACGCCGATCTCTACGACGATCCGGGTCATGCCGCGGACCGGCCGGCACCATCGTGGCCTATCGCCCTGACGTCTATCACCGCTCGGTCGACGTGGAGGAGCCGGGCCACCGCCGGGTGATGCTGCACGTGTCGTTCAAGCCGGCCCAGGCCGCGTGGGGGGGCTACCAATCGTGGCCCTTCAAGGGATTGTCGCCGGAATGGAGCAAGTTCGTCCAGCAGGCCACGGTCCGTCAGCTCTCGGTCCTCGGCGTCCCCGAACCGGGTCATCCCTACTGGAGCGAGGAGACCCTGGCCGGGGTGTCCGCTCGCTATCCGGGGCTCGACATGACCCCGTGGCGGGAGGCGTTCGGCGTCTGAGCCCCTACCCGGTGAGGCGCCCCGGGGGCCACCTTGGGCCAGGGCATGGCGCGCTCGGCCACCAGGGCCAGGTCCAAGAGGAGTTGTTCTCGGTGATGGCCGGCCAGGACCTGCAGGCCAACGGGAAGATCGTCGACCAGACCGGCCGGGATGCTCATGGCGGGACTCCCGTTGAGGTTCGACGGCGCGGTGAGAGCCGCATTGTTCATGATGGCCCGGGAGAATCCGATCTCGTGAATGAGGTCGGCCCCGGGTATGGTCGACGGCGGCGGACCCTCGGCGGCGAATGCCACGTCGGGGTTGGGCGACACATGACGAAGTCGGCCTCGGCGAAGAGATCGGCCATCGCCTCGTTGAGTTGGCGCCGGTACGACTCGATCGACGCCGCCTTCTCCAGCGTGTACCGGGTCATGGCCCCCTCGAGACCCAGCCGCATCTCGTCGGAAAGCTCCCCGATCCGATCGGGATAGGCCTCCCCAGGTTGGCCACGAAGCCGACCTGGCCCGCCATGGCCCACTGGCCACGCAGGGGTGGCAGATTCGGCACCGCCTCGACCACCCGCAAGCCGGCCGCCTGGGCCAGCCGTTCGGCCGCCGCCGTGACCAGGTCGGCCACCTCGCCCCGCACCCGTGCCGTGCCCAGGTCGGGCACGATGGCCACCGTCATCCCGGCCAGGTCGTGGGTACCAAGGCCGGCCTCCCATCCACCCACCCCGGCCAGACTCAACGGATCACGCTGATCGAACCCGTTGCAGGCGTCGAAGTACCGGGCCGTGTCCCGCACTGATCTGGTGAGGCACCCGAGGGCGGTGGTCAACGGGGCCATGCTGGCTCGGGGGCCCCTCGGCACGCGACCGTAGGTGGCCTTGAGACCGAAGAGACCGGCGAACCCGGCCGGGATGCGAATCGATCCTCCCCCGTCGCTCCCGGTGGCGATGGGAAGGAGGCCACCCGACACGGCGGCCGCCGTGCCTCCCGACGAGCCCCCCGGGGTACGCGCCTGATTCCATGGATTTCGGGTGGTGCCGTGCAGTTCGGTCGAGGTGCAGTTGATGCCGCCGAACTCGCTGGCCGTGGTCTGCGCCGCCAGCACCGCGCCGGTGGCCCGCAGCCGGGACGCCGACGTGTGGTCGTGATCGGAGATCCGATCCTTGAAGATCATGGAGGCATCGGTGTAGGGCCAGCCTTCACCCGCTCCAACTCCTTGACACCGAAGGGAACGCCACCGAAGGGCAGGGAGACGTCGGCCACCGCGGCGGCCTCGCGGGCCCGGTCGAAGTCCGTGTGACTGAACGCGTTGAGGGGCGACGCCTCCATGGCGTCGATGCAGGCCTCGAGGGCCTCGAGCGGAGAGATCTCCTTGGCCCGGAAGGCATCCACCAGGCTGCAGGCATCGTCCATCCAGGGGTTGTCATGATCGCCGACGGTACTCCCTCTACCTCGTCCGCCCCGGGCTCGGTGCTCCACTCGATGGATACGCTGCCGAGCGTGAGGACAGGACAGCTGACCACGCCGGCCTGGTCGTCCAAATGACCTGCTCACGCACAACCTGAACGCCATGGCGAGCGCCCTGCCCGGCCATCGCCTGCGCCCTCATGTCAAGGCGCACAAGTGCACCGCGCTGGCGGCCCGCCAAGCGGCAGGGGCATTCGGCGTTCACCTGCGCCACCATCGCCGAGATGGAAGGCATGGCGGGGCGGGTCTGGGGGACGACCTGCTCCTGGCCAATGAGGTGGCCGACGCCACCCGGCTGGGTGCCCTGGTGCGCGCCGGGTCGAGGGTGACCCTGGCCGTGGACTCCGAAGCGACGATCGCCGCGGCACGGCGGCGGGGTGCCCGAGGTCCTGATCGACGTCAACGTCGGACTGCCCCGATGCGGGTGCTCACCACAGGATGCCGGTCGGCTGGCCGAGGTGGCCCGCGGCGGGGCTCTCGGTCCGCGGGGTGATGGGGTACGAGGGCCACATCGTCGGATTGGAGGATCGGGCGAAGCGGATAGAAATGCTGGCACCGGCCATGGAGCTCCTGCGCCAGGCCCACCAGGACGTCGGTGGCGAGCTCGTCTCCGCCGGGGGGACCGGCACCTACGACATCAACCATTGGGCGACGGAGATCCAGGCGGGCTCCTACGCGCTCATGGACACCGCCTACGGCAAGCTCGATCTGCCGTTCGTCCAGGCCCTCTCGGTCCTGGCCACCGTGATCTCGGTCTCGGCTTCCTGGGCCGTGGCCGACTGCGGGCTCAAGGCCCTCGGGATGGACCATGGGAACCCCTCGATCGAGGATGGCCAGGTCTGGTTCTGCTCCGATGAGCACCTGACGTTCGCTCCGGACCACCCGGTCCGGGTGGGTGACCGTGTCCAGGTCATCCCGGCCCATGTCGATCCGACCGTGGCCTACCATCGCCAGCTCCACCTCGTCGATGCTGACGAGGTGGTCGAGAGCTGGCCGGTCGACCTGCGCGGCTGGTGAGTCGAGGGTGGCGCACCGCCGCCCGTCAGATATCGAGCGTGAGACTGACGGGGCAGTGGTCGCTCCCCATGATGTCGGCGTGTATGTCGGCCGCGACCACCCTGTCCTTCAGGTCTGCCGACACCAGGAAGTAGTCGATGCGCCAACCCATGTTGCGCTCGCGGGCCTTGGAGAAGTTCGACCACCACGAATAGTGGCCATTTCCCTGGTGGAACAACCGGAAGGTGTCGACGAACCCGGCGTCGAGGTAGTTCTGAAATCCTTCCCGCTCCTCGTCGGTGAACCCCTTCTTGCCCGCATTGGATTTCGGATTGGCGAGGTCATCTGGTGTGTGGGCCACGTTGAGATCGCCGCAGAAGGCGACCGGCTTCTTCGCTTCGAGCCCTTTCACGTAGTCGAGGAACGCCGGATCCCACTGCCGGTGGCGTAGCGCCAGCCGTCCCAGGTCGTCTTTGGTGTTCGGGGTGTAGACCGTGACCAAGAAGAACCGATCGAACTCGGCCGTGAGGACCCGGCCTTCGACATTCGGATTACCGAACGCGTCCCCGATCACCTGGTGCTTACTGATCAGCGTCTCGGGCAGCCCATACGTCACCTCGAGGGGCACAGGCTTGCTGAATATCGCGGTGCCCGAATCGCCCTTCTTCTCGGCCGAATTCCAGAACTCGGTGTACTCGGGCAGGTCGTGCACCCATTGGCCCGCTGGCCTTCGTCTCCTGCAGGCAGATCACGTCGGGGTCGAGCGCCGGACAAACGGATCGAACAGCTCCTTGCGGACACGGCACGTATGCCGTTCACGTTCCATGAGGTCAGTCGCATCACGGCCAATGTAACAACGTTGGACGAGGTCCCCCGGGCCGAGGCCCAGGCGACGTCGCATCACCTGAATAGGTCCCGTACCTGGGGCAAATGGGCCGTTCTGCCTATATACCTTCGAAGCCTCCGCAGACCACTATTTATGTCGGGCAGTTGAGAGCGGACCATCGACATCGCTCCGCAAGGGAAATCGAGGAGGTCGTCCATCGTGGGACCGATCAAAGGGTCAGTCTCATGCTGTCATCGAAAAGGCGACGATACCGGCCGCCTCTCGCCGGTCTCGGCGACCCGTGCAGGGCGTCGCTCTTGAATCCCTTCACCCGCCACTCGAGAAACTCCTACAACCATCAGCGAGGCGCCACTCTCATTCTCGTTGCCATCTCCATGACGGCGCTGATTGCCGCCTCTGGCATGGCCGTTGATCTCGGACGAACGTTTGTCACGAATCGATCGCTCCAGCTGGTGGCCGACGACGCCGCCCTCGACTCGGCGCGCTATATCGCCGCTCAAGAAACGCTTACTCTTCCCAGCTCGACGAGCAACCTTGTCGTCGAGGCGGACCACGCCGCTACCAACAACGGCTCCGGGGCCAACCTCAGTGTGACCGAAGGCCTGTGGACGAGTCCGACGTTCACCCCGGAATCGGGCGCCCATTGTAAAGGTAACCCCCCCATCCGGCAACCTTCCGTGCAATGCCGTACAGGTGACCGCAACGTCGAATCTCGCTCGCCTCTTCAGTCATGGTACTTCGACCCTCAGCCGAACGGCCGTGGCGGCCGCACACCCGAAGCGGCATTCTCGATTGGCAGCTATTTCGCCTCGATCGCGACTCCGTCACCACAGATGAGCGTGCTGGGGGTGCTCCTCGGGAAGCTAGGAGTGTCGGCCAATCTGACCGCGGTGGGTATGGGGTTAGCCAATACCTTCGTGAGCGTGCAGCAGCTGATAACCGCCTCGGGGGGAATATTGACTCCGACCAATGTCATGAGCACGACGCTCAGCGCGGCGAGTGGGACTCCTTCTTGAATGGCGCCGTCTCGTCGCAGGCTGCGTTGCTGACATGCGGGAACACACCGACTCCGTACCCCTGTGCCGCACGTCGGTCCTGAGGCCGTTCGTTCTGTCCGCTGGCCCACTGTCTTCGACGTCGCTGCAGCTCTGCAACATCGTCTCGATCGACGGTTCCACGTGCGGATCACAACTCTCCCAAGTAGCGCTTTCTACCAACATCAATGTCCTGCAGACACTGACCACGGAAGCCGAGCTGGCCAACGGTGCGGCCGGTCTCGACGTCACCACCGCGCTCGGCCTCACGAACCTGGGACTCCCTGTACCAGCGATGCTCTACCTCTCGGCTTCTGCCATTTATTCCCCTGTCGTCGCCTATGGGCCTGTCGGCACGACGGCGTCCACGGGCCAGGTTGCCGCCACCCTAGCCCTGACCGTGCCGGTTCCCCTGCTCGGCAATGAACTCCTCAACATCCCAATTGCCACGGCAACCGGCACGGCGACCCTCAGCACGGTCACGTGCCAATTAAACTCCTTGTATAAGGCCAGCATCAGCGTCGGCACCACGGCGTCAGGTCCGAACTCGGTCACGCTGAACAACAGCCAGATCGCCACCCTGACGCTGAACGGCGTCTCGCCTTCTCGTCTGGTCCAGTTCGGCCCGCTCATTGTTCCACCGTCACCGGCCACTGCTGGGGCCAATCCCGTCAATGTGGCCACTTCGACCCCGACCATCAGCTTTGGTTCCCAGGCCGGGGGCCTGCCGGTCCTGGTGAGCACGCTCCTCAACACGACGTTGCCACCGATCCTCGGTCCCGTTCTGCAATCACTCGGCGTCGAGGTGGCGGGCGCACAGGTGGCGGACCCAGGACCAATTGTGACGCCGTGTCATTGGTGCAATGAGGGCCTGATCCGCCTACCGCCCCGGGGGTCACACTCGCGTCGAGACTTGCTCACGACTGAAGGCCCACCCCGGGAGAGGGATTCCTGAACGTCATTGCTGGTCGTTGCCAGGTGGTTGTTCCCGGCCTGGTCTCTGAAAATGAACCTTATGGCCCATACGTGCGCATCGCGGTCAACACATACTGGATGCGGAGAATCGTCTCTTGCTAGGTCGTGTCGGTGATGGAGGGAGATTCCGTCGATCACCGGAGCTGCCAGCAGGCGGCAGGAAGCGTCTCCGACTGGGATGGCCGATCATTCCAAGTCCCAAAGCCGCAGGAGGCACCGATGGCCAAGCCTGATTCACACAGACGGCGGCGCTGGGACACGTGGCGTCACGCTGTGGCGGCGGTCATGTCGATGTGCATCGGGATCTCGGCCTTGGGACTGATAGGAGCCGGGACTGCCCACGCGACCACGACGCTGACCCAATCAGGAAACGTCTACGCCTCGGTCGGCAACAGCAACGTCAACGTCTATGACGCGGCATCGGGAAACCTGATCAATACGCTCAACGATGGGACCGGTGAAGCCTTCACCGCGGGCGGCGCCTTTGACTCCCACAACAACTTCTATGTCACCGATGACACGAACGGAGAGATCAGCGAGTACGACAGCTCGGAAACCTCCTGCCACTGTTCGCCAGCGGTCTCTCGAATCCGCTCTCCCTGACCTTCGACAACAGCGGCAATCTCTACGTCGGGCAACAAACCACCCCCTACGTGGCGGAATCGACCCGAACGGCATCCGTCTGCCCGACATCGGACCGCTGAACACCGAGCTCTTCGGCGTGGACTGGATCGACCTGGCCAGTGATCAATGCACCCTCTACTACACCACAGAGGGCACAGACATCATGCGCTACAACAAGTGCACCAACACGCAGCTCCCCAATTTCAACAACACGTCGTTTGACCCGAATCAAAGCGCGTTCGAATTGCGCATTCTTTCCGACGGCTCGGTCCTGGTGGCCGATTCCAACGCCGTCCTCCATCTCGACGCCTCCGGGAACGTGATCCAGACCTACCCGTGCAGCGCCCTGCCGAACTGCGACGGCCAGCTGTTCGCGATAAATCTTGATCCCGACGGCACTTCCTTCTGGACCGGTGACGCCATCTCTGGCGACATCTGGCGTATCGACATCGCGACGGGCCACATACTTCAGACCATTGCCACCGGTTCTGGCGCACTCTTCGGCCTCACCATCGCTGACCAGATTCTGGCGGCCACCAAGCCCGGAGGCTCGCCCACCGATGCGCCGACCACGCTGACGGTCAACCCGGCTACAAGTGACTACAACGTCGCCACGACTGTGTCGGGCGTGCTGACCAACACGAACACGTCGGCTCCGATTGCCAACGAGCCGGTCACCTTCTCGCTCAACGGCAGCGAGACATGCACGGGGACGACCGACAGCACCGGGACGGCGTCGTGCTCGGTCACACCCGCGGAAGCATCGGGCACCTACCCGCTGACCGGCACCTTCGCCGGGGACACGACGCAGTCCCCCACTCTCCTGGCCAGCAATGGCTCCAACACCTTCGTGGTGACCAGGGACCCGACCGTCACCACCTACACAGGGACGACGGCGACAACCAATGGCCAGCCGGCGACGCTCTCAGGGGTGCTCACCAGCTTCGGATCGCCGCTGCCCGGAAAGGCCCTGCTGCTCACCCTCGGATCGGGCGGCTCCGTCCAGAGCTGTAGCGGGACGACCGACGCCGCCGGCTCGGCCAGCTGCAGCATCGCCTCGGTCAGCCAGACGGTCGGCAACGTGCCGGTCACGGCCAGCTTCGCCGGGGACGACTTCTACCAGGCGTCGAGCAATTCCTCGACGGCGTCGGTCGATACCGACACGAAGCTCAAGGTCATTGCGGCCACCGGCGACTACAACGTCGCCACGTCGGTGTCGGGGATCTTGACGAACTCGAACACGTCCGCCGCCATCGCCAATGAGCCGGTGACCTTCATGCTCAACGGCAGCGAGACCTGCACCGGGATCACCGACAGCACCGGAACGGCGAGCTGCTTCGTCACGCCCGGCGAGGCATCGGGTTCCTATCCGCTGACCGCCACCTTCGGCGGGGACGCTGCTGCATCACCGCCCTCCTCTCCAGCAACGGCGCCAGCACCTTCGTGGTCACCCCCGACCCGACCGCGATCACCTACACCGGACCACGACGGCGACCAACGGCCAGCCGGCCACCTTGTCCGGCGTCCTGACGGCCTTCGGCAACGCGCTGCCAGGCAAGTCCGTCACCTTGACCCTCGGGTCGGGCGGCTCCGCCCAGAGCTGTACGGGCACGACCAATGCCTCCGGTTCGGCCAGCTGCTCCATCGCCTCGGTGAGCCAGACTGTCGGCACGGTCCCGGTCACCGCCAGCTTCGCCGGTGACACCTACTACCTCCCGTCCACCGTCACCTCCAGCGTGACGGTGAGCCCATCGCCACCTGTGCCGACCACGCTGACGGTCAACTCGGCCACCGGGGACTACAACGTCGCCACCACGGTGTCGGGCGTGCTCACCAACTCGAGCACGTCGGCCCCGATCTCGGACGAGCCGGTCGTCTTCACGCTCAATGGAACCGAGGCCTGCACCGCCATGACCGACAGCACCGGGATAGCCTCGTGCTCGGTCACCCCGGGTGAAGCCTCGGGGAGCTACCCGCTGACCGGCACCTTCGCCGGGGACACGACGCTTTCCCCCGTCTTGCTGTGCAGCAGCGGTGCCAACACCTTCGTGGTCACCCCCGATCCCACCGCCATCACCTACACCGGAGCCACGACGGCCACGACGGCCAGCCGGCCACGCTCTCGGGCGTCCTGACCGCCTTCGGCAACCCGCTTCCCGGCAAGACCGTCACCCTGTCCCTCGGGTCGGGCGGCTCCGCCCAGAGTTGCTCGGGCACCACCGACGCCACCGGTTCGGCCAGCTGCACCATCGCCTCGGTCAACCAGACTGTCGGCACGAGCCGGTCACCGCCAGCTTCGCCGGGGACACCTACTACCTCCCGGCCAGCGACTCCTCCACCGTCACCGTGGTTGCGCCCCCGCCATCCCGACGACGTTGACGGTCAACCCGGCCACCGGGGACTACAACGTCGCCACGGCGGTCTCGGGAGTGCTGACGAACTCGAACACGCTCCACCGATCGCCAGCGAGCCGGTGACCTTCACGCTCAACGGCAGCGAGACCTGTACCGGGATCACCGACAGCACCGGAACGGCGAGCTGCTTCGTCACCCCGGGCGAGGCCTAGGGGTCCTACCCGCTGACCGCCACCTTCGGCGGGGACACGACGCTCATTCCCAGTCTCCTCTCCAGCAACGGCGCCAACACCTTCGTGGTCACCCCCGACCCGACCGCCATCACCTACACCGGAGCCACGACGGCGACCAACGGCCAGTCGGCCACCTTGTCCGGCGTCCTGACCGCCTTCGGCAACCGCTTGCCGACAAGTCCGTCACCCTGACCCTCGGGTCTGGCAGCTCGGCCCAGAGCTGTACCGGCACGACCAATGCCTCCGGTTCGGCCAGCTGCTCCATCGCCTCGGTCAACCAGAGTGTCGGCTCGGTCCCGGTCACCGCCAG
This sequence comes from uncultured Acidimicrobiaceae bacterium, assembly GCA_963743785.1. Classification (GTDB taxonomy): domain Bacteria; phylum Actinomycetota; class Acidimicrobiia; order Acidimicrobiales; family RAAP-2; genus Bog-473. The sequence goes on along the minus strand of CAVURD010000013.1, from coordinate 41,918 downwards.
CTTCGCCGGTGACACCTACTACCTCCCCTCGACCGTCGCCTCCAGCGTGACGGTCAGCCCGCCGCCCCCGGTGCCGACCACACTGGCCGTCAACGCGGCGACCGGGGACTACAACGTCGCCACCACGGTGTCGGGCGTGCTGACCAACTCGCTCACGTCGGCCCCGATCTCGGGCGAGCCGGTGGCCCTGAGCTCAATGGAACCGAGACCTGCACCGCCATCACCAACAGCGCCGGGGTGGCGTCGTGCTCGGTCACCCCGGGGAGGCGTCGGGGAGCTACCCGCTGACCGGCACCTTCGCCGGGGACACGACGGTCTCCCCCACCTTGCTGTCCAGCAGCGGTGCCAGCACCTTCGTGGTCACCCCCGATCCCACCGCCATCACCTACACCGGAGCCACCACGGCCACGATCGGCCAGCCGGCCACGCTCTCGGGCGTGCTCAGCGCCTTCGGCAGCCCGCTTCCCGGCAAGACCGTCACCCTGACCCTCGGGTCGGGCGGCTCCGCCCAGAGTTGCTCGGGGACCACCGACGCCTCCGGTTCGGCCAGCTGCACCATCGCCTCGGTCAACCAGAGTGTCGGCTCGACCCGGTCACCGCCAGCTTCGCCGGGGACAGCTCTACAGCCCCTCTACCATCACGTCCAGCGTCACCGTGGTTGCGCCTGCCGCCATCCCGACCACACTGACGGTCAACCCGGCCACCGGGGACTACGATTCGCCACGGCGGTCTCGGCTGTCCTCACCAACTCGTACACGTCCGCCGCCATTGCCGGCGAGCCGGTGTCGTTCACCCTCAACGGAAGCGAGATCTGTTCGGGGATCACCGACAGCTCCGGAACGGCGTCGTGCTCCGTCACGCCCGGGGAGGCCTCGGGGTCCTACCCGCTGACCGCCACCTTCGGCGGGGACGCGACGCTCCTCCCAGCTGCTCTCCAGCAACGGTGCCAGCACCTTCGTCGTCACCCGCGACCCGACCGCCATGATCTACACCGGAACCACCTCGGTGATCAACGGCCAGTCGGCCACGCTCTCGGGCATGCTGAGCGCCTTCGGAAGCCGTCTTCCCGGCAAATCCGTCACCTTGACACTCGGGTCGGGAGGCTCCGCCCAGAGCTGTAGCGGCACCACCAATGCCTCCGGTTCGGCCAGCTGCTTCCATGTCCGTCAACCAGACTGTCCGCTCGGTCCCGGTCACCGCCAGCTTCGCCGGTGACAACTACTACCTCCCGTCCACCGTCTCCTCCAGCGTCGGCGCCGCCCCCCGGCCACGCTGCAATCGGAGCGGGCGACCGGGGACTTCAACGTCGCCACCGCGGTGTCGGGCGTGCTGACCAACTCGATCACGTCGGCCCCCATCGCCGGCGAGCCGGTCATGCTCACGCTCAATGGGGCCGAGACCTGCACGGGAATCACCGACAGCACCGGCACCGCGTCGTGCTCGGTCACCCCGGGCGAAGCCTCGGGGACCTACCCGTTGACCGGCACCTTCGGCGGCGACACCACGGTCTCACCCCACCTGCTGTCCAGCAACGGTGCCAGCACCTTCGTGGTCACCCCGGACCCGACGGCCATCACCTACACCGGAGCCACGACGGCCACCAACGGCTCGGCCGCCACGCTGTCGGGCGTGCTCACCGCCTTCGGCACGCCCTCCCGGGCAAGACCGTCACCTTGACCCTCGGCTCGGGCGGCACCGCCCAGAGCTGCACCGGGACCACCAACGCCTCCGGTTCGGCCAGCTGTGCCATCGCCTCGGTCAACCAGACTGTCGGCTCGGTCCCGGTCACCGCCAGCTTCGCCGGGGACACCTACTACCTCGCGTCCACCGTCTCGTCCAGCGTCGGGATAGCGGTGCGCCGATCCCGACCACGCTCAAGGTCAACCCGGCCACCGGTGAGTACAACGTCGCCACCACGGTGTCGGGTGTGCTGACCAACTCGGCCACGTCGGCCGCCATCTCGGGCGAGCCGGTGATCTTCAAGCTCAATGGCACCGAGACCTGCACCGCCATCACCAACAGCACCGGCATGGCCTCGTGCTCGGTCACCCCGGGCGAGGCCCGGGGACCTACCCCCTGACCGGCACCTTCGCCGGCGACACGACGGTGTCCCCCGACCTGTTGGCCAGCAGCGGCTCCAACACCTTCGTGGTCACCCCCGATCCGACCGTCCTCACCTACACCGGGGCCACGACGGCCAACAACGGTTCGCCGATCACGGTGTCCGGCGTCCTGACCGCCTTCGGCACGCCCTCCGAACAAGACCGTCACCTTGACCCTCGGGTCGGGCGGCACCGCCCAGAGCTGCACCGGCACGACCAATGCCGTCGGATCGGCCAGCTGTGCCATCGCCTCGGTCAACCAGACGGTCGGCTCGGTCCCCGTGACCGACACCTTCGCCGGGGACAGCTACTACCTGCCCTCGAGCGGCTCCTCGAGCGTGACGGTCAGCCCGCCGCCGCCGATCCCGACCACGCTCAAGGTCAACCCGGCCACCGGTCAGTACAACGTCGCCACGCAGGTCTCGGGCGTGCTGACCAACTCGACCACGACTGCGCCGATCGCCAACGAGCCGGTGACCTTCAAGCTCAATGGGGCCGAGACCTGCACCGGCACCACCAACACCAGCGGGGCGGCATCGTGCTAGGTGACGCCGGGTGAGGCCCGGGGTCCTACCCGTTGACCGGCACCTTCGGCGGCGACACCACGGTCTCCCCGAACCTGTCTGGCCAGCAGCGGCCCAACACCTTCGTGGTCACCCCGGACCCGACGGTCACCGTCTACACCGGGGCCACGACGGCCACCAATGGTTCGGCCGCCACCTTGTCCGGCGTCCTCACGGCCTTGGCAACGCCCTGCCGGGCAAGACCGTCACCTTGACCCTCGGCTCGGGAGGCACCGCCCAGACCTGCACGGGGACGACCAACGCCGCTGGCTCGGCCAGCTGTGTCATCGCATCGGTGAACCAGACCGTCGGATCGGTCCCGGTCACGGCCAGCTTCGCCGGCGACTCCTACTACCTGGCCTCGAGTGCCGCCTCGAGTGTGACGGTCAGCCCGCCGCCGCCGATCCCGACCACGCTCAAGGTCAACTCGGCCACCGGTGAGTACAACGTCGCCACGGCGGTGTCGGGTGTGCTGACCAACTCGGCCACGTCGGCCGCCATCGCCAGTGAGCCGGTGACGTTGAGCTCAACGGCAGCGAGACCTGCACGGGCATCACCAACAGCACCGGCACGGCCTCGTGCTCGGTCACCCCGACCGAGGCCTGGGGACGCTACCCCTTGACCGGCACCTTCGCCGGCGACACGACGGTGTCCCCCGCCCTGTTGGCCAGCAGCGGCTCGAACACCTTCGTGGTCACTCCCGACCCGACCGTCCTCGTCTACACCGGGGCCACGACGGCCAACAATGGTTCGCCGATCACGGTGTCCGGCGTCCTGACCGCCTTCGGCACGCCCTTGCCGAACAAGACCGTCACCTTGACCCTCGGGTCGGGAAGCACCGCCCAGAGCTGCACCGGCACGACCAATGCCGTCGGTTCGGCCAGCTGCGCCATCGCCTCGGTGAACCAGTCGGTCGGGCTCGATTCCCGTGACCGCCACCTTCGCCGGCGACAGCTACTACCTGCCCTCGAGCGCCTCCTCGAGCGTCACGGTCAGCCCGCCGCCGCCGATCCCGACCACGCTCAAGGTCAACCCGGCCACCGGTCAGTACAACGTCGCCACGCAGGTCTCGGGCGTGCTGACCAACTCGACCACGACGGCACCCATCGCCAACGAGCCGGTGACCTTCAAGCTCAATGGGGCCGAGACCTGCACCGGGACCACCAACACGAGCGGGGCGGCATCGTGCTACGTGACGCCAAGTGAAACCCCAGGGTCCTACCCGCTGACCGGCACCTTCGGCGGCGACACCACGGTGTCCCCGCACCTGTCGGGCAGCAGCGGGTCCAACACCTTCGTGGTCACCCCGGACCCGACCGTCACGGTCTACACCGGGGCCACGACGGCCGTGAGCGGCCAGCCGGCCACGCTGTCGGCCACGCTGACCACCAACGGCACGCCTCTGGCCGGGAAGACCGAGGTTCTGACCTTGGGATCCGGCAGCACGGCGCAGACCTGCAGTGGGACGACCAATGCCGCCGGCTCGGCCAGCTGCACCATTGCCTCGGTCACCCAGGCGAACGGCTCCGTGCCCGTCACCGCGAGTTTCGCGGGGACGGCGTACTACCTGCCGTCGAGCGCTTCGTCCACCTTGATCGTGGGTGTCGCCACCAAGCTGAAGGTCAACGCCGCCACCGGGCCGTATGGACAGCCCACGACCGTGTCGGCGTTGCTGACCAACGCCAACACGTCGGCCGCCATCGTCGGTGAGCCGGTCACGCTCACGCTCGACGGGAACGAGACCTGCACGGGCATCACCAACAGCACCGGCACGGCCTCGTGCTCGATCACACCGAGTGAGCCCGCCGGGACCTACCCGTTGACCGGCACCTTCGCCGGGGACACGACCAGGTCCCCCGTGCTCTTTGCCAGCAGCGGCTCGAACACCTTCGTGGTGACCCTGGCTCAAACGGCCCTCGTCTACACCGGAGCGACCGTGGTCGTCAACGGTCAGCCCGCCACGCTGTCGGGCATCCTCACGACCTACGGCAAGCCCCTGCCGAACAAGACCGTCACCTTGACCCTGGAACGGGATCGGCCGGGCAGAGCTGCACCGGCACGACCAACGCCGCCGGTTCGGTGAGTTGCATCATCGGATCGGTGAACCAGACGACCTCGGGGTGCTCGGGCTCGATCCCGATCACCGCCGTGTTCGCCGGTGACGCCTATTACGAACCGGCCAGTGCCTCGTCCAATGCCACCCTGGCAGCTCCGCCCTCGGTCGGTGCCTTCGTGATCGGCGACGTGTCGGCGGGGACGCCGACCATCGGGAACGCAGCGGACTTCTGGGGTGCGCAGTGGTGGAAGGACAACACCTTCAGCGGCGTCAACAATGGGCCGGCCTCCATGAAGGGGTACGTCGACTATGTCGGCGCCCTCACCTGTGGGACCACCTGGACGAGCGACCCGGGGAACAGCTCACATCCGCCGTCGACCATCCCGAGCGAGATGGAAGTGATCGTGTCGAGCCAGGTCAGCCAGTCGGGCTCGACCGAGAGTGGGAACATCCTGCACATCGTGATTGTCAAGACCAATCCCGGCTACGCCGGCAATCCGGGTCACGCCGGCACCGGGGTGATCGTCGGCACCATCTGTTAGTCGATTCGAATCTCTGGGTTCTTTCAGCGGGAGCGCTCTTTCGGGGGCGCTCCCGCTGCTGTTCCGGTTGTCCAGACCGCTCCAGACCCGCTAGGCCGCTTTCTCCCAGACCGAGACGTGTGTGGCGCTGTCGCTCGTGTAGGGCACTCGCTCCCAGCCGCCCCAATGCTCGCGGAGGGTCATGCCGGCGAGGCGCGCCATCAGATCGAGCTCGGACGGCCACACGTAGCGAAACGGCGCCGAGAAGACTTCGAGTTCGCCGTCGACGGCCCAGTAGTGGTGCGAGACACAGATCTGCGTGGCGATGTCGTACTCGTCGAAGCCGAGCCTGGTCGGGGTCACCGTGAACGCCCGGACGGTCTCGCCTGGGGGGAGCCGCTGGAGCTGTAGGAATGAGTACCTCGATCACGAAGCACCCGCCAGGTTCGAGCTGCGCGGCGACGTTACGGAAGCACGCAACCTGATCCTCCTGCGTCGTCAGGTTGGTGATGGTGTTGTAGACGAGGTAGGCGAGGCTGAACGTCCGGCCCACCTGGGTGGTGGCGAAGTCGCCGATCGTCACACCGATGTCTCTTGCGCCGGGCTTGGCCTCCAATCGTGCGGCCATGGCCGGGGACAGCTCAATCCCGTGGACCCGGACACCGCGTTGGCTGAGTGGCAAGGCGATACGCCCGGTGCCGATGCCCAGTTCGAGGGCGCCTCCTACTCCGGCCAGATCGGCGAGAAAGTCCACCGCCGGGTCGACGATCGCCGGCTCGAACATGTTGGCCGAGTCCTCGTCGTAGCGTTCCGCTCTGTGTTCGTCGAAGTAGATCTTCGCCACGTGGGCATTGTGCCAGAAGTCCGCAGCGACGCTCCGGGCCTACGCTCCGGGCCTACTGGGACACCGTGTTCCCGATTGACCGGGCCACGCGCACCGCCCCCGTGGCGGCCGTGGCCACGCCGAAGAGCATGAGGATCCCGGCGACGATCATGGCCGGCGGCAGAACGTTCGACGTGGTGAGCGCCCCGTTGCCCAGGAATCCCGGGGCGTAGGCGGCCATGCTCCCCCACCACGCCAGCGCGCCGGCCATGATCACCACCATGATCACCGTCAAGGCGATGGCCATCCCGCCGAGAGCCCGAAGCCCTCGTCGTGACAGATCGAGGCGACGCGCCACCGCCACGGCGGCGGCGGTGCTGAATCCGAGAGAGGCGGCGAGCGCCAAGACCCAAAGGGGGACGATCAGGTGATACGGCCCCGGTCCGCCGTTTCGGTCGTGAGCGCCGAGATGGTGCGCCCAGATCACGAGACCTGCCGTGCACGCCATCGTGGCGGCCACCACCAGAACAGCTCGGAGGATCGGCGTCTGGACGACAGCCCAGCCCTTTTCGCGGACCAGCCGGACAAAGGCCGGGAGGACGACCACTACGGCCGCCAGTACCACGACCACACCGACGATGCCGGCCCACTGCACGGCGCGGTAGCCGTCGCTCGGGATCCACCGGTCGGCTGTCGGCGTCACGGCGGACCAGTGCTCGGTGAATTTCGGCGAAGATCCCACCGGCCAGCATGAAGCAAGCCCACGCGCACAAAATGAGCAGGGACCCCGCCCGGATCCGTTCGTCCGGGCCGGCCGAATCACCCAGCAGTCCGGCCGAGCGGGCCCGCTCACCGACCCCGACTTGGCGATCGCCAGGCGCTCCCGCCACGGCACGTCGCCCTGGCCGTGGGTGTCTTCGAGTAACGCCACAAACTCGACGCCATAACGCGCCCGCCACGTCGGGGGATACCAGCGGATCAGCCGCTCGAAACGGTCCGCTGCTCATCGGGCCATCCCCAACGTGCTCAGGCCCACCGGGCGGGCTCGATCCATGGCGCCCAGCCCAAGGCGCATCGCCCCGACGGCGGCCAGGGTTCGCATGTCGTGCACCGCTTGGGCGAGTGCTGCTCGGCCGCCCGATGTGATCCGGTAGGGACGACGCCGGTCATGAGACTCGAGTGCTTCGATGAGACCACGCTCTTCGAGGCGGGTGATGGCCCCGTACAAAGCCCCCGGCCCGAGGACCACCCCGGCGAACGCCTCGATGTCCTTGGCCAGGGCATGGCCGTGTTTGGGGCCGTCGGCCAGGCTGGTCAGGATCAAAATGGGTGGGTCGTTCGGCCGACGGAGCCCGACCGGCGTTGTGTTTCGTGCCATGAGGCGACGGTACTACGTACCACGTAGTACCGCAAGGCGCTGTAACTCGGTCGGGATGTCGAGGAGCGTGGTGACGCTCATGGAAGGTGCCGGGTCACTCCACGGGCTGCTGGCTGATGGCGTCCGGCTGGCGGCCGGACAGGAGCCAACCGACGACCACCGCGATCATCGGCATGACGACCAGGATGACGAGAAGGTTCCGCGCCGGGACGCTGTTGATGAGCGATGACAGGCCGTCGTTCGCATTGCTGTTGGAATAGGCGATGGCAGCGACATACGCCGCGCCCGTGCCCACCAGCGCGCCGAGGAGTCCGAGGGCACCCGCCGTCGCCGCGGTGATGGCACGGCGGGTATACGAGCTGGCGCCCGTTGCACTCAGGATGCGCAGGTCGCCCGCGGTCTCGCTCCGGATGAGCCCGAGCGTCATGGCGAGGATGCCCAGCGCCAAAACGAGGCCGAAGACGGTGGCCCAGTTGGTGATCTCTGACGACGACGGTTGACTGTTCTTCGATTCCAAGGTCAGGCCCGCCGTGGCCGCCGCCTGCCGGGCGTTGGTGATCTGGGTCGCGGTAATGGGCTGTGCGGCCTGGATGAGCCAACCGGCCGTCTGGGTCGACAAGTGCAGTTGATGGACCGCGTGCTCGGTGATCAGGGTGTTGGGTGCCGACGTCCCGGACGGCAGGGCGCTGACCTCTTGGATGTCCGGATTGGCCACACAGGAGCCGGGTGAACAGGAGAAGGCATTCGGACCCCCAAAGCCGGGTCCCTGCCCCTGCCCGGGTTCGATGTTGGTGGGGCCGGGGTTCGACCCACCACCGCTGCCGTACTGCAGCTGCATCAGGGAGAGAGTCGAGAGCCCCGGGCGCATCGAGAGGACGTCGGCCTTGGGGTCGACTTGAGAAGGGGCGATCCCGAAGGCCTTGAGGAGCGACGGGGTGGCCACGTAAACCTGGCCGCCGAATTGCCGACCGCCGGCCGCATGCTGGAGGTTGGCGTCCGTTGCGACGAGCGCAACCACATCTTGCGTGCCAAGAGACGCTCCCAGGTTGTGCGCGCTCTGCGCCATTGCCTGCACACTCGGCGTCGGCGTGCTCGGGGATCCGCCGCCGGGGACGCCCTGTCCAGGGCCAGAGTTGGGCGGGTAGACGACCAGCTGGTTCGAGGCCAGATTGGGCCCGGCGTAGTCGAGGACATTCCCATAGCGGGCCGCCGCCAGCACGCAGACGAGGACAGCGATCAGCACGCCGAGGCTGATGGCCGAGAGCGCGGACCCCGATCGGGCCCGGTAGCGAGCGAGGTCTCGCACGGCCAGCCGCACGGCGATCGGGGTGCGCCGGGTCACCTTGGCTAGGGCCGTGAGACTCAGCGGAGAGAGCAGGATCAGGGCCACGATCAGGCTGACCAGGCCGAAGATAACCTCAGGCGCCCCGCCGCCTCCGCGCATGCTCCCGGCGTAGGACAACAGGAGGATGGCCAGCACCATGACGAGGACGCCGGGGATGGCCGAACGATGGATCTGCCGGGGAGGGGCGGGCCGGCCGGAGAGTGCAGTCACGATGGGCACTTTGGTGATCGACCGGGCCGGCCGCGAGGCGGCCAGGTACGTGGCCACGATGGCGACGATCATGCTCGGGATGATCACCGCCCACGGCAGGGTAAAAGCGCCGATCAGGTGGTGGGAGCTCGACTCGGCGTGCGGCCGGTAAAGCAGCCACGCCACCAGGCCCAACGCGGCCCCCAGGAACGTCCCGACGACACCGACGACGGCGCCGTTCGCCTTCACCACAAGTTTGATGTTCCGGTCCGTGGCGCCCAGAGCGCCCAGCATGCCGATCGAACGCAGACGTCGTTGCGCCAGGACGGTGAAGCCTCCGACCGCCACCAGGGCGATGAGGAGCATCCCCACGGTGGCCACGGCGAACACGATCGTCTCGGGGTTGAAGACATTGCCCGATGCTGCCGACTGAGGTGTCTGGTAGTTGTGCCCGAGTCGGGTCACGTCGACCCCAGGCGCATTGAACAGCACACTGACCTGGCTGGGCGAGGTCACCTGACCCGGCGCGACCAGGGCAAACTCATCGAGCAGGCTCTGGGGGTTCTGCACGATGCCCACGACCTGCCAGGACTGACCCGCCCCGTGCCAGGTGTCCCCCGCCCGCACGTTGAAGGTGGACGCCAGGCCCTGGGTCAGGGCGACTTGGCCCGGACCGCTCGGGTAGTGCCCCGAGACCAAGGAGAGCATGGGCTGGCCGAAGGCGCCGCGGGGATTTTGGGCCCGCAGGCTGTAGGTGTCGATTGAGCCGGGGATGGCAAAGGTCTCATTCTCAATGACGTCGACTCGGCCGAAGCGGTGTTGCACCTGGGCGATGTCGGCGGCGGCCTGCGTGGCCGAGAGCGGGGCATTCGCGTGCTTGCCGGAACCCTGGAAAGTGGCCAGGGCGCCGGCGGTGCCGAAGCCCGCCTTGGCCGGTGCCGGCGCGTTGGTGGCGACCGCCGCCCCGACGAAGGTGGCCGCCACGGCCACGATGATCAGGGCGAGAATCAGAAATTGTTGCCGCCACTCGCGCCGGAAGAGCCGCCAGGCCCAGCGCACCATGGCTCGACGGGCGGGAACGCCCCCGTTGCCCGTCCCGGGCCCGGCCTCCGCCGATGCCGGCCGTTCCAGCAGGTCGACGCTCATTGGTTGGGGACGGGTGCGAGAAGCGACTCGGGGCTCGGCGGTGGCATGGTCTGGTCGACCACGCGTCCGTCACGGAGGAACACCACCCGGTCGGCCCACGAGGCCAACTGGGCGTCGTGGGTCACCACCACGGCGGCCACGCCCCGGCGGCAGGCCGCCAGCACCAGGCGCATCACCGCTTCCGCGTTGGTGGAGTCGAGAGCACCCGAGGGCTCGTCCGCCAACAACAGGTGGCGCTCCCCCACCACGGCGCGGGCGATGGAGACCCGCTGGCGCTCGCCGCCGGACAGCTCGTCAGGGAAGTGTGACGCCCGGTCCGCCAATCCGAGCCCTTCGAGGGCGGCCATGCCGGCAGACTTGGCCTTCTTCGCCGACATGCCGTCGAGCTCGAGTGGCAGGGACACGTTCTCCACCGCGTTCAGGCCGGCCAACAGGTTGAAGTCCTGGAACACGTAACCGATTGACCGGCGCCGCATCCGGGCCTGGTCGTTGCGCGACATCTTCGACAGGGCCGCGCCGCCGACCAGGACTTCACCCTCGGTCGGTTGCTCGAGACTGCCGGCGATGGTCAGCAGGGTGCTCTTGCCCGAGCCGCTCGCCCCCATGACCGCCACCAGAGCCCCGGCATCGACCGAGAGGTCGATGTCCACCAGCGCCTGGACCTCGGTCGGACCCTCGCCGAATGTCTTGGACACGCCGTGCAGTTCGAGCATGCTCATCGCCGCACCCCCACGGTGCGCCGCAGCTTCGGCAACGGGAAGGCCGCCGGACGAGGTGGTTCAGAGGCCGCACGCTTGAGACGCCCATCGGCGGTGTCGAGCCACCGGATGACCGAATCGAGGCGGAACAGCTCGGCGTCGACCACCAACGCGAAGCCCAGATCGAAATTGGCTTCGTCTTCCTTGAGACGCGTCCACTGCTGCATGAGCTCCACCAGATAGCGGCGGTGCACCTGAATCACGTCGTGGACATCGACATCGGGCATCCGGAACGCCACCATCACCTTGATGACCAGCTCGTCGCGGGGCGGCGAGGAGAGGTCCGGTGGTGTGCGGAGCCAGTGAGCCAGCTCCTCCCCGCCCTGGGCCGTGATCCGGAAGCCGTTCTGCGGACCGCCCTCTCCGGCTTCGTCGGACTCGACCAGTCCGTCGCGCTCGAGGCGCTGGAGCGTCGTGTACACCTGCCCCACATTGAGCGGCCAGACCTCCCCGGTTCTCGCCTCGAACTCTTGCCGCAGCTGGAGGCCGTATTTCGGACCCTCGCTCAAGAGGGCCAGGAGGGCGTGACGGACGCTCATCGACTTACCAAACCAGTGATCATACTCAGTATACTACCCCATGAAGCCGGGATCGTCAACCGGATGTGTCCCGAATTCACCTTGCCCATCACCGAGCCCTCGATTGGCCCATCCATTCGGACGGATCGGGCCATACTACGAGTCGGTGCAATGGCCCAGAGAGTTCATGTGGGGGACGGGGGCGTCGTCGACGCAGTGCGAGGGGGCGGCCTCGACGTCTGACTGGTGGGAGTGGGAACGCCGAGGGAAGGCGCCCCTCTCCGGCGAAGGCAATGGCTTCGCCGGGCGCTTTGCCGAGGACTTCGAGCTCTTGGCACGCTTGGGCCTCACCCACCATCGCCTCTCCATCGAGTGGGCCAGGGTCGAGCCCGAGGAAGGCCGGCACGACCCAGAGGCGATCGCGCACTACCGCGACGTGCTCGCGGCGGCCAGCGCAGCGGGGGTGACGCCATGGGTGTGCCTGCACCACTTCACCCTGCCCCATTGGTTCGCCGGGGCCGGAGGCTTCCTGGTGGACGACAACCGGACCCGCCACTGGCTACGTCACGTCAATTTCATGGCGGAGACCTTCGGGGACCTGGTCGGTGGCTGGCAGCCGGTCAATGAAACGAACTACTACGCCGCGGCCGCGTACCGGGGACGGGGCTGGCCCCCCGGGCACAACGACAAGAACGAGTGGGCTGCGGTGTCAGAGGGCATCCAGCTGGCCACGGCGGAGGCGGCGGTGCTCCTGCGGCACACCGGGGTGCCGGTGGCGTCCATCTTCGGGCTGTCCTGCGAGGTGACGTTGGACGACCGGCCGGACACCGCAGCCAAAGCGGCGTCGCTGCGGGCCATCAACTGGGACGCCGGGATCGGGCTCTTTCGCGACGGGGTCTTGCGGATCCCGGGACGGAAGCCCGTGGTGCGGCCCGACCTGGCCGGCTCCTTCGACCTGGTCGGTTTTTCCTACTACGCCACCATCGGCGTGGCCGCGGGCCGGGTCGTGCCGTACCCGGCCGATGCGCCACTGTCCCCGCTCGGGTACGCCATCTCGGCGGCCGGGCTGGGCCTGGTCCTGACCCGGCTGGCCGACGAGTTGCCGGGGACACCGCTCCTGGTGGCCGAGTACGGAATCGGTACCGACGACGATGCCGTGCGGGCCCGGTACCTGACCGACGGCCTGACGGTAATCCACGATGCGCTGTCCCGGGGCATCGACATCCGCGGCCTCTTCCACTGGACCGCAGTGGACAATTACCGAGTGGCAGCACGGGTTCGATGTGCGGTTCGGGATCATGGACCGCCAGCGCGCCGTGCACCCGAGCGCCCACGTCCTGGCCCGGGAGGCCGCGCAATGACGCAGGACCCGGCCTGACCGATCGGGCCGTTCACCCAACGCGGTGGGATCATGACCGACTCACCGATCGGTGCCCCGGTGCGGGGCGAATGAAGCACCCGGATGCGCCAGCGCCGGGCGCTCCCCGGCGCTACGGCCAGAGGGTGGAGGTGAGTGGGTGCAGCACCTCCACGAAGATCACCAGGGCCAGCGCGCCCTGCATGAAGCCCATCGTCCCCGCGATGGCGCCCTCCCAGGTCGGGCGGATCTTCCAGGCGAAGGCGGCGAAGAGGGGGAACGCCACCAGGGAGAACCTCAGGATGCTCTGCTCGGCGTCGGGGATGGCCATGGCAAGGACGCTCCCCACTGCGAAGACCCACCAGTGGGCCGGGACGGAGACACCCTCACGCCGGGTACGCCACAAGAGGGAGAGACCCACCCAGGCAAAGACGCACGCGAACGCGGCCAGCACGTCCGCCCCCACGGAGAAGTTGTGCAAGTTCGTGCCGAGCCGACCCACGGCGATCAGGGGTGCGGTGAACCAGAGAAAGTGGGTCGCCCCCCAGACCTGCTCGGCCTTCAAGAAGGCCAGAGGGGTCCCGGTCATGTGCCACGAGTAGGCCAGCCAACCCACGAAGCCGAGCGGCGAGATCAAGACGGCGACGAGGGGCCGCCTCTGGTGTTCCCGGGCAATCCACGGGAGGGCGGCCACGGCCACGCAGACGAAGAGCAACACGCCGACGTTCCTGGTGAGGCTGGCCACCACGGCGAACAGCGAGGCGGTGATCCAGTAGCGCCGCGACAGCGCAAAGAGGCACCCGGCCGCGGCGGTGATGAACAGGCCTTCGGAGTAGGCCATGCTGAGCACGTAGGCCGCGGGGAAGAAGGCGTAGATCAGGACCGATCGATCGGCGATGATCGAACCGAACACCTCGCGGACCGCCAGCCAGACGGCGATGGCAGAGGTCAGGCCGAGCACCGTCCCGATCAGGACGCCGGCGTCGGCGTAGTTCAGCCCGGTGAGGGCGTGGGTGCCCCGGATGGCCGCCGGGAACCCCGGGAAGAAGGCCCAGCGGCTGCCGTCGTCCTCGTTGAAGATGTGGTGGGGGTACCCGTACTGGGCGATCTTGGTGTACCAGCTCCCGTCCCATCCGGTGCCGAGCAACCGCCACGGGTGAATACGGGGCACGAGCCATTGGCTGGCCAGAGCCGCGAAGAGGACCGCCGCCCGCGAGGCCAGGAAGTACCCGCAGGGCCGCACCAAGGGCCTGAGCAACGCCCATCGCGGCGACCCGCCGTGCGGCGGAGCCTCACGGCTCCCGGCAGCGGGTGCGACCTGGTCAACATCTCCGCTGCCGCTCGGGCCGTCGATGATCCTCTCGGGCAGGAGGGCGGTCACCTCATCCCCTTGCCGGAACCCGACGGGACGGCCCGGGCCGCGATCCGCCCCCGGCTCGGACCTCAGGCTCGAGTCGTTTCGCCCATCGAGCATCGGCACGTTCGCCGCGTGTGTGAGTTCGAGCGGTCATCCCCCAACTTCCGCATCAGTGGTTGGTGTTCCCACCAAAAAGCCTACGGCGCGACCATGGGGCGTCCTATGGGCCGAAAGGCCCAATTGCACCCGCTCCGGCCTCTCGACGGCGGCGCGCCACCGTCGAGAAACGACCATTTCTTCCTACGGGGACCGAGGACCACGCCCATCGGACCCTCGGGCGAGTCGAGTACCGGAGCGAGCAGCCGGGTCAGTTGGCGGAGGTCAAGGTGTCGAGCGGCGGACCGAGGTGGTTGTCGCTCAACCGGCCTCGCCCGGCCTCGGGGGAAGGTCGTCGAGAAAGTCGGCCGTCGGCACGAAGAACAGAGTGCCGGTCACGGCGGTGGAGAAGTCGAGGATCCGGTCGTAGTTGCCGGGCGGATGACCGAGGAACATGCGCTGAAGCATGAGTTCGGTGACCGAGGGCGTCGAGGCGTAGCCGATGAAGTACGTGCCAAACTCCCCGGCGCCCAACGACCCGAAGGGCATGTTCTCCCGCAGGATCTGCCGCTGAGTGCCGTCGGCCTCGACGATGGTGTTCAGCGCCACATGCGAATTGGAGGGCTTGACGTCGTCGTTCATCTCGACGTTGGAGAGTTTCGCCCGGCCGATCACCCGTTCCTGCTCCTCGACCGTCAAGGCATCCCATGCGGCCATGTCGTGGAGGTACTTCTGCACGATGACGTAGCTCCCGCCGGTGAAGGCGGGATCCTCGGTCCCGATGGTGACCGCCGCCTCGGCTGCCGTCCCGGTCGGGTTCTCGGTCCCGTCGACAAAGCCGAGCAGATCCCGCTCGTCGAAGTACTTGAACCCGTGGACCTCGTCGACCACCGTGGCGGCCCCGGCCAGCCGTCCGCACACCAGCGAGGCCAGTTCCCAGCAGAGGTCCATGGTTGCGGCCCGGATGTGGAACAGGAGGTCGCCCGGGGTGGCCACGGCCCGGTGCCGACCGCCGTCAAGCGACCTGAACGGGTGTAGCCCGGCCGGCCGGGTGCCGCCGAAGAGGCGATCCCACGCCGCCGACCCCACCCCCGCCACGACGGCCAGTCCACCCTGAGGGGAACGGAAGGCGACCGTCCGGGCCAATCCGGACAGGTCGGCGAGCAGATCACGAACCACGTGCTCGCCGCCCTCGTCGATCGTCAGGACGAGGATGACGGCGCTGGCCGTGAGCGGGGTGAGCACGGGCTGGGCGACCGGCGGTCCAGCGACGGCGGCCGGGCTCTGTGAGACGGACACCATTGGCGTTCTCCCCTGTCTCCTCTCGCGGTGTTCCTCGCGCTGGGTGTGTGGCGGTCGAAGTTCGGTACGGCCGAGCGTAGCGGCTTGCTCCCCACCCGAACATGCCCGCGGCCGATGTCCACGACGTTCTTCGGGGTGCTCCATCGGGCGGCACCATCGCCCAGTCAGAAGTGGGGCGGAGATGACCTACCGGTCCGTGATCGAGCAGTGTCGACTGCTCGCCGATGACGTCTGCTCGACTCTGTTCCCCGACCGATGACGTGCGACTGCCCGCACGGGAGTGGGCAGTCTCGACTCTGTTTGCCGGCCTCAACCTCCGCGGTCACTCGTCACCGGGCCTTCCACCGCGGTGCTCGGCCCTCCGCCGAGGCACGAAAGCCCTCCTTGGCGTCCTCGGTACCCATCGCCACGATGCGCATGGTCTCGCCAAATCGAATGGCCTCGACGGGGGGAAGGCTCTGCGAGCGCACGGCAACCTCTTTGCAGGCACGCGCGGCCAGTGGGGCCGCGGCAACCAACCGGTCGGCGAGCGACCGGGCCTCGGACATCAACTGGTCATGGGGTACCACCCAACCCGCCAGACCAATCTCTTTGGCTCGCGCCGCGTCGATCCGTTCACCCGTGAGGAGCATCTCCATGGCGTACTGCCAATTGATCTTCTGAGGTAGCCGGATCGCCCCGACGATCGTGGGCACGCCGAGTCGTACCTCGGGAAATCCGAACTCGGCCCGATCGCTCGCGATGACGAAATCGCACCAGGTGACCAGCGTCAGCCCATACCCGAGGCAGTACCCGTTCACCGCCGCGATGACCGGCTTGTAGATCTCCCAGCCGCTCTCGAAGGAGTTGACGGTTGGCTTCTCCCAGAACGACCCTGGGAACTCCCCGGTCGCCCCGCCGCCGTCACGTACGTCGGCACCAGCGCAGAACGCCTTGCCCGCGCCGGTGACGATGGCCACCCACGCCTCTTCGTCGTCGCGAAAGCGAGCGAACGCCTCGTTGAGTGCTCGACGCATCTCCGCATTGATGGCGTTGAGGGAGTCCGGCCGGTTATACGTGATGGTCGCGACGTGACCCTCGATTTCGTAGGTGGCAAGTGTGCTCATGGAGACAGCATGCCTCACTGCTGAAATGCAGGTTCGGCCCAATCTTCCCCGACTTTCAGCGCAAGGCGGTGAGCCAGGACGCGACGACGTCGGCGACCTCGGGGTTCCGCTTCCGCAGCGAGTGGTCTCCATCCACGAACTCGAGTGTGACCGGTCCAGGGATGGCCTCGGTCTCGTGCTCGCAGCTCGTCCGGGGTACCGAAGGCGTCCCGCCGACCCGAGACGAAGAGGCACGGCAGGTGCAAGTCGGGGAAGTGGGCGGTCCGGAGCTTGTCGGGCCGGCCGGGAGGGTGCAGCGGATAGCTGACCAGAACGAGCGCGGCCACCACCAGACCCTCGGCCACGGCCATCGAACACATGCGGCCGCCCATGGAGCGGCCACCCACGGCGACGCGGCTGGTCGGGACGCCGAGTCTGTCGGCCAGTTCCGACGTGGCCGTACGGATCGTTTCGATGCACACCGCGGGAGGGTCGGGTCGTCGCTTCCCGGCGGCCTGCCCGGGAAACTCGACCCGTTCGACCACCAGGCCGACCTGTGTCACCGCCTGGTCGATTGCCACGAGTCCTGGGTGGTCCCGAGTGGCAGACGCGCCGGGTGTGAGTATCAATCCAGCGGGGCCCGAGCCGGTCATCGGACCATCATGGTTCCCCGGCCCAGCACCGTCACGTCCCGCTGGGTCATACCACCGGGACGTAGGTCAAGATGGCGACACCACTCTCGGTCGACCGACTGTCCTTGAGGGTGAGCGCGCCCACCGGTCCACTGTGGTCGAAGAGGTGCTTCCCTGCGCCCACCAGAACGGGGTAGATCATGAGGCGGTATTCGTCGATCAGCCCATGGCGGCCGAGATAGTTGACCAACTGCGCGCTTCCGTTGATCAGCAACGTGTCGTCTCCGCTCTTCAGGCGAGCCACCGCCGGGGCGACGTCGCCCTCGATGAAGGATGCGTTCCACTCCGGCTCGACCAGGGTCGTCGTGGCGACGTACTTTGGCAACCCGTTCATGCGGTCAGCGAAGCCCGCCTCATCACTCATGGCCGGCCAGGCCGACTTGAATCCCTCGTAGGTCACACGACCGAGGAGCAGGGCATCGCTCCCGAAGAGGTTCTCGTACTGGAAACGCTGGAGCTCCTCGTTGAAATAGGGCCCACTCCACGCCGGTTCCTCCATGACTCCGTCCAAGGAGACGTACTCCACTGCGACAATCTTTCCCATGATGTTCGTCCTTCCTGTCACGAACGGCCCTGTGGCCCTTCTCAGAGGGCCGGATTGGTTGACCCTCTACCGTGACTACGAACGCCCCATCGACAATTCGACACCGGGCGCCCGCACACTTGGCCCTCGGCTCAGGGTCCTCGGCTCAGGGTCCTCGGCTCAGATCGGGTTCATGGCGCACCCGTGACCTCCCCTGGTGAGGACCTGTGGCCCGCCACTGCGGGTCAGGCCACGAGGTCAGGGTCCGCCCACTCGAAACCGTCGCCCGCGCAGACCTCGGCCGCCTCCACCTCGAACCCGAACCTCTCCTCCCCCGCCTCCTCTCTCCGCTTCCGCTTCCGCGACGACCCTGACCGCAGCAGGCTCGGTTGCCGGCAGGCGGACAAGCGCCGCCACCAGACCGAAAGCTGCCACGGCGAACAGCGCCGCCACGGCGAACGTGACGTCGAGGCCGTGGACGAGGGTGTGCGTCACCACGCCCGCGCCGCTCGAGGAGGACAGCTGGGAGTGCCCGGCCACGGCTCCCAGCACCCCCACCAGGACGGCCAGTCCGAGCGCCGCCCCGACCTGCTGCATGACGTTGACCAGCCCGGAGGCGGCCCCGGCGTCATCCGGCTCCACGCCGGCCAGCGAGGCCGTGGTGAGCGACACCAGCGAGATGCCCGAGCCCACGCCGAGCAGCACCAGCGCCACCAGCAGTTGCCCGTACGAGAACCCGGCGTGCAGCTGGCTCGAGAGGACCAGGCTGACCAAGACGGTGGTGATGCCCGTCAGCATCAGGACCTTGGGCCGGATCCGGGAGGCCAGGACCTTGCTGACCAGTTGCGACGACACGAAGACCGAGAAGGGCACCGGGAGGAAGGCCAGGCCGGCCCGCAACGGCGAGTAGCCCTGCACGTCCTGGAGGAATTGGCCGGCGAAGAAGAACATCCCGAACATGCCGGCGTAGACGAGGCCGCGGGACACATTGGCCACCGTCCGCGTCGCGCTGTTGAACAGCCGCAACGGGAGGATCGGCTCCTGGGCGCGCCGCTCGATCTGCACGAACGCTCCCAGCAGGGCCACCCCCGCCACCAGCGACGCCACCGTCGTCATGCTGGTCCACCCCTTGGTGCTCGCCTCGACCAGCCCCAGCACGAGGCTGCCCATGCCGAAGGTGGACGTCAGGGCGCCGGCCACGTCGAAGTGGCCGTTCCGTCGCTCCGTCTCGACCAGGACCACCCGGCCCACCAGCCACACCACCAGGCCGATCGGGACGTTGACGAACATCACCCAGCGCCACGAGACCAGCTCGGTCAGGATCCCCCCGGCCACGAGGCCGATGGCCCCGCCCGCCGCCGACACCGTGGTGAACAGCCCGATGGCCCGGACGCGCTGCGACCCCTCGGCGAACACGGTGGTCAGCAACGCCAGCGATGAGGGTGCGGCCAGCGCAGCCCCTACGCCCTGGAGGGCACGGGCGGACAGCAGCATCCAGCCGGTCACGGCGAATCCGCCCAGCAGCGAGCTCAGGGAGAAGATGGCGATGCCGGTCAGGAAGGTGCGCCGTCGGCCGAGCAGGTCACCGCAGCGCGCCCCGAGCAGCAGCAGGCCGCCAAAGGTGAGGAGATAGGCGTTCAGTACCCAGGACAGCCCCGACCCCGAGAAGTGGAGCCCGCCCTCGATGTGGGGCAGCGCCACGTTGACGATGGTCGTGTCCAGGACCACCATGAGCTGGGAGGTCAGGATGACGAAGAGGAACACCGAGGGCCTGCTCAAGCGGCCCCGGAGGGTGCCGGGGCTCGCCTTGCTGGGAACGGCTGGCCGCGGACGGGCGCGACCGTACAATTGAGGTGGTGGACATTGGCATCCGACCTTTCCGCTGGTATCGTGTGGGCAAGCGGAAGCTTCCTCCGTTTAGTATACGGAGGGATCCTCCGCTTTGCAAATGCAGCTTCGGATCGGGAGGGAACATCGGAAGATGACGGAACGGCAGATCTCCACGACGATCGTCGCCGATGACCTCGACCCTGACGGGGCCGTCCTCGATGCCGATCGCGGCGCGCCCGATGCGGGCCGACGCCCGCCGCAATGACGAGCGCTTGGTTGCCGCCGCCCGCCTTGTGTTCAACCAGCAGGGCGGTGAGGCGTCCATGGACGCCATCGCCAAGGAAGCCGGCGTCGGTATCGGCACCCTCTACCGCCACTTCCCCAAGCGCATCAACGTGGTCGAGGCCGTGTACAAGACCGACGTCGATGGCCTCGTCGCCACCGCGCACGAGGTCGTCGACACCATGGACCCGTGGGCGGCCATGGTGAGTTGGCTCGAGGCGTTCGTCGACTACGCCAGCACCAAGCGCAATTTCTTGACCGAGCTCCACGAGGCATTCGAGAAGGCGCCGGAGCTCCGCGTCGCGTCACGCGAGCGGATCGTCGGCGCGCTGAGCATCGTGCTCGACCGGGCCCAAGCCGCCGGAGTCGTGCGCCAGGATCTCGACGCTCCCGATCTCATGCAGCTGCTCGGCTCCATGTGCATGAGCGCCACGCTCACCGAGGACCAGAGCGAGCGACTGCTCCTCCTGATCCTCGACGGCCTTCGGCCACCTCAGCCGCGATCGTAGGCAACGAGCACTTCGCTCGATTCAGGCACGAAGCCACTGAAGTCAGAACTCGTCCGCCCACTCCGGTGCGCCGAAGATGATTGCCTTCTCGTGAGAGCGCCTAACCGCCGAATGCTCTCCTGGCGGCGGTACGCGCCTTCGTTCCGGCGATGAGCGCCTCCGCGAAGGATTGCATTGATCCCATGTCTGGCTCCAGTCCTCGCAATGCAGCCGGAAGATCCTTGGCCGCAGCCTTAAGGGCTGCCATCAGCGGCCTGAGATTCGCCGAGACATACGCGCCGAAGTCGTAGGCCTCCTGAATGTTCGGCGGGGGTGCGTACACGAAGCCTCTCGTCGCGGGAGCGTTGGCCAACGCAGCCGTGAGCGCTCCCGGGAGCTTGCGGAGGTCGGCGATGACCCGCCAGGTGCTGTCCAGCGCCGCCACCATCGGGTTGTCGAAAAAATCCCAGAATGTGACCACGGTGTCCTTATAGATGACGACGGGCTTTCCGGCCGTGTACGAGGTGGCGGCCTCGACCACGGCACCCTCATCGGGGACCCGACCGTCCATGTTCAATACGAGCGCGTCACAGCTGAGGAGCTGATAGATCTCGTGCGCCCATCCGATCTGCTGGACCAGCAAAGCGGCGCGGAGGAACAGCTCGGAGAGCACCTTCGGGTCGGCGAGCAGGTCGATAAGGGTGCGGATCTCCACGCCGTCTTTCGGAGCCAGGTACACATTGAACCTCGGTTTCAGGACGGCCGAAATTGCCATCTGGCCGTTAATGTCGGAAATGGAGTTCATCGGTCCAGACAGGAAGATCTTCTTCTTTTTCCCGCTGACCGCCTGACCCTTCGGACGAACCGTCTGACCTTTGGGACTTGCCATCTGGATTCCCTTCTTTCACGACCCGAGGGTCTGTAGTGGTTGCGCTAAAAAACCAAAGGTTCGATCATCGGATGCAGCTGACTGAGCAAGGCGCGACAGCGGGGGTCGGCCTGCTCCTTGTCCGATCTGTCCTGCAAGACGCGCTGCGCCAGAAGCGGCGCCCCTCGAGCCAGGGCTTCCTCGGCGACTCCCACCGCCAGCCGCACTGCGTCATCAGAAGAGAGCTGGTCCAGCTGCGACCGGCCTCGAATGGAGATGCGATGCAGTTCGGGGTCGAAGGCGTGCTCCCCGCTGGCCAAGGTCTCGGTCAGGGCCGACTGGGCGGTCCCGACGGCGCTCGCCACCTCGCCCGCCAGTTCCTGCGTCAGCGCGGTGAGCCACCAGCCAACTGAGGTGGCGAGGCCGCTGCCCCCCGTGATGAGCGCCGTCACCGCTGATTGGGCCCGTTCGGCGGCCTCGGGCTTTCCCTCCAGCGCATCCACGGCGGCCAGGAACAGGCCGGACAGGTTCTCGAAGTAACTGAGGTCGTGGGTACGGGCCAGCGCGACTGCCTCTTCGAGATGGCCCCGGCTGGCCCCGAGCGCGTCCCACAGGATCTCGGCGAGCCCGGAACTGGCCAGGGCCAGGCACAGGCTGGTCGGACTGTGCAGCGTTCGGGACAAGGCAATCGCGTCGTCGATGTGCTGGCGGACGAGGGAGCCCTGACCGGCGTACGTCGCGGCGGCCGCGGCGGCGCAGTGGGCGATGACGCCGTGGTCGGTTCCGAAGCCGTAGGTCAAGTCGAAGAAGTCGGAGGGCCTGTAGCGCTGCAGCACTTCCAGAGCGCTATCGAGGATGACGTCGATGTCGCCTAAGAAGATGGACTGTAGAGCCAGGGTGGAGTAGCCGCGTACGAGGGCATTGCGGTCCTCGCG
This sequence comes from uncultured Acidimicrobiaceae bacterium, assembly GCA_963743785.1. Taxonomy (GTDB): domain Bacteria; phylum Actinomycetota; class Acidimicrobiia; order Acidimicrobiales; family RAAP-2; genus Bog-473. Next base: position 19,704 of record CAVURD010000013.1, on the reverse strand, counting down.
GCGCTGCCCGAACGAGATGATCCGCCTCGCTTCGGCCACGGCCATGCGCGCGTCGCCTGCGAACATCGATGCGACGGCCTGCCCGTTCATGGCCGAAGACTGCTCGACGGCGTTGTCGGTGGCCACACACAGCTCTTCGGCGCGCTTCCACAGGGCATGCAGCCCGGGTGCGCCGAAGCCGTCCACCACATTGGTGGCGTTGCCCAGCATCATGGTCAGGTCGAGTTCGATCGGCATGAGTGCGGAGGACTCGGGCTGGTCCCGCACGAGGCCGAGTCCGATCTCGCTGAGGTGCTTGCTCTCCCGATAGGCACCTCGTCGCGCCGCCTCGAGGGCAGCTTCGGCGTATTGTTCTGCGGCTTGCGCCGACTCCCCTCCCTGCGCCAGGTGGTAGGCGAGCAATTCCGGTGGATGGTCGGCATCGATACCGATGGCCTCGAGCGCCCGGGCCACCTGCAGGTGCAGGCGCTGCCGATCACGTCGGAGGAGCGATGAATCGACCGCGTCGCGAACCAACGCGTGCCGGAAGCGGTGCTCGCCCTTTCTCGACCCCCGTGCCAACACACCACACAGGGTCAGGTCGTCGAGGGCGGTTTCGGTGCTTTCGAGGGTCGACTCGGTCGCCACCCTGATGAGCTCCCACTCCACTCGGGTACCGATGACGGCAGCGAGTTGGGCCACCGATCGGCGACCAGGGGCGCGGTCAAGGCGGGCCAGGAGGGAGGCTCGGAGCAGAACGGGAAGGTTGTCGGCCGATCTGATCTCGGAGTTGCGAGCCAACACCTCGGCAAAGAGGGGGATGCCCTCGGCCCGCTCGGCGATGGCCACAAAGGCGGAGGGTTCGAGCCCCGGGCCAGCGTTGCTCCGGACCACCTCGGTGATCTCATCGGTGGACATGGGCTCCAACGAGATCACCGGCGCCGAGTTGACGCTGCCGTCCAGCGTCCTGTCAATGCCTTCTGGTCTCGACGTGATGACCACCAGGAGGAACATGCTCTCCGCCGCGCCGACCAGCCGGTCGACAAAGGCCCGGGACGACGGGTCGAGCCAATGGAAGTCCTCGATTGCGACAACGGCGTGTCCCATCTCGGTCGTCGAGACAAGGACAACATGCAGGGCGAGCTCCATGATGGCGTGATAGGCGTTCTCGGAACTCTGCAAGGTCGGCGGTGCTTCGCCGAGCACCAAGCCCAGGAGAGGCTCCACGGCGATGTCTGGGCTCGGATGAAGCGACAGGAAGTCGCGCAGTGCCTCCGCTCGCCCGAGGGCCTCGGGTGACGGGGTCGGTGAGAGCGTGCGGTTGAGCAGCTGGACGAGGCCGGCAAAGGCGCTGTCCGATCCCATCTCGGAGGCGTTGAGATCCACCCACGACCGCGGCGACACCTCTCGCGACAGCTCGGTCAAAAGGCGGGACTTCCCGATTCCGGGAGAGCCGACGATGACCGCGCCGCCTCCTTTCCCCCGACGGGCCTCCGCCCAGAGGGTCCGCAAGGCGGTCAGCTCGGCGTCGCGGCCGATGAGCGGCGACCTGACATCGCGGGTGCGGGTCGCCGGTGCACCGACCACCAGATTGAGCCGAATCGGCCGCTCCACGCCTTTCATTTCGGGCGATCCGAACTCGGTGATGTTCACCTCTTGGCGCAACAGACCGATCACCTCGTCCGAGACGAGAACTTGCCCGGGCTGGGCGGCACTTTGCACCCGCGAGGCGATGTTGGGTGCGTCGCCGAACAGCGCCAGGTCGCGCCGCTCTTCGTCCTGGGGGTTCACGATGACCGTGAGGCCGGCATGGATGCCCACCCGCACGGCGATGGGCATCGGCAGGTGCGACGAATTGCGTTTGTTGATCAGATCCACTGCCCGGCAGATGTCGAGTCCAGTCTGCACCGACCGGTCGGCATCGTCTTCGTGGGCAATCGGGTAACCGAACTGGGCCAGAATCCCGTCACCGGGATAGTTGGCAATACCGCCCCCATTGGTCAGCACGATCCGACGGCTGACCTTTTGGTACTCGAGAAGCAGGTCGGCATAGTCCTCGGGGTCGATCATCTGGCTCAGCTCGGTCGAGCCGACCAGATCACTGAAGAGCAGCACGAGGAGTCGGCGCTCCCCCTGAGGCGCACTCACCGATTCTTCCGCCACGTCAGAGCACTCCAGGTTTCACGACGCGGGTGCTTCGCCGGCCCCGCCGCGCAGCACGTCGTGCTCGACGACATGCGCCACATGACCACCCAAACAGAGCAGTCCCAACTTCTGGCTGAGGCGCAGGGAGTTGAGTGTCGCTCCCCCGTGCCGGATACCGTCCCAGCCGAGCTCGTCGTAGGCCCGGCCGACGGCCGATAACGCAGGCCGCAGATCCACGCCCGGGAGATGCGCCGCGAGGCCGTTCTCCAACCAGTAGGTCATGTTGCGGTAGCCGAGCGCGAAGTCGCTCTTGCGGAACTCGATGTCGATGAAGCCTCCGAAATGGAACAGGAACGCACCAGCCAGGAGGGAGGAGGGCGATTGCCCGGGGCCGGCACCGAGCGCGGGCGACACGATCTCCACCTTGACCGGGTCCCGCCCCTCAAGACCGCTCGCCGCCTCGACGAGAGCCCCCATTGTCGCGGCGTAGTCCATCCCTCTCGCGTCGGGCCGCGGCTTCGGCTTCCGCTTCGACGTCTCCTCAATCTCCCGCTGCTGGCCCCGGACCTCGGCCAGAGCCTCCGAGAGAACTGCGGTCACATGATCTCGTATCTCGTCACGCTTGTCCGCTGGTAGGCCGGAGGATTCGAGTCCCTCCTCGAGACCCTCCCAGAGGGCAGGCCCGATCGTGCGCACCCAGGCCAATCGTGAGTTGGTCTTCTCCAGTGTCCTGAGGTCGTCATAGACGGACTGCGCCTGCATCATGCTCAAGGCATGGGTCGCCGTCCGTACCCATGGTGGGGTGGGCGCGTCACCACCGAAGACTTCCGTCATGTGGGATGAAGGAGAGCCCGGGTCGGGATGGATAAGGAGATGGACACGATCGTCGTCGCTGTTGATGGCGCCGGCCAGCCCGATTGACCGACCGAGCGGTTCGTTGTCGACCGTCCCCCCATCGGTGTACCAAAACTCGCCGTCGGCCGGAAAGCCTTCCAAGCCGGCATCGACGTACTTCTGCTCCTCGGACTTTCGGTTGAGACGCAGAGGAGGGAAACCCATCGCATTCGAACCCGATGCGATAGCCCCATTGGCATAGCAAACGTACACGTCGGGGTCGTCGTCCTGGTTCAACGTGACGTCGTAGAAATCCAGGTAGGTAGATGCCGCCACGGCTGTTCTGCTGCTCAGGCTGGCCAGGCTGTAGGTCAGCCCAGCCAGGCTGGCCAGCGCCATGGAGATGGTGATGGGGTGACCCTGGCGGGGCACATCAGGTGGCCCGTCCCTGATTCCATTGGGAGAGAGCAGGTCAGACGCCATCGCTTGTAGTGCCTTCGACGAGAGCGGCGATTGGGTCGACGTCGTCTTCATCTTGGCGAGTGACGCGCTCTCGACCCAGGCTGCGCTGAGGAGATCGGTCGGGCTGCAACCACGGAGGAGTGCTCTGGCCGTCAACAGCGCGGTGATTGAGCCGGCCGAAGCCGAAGCGATGGTGTCGATAAGGAGGTTCTCTTCCCCCAGTGTGCGAGCCGCCAGAATCAGTGCGGCGAGGGCGCCGCCTTCATAGGCCCCGAGCGACACGGCGCCCGGAATGGTCAGCGAAAGCCTGAGCTTCGACATCGTGCCGTCCTCAACACCCTGTGGGGGCCCAGCAGGACCGGGCCGCGTCCGGGTACCCAACCCTAGTTACAAATTCGAGAGTCTGCAGGTGGGACGGGGATTGCGTCAGCTTCTGGATTCGAAGACACCCGTGGAACTCCCTCGTCCAGAAGCAAAAGCGAGTCCGAGCATGGGTTTCTATCTCAACACGAGCCTCCGCAGCCCGATCACCGCCGGCCAAGGGGCGCCCAACCCAAAGGGGGATCGAGTTGGACGGAGACTCGGCTGAGCGGCGACTCGCGCACCGAGTCGCTGCTCGTGGCCGTGGCCATCGGTCCGAAGTCGGCGGTGCTGAGGTCTGAGGTGAGCGGGTCAGGTATTCGTGGCGAGATACTCATGGACGGCACGGACCGCGCTCGACCCCTCTCCGACCGCGGCGGCAACCCGCTTCATGGATCCCAGCCGCACATCGCCGACAGCGAAGACCCCGGGCGCCGAGGTCTCGAACGGCAAAGGCTCTCTACCGGAGAAGAGGGGATCGACGAGGGCATCGGCAGGGAGCAATCGATCGGTGAGGATGAACCCCTTCTCGTCCAGCGCGACAGTGCCGCCGAGCCACGACGTCGCGGGCACCGCGCCGATGAAGCAAAAGAGGGCGGCGCATTCTTTGGCGTGGCGATATCCCGACGGCGTGTGCTCGAGGACCACGCTTTCGAGGTGGGTATCGCCGTCGAGGGCCCGGACCTGGGTGTCGGTCACGACTTCGATGCGGGGATCGACGGCGATGCGGTCAATGAGGTATTTCGACATGCTGCTCGAAAGGTCCGACCGGCGAATCACGATCGAAACCCTGCAACTTGCCTGGCTCAGGTAGATGGCGGCCTGCCCGGCCGAGTTTCCACCACCGACGACCACAACATCTGACCCGCTGCACGATCGAGTCTCGATATCCGTCGCGGCGTAGTAGACCCCATTGCCTTCGAACTGCTCAAGGTTGGAGATGGCCAACCGTTGATACTGGGCGCCCGTGGCGACGATGACCGACCGAGTGGGCACCTCACTCTGGTCGACAAGCGACACGATGTGGAATCCATTCTCGACACGCAGGCCCGAAACCTCACAGGGGCTGACCAGCCATGCTCCCAGTCGCTGGGCCTGGACCGCCGTTCTGGCCGCAAGGTCACCGCCCGAGATGCCGTTGGGGAATCCCGCATAGTTCTCGATGCGTGAGCTGGAACCGGCCTGGCCGCCCGGACCAACGGCGTCAAGGGCGACGGTGTCAAGACCCTCGGAGGCCCCGTACACCGAGGCGGCGAGGCCCGCCGGCCCCACCCCGACCACAACCAGGTCAAAGGTTCGGCCCGGGATGGGGTGGTACGTAAGTCCCATCTGCTCGGCAAACTGGCCCGGCGTCGGATGGCGAAGGACCCCGGTCGGAGTGACGACAACCGGGGTGTCGCTGGGACGGAGGCCCTTGCTCGCCAACAGCACGTCGACATCGTCTTCCTCCTCGAGGTCGATCCAGGCGTAAGCCAATCGGTTGCGGGCCGCGAACGTGCGCAGGGCCAAGGCCTCGGGTGAGAACCGCGAACCCAGGATCTGCACCGCCTCGCCGCCCGAGGTGGTTCTCAGGGTCTCCCTCCGGCCGATCAGGGCACTGAAAATGATGTCCGAAATGCTCGGTTTCGTCGCCATGAGTCGGCGGAACTCGTCGTGGGGAATGACCAGAACCGACCCGTTCTGGGTGGCCCGCGCCATCAAGTAGGTCCGCTGCCCCGTGAGCAGCCCCAGCTCCCCGACGAACTGTCTCGGCCCGTAGACGACCACCACCTGCTGGGACTCATCGTCTCGAACGACCTCGACCTCGCCTTCGAGAAGCACGTAGAAATCCCACCGCGCCTCGCCGGCGCGGTAGAGGGCATCTCCGGCTGCCAGCTCCAGGGGCTCCCCGAACTCGGCGAGCTCTTCGAGGACCTCCGGCGAGAACGCCGGAAACCGCTGGTCGGACGGGTCGGCGATGACCAGCGGAGATCGGGTGGCCGGGGCGCGGTCGATCATCTCAGTCGTAGCCCGAATCGTCGACTCCCACGGGGCGTTGAATGTCGATGGAATCTCGTCATGGGGCCAACGAGGCTACGAGCGTGATCTCGGGCACGCCAGCCCGAGCTCCTTCGATGGGGCACCCGGCTCTGGCTGTCTTGGCGATCCACGAAGGCGGCCTCGTCCAATCCGGGCACTTTCAGGACCGCACGAGACGGGCAATGGCATCGGTCGCCTCGGTGATCTTCTCCTTGGCCCCGGGCCCACCGGCTTTGACCGCCTCGCTGACACAGGAGTTGAGGTGATCGCCCATCAGTTCGACGGCCACCGCTTGCAGTGCCTTGGTCGCGGCTGAGATCTGGGTGAGGATGTCGATGCAGTAGCGGTCGTCCTCGATCATCTGCTGGAGGCCCCGAACCTGACCCTCGATCCGCCGCAGCCGCTTCGCGACCAGGTCTTTGTGCTCGATGTATCCGTACATGGTTTCCTCCAGGATCCGTTATACCCCCATAGGGTACACTTCGATGTCAGCCACAGTCATCGATCCGGTGTTTCGCCCACCAGTGATCCGCAACGAGACGAGGGCCCATGGAGACCTGCTCGCCAAGTGAACGTCAGTCGGCCGGGAGGACCTGCCCGAGCTCAGCGACCCGCTCAGACTCCACATGGCCGGCCAATTCGAGCCGCCGTCGATGAGGGTTATCCACGCCATCGGGCATGCCCTCGCCGTGGCGGGTGGGATGACGTGGCAGATCCTCTGGTCGCTGATCTTGGGCTTCGGCCTGTCGGCGATCGTCCAGGCCCTGGTCCGCAAGAGCACCGTCGAGCGGCTCCTGGGCGACGACTCGCCCAAGACCCTGGCGGTGGCAACCGGGTTCGGGATCGCCAGTTCCTCGTGTTCCTACGCCGCGGTGGCGCTCGCTCGGGGTCTCTTCCGCAAAGGGGGGGACTTCACTGCGGTCATGGTGTTCGAGATCGCCTCGACCAACCTGGTGATCGAGCTGGGGATCATCATGGCCCTCTTGCTGGGCTGGCAGTTCACGGCCGCTGAGTTCGTCGGAGGGCCGATCATGATCGTCCTCATCGCCGTGCTCTTCCGTCTGTTCCTCCGCCAACGCCTGGTCGACGCCGCCAAGCACCAAGCCGATCGGGGGCTGGCCGGCTCGATGGAGGGCCACGCGGCCATGGACATGAGCGTCAAGTCAGACGGAAGCCTGTGGTCCCGTCTGTCCTCGGCCGAGGGGTTCACCGCGGTGGCCCACGTCTTCGTGATGGAGTGGGCGGCGGTCCTGCGCGACATCGTGCTCGGGCTCCTCATCGCGGGCGCATTGGGCGCATGGGTGCCTGACAGCTTCTGGCAACATCTCTTCTTCACCGGGCACCCGCTGCTGGCCAAGGTCTGGGGCCCCCTGCTCGGACCCGTGATCTCGATCATTTCCTTCGTCTGCTCTATCGGGAACGTCCCGCTGGCCGCCGTTCTGTGGAATGGCGGGATCAGCTTTGGCGGAGTGATCAGCTTCATCTTTGCCGATCTGATCATCCTGCCCATTCTGGTCATTTACCGGAAGTACTACGGGACAAAGATGATGCTGTTCATCCTGGCCACCTTCTACGTGACCATGGTCACCGCCGGCTACGCGGTCGAGCTGATCTTTGGTGCCGCGGGGTTGATACCGACGACCCGCAACGCGACGGTGCTCAATCCGATGATCAGCTGGGACTACACGACCTACCTCAATATCGTCTTCATCGCGGCCGCTGCCATTTTGATCTGGCGCTTCTTCCGCACCGGCGGGGCCATGATGCTCAAGATGATGGGTGGGAACCCCGAGCCCGCCGACATGGGCTCGATGTAGATGGACCACCACGGACGAGTCGAGCGGCTCGCGGCTCGCCACAGTCCGCTGACCTCGCGCCGCGACCCGGATCGTGTGCGCTCGGGCGAATCGAGCACGGCCCCGGCCTCTGAGCTGAAGGTTGGTGCCCGGCGAATTCAGGCTCAGGGCCAGAGTTGGGCGGAGTGGGGGTACAGGGTCCCCACAAAGATCACCACAGCGAGCACCCCTTGCGAGAAGGCCAACACCCCGATCACGGGCCCCTCCCATGAGGGTCGCATCCGCCAGGCGTAGGCCGCAAAGAGCGGGATCACGGCCAGGGAGTAACGCAACACGCTGACCGGCTCGTAGGAACTCATCATGCCCAAGATGCTTCCGACCGTGAACACCCACCAGAACAATGGGATCGCCACGCCACGGTCCCGTGCCTTCGCCAACAGCACGAACCCACCGTAGGCAATGACGAGCGCGACGGCGGCCAGGACGACTGCGCCTTGGTGCCAGCTTTGGACGCTGGTGGCGACACGGAGCAGCGACAGGATGGGAGTCAGGAACCAGACGAAGTGCGAATGGCCCCACAGCTTCTCGGCTGAGAGGAAGGCCAGCGGATTGCCGACCGCCGCCCACGAATACGCCAGCCAGGCCAAGAATCCCAACGGAGAAATCGCCGAGGGCGACGAGCGGGCGAAGCTTTCGTTCTTTGAAGATGGCCGGGATGGCGGTCACGATGACACAGGCGATGAGGACGACGCCGAAGCTCCGAGTCAAGGACCCCAGCAGCGCGAAGAGGGCAGCAGTAATCCAGTACCGGCGGGCGAGGGCATACAGGCAGGCGCCCACTGCTGTGATGAAGAGACCTTCCGTGTACGCCATGCTCAGCACATAGGACGCCGGGAAGAAGACGTAGAGCAAAACCGACCGGTCAGCGACAACCGGCCCGAAAATCTGTCGTACCGCCAGCCAAATGGCCAGTGTGGAGGTGAGGCCCAGGACGAACGACAGCAGGAGTGTGGCATGGGCATAGGACAGCCCCGTGGTCGCCACTGTGGCCCGGATGGCTGCCGGGTAGGCCGGGAAAAAGGCCCATCGGCTGCCGTGGTTCTCATTGAAGATCTGCTGCGGGTATCCGTGCTGAGCGATGAGCGTGTACCAATAGCCATCCCAGCCCGAGGTGAGTGCTTTGAGCGGGTGCAGGCGCGGGACGAGCCATTTGCTTGCCAACGCGGCGAAGAGTACGAGGAGACGGGACAGGATGTAGTAGCCGGTCGGGCGCGCAAACTGTTTCAGGCGAGCGGACCACGTGACGATCTCGGGGGTAGTGGGTCGTTCCTTCGAGCTCAACGGACGGATCGGTTGACGCCCCCCGCTCGTCGATTGACGCCCCCCGCTCGTCAATTGACGTGACGATCCCTCCAACTTCGAGTCCGCCGCTCAGCGAGAGCACCGGGTCCATCGCGTCCGGATCGGCCGCCGTTACGTTCAGATCCACATTCGGGTCCCGGTAATCGGTGGTCACGACGCTGCTTTTGGGCACCGACGGACGTCAAATCGGGAGGCGAGGTGGGACGTCGTACCGGTGCGGAAAATCCAGGTCCGGAGGACAGCGAAGCGGAACACCGCAGCCACCGCGCTGACCGCCGTCACCGCAAGGAGTTCAATAGACAAAGAAGGTCCCACGACGACCTGGACGACCGCCAAGGCCACGCTCGTCATGACCACGCTGAGGAGCAACAGGCCGAAGGCGGCCCCGACGAAACGTCCACGATGTGCCTGGCCGGAGCCGTCGCGAGCGAGCTCGGTGTGGATCAGCGTGTTGCACACGGTACAGATGGCCAGGGACACTGCGTTGGCCTCATACGTCCCCACCACTTGTTCGCAGGCGATGAAAAGAAGGGCGTAGGCGAGCGTCGAAATGACACCCACGCCGGCGAAGCGAATGAGTTGATCCGACGTGACCTCTTGGATTCCCCTGCGCTGCGCCACTGTGACGCCCTGGAAGCGTCGAGCCGAGCTATGCATCAAGCGCCACACGCCTCGGAAATCGCTCATGGCCGTCGATACGATCTCTACTCTGCTGTCTGGATCGTCCACCCAATCGACCGGCACTTCGCTGATGCGCAAGCCGAGACGTTGTGCCGTAATCAGGAGCTCGGTGTCAAAGAACCATTCGTCGTCCTCAACGAGCGACAGAAGCTCACCCGCGACTTCTGTCCGCAGAGCTTTGAAGCCGCACTGAGCGTCGCTGAACCTGCCTCGAAGGGATGCTCGAAGGAGAAGGTTGTAGGAGCGGGAGATCAACTCACGCTTGGTTCCTCGTACGACGTTCGATCCACGGGCCAAACGAGTACCCGTGGCCACATCCCGGTGACCCGAAAGCAAAGGGGCTACCAGAGGCAGCAGCGCCGAAAGCGAGGTCGACAAGTCGACATCCATGTACGCCACAACCTCAGCCACGCTGGTTGACCAGGCTGTCCGCAGGGCGTGCCCACGGCCTTTTCTGGGCAGATGCACGGCCGCCACACCGGGAGTCACGGCTGCCAGCCGGCTCGCAAGGTCGAAGGTCTCGTCCGTGCTGGCATTGTCGACCAAGGTGACCAACGCCCGAAAGGGAAAGGACTCGTCAAGGTAGCGACGCAGTTCGGTCACGCGCTCGACCAGATGCTCCGCTTCGTTGTAGACCGGCACCACAATCTCGACGTCCACGGGAATCTTCCTCGGGTCGACGATGCCCCGGATCGGATCCGTGGTCGTGACGGCCGAGAGAGGATCAGGTCGAGCAACCAGGGTGGTCACTGAGGCTCCGCCCGTCGACAGAAGGCCCAGTAACTGAGTCCGGGGAGCACCGATTTTGTTTTGGCGCCGAAGACCTCCGACATTCTGGATTCTGCCCCCAAGGCCGAAACCATCGCCCGAGTGAGTCGGGGACCGCCGCTCCACGCGCCCGGACCGACCCATGGGTCTTTCGGTCCGGACAGTCGCTCCTTTGCCGCCTGGGTGCCACGTACGACAAGCAGCGAATGAAAGAGGCCACCCTGAGCCTCGACCTTCAGACCGGCGGCCTCGAGCACCTCGGCCGCCTGGCGGGGAGAATATCGGCGGAAGTGCTTCACTGCGTTGTCGTGTGAAGTGAAGAGGCTCTGATACGCCGGGACACTGACGAGAACCCAACCGTCACGTTCCAGTCGCGACTCCACTATTCGTGACACGAATCCGATGTCGTCTTCAACATGCTCAACGACATCAAGCATCAAGATCCCGTCAAAGGTGTCGTCCGGTTGCTCGGCGGTCAGCGTCAACGAGGAGGAGTGGCTCGCGTAGACGCTGAGATCCTCCTCGGAATAGTTGACGTCCCAGCAGGTGATGCGGGACCGCGCCGGTAGGGAGTCGAGCAGCTGGGCCGAGAACCACGCGTCACCTGCTCCAACGTCCAGCAGCCGGATGTCACGTGAAGCGGGTGCGAAGCGGCGAAGGAGGCGGACAAAGAATTTGCTTCGAGCCAACTCCCACGGGTGTCGAGAAACAACTTCACCGTCTCGCTCCAGTAGATCCATTGTCCACTCTCTGGGTTGACACACGGAGTCGAGCGGCTATCCCCAAATAACCGTGTGGATACAAAAGCCTCTTGATGACCAGCCTAAGTCGGCGACTTACGCTGACCAATGGGCCGAACGGCCCAAATCCGTGGCGGAATGACACCAGCGAGGAAGGCGAGTTGGTGGGAGTTCGCGCACGTCGTGGTCAGAGACCGCCGGTATAGAGCCGTCAACGACAATTCACGGCGGCGGCAAACCGCTCTTGCGTGCTCGGTGGTGTCGCCGCGATTCGGGACGAGTCAGTCCTTGTACGGAGCGGTCGCACGGCGGGTACGGGCAGCATTTCTGGCCGGTCCCAGCAAGGATTTCCCGTGGGCCCACCGATGGAGCACCCTGGCCCTACTGCCGGTTGATAACGACACCGACGTCCCACCCCGTTCCTCAGGTACTTCGCCGAAGTATCACCGCAAACCTCATGACCGGGCGGTCATCGTTCCGAGCGGACACGAGGCGCTGTACCGTGGCCCCATGAGCAGCCCGCGAGTGCCCGGTGGGGTGGTGCACAAGCTTCCAGGAGACCTGCGCCAGGCGCTGGTCGCCAACCGCACTGCGCTCGATGCCTGGAAGGACATAACGCCTCTGGCCCGCAACGAATTCATCTGCTGGGTCGAGGACGCCAAGCAGGAGATGACCCGAGAACGCCGCATTCGCCGGACCCAGGAGGAGCTGGAGGAAGGCCAGCGTCGGCCCTGCTGCTGGCCAGGGTGCGAGCACCGCGAGCGGACCGGCAGATAACAGTGGCTGGATGCCCCCGCGTCGCTAGCGCTGGGCACTCATAAACCCTCGAACCCCGGCACGGCTGGTCGAGTGCGATGCGACGCCACTCCACCTCAGCTTCTCTGGGGTGGGAGGAATGACGTCGAGGTCACCGGCGATCGGACGCTCGAATGCCTAACTGACAGCGCTGTAGGAGGGTGCCGAGTGGAAGTAACAGAGCTGCGGTGAAGATGCAGGACTGCCAGGCGCAGAGGAGCTAAGACCGCGACCCACGACGATGCCGCCGATGCTGGCTTGTCAACGAGCTGAGAGTGTTTGATCTCTGCGGTCGGCTAGCTCCGTCCAGACCGTAGCGAGGACACCAGTCAGCGTGCCTTTCCTGTGTCCACCCATCGCTGAATGAGGTCGACTTGTTCGACCGGCCAAGCGCCGTCGCAAGGCATTGTGCCAGCGCGGAGCTGGGTGACTATGGCGCTCACGTTGGCGGTGACATCGTCATAGGACCAGAGATCAAAGCGGGATTGCATTGACTCTCGGTCGCGAGGACGAAACAGGGGCTTTACGTGTCTACCGAAGCTCACCGGCTCGCTCTCAGCAGGAATATTCGCCATAGGTGTCACCGTCCTCTTCTGTGTTCCCTCTCGTCGCACTCGATGCACGACTCCCCCGTTGCCCATCATCGGTCGTGCTGAAGCCGGCGCGCCAGCCTTTCTGCCTAGCCTCGGGCTCCCTAGCTTATGAGCCACAGGGCGGCGAAGGCGTCGACCTTCACGTTCTTGTCCTGGTAGGAGGCGTGCTCCCGAGTGTCGAAGGCCAACGGAGGAACCGACCCGTTGCCGACGATGCCTCGAAGATCTCCGCCGGCATTGGTTGCTCGATTGCACAGCTACCGACTTGGTGGGAGTGCCATCGCCCGGTGGATAACAGCGGGCTCAGTTTCCGAGAATACCGAGCCCCTTCTCTCTGACGCCCTGGGCACGGGCGTTGGCGAAATTCTCGAGCCATTCGCGGATTTCCTCGCTTTTGGTCTCGTCGGCCCAGCGACGCGGCATGGCGGGAAAGGAGTAGTCAGAGGGAAGCTTCGGCGGTTTGGGTTCGTGGGCGAGACGCTCCATGGCGGCATCAATCGCCGGGGCAAGGCGAGCTGCCTTCGCCTTGACCTGCGCCTCATCGTGCTCCCTGAACGCTGGCAGCACCTCTCGTCCGAAGAGTTCGAGCGATTCGCAAATGTCTTCGTGACGGTTCCTCCCGGCCTGAAGAACGAAGATGATTTGGTCCACGCCGGCCTCTTCGAACCGTTCAAGGTAGTGGCGGATCTGCTCGGGCGTCCCGGTCGCACCCCGTAGGCCGGTTCGGTCGCCCGCGGCCAGCTTGGCTCCGAGCCGCTCCTGACGTAGCGCGGCTTCGACCTCGGGCGAGTAGCCCTGGTCACCACGGCGATCAAGGTATTCGCCCCATACGTCGGTGGAACCCGGACGGTGCTCGCCAAAGACGTAGTAGTGCCCGAGCGAGTACCCAAAGAAGTTGCCGCCTTCAAGACCCCGGTCGAGCGCCACTTTCTCTTCGGGATGGCACATCATCTGCGTTACACAGGCAATGTTGGAGTTCACGGTATGTCCGACAGGAACGCAGCGCTCAGCCAACGTGTGCTCGTAGTCGGCGATCCATTTGGTCGCTTCCTCGGGATCGATGAAGGCGAACGTGAGTGCTCCGATGCCCTTCTCGGCTGCCAGCAGGATGGTGTCACGCCGCGAGCAGGCCACCCAGAGGGGCGGATGCGGCTTTTGCATCGGTTTGGGAACAACGTTGCGCGGCGGCATCTGGACAAAACGGCCATCGACCCCGGTGAAAGGTGTTTCGGTCATGCAACGGAGCACGACTTCGAGACCTTCGAGCCACGCCTCCCGCTTGGTGGCGGGATCAACCAGGAAACCACCCAATTCTGCTTCCGATCCTGACTCTCCCGAGCCGAACTCGACTCGCCCGCCCGAGATCAGATCGAGCGTGGCCACGCGTTCGGCGGTCCGGGCCGGATGGTTGTAGCGCGGAGCAGTTTGAATGATGCCGTGGCCCAGCCGGATGTCCTTGGTGCGCTGGCTGCAGGCGCCGAGAAAAACTTCAGGTGCCGAGGAGTGGCTGTATTCCTCCAGAAAATGGTGCTCCACTTCCCACACGACGTCGAAGCCAAGTCGGTCGGCCAACTCAACCTGCTCGAGCGCTTCTTGCAAGAGGCGGTACTCGCTGCCCTCCTCCCAAGGGCGGGGCAGCTGGTGCTCGTAGAAGATGCCGAACTTCATGCGTTACCGAGCGAGTGGAACTCCGCCACGATGTCCGACCCGTTGCGATGCTTGGCGCACCAGTATTCGACCTCACCCAGCGCGGCCCGACGACCTTCGTCGCGACCCGGTCCGAGGCTCTGGGCCAGCAGTGGCTCCCAAATCCGACCGATCATGTCGGCGCCGGAGTGGTGCTTGCCGCCGTCACCCACCCAGGTGCGGTCCCGCATTTCGGACAGTGCCGTACGGAGGTAGCCCACGTGGGGTGTCTCGTCGGCCCGGATGTACGAGACGAGACGGGCCGCCTCGCCCTCACCGCCAACGAGCTCGGAATCGGACATCCACTCCTCAGCCCAGGCGAAGGTATGAAAGGCCGAGATCTCAATGAAGAGAACACGCACCATGAGCGAGACCATCATCTCAAGTTCCGCCGGAACGTCGTTCGGCAGCAGCCGGTCCGCTTGGCCACCTGGACCGGACCGGCCGAAGCCCATGCGGGCCAGCATGGCCTCAATGTCCAGCTCCTCAGCGGGCCTCTCGAACGCTATGTCGCGTGCGGCAAACCACATGTCCCGGTGACCGGCTTCGACATCCCAACCTGCCTCATCTCGACCGTGCGCCTCGAAGAGTCCACCACCCAGATGGTCGATGGCCGTGCCGTCGATGTCCTCGACGAAATGCCGCTGCAGGTTCTTTGGCTTGAGGAGTCGGATGTTGGCGCCGTAGCCCTCCACGGTGCCGATGCGCGTCAGCGTCGCCATCAGCGGCTCGGGCACTCCAGATCGAATCAGGAAGCGGGCTTGGTCCACACTGGGAAACGATCGCTCCCAGCGCTCGAGAGCCGCGTCGATCAACTGGGTGGTGAAGCGTTCACAGTTCTGCTCACCCCACGCCGCGATCGCCGGGACTCGGTACTTGGTGCGAGGCGAGACGTACCTGCCGTCTTCATTGAAACCGCCGTGGCAGCGGACGCCACCCGCAACCAGGGGTTCGCTGACCGAGACATCAGCAAGCAACTCCTCTTCGGTGAACTCGACTTGCAATGCGCCCATGAAGGCACCTCCCACGACCATCCTCGGTGTCTACGTGGAAGTGTATACTTTCAGGTATACAACTCCAGAGCAAACTCCTCCCCCGCGTCGAACGGCGGGCCTCCATCCTGCGGGGTGCGTCTCGTGCCTTTGCTTCGACGGGCTTCGCCCACACGTCGATGGAGGATGTGGCAGCCGCATGCGGCGTCACGAAACTCATCATCTACCGGCACTTCGGTTCAAAAGAGGAGCTCTACCGCGAGATTCTCCAGGAAGTGTTCGAGGAGCTCGGCCAGGAGCTCCGCAGCGAGTTGGCCGAGCCGAGTCGGAGCGGACTCGGGCCGCGCACCCTCTTGACCGTGGCCCGCCAGGATCCCGACGGCTTCACGCTCCTGTGGCGCCACGCTGCTCGTGAGCCGCGGTTTGCTGACTACGCGGCCCAGCTTCGATCTGTCGCTGTGGCTGTGGTGCGCCGGCTGACGGCGCTCGACTCAGGTGACCAACTCTTTGACGTGTGGCGCTCGGAAGCCTTATTTGGCTGGCTCATCGAGGCCACACTGACGTGGCTCGATCAGGGCATTCCGGACCGTGACGAGGACTTCGTTCGTGCCACATCCATGGGATTGCGCGCCCTCCGCTCCACCTTCGGCCAGGACCACGACTAAGACCTCGTCCGGCTTCGATACCTTCGGATCGTCACCCGACAGTCACTGACCAAGATCCGCGAGCGCCTCGTCGGGATTGTGCGGCGTGTGGACGAAGGCAGCCAGCACCGACGCGGCCAGGCACGCCCCCGAACCAACGAGGAGCGCGATCCGGGGGCCACCGCTCGAGATGATCCACCCGGTCAGGATGCTGCCGATGGGCGTGGTTCCCAAGTAGACGAAGACCCAGAGCGCCATGATTCGACCGCGATAGGCGCTCGAGCTGTGAAGCTGGAGCGTGGTCGAACACAAGGTGACGAAGCAGAATGCCGTCCCACCCGTGACGAGCAGCGTGACGCAGGCCACGGCGACGTTAGGGGCGGCTGCAGTGGCGGCCGACGTGACCCCGAACCCCAGGGCGGCGAAGAGCAAGTACTGGCGCCTCGGATGGTGGACAAGGCCGACCGCGAGGGAGCCCACGACCGCCCCGACGCTGAGCATGGTCGTGAGCAGCCCATAGGTGCCGCCGGTGCCGTGGAACGTGTCCTTGGCGAACACGGGCAAGACCACGGCGAAGTTGAACGCCAAGAGCCCGACCACCGACATCATCAGAAGAGGGAGCCAGAGTTGCTGGCGGCCGGCGGCGTACCGCAACCCTTCTTTGACACCTTGGCGTCCGGGCGGAGCGGGGCCGCCCGCCTTGCGGGGCCGAATGACGAGCAGGGCGGCGATGACGGCCAGATAGGACAGGGCGTTGAGCCCGAAACAGATCGTCGTGCCTACGGTCACGATCAGCACACCGGCCAGGGCGGGGCCGACCACGCGGGCGCTGTTGACCACCACCCCGTTGAGGCTGACCGCGCTGGCCAGGTCGTCCGGCGGAACCAGGCGGCTGACGAGGGCCTGGCGAGCCGGCGAGTCGGCGATCTGGACGACACCCCCCGCCACACCGATGGCCACCAGGGCCGCCACGCTGGCCGCGCCTGCTGCGGCCAGCGCCCACAACAGCGCGGCCATGACGCAGAAGAGCGTCTGAGTGACCACGAGGAGCTTGCGCAGGTCGACCCGGTCGGCCACCGCCCCACCCCAGGGGCCGAACAGCAGAGAGGGGATCCCCCCGGCCGCCAGAACCAGCCCCAGATCGCCGGGCGAACCGGTGCGCTCGAGGACGAGCCAGCCGATGGCCGTCTGCTCCAAGAAGCTGCCGCTGGCCGAGACAACCTGGCCGCCGAAGTAGAGACGGAAGGGCCGGGACCGCAGGGCGCGAAGGAGCTGCCCGCTTTGGCCGTCGTCGCTGCCTGCGACCCCGGCAGAGGTCCCGCCTCGGGCATGACGGCGAGGGCATCACGGTCCATTGAGCATCTCCAGCGAGGGCACCGGGGGTCTTCGACTACTTGATATCCGGTCTTGAATCCGACGGGTCCTTTGGTGGATCCACTGTCGTCCAATGTCCAGCCTCGACCAGCTTGGCCAGATGCCCAGTCAGATCCCGGTGTGCTCGGCTCGGACCGGATCAGGGTCCGGCACGTGCGGCATCAGCGTGTTCGGTGGAATCGTGCCGAAGCGACCGGCCTCGAAGTCCTCGAGTGCTTGCCCGATCTCTGCTCGGGTGTTCATCACGAAGGGTCCGTAGTGCTCAACGGGATCCTTGATCGGCCGGCCTCCCAGGACGAGGATTTCCAGGTGGTCGGTGCCAGAGTCCTGGCGGTCGTCGGCGCGGACGGCCATCCAGTCTCCAGGGTCGAACGCCACCAACTGACCGCCTTGGATCGGCCGCCCGTCGCTCCCGGCACGCCCAGATCCGGCGAGCACGTAGACCAACCCGTTGAAGTCAGGGTTCCAGGGCAGCTCGAGCAAGGCCCCCGGAGAGATGCTGGCGTGCATCAGGGCCATCGGTGTGTGGGTGGAGCCGGGACCGCGGTGCTCACCGATCTGGCCGGCGATCACCCTTAACAGGCAGCCACCGTCGGCGGAAGACACCAGAGCCACCTGGTCGGCTTCGAGCCCTTGATAGGCCGGCGGGATCATCTTGTCCTTTGCCGGCAGGTTCACCCAGAGCTGGATCCCGTGGAAGAGACCACCCGAGATGACGAGATCCTCGGGAGGCGTTTCGATGTGCAAGATCCCCCCACCGGCGGTCATCCATTGTGTGGCCCCGTCGGTGATGAGGCCACCGCCTCCCTGGGAGTCCTGGTGGGCAAACGTGCCATCGATCATGTAGGTCACCGTCTCGAAACCCCGATGGGGATGCCAGGGGGTTCCCTTTGGCTCACCCGGTGCGTAGTTGACCGCGCCCATCTGGTCCATGTGGACGAAAGGGTCGAGGTCGGCCAGGCTCATGCCGGCGAACGCCCTGCGTACCGGAAACCCCTCTCCCTCGAGCCCGCTCGGCGCCGTGGTCACGGACCTCACCGGCCGTTCTGTCGTCGCCGTGCGATCAGGAACAGGGATTTTCGGCAGCTTCGACAGGTCATCGACGGTCACCGCAGGCATGGGCGCCTCCTCTCGGTCTGTGCGCTCTCAATTGTCGCCACGCCTCTTGCTGATCTTCTGCCTTCATACTGGCCGCGTCGCACTCGCTGCGCCCAAGCATTGCCTGGGGCGCACACCGGCTGGATCCAGGGACGAAAGGCCTGAGGTTCGGACCAGGCCTTTCGGGCCTCATTACCTTACGGGGCAGCAGGTCGACGACCTGTCGGGTCCCGCTGACCAGGTCACCCTCCGCGTCGTCTCCTAGTCCCGGGTCATCCGTTCCCCTGCACAGGATCGAGTGGAGGAGGGAAGTGGGCCAGAGCGGTAGTGAAGCGAGCCTCGAACGCCGAGCGCTCCCCCGGGTGGGTGATGACCCAGAACTCGCCGGCTCGGATTGCCTCCAGGGTGCGTTCCGCCACCTGCCCTGGGGTCAACCCCGTGGGGCCCGTGAAGGAATCGCGGATCGCCAACCGCACTGCCTCGGCGGACTCTTTTCGCTTTTCAATCCCTCGCGCCGTGGGACGCGAGCGCTCCGATTCCATGACCCGGGTATTGACAGAGCTCGGGCACAGCACGCTTACGCCGATGGGCAACCCGGCGATGGCACACTCCTGGCTGAGCGTCTCGGAGATCGATACCACCGCGGCCTTGGTGGCGGCATAGGGGCCAATAAAGGCCACCCCGCTCAGCAGCCCGGCGATGGAAGCCGTGTTGACGATGTGCGCGGGGGTGCCTTGTCGGCGAAAGACGGGCAAGAAGCTCTGCAGGCCGTGCACCACCCCCCAGAGGTTGACGTCGAACACCCAGCGCCAATCGTCGAGTGTCTGGTCCTGGATCAGATTGAAGGTTGACACCCCGGCGTTGTTGCACAGCACGTCGACGGCCCGAACGGGCCAGCGTGTGCGCGGCCAGGTCCTCGACCGACGCGGCATCGGCGACATCGACGGTCAAAGCCTCGGCCTGACCCCCACCGTCCCTGATGCCGGCGGCGACACCCTCAGCCTCTTGCCCGTCGATATCTCCGACCATGACAATGGACCCTTCGTCGGCGAACGCCATGGCCAGGGCACGCCCGATCCCGCTGGCCGCGCCGGTCACCACCGCCACCCGTCCCGGGCCGACCAGGTCGTTCGGTGCGTCGGTCATCTGTCGCTCCTTCTCAATGGTTCCTCATGATCCTCGTGGGGGTTCGCCCGGGTTTTCACTCGTCGGCGGCGAGCCACCGTCCAGCACGACCAGGCCCCCGGTCAGGTACGACGACGCATCGCTCGCCCAGATAGAGCGCCGATCCCACCGATCTCGCTCGCCCGAGGCGACCCGGCTCCAGGCCGACCGTCATCGCTCCCGCTTCCTCCGATGGCATCGAGCTGTGGAAA
>CAVURD010000012.1:0-230161 GCA_963743785.1 uncultured Acidimicrobiaceae bacterium | reverse complement strand
GAGGCCCGTGAACTCACCGGCGCCGATGTCGAAGCTGACGTCGTCGAGGATCGTCCGCCCGCCGAGCGCGACCCGCACGTGCTCCACCCGGAGCACCGGCTCGGGGCCGGCCGACGACGCGGGCGCGCGGCGGGAGCGGGGGAGTCGATCACAGGTGTTCGGTGGAGACCTTGTGGGTGATGGCCGCCTGGATGGCCTTCACCTCGGCCAGCATCCAGGTCTGGTAGTCGTAACCGGGGGTGGGCATCGTCTCGTACACGCCGACCACTGGGACGCCGGCGTTCTCGGCCGTGAGGCGGATGGACGAGGTCAGGCTGCTGACGACCTGTTGGTTGTAGCAGAAGACTTTGACCTGGTGCTTCGTGAAGAACCCGTCCTCGAGGGTGATGTCCTGGGGCGCCGGGTCGACCCCGCTCATGATGTCGGCCTGGAAGCGGAACGGCGTCAGGTTGTGCAGGCCCATGGCGGTCAGCAGGTAGTCGGCGACAGGCTCGGTCGTGGCCACCGTCGTGCCGGCGTACTTGGCCCTGAACGCGCTGATGGCGGACATCCAGGGACCCAGGGACGTGTCGAACCGGGCCAGCTTGGCCGCAAAGTAGGACGCATGGGACGGCTGGATCGTCGAGAGCTCCGTGGCCATGGCCTTGGCGACCTTCGGCATCGTCGTGGGCGAATACCAAAGGTGCGGGTTGGGCGTGTTGTCGGGCAGGCCGAGAAGGTGCTGGACCACGAGCACCTTGCGCGGGCTGTTGGGGGTCGCCGACTCGATCTTGTTCATGAATGTGTCGTAGCCCACGCCGTTCTGCACGATCAGCGCCGCCCCGCTCACTTCCTGGGCCACGCTGGGGCTCGCCTCGTAGGTGTGGGGGTCTGTGTTCGGATTGTTGAGGATCGAGGAGACCTGCACGTACTTGCCGCCGATCTGGGAGAGGACGTTGGCGTACTCGTTCTCGGTACCGATGGCCTTGATGGCCCCAGGCGTGCTGGCGGCCGCGGCCGTGCGCTCGCCGCCAAGGCCGGGACCAGCATCCCCGCCGCGATGGGGAGGGAGACCAGAGCCAGGAGGGGGCCCCGCCACAGGGTGCGGAGCCGGGAACGCGTGACGTGCCGGCGGTGCGTCCTCATGGATAGAAGATATATTGAGACTGAGTCTCATTACAAGTCGGATGAAAAACAAGACCCACCATGGCCTCACGGTCGAGCGCCACGGCGTGAGGCGAGCTATCCGCTCGGCGACCGGCACGTCGCCCACGTCGTCGCCGACGTCATCCAATACAGTCGGGAAGAGCCAGGAACAGTGATGAAGCAAGGAGGTAGTGCTGCCATGAGCGATCACGACATCCACGAAGACCACACCCACGAGCACGGCGAGGGCTGCGGCCACGTCGCCGTCAGCCACGGCGATCACGCTGACTACATCCACGACGGCCACACGCATTGCAAGCACGACGGCCACTACGACGAGCGACCCCTCGAACATGTCGCGCACTCGGAGCACGCCCACGAGCACGGCGAGGGCTGCGGGCACGACGCCGTACCCCACGGCGACCACGTCGACTACGTGCACGACGGGCACCGCCACGCCCAGCACGAGGGCCACTACGACGAGCACTGAGTACGAAGGTGTCCAGCCACTCGGAGCGAGCCGTGCCGACGCGCACCACCTCGGGTGGGCGTGATGTCCTCGGCTGACTTCGAGGGGCCCCTGCACCAGGTGGCCGAGGCGCGCCTGCGGCTCATCGAGCAGCGGTACACGGCCGGCCGTCGCGCCATCGTCGAGTTGCTCCGGGCGGCCGGCCACCCGGTGAGTATCGGCGACATCGCGGACCGCCTCCCCGACCTCCCCCGGAGTTCGGCCTACCGGCACCTCACCGATTTGCAAGCGGCGGGGCTCGTTCGGCACGTCGCGGCCAGCGACGAGTTCGCCCGCTTCGAGCTGGCCGAGGACCTGACTGAACACCACCACCACTTGCTCTGCGTGCGCTGCGGCAAGGTCACCGACGTCACCCCGAGCCCCGAGTTCGAGCGGCAGGTCTCCGTGACGGTGGACGAGCTGGCCGCAGCCGAAGGCTTCGAACCGCAGGGCCACCGCCTCGACGTGCTCGGCGTCTGCGCCGCCTGCCGCTGAAGGCGGCGGCACCGACAACCGACCGACCGGCCAGCTGAGCGATCAGACAGCCGCCAGCCTGAAGAGCCCGCCGTCGATCACCGTTTCACCGCGCTGCGTCTCGGTCCGGAACCGGTAGGTGCCCTTTGCGCTGTCGCCGATGTCCCACATCGAGATCGACAGCGTGTCGCCGGGCATGGTGGGCTTGGAGAAGCGGGCGCGCATGGCCCCGAAGCGCGCCGGGTCGGACCCGCATACGGCGTGGAGCAGGGCGCGCCCCGTGAAGCCGTAGGTGCACAACCCGTGGAGGATCGGACGGTCGAAACCGGCCCGCTTGGCGAAAGCGGGATCCGAATGCAGGGGGTTGCGGTCACCACTGAGCCGGTAAAGCAGGGCCTGATCGCTCCGGGTGGCGTAGCTCACCACCTCGTCCGGCTCACGCGACGGGACGGGCGCGCCCGCCAGCTCGCTCTCCTCGTCGCCTTCCGGTCCACGCGGTCCACCGAAGCCGCCCGCCTCCCGGATGAAGAGCCCCGTCCGCGTCGTGAGGGCCGGCGCGCCCGTGGTGGCATCGACGGACTCGCTCTCAAGCACGACCAGGCCGGCCGACCCCTTGTCGTACATCCCCGCCACCGTGGTCGTGATGCGGACGGTGCCGGAGACCGGAATCTCACCGTGCAGGATGATCACCTGCTCGCCGTGCACCAGTTTGGTCATGTCGATGTCGCCGAGATCGGCCATCGGCCGGCCACCCTGTCCCACGATGGTGGCGAAGGTCGGCAGCACCTTCTGGTCAAGCCCGGCCGTGTTCTCGGTCGTGAACTCGAGCTCGAACCCGGTGGGGTCGAGGGCGCCGGCGCCCACGCCGAGGGCGTAGAGCAGCGCGTCCCGGTGGTCCCATGACCGCTCACTCGGCTCGGATGTCATGCCCACTGCGTCGAGATTGAGTCCCATCTCCAGCCTCCCGTCTATCCTACGTGATTCTATGTTACGTATATCACTGTTACACTTGTCAAATGGTAACGAACGGGACCGCCGGCGACGGGGCCCTGAGCATTGACGAACTGGCGGCGGTGACCGGGACCACGACCCGCTCAATTCGCTCGTTCCAGACGCTCGGCCTGTTGGACCACCCCGACCTCCGGGGCCGAACCGGCCTGTACGGCGGGCACCACCGGCACCGGCTCGAGGTCATTCTCGGCCTCCAGTCCCGGGGGTTCTCCCTCCGTTCATTGTCCGTCCTGTTCGCCGCGCATGGGCGGGGCGAATCGCTCGGGGACGTGCTCGGGCTGGGCGAGGCCGCCCCGGAGCTCCATCCAGACATCGAGGCGGGGTCAGCGGGGGCTGGGTCCGACGATGCCGAACGGTACGGATTCGGCGAGCTGCAACAAGGCCGCACCAGCCGGCGGGTACGGCGGCTGCTGGCCGTTGTCCCGACCACGGTCTGGGACGAGACGGCGGCGTCCTGATCGCATTCCAGCTCACTAGCGTGAGGGCCCGTGGGCCCCGGACGCGACGTGTCGCTGCACCACTGGCCCGAGGCCGCTGAGCTTGGCGCGGCGGTTGCCGTCACCAGCCGGCACGGCGGGGTGTCGCTGAGCCCGTATGCATCGCTGAACCTCGGACTCCACGTGGGCGATGCGCCGGACCGGGTCATCGCCAACCGGGAGCGGGCCGCGAGGGCCTTCGGGGTCGACCTCGGCGAGCTGGTCTTCGCGCAACAAGTGCACGGCGCCGGGGTCACTGTGGTCGGCGCGGCGGATCGGGGCCGAGGGGCGCGTTGCCTGGACAAGGCGGTTGCCGCCACCGATATCTTGGTCACGACCGAGGCGGCCACCGTCATGGTCATCCTCGTCGCCGACTGCGCGCCGATCGCGCTGATCGACCCCGAGGCGCGCGTCTTGGCCGCGGTCCACGCCGGCTGGCGCGGCACGGCGGCGGGGGCCGTGGGCCGGGCCCTCGACGCCATGGCCGAATTGGGAGCCCGCAACGATCGGGTCGTGGCGTTCATCGGCCCCACCGTGGATCCGGGCCGTTACCAGGTGGACGAGGCAGTTCGGCGAGCTCTGACCGAGGCCACGGCGCCGCACGCGCTCCATCCGGACGTCGCCCACCCCGACGGCCCCGGGCACTGGGTGGTCGATCTGGTGGCGGCCAATCGGCAGCAGCTGCGCCTGGCCGGGGTGCCGCCGGCCCAGATCACCGATGCCGGCACGTCCACCTCGGATGACGATTTCTTCAGCGACCGGGCCGCCCGACCGTGTGGTCGCTTTGCGCTGATGGCCCAGCTCCTGGCTTCGTGAGCGTATGACGGCCCGCCGGCTGGCCGTAGCATGGTCCGACCGCTCCGACCGCTTCCTCGTCCGGCGGCCACCATCCTGATGCCACCTCCCGACCAGCGAGCCGAGCGTTTCCAGTACGACGGCTTCACCATCGACCCGATTCGAGGGGAGATCTGTTGTCGCTATTCGACCGGTGGCCACAGCTTCACGGAGCGCTTTGAGTTCGGGCCCGATAGCCGGTGGGACGACCCCGCCACCCAGGCGGCGGCCCGCATGCTGTTCCTCCTCGCCGGGGTCTCGTACTACAAGACGACGGCCGCCCGGGTCATCGACCTCGGGTCGACCACCTCCACACCGGACGAGCGCGCCTTCTTGACCCGCTACTACGTGCACGGGTTGGGGGAGTTCGCGTACCGCAACAACATCGAGCTGAGCGACCTCGTCGTCGAGGGGCCCGACGCGCCGACCGGCGCGCCGGCCACCTCGCCACCCCGGTACGACCCCACTCCGGGCCGCCCCCTGATCCCCTTCGGCGGCGGTATCGACTCCATCGTGACCGTCGCCGCCCTGTGCGCCGGCCCGGTGAAGGCAGCCGATGCAGCGTTGTGCATCGTCCACCCGCCCCGAGATCGTTTCGCCGCCATCGAGGACGCGGCGGCGGTGACCGGGGTGCCCGTCGTCCGCGTCACCCGCCGGCTCGATCCCTTGGTGCGCCGCTCGGAGGAGCTCGGCTTCCTCAACGGGCATGTCCCCATCACCGCGGTGATCTCGGCCGCCGCCGTGGTGGCCGCCGTGCTGGACCGGCGTGACGCCGTCGTGCTGTCGAACGAATCGTCCGCGTCGGTGCCGACGCTGCTCCACGCCGGTCAGGCGATCAACCACCAGTGGTCGAAGGGCATCGAGTTCGAGCAGAGCTTCGCCCACTTCGTGGCCGCATCGCTCGGGCCGCGTCTCTCGGTGTTCTCCTACCTGCGGCCGCGCAGTGAGTTGTGGGTGGCACAGCAGTTCGCCCAACTCGGCGAGTTCCATGAGGTCTTCCGGAGCTGCAACCGGTCCTTCCATCAGGATCCGGCCCAGCGGTTGCATCACTGGTGCGGCACCTGCGACAAGTGCTGCTTCATCGATCTCATCCTGGCTCCGTTCCTGCCGGCGGCATCTCTCCGCGGCCTCTTCGACGGTCACGAGCCGCTCGAGCAGCCGGAGCTGGAGGGTCGCTTTGCCACCCTGCTCGGACTGGCGGCCGACAACAAGCCATTCGAGTGCGTGGGTGACCTCGACGAGTGCCGCGCCGCTTTGGCCCTGGCGGCGGCGCGGCCCGACCGGCAGCGCACCCCGTTGGTGCGGACCCTGGTGGAACGGGTGACCGAGGCGGGGGACGGGTCGAGCGCGGCTCAGGCGGCTTCACTCCTGGTACCGGCGGGACCGCACTACATTCCGGATCGATATGCGCCCCCCGATCTCCTGGTCCCAGCTCACTAGCGCCGCGGTCGGCCTGTGGGGCATCGGCGTCGAAGGGACAGCCAGCCTGCACCGGCTGCGGGCCATGGGCGTGGTGCCGGTGTTGGTCGACGACGCGCCCGGCGCCGCCGGTGACGGCGCCGAAGGCGCCGAGGGCGCCGGGGATCTCGACATCCTGGCCACGACGCAGGGTGGGCTCGACGCGCTCTTGCGCTGCGACGTGGTGATCAAGAGCCCCGGCATCAGTCGCTACCGACCCGAAGTGGCTCAACTCGAACAGGCCGGCATACCGGTGCGCGGCGGACTTGGCCTCTGGCTGGAAGACACCGATCGGTCCAAGGTGGCCTGCATCACCGGGACCAAGGGGAAGAGCACCACCACGGCCCTGGCCGGGCACCTCCTGGACCGGCTGGGCCGCAACGCCCGGGTTGGGGGCAATCTCGGCCAGCCCCCGTGGGAGCCCTCGGCGGAGCCCGAACCCGACGTGTGGGTCATCGAAACCTCGAGCTATCAGGTGCCAGATCTCACCACCGGACCAGCCGTCGCGGCCGTCACCTCGCTGTCGCCGGACCACCTGGACTGGCACGGCAGTCTCCAGCGCTACTACGCGGACAAACTATCGCTGTGCACCAAGCCCGGCGTCGAGGTGGCGATCGTCAACGGAAGCGACGCGACGCTGCGCGAGCACGCCGGCGCGCTGGGGTCGCACGTCCGCTGGATCGAGGGAGACGATGCGCCGTGGTCCGCCGCGCTGGGACTGATCGGCCGGCACAACCGGCGCAACGCCGCCATGGCGCGAGCGGTGTTGCTGGCCCTGGGCATCGAGGAAGCGGCCGATGACGGACTGATGGCCGAGGCGGCTGGGGGCTTCAGCGGGCTCCCCAGCCGCTGCCACTCGCTCGGGCGGGTCGACGGCGTGGAGTTCATTGACGACAGTCTCTCGACCAATGTGCTCCCGGCCCAGGTCGCGCTCGAAGCCTTCGGCGACCGACCGGTGGCCCTCCTGGTGGGTGGCCACGACCGGGGCCTCGACTACGTGCCCTTGGGCCATACCCTCGCCGGCCGCACGCGGCCGACCCTGGTGGTGACGCTGCCCGACAACGGTCCCCGCATCGGCCAGGCCGTTCGGGGCATCACCGGTGATCGGATCGAGGTGATCGACGCCACGGACCTTGACGAGGCGGTGGTCACGGCCTTCGCATGGTCGAAGCCGGACGGCGTGGTGCTGCTCTCCCCCGCCGCTCCCAGTTTCGGGCGGTTCGCCGACTACCGAGACCGGGCCCGTGCCTTTGCCGATGCCGCCGCCCGTTTGGGCGAACTCGAGCCCTAGACGGCTAGACGGCGAGAGCGAGTTCCTCTCGCTCGGTGAGAAAGTCCCACCAGGCCTCGGCGGCCACCCGCGCCGACTCGTGCACAACGGCGGGGTCCGCATCGACTGCGGCCAGCGCTTCGGCCGACCAGCCGGCGTGAGCCACTTCCTGCGTGGTGTGAACGTCCCAGAACCGCGTGCCCTCGGCATCCATGCCGTAGTGGCGGCGCAGGCCGTCGGCCTTTGAGGCGGCGATGTCGGCGGCCTGGACCTCGTAGGCCGCCACCATCGACAGGGCAGCCACCGGATCGCGGCCGGCCGCCGAGCGAATGGCGGAGAGCAGCGCCGCGGTCGCCTCCGTCGGTGCCACGTCCGCCCGCGCCCCGGCCGCCCCGGCAAACGACTCGAACATGACGGCATGGGGAGCGGGCTCGCCCAACTCGTCGGCCAAGTTGGCCTCCACCAGGGTGCGTGCCCGGCCGGCCGGGAGTTGGCCGGCGATGGCGGCCAGGGTCAGCGGCAGTTCGCCCTCGAGGTGGCGGTACTGCTCGGCGTAGGCGGCCAGTTCGCCGTCGGCCAGCGTGCCGGCCTCCCAGCGACGGTAGAAGGGGTGAGTCAGAAGTTGGCGTCCGGTCAGCGCGTCGACCAGAGCCTCTTGGATGTGCGCGGTGTGCATGCCGCACAGTATCTCGCCCGGCCAACCCGGCCAACCCGCGTTCCACGGGCCACTCCGCCAACGGGCACAATCGTGGCGTGCTCAGCCTCCTGTGCTTCATCGTCGGGGGCCTGGTGGGGTGGGGGGCCTCACACGGCGGGCCGGGCGTGCAGAGGGCGTGGCCCGTCATCCTGCGAGTCCAGATCCTGCTGACCTCGGCCGTGCTGTCATTGGTGGCGGCGTGGCGGCTCACCACCGCCGGTGAGGTCATCGCTCCTCTCGTCTTGGCGGGCGGCCTCTGGGTCATGTTCATCGCGGCCACGTTCACCCGGGGCAGCCGCAGTGAAGGCGAGGGCGCCCTCGAGTCATGGGCCGTCTCGCCCAACGCCGCCTTCTGGGTGGTGCCGACGGCAACCGCCTTTGCCGGACCCGCCGGGGCGATGATCGCCGTGCTGACCAATGTGGCCAACACAGCGGTGGGCGCCGTATGGATCCACCTGATGCGCCGCGACGCGCCGATCAATCAACGCCGGTCGACGTCGTGGGTCGATCAGTCTCCACTCCTGGCGTCGGCGGTCGGATTGCTGCTGCATCTGGTGGGGAGTGCCCCGGCTTCGACCAAGGAGATCCTCACCCTGGCCGGGCCTCTCCTGGCCTTCTCCGGCGCGGCGCTCTTTGCCGGGTCGGCGGTCCATCCACACAACATGTCGGTCGAACGGACGCCCCACGCGCTCCGGCGCTGGACGTGGCTCACGGTGGTGCGCATCGGGTACTACCTACTCATCGTGGTCATCACCACGTCGACGCCGCTGGCCATCGTGGCCGCGCTGAGCGCGCTGAGCGCCCCGTCGTTCAATCCCGTCCAACTGGCCGTGCTGTACGGCTACCGCTCGGCCGTGGTCAATGCCGCCGTCCGTTGGGGCTGGATCCTGTCGCCCTTCGGCCTGGGGCTGGCGGCCCTTCTTCGCTGACCTATTGACCGGAAGGGGCCTTGTGCAGCTTGAACTGGGCGCCCGACGGGTCCGTCACGGTGGCCATGCGACCGTAGGGGGTGTCCTCAGGTTCCGCCACGACCGAGCCGCCGAGGGCCTTGACCTTGGCCACGGTGGCGTCGGCGTCATCGACCTCCCAGTAGATGGACCAATGGGCCGGTACGCCTTCGGGGAGAAATGAGCTGGCGTCCATGATCCCGGCCAGCTCGTCCCCGCCGCCGGGTGGCGCATGGTCGTGTACCGGAACTCGTCAGTGTCACCGACCGCGTTGGTCTCCCAGCGGAACACCGAACGGTAGAAGGCGACAGCGGCGGCGTGGTCCCGGGTGAACAACTCGAACCAGCCGGGCGCTCCGTGCTCGCCCAGCACGGTGAACCCCGGGAACGTGCCGGGCTGCCAGGCGCCGAGGTGAGCGCCGGTCGGGTCGATGAGCACAGCCTGGGTGCCAAGGTCGGCAACCGCCATGGCCGGCGAGATGACTTGGGCACCACCGGCCTCGGCCATCTCGAGGGTCTTGGTGATGTCATCGGTATTGAGATAGATCTTCCAGGTGTTGTCGGCCGGCATGTCGTCGCCCATGTCGCCCATGCCGCCGGCAACGGGGACACCGTCGCGGGTGAACATGAAGTACCCGCCGAACTCGGGACTCGGCTCCTGCGCCTCCCATCCGAAAAGGTCGCTGTAGAAACGGCGGCTGCCTTCGACGTCGGAGGTCCAAAGATCGGCCCAACAAGGCGATCCGATGGGTGCGCTGTCACGGGTGGGCATGGGGGGATGCTCCTCTCGGTCGGGTGATGCTTCCAACTACCTTGACGGATCAAGGGCCGACAAATCATCGGTCCTCTGTTATTTTCCGGCAGTTCCAAACGGAACGCAACAGGTGGCCACCTCGACGAAGAGGCTCGTATCAGATCGTCCGCAACAGATCTCGCGGCTTGGACCGAGTCGCCACCAGCGCCGGCGCCACGGCGATGAGGTTGGCGACCACCAGGACCCCCGCCACCAGGAGGGCGATGAGCCACACCGGCACGACGGAAACCGGCACGGCGCCCAGATTGTTGGCGAAGGCGCGCCAGATGGACCCGCCGACGACGACCCCCGTGGGGACGCCGATCACGATGCCCGCCACGGCCAAAGTCGTGGCCTGCCAGGCCACGGTCGAGGCGACCTGACCGTTCACGAACCCCACCACCTTCAGCAACCCGACCTCGCGCCGGCGTTGCGACACGCTCACCACCAGCAGGTGGAGCAGCGTCGCCGCCCCGAACACGGCCAGGATGGCGCCGAAGATGAGAGGGAAGTTGACCGCCTCGCCGAAGTTGATGAGTGAGGTCGGAGTGACGGCCAGGGCGGTGAGCGAGCGGTACCTCTCGAAGTAGCGGTTGATTGCTGCCTGGCCTCGTGGACCCGGCACGACACTGGCCAACATCCCGCCGTTGGTGGACTGCAGCACCGCTTTTCGACAGGCGGCTCGCTGAGGACCGGGGGGGCAGGCGGCGTCTTCGTAACCGGCCAGCGTGAACACGGCACCGCTGCCCAGGCTCACGGCATTGCCGAGCACAGGGAGTGACAACTGGCCGACAACCCGGAACGGCACGGTTCGCCTCCCGCCCGAGGCCAACTGCACCGTGACGTGGACGATGGAGCCGAGACGGGCGCCTACCTGACGCATCGTCGTCGCGCCGAGACCGATCTCCCCGGTCGCGTCAGGGGTGTGCCCGGCCACCGATGACAGGAGAAGATGGCCTTTGATGGCCGTCCCGGCGATGGCGCCGACCACCACCTTGTTGATCGAGATGGCGGGAAGGGCGATGCCCTTGGTGATTCCGGTGACGGCCGGGTCGTGCTCGAGGCTCTGCAACAGCCCCGGATCCGGCAACTCCCACCGCTGTTGGGGTTCGAGATATTGAGCTGGAAAGGGTCCCCGTAAAGCTTGGGCGTGGCCGTGAGATGCGAGAGGCTGGCGCCGAACACCGCTGTCCCACAAAGTGCGATCACCGCCAACACCGTGCCGACCAGGGCACTGCCCACCGGCACGGTGGCCCCGCCGCTTCTTCGCTCGATGGCGTTGCGGACGCCGATCACGACGCTCGCCGGTGCTCCGAACGACCACAAGTGACCGGCCAACCTCGAGGGCCGGGCATCGAGGATCCGGTCGTCGGACCGGGAGGTACGCGCCGCCCGCACGGCCGGCCAGAAGCCGAGAACGACCACAGCGCACCACGGTGGCCAGCGCGCCGAGGATGAGCACGAACGCGTCGAAGTTGATCCCGGTCGAGCTCTCAGCGACGCGTGCCTCACCAAGCGGGGCAATCGGAGAGAGGACGGTGGCAACCAGCACGGCCCCGAATGCCCCGACCAAGCCCACCACCAGGTTCCGTGCGGTGCCGAGCATGACCAGCTGCCGGCGTTCGACCCCCAGGGCCACCATGGTGGGAAAGTCTGCGCTCTCGGCGATGCTCTGGCGACCCAGCGCCTGACCGATCACGACCAGGCCGACGAGAGCGGCCAACGCGGCCAGAAGCCACCACCCGATGGCTTGGGGATGGACCGACGCTTCGACCGATGCGACCTGAGCGTCCTCGTTTTGCGTGTAGGCCGTCCCCAAGGCGCTGGTGGCGGCATCGAATCGGGGAAGGTCGGCTGCGCCCCGATGCAGGCGGACGAAGTACACGTAGCCCGTCGCCACATGGGGGAGCACGGTGCGGGCGAAGGCTTGAGAGGCGTAGAGGCTGTACGAGGGAGTGCTGCCAGAGGGGAAATCGAACTCGGTGGCTTCGAACCCGACCACCCGCAAGGCCACCGTCGGGCCCGTGGGTTTGGGTGGAGCCCCCGTCGCGCTGTTGTACGCCGACAATTGCGACGGGGCGTAGAAGGGCACATGGAAGACGCTCCCCAGGTGTACGCCCTCGTCTTGTTGGAGGGTGTACGAGGCGACAACCTCGTCGGGGTTCGATGGATCCGGCAAGCGGCCCGACACGAGGTTGAAAGCCGGCCTTCCCTTGGTGGGAAGAACCACGACACCGAAGTACGAGGGGTTGAGTGGGTGCCTGCACGCGCACGCGGGTTGGCCGTTGTCGGGGCCGAAAGCCACCGTTGCCGCGCTGACCTCGGGGAGCCGGGGGATCTTGGGTGAGGATTGAGTGGAGTACACCTCGGCGTCGAAGCCGTGGTCAGCCACGAAGGTCGGGATGGCCGATTCCGTGCGCCGGCCAGCGGCCGCCGCGGCCATGATCACACCACCAACGAGGCCGATCAGGATCGAAATGGCCAGCCACGATCGCCATCGGTGGCGCAACTGCGTCCAAAACACCAGTCCGACCGCCCGCAACGCTGCCCTCCCCGTCTCGGCGTGGCCTCATTGTGGCGGATCGGGGACAGACGGCCAAGGTGGCTAGCCCGTAAGCACGATTCGTACTAGCACCACACTCTCGGATCAACGCGACGCTCTTCGCCCCCTCGGGCCAGCCTCTTCGGATTGGAGCCTGAGGGCGGATTCGAACCGCTGACCTGCGCATTACGAGCGAGGTGGAGCGCTTCCCTCCTTCTCTCGCTCAGTCCTCGTCTCTTCCCGTCCATCCTGCTGACGGGGCCCCGCCATCCGACAGCGAGACTGGGCGGGACCACGGGGGACTGGGTGAGAGCCGATGGTTGGGACAGAGTTTGGGACGGTTCGGGGTCCTCGCATGTGAACCTCTGCAACTCAGGATGCACCGGCAGCCGTCCGGTTCGTCGAGAGCACCTTGTCGGCGGGTGCTGCGATCGGCTGAACGAGGCCTCCCGGTACAACTGTCAGCGTGGGCAATTCTCCGAGCGCACCGGCCGTCGCCTGGCAGCCGTCGCTGTGGGCAGACCAGAGCACCGTCGTCGACGGGTCGTTCCGTGGCCTCGAGCGAACCCAACTCGACGGAGACTCCTGGGTGGACCACTGCCCGCGCTGGATGTCAGGCTCCGAACGGGCCTTCGAGGAGCTGCTACGTAACGCCGCCTGGAGCCAGAGGCGTCGTTGGATGTACGACCGGGAGGTCGACGAACCGCGGCTCACCTCCCGGCAGGGGATCGACCAGCAGACCGCTGTCGGCTACCAGTGGCTCGAGGACGCTCGTGTGTCGCTGTCCGCGCACTACGAAGTGAGGTTCGACTCGGTGGGGATCAATCTCTACCGCGACGGCGCCGACAGTGTCGCCTGGCACCGCGACCGCATACCCCCAGAGATCGTGGATCCCGTGGTGGCCCTCGTATCACTCGGTGAGCCACGCACGTTCCTGCTACGCCCACAAGGAGGTGGAGGTCGCGCGCGTTCAAGCTTGGTCACGGCGACCTTCTTGTCACCGGTGGCCGGACGCAGCGCCGCTTCGAACACAGCGTCCCGCAAGGTGAAGTCGGCGGGCCCTCGGATGAGCATCGCGTTCAGGCACGGCGTTGGGTGACCGAAGGTCAGGCCCTACTGTTCATGAGCGCGGTGACCCGCCCCCAATAGTCGGTTCTCGGCCTTCTGTTCACTCTCTCCGCTTGGACGCTGCGAGAGATCGGGGCAGAACCCCGGCGGTTTCAAGCTCCGCCCGGAGTTGGCGGGACGAGCGGAATAGGGCGGTCTGGATCCCTAACGTTCGGGCCGTCTCGAGGTTCTCATTGGTGTCGTCAATCATCAACGTCGTTCTCGGCTCCAGTCCGAAACGGTCGAGCAGTCGCGTGAAGACAGCGAGGCTCCGGTTTCGCCACGCCTTCCCGACCGGAGACGACGGTACCGTCAAACCAACCGAGAAACGGAAATCGCTCGAGGCGCAGCGGATACGTTTCCGCCTCCATGTTGGTGAGGGCGTAACAGGGCAGCCCGGTTTCCCTGACCGCTCGGAGGATCTCCACAGATCCGGCGTCGACGCCGCCGATCATCTCCTCGCTGCGTGTCGACCATGCCCAGATCAGTTCGGAGAATTGGGGATAGCCGGAGACGAGCTCGGCACATGACGCCGCGGTCGAGACGCCCCGGTCGTGGGGGGCATGCCATGCCGGCGAACACACCTCGGCCAGAAACCATTCCATCTCCGCCTCGTCCGCGAACAGCTTGCGGTAGAGGTGCCGAGGGTTCCAATCGAGCAGGACACCACCAACATCGAAAACCACCGCCTCTATCGGGCGCTGCCCACCAGAGATGTCGGAACGCACATAGTTTATGTTAGATTGAACACTATGGATGTGCAAATGCGCCACCAGATTGATCATGCAGGCCCTCCGTCAGCGCAGCCCGGTCCTGGTCGGGGAGTTGGCCGCCACACTGGACTGCTCCGAGATGACCGTGCGGCGTGACCTTGAGTCGCTGGAGCGCAGTGGGGGCCTACGACGTGTGCACGGGGGTGCGACAAGTGTCTTCCTCAGTGCCGAGGAGACCCCGTACGGCATTCGGGCCCTCGAGTCCCACGAAGCCAAGGCCACGATAGGCGCAGCTGCCGCCAGCCTCTTGGCCGACGGGGAGACGGTCATCCTCGACGGTGGAACCACCGCCATGGAGGTGGCACGAGCGCTCCGAAACCGGCGGATGACCGTCATGCCACTCGCTCTCCGGCCCGTTTTTGAGTTGCACGAATGCCCAGGCATCAACCTTCTCCTCCCAGGCGGTGAAGTTCGTCCCGGCGAATTGTCGTTGACGGGAAGTCTCACCGAGCCATCCTTTTCGCAGCTCCGGTTCGACACGTGTGTGATGGGTCCGTGCGGCCTCGACGCCAAGGCGGGCATCACGACTCATCTACTCGCCGAGACGGCGGTGAAGCGGGCCGCCGCTCAAAGCCTCGCAACGGGTCATCGCGGTGGCCGACTCCTCGAAGCTCGGCCGCGTGGCGTTCGGCCATATCTGCGATCTCGACGACATCGACATCCTCATCACCGATGCCGAAGCCGATCCGCAGATAGTGGACGGGTTGCGCGGCGGCGGGAGTCGACGTCCGCTGCGTCTGACGCTGCTCCCAGGCCCGAACCTCACGGCACCGGCCTCGTCCGATCGTTGGCCACGCCTGGCCGTCATCGCCGTGTTCTTCGTGCACGGCTTCCTCTTCGCGTCCTGGACGGCCCACATCCCGCAGCTGAAACATCACCTCGACCTGAGCGACGGCCGACTCGGACTCGCCTTGCTCGGGGCTCCTATCGGCTCGGTCCTGGCGATAGTGGTGGCCGCCCGCCTCCTGCCGATTGTGGGAAGCCAGCGGATGGTGCGCCTGGCCCTACTCGGCTACTGCGCCTCGGGACCGTTCATCGGGCTCACCGGCTCGCTGGGTACGTTCTTCGTCGCATTTCTACTCTGGGGCTTCTTTCAGGGGACGCTTGACGTGTCGATGAACACCCAGGCGATCTCGGTCGAGCGGTTCTCGGGCCGCGTGCTGATGCCAGGTTTCCACGGGTCGTGGAGTACTGGCGCCCTGATCGGCGCGGTAGTCGGAGCAGCGGCGGTGGGGCTAGGTCTTTCGCTGAGCGAGCAACTGCTCGTCCTGGCGGCACCGTGTCTCCTCGTCGTGGGCTGGCTTACGACCCGGATGATCCCTGACCGGCGAGCGGGTGGCGACCCCGAATGTTCGAAGGAGATGCCGGACACGCGCGGTGGGGTGCTTCAGAGTGCGGTCATTGTGCTTGGGGGGATCGCCTTCGCCGGCATGTTGTGCGAAGGGGCCGCAGCAGACTGGTCCGCCGTCTACCTGCGCAATTCGCTGCACGCCGTACCCGTGGTCGCCGGACTGGCCTATGCCGCCTTTGCCCTCGCGATGGTGATCGTTCGGCTCTCCGGCAATCGGCTCTTCACCAGGTTCGCCGTCCATCGTCTGCTCTCGCTCCTCGCCGCCATTGGCGCGCTCGGCTTCGCGGCCGGTCTCGTCATCGCCCGGCCGGTGAGCCTGCTCGTCGGGTTCGCCTTTCTCGGCGCCGGGCTCGGAAGCGTCGTCCCGATGATCCTCCGTGCGGCCGGAGCGGTGGACAACGTGGACACCGGGAGGGCGGTGGCCGCAGTGGCCGGCTGTGGGTGGGCCGGCTACGTCGTGGGACCTGTCGTGATCGGCGAAATCGCCTCAACGACGACACTGCATATCGCCCTCTTTTTGATCCCAGTTCTGGCCGGTACCGTGGCGGTGGCCACGGGGACGGCGAAGGCGCTGAGGCCCACTGCGCCGAGCGCGCGAC
Organism: uncultured Acidimicrobiaceae bacterium; assembly: GCA_963743785.1. Lineage (GTDB taxonomy): Bacteria > Actinomycetota > Acidimicrobiia > Acidimicrobiales > RAAP-2 > Bog-473. The sequence goes on along the minus strand of CAVURD010000012.1, from coordinate 214,197 downwards.
ACAGAATCTGCGATCAATGCGTCACCAACCGAACTTGAAATCGACTGAACCCGACCAGGGCTGAGGTACGTCGTTGTCGTAGCAGCGCGATTCGATCTTCGCGACCTGTCGGTGTCGCTTCAGAGTCGTCAGGTATCGTCGGCACCGGGGCACCCGGCGCTTCGCTCAGCCCGCGGGCCGCTGGCCCGGCGCCCGCTTGCATCTCTTCGTGGTCGTCGTCGGACACTCGGCCCAAAATGGCCTGTGTAGTCGGACCAGCCGTTCGCGCCACCTTCGCGCTTCAGACCCCGTCGGCACTCGGCAACGGTATCCGCGTGCCCCACGATCCGCCCTAAGCCACCCACGTCTCCGGATTGTGGACCATTGCCATAGTTCCACATGTGCTTGGCCGTTCCCGAGTTCCCTCATGCCCTGGCGAGTGATCCGACTTTTCTGGATAGGGTAGGTCACCGATCCGTGTGAAATATCAGCGTCTGCTCCAGTTCCAGCTCGGTTCGCGCCCGGCACACATTGCTGGCGAACCTCGTCGCCGTTACTTAGTTTCATTCCGGGCACACGGATCCCCGCAGCGATGCCCCTATTGAAGGCAAGCATTCGGCTGATTTTCATCGTCTCAGGCAACTCGGGCAACAGTCCCATCATCGTGTAGGCGAGGCGATCCCGAGCTATGCCCATCGGGTTGGCCGGATCGTCGGACACGTGATTGCCTCGATGGCCGCACCGATCTGCTCTATCCTGCGGACGATTTGGTCCGACCTCACTTCCCTTGCGGCTTCGAGGCCGAGTCGAACCGTCCACCAAGCAAAGATGACCGCCACTGCCGCCAAAACGACCGTGACGCTGCTGAGTGCCTCCACTGGCTACCGTCAACTCACCTGAGATGACTTCCAGCCCGTCATCACCACGGGAAACTGCTGATTCAGAATTCGCAGCGCCCATCGAATTCGCTCCGCCTTGACCATACGGCGAACAGTTTTACCCGAATACGCCCGGCACCGCAGATGACGGTGACGTCGCTGGGGCTGGTGGTCGCCGCCAGCTCGGAAATCGTCCGAATCTTGGTGGCCCCAGAGCCCTCGGGCCATGGCCTTGTACAGTCAGCCCCGGCAGTACGGCCGATGCCGGCAGCCAGATCGGACGCACAAAGTCCAACTCGACCGCACGAATGACCCTCGTTCACGCTTGGCCCCTCCACCGAAAATGCGCCAGCCTCGCCGAGCGCTTGTTCCCTGGACGCTCAGTCAATGTCGATGTATTCGAAGCCAAATACTTCGAATACTTTGTAACAATGCACTTATTTCTGGAGCGAATCGGAAAGCTTTTGCACGTCGCCGTGACCAGCTGATGGACGAAGTGAAGATTTGTCCGACGAAGCCTCTGTTCTGACGACGACGTGGGGCGGAGATCCGAAAGGGGGCGTTCGGCGTAAAGAGCAGACCCTCTGCCACGGGGCATAAGTGTGCCCAGAGGCGCGATTGCGATTGAAGCGGCAGGGCTTCGGCTCAGCTTCGCCGCGTCAACTGGGCTGGACGGGGGCCTTTCGGCCGTTACTCCCTGCGGACGGACGGAACCGAAGAAAAATGCCGACCGCTCATCCCGCGCTCGGCATTCGTGAGTTCCCCAGCTGCTGGGCGCGGGTACAACGGCCTGACTGGGGCTGCGGGACACGCCCAATGCCCTACGCGGTACCGATCGTGGGTTTCGAGCCGCCGTCGGCTCGGGTTAAGGGCACCCTCCTGGAGGCGTTGGCCGACTTCTGCTTGGGTCGGTGACCCGTTCGTTTTAGGCGACGGTCGCCCGAGGGCGCAGGGCGCCCGATCAGCGTCCTCGCCCGTCGGACGCGGTGGTGAGGCTACTTAAAGACCGCGACGCCGGCGTGCCAGTCGGTGGCCGACGTGAAGGTGGCCGTCGATTGCTGAGTCCCGGCGGTACTCGACACGATGTACTCCAAGTCGGCCGAACCCGCGCTCGTATGGGTGGCCATGACGAACGGCTGGCCCTGGGACGACCCCGGCGTGACGGTGCCCGGCTGCCCGCCGGTCACGATGCCGCCGACCACCAGTTCCCCTGCGCCGACGGCCGCAGTCGCGCCGCTGGCGACCGATGTGCTGTTGCCGCTGGCCGCAGCGGCCTGGTCGAAGGCCCCGCTCGTGGCCACCCCCGAGAACTCCGAGACCGCACCTTGGAGGTAGGTGGCCGAGGTCGCCGAGATGGTGATCGTGAGGCTCGTGGCCGCCTTCGCGTTCTGGACGTAATAGAAGGCCAAGTCGCCGCCACTGCCGAAGGTCGTCGAAGCCGTGGTGACCCGGGTCCAGGCACCGTTCACGTTGTCGGAGACCTTTACCTGGCCACTCGAGTTGTACTGGCCGAACCAGCCGACGAGGAGGTCACCGGCCGTCACCTTGCCCAAGGTGAGGGTGACGCTCGTGGCCAGGCTGACCCGGTGCTCACTGAGGCGCCCTGGATCCATTCGATGTTCGGGGGCGCAGTGGCCGGGGTGGTCACCGACAGCGCCGGTGAGGACTGGGCCGAGTGGGTGCCGGCCCCGTTGTAGGCGTCCACCGTGTACTGGTAGGTGGTCGAGGGGCTGACCGTCGAGTCGGTGTAGGTGGTCGTGGTCGAGGTCCCGATCTGGGTCCCGTTGCGGTAGATCGTGTAGCCAGTCGCTCCCCCGGCGAGCGGTCCAGCTGAGCCCGACCGAGTTCGCCGTGTCGGTGGGGGCGCTCAACCCGGCCGGGACGCTGGGGGGCGCAGTGGCCGGGGTGGTCACCGACAGCGCCGGTGAGGACTGGGCCGAGTGGGTGCCGGCCCCGTTGTAGGCGTCCACCGTGTACTGGTAGGTGGTCGAGGGGCTGACCGTCGAGTCGGTGTAGGTGGTGGTGGTCGAGGTCCCGATCTGGGTCCCGTTGCGGTAGATCGTGTAGCCAGTCGCTCCCCCGGCGAGGCGGTCCAGCTGAGCCCGACAGAGCTCGCCGTGTCGGTGGGGGCGCTCAACCCGGTCGGGACGCTGGGTGGCGCAGTGGCCGGGGTGGTCACCGACAGCGCCGGTGAGGACTGGGCCGAGTGGGTGCCGGCCCCGTTGTAGGCGTCCACCGTGTACTGGTAGGTGGTCGAGGGGCTGACCGTCGAGTCGGTGTAGGTGGTCGTGGTCGAGGTCCCGATCTGGGTCCCGTTGCGGTAGATCGTGTAGCCAGTCGCTCCCCCGGCGAGGCGGTCCAGCTGAGCCCGACCGAGCTCGCCGTGTCGGTGGGGGCGCTCAACCCGGCCGGGACGCTGGGGGGCGCAGCGGCCGGGGTGGTCACCGACAGCGCCGGTGAGGACTGGGCCGAGTGGGTGCCGGCCCCGTTGTAGGCGTCCACCGTGTACTGGTAGGTGGTCGAGGGGCTGACCGTCGAGTCGGTGTAGGTGGTGGTGGTCGAGGTCCCGATCTGGGTCCCGTTGCGGTAGATCGTGTAGCCAGTCGCTCCCCCGGGAGGCGGTCCAGCTGAGCCCGACCGAGCTCGCCGTGTCGGTGGGGGCGCTCAACCCGGTCGGGACGCTGGGGGGCGGATTCGAGGACGAGAATTTGATGGAAGACCGCCACCCCCGCGTGCCAGTCGGTGGCCGACGTGAAGGTGGCCGTCGATTGCTGAGTCCCGGCGGCACTCGACACGATGTACTCCAAGTCGGCCGAACCCGCGCTCGTATGGGTGGCCATGACGAACGGCTGGCCCTGGGACGACCCCGGCGTGACGGTGCCCGGCTGCCCGCCGGTCACGATGCCGCCGACCACCAGTTCCCCTGCGCCGACGGCCGCAGTCGCGCCCGGTGGCGACCGATGTGCTGTTGCCGCTGGCCGCAGCGGCCTGGTCGAAGGCCCCGCTCGTGGCCACGCCCGAGAACTCCGAGACCGCACCTTGGAGGTAGGTGGCCGAGGTCGCCGAGATGGTGATCGTGAGGCTCGTGGCCGCCTTCGCGTTCTGGACGTAATAGAAGGCCAAGTCGCCGCCACTGCCGAAGGTCGTCGAAGCCGTGGTGACCCGGGTCCAGGCACCGTTCACGTTGTCGGAGACCTTCACCTGGCCACTCGAGTTGTACTGCCCGAACCAGCCGACGAGGAGGTCACCGGCCCCGACCGGTTGACCAAGCTGCAGGGTGACGCTGGTGGCCTGCGACCCGGTGCTCACTGAGGCGCCCTGGACGAAGCCGATCGGGCCGGAGGCGGTGGTCGTCACCGAAAGGGCGGGAGAGGACTGCGCCGAGTGGTTGCCTCCGCCGTCGACCGCATCGACTGTGTACTGGTAGGTGGTCCCTGGGTAGACGCCGAGGTCGGTGTAGGTCGTCGCGCCGCCGGTGCTCCCGACCGCCACCCCGTTGCGGTAGACGGTGTAGCCGACCACGATGCCGTCAGGGTCGGTCGAGGCCGACCAGCTGAGCCCGACGGAGTTGGACGTCACGGTGGTCGCGGTGAGCCCGGTCGGCACGGTGGGTGGCTGGGTGTCCGTGCTCGTCACCACGAGCTCGTACGCCCCGACGTCGCACCCCGACCCCTGCGGCCGTGCGATGCCACGCTGGTCTGTCCCGCCCGAGCATCCGGTGACGCTCGGCGAGATGACGTCGAGCGCCGGGCTACCCGGCGCGAGCGCCATCGTCTGCGTTGGGCCGCCGTTCGACGCCAGGGCATCGAGGTCGGGTGCCGTGTTCGGCAACGAATGATTCGACATGGAGAAGCCGCAGGACGAGCCCGAGTCGATGTTGTAGCCCCCATCGGAGATGGGCGCCGACGCGTCGCAGTTCGCCCCCTGCAAGCCGTCACCCACGATGCTCTGGCTGATCGTGAGGGTGTACCCGCGATAATTCAGGATGTCGGCGCCATAGGGCGACGTGTTCGCGTCGAGCGTGGACTGGGTGATCGTCGTTTGCCCGAAGTTCTCAACCGCGCCACCACCGTTGCCGCCTGCAGTGTTCCCGTTGAAGGTGCTGTCGCTGATCGAGAGGCTCGTGTCGTTGTCGATGGCGCCGCCACCCGGACCTTTGTTGGACACGAACGTGTCGCCGGCCACCGTCTCGCTCCCCGCCGCATTGAGGAGGGCGCCGCCCCCGTAAATCGTCGCGTTGTTCCCGGAAAATGTGCTGTCGGTGATGGTGGCGAGGCTCTGGTTAAAAACCCCGCCTCCTTCCTGGGCCGAATTCCCAGCAAAGAGGCTGGTCGTGACGTTCAACGTCCCGCTGCTATTGATCGCGCCTCCGGAAGTACCTGTGGTCGAAGGAGACGAGTTGTTGGTGAAGGTGCTCGTTGAAACCGTGAGGGTGCCATGACTAAAGATGGCGCCGCCTCCCTGCTGTCCCCCGTTCGCAAGTCCGTTGTTCAACGTCAGCGAACTGATCGTAAGGCTCCCCCCGGAGGCCACGTCAAGGAGCCGGAAGGCGGCTGTCCCGGAGGCGGTTGAACGCGTGATCGTCGCGCCGTTCCCCTGGATCGTCACATTCGCAGTGATCACGGGAAGGCCGGTGCTCCCGTCACTCGAATTGTTGACGGATGTCAAGGTGTAAGTGCAGCCCGACGGCAACGCCAATGTGGTCGTCCCAGACGATGCCGCGGCGAGCGCGGAGATCAGGCTGGACGTTTGACACGCGACGTTCACCGTTTGCGCTTCCGCGACCGTCGGCGGGAGGCCTAGGAGGACGCCACCCATGAGAGCGGCAACGGAGAGTCCGCCGATCCAAGAACGGCGATGTGACGTGCGAGTTTCGCCTCGCGATGGAGTCTCAGAGCCAGACGTGGCTCGGATGGTAGCCGATCGCTGTAAATGCGCGCTCAGCTGCACGCGTGACGGGTGTCCGCAACAATGAGAAAGACCGGTCATTCACTGACGACGCGTTCGCGAACCACCGCCTGTGTCGCGGTCCTATGTAATCAGAACCGCCGCCAGCTGCGCGACGACGGCGGTGCGGCGTCGGACGGCACGGGATGCGTCGTCCATGTGCAGCAGACGCAACCGTTGTCGCGCTCCCGCGCCGCGACGTCCCTCGCGCTGTGGGCTGATTTGGAGGGTCCAACGAGCTTTGGGGCACTTATTCCAAGGGTAAGCCGCGGAAAAAGCAAGGGTTGGCCAAGAACCGCGCTCCGGTCTCCGGGATGCAAGGGAAGGCGTGCAGTCGGGTTAGGTCGTAGGTGTCGCCCGCCACGAGCAAGGGACCACCGTGAGCTGAGTTCCGCCACGAGCATGGGACCACCCTTCCGTCAGTAATAGGCCCCCCGGGGGTCCACCAGCGCCGGTCGTTGATGCGCTGCACTCGCCGCCATGGTCAGCATCACCAGCCCCGAAGTATTGGCGGCGCTGTGCGATCCTGGGCGGCGTGGTGCCGTTCTGTCACCTACCCCTGACCTGGAGCCTGAGAGCGGATTCGAACCGCTGACCTGCGCATTACGAGTGCGCTGCTCTACCGACTGAGCTACCCAGGCATGCCTCATGCCTCTCCCTGCGGGCCGGAATCCGAAGGCCGCCGACGCCCAGGCGAAGCGGCACAATCGTAGGCGCTGGCCGACCGGCACCCGACTCGGACACGCCGTCAGACGGTCAACGCACCCAACCGCACCAGCAGGGACTGCAGCAGCAGCGATTCCTGGGGGTTCCTGGGCAGAGCTTGCGTCGCCTCGGTGATGAGGGCCACCGCCCGGACGGCCGCCCGAGCGTGCTCATCGTCGGCCGTGCTCTTCTCGCGGTTCACCGCGACCGCCCGATCTCGATACGACCGGGCCAGCACGCCCAGTCCCGCCCGCAGCGCGTCGGTGCGCCACCTCCGCTCCTCTCGCGCATGGCGATCGGTGATCTCCTTGCGCCCCGGCAGGCCCCGCTGCCCCATTTCCTTGGCCTCTTCGGTCAGGCGTTCAATTTCCTTGGCGTGGGCCGTCCGCAACGGTTCGGTGGCCCGGTCGGCCGACTCGATCAGTTGGGCCGCCAGGGTCGCGGCCACGGCGCCGGAGCCGTTCAGCCGATTCGGCACCGACGACCACAGCGCGGCCCGGGCCGCCACGTCGGGGTCGTCCAACATGAGCCGGGCCCGTCCCGGGTCCCCTCCGCTGGAGTCGGCCACCACCGCGGCGATGTCGTCGGCCACTCCCCGATCCTGCAGCCAGCGAACCAGCACCTCCCGGGGCACCGGAGGGAACGGGATGACCACGCACCGGCTGGCCACGGTAGCCAGTTCCGGGGTGACGTCATCGACCAGGAGCACGAAGACCGTGGGGCCCGGCGGCTCCTCCAGGGTCTTGAGCAGGACCGGAGCGGCGTGCCCACCCAGATGGACGTCCGTGGCCACAATGACCTGACGGGCGGCCTCGAGCGGATGACGCGCCGCCAGCGCCACCAGACGTCGCATGTCATCGACGGTCAGTGACGCACCGCTGCGGTGCACGACGTGGAAATCGGGGTCGGTGCCGGCCAGCGTTCTGCGACAGGTCGCACATACGCCACAACCGCCCTCGGGACAGAGCAGCGCCGCCGCGAAGCCGTGCGCCGCCGCCAGGCCACCGTTCCCCGCCGGGCCCCGGAGGAGATAGGCATGGACCGGATTCGCGGCACTGGCCCGCAACACCTCGACCGCACGTTCTTGGCCCACCACCTCGTCGAACAGCGAGGGGGCGGGCCCACCGTCGCGCACGCTCAAACGACCATCCCCGATGGGTCACCGAACCGTTGGCGCACCATCTCGACGATACGGGTCGTGAGCTCCTCGACCGGCACGGTGCCGTCCATCACCACCCAGTGGTGGCCGTCGCCGGCAGCCAGGGCCAGGAACCCGTCCCGTACCCGCCGGGCGAACTCGGGTCCCAGCCGCTCCAGCCGATCGGGCGCGCTCTGGGCCAGACGGGCCTGCGCCACCTCGACCGGCACATCGATCAGCACCGAGAGGTCGGGAACCAGGCCGGCGGTGGCCCACGCCACCATGCCCTGCAACGCCTCGACCTGAAGACCACGCCCGTAGCCTTGATACGCCAACGTCGACCCCGAGAATCGATCACTCACCACCCACTCGCCGGCGGCCAACGCCGGTGCCACGATCAGGGCGATGTGCTCGGCCCGATCGGCCGCCATCAAGAGCGCCTCGGCCCGCAACGTGATGGGCGGCGCGTCTGGCGCCAGCAAAAGTTCGCGCAAGGCGACACCAAGGGCCGTCGCCCCGGGCTCATGAGACACGCGGGCCCCCAGTACCTCCGCCACGGCGCGGGCTTGGGTCGACTTGCCCGAACCGTCGATCCCCTCGAACGCGAGCAGGCGGCCCCGTGCCGTCACGTCAGAACGGTTCGAGTGCTTCGGTCTGCTCCGCCGCGGCCGCCTTGGTGGCTGCCTGCGTGACACCGGTGGCCTTCTTGGCTGACTTCTTCGCCGCCGTGGCCTTCTTCGCCGGCTTCTTCGCCGTGGTCTTCGCCGTGCTCTTCGCCGTGCTCTTGGCCGCCTTCTTGGCCGCCTTCTTGACCCCGCCGGACTTCTTCTTGCGGGTCGACGGCCCAGCGGCCCGGCGCTCGGCCAGGAGCTCCGACGCCCGGTCCATGGTGATCGACTCGACCACATCGCCCTTGCGCAGCGAGGCATTGGTCGTCCCGTCGGTCACGTACGGCCCGAAGCGACCCTCCCTGAGCACGACGGGAAGCTGGGTGGCCGGGTCGACGCCCATCTCGCGCAGGGGGGCGGCGGCGGTGCGGCCCCGGCGCTGCTTGGGTTGGGCGAAGAGCGCCTGGGCCTCTTCGAGTGTCACCGTCAGCAGCTGATCCTCACTGGTCAGACTCCGGGTGTCGCTCCCCTTCTTCAGGTAGGGGCCGAACTTGCCGTTGTGAGCCACCACCTCGTCGCCGCTCTCGGGGTCCTTCCCCACGTTTCGCGGGATCCGCAACAGCTCGAGGGCTTGCTCGAAGGTGAGGGTGGCGGGATCCATGGTCGAAAAGAGTGACGCCGTACGCGGCTTGGCCGCGCCGTCGCCGGCCTCACCGACCTGCACGTAGGGACCGAAGCGGCCGGCCTTGACCTGGACGTCGAGTCCCGACTCGGGATCGGTCCCGAGCACTCGATCATGGGACGGCGCCGCCAGGAGCTCTTCGGCCCGGGGAACCGTCAGCTCGTCGGGGGCCATGTCGTCGGGCAACGAGGCGCGGTCGTCCCCCCGTTGGAGGTAGGGCCCGTAGCGCCCGACCCGAGCCACGATCGGCACGCCGTCGGCCCCCTCGCCGATGGGGATGGAGTTGATCTCACGGGCGTCGATCTCCCCCAGGTGAGCCGCCACGCTGGCCTTGAGCCCCATGGCCTTGCCGTTGGCCGCGGTCGCCCCGTTGAGCGCGTTCGCCCCGTTGGCCTCGGCCGCCCCGTTCGACCCACCCGCCCCGGCCGCCCCGGCCGCCGTGGCACCGTTGCCCGGCTCGGGTGTCGGCCCCGAGGTGCCGAAGTAGAAGCGCGAGAGCCAGGGCAGCGCCTCCTCACGGCCCGAGGCGATCTCATCGAGGTCGTCCTCCATGCCGGCCGTGAAGCCGTAGTCGACCAGGTTGCCGAAGTACCGCTCGAGCAGGCCGACCACGGCGAAGGCGGTGAAGCTCGGCACCAGCGCCGTACCCTTCTTCCACACGTAGCCCCGGTCGAGGATGGTGGCGATGACGCTGGCGTAGGTCGACGGGCGTCCGACGCCGAGTTCCTCCATCGCCTTGACCAACGACGCTTCGGTGTAGCGGGCGGGCGGCTGCGTGGTGTGGGAACCGGGCTCGAAGGACGTCCCGTCGACCACGTCCCCCACGGTCAGCGCGGGCAGCACCACTTCGCGGTCGGCCAGCTCGGCGTCGGGATCGTCCTCCCCTTCGACGTAGGCCCGCAAGAACCCCGGGAAGGCGATGACCCGGCCACTGGCCGAGAACTCCGCCTCCTGGCCGGCCGCCGCGCCGCTCGGGACGGGGCTCACGAGGCGGACCTGCGCGCTGGTGCCGGTGGCGTCGTTCATCTGGGAGGCCACCGTGCGCATCCAGATCAGCTCGTACAGGCGGAGCTCGTCCCCGTTGAGCTGGCGCCCGGCCTGCTCGGGGGTGCGGAAACTCTCGCCGGACGGACGAATGGCCTCGTGGGCCTCCTGGGCGTTCTTGACCTTGCGCTCGTAACGACGGGGCGTGTCGGGCACGAAGGCGTCGCCGTACATCTGGCGGGCCTGCGTGCGGGCCGCCGTGAGGGCCTGGTCCGAGAGCGTCGTCGAGTCGGTCCGCATGTAGGTGATGAAACCCTGCTCATACAGCCGCTGGGCCACCTGCATGGCCCGCTGCGCGCTGAAGCGCAGCTTGCGCCCGGCTTCTTGTTGCAGGGTCGAGGTCATGAAGGGCGGCGCCGGCGAGCGCCGGAACGGCTTCTCGGTCACGGCACTCACCGTGAAGGACGTGCCGGCCAGGGCCGAGGCGACCGACGTCGCTTCCTCCTCGACCAGCACCCGGGCGGCGCCCTTCTGCACGCCGTCGTCGTTGAAGTCCCTTCCGGTGGCGATGGTCTGGCCGCCCAGCGACACCAGGGCGGCGCCGAAGCCGGCCGGAGCCGCGCGGTGGGTGAACAGCCCGTCGATCCCCCACCAGGTGGCCGAGTTGAACCGCATGCGGGCCCGCTCGCGTTCGACCACCATGCGCGTCGCCACGCTCTGGACCCGCCCGGCCGAGAGCCGCGGCATGACCTTGCGCCACAGGACCGGCGAGACCTCGTAGCCGTAGAGACGGTCCAGGATCCGCCGGGCCTCCTGGGCGTCGACCAGACGCCGATCGAGGTCGCGCCACTCCTCGACGGCGCGGCCGATGGCCTCGGGCGTGATCTCGTGGAAGACCATGCGCTTGACCGGGACGGTGGGCGAGAGCACCTCGGAGAGATGCCAGGCAATGGCCTCTCCCTCGCGGTCTTCGTCAGTGGCCAGGTAGACCTCGTCCACGGTCTTGAGCAGTCGCTTCAGGTTGGCCACGACGGACTTCTTGGAGGAGGAGACGACGTAGAGCGGTTTGAAACCGTTGTCGACGTCGACCCCGAGCCGCGCCCATGCTTCACCCTTGTAGGCCGCCGGTACTTCGTCGGCCCCGCGGGGCAGGTCCCGGATGTGGCCGACCGAGGACTCGACAATGAAGTCCGGGCCCAGCATGCCGCCGATGGTGCGGGCCTTGGCCGGCGACTCGACGATCACCAGTGCCTTACTCACGGCGTGCCCGACTCACGGCGCACCCGTTCGGGCATCGGGGTCTCTCTCGGTCCGGTCGGCATGGTCCCGCAAGGTTGAAGGCCCGACACCGGCCTGTCAAGACCGCCCGCGTCGAGGGGTACAGGGGTACCCCTGTTTCTTCGGGCCCTGACCAGGTCAGTTGCCCGATACGGCGGCCACGGCCGGAGCGGGTTCCACCTCGGTGGCATCGGCATCGGCGTCCATGGACTCGGTGGCCCGCTTGGAGAAGGCCAGCGCCCCGATCAGGATGACCAGGGCCACCCCGGCGATGCTGAGCCGTGCGCTGGTGTTGTGACGCAGCGCGATGACGGCGGGCAGGATGAGCAGCGAGACCAGGTTCATCACCTTGATCAGCGGGTTCAGGGCCGGGCCGGCGGTGTCCTTGAAGGGGTCACCCACGGTGTCACCGATGACCGCAGCCTTGTGGGCCTCGGATCCCTTGCCGCCCTCGTTGCCGTCCTCGATGAATTTCTTGGCGTTGTCCCAGGCGCCACCCGAGTTCGACAAGGTGTTGGCCATCAATTGCCCGGTCAGGATGGCGGCGGCCAGGAAGGCGCCCAGCGCCAGGTAGTTGAGGCCGAACCCGACGATGGCCGGCGTCAAGATGGCCAACAGGGCCGGCGTGGCCAACTCGCGTTGGGCGGCCGCGGTGCAGATGGAGATGACCCGCCCGTATTCGGGCTTCTCGGTGTAGTCCATGATCCCGGGGTGCTCCCGGAACTGGCGCCGCACCTCGAGCACCACGGTCCCGGCCGAGCGGCCGACGGCGCGGATGGCCAGCGAGGAGAAGAGGAAGGCCACCGAGCCCCCGATGAGGAGCCCGATGAAGGTGGTCGGGTTGGCCACGTTGATCTGAATGGCGTTGAACAACTTGGCCCCCGTGGCGTGCAGCTCGGGGATCTGCTGGCCGATGGTCTCGATGAACGAAGCGAACAGGGCCACCGAGGCGATGACCGCCGAGCCGATGGCCACCCCCTTGGTGATGGCCTTGGTGGTGTTGCCCACCGCGTCCAGGCTGACCATGATCCGCTCGGCTTCGCCGGAGAACTCACCCGACATCTCGGCGATGCCGGCCGCATTGTCCGACACCGGGCCGAAGCTGTCCTCAGAGACCACCATGCCGGCCGTGGCCAGGAGGCCGATGCCGATGAGGGCGATCAGGTAGAAGGTCAGTTCAATGTTGCCGTCACCCAGTCCGATAGCCACACCCAGCGCGATGGCGATGGCCAAGATGGCGTAGACCGAGGACTCCAGGCCGATGGCGATACCCGACAGCACGGTGGTGGCGGGACCGGTCCGCGCCGACTTGGCGATCTCCCTGACCGGGCTGCGTTCGGTCGAGGTGAACTGCTCGGTGATCTGGCTGGCCACCAACGACAGGACGACGCCGGTCAAGACGGCGTAGAAGACCTTGAGGTTGTGAACGTAGTACTGGGCGACCAGGAAGGCGCCGATGACGGTGAGGACGGCGGCCAGCCAGAAGCCCCGGTTGATGGGGGCCATCGCGTTGCGGTCGCTCTTGCGGGCCTTGACCACCACCACCCCGATGACCGAGGCGAAGATCCCGATGGCCGGGATGATGAGTGGGAAGAGCACCGCCGGCGTCGGGTTGACGTGATGCAGCTTGGAGGAGAGCGAGTTGAAGGCGGTGTAGCCCAGGATCAGCGCGGCGATGATGGTGATCTCGTAGGACTCGAAGAGGTCGGCCGCCATGCCGGCGCAGTCACCGACGTTGTCGCCGACGTTGTCAGCGATGGTGGCGGCGTTGCGGGGGTCGTCCTCGGGAATGCCCGCCTCGACCTTGCCCACCAGGTCGGCGCCGACGTCGGCCGCCTTGGTGAAGATGCCGCCGCCGACCCGCATGAAGAGGGCCAGCAGCGAGGCGCCGAAGGCGAAGCCGATGAGGACGGCAGTGGCGGAGTTCTGGAAGATCAGGACGATGGCGGTGGCCCCGAGCAGTCCCAGCCCGACGCAGAGCATGCCGGTGACCGCGCCGGTGCGGAAGGCCACCCGCAGGGCGCCGGCCATGCCTCCGCCCTTGGCGGCGGCCGCTGCCGTGCGCACATTGCCTCGCACGGCGATGCTCATACCGATGAATCCGGTCAGACCCGAGAAGGCCGCCCCGAAGAGGAAGCAGACGACGCGGTAGAGGCCGTCCTGGTTGAAGGTAAGCGCAATCGAGGCGTCGGGGCGCACCACCTTGGTGGCGGTGAAGAAGATGAGGACGGCCAACGGGACGACGATGATGATGATCGTCCTGAACTGACGCTTCAGGAACGCCTCGGCTCCCTCCTGGACGGCCAGGGCGATCTCCCGCATTTTCGGCGTGCCGGTATCGGCGGCCAGGACATTGCGGGCGAGCAGGAGGCCGGACGCGATGCCGACCACGCCGGCGGCCAGACAGATGTAGAGCCAGGTCTTGTCCGTTCCGCCGAGTTGGAAGTTCTGATAGCCACCGTCGCCAGCGGCCAGGAGGTTGATCATGCCTGGGTGTGCCCTTTCTCTGTCTCTCTGTGTACCGGTCTGTGTTCTTCGAATCGAGCGAAACTTGGCAAAACCTGTGGCCGATGCGCCCCCTCAGTGCCCACCCCGCCCTCGGTGCTGAATTCCCATGTGGGGGCGCCCGGTGGTTGCGCACCCGACGACGGGCCGGGGGGGACGTTAGCGACTGGCGGGGGGAGGAGCAAGACTCGTCTCTACTGGTTCCCTGCCGGTACCCGGCCGGTCAGCCTTCGGGCGGGTCCTGACCGGCCCCGGCCATCAGCTCGATCGATGGGTTGAGCATGGCTGGGCGCCGCCCCCACGCGCCGACCATGCCCTCGGCCACCAGGCGGGCGCCCGGCTCGATGCCGGCGATCTTGGGCCGACCCACGAAGACCAGCAGCAGCCCACCGGTGCCGTCGCTGAGGACACATTCCAGATTCGACGTACCGGCCCGGGGCTGGACCCGCACCGACTTCACCCGGCCGGCCACCTTGACCCTCTGCCGCGAGACGACGCTGCCGATGGGCTGGGTGACACCGGCCCGGCGCGCCAGCTGGTCGTCGGCCTCGGACACTGCGGTGGGCCGCCGCGAACCCTCCCGTCGGCCGGGACGGTCCAGGCCGCTCCGCCCCTCGGGATCGACCAGGGCGTCGGCGGCCCCTCCCGTTCCGTTGTCGGACGGCGTATCGCCTCTGGTGCTGCGAAGCCGGGACTTCTGTACCGCCTGGCCATAGGAGCGCACCCGATCGCCGAACTGACCCGGCAGGTTGTACGGGATGATGGTGGCGCTGACGTGTGGCACCTGCGACAGCACACCGGCGATCTTGTCGGCCGTGCGGTCGTGGAGGAAGCGCTGCCACACCCGGCGGTAGCCGCGGCGGGGCAGCAGGACGGTGCACTCGGTGTCGCCGTCGAGGGTGGCGTCGGCCACCAACTCAATGGCGGCGCGGCCCAGCCGACGGTCGGGGCACTCGATGATGTCGAGCGGCAGGCGGGCCAGACCGAGACGACCCCACTCCTCTTCAAGCTCCCGGGCCTCCTTGGAGTCGATGTCGAAGTGCACGGCCCGGAGGTCATCGGGCGTGAGGGTGCGGGCGTACTGGATGGCCCGGGCGGTGGCCATGTCGAGCCGGTCCACCAGGACGATGACGACGTTGCGGCGCAGAATAGGTGCCTCCGAAGCCTCGATCGCCCCGGTTTCGAGCAGCACCTCCTCCTTCTCGTACTGCCCGTGCAGGCGGATGAGGCCGATCACGCCCAGGGGAAGGATGATCACGATCGCCCACGCTCCCTCGGTGAACTTGGTCACCACGATGATCAGGTCCACGATGAGCGACAGGACGGCGGACGTGCCGTTGATGGCGGCGCGGCGGCGCCAATGATCCTCCTTGTGCCTCTGGTGGTAGCGAACCATGCCGGCACCGGCCATGGTGAAGCCGGTAAAGACCCCAATGGCGTACAGGGGGATGAGCTTGTCGACCTGGGACCGGGTGATCAGGAGCAGCACGACCGAGACGACGGTGAGCACGATGATGCCCGTCGAGAAGACCAGCCGGTGGCCGCGCCGGGTCAGCTGGCGCGGCAGGTAGGAGTCCTCAGCCGCGAAGCTGGCTAGGAACGGGAAGCCGGTGAAGCTGGTGTTGGCCGCCAGCACCAGGATGAAGACGGTGCTGGCCTGCAGGATGAAGACAAGCACCCGGCCGAGTGGCATGCTCCCGTAGACGTACTTGGCGACCTGATAGACGACGGTGGGCGTCCCCGAGACATAAGGGACCGGATGGGTCACGGCCGACAGCGCACTCACCCCGAGTACCAGGCTGCCCAGGATGCAGCTCATCCAGATCATCGTGATCCGCGCATTGCGCGATTCGGGCTGGCGGAAGACGCTGACCCCGTTGGAGATGGCCTCGGTGCCGGTCAGGGCCGAGCCCCCGGACGCGAAGGACCGCATCAGCACGAAGGCGCCGGCGCCGAAAAGGACCCCGGCCCCTGGATGACCGATCGTGATCGCACCCGCCTGGTGGATGGAGTGGGCGTGGAGCTGGCCCAGCACTGCTCGGGTGGCACCCACCACCAGCAGCACGACCATGTTGACGATGAAGAAGTACGTGGGGATGGCAAAGACACGTCCCGCCTCCCGCACGCCGCGCAGGTTGGCGTAGCTAATGAGGACGACCAAGGCGATGGCGATGGCCGTCGTCCCAGGGACGAGCGCCGGGAACACCGAAGTGAGCGCGGCCACACCGGCCGCGACAGAGACCGCGACAGTGAGGGAGTAATCGATCAGCAGGGAGACGGCAGCCACCTGGGCCACATTGAGGCCGAAATTCTCCCTCGCCACGACGTAGGCGCCTCCGGCCTTCGTGTAGACCTTCACCACCTCGAGGTAGGACAGGGTGACGAAAGCGAGCACGACAATCACCGCGACGCTGACTGGCATCAAGAGGGAGAAAGCGGCGACCCCGATGACCTTTATCAATGGGATCAGCGCCTGCTCCGTTGCGTACGCCGACGAGGAGATGACGTCGGACGAGAGAATGGCGAGGGCGGTCGGACGGCCCAGACGCTCCGAACTGAGCTGCTCTGTGACCAGCGGGGGTCCGAGGAGTTTGTTCTTCAGCCGGTAGCGACGGGTCTCGGGAATCATCTCGGCCGCCAGACCGGGTAACGGTACCGACGGGCGGGGACCTGCACTGAGCGCCACGGCGACAGCGTAGGAGCAAACGCCGGTGCATTTCGGTGCATCCGGTCACCCGGCCATCGGGGCCTCGGGGTCCTCCCTTTGCACGTGACGGCGTTGCGTGTTGCACTGTGGCATGCACGTGATCGTGGTGGGATGCGGCCGGGTCGGGTCTGGATTGGCCGTTTCCCTCACGGCCGAGGGTCACACCGTAGCCATCATGGACCGCAACGCCCGGGCCTTCCGCCGCCTCAAGGACTGGGATGGGCCTCAGATCACCGGATCGGGTTTCGACCGGGATGACCTGGAGCGGGCCGGCGCGGTGGGAGCCGACGCGCTGGCCGCGGTGACCAGCGGGGACAACACCAACATCATGACGGTGCGCATCGCCCGCGAGACATATCTCATCCCCAATGTGGTGGCTCGGATCTACGACCCGCGCCGGGCCGAGATCTACCAGCGCCTGGGCATCCCGACCGTGGCCACGGTGACGTGGACCATCGACCAGGTCCGCCGACGGCTCCTGCCCGAGGAGGACGCCAGTGACTGGTCGGACCCGTCTGGTCGACTCACCTTGACGGACCGCTCGCTCCCCGACGCCTGGGCCGGCCGTCGCCTGGTGGATCTCGAAGATCCGGGAAAGGTGAGCTTGGTCGCCGTGACCCGGGCCGGCGTCCCCCGGCTCGATGCGCGCGAGCTGGTCGGTCAAGAGGGTGATGTACTGCACGTCGCCGTGCTATCCGAGGCGCGCTCCGAGCTCGATGCCCTCCTCGAGACCGGCGACCCCAAGTGACCGGCGACCCCACGTGAAGGTGGCCATCGCCGGAGGCGGGAGCGTCGGAACGGCCATCGCGGCCGACCTGCATGCCAACGGCCACGACGTGATGGTGTTCGAACAGGACCCGGACCTGGTGGAGCGGCTCCGCCCCACTCTCGACATCACGTGGATCGCGGCCGATGCATGCGAGGTGTCGTCGCTCGAAGCCGCCGGCCTGGCCACCGTCGACGTCGTCGTGGCGGCCACCGGAGATGACGAGGACAATCTGGTCGTCTCGCTGCTGGCCAAGCAGGAGTTCGCCGTGCCCCGCGTGGTGGCGCGGGTCAATCACCCGAAGAACCAGTGGTTGTTCAACGAGAGCTGGGGGGTCGACGTGTCGGTCAGCACGCCGCAGCTGCTCACGGCCCTGGTGGAGGAGGCCGTCTCGGTCGGCTCCCTGGTGCGGCTCCTGCAGTTTCAGGGGGGTGCCGCCCACCTGGTGGAGATCACCTTGGCCGAGGATTCTCCGGCCAACGGCATCGCCCTGGCCGACCTGAACTTCCCCCGCGACGGAACGGTCGTCGCCGTGGTGCGATCCGAACGATTGATCGTGCCCCGTGGAGACACAGTGCTCCAGTCCGGTGATGAGGTCCTCGCGCTGGTCACGGCCGATGCCGAAGACGACGTGCACGCGGTCCTCATCGCCGAGTAGCCCATCTTGCGGCTTCGGTAGTTCTACCCGGCGAAGGCGGCCCGGGAAGGCCGTCCGGGGGAGTGCAGCCCAGGTAGGACGCCCAAAAGGCGTCACGCTCCGGTCAGGGAAACGACACGATTGACCACGTGGTCGAACGGAATCCCCTTAGCATGGAGTCATGGAGGCGGCCTTCTTCGACCTGGACAAGACGGTGATCGACCGCGCCTCCATCGCCGCCTTCGGCCGGCCCTTCATGAAGGGTGGATTGATCAACCGCCGGGTGGTGGCCCGGGCCGCCATCTCGCAACTCATCTATCTGCACTTCGGGGCCGACGAAGAACGGCTGGCCCGCGTACGCGAGTCGATGCTGGCCCTGACCAAGGGATGGGATCGGTCCCAGGTGCGCCACATCGTGCGCGAGACGCTGTTGGAGACCATCGAGCCGATCATGTACGCCGAAGCGCTCGAGTTGATGGAGTTGCACCGCGCGGCCGGGCACCGCGTCTATCTGGTCTCGGCCTCTCCCGAGGAGATCGTGCTCCCCCTCACCGAGATGCTGGGCGTCGACGGGGCCATCTGCTCCCAGGGCGAGGTGGACGACGAGGGCCGCTACACCGGCCGCATGGCGTTCTACGCCTACGGCCCGGAGAAGGCCACCGCCATGCGCGCACTGGCCGAGCGCACCGGGATCGACCTGGCCGCCAGCAGTGCCTATTCGGACTCGGCGACCGACCTCCCCATGCTCGAAGCGGTGGGACGTCCGGTCGTGGTCAACCCCGACCGCGCCCTGGCCAAGGTGGCGCGAGAGCGCGGCTGGGAGGTGCGGACCTTCATCAAGCCGGTCCGCCTCCGGGACCGGGTCGGGCGGACCACACCGGTGGTGACGACGAGCCTGGCCGTCGCCGGAGCGGCACTCATCCTGTGGAGGCGAGGCACACGGGGCCACCGGACGCCCGGAGGACGCGCCGCAGCCTGAGGATCAGGACCGGGCGGTCAGACCAGGGTGGGTCTGGACGGGGTCGGGTCAGCGGGTCAGATCAGGCGTCGCGTAGCCGCTTGGCCGCGACGACACCGAGACCGACAATTACGAGGAGAAAAATGAGCTTCTTCATTCGGTCAGCCTATCGCTGCGCCGGAGGGAAATAAACCGTCACAATTAAGTCTGAGTCAAGCCTGAATTAAACGGTCAGAAGATCGCGGGCGCCCGTGTCGGACGAGGGGTGTCGCAACTTGGACATGGCCCGGGCCTCGATCTGGCGGATGCGCTCACGGGTGAGGTTGAAGTGCTCGCCCACCTCTTCGAGGGTGCGGGGCTCGCCCCGGTCCAGGCCGAAGCGCAGGCGGAGAATCTCGCGCTCACGCTCGTCGAGGGGGGACAGCAGGCGCCCGATCTCGTCGGGCAGCAGCGATACGGCGGCCACCTCGAAGGGCGATTCGGCGGAACGGTCCTCGACCACGTCGCCCAATTCGGCGTCCCCGTCCTCCCGAAGCGGCTCGGACAAGGAGAGGGGCTCGGCCCGGAAGCGCAGGGCCTCGACCAGCTTGTCCTCGGGCATCTCGACTTCGATCCCCAGCTCGGCCAGGGTGGCCGGACGGCCGAGCTTGAGCTCCAGGCGGGCCTGGGCCTTCTGGACCCGGGCCAGGGTGTCACCGGCGTGGACGGGCAAGCGGATGGTCCGGCCCGTGTTGGCGATACCCCGGGTGATGGCCTGGCGGATCCACCAGGTCGCGTAGGTGGAGAATTTGAAGCCCTTGCGCCAGTCGAACTTCTCGACGGCGTGCATCAGGCCCAGATTCCCCTCCTGGATCAGGTCGAGCAGGGGGAGGCCCGAGGCCTGGTACTTCTTGGCGATCGAGACCACCAGGCGCAGGTTGGACTGCACGAAGGTCTGCTGGGCCTGCTCGCCCTCCATGACGGAGCGGCGCATCTCGCGCTTCTTGGCGGTCGAGAGGCCCTTGGGGGCCCGGGCCACATCGAGCTCGGACTCGCGGCCGGCCTCGATGGCCTGGGCCAGGCGCACCTCATCGTCCTTGGTCAGAAGGGGGTATTGACCGATATCTGTGAGATAGAGCCGGACAAGATCCTCGTCGTCGCGCTCAATACGTTCCTTCGCCAAAGTCTCGCCAAACCTTCCATAACCATGGGCCTCGACAGGTCACGACCGTGCCGGGCATTCGCGCTCGATTGTGCAGCTTGCGTCGTACTCGGCGCGCAAGGGCTGCAGAAACATTGTACCGGGCGCGTCAAGATGCCCAAGCAGCAGGGCTTTTGTCGGAGGCAGCCTCAAACGAGCGTTCAAGGGTGCGGCAGTATCCTGCCACGTCTGCGGCCCATTGGGGCATCGGCCGGCCCGATCGCCCCGACCCCTTCTCCGGCCGAAGGTCTGGCCGGAGAAGGGCCTGGCCCTGGCCCATTTCCCGGTCCCCGGCGGCGGCGATCTGACGGAGGACCTCGATGACCGGTCCCTCACTCACCGGAGAGGCCTGCGCCAGATGGGCCCGATAGGCCGAGTGGAGCCGGGGCAGCACGACCTCCATCAGCCCGCCCAGGCGGAGCAGGTCGTCGGCTTGGCCGTCCAGGAGGGTGAAGGCGTCGGCATCGGCCCGGCTCGGGGCCACGACGAGGGCGGTGACGTCGACCCCGGCCCGGGCGGGGAGCCTGTCCCGCCATTGGAGCGAGAAGGAGGCGTGGCGGGCCGACATCTCGCCGAAGAGGACCCGGATCTCGGGGTCGCCGGTCCCGCTGGCCCACCGCCCGGTCAGTTCGAAGATCCGGTGCTCCCACCAGCAGTACCCCCCGACGCGCCGGGCCAACTGGTCGATCGTCCGCCAGGTGACGTCGGGGGGGAGGGGGAGCTCAGGCACGGTCGTGCTGGTCGTGCTGGTCGGTGCTGGGTCGGCTCGGTCGGCGCGGCGGGGCGGTAGCGGTTGGTGATGGGCATGCGGCGGTCCTTGCCGAAGGCCTTGGTCGTGATGCGCACCCCGGGCGGCATCTGGCGCCGCTTGTACTCGGCCCCGTCGACCAAGCGGACCACCAGATCGACCACGGCCGGGTCGAAGCCGTCGGCCACCAAATCGGGCGCCGTGCGATCGCCCTCCACGTAGCCCTGCAACACGGGATCGAGCACCTCGTACGGGGGCAGCGACTGGTCGTCGCGCTGGTCGGGCCGGAGCTCGGCCGAGGGCGGCTTGTCCAGGACGCTGTCGGGGATGGGCGCGGGCTGGGCATCGAGGATCGCTCGGGTGTTGCGGTAGCGGCAGAGCTCGTAGACCAGCGTCTTGGGCACATCCTTGATCACGGCGAAGCCGCCGGCCGAGTCCCCGTACAGCGTGGAGTAGCCGGTGGCCATCTCGCTCTTGTTCCCCGTGGTCAGCACGATCCACCCCTTGGCATTGGAGATGCCCATCAGCAGCACGCCGCGCAGGCGGGACTGGAGATTCTCGTCGGTCAGTCCCGCCGGTTCGCGCCCGAGCACACCGGCCAGCATGGAGGTCATGGCCACGTGGGCCTCTTCGATGGCCACGACGCGCAGGTCGATGCCGAGGCGCTGGGCCAGCGCGCCGGCGTCCTGGCGCGACCCCTCGCTGGAGTAGCGGGAGGGCATGGAGATCCCGTGGACCCGTTCGGGCCCGAGCGCATCGACGGCGATGGTGGCCACCAGCGACGAGTCGATGCCCCCCGAGAGCCCGATCACCGCATCGGTGAAGCCGTTCTTCCCCAGGTAGTCCCGGGTACCGAGCACCAGGGCGGCGTAGACCTCGGCGTCGTCGGCCAGCGGCTGGGGCAGCGGTGGCGGCGGGACGACGGGTCGCTCGGCGGCCCGCGCCTCGGTGACGACCAGCCGGGGCAGTTTCCGGGCGGGCCCGCGGGGATCCGGGGCCGGGACGGGAAGGTCGACCACGATCAGGTCCGGTTCGAACTGGACGCCGTTGGCCAACAGGGTCCCGTCGCGCCCCATGACGAGCGAGTCGCCGTCGAACACGAGCTCGTCCTGACCACCGACCTGGTTGACGTAGACGATGGCGCAGCCGGCCTCGTCCACCCGTTGGCGCAGCATGGCCAGGCGCTGGTCGCGGCGGCCGCGGTTGTACGGCGAGGCGTTGAGGTTGAGCACCACGTCGGCCCCGGCGCGTCCCTGCTGGGCCACCGGACCGTCGGGGAACCACACGTCCTCGCAGATCGAGATACCCACCCAGGCCCCGGCCACACCGAAGAGGGTGGGCGTCTCGTCGCTCGGGACGAACCAGCGCTGTTCGTCGAAGACGCCGTAGTTGGGGAGGAAGCGCTTCCGGTAGACCCCGGCCACGCGCCCACCGGCACAGATGGCGGCGGCGTTGGCCAGGCCGGTGCCGTCGGGGGTGGCGCCGACGTAGCCGACCACGACGGCACACTGCCGCGTGGCCGAGGCCACCTTGTCCAGGGCGGCCAGATTGTCGGCCACGAAGGCGGGCTTGAGGAGGAGGTCCTCGGGCGGATAGCCCGGAATGGCCAGCTCAGGCAGCACGCAGAGGTCGGCGCCGGCCGCCTCGGCAGCGGCCAACGCGGCCAGCACCTGGTCAACATTGCCCGAGAGGTCGCCGACAACGGTATTGAGCTGCGCAGCAGCGACGCGCAGGGCCATACGACGAGCCTAACAATGAAGCTCTTTTGGCCGATTTCTTTTGGCCGGTCTGCAATGAGCGTTGGCGCGGGAGGTTCCCCCTGTTCGCCGCGGCTGCGCGCCGCCGGAACCGTTCTCCTCCAGACGGTCGGGACCGCCCGGAGCGCGCTCACCCGGGCGCTGGAGTGTGCAATGGTCCTACGAGCGGATGCCCCGGGCCACCGAGGTCATGTACACACCGGCAGCCGCACCCGACCGTTTCCCCGCAAGGCAAAACGGGAATGTCTGTTCTTCACGTTGTGGGGGGCACTCGTCAATCCCCATTGGAGGCTGTGAGCCGCATCACCGACATTGCTTGACTGGATAACCCGCCAGCACACCTTCCCGCTGATGTAGCGAGGCCGGCCCACCCTTCCCGGTGACCGGCTGGGGCTTGCATGCGATGACGTGGGGTCCGACCGAACCCAAGAGAGGCAGTCCGCCACCGCGGCGCGCCGCCCGACCAAGGAAAGTTGAAACCCCCCATGTTTTCCCCTACCCCTAGGCGGCCACGCCTATGGACCGTCTGGACCGTCACGACCGTTACAACCTTCGTCATCGCCACGCTCGGGTTGGCCATCGCGTTCGCCGGCCGGCCGGCGCCGTCGTCGTCATCACCGGCGATGAAGGCCACCGCCTACCGTGTTTCGATCAACGATCTGTCGCCACGACCCACCGTCGATCGTGATCTCCAAGCCCAAGCGGCGGCCCGCCAGCGCTCCGTCGCCGCCGCCGACGCCGCGTCCGCCAAGGTGTGGCAGTTCCTTGCCGTGGCGAAGGCGGTTCAAATGACCCAAATGACCCAGTTCTTCAACGCAGTCGCCGCCGCCCAGCAGCAGGCCCAGCACGCGGTCCCGGCCTCCCTGTCGGTGACGTCGTCGGGCGGCGACGCGGCCAGCTGGGCCGCCGTGGCCCGGTGCGAGGAGGGCGGTGTCAACGACCCAACCTACGGCTACTACGGGATCAAGGAGTGGAACGGCTACGACGGCTACCCCACGGCCGGTTCGGCTCCCCAATCGGTCCAGCTGCAGTGGGAAGAGACCTACGTCGGCGCACCGCCGAATGAGTCCGGAGGCTGTCACGGCTACTGAGCCGCGTCGAAGCGCCGACGAGCGCCCTGAGCCGCGCTGCGGCGTACGGCCCCGCCTCCGCGGGATGATCAGTCCGGGTTCGCCCCCAGGAACGCGCGCACGATGTCCGCGAAGGCCTCGGGTTGCTCGAACGCCGGGAGGTGGGCGGCGCCCGGCATCACGCGCAGGGTGGCGCCGTTGATGCGCCCGGCCACCTCGCGGCCGCGCTCCTGCACGTGACGCAGGTCGAGGTCTCCCACCACGACGAGCACCGGAACGGTGATCTCGGACAGGCGTGACCACGCGTCGGGAGCCTCGGGCTCATGCCCGGGGCTCTCGGCGTGCAGCGCGATCCGGTTCATGTCGAGGGCGAGGACGCGCCGCGGCCCGCCGATGCGACCCTCGGGCGCGGTGGGCCCGTCCAGCCAGAGCCGGATCTCACCGAGGTTCAGCGCGTCGAGCGCGCCGGCAGCGTCGGCCGCCTCGAGCGTTTCCCAAATGGCTGCGGCGACGGGGTCGATCTGCGACCCGGTCACAGCCGGTGCGCCGGACACCGACGGCGACACCAGGACCAGGGCGCCGACCCGCGCCGGACGGGTCAAGGTGGCGTCCAACGCGATCTCGCCGCCGCGGGAATTGCCGACCAGCACCACGCGTTCGAGACCGAGGGCGTCGAGCACGGCCCAGAGATCGGCCACCTGGTCATGGCCTTCGGGCTCATAGGTGGTGCTGCCGAAGCCGCGCCGGTCGTAGGCCACGACCTCCATGTCGGAACCGAGGAGCTCCATGACGTCGCTCCAGCTCCGGTGATCGGCGATGCCGGCATGGAGGAACACCGCGGCTGGAGACCGGCCGAGGCCCGCTCGGGCCACCGCCAGATGAGCCCGCCCGGCCGGAACCCGGAGTTGATCCGAGGGGTCGGTGGGCACGGCCTCCACGCCTCCAGGGTAGTGAGCCATCGCCTCGATGGGCGGGTGACGGCCCGCACCTGCGAAGCTTGGCCGGTGCAAAGCCAGCGCGACTACGTGCTCCGGACCGTGGAAGAACGCGGCGTCCGCTTCGTCCAGCTGTGGTTCACCGACGTGCTCGGGACCCCCAAGGGGTTCAACATCACGTCGGCGGAGTTGGAGAATGCCCTCGATGAGGGCATGACCTTCGACGGTTCGGCCATTGACGGATTCAGCCGGGTGCAGGAGGCCGACGTGCTGGCCCGCCCGGACCTCAAGACCTTCCAGCTGCTGCCCTGGCACGACGACGACTCGTCGGTGGCCCGGGTGTTCTGCGACATCGCCAACCTGGACGGCACCCCCTTCGGCGGCGATCCCCGCCACGTCCTGCGCCGGACCCTGGAGCGGGCCCGGGCGGCGGGCTACACCTTCTTCGCCGCGCCCGAGATCGAGTACTTCTATTTCGCCGACGCCAATCCCGGGCACGGCCAGACCCCGCAGGCCCTCGATTCGGGCTCCTACTTCGACCTCAGCGTGGCCGACGTCACCAGCGACCTGCGGCGGCGCTCCGTCCTCATGCTCGAGGAGATGGGCATCCCGGTCGAGCACACCCAACACGAAGACGCCCGCAGCCAACACGAGATCGACCTGCGCTACACCGACGCCCTCACCATGGCCGACACGGTGATGACGACGCGCATGGTGATCAAGGAGATGGCGCGGCGCGACGGCGTCTTCGCCAGCTTCATGCCCAAGCCCCTGGGCGGGGTGCAGGGATCGGGCCTGCACACCCACATCTCGCTGTGGGAGGGCGAGCGCAACGCCTTCGTCGACGAGGAGGACGAGTACGGGCTGTCCGACGTGGCCCGCCGGTTCATCGCCGGACTGCTGCACCACGCCCGGGAGATCACCGCCATCACCAACCAATGGGTGAACTCCTACAAGCGGCTGATCGGCGGCTACGAGGCCCCGGTCCACGTCAGCTGGGCCCGCAACAACCGCTCGGCTCTGGTGCGGGTCCCGGTGGTCAAGCACGGCAAGGTCGAGTCCACCCGCCTTGAGTACCGGGCCCCGGACAGCGCCTGCAATCCGTACCTGGCCTTCTCGGTGATACTGGCGGCCGGCCTCCGGGGCATCACCGAGGGGTACCCCCTCCCCCCCGAAGCCGACGCCAACCTCTTCGCGCTCTCGGACCGCGAATTGGGCGAGAAGCACATCGAGTCCCTCCCGTCCAGCCTGCACGACGCCGTCAACGAAATGGAGCGCTCCGAACTGTTGGCGGACACCCTGGGCGACCATGTCTTCGAGTGGTTCATCCGCAACAAGAGGGCCGAATGGAACGACTACCAGTCCCAGGTGACCCAGTTCGAGCTGGACCGCTACCTGCCCCTCCTCTGACATGGATCCCCTGCTGTGCTTCCCCACCGATCTCCCCCCGGAGGTGACCCTGGCCCTGCAGAACGCTGGTCTCGGCCACCAAGAGGTCTCGGGGCCCGACGAGGTGGGCGATGCCGTCGTCGACGGTCGGATCGCGGGGTGGTCCGGTGCGGTGGTGGTGGCCGAAGTGGACATGGCGGCGGCCGTGGCCTTCTGCCGGGCCGTGCGGCTGCGTGACGTGCCGATCAGCCCGCTGTTGCTGGTCATCCGCACCGAACAGGTGGGCGACCTCTTGCTGCGCGACGACCTCTTCGACGACTTCTGCGTGCTGCCGGCCCGTCCCGAGGAGCTGGTCGCGCGCCTGCAGCACCTCTTCTGGCGCGCCGGGCAGAGCATGCGGCCCGACATCATCGAGTACGGCGCGCTGGTGCTCAATCTCGAGACGTATCAAGCGGCCGTGGCCGGGCGCGTGCTCGACCTGACCTACATGGAGTACGAACTACTGCGCTTCTTGGCCGGCCACCCGGCCAAGGTCTTCACCCGCGAGACACTGCTCAGCCGGGTCTGGGGCTACGAGTACTACGGCGGGGCCCGTACGGTCGATGTGCACATCCGGCGGCTCCGGGCCAAGTTGGGCGAGGAGCACGCCCATCTGATCCAAACCGTCCGGTCGGTCGGGTATCGCTTCGGCCAAGCGGGATGGCAGCCCGGTCTGACTCAGCGCGGCCCTGCCGGCACCGGAACGTAGGCCCACGCCTCCACCTCCACCCGGGCGCCGATCGGCAGGGCGGCGACGGCGACGGCCGAACGCGTCGGCCGGTTGTCGACAAAGTAGGTGACCCACACGTCGTTCACCGCGGCGAACTCACCCATGTCGATCAAATACAGCGTGGTCTTGACCACGTCGGCCAGCGTCGCCCCCTCCTGGCCCAGGATGTTGGCCACGTTGGCCAAGGCCTGGTGGAGTTCGGGAATGGTGCCGCCCGGAGCCAGCGCGGTGGTGCCGCTCGCGTCGGTGGCCAGGCCGACCTGGCCGGACGTGATGACCCAGTCGCCGGCACGGCGGACGGGCGAGTAGGGACCGACGGCTGGGCTCATGCGTGCTCCTCTGGCGGATCCGGTGGCGGGCCGGTGATGGTGACGCTCGTGGTCGTGTTCGTGCTCAGGCGTTCGCGCGGCCGTTGGCGGTGGCGGCGGGTGGGCCAGGTCTGCGGCAGGCCTTCGGCCGTCCACGCCGCGGCGAGCGTAGCGGCGAACACCGCGTCGGACCCGTTGACCGGCCACCGGTCGTCGGGGTGCAGGATCACCTCGACCGGCGGCATGTCGCGAGCGGCCAGGATCCCGAAGGATCGTATGGTGAGATCGAGCGGTGCCCCGTCGGGATCGACGGCGATGCCCTCGCTCCACACCAGACCGAGGGCCTGATGCACGGCTCCCAGCGCATAGGAGTGCAACGTCACCGGACAGAGCACCTCACCGGCCCAGACCTCCACGTGGACGGCCTCGGCGTCGCCGCTCAGGCTGACGACGGCGCGCCCACCGCCGGGCACGCTCACGTCGGCCGTTCCGGGCGACGGGTCCCCGGGTTCCAGGGCGTCCAGCGCGTCCGGGGCGTCGAGGGCGGTGAGGGCGGCCAACACTTCGGACCACACCGCCCCCCGCAGTTCAGGGCCGACCGGCGGTCCGACGACCTCGACCTCTTCGATGTCGACGAGAGGGGCGACGGCGTGCACCTTGTCCCACAGCGCGGACAGGTCGGCCGAGCCGGCGGTGCGACCGATGCGCAGGCGGCCGGAGCCGTCGGGACGCAGTCCGAGCGCCAGGGGGGGCCGCTTGGGCCCGTGGCGCACCACGTCCTCGCGGCTCCAGAGCACGCGCACGGCGGCACCGGTGTCGGTCGAGAGCGCACGAGCCCGATCGGCCACCGGACTGTGGCGTTTGGCGCCGAAGGCACCGCCATTGGCCAACGGCGTGGCCGGTACGGCGCCGGGCCGGCACCAGCTGGCGTCGGGCTCGACGTAGGCCGGCTCGACCCAGGTCGTTCGCAGCGTCAGCGCCCACTCGCCCTCGGGCAGCGGGACCGGGTGGGTCAGGGGCACCGTGCTGTTGCGGCCCTGCACTTTGTCCGAGCCCCGGCGGGCGGCCCGCAGGCTCGGCGCCAACGTCGTCGTGGCGGCACCTAGTTGTACCAACGCATCGGCGGGAGCGGTGTCATCGGCGAAGCCTCCGCCGCCGAGGACGACGTCACGGCCCGAACTCTGGAACGCCGGCCCCTCCAGTTGGGCCCGCCACGCCGCCAGCAACGGGTCACGGAGCGGACGTGGCACCGCCTCGGTGAGCCCGAGCGCGATGCAGCCGGCCTCGACAATCGATTGCCACCCGGTGCAGCGGCACAGGTGGGCCAACAAGGCCGATTCGACGGCCGCTCGGGTGGGACGCCGGTCGCCGTTCTCGAGCGCGGCCAGGCGGAGCAGGATGCCCGGGGTGCAGAACCCGCACTGGCTGGCCCCGGTGGCCACGAAGGCGTCGACCCAGCGCTCCTTGAGGTCCGGGTCCAGCCCGTCGACCGTCGTCACGGCCCGTCCGGACACTCGTCGCAGCGCCGTCACGCAGGCGACCCGGGCCGAACCGTCCACCCAGACGGTGCAACAGCCGCATTGGCCCTGGGGGCTGCACCCGTCTTTGACCGAGCGGCAGCCCAGATCTTCACGCAGGGCATCGAGCAGGGAGGCGCCGTCGTCACCGACGGTGACCGTGGCGCCATTCAAGGCAAAGGTGACGGCGGACGCCGCCACGAGGTCGCTCAGCTGAAGGAGGACCCGCACCCGCAGGTACGGGTGGCGTTGGGATTCACAATGTGGAATCCCGCACCCTGCAATCCGTCGCTGTAGTCGAGCGTGGAGCCGGTGAGCAGTTCGGCGCTGGCCGCGTCGACCACGACCTTCACGGCGCCGAACTCACGCACGACGTCGTCCGCCAACGTCTCGGAGTCGAAAAACATCTCGTAGCTGTAGCCCGAGCATCCACCGGGCTTCACCGCGACCCGAAGGGCGAGGGCCTCGCCCTCCTCTTGGGCCAGCAGCTCGGCCACCTTGGTGGTGGCGATGTCGCTCAGCGTCACCGGGTCTGGCTTCTTGCCAATATTGACCGAGGTGGTCATGGTCGTCACAGGAGCCTCCTTGTTACGCGCCTTGGCGGCGCCGGCCTACCCGATGAGCACCGCGCCCCGGGAACGTCACCATGTTACCGGGGTGCGAGTGGGGTTGACCACGCCTGGCCCGGGTGGACGGAATTCGCCTCCACGCAGGTACAATACTGTCATGACCCCCGGGGTAGACCCCCTCACGCCGCCTTCCCCGCCGCCGGCTCGTGCGGTGCTCAACCGGGAAGAGGCGGTGCGTGAGTGCCTGCGTGCGGTCATCGACCCCGAGTTGGGCGACACGATCGTCGATCTGGGCATGGTGCGCGCCATCGCCGTCACGGGCGACGACGTCGTGGTGGACATCGCGCTGACCATCGCCGCCTGCCCGCTGCGGTCGCAGATCGAGCAGGATGTGCGGGGCCAGATCGAGGCGTTGGACTGGGTGCGCTCGGTGGAGATCCGCATCGCCACCATGGACGCCGATGAGAAGGCCGCCGTCATGGCCCGGGCTCGCTGGAAGGCGCGGGAGAACGCACCGGAGACGGCCATCCCTCCGACCACGCGTGTGCTGGCCATCGCCTCGGGGAAGGGGGGTGTGGGCAAGTCGTCCATCACGGTGAACCTGGCCGTGGCGCTCGCCCAGCGCGGCCTGACCGTCGGCATCCTCGATGCCGATATCTGGGGTTTCTCCGTCCCCCGCCTGCTCGGCATGGAAGGCGGCGTGGGAAGTGTCGAAGCTCGGGGCGGCAAAATGATCCCGCTGGAGAAGCCGGTGGGTCGCGGCGTCGTGCGAGTGTTGTCAATGGGTTTCCTGGCCGACGAGGAACAGGCGATCATGTGGCGCGGCCTGGTGCTCAACCGGGCCGTGCAGCAATTCCTCCAGGACGCCCACTGGGGCGACATCGACTACCTACTCATCGACCTGCCGCCCGGCACGGGCGACGTCCAGATGGGGCTGGCTCGACTGCTGCCCCGCACCGAAATGCTGGTCGTCACTACCCCGCCCCTGGCCGCCCAGAAGGTGGCGGCCCGAGCGGCTGACATGGCGCGCAAGGGGTATCTCCGAGTGGCCGGGGTCATCGAGAACATGAGCGACTTCACCTGTGAGCACGGGACCACCTACGCGCTCTTCGGGTCGGGTGGTGGCGCCCGCCTGGCCCATTCCCTGGGCGTGCCGCTGATCGGCTCGATTCCGCTGCACGCCGATCTGGCCGAAGCCGGCGATGCCGGGATCCCGGTGGCCGGTGGCGAAGGCGAGTTGGCCGGCATCTTCGCCGAGGTGGCCCGGGTGCTGGCCGTCGAGGTGGCGCCGTTGCTCGAGACCTCGTCGTGTTCGGCCCGATTGATCGAACGGGTCGAGGCGGCCGTGACCAGCGGGGACGAACCGCCGGCCTGACGCTTCCAAGTCGGGAACGGGCACGGCTGCCGCCGAAACGCTCAGGCGGGCCCTTCGGAGAGCGACGTCCAGCGAGTGTCGACGGTGTCCTCGCCCGGCCCCACCGCCATCGGCTGGGCCCGGCCCTCCTCGGCCAGAGCGCGCAGGTGGGCCCACAGCGAGAACCGGGCCACGGGGAGCTGGGCCTCGGTGACGTCGTCGTAGACCGAGGGCAGGAGGTCGTCGATGTCGGCCTCACCCAGGGAGGACAGGGTTTCGGCGACGCGCTCGTGGCGCCCCCGGCGATGGGCGATGAGCGCGTCAATGACCGGGGCGACGGGCGTCATCAGCCGGCCGTGTCCCGGAGCCAGTGTCTGCACGGCGGGCGTGAAGTCACGCACCTTGACCAGGCTGGCCAGGTACTGGCGGAGATCCCCATCGGGCGGCCGGATCACCACCGTCGAGCCGTGCATGACGTGGTCGCCCGTCAACAACGTGCCGCTCTCCCGGAGGAGCCAGCACAGATGATCCGAGGCGTGCCCAGGCGTATGCACCGCCTCCAGCGTGATTCCCTCGCCGGCGCCGCCATCCGGGCTCCCGTCGCCGTCAACACGCAGCGTCCAGCCCTCGCCCACACAACGGTCGGGGGCGAACCCTTCCGCCGGCCCGAAGCCGATCACTTCCGCCCCGGTCTGCTCGGCCAGCGCCGCGGCGCCAGGAGCGTGGTCCGGGTGGGTGTGGGTGACCAGGACCCACCGGATCGGCCCCAAGGTCGACGCCGCCGCCACGATGGCGGCCCGATGCGTGTCGTCGTCGGGACCCGGATCGACGACCGCCAAGTTCGAACGGCGGGATCCGGCGCCCAATAGATAGGTATTGGTACCGGGACCGGTCATGAGCCCCGGGTTTGGCGCCGTGAGGCGATGCAGCCCGGCGGCCAGTTCGACGAATCGGCCCGACACCGGTGCCGGGCCGATGCCGAGGTCTGGCACACCGGGAATCACGGAGCGGGGTCCTCCTGGTTCGCCGCCAGGGAGACGGCGCGCACGGCGTCGTTGAAGTTACCCGGGACCTCGGAGACCGCAGGTACCTCGACCGGGGGGTTCTCGTCGTATCCTTCATCCCCGGGCAGGACGATCCGCACCCCATTGCCGTCAGCCACCACCCGCGGTTCGATCGTCGGCACCGTGCCCGAGGCCAGGGCCGCCGCCTCGAGCAGATCGCCGGCGCTGGTGAATCGGCTGATGGCCTGCAGGTTGCGGATGGTCGGGAAGATCAACTCGAAGTCGCCGGCCCGGTGGGCCGCCAGGGCGCGGCGGGGAGATATCCAGGTCTCGGCGATGGTCTCGCCCGCATCGTGGGCCGCATGCTGGCCGGGCGGGGCGGGGGCCACGAAGAAGCGGGTGTCGAAGCGGCGGGGCGCTCCCCGGGGCGTGATCCAGTGGGCGAAGTAATGAACGTCGCCGACCATGAGTCGCAACCCCTCCTCGCGGCAGAGGTCGAGGAACCGGCGGGTGCCGGCGTTGACCGCCGCCCGCTCGGACACGAAACGAGCCTCCTCCTGCGGGTCTCCGGCCAACAGGGCGGGTCCGCCCGGCCGCTCGGCCAACAACAACCCGGCCTCTTCGAAGGTCTCGCGCAGGACGGCCACCCAGTAGGCCAGGCCGCCGGTGCCGATCCCGAGCACGGCACTGGCCTCCGCGTCGGTCCGCCCGAAGCAGGCAGCCTCGGCGGCCGGACCGGCGTCGGCCGGGTCGACGGAACCGCCCGGAAAGACATAGGCCCCGCCGACAAAATCTGAACGCAGGTTGCGGCGGACCATCAGCACTTCGAGCCGGTCGTCCACACTGGTCGCACCGGTGGCGTCGCGCACCAACATGACGGTGGCGGCCGGCCGGATCACCACCGCATCGGCCACAGCGTCGGCGTCGGCCGGAGAATCGGCAGGAGAATCAGCGGGAGGAGAGGGCACGCTGGCGAGGCTACCGGTCGAGCGGGCATACGGCCCAAGCGCCCCCGGTGGCGTCGAAATGTCGCCGGGGCCCTGGTCTACGCTGATTCTCCCCATGAGCCTCGAGGCCCCAGAGCAGGCGGCGGTGACTGTCGCGCACCCGATTCCCCGCCGCTATGTGGCCCTGGGTCTCATCGTCGTGGTCATCGCCCTCCTCGGTGCTCTCCTGGTCCTGCGCCAGGTCACCGGGCACCAGAACAACACGGCAGCGGTCGAGACCTTTAACCCGGCGCCGGCCTCGATCATGGCCTCCCTGGCGCACATCCCCGCCACCACCACTGATGCGGTGGGGGCCACGCCGGTGGCCGCCGCCGGCCCGATCACGCCCTTGACGGCAACCGGGAGCCCCGCCCTCTGGCAGGCCCCGGGAACCGACGGGGTGACCCGGCCGGTCGTGTTCTTCTACGGCGCCGAGTTCGCGCCGTACGCGGCGGCGCAACGATGGCCCGTCATCGTGGCCCTGTCACGCTTCGGGACCTTCGGGACGGTCGGCCTGATGCAGTCCAGCGAGTCTGTGGCCTTCGCCAACACGTCCACCTTCACCTTCTGGCACACCACCTACACCAGCAAGTGGATCAACCTGCAGACGGTGGAGCGCTACAGCGCGTTGAACCCCACCGGGGCCCAGTACACGGCGCTGCAAACTCCCACCCTCCACCAGGCGGCGGCGGTGTCGACCTACGACGCCACCGGGGCGACGTTCCCCTTGCTCGATATCGCCAACCGTTACGTGCTGGCCGGCTCCAGCTTCTCCCCCGCGGTGCTGGCCAGTGAGAGCCAGTCGCAGATCGTGGCCGATCTCGCCATTCCCACCAGTCCCATCACCCAGGCCATCGTGGCGTCAGCCAACGAGATCACCGCCACCGTCTGCGCGGTGGACGGACAGCAACCGGCCGCCGTCTGCCATGCCCGCGGCGTCACCGCCGCCCGGGCCAAGCTGAGAATTACCCCGAGCCGCTAGTCAGCTGATCAGCTGGCGCGTCGATCGAGCACGACTTTGCGCTCGACCTCGTTCAGCCCACCCCAGATCCCGTGGGGCTCACGAATGCGGATGGCATATTCGAGGCACTCCCCCCGGACGTGACACTCGTGGCAGATCGCCTTGGCGCGGATCTCACGGGTGGATTTCTCTTCCTTCCGCTCGGCGTGCGAGGGCGGGAAGAACGCCCACGACTGCGGCCCTCGACAGGCTGCCTTCGCCTGCCACATATCTGTTCCTTGACGCATGTAACCCCCCGAAGTGGGAACTCCATATCCCCCCACTGGGCCAAGTTACCGCCGGAATTCCCGGTGTTCAAGGCCTGTGAGCAGGAATTTCGCATATCCGGCGGTCCCGGCGGCCCTCGCTCCAACTACCATCGGGGGGACATGGACGTTGTGAGCTTCTGTGCGCAAAGCCATGTTTTGATCGTGGCTGGCAAGGGCGGCGTAGGGAAAACCACCATGGCCGCAGCCATCGCCCGCATGGCCTCGACGACCGGCCGCTCGGTGTTGATCGTCGAGCTCGAGGGCAAGTCCGGCATCACCGGAGCCTTCGGGCTGGCCGAGGACCTCGGCTACGACGAAGTGGAGCTCCAGGCCGAAGACGCACCGCAACAGGGGTGGATCCGGGCTCGCCGCATCACCCCCGACGACGCACTGGTCGAATACCTCCAGGACCACGGCCTGCGGCGCGTCTCGAAGCGCCTGGTCTCGTCGGGGGTGGTGGACGTGGTCTCGACGGCCATCCCCGGCATCCGGGACGTGCTGGTGCTGGGCAAGATCAAGCAGCTGGAACGGGGGGAGGTGGCCGATCTGATCGTGGTCGACGCCCCGGCCACCGGCCACGCCATCACGTTCCTCACCTCGGCCTCCGGTCTGGTCAGCGCGGCCCGCGGGGGACCGTTGCGCAGCCAGGCCCAGGAGGTCGTCGAGCTGCTGGGCGACCCCACCCGGTGCCAGGTGATCCTGGTCACCCTGCCCGAGGAGATGCCGGTCAGCGAGACCATCGAGTCGGCCTACACCCTGGAGGACCGGGCGGGCGTGCAGCTCGGGCCGGTCATCGTCAACGCGTGCGATCCGGTGCCCGAGGGGCTGGCCCGGACGGCCGAGGACGTCGCCGCGACCGCCGGGATCGCCATGGACGCCGGCCACCTCGAGGCCCTCGAAGCGGCTCGCCGCTTCCGGCTGGACCGCCATGCGCTCTCGGCCGAGCAGATCGAACGGCTGGCCCGGGAGCTCCCCCTGCCGCACCTGCTCGTCCCGGCGCTGGCCGCCGACGCCATCGGCCCGAAAGAGACCGAGACCCTGGCCCAAGCCCTGGCCGAGGCGGTGGCCGAGCTCGACCAGGCATCAGACCGGGCATCAGACCCCGCATCAGACCAGGCACCAGACGCCCCACCAGACCACGCGTCCGACCCGGCGGTCGGGGCCACGTGACCACCCTGCCCGAAATCGTCGAACAACGGACGGTGATCGTGTGTTGCGGCTCGGGCGGTGTCGGCAAGACGACCGTCTCGGCCACGTTCGCCGTGGCGGCGGCCCGAGCCGGTCGGCGGTCCTGCGTGGTCACGGTCGACCCGGCCCGTCGGCTGGCCGATTCGTTGGGCGTGCAATCCCTGGCCAACACGCCGACCGAGGTCGAGGGGGACTGGCCCGGCCGTCTTCACGCCGTCATGCTCGATACGAAGGGCACCTTCGACGACCTCGTCCACCGCTACGCCCGCACGACCGACCAGGCCGAATCGATTCAGGCCAACCGCCTCTACCAGAACCTGGCCGGCGCGCTCTCCGGCACCCAGGAGTACATGGCCATGGAGAAGCTGTACGAGCTGGTCGAGTCCGGGGAGTTCGATGTGGTGGTGGTCGACACGCCACCGACCCGCAATGCCTTGGATCTGCTCGATGCCCCCCGGCGCCTCACCCGGTTCCTGGAGAACCGCCTCTTCCGGGCCTTGCTGGTTCCCACCCGGATGTCCCTCAAGGCGATCGGGGTGGCCACCCAGGCCCTCCTGCGCACCATCTCCAAGGTGGCGGGCGCCGAGATCGTGGAGGACGCCGTCGGCTTCTTCCAAGCCTTCGAGGGGATGGAGGAGGGCTTTCGGACCCGGGCCGGCGCCGTGCGGGAGCTCCTGGCCGACCCGGCCACCGCATACGTGCTGGTGACCTCGGCCCGGCCCGATGCGGTGGCCGAAGCCAGTTTCTTCGCCGAGAAGCTGGCCGAACGGGACGTGGTGCCGGCGGCCCTGGTGGTCAATCGCATCCATCCCCACTTCGGCCGGGAGGGCGAACCCGGCTCACCGGCCCCGGTCGGGAACGGCGCCGACCCGCTGGCTGCGCTCGAGGCCAACCTGTTCGCGCTCAACCAGGTGT
Source organism: uncultured Acidimicrobiaceae bacterium (assembly GCA_963743785.1). Lineage (GTDB taxonomy): Bacteria > Actinomycetota > Acidimicrobiia > Acidimicrobiales > RAAP-2 > Bog-473. The sequence continues at coordinate 178,467 of CAVURD010000012.1, read as the reverse complement.
CCGAGCGGGAGGAGGAGTCCTTCGCCGACCTGGCCGGCCGCCTGTCCCCGGCGCCCGTCGGTCGCATCCCCCTCTTCGGCCAGGACGTGCATGATCTCGAAGCACTCGAACGCACGGCCGACCATCTCTTCACCTCGTCGGTTCGTCCCTGAGCGCTCGTGTTCGTCCTTGAGCGGCGTCCCTGAGCGGTCGCGGGCTATCGCACCCCGACCGCGGTCCGATAGTCTCGCCCAGGTGCAGACCATCCTGGTCGCCAGCGATGCGCCCACCCTCCGCCGAGAGGTGGAGGCCGTCATCAGCGGGCCCGACGTCACGGTCCATTCGGTCACCTCGGGACCCGAACTCATCGCCTTCGTGACGGAGGAATCCCCCGATCTGGTCATCGTGGACATGCAGATGGGCAACATGGGCGGCATGGCCGTCACCCTCGAGCTCAGGCTGCAGGAGTCCTATGACGCCCTGGATCACATCGCGGTCCTGATGTTGCTGGACCGACGCCCCGACGTCTTCCTGGCCCGTCGCTCGGGCGCCGAAGGCTGGCTGGTCAAGCCGCTCGACCCCCTCCGTCTGCGCCGGGCCGTGCTGGCGCTGCTCGACGACGGCACCTACTTCGACACCTCATTTTCGCCCGTGCCCGTGCTGGTGGGTGCCGGACCCGAGCTCGCGGCGGGCAGCGAACCGGCAGGCTGATCCGGCACCGCGTGTCGACCAGGAAAGCATCGCCTCCTCCTTCCGCCCCATCCCGTAGGCCCCGTCGGCCCTGGCGCCGACCGGCCGAGGGCGACGCACGGCCGCCCGCCCGCACCAAGACCCCCGACGCGGCGGCCGAACAGGAACGCATCATCCTCGACGCACTGGCCGATCTGCGGGTCATGGACGTGCGCGAGGTCATGACACCCCGGGTCGACGTGACCGCCCTGACCATTCCGGTGCAGGCCGACGACGTGGCCCGGGCCGTGCGCACGTCGGGGCACAGCTGCTTTCCCGTGGTCCACGGCGACCTCGATGACCTGATCGGGATCCTCTTCGTCAACGACATCTTCCGTGCCAGCCAGGTCGGCCCGTCCGCCCGGGATACCACCGACCCCAGCCCGCTCGAGATCTCCCGCAAGGTTCGCCAGCCCTACGTGGTCCCCGAATCCCTCGGCGTGCTCGAGGCCCTGGCCGACCTGCGGCAGCACCGGCGCGCCTTCGCCGTGGTGGTGGACGAGTACGGCGGCGTGGCCGGCGTCCTGACGATCAAGGACCTCCTCGAGCCCCTGGTCGGTGATTTGAACGACGAGTTCGACGAAGGGGACGAGGCCGCCATCGTCCGGGTGGACGGCACCCGCTGGCTGGTCGAAGGTCAGACCAATGTCGACGAGCTGCGCGAGCGTCTGGACATGGAGGTGCCCGAGGGTGAGTTCGTGACGCTGGGCGGTCTGCTCTTTGACCGTTTTGGCCACATCCCCTCCGAGGGCGAGCAGGTGCGCGTCGGCGACTGGGACCTCCGGGTGGTCGAGATGGACAAGCGCCGGGTGGCCCAGGTGGTGGCCACCTCGCTCCGCCCATCGAGCGATGCCCGTGACCCCGGGGAGTCGTCCCAAACAGAGGGCTAAGGTGGCTGGCCTGCTTCCTTCGGGAGGCGGACGGGCTGTGGCGCAGCTTGGTTAGCGCGCTGCGTTCGGGACGCAGAGGTCCCCGGTTCAAATCCGGGCAGCCCGACCACGAAGCACCAGTTCAGGGGGTGGGCTCTTGAATTGCTCATCCGGTACACATCCGTTTGGCGCGATTTGGGCGCGAAGAGAATCACTCCACCCTCCACATGCTCTGCGCTCGTCACCCTTCGCGGTACTGACTGAAGAACCTCTGATGCCGGGTCCAGGTACAGCTGGCCAATCATTGAGGCACTCACCCACGAGCGCGACACTGTGGACGTGAACGACGATGACCTGCTCGCCGAGCAGCGTTCGTACTATCGGGCGCGAGCGCCCGAGTATGACGAATGGTGGGAGCGACGGGGTCGGTTTGACCGGGGCGAGGATCAGCTGCGCGAATGGCAGCGCCAAGTAGCGGTCGTGGACGAGGCCCTCACCTCATTTGGAGCGAAGGGCTCGGTCTTGGAACTGGCGGGGGGAACGGGTTGGTGGACTGAGCGCCTCGCACGGACAGCCGACCGTCTCACCGTTGTGGACAGTTCGCCTGAGGTTCTCGCACTCAACCAGGCGCGGGTGGGACGCTCCGATGTCAACTATGTCGTAGAGGATCTCTTCGATTGGCGAGCAGACTCCAAATATGACGCTGTGTTCTTCTCCTTCTGGCTTTCGCACGTCCCAAGGGCTCGGTTTGGCGAGTTCTGGTCCCTGGTTCACTCATGCCTCACTCCCTCGGGCCGGGCGTTCCTCATCGACAATCGAAACGACCCAGCGCCAGACACGAGTGTGAAGGATCCATTCGTCGTCCGATACGACACCGACCGTCACCTGCGTCGTCTTACCGACGGATCGCAGTATCGGGTCGTCAGTGTGATGTACGAGCCAGGTGAGCTGCAGTCACTCATCGAGGCAGAGGGCTGGACGACTGAGATCCAGGCGACGCGATGGTTCATTTTCGGCTCTGCCGGTCGCCTCTGAATTGAACGGGCCCGCTCACGCTGGATCAGAAGCACCGTGGACCGCTGTTAACGCTTCCAGGGAGCCAGACCGATCAGCGCGCCGCGACCAATTGGCCCAACCTGATCGAACTCGAACGTCAGATTGGATGCCAAGAACGCCGACTCGTATTCGGACAATGTGAACAGGGTCATCCGATGGGTTTCAACGAGATGTTCGATTCCCGATGGCGAAGCGACGAGATAGTGCATGTCAAGGATGGATTGGGGTCCTTCGACCCTGCTCGTCGTCATGCGCAATAGCCGTACTCCATCGGCTTCCTGATCCAGCACATGTACATGACCCGACGTCATACTTGGACCAGACCTCAGGAGGAGCGGGTGGCCATACGGGCAGTGATGTTTGACTTCGGCGGTGTCATCTCGACGAGCCCATTCGAAGCGTTTGCACGCCTCGAGACCGAACATGGACTTCCTCCCGGTTTCATCCGCACCGTCAATGCCACCAATCCGCACGACAACGCCTGGGCACGATTGGAACGTGGTGAACTCGGCGTCGACGCGTTCGGGCCGGAGTGGGCCACAGAAGCGCGCTCCCTTGGCCACGAGGTCGACGGGCGACTCGTGCTCGAGAGGCTTGGGGGCGAAATCCGTCCCCAGATGGTCGCCGCCATCAAGACATGCCGGACTACCTACAAGACAGCCTGCCTGACGAACAACTTTGCGTCGGCCGAGAGCGTTGTCTCCGAGGAGGTGGCCGCGGTGTACGCACTCTTCGATGCCGTCCTCGAATCACGCGTCCTGGGGGTGCGCAAACCCGATCCCCGCTTTTATGAACTCGCCTGCGCGACGGTCAGTGTTGAGCCCGAGGAGTCGGTCTTTCTAGACGACCTCGGGGTCAACCTCAAGCCAGCCCGCGCCCTCGGCATGCGCACCATCAAGGTGACCGACCCCGACCAGGCTCTCGCGGAGCTCGAGTGCGTCCTCGAACACCCCATAGTCCTCAGATGAGACGGGCCCGCCAGAGCCTGCTTCTATCCCCGGGACGGGTGCCATGCTCCTCGGTTTCTGGGAGGTGTCGTCGCTATTCGTTCAGCGGTCGTGAAGAATCCTTGTCAAGTCCCAGCGGTGGTGGGAGGCGTCGTGGGCATTCGAAGCAAGGACATCGGAGAGTTCCATCGCGCCGCGTTCCGAGTGCAGTATGACGATTCCAGCGGGAACCGCCTCATCGACGGCGCTAAGCCAATTCTCAACTGCGATGCGAAACGACCACAGCGCTCCCTGCAGAGCCACGTCGTTGTAGTGCCTGGACTCGGCCAGTAAATCGGGGTCGTAGGGGACGACGTGCGCGTCCGCACCCCGCGCCGCGGCTATAAGCCGCTCGGCCCAAATCCTTGTGTTATCGGTCATATGCGCGATGTAACCGGAGGTATTCCACCCGAGGTCCGGGAGTCGCTCTGTTCCATTTGCGCCCATCATCAGCTCGTCGATCGAGTCAGGAAGACTGCGCATCAGCGAGATCGAGGCAGCTTGTCCAGCGGCCCAGGTAAGCCACATTCGCGACATGGGTCGCCATAGAGCGGTGCGCCCCAGTGATCCACCCTAGAAGTATTCCACTCAGTGACCTGTGCATCGGGCGCGGCAAGCAACTGAGCTATCCCCGATCGCCAATCCGTTCGACGGGTCAGTTTGCTGCCAGATGATGCCCACTGCGCCTGGTCAACCAGTGGCGTCGGCGATCGACCGCAGGCGCTCGGAGCGGAGGGCGCTGCGGCGGAGTTTGCCAGCATCGTCGCGCAAAGGCTCGTTCACGATCTCGATACTGCGCGGCACCTTGTAGCGGACGAGGCGCTCGCCCAGGAATGTGAGCAGTTCTTCCAGCTGGAATTCGCTGGGATCGGCTTCGATGATCGCGTGGACAATGTTGCCAAGGTCGTCATCTGGCAGCCCAATCACCGCGCAGGACTGCACCCCGGGGTGTTCCGAAATGGCTGCCTCGACCTCGGCCGGGTACACGTTTGAACCTCCGGTGAGAATCATGTCGGTCGTGCGATCACCGAGATAGAGGTAGCCGTCGGCGTCGAGCCAGCCATTGTCGCCGAGTGACTCCCAGCCGCCTTCGCGCGTTCGGGCTTCGGCGCCGACGTAGCGGTAGGTCGGGCTGTCAATTCCAGACTTGAGCCAAACCTCTCCCTCTACACCGGATGGGACCTCGTTGCCGTCTACGTCGGTGATACTTACCGATCCAGTGAGCGGCCGGCCGACCGAACCTCGGTGCTCGAGCCATTGGGTTCCGGTGATCACCGTGGCGGCCTGCGCTTCTGTTCCGGCGTACAGCTCAAAGATTCGCTCGGGCCCGAGCCACTCGATCCAGGCGTCTTTGAGCCACGGGGGGCAGGGCTCCGCCAGGTGCCAGATCAGGCGGAGCGAAGAGAGGTCGTAGCTCTCGCGCACGTCGAGAGGCAACCGCCAAATGCGCTTCATCATCGTCGGTACCAGGTACGCAATGTCGGCTCGGTGTTGTTCGATTCCTGCCAAGGTGGATTCAGCATCAAAGCGAGGAAGGACCACAACGTGGTTGCCGGCAAGCAATGCTCCGCATGACCACACGATCGGGCCGTTGTGATACAGCGGCCCGGGCATCATGAGGCAGCCGTCAAGCTGGATCAGAAGATTGGGGGGCGCTTCGTCATCCATGCTCGAGGGCTGGCCGGCCACGATGAGCTTCGGACGGCCGGTGGAGCCTCCCGAGGTCGGCGCCTTCCATGCGAGCGAGGTGGCGTCAGGGAGCGGCTTCACATCCGACGCCACCGTCGGGGCGACGTAGCCGAGCGGCCGGCAGGTACGATCTACGAAGGCGTCGGGTTCGGCCCCGAGTATCACTCGTGGATCGGCGAGGTCCACGATTGCGGCCAGCTCGCGAGCCGGTAGTCGCGACGACACCGGCTGGGGAGTCGCTCCGATCTTCCATGTAGCTACGACGGCGACGAACCAGTCGATGGAGTTGGGCAGGGCAATCGTGACCATCTCACCGTGCTTCACCCCGTCTTCGAGCAGTTGTCGGGCAAGAGCATCGGCGGCTGTTTCGAGTTCAGTCCGCGTCAGGGTGTCCTCGCCGCATGTGATGGCTGCACGGGAGGGATCGGCCGCGGCGAGATCGGCTAAGCGGCGGGAGAACGAGACGATAGCCATGGTCGAAACCTCCGATTGCCGACGGGTGACAGATCTCAAAGGGCGCTGTTTAGCACCCGACGCAAGCGGCTGTCTGCGTCCAACCGGGAGTCCCTCCGCCAGGCCGCTCGAGAGTTCGACGAGGCCTGTGATCAGTTCACGGTGACAAATGATCCATCGTCGTGGCCGGCAAGGCTTCACGTGAAGTCGGCTGTCAACGTTCCCGGCGTGCTCGAGATGACCTGGAGCTTCGCGGGCCCGACGGCCGAGCGACTTGGGAATGGACAACCGTGACCGACAGTCGAGGCACACAGGCATCCAACCGTGTGTTGCCGCCGATTCGGCGATCACAGGATCGTTCGACACCCGTAACGGATTCGAGATTTCAGACGCTTGCCAAAGAACCCTCCGTCGAATGTCAGCGCGCAACCCGCGCGTGTCCAGGCCAGCGATCTGGGGCAGGTCGGTCAGGCTCCGGTGAGATGCGACACGGGACCATCGGTCCATAGCTGGATCTCCACGTACTTCTCGAATGGAGCACGCTCATATCCGGCGTAGTTGCCGGGCTCGTCGATCGGCATTTCGCATCGGCCGTTGACCTCGTTCAATTCGGAGAGTCGATAGACCTGGCCGTGATGGGGTTTTGGGTCGAAATGAAGTCCGTAGTCAGCTCCCAACCCCATCGCTGTGAAGCTGTCGGGCACAGTGAAGCTCGTCGCTTCGCTCGGCAAGTCATCGATGGCGAATCTGATTTCCTGCATCTGCGTCGACAACCCCTCGAACCAGCGTGAGGAGCCGAGAACGAAGTAGTGGGGTGCCATCCGACGAGGCTTGCCGCCGATCTCGACGAAGAGCTCCCACAGCTTCGCTTCGGTGCGCTTCCGAAGATCCACGTAACGGCTACCGAAGACGCGAGCTGAAACACCTCGAAGTCGTTCCGCAGCCAGCTCTGCGAGTACCGGGGCCAGCCCCTCGTCAGGAAGATCGGAAAGATTCAGAAACGGCGGTCGGCCAGCCACGTAGTAGTGAGTCACGTAGTCGGGGATGCCCGTTCCCATACCGACAGTTTTGCGCGAGGGGAGCGACCGAGTGGAACCGTGGCGTCATCCAACCCTGGCGTATCAAAAGGCCCGTTTTTGACGCCTGGGGCCGGCGTATGGGGCGAACCTCACCCCTTGATGGCGTAGACAAAACGGCCGCGCATCGTCAGGGTCATGGGCAATTGGAGCTGGTTGGCAGCTGCCGATGCTCCTTCTTCGCTCATCCCCATGGTCCGCAGGAATGCGGTCGCATACGCGGAATCGGTAAGGGTATGCATCGGAGCGTCCCAGCCCATCTCCTCGACCTGGTCATACGAGCCGTTGAAGACATCGGCGACGATGGCGGGCGCATCCTCGCCATCGAACGTCCCTTGTTCGCCCCAGCAGGGCAGCACAGCGGAGAGCTCAGGCGTGCTGTTTCGATTGGCCGAGCAGGCCACAAAGAGCCCACCCGTCCGAAGTACCCGCCGGCACTCACTGATTGGCACGAGCGGATCCTCGTAGTGGTAGAGCGTGTACAGAGCCGCGACGGCATCGAAGCTGGAGTCGGAGACGGGGAGTCGTCCGCCATCAGCCCGAACGCTCCGCCGGACGGGAACCAAGGGCCAGCATCGTCGGCGAGATGTCGAGCAGAACGCCCTTCATGCCAAGGTCGAGTAAGAGTCGGGTCAGGGCGCCATGTCCGCCGCCAACATCGAGGACCCTGTTGGCCCCCGCCTGAGCGATCTGCTCTGCCACGTGGGGATGGACATCGTCGTGGTCCCATTTGGCATTCGACAAGAACCGCTCTGGGTCGGTGTCGTAATCGGGGGGTAGAACGCTCACGTTCCAATTGTGAGTGATCAGCACCCGTCGTGCTCGAAACGGTCTCCGAGCCGGCGATGTGGGCACCGCGCTCAGCGTCGGGGAAACCTAGAAAAGTCAATGAGCCGTTCAGCAAACTCCTTGCTCTTCTCAGCGGGCGTCCGCCACTTTTGCCATGCAGTCTGCTTGGCGACCCCCACGGCGTCGGCGATCTCCTGCCATGTTCGTCCCTCGCCGCGGAGCACATTCACCGCCCGACTTTGGATCTCCTGGAAATACCGCTCATACATCGCCGCAATGGCAAGCACCTCCATCGCATCGAACTCGTCACCCTGGATCACCCGTTGCCATTCCTCCCAGTGTGATTCCGCATCCATGGTTTGTCAGTATATCCTGACCCGTCAGGTAAGGCTGACGCTGGCCCGGCGTGTACGGACGTTGCGTCAAGGTCGATGGTGCCGGTAGGCAACAGGCGACTCTCGCCAGCATTGGCGACGCCAACACCGACGAAATTCGGTGGCGCTCTTGCGGTGGACGCAGAGGTCCCGGGTTCAAATCCGGGCAGCCACGGCCACGAAGGTTCCGGTTCGGACGGCGGCGCGCGCTCTCGAAATCGTCACTCCGAGTCCCAATCGCGCGGCACAAAGACCAGGCCGCCTTGCGGCACGTACGGTGCCCCTTGGATGGTCACGGCCGTGACCTGCCCCGTCCACGGGTTCAGCGTCGCCAGGTAGTTGGCCGGAAAGTTCGGTGGGGCCGGGCACACCGACGGCGCGCTGTTCGACCCACATGGCGTCGCCACGACGAGTGGCTGACCGGGGTGGAACGGCCCCGTGACAACGTCGACCGCGTTGTTTGTCGAGTCGGTGGAGTAGAGCCCCCCTGAATGGTCATTGGGCCACGATGTGTCATCCACGGCCTGGGACAGCGACAGGACGGCCAACCGCTGGTGGGAACCACCCGCATCGTCCACGTAGATCTGCTGCTGGTCACCTTGGCTCGTGAGCATGAAGTCACCGGCGAACCTCGACCCGTCCTGCGGGACGATCTCGTTCGAATCGGGGTCCGTCAGCGCCAGCGGCGTTTGTTTTCCGAACTGGGTGCTGTTGAGGTTCGCCACCGTTGCCGGATCCTCATCGTTGAAGAGCGGATGGACGGTCGCCACCTGAGTGGTCGGGTCGAGGGTCACCGCGTAGACGGCGGGATAGTTCGGTTGCGGCGCCGGCGCCCCATTCGTGCCCGGGGCGGACGCACTGATGAAGATCTGTCCCTCGTCGACCGAGATGGCGTCGGTACCGCCCAGATGGGGCAGACCCTCGTTGTAGGCGTACCTCGTCACGGCGTCGGCGGGCGGCGTGTCGTCGGTGCGGATGGTGTAGAGGGCAGAGTTGGCGTCTTCGTTGACGGTGGCGATCACCCCACCCAATTCCGGGTCCGCGGTGACGCCGTCCGTCTTGCCGGCGACGTCCCACTGAGCGATCACGTGTCCATTCAGACCCAGTTCGACGACGGTACTGTCGGGGTTGCCATCGGGGCTGGGTTGGCCTTGGGGACCGACACCGTTCTGGAAACCGACGAAGAGCTTGTCGCGGAGGCGCGTGATGTCGTCAGGGTTGCTCAAGGTCTCGGTCTTTGGGGTAGTGGACCCAGGGGGAGTAAAGGTGTGCTGGAGCGAGGCGCCCGCCAGGATCTGGCTCACCTGGAATGGTTCCGTCGCATGTTGCCCGGAATCCGCGCCATCGTCTCCGCCCGGCGAGGCGCCGGCCAGTGCGCCGCCGGCGCCGAAGATGGCGAACGCTCCTATGCCAGTTGCAGCGAGGACCTTCAGTGCGAGTGCCGATGCTGGACGCATGGATGTTCTCCTTTGCCGAGGGCGGTCGCCTCGACCGTACGCGCCGAGAATGAACCGGGGTCGACCCCTGAGCTACCTCCAGGTGAAAATTCGGTGACGCGTTGTCGGCGGATGGGAGCAGCCCGGGTTGGAGCGGACAGGGGCGTGTTGACGAGATGTCCCGCCACCAGCCTCAGGTGAAGATCTCGCCGCCGTTGGTGTCGATGGCCTGACCGGTCATGGCCGAGGACAGATCCGAAGCCAGGTACACCACGGATCCGGCGACGTCCTCGTCACTGGGGATGCGGCCGAGGGGTACCCGGGCGTTGAGCTCGTCGACGATCTCCTGCTTGGGCACGCCGCGTCCGTCCGAGGTCATCTCTATGTACATGTCGACCGACGGTCCCGCCATCCAACCCGGGACGACGGCATTGACGCGCACGCCCGACGGCCCCAGTTCATAGGCCAGGACGCGAGTGGCCGTCAGGAGCGCACCCTTGGAGATGGCGTACCCACCCTGCACCGGCTGCGGTTGGCGGGCCACCATCGATGCCACCATGACCACCGAACCGCCGCCCCGCTCCCGCATGGACGGCAAGGCGGCTCTGGTCATCTGGAGCGATCCGAAGAGGTTGGTGTCCATGATCTTGCGCCAGATGGCGAGGTCGACCTCCTCGAAACTCTGGAACGCATCGAAGCGGAAGGCGTTGTTGACCAGCACGTCGATGCCGCCGAAGGCTTCGGTGGCGCTGGCCATGAGTCGGGCGCACTGATCGGCATCGGTGATGTTCGTCGGTACGGCGATGGCTCGGGCACCCAGACCCTCGACCTCGGCCAGTACCTCGTCGAGCGAAGCCTGTCGCCGCGCCCCCAGGACCAACGTCGCTCCGTGGGCGGCCAAGGCTCGGGCAGCCTGGCGACCCAATCCCGGCCCCACGCCCGAGACGACGCAGACCTTTCCGCTCAGCAGGCCGGCGGCCGGGGACGGGGGATCGGGCAGGGCTGAACTCGTCATAGGGAGGCAGCGTAGGTGACGGTTCGCCGACCAGATGAGTCACGCGGATTTGGCCGTCGCGGTTGGCGTAGCCTCAGGTGGGAGGCCGTCATGGGTCAGTTTGCTCGAAGGCAACGGGATCGAGACGACGTGCCGCCGCACCTCCCACTACGGGCTGGGCCGATCTCGAACGGAGAGTTCGTCCCGGCCGCCGAGAGCAGCCGTGACCGAGCGGTCAACGGGCTGATCCGATCGTCGATCGACGACTCATCGCGACGGGTCGGCATGGACCGCCGACGTTTCCTGCAAGGCGCCGGAGCGGTTGCGGCCTCATTGGCCGCTTTCGAACTGGCGGGATGCACCACGGCCGGAACAGCCCGATCGTCGCCGACAACCCGGCCCCGTGGTCGGGGCGGCACCTTCACCACGCCCCCGCCCGAAGACACGGCGGCCTGCCAGCAGGCGCTGGCCAGCAACGGCGAATTCATCTTCGATGTCCACACCCACCACGTCATCCCCAGCGGCCCGTGGGTGCAGAATGCCCCGGAAACGGTGAGCCTGGTCGAAAGCATGCTTCCCTCGGGCTGTACCGATACTCCTCAGCTCGACTGTGTCGACCGGGCCACCTACCTCCACGACCTGTTCCTGGCCAGCGATACCACCGTGGCCATCCTGACCGACGTCCCCAACTCGGGGCCCTCGAACGCGCCCATCCCCTTCACAGAAGCGTTGAGCACCCAGGAGATCACGTCCGGTCTGGTCCATGGCGGAGCCGGCCGGCTGTTGGTGGAGAACATCATCGCCCCCAACGTCGGATCCATCGGCGCCACCCTCGACGAGATGTCGAGCGCCGTGCAGTCGGGCCCTCCCTCGGCGTTCAAGGTCTACACGGCCTGGAGCCCATCGGGGCAGGGATTCTCGCTGCAGGATCCGACCATCGGGCTCCCGACCGTCCAGCACGCGCACGATCTGGGCATCAAGGTCTTCGTCGCCCACAAGGGACTCCCATTGGTGAACTTCGACCCCGCGTTCAACCATCCCGACGACATGGTGGCCCTCTCCCGTCAGTTCCCCGACATGAACTTCGTGATCTACCACGCCGCCTGGGACCCCTCCCAGGTGGAGGGCCCGTACGATCCCAACGCCACCATCGGCATCGATACGCTGCTGGCCGCCCTCGATCGGCACCAGGTCGACCCGGACGAGAACGTCTGGGTCGACCTCGGGACCGTGTGGCGCCAACTCCTCACCCAGCCGGATCAGGCGGCCCACGCCCTGGGCAAACTGTTGAGCCGAGTGGGTCAGCAGAGGGTGATGTGGGGCACGGACGCCATCTGGTACGGCAGCCCACAGGCGCAGATCATGGCTATGCGCGCGTTCCAGATCAGCGAGCAATTCCAGGAACAGTACGCCTATCCAGCATTGACCGACGAGGTGAAGGCGGCCATCTTCGGCCTCAACGCCGCCCGCCTCTTCGGCATCGACGCGACGGCCACGCGCTGTGCCCTGACTACCGATCCCCTCAGCGCCAACATCGCCGAATCGGCCGACCTGCGCGCCGTCGGGGCGCTTCCCTCCGCCTGGTCACCTCATGGTCCGACCACCCGGCGCCAGGTGCTGAGCTGGCTGGCCTCCCCCGCCACCCACTGGACGCCGGCCTAGCCAGATCATGTGTCACCCGGCGGTTCTCGGCGGACTGCCGGCCGGGGATGCTTCGGCGTTCTGTCCGCAAAGCGCGTCCACAGCCTGGAACGCTTGACCCCGACGTTGGAAGAAGGCCCCAAGGGATGTCACAGCCGAACGCGAGGATGGCCAGCACCAACGCGTAAGGAGGATCAGCTATGGCCGTGTGCCCACACTGCAACGGGGAGATGAAGGAGGGGATCAGCTGCCGCCCCGATCCGATCATCATCGGTGATGCGGAATACGAACCAATCCGTTGGGGCGACGAGAGGAACAGGCAGCGATCGGCCATCGACTTTTCGTGTCGGGACTGCGCCACCCCACCCGGAGGCGTGCATCATCCCGGTTGTTGCGTCCAACGATGCCCGGCCTGCCTCGGCGAGGCCCTGGGCTGCGTATGCCTTGCGGATCCCTGCGACGAGGCCTGGGACGACGGTGGTCCGGCGACGTCCGGGGCCCCGTGCCACTCCGGCCGCGACAAGAGTCGGTGCTCGGCGCACCGTTACCCCCAGCACTACCGGACCTAGTAGCGGCAGCGGACGGCGAACGTCCCGGTCCGCTCCGGTTCGGCTGGGGCCCAATGCCACCCACCGGCACGATCGTGCTCGAGCCGTAATGCTGCTCAAGGGAGCAGCACCTCCGCGGCGTGGCGCCACTCGACTCGAGGCAAACCCGGTTGCCCGGATGCGCTGAGCACTTGGAGGGCCACTTGGTTTGCGCCGGCGTCGAGATGCTCCTGTATCCGGGCGCGCACGGCGTCGTCTGAGCCCCAAGCCACCAGAGTGTCGACCAGCCGGTCGCTTCCCCCGCTGGCGAAGTCAGCGTCGTCGAATCCAAATTGGCGCAAGTTGTCGACGTAGTTGGGCAGGTTCAGGTAGATGGCGAGGGCACGGCGGGCCACCGTTCGCGCCGCCGATGGATCGGCGCCGAAGAACACCTTGTGCTCCGGGATCAGCAGCGCGCTCGGGCCGAGTGCGGCGCGGGCCCTGGCGGTGTGTTCTGGCGGCACGTTGTACGGGTGGGCGCCGGCAGCGCGCACCCCGGCCAGGGCCAGCGCCTTGGGCTTGAGCGCAGCGATCACTCGCTCGGACTGCGGAACCGGTTGCTCGGCCCGGTCCAACTCGTCGAGATAGGAGGCCAACTTTTGGAGCGGCCGCTCGTAGTTCAGACCGGCTGCGGTCACGGCCGGTGCGTGCCCGACGCCCAGCCCGAGGATGAAACGGCCGGGGTGCGCGGTGGTCAGCTCATGGTGCCTCGCGGCCACCTCGGCGGCTTGGTTGATCCATACCTGGACCACGCCTGTGGCGGCCACGAAGTTCGTGGTCGCCGCCAGTATGGCGCCGGCCACGGGGAACTGACCCGTGGACCCGCCGATCCAGGCCGTGGTGAACCCGAGTTGCTCCAGCTCGGCTGCGGCGTCACCGATCGCGCCGGGGTCTTCGGGCCACTGGCGAACACTCGTCCACACGCCGAACTTTCCGAGGGTGGGGGAGGCGGGCACGGCCGTCCTTTCGTCGAGATCGCAATGCCCATCAGCCTAGAGACAGACTCCTTTCACGCACTCGCGAGTTTCTTGTACGATCCTGCGCTGCCGGTCGAGCACCGCCAGTTCTGTGGTGCCAGCCGGTATCGACGCCGGCCCCAACGACGTTGCCTACACACCGCCGGCCATCTCGACCGTGACCCTGCGTCGCCGGCCGGTAGCAGAGCGCTCGCCGCCTGAACAGAGTCAGGTCGCGTGGATTCGGTCCCCAAGGCCATGCCCTACGACAGCGCCGTCCTGCAGGACGCGGTGCAGGCGCTTGACGACGCCCCGTCGTTCTCGGTCGACTGCGGCCTCGGCCTCCCGTGCTCGATAACTGACGGCCGCCCGGCCGGGGCCATAGGCCGGCCGCCGCTGGTTCGTTACTTGGCCTAGGTTGCGATGTCGTCGTTGCCGCGATCAACGCGATTCGGACGTTGTCGATGCTGAATACCGTGCCGGCCGGCGAAGCTTGACCGGACCAGGAGGCTTTGCTTCAGCCGTGCGCAACGAGGTCCATGGGCGCAACGGTTACGTCGTCGAGGAGATCAACCAGAACAAAGAGCCTCTCGACCTGCTCTTTGCTGTGCCGAAGTTCGAATACAACGACGTCGTGGAGGTGAAGGGACTCGAACCCTCGACCTACGGCATGCAAAGCCGCCGCTCTTCCAGCTGAGCTACACCCCCGTTCTCCGGGCCGAACCGGAGGCGGCGACGGCGGACACGGAGACCGGACGTCGAAACGTCATGATAGGTCGATCAAGTCACAAGCCCAGACCGCCATGCGCAACGGGTGCATGAGCACGGGTTCGCTCAGCGACCACAATGGTGGCCGTGGCACGGCACGCGGCGAAGAGTGGACGACGCTCCACCCTCATCATCCTCGCTGTGGTTCTGGTGGCCGCTGCCGCCGGCGTTGCCGGCGGAGTGGTGATTTACCGGCATGGCAGACCACATGAGCCTTCGTCCTCGCTCCTGGTCAGCGGTCGCGCCCGCCCGACCAGCCTTCCCACCACTACGGCACCCACCACCACCACGACGACGACCCTTCCCCCTCCTGCACCGGGATTCGTAGCCGGACACGTCACCGCCGTCGGTGATTCGGTCATGCTGGACTATCAGACTCCGCTGCAAACCGATGTCCCCGGCATCGATGTCGAAGCTTCGGTCAGCCGTCAGTGGTACACCGGCGTGTCGATTCTGCAACAACTCAAAACGGCGGGGCAGCTCGGAGCCGAAGTCGTCGTCGCCTTGAGCACCAACGGACCGATCTCGGATGCCGACTTCGACCAGATGATGGGTGTCCTGCAAGGCGCCTCGCGAGTGGTCTTCGTCAATGTGCACGTCGACAAGCCCTGGCAGGATCCCAACAACCAGGTGTTGGCGGCCGGGGCCGCCCGGTACCCGAACGTGGTCATTGCCGACTGGGCGACGATGGCCGCCCAGAACCCTTCGTGGTTCGGATCTGACGGCACCCATCTGGCCATCGACGGGCCCGGCACCACCGAGTTGGCCTCATTGATCGCCAGCAAGCTGTCGGTTAGCTGACCACCGCCGCTAGGGTGCGGCCGAATGGATGCCCGAACCTTTCTCGGAATGGAACCCGTCGGCGACAGATTGCACTGGCAGATGCGAGTTGAGCCGCACCTGACCACGCCCGGCAATTTTCTCTTCGGCGGGTGCGGTCTGGGGGCGGCGTTGGTGGCCCTCGAGGCGGCGTCCGGACGTCCGACAGTGTGGGCCACCGGTCAGTATCTCTCGTATGCCCCCACCCATTCGGTGGTGGATTGGGAAGTGACGTTGGCCGTTGAGGGCCGTCATGTCACGCAGGGCAGGGCGGTGGGCCGGGTCGAAGGTCGTGAAATTCTCACCGTCAACAGTGCTCTCGGAAAGGATGAGCTGCCGGTCAGCGGCATCTGGGTGCACCCGCCCGTGGTCGCCCCTCCTGAGGAATGCCCTCCCCGCCTGCTGCCACCCATGTTCCGGAACACCATCCTCGACCGCATCGAGGTACGAGTGGCCCAGGGACGATCGTTCGAAGAAATGCACGGAGAACCGGGGAGCCCCGACTCAGCCCTCTGGGCCCGAGTCCCTGGTCACCTCTCACCCTCGGCCGCTACGTTGGCCATATTCGGTGACTACGTTCCAGGAGGCGTGTCGAACGCTCTGGGTCTTCGCACCATGGGACGCAGTCTCGACAATACCCTCCGCCTGGTGCAGCTCAAACGGACGGAATGGGTGCTCTGCGACATACGCATGCACGCGCTGATCGGTGGCTATGCCCAGGGGGTGGCCTTCTTGTGGTCACAGGACGGAGAACTCCTGGCTACAGCCAGCCAATCGATGGCGGTTCGGCTCTGGCCCGAAGACGTCGACCTCGCTCCGTGAAGCCGCACAAAGCCGTGGTGTAACGTCAATCTCCCTCTGGGGCTATAGCTCAGTCGGTTAGAGCGCAGCACTGATAATGCTGAGGTCGTAAGTTCGATTCTTACTAGCCCCACCACTCGCGGCCCTGGTCAGAGGCAGATTGGTTTGGCCAGGACGGATGACTTCCACGCCCCCAGGCCGCGGTGAGGCCGCGGGAACTGTCTCTTCCTCCTCGATGGGTGCTGACGACTGGGTGTTGTGGTCGGTATATCCAGACACCGGGTTGGCTCTCACGGCGCCCGACTTTGTCGACAGCCCTTACCGCTGGGTCGACATTGGAGATTGTCCCTTTGTGTCAACGGAGTTGTCACACGCTGATGACTACGTTCGATACGAATGGCGGTTCCCGCCACCCGTTGGACGGGAGCAGGGAGAGCAAGCGCCGTCGGCATCCGCGCCAACCTCAGTCCGGCTGACTGGGATGATTCCGGTCGCTCCGAAACGGTGGCGGGCTTCCGGGGTTGTGGGCCACCATACTTGCGTGGGAGTAGATAGGACCGCCTTTGAGCGGGATGGATACGTGGTGCTTCACGGAGCCGTGCCACCGTCCCTCTGTGCGGACCTGGTCGCAGCTATGAACGAACTGCTGGCTCTCGATTCGAGCCCCGACTCTTGGTACTCACGACCGCAACCGTTTCTCGACATCGTGGCCATGTGGGGTCACCCGACCCAATGGGCGATTCGACAACTTCCCGCCTTGTACCAGGCATGGTCAAACCTCTGGGGAACGCATGAGCTACTGGTCAGCTTGGATCGCTGCCGGTTCACACCACCCTGGCGGGACGGCGAGCCAACTCCTCAGACGGTCCACTGGGACCACGATCCTCATGACCCAGAGTTGAACTACATACAAGGTGCCGTGGCCCTCACCGATACCCCAACCGGTCGTGGTGGCTTTCGCTGTGTACCCGGCTGGCATCGTCATCCAGAACGTTGGCCACAATCGGCCACTGAGTTTCCGTCCCATAACGAATGGCACGCTTCGGCACCAGTTGGCGACATCATCTCTGTTCCCATGCAGACAGGCGACGTGGTGTTGTGGTCATCACGGCTTCCCCACTCAAACTCGAAAAATGTGAGCAACGTGCCTCGGTATGCCTTCTATGTGCAGATGCTCCCCTACACTGCGACATTGGCCGGTGAACTGTCTCAGTGCTGGGAGACAGGACTATGCCATGGAGCCTGGTACGACCTTCCGGGACACCAGCACGCCGAACCTTGGGCACCGGTGCCGCTGTCCCCACTTGGACGGAAGCTCGTAGGCATCGACTCCTGGTAGAGCCGGGCCAACCTCACCCGAGGCCCGGTGTGGCGGTCGTCCAATCGGGCAATATGTGCCGATGGCCGCTGGTGATCACGACGAGGTTGTGCGGCGGTCATTCGAGCGGCAGGTCTCGCTATTTTCCGGTCCCAACTCTCCCTTTGCCCACCGTGCCGCTGGAGCCTTGACGTGGATCGAACCACTGAGCCAAGACATGATCCTCCTCGATGTTGCCTGCGGTGCTGCTCACGCCGCTGAACCCCTCGCCGAACACGTCCGACAGGTCGTCGGGATAGACCTCACTCCGGCGCTGCTACAGGTCGGTGCTCAGCGGCTTCACGACCAGGGGGTCGCCAACATCTTGTTGCAAGAGGCCAACGCAGAATCTTTGCCGTTCGTCGACGAATCGTTCGACATCGTCTACTGCAGAAGCTCGCTACACCACTTTGCTGATCCCCGCCAAGCGGTGGCCGAGATGGAGAGGGTCTGCCGTATCGGTGGGCGCATTGTGCTCCTCGACCTTGTGGCTCCCTCGGGTGAAGTTCGTGAGCGTTTCGATCACGTTCATCGACTCATAGACCCTTCCCATTTTCGAGCCTTTCTCGAAGGTGAACTGGCCGAACTTCTTCCTGGTGGGATCGACGGACTGGCCTACGCCGACACGATGACCATCAGGCTCCCCCTAGACGTTGCGCTAACTGATCAGTCCCAGCGGAGCGTGGTTCTAGACATGCTCACGGCAGAGGTACGAGGCGAGGGTGAACCGACAGGCTTCGACCCAGCGGAGGAAGACGACGCCGTCGTCGTATCCTTCGTGACCTGTGTGGTCCATTGCGTGCGCCAATGAACCGGCGAACTGGGCACCCAGTCTCAGGGTTCTCGGAGTGGAGTAACTCCTGCCATTCATCCCAGATGTTCGGGGCCCCCTGTCAACGTACCTTGACAGGGGGGTCGTCCACTCCCATGGTCCACATTGTGCGACTGGCCGCGGGTAAACAGGAAGCAAAGCACCAGTGGCGTCAGGGGTGCCCAGCCCGGCGATTTGGGACAGTCCTGTGTAGACAAGAAGGCGCCCCCGGGCCGGCCGATCTGGACGTTCTGGAACCCACGAGGAATCGACTCCAAGGCGGCAGGGGCACTCTTCGTATCCGCTCGGTACGGCACATCCGGATTGGTCGGTCGGAGGGGCCGCGATCCGAACCACCGGTGTGCGTAGGGTCAAGGCATGGACGTGTCTGACCACGGCTGGTTGGGAAAGCCTGTCGAGGCTTATCGTGCAATTCCTCGCCCAAATCGCCGCCCGGTCAAACGCTGCTTTCGATTGACAGGCCCCGGACTATCGCCATGGCTGAACGAAACTATTTAGTGGAGGGCTTATCTGGTACCGGTAAATCCTCGGTTTACGAGGAGCTGATCCGGCGCGGCTACAAGGCGATCAGCACCGACCGTGCCTGGGCATATCATGCCGACCCCGACACCGGCCTTCCGGGTGGGCCCATTCATCACGACAACTGGATGTGGGACCGCGAAAAGGCTGTCAGCGAACTCGAAAGCCCGGAACCAGAAATGTTGTTCGTCTGTGGGGGCAGCCGTAATCGCGACCACTTTCTGCCCTATTTCACAAAGGTTTTCAACCTCCACATTGACGATGACACGATGCGTCGCCGCCTCCAAGCGCGCACCGCTGATGACTGGGAGGTCGGGTCCGACGGGGGCCACGACGAAATCGAACTCGTGCTCGAACTGAATCGGAGCGACGAAAAACCGGCCGGAGCGAAAGACGTAGACGCTACCCAGCCCCTCAACGAGGTGGTCGACGAATTGCTTCGTCTAGCGAATTGAACAAACGCTCGCAGTCGCTGGACGCCCTGGCGCGAGCCATCCACCCAATAGTCATCGAACGATCTGGATCGGTACGAACGGGGTGAAGTATGTAGGCGGCGGCTGTCCTCCAGGTCCCCCTTCAGGTCCGTCGATGGCGACGCCGCTTACCTCAGCCACGGCGTCATAGCGACCCGGCGGTAGGGCCGACCCGACGCCACCGTCGCAGCGCCCAGTGCCTCCGACAATGGCGACGTTCTGAGACTGGCCGGGAGCTAACGAGGGGGCATATGCCGTGCCAACAAAAAATCCAGTGACGACACCGACGACGCGCCGCGCACCGGGCTTCGTGACGACCACTTCAATCGGTTGGTCGGTGAGGACACGGACGTTCAGCGTGCTCGTGCTACGGAATGTCACGTGACCCTTCAAGTCCCCACCGACCTTTATCACCCGGGAACGAAGATGGAGGACAGAGGAGTAGCCCGCTGGGGCTGACGTGGGGGCGCCCAAGGCGCCACATGTCGGACTTCGTCCAGGATTCCCGTTCCAAACGGTAAAGCCGACCATGATCTGCACTGATGGGCCGAACTTGGCGCGTACCTTCTTTGCGAACGCCTCACTGCCTGGCGCGAGGGTCAAGACGAGCAGGCCGTGACCGCACTGGCCCAGGCCGTACGTGTGGGTACCGACGAAGGCCCTGATCCGCTCTTCGATGGTCGAGACCTGGGCCGCAGGCACCTCCGGGATGGACGTGGCGCTGGTGCAGGCGGAGGGGAAGGGGACGGTCGACGTGATTGGGGGGTACGACACAGATGAAACGGCTGCCGTCTGACTACACGTCATAGCCGTACCCACCAAGGCCAGCACACCCGTGGCTGCGGCGGTTCGGCGGAGGTTCCTCATCATCCAACTATGACGCAGTGGGCATCGAAATGGTTCTGTGAATCTATGGTGCCGACCTTCCACCTAATCGCAACAAGGCCTCAAGATCCGAGACGCGAAACGAGTGGTCCTCAAGCTCCAAGAGAAATCCCCTGTCGAGGAGATCGCCCAGCGCTTGCTCATACCAGTAGGTGCTCGCAACTTCTTCCCCAGCATCTGGCTGCGCCGGAGGATCGGGCAATGCAGCCGACTCGGCCACGAGATCCCAAGAAGAAACGAGGTCGTCCGGTGACAGTGTCAGCGGAGCCCCAGGATGATTGACCTTCCGTTCTGCGAGCAGTTCAAGCACCGATGCAAGCAGAGCTCTGGGAAACTCGTCCAAGCGCTCGAAATTGGTCATTGCTGATCTCCTGCTTTCTTAATCGCTCGCATCACGCCGCCCGCCAGTGCCCACCCAAGCCGAGCTATCTTACGATCCGGCCCACGCTCACTGCATCATCAGCGACTTCTTCAACAGTGAACCAGAGCGGCTAACCACCTGACCCGGCACTCCGGCCGATCTAGGAGGAAAGTGTTGCAATCACGATAGCCAGCGACAGCTCCGATACGGCTTGGGCGCCCACGCCAGCTTCGACGTCACGAAGTTGACATACCGCCCTGATCGACATGCTCGGATTCACGTGCCCTATCCACCTCCCGGTGCCTAGGGGCAGTCTGACGACCGGCCCTGGTCCGGCAACATCGGCTCCGCCACACAAACCCCGGTGCGACCACCAGGGTTCCCACTCGCCGGGTGTCTGCCTTTGCTGCGGCCGTGCGGCCTAGCGGCCGAGCGGCCGAGCTCCGGGGCCGATATGTTGTGATTCAGTGGTAAATCGGACAGTCGAAATCCACGCCTGGCTCCTCGCCGCGCTGCTGGTCGGCGCGCTGGCCATGATCACGATCCTCTTGGTCATGCTGCACGTCCATGCCGTTGACGTGGCATATATCGCCCACACGCACCGGCCGATCATCGTCGTGCCAACCGGCGCGCCGCCGGTGGTGGCGACCTGAGAGGGTGGCGGTGGTCGGCCAACCGCGGGTGACGTTCGGTTTCGGGTCCCGGGTGGGTGTGGCTCTCCGCGAGACGCCCAGCTGAGGCTGAGCACCGACCCTGCCACACCGTCGTGGCGACAGAGGGCACTGCGGTCCGCCTTAGACCCGGACTGGGCCTTGGTAGCCCGGCAGCGCCTCAGCGAATAGGAGCCAATGGAGACATCTGAAATAGACGTTGACACGTCACGGCAGCCAATGGTCGATATATCGGACAGACTGAACCGATTCTGCCGCGGACGTGGTGACGGTCTGGTTAACGTGTTCGTCCCTCACGCCACTGCTGGACTTGCGCTTATCGAAACAGGGTCGGGATCCGAAGCGGATCTAAAAGGTGCTCTGGACAGGCTGCTCCCACGTGATGATCGATATCAGCATGCTCACGGCTCTACAGGTCACGGGGCTGACCACGTTCTCCCCGCGTTCGTCAGCCCCTCGATCACTCTTCCCGTGTTTGGGGGTCGACCCGCACTCGGCACATGGCAGTCCGTGGTGTTGGTGGACCTCAACATGGACAATCCCCAACGGAAGGTTCGGTTCAGCTTCGTACCAGCCTGATGCTTCGACGAACGGTGCTCGGTCCAGCCAGCGGCCAACTGGTCAACCTCGGCGAGCTTTTGTTGTTGTGCTAGGTCCGACAAAACCTCCACGTCTCAAGACGCTTTGGGAGCACGTCCGGTCAGGACTCCAGATGGCTTACGCGACCGGCTGGAACATCCGTGCGCGCTCGGCGGGCGTTGCGTGCGACGCGAACACATCGAGCTTGGCTAGGGCGGGAAGGAGCGCAGTCACGAACCGACCCTGCAGGTCTGCCACCGCGGCCTTGTCGGGGTGCTGATCGAGACTCTTCACGAGGTTGAGGCGCGAGGCCTCCACCCACGTCAGGACATCGGGAGCGCCCTCCCACTCCATTTCGGTCCTCATCCCAGTCAACAGGTGCCGTATCCAGTCGAACGGCGTGTGGAACCACGGGTTCGGTCGGCAGAAACGGTTCTTGTCCGCCGTCGATCGTCCAGAGGCTTCGACGAAGGCGATCAGCCCCGCAGAGAGGCTGGCGCTAGCGCGTGTGACCGGCTGAAGGAGGATTGTGTCGTCGACGAAGACCGGCTTCGGTGCGTTGTCACTCAGACCGGCCGAGGCGCAGTGGATGTGCAGGTGATCGGGACTGGTCGGGATCGATCCGTGTTCGAGCGTAATCGTGTCCAGGTCGATGCGCTCGACATGCCCGAGTCTGATGACGTTCTCAATGCGTCGCAGTTCGTCGAGCTCTCCGACGCTCGCCGTGGCCCCCTTCAGCATGGACGACTGGATGGACCGGTCGATGCGCAACATGACCTGGCGATCCTCCAGTTGGCCGAAGACCTGCTCGATCGAGTCGCATTCGGCGACCGCTTCCAAGTGGAGGACGACTCCTTCGAACGTTGCAAGGACTCCGTCACCGGGCTGAAAGTACGAGCGATTCAGGATCCACGAATCGCGCGGACGGACCCAAGTGATGTCTCGGGCCGGGGCACCTTTGTCGAGCAACCAGCACACGGCGTCCATGGCAGTCTTGCCGCCACCGATGACCACGTAGCCGGCAGGGGGTTCTGTGACGCTCGTGAGACCGCCCACTGGGATGCATTGGGCCATGTCAGACACCTCGAATGGAGGCGGGTCCGTGGCCGGAACGTGGGACGCCATGTAGGTAGCGTCGACGACACTGCGCCGTACTGACACCGCAGTCTCCAGGCCGGTCAATCTGGCCCGGAACCTTCGGCCGCCGAGGTAGTCGCACATCGGGAAGAAGCGCACCCGACCTGACGCCACCAATCGGTTACGCATGATTTCGTCGTAGTAGCGGCAGATTTCGGTTCCGCTGGCTCGCTCATAGAATCCAGCGTCTCTTCCCTCAGTCTCGGTCCGGTCTTCCCCAAGCGCGGTCGAGTTCACGCCGTAGTTCATCGACGGCTGGTGCAACTGGACAAATGGGTAGGAGTCCAGCCAGTGACCGCCGGGCCCGTGCCGCCGATCGATCATCACCACATCCGCGTCAGAGTGTTGGATCAGGGTGTCTACAAACCCCATCCCGAGTGCCCCCGCGCCGACTACGAGGTAGTCGCTGTCAATCGCCGAACTCTTACCCATGGCCATGACGAGAAATTAGGTTGGTTTCCAATCCACCGTCGGAGATCAGCGTCTCACCAGGGGCCGGGAAGGCTCGTCCCGGAACTGTGCCATCGTTCCCTCCTCCGCGAGCGAATTACGAGTATCTCAGGCATCGTGCCGCCCGTCCACAGTGCATGATTTCGGCTTTGTTACTAACCTAACGGCGTGCCGCTCTTCCTTGATCGTCACGATGCGCCAGGAGCCACGGCTGCCCAGATTGCCGAAGCGCACAAACTCGATCTCGCCGTCCAGGACGACTACGGAGTCCGCTACGTCACCTATTGGTTTGACGACAGCGAAGGGACGGTGTTCTGTCTCGCCGAAGGTCCCAATCGTGAATCTCTCGAAACTGTCCATCGGGAATCTCACGGTCTTTTAGCCAACAACATCATTGAGATAGGTGAAGGTCCCATCAATGCATTCCTCGGTGCGCCTCCCTTACACCAACCCGGAGAGGAGTACGTCGAGTCTGCAGTTCGAGCCATCCTGTTCACCGACCTATGTGACTCCACCAAGCAGACACAAGAGTTGGGCGATGAAGGGTTTATGGTGCTCCTTCACGAACACGACGAGATTGTGCGCTCCGCATTGCACGAGCGGGGCGGACGCGAGGTGAAACACACCGGCGACGGCATTATGGCGTCGTTTGCCTCTATCTCAGGTGCCGTTGAATCCGGCGTGGATATCCAACGCTCTTTGAAACGCAGGAATGAAGAAACTGAGCCCGGCCTTCACCTTCGGATCGGAATCAGCGTCGGCGAACCGGTAACTGAACGCGGCGACTTGTTCGGCGCGGCGGTGCAGCTGTCGGCACGGCTCTGTGCGGTCGCTTCCGCCGATGGAATCGCCGTTTCCAGCGCTGTACGTGATCTCTGTGTGGGAAAGCTCCTAGATTTCGTCTCCAAGGGCAAGCTTGACTTGAAGGGGTTTGCGGAGCCGGTGCCCATCTTTGAAGTGCGCTTCCAGTCCCAATAGACCCTCAATCCCCTTCGGGCGGTTCCCTCTTCCTTCGGTCCCGCCCCCGTCCGTCACGTCGTGGATGCTGAGCTCAGAAACCAAGCCCGCGAATTGGAGTTCCTGCGTACGCGGCCACACCTATCAAGGCGCCTGCATCACCAATTCCACCGGTCTACGCTTTGCATCATGAGCATCCCTCGTTACATGAGCCGGCGAGCCCTGCTGCAGGGTGGGTTGGCGGGGGCAGCCGGCCTGGTCCTGACGGGCTGCAACCTGCGACCCCTTCAGCTTCTCCTCTCCGGGGACCTGCCAGGCTTCGGCCACCAGCGGCTCCGAGCACCGGGTTCGCTCCCGTACCCGTTCCTACCCGCTGGGACCGACACCCTCCCCCAAATCGACCACATCGTTGTGGTGATGCTCGAGAACCACTCCTACGACAACATCCTGGGTTCCATGCGCAACCGGGGGGACGGATTCACGTTCGGAACAGATGGGTTGCCGACCGCCAGCAACCCCGGGCCGGGTGGTGAGGTCGTCCATGCCTTCCCCATGCCCAATGCCTGCCAGCAACAGGGTGAGCCTTACAACACCTGGGATGCCGGCCACGCCTCCTACGACGGTGGGGCCATGGACGGGTTCGTCCTCAGCCAGAGCGGGCCGGTTTCCATGGGCTACGAGGTCCAGTCCACCCTGCCCTTCACCTACTCGCTGGCTCAAACCTTTCCGGTGTGCGACCGGTACTTCGCCTCGGTGATGGCCCAGACATACCCCAACCGCCGCTACTTGATGGCCGCGACGTCCCTCGGCCAGGTCACCGACACCCTGAGCCTGACCGAACGCCCACCCAACGGCACAATCTTCGAATCATTGGAGGCGCACGGGATCACCTGGAAGAACTACTACTCGTCACTGCCCACCGTGGGCATCTGGACCTACCTTCTGAACGAGCCCCAAACGAGCGCCGGCTTGGCCAACATCAGCCAGTTCTATTCTGACGCCGCAGCGGGGAGCCTTCCGGGCTTCAGCATCGTCGACCCGAACTTCGGCACCCAATCCGAGGAGGACCCACAGGACGTGCAGTACGGGGAACAATTCCTCGCTTCGGTCGTGAATGCGGTGATGTCTGGTCCCGGCTGGGCCAAGACGCTCCTCGTGTGGACCTACGACGAGTGCGGCGGCTATTACGACCACGTGCCGCCACCGAGCGCCGTCGAACCGGACTCCGTGCCGCCGCAGATCACCGTGCCGCCGGACCTACCTGGCGCCTTCAACCAGTACGGATTTCGGGTGCCTGCAGGCGTGGTGTCGCCCTTTGCCATTCCCGACTACGTCTCTCACTTCGTACACGACCACACGTCCATCCTGAAGACCGTGGAACGGAAGTGGAATCTGCCCGCCCTCACGTTCCGGGACGCCAACGCCAACGATCTGCTCGACTCGCTTGACATCTTCGCGCCTCCGAGGTTCCTCACCCCTCCCGCCTTGGCCGCTCCGGCCAACCCCGCCCTGGGCAGCGGCTGCCTGACCACCGGGCCCGGAGTCATCCCGCCGCCCGGGTCGGTCACTTAGTCCTGTTCAATCCCGAGTGCCATGAGGCATCACGGATCGCAACCGGTCCCCGTCCCCCCACGGGGGGACTGATTCCCAGAGCTTGACGATTCAAGGGAGTTGACCCCGCCGGATCGGGCGTGTCCGAACGCTGTGCCCGTTAGGAGGGTCAGGACGTGGAACCCAATCGGCACATCACTTCTCCTGGACCCTGACGTTAAAGGTGAAATCCGGCACGTCAAGGTTGCACGCAATTGCCTGGCGAATCATGGGTTCAGCCTGATTGAGCTGCCACACATGTGAATGCACCTTTGGCAAGCCATCCACCGTGATCGCCCAGAAATTCCCCTCCCGCCTTGCAGTCGCCGTGAAGACCTCCGTCTCCCCAGTCCGCCTCCCCATTCCAATCACTCCCCCTCCACCGTCAATTTGTACCCGTGACGTTGCTGACATGGTGTCACTGGCGAGTACCTGCGCCGTCCCAGCTGAATTGGGGACAGTGCAGGGACGGAGGATGCCTACCGTCCTGGTGGGATGGGACCGATTGAGGCGATCACTCTGGGCCAATCGGCCAGGGGAATCACCGACCTCGTCATACTCCTGGGCATCCTGGCGCTCAATTTCATCGCCGTCGCCAAGATCATCACCAAGGCCGGCTATTCGCCAAAGTGGATATGGGTCCCGCTGACCCCCGTGTGTCTGTGGTTCTTCACCTTTATCCTGCTCACGGTTGACGTGAGAACCATCGTCCTCGCCAACAACGCCACGGTGTCCCTGCCCGTGAGCCTGGGCAACTTCCTATTGCTCGAGGTGATCGATTTTCTCAGCGTGATTGTCACGTGGGTGTTCTTCCTCATCTTCGCCTTCTCGACGTGGCCGGTGTCGGTGGCGCGCCGGGAGACGCTGGGCTTCGAGGATCCCCGGACCACGTTCGTGGCGTCCCGGCCCCGGGCCGGCGCTCCGGCCCTGACGCCGGACATTCCCGGAAGCGGGGCTGGCACCAGGATGCCCGCTCACGCGCGTCCCGTCCCGGCCTCGGCCCAAACACTGCCCCCTCCCTCGACCGAAGAGTCGCGGATCATCTACTGCAGTTGGTGCGGGAATCAGCGGGCGAGTGATGCGGTGGCCATTCACCACTGCGGTTCATTGGATCGACCGGCCGTCTACTGCATGAACTGCGGGACACCCCTCGGCTCGGGCGCACTCACCTGCACCTCCTGTGGGACGCCGGCGACCAGCGTGTCGCGCTCGTAACCGGCGCGGCGCGCCCTCGTCTCCAATGTTCTCGTCCCCATGCCGGCGGCGAGGTGACTCCCTGAGCGGCGGTGCAGAAACACGAGGTAGACACCACTCGCCCCTTCGGGCCGACGCCCAGAACGCAGATCACCTGGTGCAGGAAACAGCCCGGATTGAACGCGGGGTCGTTCACCGGGGCTTCATGCTGCCGTCGCGTACGCGACACCCGCCGCGGTGACCGTGCCCCTGCATGAACCTCTCGACGAACAAGTGGTCGAGACGGATGGCGTTCTCGCTGTTGGTTCCCGCATGCGTATGTCCGCTTGCCCTGCTCTGCCCGAGCCGTCGGGAGCACTGACGTCCTCAAATTCGGCGAGTCAACTGCTGAAGACCGCAATCGCGTCGGCCACTCAGCATGGGTCTGTCCACGTGACCGTCCACTTCTTCTCCGGGAACAAGACGGGCGAAGTTGTTGAGGACTCGGCATTGCAATCCGGCGTCGAGACGGTGGCGATTGGACAGGAGAGGGTGTCGATCGTCCTCGATGACGGAATGGCCTACGTCACCGGCAACCGTCAGGGCCTCCTCTCGTACATCGGGCTGCCGGCATCGATGGCCGCCGCCCTGGCCGGTCAGTGGATCTCGATCCCGCCCACCGACCGCGGCTTCACATCGGTCATTTCAGGGTTGACGCTTTCCTCGGCCTTGCACGGGGTCACTCCGGCTGGATCCATCTTGCAGGGGAGGCAGAAGACGGTGAACGGGCAGTCGACCATCAGCGTCTCTGGAACCGGATCTACCGGACAGGCGAGGACGTCCCTCTTCATTGCCACCAAGGGGACCCGGCTCCCCGTCGAGGCAGTGGCGGCCACCGGGAACGGCACAGCGGTGTCCGGCGAGATTGTCACGTTCTCGCGTTGGGGCGAGAGTGTCCACACCCCGAAACCGCCGACGTCGGTCCCGATCTCCGGCCTCACGACTGGGTCGGCCTCGTCGGGTTGACAACGCTGCATCACCGTCGGGCCTGACGCAGGCGGGCCGTGTCGAGAGGGCGCCAAGGCGAGACCCGGCGTTCGTCCCTATGGTGTTGTCACCCACGAGGCGAGGTTCGAGGGCGACCGACAGGAGAACCGGGGGTACGTGAACCGGATCGGCGACTACGGGATGATCGGCGACTGCCACTCGTTGGCCCTCGTCGGCCGGGACGGTTCCCTGGACTGGCTCTGCTTCCCCCGTTTCGACTCGCCATCGGTCTTCGCCAGAATGCTGGACGAGGACGCCGGGCACTTTCGGGTGGCCCCAGCCGGACCCGTGCGCGACGTGCACGAGGTGCGCCGCACCTACCTCCCCTCGACCAACGTCTTGGAGACCACCTTCGTGACGGCGGGCGGAGTGCTCGAGCTCACCGACTGCATGCCGGTTCGACCGTTGGACGAGGAGACGCCCACGGCGGTCGACGCCCACGCCTCCGTCCTGCGGCGGGTGCGGTGCCGCTCGGGTCGGTCAGAGGTCATGGTCGACCTCCGGCCGCGCTTCGAGTACGGCACGGTCCTGCCCCGGTTCACCCCGCTGTCGTCGACGGGGGCGGCCATCGTCGGCGGTCCCGATGCGTTGTGGGTCCGGGCCAGCCGCAGGCTGGACGTCGACCGGCAGCACATTTCCGCCCGCTGGGAGCTGGCGGCGGGTGACGAGGCGTGGATGGAGGTCGAGTGGACCCCGGCCGTCAGCCGGTCACCGCACGACGGCATCGGTGATCACCGGGCCGACATGGAGCGCAGGCTGGCCGAGACGGTCTCCTTCTGGGAAGCGTGGTTGGCTCGATGCAGTTACGTCGGTGACCACCAACGGCGCGTCCACCGATCGGCCCTGGTGCTCAAGGCGCTCACCTATGCACCGACGGGAGCCGTGGTGGCCGCCGGGACGACGTCGCTGCCCGAATGGGTCGGCGGTGGACGGAACTGGGACTACCGCTTCACCTGGATCCGTGACGCCACCCTCACGCTGGCTTCCCTGGCCCTCCTGGGCTATCTCGGTGAGGCCGCCGCCTTCAAGGGCTGGTTGGAACGAACCTGTGCCGGCCGGCCAGAGGACCTCCAGATCATGTACCGGGTGACCGGGGAACGACTTCTCCCCGAGCTCACTCTGGGCCACCTCCGTGGGCATCGAGACTCCGCACCGGTGCGGATCGGCAACGGCGCGGCCGGGCAGCTCCAACTCGACTCGCTGGGGCAGTTACTCGAGGCCGGCTACCTCTTCGGACGGGCCGGCGGCGAGCTCACGGTCGACAACGCGGGCTTCCTCGGTCGGGTGGCCGACCTGGCCGTGCGCGACTGGCGGCGACCCGATCAGGGCATCTGGGAGATCCGAGATACGCCGCGTCACTTCGTCCACTCCAAACTCAACTGCTGGATGGCACTCGATCGGGCGGTGCGCTTGGCCGAAGCGGGTCAGCTCGCCGGTGATCGGACACTGTGGCGGGCCGAACGTGACGCGGTGGCCGCCTGGCTGCTGTCGGAGGGCTCACCCGACGGGTGGTACGTACAAGCCGCCGGCCACAATCTGGCCGATGCCGCCGCGTTGCTCATCCCCGCCCTCGGCTTCCTGCCGCCCGCCGATCCGCGCGTCCTGGCCACCATCGATGTCGTCCAGCGCGACCTGAACAACGGCGGTCATGTCCATCGCTACCGCTCGCCCGACGGCCTGCCCGGAGACGAAGGGGCCTTCCTCCTGTGCTCGTTCTGGCTGCTCGATGCGCTGACCCACGCTCGGCGGATGGACGAGGCTGAGGCGCTGCTCGAGCGGCTCTTCGGGCTGGCCAACGATGTGGGCCTCTACGCCGAGATGGTCGATCCGACGACGGGCGAACAGTTGGGGAACACCCCGCAAGCCTTCACCCATATGGCCGTGGTGACCTCGTGCAGCGCCATGTCAGCGGCCCGGAGGGGACAGCTGCCCTCGCCCGACCAGCCGTTCTCCTTCGTCGAGGCCGCGCTGGACCGTCGGTTGCGGGCGGCCGATGTGTGACTCGACGTGCGCGGGCGCCGGCCGCCGGGAGCACCGCCCCGAGGAAACGGCGCTGAACCCGTGGCAAGCTGGCGCCTGCTTTCATCATCCGCACATCGCTGTCATCACCACTGTCATCACCACTGTCACACCCATCAAACGCCACATCCATGACCACATCCAACGGAGGTCCAGACCACCATGCAGGAGCGACAGATCGGCAACCGGACCATCAGTGCCATCGGCTTGGGAGAGATGCCGCTTTCGATCGAGGGGCGCCCCGACCGCACGCAGGCGATCTCCACCATTCACGCCTCGCTCGATGCCGGCGTCACCATCATCGACACCGCCGATGCCTACGCGCTGAATACCGAGGAGCACGGCCACGGTGAGCGGGTGGTGGCCAAGGCCCTGGCCACCTACGGAGGATCGACCGACCAGGTGCTGGTGGCCACCAAGGGTGGTCACCGCCGACCCGGCGACGGGAGTTGGACCATCCACGGTGATCCCGCCTACATCAAGCAGGCCTGCGACGCATCGCTCAAGGCCCTCGGCGTCGAGGCGATCGGCCTGTACCAGTACCACCGTCCGGACCCAAAGGTCCCCTACGGCGATTCGGTCTCCGCCCTGGCCGATCTCCTCGACGCCGGCAAGATTCTGATGGCCGGGATATCCAACGCCACGGTGGCGCAGATTGACGAGGCCCAGGAGGTCCTCAACGGTCGACTGGTCAGCGTGCAGAACGAGTTCTCGCCTCGTTTCCGCTCGTCGGAGAACGAGCTGGAGCACTGCGAGAAGATCGGCGTGGCCTTCATTCCGTGGAGCCCCATGGGAGGGATCGGTCGGTCCGGACATATCGAGACCGACCACCCGGCCTTCAACGAAGTGGCAGCGGAGGTGGAGGCCACGCCGCAGCAGGTGACGCTGGCCTGGATGCTGGCCAAGGGCTCGCGCGTCATCCCGATTCCGGGGAGCAGCCGCCCGGCCACAGCCACGGCCTCGGCGGCGGCGGCCGACCTGGTCCTCTCCCCCGAACAGGTGACCAGGCTGAACGCGTCCTGACCTCGGCGACGCACTCCCCACCACATCGACACTCCATTCGGAAAATCCCATCGCCGGCAAGGTCGGCGAGATGCGCCCGGCGAGCCGCCAAGGAACAGAGCGAGCACCGCCGGTGTTGCACAGAGGGATTTCAATGAATCGATCGAAAAGGAGGTTCCGGTGCCTGCCGTGAGCGTTGCCGACAACCTGGCCCTTGACCGTATTGCGGCCCCCGGTCCTGACGCCAGGGTGCGACCCGTTGTGGCCGTCACCGATGCGCCGTCGGGGTTCGAGGGCGAGGGGTTCCCCGTGCGGCGCGCCTTCGCCGGGGTGGCGATGGCCGACCTCGACCCGTTCGTCCACATGGACCAGATGGGTGAGGTCGAATACGCGCCGGGCGAGCCCAAGGGGACCCCGTGGCACCCCCACCGGGGCTTCGAGACCGTCACCTACATGATCGACGGCACCTTCCAACACCAGGACTCGATCGGTGGTGGCGGCCTCATCACCAACGGCTCGACCCAGTGGATGACGGCGGGTGCCGGCATCCTCCACATCGAGCGACCGCCCGAACAGCTGATCGCCACCGGAGGGCTCTTCCACGGCATCCAGCTGTGGGTGAACCTGCCCTCGGCGGAGAAGTGGGTCGACCCGAGGTACCAGGACCTCGAGGCTCAGGACAACCTGCTGCTGACCTCCCCCGACGGTGGCGCTTTGGTCCGCGTGATCGCCGGCGACGTGGCGGGTCACCGTGGCCCGGGGTCCACCCACACCCCGATCTCGCTGGTCCACGCCTCGCTGCACCCGGGAGCGCAGCTGCTCCTGCCCTGGCCCAGGGATTTCAACGCGCTGGTCTACGTCCTGGCCGGGAGTGGGACCATCGGCGCTGAGCACCTTCCCATCCACACCGGGAATCTGACCGTCCACGGTGCGGGGGACGCCCTCGAGATCTCGGCCGATCAGGTCCAAGAGGCGCGTCACCCCCTCCTCGACGTCCTGATCCTGGGCGGCCGACCCATCGGCGAGCCGGTCGTGGCCCACGGGCCCTTTGTCATGAACACCCGGGACGAGATCGTCCAGGCCTTCGAGGACTACCAGGCGGGACGCCTCGGGACCGTTCCGGCCGACCACATCGGCCACGCCTGAGCGCCTGGAGTGAGGCCACGGTCATGGTCGACCCTTGACACGGGTGACCTGAGCGGGACGGTGGCGCTGGTCACCGGCGCCAACAGCGGCGTCGGATTCGAGACCGCTCGCGGCTTGGCTGGCCATGGGGCCCACGTGGTGCTGGCCTGTAGGAACCAGGAAAAAGCCCGGCGGGCGGGCGCGGCATTGGAGAGGGACATTCCGGGCGCGTCAGTCGAGCTGCTGGCGATCGATCTCTCCGACCTGGTGTCGGTGCGCCGGGCGGCCGAGCAGTTCAGAGATGGGCATGACCGGCTCGACCTGCTCATCAACAACGCCGGGGTCATGGGCACCCCGTACCGTCAGACCGCCGATGGGTTCGAGCTCCAGATGGCCACCAATCACCTGGGGCACTTCGCCCTGACCGGCCTCTTGCTCGACCGGCTCCTGACGTCCGGTCACTCGCGAGTGGTCACCGTGAGCTCGTTGATGCATCGATCCGGTCGCATTGACTTCGACGACGTCGCAGGGTCGACCATCCGCAATACGTGGCTCAACTACGGGTCGTCCAAACTGGCCAACCTCCTCTTCACCGCCGAGCTCAGCCGGCGGCTCGGTACCGTGGATCACCCCGCCATGGCGCTGGCCGCGCATCCGGGCTGGACCCGCAGCAACCTGGCCGGTACTGGCGCGGCGGTGGGAGAAGGCAGGGTTCGGGCCGCCGTGGCCCGCGCCGCCGGACGCTGCCTGGGTCAGTCCGCCGCCACCGGAGCCCTGCCGTCGCTCTACGCCGCCACCGCACCGGACGTGGTGAACGGAGAATTCATCGGGCCGGGCCACGCCTTCGAGCTCTTCGGGCCACCCAAAGCGGTGCAACCGAACCGGCGGGCCAAGAGCGCCGTCGATGCCTCGCGTCTGTGGGACATCTCCGAGCAGCTCACCGGCGTTCGTTACGGCCTTCCGTCCGTCCCCTGACCGGGACGCATCGGCCGCACCGGTCATCCCGGGCCCCCTGGCGACGCACCCGGGCCAGATACGCCGCGTGCGCACCCACGAGATCAGGCCGGAGGACCCGGCCGACCGGGATGATCACGGCCGACCGGGCGCCGGCCCGGCGGAGCGCCGCCGCCGCGCTCTGGGCTCGGGCGCCGCTGACGTAGGTGTCGTCGAGCAGGATGATCCGGGCCCCGCGGATGGATGCGTGATCCGCCACGGCGAAGGCCCCGGCGTGTGGCCGCATGGGCCCGATCGGTTCAGTCGATCGACGCAGGAGCCGAGGCAGCCAACGGGCTTTGCCACCAGTGCCACCGGGGCGACCGGAGCCACCGGGACTCGCCGGGCCACCAGGACCACCGAGGGCGTTGACGGCGAGGTCACCCAACCCCGCCACCCGTTCGAGCGAAGCGGCGGGGCGCGAGGTCGACGGCACGGGGAGGACGACGTCACCCTCGCCGCCCAGTGACGCCACCACGCACGCCCGATGCCGGCAGAAGTACGAGGCGAAATGGGCCGCCACAATGCCGGCGAAGCGTTGGCGGGCCACGTCGACCGGCGACTCCTTGTACCCCATCAGGGCGGTGTAGAGCGGACCGGGCACCGCGCAGAGGCGGACCGGCAGCACCGGGACCAGAGGCAGGTCGAGGCGGTAGGCCACCGTCCGGCAGGCGAAGCAGTGGGCGAAGCCGGGGGCCGACGGGCCGCAGCAGACGACGCAGGTCCCGGATCCCGGGCCGAGGACCGGATCGCCGAGAAGGCGAGCGGTGGCGATGCGGGGGACCTCAGGCTTGAGGAGTGGCTTGGTGGCGATACAGAAGAAAGGTCCCGGTGGCTCGACTGACGATGCCACCGTCGGCGTCCCGCACCGATGCTTCGCCGTACGCCACCTGCTTGGCCATGCGGACGACATCGCCGCGCAGGGCATAGGTCGTTCCCTTCATGGCCGGGCGCATGGTCTCGGTCTTGAGCTCCAGGGTGGCCTTGGTGCGATCGCGGCCGGAGAGGGCGGCGTTGATGGCGAAGTTCATGCAGGCATCGAGCAGGAGAGCGTGGACACCGGCCTGGACCACCCCG
This sequence comes from uncultured Acidimicrobiaceae bacterium, assembly GCA_963743785.1. Taxonomy (GTDB): domain Bacteria; phylum Actinomycetota; class Acidimicrobiia; order Acidimicrobiales; family RAAP-2; genus Bog-473. The sequence continues at coordinate 144,218 of CAVURD010000012.1, read as the reverse complement.
TGGGGATTGCAGGCGAGCTCCTCCGGGGTGAAGGTGCCGGCCACCCAGCCGAGGTCCTCCCCGTCGACGCCATACCCGGTGAAGGCGCCGCCGACCACGCCGATGATGGTCATCCCACCGTCGCCCAGCCAGCGGTCCATGTCCTTGCCGCCCATGGGCCAGACCCTATCGGGCGGGATCGCGGCCTCCGGGCGGGAGTCGATCGTCCCGGCCGGCCGGCCCGAGCCAGATAGACCTCAGGACGGGGGCGGGTAGAATGCCCTGCGATTTGCAACCGGCGGCGAATGCCTGCCGGATCCGGGAGGAGAAACCCATGTCCACCGCAGTCATCGTCGACGCCGTTCGCACCCCCGGCGGCAAGCGAAACGGGAAGCTTCGCAATTGGCACGCCGTTGACCTGGCCTCCGAAGCGCTCAAAGCGCTCCAGGAGCGCAACAGCCTGGACCCGGCCGTCGTCGACGACGTCATCATGGGCTGCGTGATGCAGGTGGCCGAGCAGTCACTCAACATCGGTCGCAACGCAGTGCTGGCGGCCGGATGGCCCGAGTCGGTACCCGCCACCACCATCGACCGTCAGTGCGGATCGTCCCAGCAGGCGCTGCACTTCGCCGCCCAGGGCGTCATGGCCGGGGCCTACGACGTCGTCGTGGCCGCAGGCGTCGAGAGCATGACCCGCACGCCGATGGGTTCATCGGTCGTCCGCGAGCTGGGCTACCCGTTCGGGCCGCGCATGATGGCGCGGTACGCCCCCAAGGGCGGCCTGGTGGGCCAGGGCATCGGCGCCGAGATGATCGCCGACCAGTGGGGCATCTCCCGCGATGACCTCGATGCCTTCTCGGCCCGGAGCCACCAGCGGGCGGCCCGGGCCACCGCCGAGGGGCGCTTCGAGAACGAGCTCGTACCGGTGGCCATCCGCGACGACGAGGGCAACGACACCGACGAGCGCATCACCACCGACGAGGGCATCCGCCCGGACAGCACGGCCGAAACGCTGGCCAAGCTGAAGCCGGCCTTCAAGCCCGAGGGTGGCAAGGTCACCGCCGGCAACTCGTCGCAGATCACCGACGGCGCCTCGGCCGTGCTCATCATGAGCGAAGAGAAGGCCAGCGAGCTGGGCCTGCGTCCCCGGGCCCGCTTTCACGCCTTCGCCCTGGCCGGCGTCGACCCGATCACCATGCTGACCGGCCCGATCCCGGCCACCGCCAGCGTGCTGGAGCGGGCCAAGATGACGATGGACGACATCGACGCGGTGGAGATCAACGAGGCGTTCGCCTCGGTCGTGCTGGCCTGGGAGAAGGAGCACCACCCGAACATGGACACGGTGAACCCCAACGGCGGGGCCATCGCCCTCGGCCATCCGCTCGGCGCCTCGGGCGGCAAGCTCATGGCCACCCTGCTCAACGAGCTGGAGCGCACCGACGGCCGCTACGGGCTCCTCACCATGTGCGAGGGCGGCGGCCTGGCCAACGCCACCATCATCGAGCGACTGGGCTGAACCCAGTCGGCCCCGCGGGCACTCCGCCCGTGCCGCGACGCTGACTAGCTGTCCAACTCGTTAGCGGTAGCGGGTGGCCATCAGAAAGCCGGCGAAGATCATCGCCAGCCCGACGACCAGTCCCCACGGTGATCCGTGCGAGGCGAAGGGCAGATGGGCCAGGTAGTTGACCACGATGACGGCCACGCCGCCGATGAGGAGGGCCAGGACGACCGCGCCGTACCAGGGCGGGCTGCGGCGGACGCTCTTGGGGATCGGCGGGGTGTAGCGCCCGCTCTCCTGCGCGGTGGAGGGTCGGCCGACCTTGGAGGTGGTGCGCCCCCCGGCCGACTTCCCCTTGTTCGACGCCTTCCCGGGTCCTGACTTCGTCTTGTCTGGCACTGGGCACGAGGATACTCAGCCCGGGCCGGTCCCTCCCTTCAGCGAGGGTACGCTTCCTCGTTCATGGGAGCCCGGGTCCTGGTCATCGACAACTACGACTCCTTCGTCTACAACCTGGTCCAAGAGCTGGGCGAGCTCGGGGCCGATCCCTTCGTCTTCCGCAACGACGCCGTCGACGTGGCGGGCATCCGGGCACAACGGCCCGATGCGATCCTCATCTCCCCCGGACCGGGCCGCCCCGAAGACGGCGGCGTCTCCCTGGCGGCGCTCGACCAGCTGGCCGGCGAGATCCCCATCCTCGGCGTCTGCCTGGGCAACCAGTGCATCGGCCAGGCCTACGGCGGCCAGGTCGTGGCGGCCCCCCACCTCATGCACGGCAAGACCTCTGAGATCCACCACGACGGCTTGGGCATCTTCGCCGGCCTGCCCAATCCCTTCGTGGCCACTCGCTACCACTCCCTCGTGGTCGACCCCGATTCGGTGCCCGACACACTGATGGTGACGGCCACCGCCACCGACGGCGTGATCATGGGCCTGCGCCACCGCGAACTGCCCGTCGAAGGCGTGCAGTTCCACCCCGAATCGGTGCTCACCGTCTCGGGCCCGGCCCTGCTGGCGAATTTCCTGCAGCAGCTGGTCGGGGTGGCCGCCGCTTCTTGAGGCCTAGGGGCCAGGAGGCGGCGGCGTCGGTGTGGTGGTCGTCGTCGAGCTCGACGTCGTGGTCGTGGGCTGCGCGCACACGCTGATCGTCACGGTGGCCGGCGTATTGACCGTCGAACCCCCCGAAGGCGTCTGACTCTGCACGTTGCCGGGGGTCCCTCCGCCTGCGGTGCAGTCAACCGTGGTCGACGCGGCCGACAAACCGGACACCGCCCCTATGGCGGCAGTGGCCTGGGCCTGGGTCTGACCGACGACGCTGGGGACCACGGCGGTGCACGGTCCGGTCGACACCTGCAGGTTCACCGGTGTGTTCGGCTGGACCTGCGTCCCAGCCGCCGGGCTCTGGCCCGCCACCAGTCCGCTGCCGGCGTTGCCCGAGCACACGGAGGTCTGGTTGCCCACGGTGAGGTTGTTCGATGTCAGCAGACTCCCCGCCGCGGCCGGCGAGATCCCGATGACGTTGGGCACCTGGGTCACCGACTGGGTCCCCGACACCGTCAGGTTGACCACGGTGCCCGATTTCACCATCTGAGGAGCCACCGGGGTCTGCGTGAGCACTATTCCCGTGGGCTTGTTGCTGGCCACGTACTTCACCACGTTGGAGCGCAGCTTGTCCGCCTGGAGCTCTTGGCTCGCGGCGGCGAGCTGCTTCCCGACGACATTGGGCACCGTCACCGCGGGGCCGGCACTGACGACCAGGCTGACCCGGCTGTTCTTGTTGGCCTTGTTGCCCGACGCCGGATTGGTGGACAGCACGATGCCGTCCGCCTGCGAACTGATCTGGGTGGTGACGGGGCCGACGACCAGACCGTCCCTTTGGAGGACCGACGTCGCCACCGCCTGCGTCTGGCCGACCACGTTGGGCACATCCACCTGCTGGGTGCCGCCGATGTACCCGAGCGAACGCAGGAGAAAGAAGGCGATCACGGCCAGGACGACCAGCAGCGTGACCAGGAGGATCACCAGGTTGCGCGTTCGCTTCTTCCGCTCGATCTCGGACGGGCTGGGTCCGCCCGGAGCCGCGCCCACCGGCACGGTCTGGGTGAGCCCCGCCGCCATCACGCCGGTGGCGCCCACGGCGGCCATCACGTTGGTGAGGGCCGGATCACCGGCTACCACCGGATTGCCACGGTCAAAGCGGAGGAGATCGTCGCGGAACTCGTCGGCGGTGGCGTAGCGGTCATCGGGCGACTTGGCCATCGCCTTCATGATCACGGCCTCGAGCTCGACCGGGATGGCCGGGTTGACCACCCGGGGAAGCACGGGGAGATCCCGCACGTGCTTGGAGGCGACCGCCACCGGTGAGTCGCCGGTGAAGGGCGGCTTCCCGGTCGACATCTCGTAGAGGACGACGCCCAGCGAGTAGATGTCACTGCGGGCGTCCACGCCGTGGCCCTCCGCCTGCTCGGGCGAGAAGTACGCCGCCGTCCCCATCACCGCTCCGGTCTGGGTGAGGCTCTCCTCGGTGTTCATGGCCCGGGCGATGCCGAAGTCGGTGACCTTGACCCCGCCATCGGCCATGATCAGCACGTTGCCCGGCTTCACGTCGCGGTGGACGACGCCGTGGCGATGGGCGAACGAGAGGGCGGCGGCCACATTGGCCCCGATGCTGGCCACGTCGTGGGCCGGCAGGGATCCCGATTCGCGCAGGACGGCCGAGAGAGCCCGTCCGTCGATGAATTCCATGACGATGAAGTACGCGCCGTTGTCCTCGCCCCAGTCGTAGACCGGCACGATGTTGGGGTGGGAAAGGTTGGCGGCGGCTTGCGCCTCGCGTCGGAAACGCTCCACGAAGGCCCGGTCCACCGAGAGCTCGGGGAACAGCACCTTGAGCGCGACCGGACGGTCCAGTTCGCGATCGCGGGCGCGGTACACCTGCGCCATTCCCCCGCGCGCAATGAGGTGCGTCAGCTCATAGCGGTTCGAGAATACCCGCGGTTCGACCGGTTCCATGCCGACCAGAGCCTACGCTGCGCTGCCCGCGCGACTGGGTACACCTGGCATGGTCAACCGGCTGCTGCCGTCTGGTTCATGTAGGCCTGGACGACGGCCCTGACAATGGGGCCGGCCACCACGGCGCCCGTCAGGTCCTGCGTTTGGTACGGCACCACCACGGCGACGGCGATCGGCGGGACGCCCTTGGCATTCGGGAACCCGATCATCCAGTCGTCGGTCTGTTCGATCTGGCCCGGCGCCTGCACCTGCGCCGTACCCGTCTTGACCGCCATTTGCCAGGAGTCCGGGAAGACCCCGGCCGCCGTCCCACTGGTGGCCACACTCTGCATCAGGGTGTTCACCGATGCCGCCGCGGCCTGCGTGGAGGCTGTAAGCATCGGCGTGGGTTGATAGGTAGCCACCACGTTGTTCTGGGCGTCGCGGATCTGCTGCATCAGGTGCGGCGTCATAATGACCCCGCCATTGGCGATCCCGGCCGCCACCAGGGCGTTCTGCAGCGGAGTAGCCGCGTCGTTGAACTGCCCGATGGCGCTCTGGCCGAGGAGCGACTGCGCGTTGGCCGGCAGATTGGAGAAGGTGGACGCGATGACGTTGGGGATATCGAGATTGGGGATGAACGGATTCTTTTCGCCGTCGACGGAGAACCCGAACAGCTTGGCCTGCTGGGTCATGACGGGCTGGCCGACCTGGACCCCCAACTCGGCGTAACCCGGGTCGCACGACGCGGGCAACATGATGACCATGGTGCCGCCGCACGCGCTTCCCCCGTCGTTGCAGAGCGGCACATTCGAGTCCGAGAAGGTGACGCACGCGGCCGACGGGAAGCTGTAATTCACCAGACTCGGTTTGAGGTTGTACACCGCCGTGCTGGTGACCACCTTGAAGGTCGAGCCGGGCGGGAAGCGGTACTGCGTGGCGATCGGATCGATGGGAACGAATTTCTCCGGGTTATCGGGTAGCGAATCGAGGAAGTGCGCCGTCTCTTCCGCCTTGACATCGGGGTTGGCCAGGGCATTGGGATCAAAGGTCGGATTGGACACCATCGCCAATATGGCCCCGGTGGTGGGATTCAACACCACCACCGCGCCGTCCTTGTCCTCACCTGGGGGCAAGGTGGACAACGCCGTCGAAGCGGCCTGCTGCAGCACCGGATCAACGGTGAGGGTGACGTCGTCGGGTTCGGACGGTGGCTTGTTGAACAGAAGCTGACTGAAGTTCTGCGGCGCTTGTGCGTGCGTCTGGAGGTACTGGTTGTACTGGTACTCAATGCCGGATGGGGACCCGTAGAAGACGTCGCTGAAGCCGGTGATCCCGGCGAAGAGAGGTCCTTGGGGATAGACACGCATGTAGTGGGGCGAGTCGGGCGAGGTCGACGTGGATTTGACCGACTGGGCCAGCACGGTTCCGTCGGCGGCGTAGATGGTGCCGCGCTGGTTGTCCAGGACGTTCTTCGACACACGCGGGTTGAAGGGGCTGTTGGCCAGGGCTTTGGCCTTGACGAACTGAATATTGGCCAGCTGGACGACGACCAGGCCGAAACAGAGCAACATCACGATGCCGAGCCAACGAATGCGGCGCCCCACTACGACCCACCTCTCATGGCGTCACCGTGATCGTCGTCGTGGTCGTCGCGCCTGGAGCCGTCCCGGGAGTGACGGCCGGTGCACCCCCCGGAGGAACCGTCGTCGTGGTGGTGGGGAGGGGACCACCGGGACCAAGGCCCGAACCGTTGACGCCCGATGGCGTCTTGCCCGACTGCTGGAACGCCCACGCCTGATGAGCGTTGGCCACGTACTTCTTGGCCGCGTCGAGAGAGGGCTCCTGGACGCCGGCGTGGATGTGGGCCAGGGCCAGCGGGAGGACTTCGGACGTCGAGACGCCGGTGTTGTTCACTACCTTGGGGTTGAACCACAGAACGCCGCCTGAACGGCCCTGCTCGATAACGATGGCGCTGCCGTGCACGGAGGGGAACCAGTTGTCATAGGCGTACCAGCGGACCGCGAAGAACGCCCCCACGGGGATCGCCAGCACCAGGAGAGTGAACAGGACGACGCGCACGGTGATCCGCCGAGGAATGCCCAGACGTCGCCGGCGGGCGCCCCGGCTCTCGTTCCTCGGGATCGGGGCGGGCGCGGGCGGCGCGTCGGCGTGAACACTCGAGCGAGCAATGGGCGCGCTCTGGGTATTGCCGAGGAAATGCTCGCCACTCTGGGGGCCCTGGTCGCCACTGGTCAAGCGCGACGAATCCCCGCCAAATCCCAACTGAGCCCCCGGGGCCAGGGTGTCCGTTCGGGTTTCCGCCGTAGTCCGCGGCGTCGCTGGCACCACTCCGGTCGTTGTGTCGTCCCACGCCTGAGGTGCCGCTGTTATCGCGGCGGACGCTGCCGCCGCGGTTGCCAGAGTTGCCGCGGTTGCCGCCGTTGCCGCCGTTGCTTCGGTTGCTTCGGTCGCCGACTCTGCCTCCGGCGGCACCTCGGCCGGCTGGGCCGGTGTACCGCCCGCCGGTGTCCCGTCGACCGGAGCCACGATGAGGGGAGGCCCGGCGCGCCGACCGATGGGCTTGACCACCGAAGCGGCGCCCCCCCCTTCTTCACCTACCAGGACATCGACCACCACAACAGTGATGTTGTCGGCACCGCCATGCGCATTGGCCGCTTCGACCAGCCGGTGCGCCGCGTCACCAGGATCGGGCTCCGCCGCCAGTACCTGGCCCAGCTCCTCGAGGCTCAGCTCATTGGAGAGTCCGTCGCTGCACAGCACGATCCGGTCACCCGCTCGGAGTTTCAACTCCCACATGTCCGCCTCCACGTCTGGAGAGACTCCGAGGGCGCGGGTGAGAATGTGTCGTTGGGGGTGGACCGCGGCTTCTTCTTCGGTCATCTCGCCTTGGCGCATGCGCTCCTCGGCCAGGCTGTGGTCGGCGGTGACCTGCGTGATCCTCCCTTCCGAGAATACGTACGCCCTGGAGTCCCCGACGTTGGCCAGAGCAATCATGTCGCGCCCATCGGCACCGCCCACCAACGCCATGGCGGTGAGCGTGGTCCCCATCCCGTGCAACTCGCTCTGGTCCTGACTTTCCTGCCAGACGGACCGATTGGCCTCAGAAAACGCGCTCAGAAGACCATCGGTTGTCGGCTCGCGGGTGAAGGTGCTGAGGAGGGCATCGATGGCGACCCGAGCGGCGACTTCGCCACCCACGTGACCTCCCATGCCGTCAGCAACGGCGAAGAGGTTGGCCGCCTCGAGCGGTAGGTCCTGGTTGACCTTGCGAACCTTCCCGACGTCGGTGGCCGAACCGGAGCGAAGGACCGTCACTTGGCCACCTCGTACACAGTTGACCCGACCTGAAGCACATCACCCTTGCCCAGGCGTTGGGCCTGCGAGATCTTCTCAGAATTCACGAAGGTGCCGTTGGTCGAACCGAGGTCTTCAATCCACAGCTGGTCGTTCTTACGGAATAGCCGAGCGTGAAGAGTGGACGTGTAGATGTCGTCGGGCGTGGGAACACCGCAACCCGGAGATCGTCCGATGGTGAGTTCATCATCGAGGTCGAAGGTCTGTCCTTCGTGCTGAGGGGGCTCGATGATGCGCAGATACAACTGCTTGCGTTTCGACTTCGTTGCCGTCCGGGCCGGCCGTGCGGCAACCTTGTCCTGGCGCTTGTCCTGGCGACGCTCCGAACGCGACTTGCGGACCGTGGCCGGGCTCACCTCAACCCAGACGGCTCGGATGACCCGCAGAAAGAAAAGGAAGATGAGAGCAATAACCCCCCATTGCATGAGCTTGAGGACGGCGTTGAGATTTTGGGTGGCGAAGAAGGTCGCCATGGCGGCCGAATCCCTCACGTCATCTCAAAGACGAGCCTCGTCGACCCCACACTGACCTCATCTCCACTGGAGAGGACCTGTTCCCGGACTGGAGCGCCGTTCACTCGAGTGCCGTTGGTCGAGCCCAGATCCGTGACGACGACGGCCTCGCCGTTCCGACGCAACTCGGCGTGGCGACGGCTCACATTGGCGTCTTGCAACACGACGCCACATTCAGGCAGGCGGCCGATCACCAAGGGTTCGGATCCCACGGCTATCCGGCGCCCGTCGGGGAGGATGAGCTCGGCCAGGATCCCACCGTCTTCGCTCTGGCGTACTTCGGCAGCCACGGTGAACCGGCCGGCTTTCAAGGCGGACCCTTCGTAGATCTCGACCTCTACCGGCCCCACGAATGAATACGCCTCCACCCGAGCGTGCTCCCGGGCCGCATCGGAAAGCTCTCGGGAGAGGGCGTCGATGAAATTGGCGAACCGGTCGACGTCGGCCGGCGCCAGCGTCACGGTGAAGAAATTGGGCGCGATCAGGCCCCGCACGCCCACCCGACGATGCAGGTCCATCTCGCGGGTCAGCCTCCGCCCGATTTCGACGGGCTGGAGGTTGCTTTTGAACGGCTTGGCCAACGTGCCCTCCACCAGACGCTCAAGGCGTCCCTCGAACTTCTGGAGTCCCATGGTCTGCCTCAGACTACTGGCCCGTGACCACCTTCAGTGGTCCCCCACCGGTCTGACCTGGTCACCAAGCCTGACCGCTCCCCCGTATCCAGGGACTACTCTTGGCCGGTCGCTCGGGCGAGTGGCGGAATAGGCAGACGCGCAGGATTCAGGTTCCTGTGTCCGAAAGGATGTGGGGGTTCAAGTCCCCCCTCGCCCACCCAGGGGTGTCGACAGAACTCATCCAGTCCAGTCGACAAAACTCGACGATGAAGGGAATCCCGAGAGTCGTTGAGGCGGTTCAGGCCGAGGCAGGTGCAATTCGGTGGTCGCGCGGCCAGGTGGGCCTGAATTCGGACCATTGCCAGACAAATCGAGGCGGATCGCCATATTCCCGGGCGCGACGAAACCGGGCCTGCCTGGAGTCAGTTCAAGAGTTGGGCTTTCCTCATGCGATGAGGGGTGATTCCGTCGTGGAGGCAGCTGGGAGTTCCCGCCAATGGGGACGCCAGGTATCGACGGGTGCCGTCTGCCGACGCCGCGCCCGTGGTTGCGGCCGGCCCTGTTCGGCGGCCGCTCGTCGTGCGGCAACTTGTCCACGGAAGGTTGCGATCTTGCGGATGTTGGCGGCGAGCAGCAGCAGGGCCGTGAAGATGGACTGGGCCGCCACCCCATGGACCCGGCGCCGTCCTGGATCATCGAGCGCCTCGTGCGCCGGGTCCTTCACGTAGCCGTTGAAACCCTCGTTGGTGCTGCGCAGCCCGTTATAGGTGGCCTGCCATTCGGGACTGCCGTACAGGAGGTCCTGGTGGAACTTGGCCCCGGCCTCGGGTGACATGGTCACGCTTTGTTGGGTGCACGACGGCGGCGGGTTCGCCGCCACGTCGGCCTTGAGGGGGATACGCGTCCGCCCGGCGGTCTCTTTGCGCACCGAGGCGGGCTTGAGGTCGCAGCGGGCGATGGGCCAGGCGCCGGCAGCCGGGCACTGGAGGCGAAGATGACCCTCGGCGTCGGGCTTGGCCTTGGGTCGGGCCTGGTAGCCCCATCTCCACCCAGGCAACCAAGGCGCCCGGCCCACTGAAAATCTAGGGCTTCTCACCATTCACGACCGCTGGATCTGTACACCCATCACACCAAGCTGAACGATCGCGAGGCGAATGCTTGGACATTTCCTTTCCGAGCCCCGCATACACCGCCGGCAGAGTAGGTGTTTGGCTGAGTCATCGCTCAGACGCCATCGACAAAGCGGCCAGCCGTCGCCCGATTCAGGACCGACCTACAGGCCCGATTCGACGGTGATCCTGCCACTTGCTTTCGCGGCCTTGAGGGCCTCGTAATCACGCTCGTTCTGGTCGGCATAAGTGTCGGCGAACTCCGCCAGAGCGCGGTCGAATGTCGGGCCGTTCCCGAGATAGCTCGCGATTGCCACGCGGTCCCCGGAGCGGGCGTGTGCCCGAGCCAGGGCCTGGGCGCATACCCCGACGTACTTGATGAGACCCTGAGGGATCGCCCCTTCGACCTCAAAGCTCCCCTTCCAGTCCCGAAGCTGGCGGAGGTAGAAGTCTCGGGTCACTCCGTCAGGACCTGCGACCTGCTGGTAGCCGAGAAAGATGTCGCTGGCCGCCTGCATCAGATGCTGGCCTGCCACCACCCGCGCCCCATGGTTGGCGTAGCCGCTCTTGCCGACGAACTCCTCGAGTACGGATGCCTCGGCCTCTTTGGCTTGGAGGAAGAGCGGGTCGTCGTTACCCAGGCCGGTCATGAGCAGAATCCAGGCCCGTGTGCCCACGCTCCCCACACCAACTACTTTGCGTGCGATCTGGACGAACTGGAACTCTTCCAGTAGGTGGCGTCGGTCGGACTGGAGGCTGTGTCGGTAGCCGCGCACGAGTTGGTGGAACGACTCGTGGATCTCGTTACTTACTTCCGGGGAGAACAGCTCCTCTGTCGGCACGACGAGGGGCGGATCACTGACGATGCGGAGCTGGCCGTCGATGACGGTGGTGAGCTTGCTCAGGGCTTGGAGGCTGTCCCGGGTGCGGGCCTTAGTGACGATCTGCGCGGTGCGTCTCGCCATGCGCTTGTCGGCCTGTGAACCAGTCTTGCCTGCCGCCGCTTCGAGGTCGGCGAGCAGACCGGCTACGTCGATGTGGGAGTACCAGACGTCCAGCGTGGACAGCCCCGCCAGGCGGGCCATCTCGCGACGGTAGCTCGCTCCCACTTCGAGAGCAGCGGTCCGAGCTTCCTTGGCGGTGAACTCGCGGTCCCGGGCGGCGATCACCACGCTGGCGGCGAGCCGCTTGAGGTCCCACTCCCACGGCCCGGGTAGCGTCTCGTCGAAGTCGTTGACGTCGAAAATGAGCTTCCGCTCGGGAGACGCGAACAGACCGAAGTTGGACAGGTGGGCATCGCCGCAGACCTGGGCCGTGAGGCCAGAGCGGGGAGTGGTCGCCAGGTCGGACGCCATGATCGAGCGCGGCACCACGGAAGAAGGAGAACGGCGAGACCAGCATTCGCCCGTAGCGGATCGGAACCAGTTCGGGCACCCGGGTGGCGGCCTGCCGTTCGAGCAGGCCGACCGGGTCCGGACGGTTTGTCGCAGGACTGAACCCCCCCTGGGAGGATCGAGGGGCACGGGCGCGGGCCTCCTTGCCGAGCTTCACGTGCTCGTCGAAACTGAGGTGCGGAGCGGCGTGAGCCGCTGGGGCTGGTCGTTGCGTCAGATCCGTCATCGTTCCTCGCTCCTGGTCGAGCAAAACTGCGGCCCCCATCATGGTCCCCCGGGCGTGCCAGCCGTACATGGGTGGCGAACCCGAGCGATATGTAGCGACAGCAGGAGTGATCTGAACCCCAAAGGGGGCAGACTCCTCGGTGACCTTGACGGGGGTGTCTCAGTTCGCCGGCTGTGGGCGACCCCCTGCGACGCGGACAGGGCAGGGACGGAGGATTTTTACGATCCTCCTGGGGATTCACTTTGGCCCCCTGTACGGTCGGAGACGTGTCCGCCCTTCTCTGGGGACTTCGGGGAGCCAGGGTGATCCCCGCCATCCATTCGCTACCGTGGTTCGAAATGGCGAAGATCGAGATACGCGACCGAACCCTGCGAGACATCCTCTTGGGCCAGGACAGCTACATCCTGCTGTTTCTCCTCCTCCTCATCGACTATCTCTCCCTGAGCCTGATTGACTCCCTCCGGTGGGGCGGGCTTCTCCATAGTGTGCCCATCACGGTGTCGCTGGTAGTTGGCTTGCACACCTCTGGTGCGAAGCGCCGGACCATCCAGTTTGCCGCTGTCGTTCTCGGGATAGCGAACCTGGCCGCCGTCATTCAGGTGATCGATCCCAATCACCAGATCGGATCGGTGGCGTTCTTCCTTGTCGCCATCCTGCTCATCATCACGTCCTTGACCATTATGCGGCGGGTGCTGAGGCACCGCTTTGTGAACATCGAGACTCTGTTCGGCGCTCTCGACGTGTACGTCCTCATTGGCCTCTTCTACTCAACCATCTTCATGGGCATGTCGTACGCGTCGGCCAATCACCATGGCGGATCGTTCTTTGCTCAGCCAGGCCCTCACAACGCGAGCGACTTTGTCTACTTCAGCTTCATTACCCTGACCACCGTCGGCTTTGGCGATCTGACGCCCTATACCGAGGGCGCTCGATCGGTCGTCGTTCTCGAAGCTCTCACGGGACAGATCTTCCTCGTGACGCTGGTAGCCCGACTGGTGACGCTCTTCGGGAAGGAGATGCCCTACCTCGCTGCTCTCGATGAGAAGACGCTCCCGCCAAGCGAAATTTCCCCCGACCCATTTCGGTTGGACGAACCTCCCGACCCGGAATAGCCCTGGACACGGATCGCCGGGTCGGTGGCGCACCATCCGCAGAATGGGAGGGCTTCTGCCTCTTTGTTCGCGTTAAGGTCCCCCGACCCGGGTCTCACTTTGTAATGGATAATGAGCAGCTCGACGAGCGTTACTGGCTTAGAAGGAGGATGAGAGTTGACCGACGCGACGATCACTCCGACTACCACCACAACGAAGAAGGGCTGGCTGGCGTTGGTGGCGCTGGCCACCACTCAGTTCGTGATGGTCCTTGACCAGTCGGTGATGAACGTCTCGATCAGCTCGCTGGTCAAGGACTTTCACACCACCGTGACGACAATTCAGGCCGTCATCACCCTCTACTGCCTGGTCATGGCCATGCTCATGTTGACCGGAGCGAAGATCGGCGACATCATCGGACGGCGTAAGGCGTTCGTGATCGGCCTGATTATCTACGCTTGCGGCTCGGCACTGACGGCACTCTCGCAGTCGGTCGTCGCTCTGGCCCTTGGCTGGTCGGTGCTCGAAGGGATCGGGGCTGCGCTGGTCCTTCCAGCACTCGCCGCTCTGATCGCCGGGAACTTCGAGGGCGCGCGCCGGAAGGCCGCCTATGCGATCATCGGCGGTGTTGCTGGGGCGGGGATCGCGGTCGGGCCCATCCTCGGCGGGTGGGCCACCACAAACGTCACCTGGCGAATAGTCTTCGTCGGCGAGGTGGTCCTCGTCGCCTTCATCCTGATCATGACCCCGAAGGTTGGCGATGCCCTCCGCCCAACACCAGCGCCAAGGCTCGACTACGTCGGCTCGGTGCTGTCGGCCACCGGACTCGGGGTCTTCGTCTACGGCGTCCTCAACTCGAGCACCTGGGGCTGGCTCAAGCCGAAGAACTCACCGATCACGATCTTCGGGTTCTCACTAACGATCTACGTCATGGCCGCCGGCGCCGCGCTGATCTGGGGGTTTGTCGCCTGGCAGCGCCACCGCGAGGCCATCCAGCGGGATCCGCTCGTTCATCTCTCCCTCGCTCGGGTCCCAGCGGTGCGGTCTGGGCTGATTGGGCTCTTCTCTCAGAACCTGATTCTCATGGGCGTCTTCTTCGTAATCCCGCTCTACCTCCAGCTCGTCCTGGGTCTGACTGCACTCGAGACGGGCATCAAGATGCTGCCCGTCTCGATCACGATGTTGCTGACATCCGCTATCGGATCGAGGTTGTCGAACCGTTACCCGGTGCGCACCATCGTGCGGGCTGGCCTGATCGTGACGCTTGCCGGAACGCTGATCTTGCTCGCCACGATCAGGCCCACGCTCTCGAGTCTGGGCTTCGGCATTGGGATGGGAGTGCTCGGGATCGGGATGGGCCTGATGGTCTCTCAGCTGGGCAATGTGGTCCAGTCCTCGGTAGAAGAGTCGGGTCGCAGCGAGGCTGGGGGGCTGCAGTACACCGGACAGCAGCTCGGTTCGTCGCTCGGTGTGGCGCTCATAGGCGCCATTGTGCTCATGGGGCTGTCGAGCACATTCATCTCGACGGTCGAACAGCGACCAGCGCGTCACCAAAGATGTGGCTGCCCAGGTCGGGGTGGCCGCTGGTTCCAACACCAACTTCGTCTCGGCCGACGAACTCCAGAACGCTGCCAAAGAAGCCGGCCTAGACGACGCCCAGAGCACGGCGCTGGTGGAGGACTACGAGGTCGCCCAGTTGCTCTCGCTCAAGGCCGGACTCCTGGCCGCCGGATTGCTCGCCCTTGTCTCACTCGGTTTCACTAGGGAGCTGCCGAGCCGGCGACCGGCACCCAAGAACAAGGAACCACAACTCGCAGCGTCATGAGAGACCGAGGCATCAGAGCCCACAGCCGTTGGTACCGCTGGCGGGAGAGCCCGACCTGGGCCTGTAGAACTCGCTGGAGCACGGATGCTGCCGACAGACCAATTCGCCCATCTCCACACGCTCGAGCGTCAAGTCGTCCCCCCGAGCGCAGCTACGGGCGGTGCTCGAGGAGAGTCCACTGCGGTGTGGTTGCGAGCACCCGGAGTTCGTCGTATGACCGTGCCCTTGATCTTGGCGACTTCTAACCGACAGCCCCACCTGTCAAGGATTCCATTGCCTTCCGCCCGCTGTTTCCATGTCGGGCCCTTTTCTTCTAGGACCGGAAAATGAGTCGCCGCCACGCGAAATGGCCTAGAGGAATGGGTGCCACAGTCCGAATCCTCTTTGAGTCAAGACCCCACTTATAGGCCGTTCTGGCCGCGTCGAACTCAACCCGTCACTCGACGCGCAGGTGCATAGGATTTTGGTTGGTCCGGGAGTGACTTCGCCAAAGAGCCGGCCTTCAGGATGCAGAGCCGACCACGCAGGCTTCGAGTCGTTTCCTAGTGTCCTCCCGGACCCCTTTCGGCGTCGATCACCAGCCGGCGGTACACGGCGTTTGACACCTGACGCTTAAGCACCCGCAGAGCTTCCTTTTTCGTCTTGCCCTCTGCCACTTTTCGATCGAAGTAGATGCGCCCCTCGGTGCCAGGGTTGCGGATCTGGGTCACCGCAGCCATGTGAAGCGCATGTTGAGTTTGCGGCAGCCTCTCCGCGAAAGTCGATGCACTACCCGTCCACCTGAGGAATGTTCGATCGGTGCCGTGCCGTTGAAGGAGGCGTAGGCATCCCGGTTGGCAAAGCGCAGTATGTCGCCCGAGTAGCCGATGATCGTCGCGGCGTGGATCGGGCCCACCCCATAAATCTCAGTCACCGAGGTGCCCGAGGCCCTCACGGCCTGCGAATTCGCCGATGCGACTCCTTGATCTGGGCGTCGAGTCGACGCACGTCGTCGAGAAGCTCGGGACCAGGTCGTAGCGCATTTGCTCGATCGGTGTCTCCGGCGTCACCTTCTCCAAGAGGGCCTCAGCGTCCGATACGTACATTTCCTTGGCGATTCCCCCCGGGAGAGTTCGGCGCACAAGGGTGCAGGCGGCAGATCACCCTAGCTCGCTTGCGGCCCAGGTCCCTATTGCGCTTAGCGAGCAGACGAATGACTTCGCCGTGATTGGCCGTCTCGACCATCCGAAGCCTCCGTGCCCGAAGGCGGCAATGGCGATCGAGTGGCATCGTTCGGATCGTTCTTGTTGATCGCTTCGTGGCCAGCACCCTGATCCTCGATGCCAACGTGGCGGGCACATCGAGCACATCCTCACCACCGTCAACCAGCTGCTGGGCCAGCAATAGCCCAACCCACCCACCGACTCAATCGCCCAGGTGCGCTTCTCGAAGGTTGCGCCCAGCCCAACAGCTGGTCGACCTGGCGGAGCGTGGCCCGCACCTTGACGCGTGCGATCTGTCCTCGTCCCGACCGATGGCCACCGCCGTGTGCGACGCCTTGTGGGGATCGATCCCGATCATCACATTCATGAATTCCTCCTTGGTTGTGGGAACCACGGGGGCACTCCTGCTTGCGGACGTTCGGTGCTCAGTCCTCTTTCGAGCCACTCCGTGGCGAAATCCGAGCGGGAGGCTGATCGATAGAAAGCCAACTGGCTTGCGTCAGTGGCGGGCACTTGAGAGCCAGCCCGCAGGGACCTCTAGATGCTACGAATCAACCGCAGCATCTTCCACCAGTCTCAATCAGGCACTTATGTGACAGTTATAGATACTCACGCCGAACCCGCGGCCTCTTGCGAAGCTGTCATTCGATCCAGGCTTCGCCTTATGGCGGGCGTTCTTACTCGGTCCGAAGCAGCAGCGCCGCCGGCGTGCGGGCCGCGATACGTCCCGGAATGGCGGCGACCAGGTTGCCGAGCCCCAGGGCACCGAGCACGATGGCCACGATCGCCAGGGCAGGTACGGTCGGGCTGGGCACGACGTAGATGTTGGTGGCGAAGAGATCCCACAGGAACCTTCCGACGACGATCCCGAGCGGCACCCCGATCACGAGCCCGATCACCACGGCGATGCTGGATTGCCAGGCCACGCTCGCCCTCAGCTGGCGGCCCGTGAAGCCGAGCGTCCGCAGCATGGCCATGGAGCGGCGCCGGCGCCGGACCGAGGCGACGAGGGTCAGACCCAGCGCGGTCACCGCGCCCGCCGTCAAGCCGAGGCCGAGGATCAGCGGGGTGGCACCCATCGAGTGGTAGTTGACGATCTCGGCCGGCCTCTCGACCCCCAGCACGTAGCTGCCGTTGTTCCCCGGGGTCGTCACCTCCGCCGCGATGCGGTTCAGCGACCGGAGTGCGGTCTTGGCGTTTGCCCCGGGCTTGAGGCGCACGAATTCGGCGTTAGGGCCGGCCGGGGACACGCTGAACTGGTTGCGTACCGAGGCGGGGAGGAGCTGGTAGGGCACGACCGCTCCCGTCCCCATGGACGCATGCCCCGTGACGCCGCCGACGCCCACTGCGGGCATGGTGGCCGTGCCGACGATGCGGAGGAGGTGCGGGGTCGTCGTCCCGTAGCGCACCCTGACGGAGTCCCCGACCGACTTGTGGATCTGGGCCAGCGTGCCTGGACCGAGCACGATCTGGCCCGGCCGGTCGAAGCCGTGGCCGGTCAGGATCGGTGGCGCCACCGATGCACCGGGTGACCCACCGAGGACGGGCACCGTGAGGCCGTCGATCTGCAAGTTGCCGAACCAGTACCCGGACCAGGCCGCCACGCTCGGATCGTGGTCGAGCAGCGACGCCGACGGCGCAGCGGGAATGTCGCCGACCCCGCCTCCGGCGATCAGGGCGTAGTTCCAGTTCCAACCATAGAGGCGAGGGTGCGATACGAGGGAGTTGAGGCTGGAACCGAAGACCACGGTGGCGATGATGACCACCACGGCCAGGGTCGCACCGAGGATGGCGGAGCGCACCGGCACGGCCTCGCTCTCCGCCCCCGGCTCGAGCGCGAAGCGGATGCCGGTGACCGCCGAGACGGGCAAGCCACCCCTGGACGCGGCACCTTGAATGCGCGAAGGCGCGCGGGGCCGGCGGCGCGTCCCGGTGCGCTGCGGCGCCCGCTGCACGGCCAGCACGATCGCCACGGACCCGAGGACCACGACGAGCACCGCCACCCCGAGGCCGAGCACGGTCCAGTCGAAGGCGACTCCGGGGTCTGGATAGTAGGGACGCACCGAGCCCAGCGGTGCCAGTGGGGACAGCGCCACGGCGACGCCGATGGCCACCAGCGTGCCCACCACGACGGCGCCCATGATCCCGAGCAACGCGTCGCCCGCTGTCATGAACGGGTTGGCACCGAGGGCGCGCAGGGTGCGCTCCTCCGGAGCCCAGAAACCCAACTGCCGGCCGATCACCTGACCCGCTATGAGGATCGCAGCCAGCCCGGCGATGAGGCCGAACACGGCGAGGGCGATGGCCTCGGGCTTGATGGCGTTCTGGGCCTTGGTGACGTCGACGGAGGTGTCGTAGAAGTCGTAGGGGAGTTCGGACGGGATGACGCGCTCGAGCTCCGCTTCGACCGCCGGCACGTCGCGGCTCCCCTGGTCGAGCTGCAGGTAGGTGAACGAGTAGTTCGAGCAGCAGTTGTCCAGCCGCCTCGTGAGGGCCGGCGTGAGGATGACGGTCGTCGGGCCGTTAGCATCGATCTCGTCCTGTACGACAGCGTTATTGAGGACGACCGTGCCGACGAGGGTTAGTTTCTCGTGCAGCGGCGGAGGTGCGTTCGCCGCCGACTCGAACTCGGCGTTGGTGTAGGTGCCCCAGGTCACGGTCTGCCCGACGTGGAGCCCCAGTGCGTCGGCGGCACCCACGGTCATCATGATCTCGTTGGCCCGCTTTGGGTCGGCCATCCGTCCCTGCAGACCGTGACCCGGTCCTGGTTGAAGTAGAGCCCGTCGACGCTTCCTTCGACGTCCATGTTGGCCTTCTCGGCCGCCGCCGTCGGTTGCCCGTTCGCTCCGATCGGCTCGCTGTAGATTTCGGAGTAGCTCTCGGCTCGCCGGACCTGGGGCAGGCGGGCGATGGTGGCCACGAGGGGGCCGTTGTAGCCGGTGGTGTACCCGAGCGCCGGATTCCACAGCGCCGTGCCGAGGCTCAGGTTGGACGGGTTGGTACTGGCCAGGAACGTGGGGAAGGAGGACTCGGTGCGCCGTGCCGCGGCCAGGGCGCCCATGGAGAGGCCGCCGACCAGCCCGATCAACAGGACGAGTGAGAGGTAGGCGCCCCAGCGGTGCCGGAAAGTGCCCTGGAAGCGGTACCAGCGAGAACCGAAGTAGCTGCCCAGTCACTTACCCAGCCCGCCTCACTGGTGGAGCCTCACGTCGTCGCCAATCGCCTCGTGCCAACTTGACCCTCCTGCTGCAGTCTGCCCGAGGGCCGCACGGCGGCCAAGGTGGCTACCCCCACTGCCGCGGCCTCGTACCACCACTACACGGCGGCTTTCCCCTTCCCCCAGACCCCTGACACAGAACTCGTGTTGGCAGAAAACCACTGCCCCACTTCGCCGGCACGTGGGACACTCTGACGTGACGGGTGGCGCCCGATAAACCCTGGACTGACCAGATGAAGGCTCCATCTACCGAACCTTGGAGGTGACGTCAATCTCCGGTGATCGGGTCAAAGTTTGTAGAACGACGCAGTATCGCTCCGTCGTTTGGATGAGGGAATTCAGTTCTTCCTCCGGCACCGACGTCGTGAGGTCGGACACCAGTCTGATGGCCGTGAACCCGATCGGAGCATCTCGATCGACACCCAACGTTCCACGGAAGTCGAGATCCCCTTCCGCTCGCACGAGGCCTTCGACCTCAAGGCCCCCGTTTGGTTGCCACTGAAGAAGCGTCACGCCAGCACAAGCCACCAGTGCCTGAGCAACATGTCTCCAGAACAGGCGAAGCTGCCATCGCCCCCCAGGCCGGGTGAAGTCCGGCCTCAACCATTGCTCTACCGGTCGCTACAGAACAGCTAACCCCTACGCTCCCGAGACGGCCCTCTGCCTCCAAAGTGATCATCGCCTGTTCAGGTCTTCGCGATAGCGAGCCTTCAGCGGAGCCTAGATTTCTTTCAGTTCCCGAGTATCCACGTGAGCCTCCTTGGCCCGCCAATTTACCGTTCCGGCGATCCACGTCTCCGAAGGAGCGGATTAGATGTGTCAACGCCAAGCAGGGCCGAGGGTGTCCCAGTGCGCCGGTACTGGGTGGGCGTAGCAAAGCAGCCACTTTGCCGGGAGCTCCTCGTCGGTCAAGCCCCCCTCCCGCGCGTGGCCCTTTTCCCTCGTTTCGCAGTCGTGGCCCCTCTCTCCCTCGGGACTGCGGTGGCGGTGGGGACTCCAACCAAGAACCCGATGATTGCGAGGCTCCACGGCAAAAGGCCTCCCAGCGGGTCAACGGCCAGTGGAAATTCGCGTCCGCCGATATAGCCCCTGACCAGGGAGGTGGGAAATCCGGACCGTTAGCGTGGGAAATGGCTCCCGGCACTGGCCCATTGACCCTGATTGGATGGGTTTTGTCGGTAGCCCACCCACCCACGGGTTGTCGACAAAACCGACGCCGCCGCGTCGACAAAACCCATGTTCAAGCGGGTGTGCAGGCGTCGGCTGATAATGCGCAGGCGAAATCTGAGGCCGTGGCGGCAAGGGCCGGCGTTGAATCGGGCCCCGGCTGGCCCCCTGGTTGGCGGACATGTCTCTTGGCACCCAAACGTTTCGAGTCCGGTCAGGTGGAGGTAAGCGGACACTTCGTAAACCCGGGAAAGAATCAATCAATCGGCGAGGCGCAGATCCATGTCTAACTCCGAGAATCCGTCAAGCACTAGCAAGGGTCCCGGACTGCACCATACGCGCTGAGTTCTGGTTCCTGCGCAGGCTGTTTTGGAAAGCTCGGACTGACGGCTGGACCGGTAACGGCGAGTGGGGTATCAGAGCTTGCGCGATCGCTTGTACCGAATTCAGCAGGGGCTATCCGTAAATCAGGTGACGGCTTCAGACTCTCAACAGGCAGGTGTCGCTAAACGGGGCGTCCTCGTCTGGAACAACCTCGACACCTGTCGGTGACGACGGGGGTCTCGACAATCCCACAGTCTGATCTGGAAGTCGACGCTCGTGAGCAACGATGTGCACGATCAGGGCCAAGTAGATGGCTGTACGCAGAACGTCTTCTCCCCCAAGCCCGTTCGCCCCCCCTTACCCCAGCCCCCAACTAGGTCGGCCTCCCTTTGGGTCGGCGACCTAGTTGGGCGTGGTGGGTGAAGACATCCAAACATCCTTGCGAGCCTGCCCAAATGGGCGTAGCAAAGCCTGTAAATATTTGCTAGACATACAATGCATGCTTACTGGTGATTGGGGGGGGCGGACAGTGAGCGACACATCGCAGGGCGAAGGTTGGTGGATAGCCAGCGATCACACGATGCTCAGATCGCCTCGTGCCCCGAGCCACAACGGAATCGCACATCACCCCGGCGTTGCTGCTGTTCGCCGGCCGCTCACTTCAGCGCTGGCCGTGCTTATTCTCGGCGCTCTCGGCGCCAGCGTCGGACTCGAACAGTCGGCAAGTGCCGCGACGGTGTCGTGCAGTACGCCGAATCTCATCTCGGCCATTGCGACGGCCAACGGCACGCCGGGCGGCGGCACTCTGGTCCTGGCGCCCGGGTGCGTCTACTCGCTGGAGAGCGCCAACAACACGACCGAGGGGGGAACCGGCCTCCCGGTGATCACCGGGAACGTCGTGATCCAGGGCTCGGGGGGCACCATCGCCCGATCAACCGCCACCGGCGTGCCGGCCTTCCGCATCTTCGACGTCGCCGATGGTGGCAGCCTCACGTTGAACTCGCTGACGCTCCGCAATGGCCTGGCCAACAACGGCCAACAGGGTGGTGGCGCCATCTTCAACCACGGCACCTTGACCGTTACGGCCACCACCTTCACCAACAACTCGTCGCCCGCCGCCACCGGCACCTCGGGTGGGGCGATCGACAGCACCGGGACGCTCAGCGTGAACACCAGCACCTTCAGCGGGAACTCGGCCCAAGAGGGCGGTGGCATCATGAACCAGAGCACCGCCACCGTCACCAACAGCACCTTCGCCGGCAATAACGCCACGGACTTCGGCGGCGGGGCCCTGCTCAACGCCGCGGGCACCGCGACGCTGGCCGGGGACACCTTCGTCGGCAATACCGGCCCGGGCGGCGGGGCCCTCGACAACGACGCCACCCTCAACATCGCCAACAGCACTTTTACCAACAACACCGCGGGCACCAACGGCGGCGGGGCGGTCGTGAACTTCGGCACCACCACGGTGAAGCAATCGACCTTCGCGGGCAACACGTCGCCCTTTGGGGCCAACGTCTCCAACTCCGCCGGCGACACGCTCTCCATGGGCATGGACATCGTCGCCGGCGGTCTGACCGGGACCAACT
Organism: uncultured Acidimicrobiaceae bacterium; assembly: GCA_963743785.1. Classification (GTDB taxonomy): domain Bacteria; phylum Actinomycetota; class Acidimicrobiia; order Acidimicrobiales; family RAAP-2; genus Bog-473. The sequence goes on along the minus strand of CAVURD010000012.1, from coordinate 122,102 downwards.
GTGGTGGCGGGGCCCCCATCACCGACCTGGGCTACAACATCGACGACGGGACCTCGTGCGGCTTTTCGGCCGCCAACCACTCCCTCCCCAGCACCGACCCCGGGCTCGACGCCCTGGCCTGGAACGGTGGGTCGACCGAGACCATGGCCCTGCCCGCGAGCAGCCCGGCCGTTGACGCCATCCCCACCAGCACCCCTGGCTGTGCCGGCAGCACCGACCAGCGGGGCATAGCCCGCCCCCAGGGCAAGGGCTGCGACATCGGGGCCTATGAGCTGGTCGTAACGACCACGAGCGTGATCATTCCTTCCAACGGGGCCACGGTGTCGGGCACGACCATCCTGGACGCCTCCGCCTCGAACGCCACCAGCGTCGAGTTTCGACTCTTCGGCGGCTCCTACGGCTATAACGCCCCGGTGCTCTGCACGGCCACCCTGACCTACTACGGATGGTTATGCAGCTGGAACACCACGACGGTCCCCAACGGCTCGTACTCTCTATTGTCTGAGGCCTTCGGCGCAGGTGGAAGCACATTCAGCTCGGCCGTCAGTATCACCGTCACAAATAATCCGCACCCGACCACGAGCGTGATCATTCCTTCCACCGGAGCGACGTTGTCGGGGTGCGCCGCCACCTTGGATGCCAGTGCCTCGAACGCCACCAGCGTCGAGTTCTGGCTCTTGGGTGGATCCTACGGATTTTCCGGTCACCTAGTCGGCACGGCCACTTCCACAAGCTATGGATGGCTCGATAGCTGGAACACCACAACGGTCCACAACGGTACTTACGCTCTATTGTCTGAGGCCATCAGTTCGATTGGAAGCACATTCAGTTCGGGCGTCAGCATCACCGTCCATAACTGACCGCCCGTTCCTCACCATCTACCCCGCCTGCTCCAAGCCCCCCTCCCGCGCCCGGCCCCTCCCGGTTCTCGGGTGGGGCGTGGGGGGGTCTCGCGGCCCTTGTCCTTCGGTGCGGTTCCGTGCCTGCGCTCGCTCGTTGCGCGGCGGTTTCGGGGCCGGGGCGCCGTTGGGGCTCCTCTCTCCACGCCAACAACTGGCCCTGTGTCCAAAAACTTCATCTGGCGCACCGACCAGGACCATATAGCAGAAAGAATGTCGGTACTTGCCGAGCGATCTACGTCCCACGCTCGGTAGCACCCGCGGTGAGACAAGATCCAGATGGAGACCTAGAAACCCTGATCAGCAATCCAATTAGGGTTTTCGGCACCCACAGGTCCTCTAATTCCATGGGCAGGAGTTGACGACCACACCAGCGACACCAATTCGGACTCGACTAGCTCCGGTTCGATCGGAGTTGAGACCTATTCCAGTTTGCCGAGTCGTTGGACGGTCCGGCACTGCGGGGGCAGGGCTGGACACCATCCGTGGATTAGTCGCTGGCTCCCTGATACCGGAATCTTCACCTGCTTAGGAAGCGGCCCGTTCCCTCATATCTGCCTTGCAGTCTCCTCACATCCGGGTCTCAGAGTAGGGAGTGCCGTCAAACGGCGGCAGGTGCGCCAAAGGGCACACCCCACTCGCAGGGAACGACCATGTTTCGTAGATCATCGCAGGACTGCAGTGGCCGGCGCGCTCGACGCTGGACTCGCCGGGGTGGCCGGTGCGTCGACTGGCTCGACAGCCAACACGGGGGCGGCGATCACGTCGTCGACGACCGTGTGCTCGCTCCTCCCTCAGATCCAGACCCATGTCCAAAAGGTGGAAGCCCAGCTCGCGGCCGCCCTGCCCAAGGCCCAGGCCGCCGAGGCCAAGGCCAAGGCCGCGGAACACGGCGGCCGCCGACCGGTCACCAACCGGGTCACCAAGGTCCAAGACCGCGAGACAAGGTCAACGCCCGGCTCGCCAAGCTGACCACCGCCTGCTCGACCAACGGCTGACCTCACCTGGCCAGCCACGATCGGCTTCGTGCCGGTCGTAAGCACGACGCTACCAACCCCCGGGCCCGGCCTGGGGATTCTTCGTGTCCAAAGCCCCTCCGCCCCGCCCCGTGCGCCCCGTCCCCGGTGGGCCCGCCCGCCTTGCGGGGGTGCCGGTGGCTTCTGCGATGGGCCATGCGAATGGCCTCGACGAACGGGTGCCCCAGTCCGAGTCTCCATCAGGCACTTCTGGGGCACACAGTGAGCGGGTCGCTACGGTCGGTTTCCGGCGATTCCGCCTAAACGACTCGTACCTATCAGCCGCTACTGCTGGACAAGATCTACCAACGGCATGATGGTGGGCGGTTGAGCCAGCTCGATGCCCAGCTCCGCCATGACTGGCCCGAGGTACGTCAAAAATCGTCCAACGCCGCCTGGCTCTCCCAGACATCGAAGACCTGTAGCTGAACCTCCTCACCGAGCACGAGTGGAGCTTCATAGCGCTCTCCGGCGCTCCAGACTCACGGAGGCGGTCGCGCCCCTTGGCGTGCAGCTCTGAGGTCATGTTCTTGGTGACGATGTAGATAGCAATCACAAGCAGCAAGCTCCTGCTCCAACAGAACGCAACTATTTGTTTGTGCGCGTTAACCAATAACTGTAGATCCAGGTCAGCAATCCGTCTTCTCCCAATCTCCACCCACCGTCACCACCATACTCGAACTAACCCGTATTCTTCAGCCTTTTCACCAATAAATGCGAAGTTGCGTCGCACCCCACACCACACACTAAATATCCTCACCAACATCCCACTAACTCACACCATATCAACCTATCCTAAAGCCTATAAGCACATCCACCAATTCAATCATGTCACCCTACCCATACTGTTACCAATCCCATCCTAATCAGACATCAATGAAGCGGTGGCCCGCGTACACCCAGCCGGGACAGGCCCGTAGGACACAGCGCAGGCGCGTCAGCGCCCCTGGGCCTCAAAGATCGCCGCCGCCGCCTCGGCTGAAGCGTCAATGCGGCCAAGGCATCGTCCCCAGCACATCACCGTCGAGCGATCACCGACCTCCTCGATCGTTCGCCCGACCCAACTGGCCCCCCACAGTTGCCCGACACCAGGTGATTCAGGAGGTCTGACGTCCCAATCGTCCAGTGCGTCGGCCCATTGGGCACGATCAATACTGCCACGATGGGCGGGTCTCGTCGAGAGCCCTTCGATGAGCTGGGCGATGTCTGCCATGGCGCACTCCTCCAGATTCCCGTATGCATCACCAACCTCCTACAGCGTCCTCTATCACGTCAAGTTCTAACGTCATCACCCGTCGAGAGAGACCTGCTTCTCACTGAATTCATATCTCCACATACTCTAGTTCTCCATGCGCCTCATAGAAGTTGAAAAACGCGAATTAGTGTCGGTTGATCTGGCCCGTCGCACATAGCGTCAAGCGCGCTTACCCTCCGTCGCTGCCCCCACTCATCTTCGAGCCTCGCATTTTCTCTAATCCGCTTGTTTGCACTCTATTCTGAACCAACGCATGTATCTCCTTTCATGTTCCACCCTCCAACGCAACTCCATTCCTCATATGAACTCCACAGAGCCCGTAGCAATGTCAGTAAATAGCTTCGTCTAACCAAAACAGAACTGCTTCAACCATTCCAAATAGCTTCACCATCCTAACCTTAGTGAACGAACCCGTGCCCAGTTCGCTAGTTGTGACGTCCCCCTTACGTACAGACACAGGCTGCTTACAGAGACACCTGCCAGTTAGCATTATAATCTACCAACCCCCCGTCGCTACCGTCTTCTGACATGTACCTCAACCACCACGCACTACGAGAATATCTCGCACAGTGGCACTGAGCTGTACGCTGAGGAGGCCTGTGTGCCTATCCACGAACGTTGCCGCCACGCACGTACTGCACGAGCCGCGCAGTTCGGTGTGGAGGTTCTTAAGGTATCAAGGTGTGGTCGTGCGAGCGTCACACCACTGCTCCCGTGGCTAGCGTGCCAGTGTTGTGGTAGTGAGATCCTCTCGCGATGTGCTGTTGACCGCGCAACCCGCAGACGTCAGCCATCACCCGCGTGTTGCTGCGCCCATCTAGCTATCGTGGGCTCCTCTATCAACTCAAATCGCCAACGCCCGTTTGGTTGAACGAGCACTCGAGTGGCCGTAGAGCCAGAGCCGTAGAGCCGTAGAGCCGTACAGCCGTAGAGCCGTAGAGCCGTACAGCCTAAGTGTAAACCACCTTTCCCTTTAAGAGCCTTCCGTGTGCAGTGACACACACATACCACCACCTGCAACCCATATCCCTGGTTCTGCACACTTCGAGCCAAGCGTAGAGTTTATCTTGAGCCTTGACTCGTCGTGTGACACATTATGACACGTCACCACGTGTTCATACCCCGAGGCCCGCCCGTCGCCCACCTCATGTCCGCCGTCGCCACAGCTGCCACCATGAGCCGATCCGCGGCTCATAGCAAGCACGCTTTTCGTGCCTATAACTGTGTCCGTAACGTACAACCAATCCTGTTCATGCCGTCAGCTCCTACGTACTGTATATGCGCCGCCTCATGTCACGTGTCGTCCATTGAACATTATCTGTAGCCACCACTTCACCACACCACCACCTAACAATTATCCGCGCCTAGGTGAATTTCCCGTATATCCACCCACACTTCTGTAGCGTAATGTGTCACTATTCCGTGCTTCTTTGAGATCCCATACAGTCGTCAGCCTCATCATGCTATTACTATCAGAGGTCACCCGAGCTTCCTGTTCGATCGGTCGGTCTTGGTGACCGGCGAGGTGCCCCGTACCACCGGCTACGAGCCGGGTTTCCCGCTGCAACAAGCCTGGATCACTTGCCGGTGGGAACCGGACCCCTTGGTGCTTGATGACCAAGCCCTCATCGTCGACATTATGGGCAAAGGACTCCTGGTGATCACTGGATGCGGCCACGCTGGGATAGTGATATCTGCCGGTATGCCCAGCGTCTGACCAAGCAGCGCCCCCTCTACGCCGTGATGGGTGGATTTCACCTCAACGGATCGCTCTTCGAACCACTTATCCCCCGGTCCTCGATGATCTCGACGCGCTCGCGCCGGATGTGATCGTTCCTGCTCATTGCACCGGGTGGCGGGCTCAGCACGCCATGGGCGGCGTTTCGGTGAAGCCTTCATCCCGAACACCGTGGGGACGCGCTTCGAGCTGTGATGGGCGACCACTACACATTAAGTTCCTCAGAGATCAACTCTCATCGTGCCCTCACCTTGTGCGAACACCACGCCTACAGCCCAAGGTCCTTCAGCACGCGGCAGTGGATCCCAATGGTCGTCCGGGTAGACCTTCCGGCGCACCACCGTAGGTCGTTCGGGGACACCTCCGGCCTTCATCGTGTGCGCCCCGAGCCGCCGATCTGTTGGCGGCGGCCTCGGTAGACCCCCTCGTCGGGCGCAGGGGAAGGAACGATCTGTTGCGCGGCAGTAGCTTCGCCAATGTGATTGTCGACCTGGAGACTCCGTTTACAAAGCTGGTCGGGTGCCGAGCCCCGATTCAGCTCGCGGTCATGGGGGGTGGCACCGGCACGCCTGAGCTCGCGGCCGCGGTGAGCGAGGCGGGCGGGCTCGGGAATGCTCTCATCGACCTTTCCGCTGCCCGTTGGTGACCAGTTGGGCTGGGTCCAAGCCCGCACCGATCGCCCCGTCGGCGTGGGATTCTTTGCCTTCGACCTCATGTCCCGGATCGAGGAGCTCGAACTCGCCGCCCGGCGCTCCCGCGTGGTGGAAGTGTTCTGGGGTGATCCTGACGCGGCGGTGGTGGCGCGCATCCATTCCGGCGGCGCGCTGGCCTTTTGGCAGATTGGCGTCGCTCGACGAGGCCTTGGCCGCCGCCGCCGCCGGCTGCGACGCGGTGATCGCCCAGGGAGTCGAGGCCGGCGGCCATGTACGCGGCACGACACCGTTGCTCACGCTGCTCCAGCAGGTCATTCCAGCCGTCGAGGTCCCAGTTGTCGCGGCGGGAGGCATCGCCACTGGCGCCGCGCTAGCCGAGGCCCTGAACGCTGGCGCGGCTGCAGCGCGAGTGGGCACCCGCTTCCTCGCCACCGTCGAGTCCGGAGCCCACCGTGAGTACGTGGCTGCGCTGCTCAATGCCTCAGCCGACGACACCGTCTGCACGACCGTGTTCGACCAGGGCTGGCCCGACGCCCCGCATCGTGTGCTGCGCGTCGCCGTGGACCGCGCTTGTGCGTGCGCAGACCAGGTCATCGGGCGGGCCGCCTACGCAGACCGAACCTGGGAGGTCGTCCGGAGGTCCTCGCAGCCCCCGACGGTGTTCATCAGTGGCGAGGTGTCCGCCATGGCGATGTACGCCGGCAGCGGCGTGGGCGACATTACCGACGCGCCGACCGCAGCGATTGTCCTCGACCGAATGACTGCCGAGGCGCTGCCATTGCTGTCCGCACCACCGCGCTGAAGTCAATCCCGTTGGAGGTCCGGTCGATCTTCGGGCGCACACCCGCTTGCCATAGGACGTTGGGCCTCCACGAGCCTGTGGGTGCCAGGAACCTCATCCCTAGCGTTGAGCTGGGATTTTTTCCAGAGCGCGGTGACCGCGAAAACGGACCCGTGGCCCTCTCGTTCCTCTATCTCGCCTTCCTCCGGAGCGTGCAGATCCTCCGCCTGCAACGGTCCGACAACTCAGATCTGGCCATCGAGGTCGTCGTGCTGCGCCACGAGGTGGCCGTCCTTCGAAGGCAAGTGGCCCGACCTGCTCTGCAACCTTCAGATCGAGCGCTCCTTGCCGGCCTCAGCCGGCTGATTCACCGAACCAAGCTCACTCGGTTCTTCGTGCAGCCCGACTCTTTGCTCCGTTAGCATCGTGAGCTGGTGCGTCGCAAGTGGACCTACCCGAAGCCCTCCGGTTGCCCAAGAATCCCCGTTGGGACCGCCCAGGTGGTGGTTCGTTTGGCTAGTGAAAACCCGACGTGGGGCTATCGGCGGATCCATGGCGAGCTTTCGGTCCAAGGCGTCGACCTGGCACCGGCAAGCGTCTGGAACATTCTCCAGCGTCACGGCCTCGACCTCTCCCCGCACAGACCGGGCCGACGTGGGGCGAGTTTCTGCAGATCCAGGCCACGACGATGCTGGCCTGTGATTTCTTCACCGTCGACACCGTTATCTGCGAAGGCTCTATGTCCTGTTCTTCATCTAACTCGACACGCGGGCGGTCTTCGTGACCGGAGTGACAGCGCACCCGACCGGTGCCTGGGTCGTCCAGCAGGCCCGGAACCTGTCCTGTGACCTTGCGCAGCGTGCACGACCAGTCAAGTTCTTGATCCTCGATCAGCGACATGTGGGTGCCGAAAACCTCATCCCGCGCACCGACCAGGGACGATGTCCCAGAAAGAACGCCGTCACTTGCCGAGCAACCTGCGTCCTGCATTCGGTAGCACCTGCGGTGAGACAAGATCCAGATGGAGACCTAGAAATCCTGGTCAGCATAAGTCGGCCGGGGAGCACCAAGGTTCATCGAGCGAACAATTACCGGGGTCGATCCACTGCCGGGTGGACCCCAGCCTCCGCAGCAGGAGCGAGCCCCATCGAACTCGAACTCGTTGAGTACTTCGGTCGTGCAGACAGGCGAAAGATGCAAGCAGCCGTTCCATCGCGACTTTGATCTGGCCGTCCCGAACGGTCAACGCTGGACCAGCGCTGGCGTGGCTGGCGCCAGTCCGAACGTGGGAGTTCGTCATCGGATCGGATCACTTGGATACAGACGTGATCGGCTCCCGCGTCGCGCATCACCGCCACGTGCCGGGTGATCGTGTCGTGGGCACCCCAAGCCACTATCGTGTCAACGAGCCTGTTGCTTCCACTATCAGCGAAATCCTCGTCTCCAAAGCCGATTCGCGCAGGTTGTTCGTGTAGTTAGGCAGGTCCACGTACACAGCAGTGTGCCGACGGGCCGTCCTGCGTGCTGACGTCGGATCGCGGTCGAGCACCACGGCGAGCTCGACCGCGATCGTTGCATCGGGGCCGAGGATCTCGCGTCCGCGCATAACATGCTCGGGCGGCACAAAGTACGGATGCACGCCAGCGGCACGATCACGGGCAAGACGGAGCATTTTCGGCCGGAGCGCCGCGAGCAGACGGGCCTCAATCGGGAACGGAGTCACAGCGCCATCGAGCGCGTCCAGGAAATCACCCATCTTCGAATACGGCTTCGTGTAGAGACCGGGATGTCCATGATCAATGAGCGCCGCGTGACTCACTCCCAGACCGAGCATGAACCGACGCTGCCACGCGTCACTCCAAGAGCGCGCCGGCACGTGACTTCAGCCGGATCTTGCATCCACACGTTGAGGATGCCCGTCGCTACTCCGATGCCGGAGGCGGCTCGCAGCAGAAGCTCGACTGATCCGACGACATCGCCCCCGACATCTGGGATCCAGATCGCGCTGTAGCCAAGCTCCTCGAGCTCCGCTGCAGACTCTTCGATCAAGCCCGCATCGCCGTACGCCGACCAGATGCCTGTTCCATGAAGTCGCATACGCGTCTCTCTCAGTTCATCGTGCTCCACGCTCTTCCTACGCTAGAGCCACGAACCAATCTGAGCCATGACTTCCGCGGCAGGAAGCCCCGTCGCGCAGTCCCAACCAACAGCGGTGCCCGCCTCTATGCCATTCGGATCTGCGGCGATTGGAAAGCCCATGGGTGCCGGGAAACTCCAAGGATTGCTGACCAGGATTTCTAAGTCTCCACCGGGATCTTGTCTCACCGCAGGTGCTACCGATTGCGGGACCTGGGGTCGCTCTCCAATTTCCGACGTCCTTTCTGGTGCATTGTCCCTGGTCGGTGTGCCGGATGAGATTTTCGGCACCCACAGGACCGCAGCGAAATTGGTGCATTTTCGCTAGGTTTCCAATCTGCTTGCTTGATCGCCAACCTCTCCGTCGGACTGACCCGGCAGTAGTGGAGGCTCTCTTCCAGCTGGGTCTGCGACTGGAGCATCTCGCATTGGATCACGCTTGACGGTAATCACCCCCAGGCGCGCTGGATGATTTCATTTATCGATGACCGCAAGCGCCAGGTCGAATAGTTGGGGAAACCAGTTTCCGTGGGACTTATTTTCGTGGAATGGGCACTGTCCGCGAGGTTCTCGATGCAGTAAATGAGCCGGTCGGAGCATCGCCCAAGCACTCCGTGTGATGGTTATAGGCGAGGAGGTTGGAACTGCTGGACCAAGCTAATCGAACCTGTTGGTAAAGTACCGAACACGAAAGGGTCGATCGACTCGATGAATATCAACCGGTGGTGTAATCACGGATCGGGCATTGCTCGCGAGCGGACTCGCTTTCGTCATGATGTGCTCAGCAATGCGCTGATCTTGCCTCATGAGGCGCCAGACAGCATCGAATGTGGCGACATTGCTGGTATGAAGCAAACGTGCAGGTTGACATTCCAAAACTGCAGAACGAACAAGCTCAAGAGTCACAGGACCAGTTCAACCTCCAGCAAGCGCAAGCCGAACTTCAAGCCGCGCAGAACCAGTAAAACAACCACGACGGGGTGTCGGCTCAGCCCTTCGTCGCGTCATCGATTGCGGGAACACGCCTCACGGGCGGGAAAGCCCGCAGCAGCGTAACAACGTCCTTGTCACGTGACACCTGTGTGAATGAAATCGGAGGGAGTCGGGTCGGCCCCCGCTTTTGCGGTGGCCCACCCAATATCCCTTTCAACTTCGTGTGCGTCAGCCCGCCGGGATGATGATCCCGTTGGTGAAGGTCACGGTGTTGACCCCCTCGAGGCTGTTGAGCACCACCGCGGCAGGCGTGGTGAGCACATGCGTGTCGCCGGCTTGCTGACGATGGTGTCATTGCCGATCACACCGACGCTGAACAGATTCACATTCGCCACAGTGGTCGGCTGCTCGGTGACTGTGATCTGAACCTGACTGAGGTTCCCGTTCAGGACCCGCACGCTGGCCGGGAGCGCCCAGCACTGACCGGGCTTCAGACCATTGGGAACGGTGCCGGTCGTGGCTACTCCGTTGACGCTGTACGAGTACGAGAAGTTGAACGCGGTGTTCCCCAACTGACCGTCGCTCGGCGTTTGCGCCTTGCAGATCTTGAGGCTCCCCGTGTTGATCTCGTTGTTGAAGGTCACCATGTTGTCGGCGTTGTAGGGAACGGTGGCCAGAGCAGAGTTACCCGACTGGGTCGCCCCGGACGTTCCGAACACGTTCGTCAGCGTGGTGTGTGGCGCCGGCGTCTCGGTGACGGTCGTGGTCCCGACCGGCTTGAGGATTGGCGGCGAGCAGTTCCCGACGTCGACCGGTGAGATCGCCGCTCCATCGACACTGAACTGGAACGGGATGCCTGCGTTGATCGACGTGGACGACTTGCACACCTCGACGTAGCCGAAGGCCTCGTTGATGAAGTTGGCCTGGGTCACAGAACCCGCCCCAAAGCTGCCCGCGTTGTTCGGCGCCGGCAGGTTCCCGACGTAGAGCTGCACGGTCGTCGAGTTCGGGCTTCCGGCGTTGAGATTCGCCGGGTTCACGCTGGTGCCGACCACTTGGATCGTGGGCGGCAGGCCCGTCTCACTCACCGTGACCAGGCTGCCGAGCGGCAGCGCAAACGGAGAGCTGGTGCCCCCGACGAAGGCGCACGTCTGCGTGGGGAAGGCCTGGGCAACCACGGACACCGAGGACGGAACGGCGATCGGTGCGCCCTCGAAGGTCGCCGACACCGAGTAGGTGAACGTCTTGCCGGCGAGCACATCATCGGCCACGCGGTCCAACGTCTTGCAGACCTTCACGTAGCCGGTCAGCGTGGCATTGGTGAAGAACACGGTGCTCGTCGATTGGGGCTCCACTTCCACCTGAGCGCTCGAAGCGCCCAGATTGGTACTGATCAGCGCCGTCGTGGGGATGGTATTCACGCTGGTCAACGCAAACGGGAAGATCGGCGGCTCAGTGACGGTGATCGGCACCCCAGCGGGGACATTATCCACCTCGTTGCACTGGCCGGTCGGAACGCTCGTGGTCGCGCTGTAGCCGTTAGGGCCGGTGAGGTTGAAGACGAAAGACCCCTGGACGTTGTTGTCGGCTGCCGACTTGCACACTTCAAAGGTTCCAAATTGCGGCCCTGGTGGAATTGGCGTGTTGGTGACGGTCAGGACGTTGGTGCCCGCGTTGATACGAACGGCCACCAAGTAGAGGCTCGGCACGTTACCCGTGATCGTGCCATTGGCAATGCTGAAGGTCGGCGTATTGACACCCGGGAATGGGACGCCGGCGGACGCGGCCTCCTCAACGAGCACCGTTGTCCCCACGGTGTACGTATTCACGGTCGAACACCCGCCCGGAGGCGCTCCGGCTTTGAGCGACACCTCTTTGAATTGGGTGCCGGACCAGGTGGCCGTTTGGAACGGGAACGTCTGCCCGGCTAGGGGCGGTGCCGCGACCTTGCATATTTCCAAGGACCCCGTGGCAGGCGCAGGCGCCACCACCTCCGTCTCCGACCCGCAGGCGCTCGTCGAGGGTTTGTTCGACGTGTCACCCGAGTACACGGCCTGCCAGTAGTAGGTCCCCCCTGCGCTGAGGCTCACGGGCGCCGAGGCGGGCAGCGTCCCGGGGGTGGTGATGCTTTCGGGCGTCCCGCCTGCAGCCAGGGTCGTGCAGCCCGAGTGCGAGTAGACGTTGTAGGTCACCTTCCCCGTCGCCTTGGCTGCGTTCGTGCCGCTGAGGGTGGCCCTGTCGGTGACCGCCGTATTGGTGGGTACCGAGATGCTCGTGCCTGATTGGCCGCCACCCGACAGGGAGGTGGAGGTGGACGTCGGCTGAGCCGCTGACTGCTGCACGGTGACGGTCTCGGCGGCGACACCACTGCAGGCGGTGGTGACGGCTGGATTGTGGGTGTCCCCGCTGTAGAGCGCCTGCCAGGTGTACGTGCCCACGGCAGTGGGAGTGAAGGAGCCCGAAGAGTAGCTACCGGCTCCGTGGACAGTCTGCGCCGACGAGGTGTGGGCCGGGGCGCTGCTACAGGTTGGGTCGCCTGGACCGAAGAACTTGAAGACGAGGGATCCCGTCGGCGAGTCCCCATTGCTCCCCTCGGTGATCGTGGCTGTGTCCGACGTGGGATTGCCGAGCGAGACCGACGTGGCTGAATCGGTGGTCGAAACCGTCGCGCCCGTCAGCGCGGGAGGTCCAGCGACGGCGACCCCTTCGGGACCGATGAAGGTGGTCGAGCTTCCCGAAATCGCGGTCGCGGGTGCGACATTCCCGGTGGCACCAGAGGCGTACTCGAGCATGGCCGGCCCCAGGGTGCTGAACTCGTCGGTGACGAAGATGTGACCGCTGGCGTCCACGGCCAGGTCATCGGGCGCACCCAAATCCGTGTTGGAACCCGAGATGTCCTGAATGGGTGCCACGTTGCCAGTGGCACCAGGGGCAAAGACCAGCACACTGGCGCCGCCATTGAAGCCATTGGTCACGTACAACTCCCCACCGAAGCCGACCACGATGTCGTCCGGCCCGGTCAAACCCGTGAGCGATCCGGAAATGGTGCGTACCGGAGCGACGTTGCCGTTGGCGCCTGGTGCGAAAACCTCGATGCTGCCATTCGGGGTGTTATCGACGTACAGGTTCCCGGCCGCGTCGACACCGAGGCCGTCGACTTCGCCGAGGCCCGTCGCGCTTCCCGCGATGATGCGCTCCGGGGTGACGTTTCCACACGCACCCGGCGCAAACACCTCAACCGGGTTGCCAGCAAAGTTTCCGACGTAAATCGTTCCGTCAGGCGCAATAGCGATGTCGTCGTTGGAATCGAGACCCGTATTGGATCCGGAGATCGTGCAGATAGGTGCAACATTGCCTGACGCCCCAGGTGCGTACTCGGTAATGCTGTCGCCGCTGAAGTTCGACGAGAAGACGTCACCCGCTGCGTCAACCTTGACGTCGTCAGGTCCGAAACCGGGTCCCAACCCCGTCAAAGAACCCGAAATGGAACGGAGCGGTGCCACGTTGCCATTGGTGCCAGGGGCGAACACGTCGATGCTGTGAGCGGACTCGTCCGAGACATAGGTGGTTCCTACCGGATCTGCCCCTGCCGCACCTGCCGATTGCGCGCCGATCACCGGCACCATGACAATCGACAAGAGCAGGCTGACTGTGACGTAGAGCGATAGCTTGATCCGGGTCATGGGTCCTCCAGGTGTGCTCGTGTGCATTCAAATAGGCGTGTCGATCGTTGTCAATCGCTTGCGAGTTTTTCCCGCGACGAAGCGGTGAGGCGCGCGATTCCTCTCATGCTCGAGAGTCGATGCCAGGCTTTCCTTAACGAAACGTTTGGACGCCCGTGTGGAGTTTGGACCGCGACGCCGCGAGCTAATCGGAGCGCGACGGTTATTAGAAAAGCATTTCGCTGATTGGATTATCCCGATCACGTGTCGGTCCGATCCTGCGGATGGTGCGCCACCGACCCGGTGTGCCCTCAAGCGGTCGGGGGCACCCAACGTCCCCCTCCCGCGCTCCGCCCCTCCCTGTTCTCGGGGTGGGGACGTGGGGCCGTGGGGCCGTGTCCTCGGGTCGTGGCCGGCGCCGCCTGGGTGCCGGTCCGGGCCTGTCGCCTCCGGTTGCGCGGTGGTTTGGTCCGTTCGCGTGTCGTGGCCCCTCTCTCCCGTTCGCGCGTTCCGTAGGCACTGGGGATCTCGAACCAAGGACCCGATAAGTGCGGCGCTCGGCCCGTGGAACGAGGGTCTTCCCCACTGGGCCACGGTCATTCGAAATGGGTGTCCGCCGATATATCCCGTGACCAGGCGGGTGGGAAATCCGGACCGTTAGCGTCGGAAATGGTCTCTGCATGGGATGATCGAGCCCAGCCCAGGGTGGTTTTGTCGGTAGCGCACCCCGACCACCCAGACCCACGACCCACCGCCCAATCTCGTTACGGCCCACACGAGACGGGAAACTATTGGCCCGATGGATCATGTCATCCAGGGGAACTGACGAGACTTCAATTCAGATCTTGGAGAGCCGCTGCAGCACGCCGCTCGATGCCTCCGTACCCATTGGCCGCACCGATCGTACGCGCCTTGACGAGTAGCTCACAGGCCCTATCGGTGTCGCCGGGTGCACGGCGTTTCGCGAGCATCCTGCCCCTCAGGAGGTCTGACTGGACAGCGAAGAACTTCGCCTGCGTACGGCTGTTGAAGGCTGCGGCCCGAGCGAAGTACGAATCAGCGTCGTCGTAGCGGCCGAGCACGGTGGCAAGTCCACCAAGAAAGTGACTCACCGGGCCATTGGTCGAGCCTCCACCATTGGTGGACAACTGATCTGACCACGGAGCGAGCAAGTCGAACAGTGACCCAGCCATCTGCCGTTCCCCGCATTCGATTGCCACGTTGCCGTAGTTAGTCATTGACCAGAGCCACACCGAGTCGGCTGGGAGCTGGAAACCTCTGTCGGCGAAATGGGCGAGGACCTGACGCGCGTCGTCAAGCCGACCCCCCTCCACATACGCGAGGGCTAAGGCACTTTCAACTGCCGCCTTGTCAATGTCCTGCATGTCATTACGGATTTCCTCGATGACCGGAATGAGAGCGTCAGTCGTTCCACGTTGCTCGTTGACGCCGAAGAGATGCATGGCGAAGATTGTGCTCGCATCAGGTTGTCCACTGTCAGTGCCGATCTCGAGACATTCGGTCGCCAATCGTTCAGCTTCATCGGTGTCACCTGCTATCAACGCGCGATGCGTTCGCTGTATCAGGTAAGACCAATGCAGCATCGGCTGGTCGACCTTCTCGACGAGCGCCTTCATCACGGCAGAGCATCGGTCCAGCTCTTCGATGTCTCCGGCCAAGGGAACTACGCAAGCACGCCAATAGGTCGCCCAGAACTGCAGCACGGAGTCTCCCACCGATTCCACGCGAATGAGGCCGTCGGCCGTGCGAACCAGTAGTTGGTCGACCAGCTGCGGCACGTAGAGCGGATAGCAAATGTGGTTGAGGACTCGCACCACTACCGCGTCATGGCCCGAGGACTCGGCGATGGCCAAAGCCTCAATGGCCAGTTCCTCCCGGCGTTCGAGCGGACTTCCGTAAGTAAGTTCAGTACAGAGATTCGCGAGCAATAGTGCTCGGTCGAGGTCGTCACCTGGTAGGCGGTCGAGTGCCAACTCCAGTATCGCCACCTTCTCGGCGTCGATGACGCCAACGGAGCTGTACCAGCCCCGGTCATTGGCCAAGGCGGCCGCCACCAGTCGCTCAGTGTCGCCGAGAGTCGCTGCCGTGCGAGCGGCATCGAGAAGGGTCTCCCGGAAGGCTGGGTTTCCGGTCTGGCGTTGGGCGGTCCCGAGCCCGATAGCCAGGTCGATCATCAGTTCCGGCGCGAGGTCCTTGCTTTGGTCGGAAAGCTCCAGTGCCTGCACGAAGTAGCGCAGAGCGTCAGCCGGTGCGAGGGCGGCAAGTGCGGCATCGCCAGCCTGACGGGAATAACCGATGGCCTTGGGTCGGTCGATGGGCTGAGCGGCATGGAACCAGTGCCGAGCCAGTTCGCCCACGCGGCTCCCCGGAGAGTCGCCACACAGTTGTTCCAGAGATTCCGCCACCTGTCGGTGTGCTCGGGACCGGCGGGTGGGACCGAGGTACTCGTAGAGGGTGTGCTGGATGAGGGCATGGGAGAAGGTGAAGTGCCCGGGAGCATCAGCCAGCTCGCGCACCAAAGCCACGGTTCCGGCCGCGTCGAGAACATCGAGAAGGTCATCCCCAATGCTGTTCGTCGCAACAGCCAAGAGGTCCAGATCGAAGTCACGGCCGATGACGGCCGCAACCGACAGTACCCGGCCAGCCTCCTTCCCGAGCCGGATCACCCGGGCACCGATCACCTCGCGCACCGAATCGGGTAAAGCTGTCACATCGAGAGAAGCCTCCGCTTCCCATTGGCCCTCCACGTTCTGCCTGATGGCCCCCGTCTCGACCAAGTTGCGAAGCACCTCGCTCACGAAGAAGGGATTGCCGTCGGTCTCCCGATAGATGGCGTGGGCCAACTCGACTGCATCGTCTCCGAGTCGGTGACCGGCGGCGGCCTCCATGAGGGCCATCACCCCGGTGTCGTCGAGGCCACGCAGCTCGATGCGCCAGACTTCGTCCAGCCGGCGGAGGGCGGCCAGAGTCTCGATCAGCGCTTGGGCATTGGGCAGTTCGCTGTCCCGAAAGGTCCCGAACACGACCAACCGCATGGGTACGTCGGTGGCGGCCAGGTGCCGAAGCAGTTGCAAACTGCCCTTGTCGGCCCACTGGAGGTCGTCGAGCACAAGGACCACCGGCTGGTGTTCGCTCACCATGGCGAGCAATCCGACGGTGGCGGCAAACAGGAGGAATCGTTCGGTGTCCGAGTCGGTGGCCTTGGAGGGGGGCAGGTCCGGAATCCGATTGGCCAGCGCCGGGACCAGGCGGGCCAGCTCGGATCCGTGAACTCCCACATGGGCGAGGAGTTGCTCCTCGGGGGCGTGGGTAACGAAGTGGTTTAGAGACTCGGCGAGGAGTTGGTAGGGGGTGGCGAGGTCCTCCTCGCAATGTCCGAAGAGGACACAAGCCCCATAGTCGAAGGCTGAACGTGCCGCTTCGGCCACCAGCGTGGTCTTGCCCAGTCCGGCCTCCCCGGAGACGAGCACAATCTCGCGGCCCGTTCCGCCAGAGACTCGCTTGTAGGCTTCGTTCAGCGCCTCGACCTCAGCGGTTCGTCCCACAACTCCAGTTTCGGGACCAATTGCGAGCCAACCCGGCAGAGGGATCGCGGCGGTGTCCGCCGCCCCCCTCAGGGGCTCCCAGAGAACCTCCACCGTCTGGACCGGGTCGAGCAAGCCCTTCAAGCTCAGCTCGCCGAGTGGCCGGCACTTATGTCGGCTCCGGCGGCCCGCGGTCAGCCGGACGATGTCCGCGGCCAGGATCTGACCGCTCTCGCATAAGGCGCACAGCCGGGCCGCCTCGACCACCGGGTCACCGAAGCAGTCACCCTCCTCCCGGCTGACCTCCCCCCCGCTGAGTCCAACTCTGAGACCTACCGAAACATCTCGCCCCCGGTTGTACCGATCCACACCCTGCTGCATGGTCACCCCGCAAGACAGGGCAGCCGAGGCTGAGCCAAACACCACCATCAGGCCGTCGCCAAGGCTCTTTACTTCGGTGCCACCAGTCTCAGTGATGCCTTGGCGGAGGATCGAGAAGTGCCTCCGGCGGACCTCGTCAGCGTCCGCCTGCGACAGGCGCTGGGACAATTCGGTGGAACCAGCGATGTCTGTGAACAGGATCGCCACGTTCTCAATGGTCACCGGAGCCCGTCCCCCGCCTGCACGCCCCTACCGTAGGCCACCTGCAGTTCAGCCCGCCCGTCTCACAACATGATGGGCTCCCCCACGAGTGTCCGCGAACGTCGGGATGAAGTGTCATACGCGGGTTCGCCGGAAGGTCGAGATGAACTGAACCGATAACTCCGGTCCCTGAACATGACTGGGGGTCGGGAGGAGGGAATCAGCGTTCGAGCCTCCACTCGAGCAGCGATTCGCCAATCCCAGTCCCGACAATTGGCAGAGGTAGTACCAGTATCTCTGATGACAAAATCCCAGAGAACGGAGCCCATAGCCCACCCACCCAAGGGTGTCGACAGACTCAAGTGGCTCAATCGACCAACCCCACTACAGATAGCTCTTCCACGAGGATATCTCACCGAGTTGCCCCATCAGCCAGTGCCTGAGCAACACAGTGGGTGACAATGACCGGCCTCGAAAAGAATGCCCTGATCAGGGTGGTGGGAAATCCACAGCCTTAGCGTGGGAAATGGGTCCGTGGGCTCACCCGTCGCCCCTGCGCAGATGGGTTTTGTCGGTAGCCCACCCAACCCAACCCAACCCAAACCCAACCCAACCCAAACCCAAACCCAAACCCAACCCAGGGGTTGTCGACACACCTGACATGGCCGTGTCGACAAAACCCAGTCCAGCGGGTGTTCAGGCCTTGGCTGTTCATGGCCGATATCTGAGGCCGTGACGGCACGGACCAGGGTTGCATCGGGGCTCGAGTGGCCCGATGGATATCCGGCATGGTGTCTCGGGGCGCGACCGCCCTGCCAAAGGTCAAGTTGGGCAGGTTCGACGAAGCCTCACGCCGTCGTCGGCGGATCCGAAGTCGACGGAGGTGAGCCCTGCCCGTTCGGCGGGCTCCAGACCTGGGGCGCGTGCAGGGGTGGCCAGAACTCGTGACGTATTCAATGAGGCTTTGGCGTTGATCGGCTTTGGCCCGTTTCTCGTTGACGAGGGGCGCCAATTTTATTAGAAGAAGGTTTCGCTGGTAAGACACGAATTTAGCGGGATACCTTGATCCTGAGCGGGGGGGATTCCGTTTGTCAGAGACAGGGTCCGCCGCTCGGTTTCTGACGCGTTCGGTGAGCCGGTGGAGGGCCAAGGAATGGTCACTATGTTTTCGCGCGAGCCACAACATGCATATTGGAAGCTGCTGCTTGACTGCATTGACAGGAGCAGGCTGCACCTCGTGGGGGTCGCTTCCAACAGCGATCATCCCGACTCTGGTATCGGGTATCTCGGCTGCCACAACGCGCGTACGAACGAGATCGAATACCAAAGCGAACTCTCCGACGAAAAAAACCGATGATTCCGACTCACGAGGTCTTTCATCACACCATGCTCAGATCGCCTCGTGCCCCGAGCCACAACGGAAACGCACATCACCCCCGCTTTGCTGCTGTTCGCCGCCCGCTCGCATCGGCGCTGGCCGTGCTTATTCTCGGCGCTCTCGGCGCTCTCGGCAGCGTAGGACTCGAACAGTCGGCCACTGCCGCGACGGTGTCGTGCAGTACGCCGAATCTCATCTCGGCCATTGCGACGGCGAACGGCACGTCGGGCGGGAGCACTCTGGTCCTGGCGCCCGGGTGCGTCTACTCGCTGGAGAGCGCCAACAACACGACCGAGGGGGGAACCGGCCTCCCGGTGATCACCGGGAACGTCGTGATCCAGGGCTCGGGGGCCACCATCGCCCGGTCAACCGCCACCGGCGTGCCGGCCTTCCGCATCTTCGACGTCGCCGATGGTGGCATCCTCACGTTGAACTCGCTGACGCTCAGCAACGGCCTGGCCAACAACGGCCAACAGGGTGGTGGCGCCATCTTCAACCACGGCACCTTGACCGTTACGACCACCACCTTCACCAACAACTCGTCGCCCGCCGCCACCGGCACCTCGGGTGGGGCGATCGACAGCACCGGGACGCTCAGCGTGAACACCAGCACCTTCAGCGGGAACTCGGCCCAAGAGGGCGGTGGCATCATGAACCAGAGCACCGCCACCGTCACCAACAGCACCTTCGCCGGCAATAACGCCACGGACTTCGGCGGCGGGGCGTTGGCCAACACGGCCGGCACCGCGACCCTGGCCGGGGACACCTTCGTCGGCAACACCGGCCCGGGCGGTGGAGCCCTCGACAACGACACCACCCTCAACATCGCCAACAGCACCTTTACCAACAACACCGCGGGCACCAACGGCGGCGGGGCGGTCGTGAACTTCGGCACCACCACGGTGAAGCAATCGACCTTCTCGGGCAACACCTCGCCCTTTGGGGCCAATCTCTACAACTTCACCGGGTTCACGCTCTCCATGAGCATGGACATCGTCGCCGGCGGTCTGACCGGGACCAACTGTGGTGGCGGGGCCGCCATCACCGACCTGGGCTACAACATCGACGACGGGACCTCGTGCGGCTTTTCGACCGCCAACCACTCCCTTTCCAGCACCGACCCCGGGCTCGACGCCCTGGCCTGGAACGGTGGGTCGACCGAGACCATGGCCCTGCCCGCCGAGCAGCCCCGCCGTTGACGCCATCCCCCCCGCCACACCCGGCTGCCCCGGCAGCACCGACCAGCGGGGCATCGCCCGCCCCCAGGGCAAGGGCTGCGACATCGGGGCCTATGAGCTGGCCGTAACGACCACGAGCGTGATCATTCCTTCCAACGGGGCCACGGTGTCGGGCACGACCATCCTGGACGCCTCCGCCTCGAACGCAACCAGCGTCGAGTTTCGACTCTTCGGCGGCTCCTACGGCTATAACGCCCCGGTGCTCTGCACGGCCACCCTGACCTACTACGGATGGCTATGCAGCTGGAACACCACGACGGTCCCGAACGGATCTTACGAACTCTTATCTGAGGCTTTCGGCGCGGGTGGAAGCGCATTTAGCTCGGGCGTCAATATCACCGTCACCAATGCCCCGTTGACCGGCTTCGTGAAGGTCTGCAAGACGTTGGACCGCCCGGCCGACAATGTGCTCGCCGGCCAGACGTTCACCTACTCGGTGTCGGCGAGCTTCAACGGCGCACCGATCGCTGTTCCCGCTTCGGTGTCCGTGGTTGCCCAGGCCTTCCCCACGCAGACGTCCGCGTTCGTCGGGGGTACCAGCTCTCCGTTTGCGCTGCCGCTCGGCAGCCTGGTCACGGTGAGTGAGACGGGCCTGACGCCCACGACCCAAGTGGTCGGCACCAGCGTGAACCCGGCAAATCTCAACGCCGGAAGCCCGAACTCGACGACCGTGCAGCTCTACGTCGGGAACCTGCCGGCGCCGAACAACGCGGGCAGCTTTGGGGCGGGTTCTGTGACCCAGGCCAACTTCATCAACGAGGCCTTCGGCTACGTCGAGGTGTGCAAGTCGTCCACGTCGATCAACGCAGGCATCCCGTTCCAGTTCAGTGTCGATGGAGCGGCGATCTCACCGGTCGACGTCGGGAACTGCTCGCCGCCAATCCTCAAGCCGGTCGGGACCACAACCGTCACCGAGACGCCGGCGCCTCACACCACGCTGACGAACGTGTTCGGAACGTCCGGGGCGACCCAGTCGGGTAACTCTGCTCTGGCCACCGTTCCCTACAACGCCGACAACATGGTGACCTTCAACAACGAGATCAACACGGGGACCCTCAAGATCTGCAAGGCGCAAACGCCGAGCGACGGCCCCTTGGGGAACACCGCGTTTAACTTCTCGTATGCGTACAGCGTCAACGGAGTAGCCACTACCGGCACCGTTCCGGGCGTTCTGAAGCCCGGTCAGTGCTCAGCGGGCATCAACAACGTGCCGGTCCTGAACGCGAACCTCAGCCAGGTTCAGATCACAGTCACCGAGCAGCCGAGCACTGTGGCGAATGTGAATCTCTTCGGCGTCGGTGTGATCGGCAATGACACCATCGTCAGTCAGCCGACCTACCCGCATCTGCTCACCACGGCTGCCGCGGTGGTGCTCAACAGCCTCGAGGGGGTCAATACCGTGACCTTCACCAACGGGATCATCATCCCCCTAGGCTGACGCACACGAAATCCGGACCGTTGACGTGGGAAGTGGACTCCGCAGCGGATCACGGAGCCCAGCCCAGGAGGGTTTTGTCGGCAGCCCACCCAGGCCCAACCAACCCTGACCCTGGACCCACCCGCCCAGGGGTTTCGACGTAACCCCCAAGGTCCGATCGACAAATCTCGGATCAACAAAACACGATCCACGGTGTCTCAGCCCCTGTCGTCGAGGTCGTACTCGGCCATAAAGTAAGGGTGCTTCGGGTCGAAGGTGGTGAGGGTCGAGGGATGCTCGGCCCGGCCAATCGGACGGATGCCCCGACCCTGGACCCCCAAGCGCCCATCGCCGAGCTCGTAGCGGTACCCCTCAGCAGCCGCGCCCAGCCGGTCCACCACCTCGGGATGCACTGCGCGCACCTCTGTGGTCTCCCCCGGATCTTCCGTGAGGTCGTAGAGCTCGATCACCTCCTGTCCCCTGCGGGCGACGTGGAGCTTGTAGCGGTGGCCACGCACAGCCTCAAGGTTGTTCCCCCGGTAGTACGCAAAGGTGTGGTGCGGCGACCTTGCGGCCGGGTCACGCCAGACGTCGAGGACGTCGAGTCCGTCGATGACCCGGTCGCCGGGGACCCGTGCACCGCAGAGTCCCGCCAGCGTCGGATACAAGTCCATCGATGTCAGCAGCTCGTCGCAGACCCGGCCTCCATCGAGTGTGCCGGCCCACCGGACGATGGCCGGTACGCGCATGCCACCCTCCCAAGTCGAGCCCTTCGCCCCCCGGAGAGGCTGGTTGCTACCGCCTAGGGGTTCGCTCGACCCCCAAGGCGGCGGGACGTCACCCAGCGAGCCGTTGTCACTCGTGAAGATCACGATGGTCTGTCTGTCGAGGTCGAGGGCGCTCAGTTCGTCCAAGAGCGCAGAGGTCGCCCAGTCGATCGACTCGACCGCCGCACCGTAGACGCCGTTGCGCGACCGCTGGAGGAAGTCCGGCTGTACGTAGATCGGAAGGTGTACGTACATGTGCGCCAGGTACAGGAAGAAGGGGTCGCCCTTCACATCGCGCAGGAACGACAGGGCCTCGGCAACGTAGCGGGCGGTGAGCGAGCGCTGGTCGGGCTGCTGCTCGATGACCTTATCGTCGTCGAGCAGGGGCAGCGGCGGCAGCGATCCGAGAAACTGCGGCGTGTTCGCCTGTCGGCCCATGTCGTTGCTGTAAGGCAAGCCGAAGTAGTGGTCGAAGCCGTGATTGACGGGCAGGAAACCGGGCTGGTCGCCGCAGTGCCACTTTCCGATCATCTGGGTGCGATAGCCGGCGTCTGAGAGGACGCGGGCGAGGCTGATCTCGCTCTGCGGCAGGCCCAGCGGCTGACCGGGGAAGAGGACCGGCAGCCCCTCGAACGACCCGAAGCTGATCCTCGGCGGATAGCAGCCGGTCAGCAGGGCCGCCCGGGAGGGCGAGCACACCGGAGAGGCCATGTAGAACGAGGTGCACCGGATCCCCTCGTCGGCAAGCTGGTCGATCGCCGGCGTGGTGTTGCGCGTCGAGCCGTAGCACCCGAGGTCGCCGTACCCCAAGTCGTCGCAGTTGATGAGGAGGACATTGGGCCGAGATTGCACGGCCCCTCTCACGGGGTGATCCTAACGCGGCTCCACGCGATGCGGCATGGCTGACGGCTTCTGATTCAGCAGTGACGGAGTATTTCACTCTTCATTTCGGACGCCCCGCTCAGAGACTGGCAAGACCACGCCCCACCCATGTCCTGGATTGAGTTGGAGGGCTTGGTGGCGCGACGTTCCCAATGGGCCCGAGCACGTCAAATCGCTCAACAGCGCCCTCACGGGCGCGCCAGCCTGGAGCGCCGATGCGTGATTCACTACGGTCCGGTGCAGCCATTCACCAAGCTTCCCGTTGCCCCGGTTGGATCGAACGTCTGCCCGTCTTGAGGGAAGTGGGAAGTCACTCCTATTTAGGCAGGCGTACTATCGCCACAGGTCCCGAGATCGACCGCGACCACTGTGGCCGTCACCGTCGGCCAGCAACCGCTCGCCGGTCATCGTCGGCCCGATCATCGACCTCGGATGACCGCGCTCGAGTCCCTGGAGTGGTGTCAACTTGTCGTTCTAAGAACGCATATCCGCTGGTCACAGGCTAGCCAATCCTCCTCAACCGCCGAACACCTCATACGGACCGGAGCGGATGACCGCTAGCAGAACCGACGCAGGTCGTAGGTTCAAATACGGCAGCTCCTGGCCCGACTATTGTCCAACCAGAGTTCGTTCAGGAGCGCTGTCGCAGCGCACGGTCTAAGGAGGTGAGTCCGATTCCTTTCGTTCACAGTCGGGTGCTCACCCCTTCACGCCGGAGCCTCTAGAACTTCGTCGTCATCGGTCCTTGGGTGCCCGCATCTCGGATGCCCTGAAAGGGACCAAGACATGTCGCCATTTCACGAATCGCTCCCGTCGACCGGGGGCAAAGCCCAATCCTTCACGTTTGACTCGGTGCGAGATACGTCGCGCCCGCAGGCGGTTCACAACCTTGCTCTGGTTCTCGGTGGTGGTGGGGCTGCGGGAAATGCGTGGGAGATCGGGATCATCGCTGGACTGGCCGAAGCGGGTCTCGATATGACAGAGGCCGCCGATTTGGTGGTCGGCACGTCGTCCGGTGCCACCGCGGCAGCACAGCTGCGCAGCGGAATACCGCCGGCCGAACTGTTTGCCTCGGTGCTGTCCCCGCCTGTTCAACCGGTCGGACAGAACCGCGAACGACCGCCGGCGCTTGCCGATGGCCACGGTGTTCGAGCGGATGAGGGCCATCTCCGCCGCCGCCGCCTCGGCTGCCGATCTACAACGTGCGATGGGCGCATTCGGGTTGGAGTGCGACTCCATACTCGGACCCACGGCGGAACAGCACCGCGCCGTGGTCGCGGCCCGGTTGCCTCGCCATGAATGGCCGGCCAGGCCGATGATTGTGGTAACCGTCGACGCGCATACCGGCAAGCTGGCTACTTTCGACCGCGATTCGGGCGTCGACTTAGTGGACGCGGTCACCGCGGGCACTGCACTGCCGGGTTCGTCTCCCACTATCACCATCAACGGCACTCACTACATCAACGGCGGCGTGCGCTCCCCCGAAAACGCCGACCTTGCCTCGGGCTATGCGAATGTCG
Source organism: uncultured Acidimicrobiaceae bacterium (assembly GCA_963743785.1). GTDB lineage: Bacteria > Actinomycetota > Acidimicrobiia > Acidimicrobiales > RAAP-2 > Bog-473. The sequence continues at coordinate 97,700 of CAVURD010000012.1, read as the reverse complement.
TGGTGCTCTCGCCGTTCGGCGGACGGAGCGGGACCTTGCCCGAAGGCCAGTTTGAGGGCCTGCGCAGACCACCGGAATGGGGCATGGACCTGGAGGGCCAGGTCGAGGCTCTGCGCCAACAGGGCAGCCGCGTCGAGGTGATCACGCCGGACGCCGATTCCCAAACCGCAATGGGCACAAACCAGATGGACCCGGCGACCCGCATCCCATCCGCCCGTGCCGGTTTCGACCAAGGCAAGCAGGAAGCGACCCGCGTGACGTTCCTCTGACGATGGCAGGCCGACGCAAAGCGGCCTACCTCCGCGTACCGGACACGAATACCGCGCCAGAGGCGCTGAGGGACTCGAACCAAGGACCTAATGAAGGCAAGGCTCGGCCCGAGTAGGAGTGACCTCCTACCTCCTGGTCACGGTCACTGGAAATTGGCGTCCGACGATATATCCCCTGACCAGGGAGGTGGGAAATCCGGACCTATGAGCCACTTCCGCTGATACTGAACGAGAACCCACCAAGCAGACTCGGAAGTGAGCTGGCCGACGGCAGCCCGGGAACACTCGGGATCGAACCGGCCGACGGCAGACCCGGCAGTGAGCTGGCCGACGGCAGCCCGGGAACACTCGGGATCGAACCGGCCGACGGCAGACCCGGCAGTGAGCTGGCCGACGGCAGCCCGGGAACACTCGGGATCGAACCGGCCGACGGCAGACCCGGCAGTGAGCTGGCCGACGACAAACTCGGAACACTGGGAAGGCTCGGCACGCCGGTGGTGCAGACATTCACACCGCTGGTCGACGACCCGGTGACTGATCCTCCGCCGTATGAAGTGGTGACGTTTCCGGAGCCTCCGGCCGTTGCGGGAATCGGAAGCGCTGGTGTGACCGGCGTACCGACGCATTGCGATCCAGTTGGGATGGACGTAGAAATTCCAGGCAGCGTCGGAAGCGATCCTGCTCCTGGAAGCGATGCTGCGCTGGGAAGCGGGGCTGGGATCGGAAGTGACGGTGTGGCCACTGGACCGACGCTGGCGCCACTTGGGAATGCACCGGCAACTCCCAGTGCCACTGCTGTGATGCTCGCCGCGCCGGCGGCGACCGTAGTGATTCGCTTATTGCGTGTCATTTGTCCCCCTTGATTGGTTCACTTCATCGATCGTCGATGAAGCCGTTGCGAGGGACAACGACTTACCTCGATGAACCTTGTGGTTCATGCAATACCCCGCCGACTGGGGGCGGTAGGCGCCATCATTCACATTTGGCGAAGTTTGGTTCATATGCGTGGGAAATCAAGGCGATTGCGTAGGAGGTGCACCAAACGAATTGGCCTATCGCCCCAGGGTGGATGAGTTTTGTCGGCACCCCACCAACGAACCAGCCAGATCACCAACCCACCACAAATGATACCGAGACTCACTGACGGCGGCTGGCGACCCGCTCTCCTTTGTGGCCAGCCTGAGAAGGCTGTACAAGACGGGCCATGCACTGGAGCTCAGACTCGGCTCAGACGTCACAGCGCCTGTGAGGCAAGTTGCGCAAAGAGAGAGGCAACCGGTCTGGCCCGGCGGTGAACGTCAAAGAGCCCGACCTCGGTCACGGCGCCTTGTGGATTCACCAGCTCGGTCTGCCAGTCGAATTGGTCTCCTCGGCTGTACCAGCAGAGCCCGCGTACCGGCAGGCCGTCATCGCGCAGTCCGCGAAGAGCATCCGTGAGAGAGAGCAGCCACGGAATCTGGTCGTTGATGGCGAGCGACAAATTCGAGGTCTCCGCCACCCAGAAGGGCACGTCATACCGGTCGTGCCAACGTCGAAATTCTGCAACTGCGAATGCGACTCGCTCGTGAACCGACCACTTCGGGGCCGCACCCCCGAGGGGGAAGATCGAGGTCGGGTAAAAATCAAGACCGGCAATGATCCGGTCCGTCACAGCAAGGGAGCGGATGCGCGCCAACAGTGCGTCCTCCACTGGATCGAGATAGCGGGCCACCTCCGGAGCGGGGTCTCGTCCGAGGTGCAAGTCCCATACGAGCCAGCTCCACGCCCGTAACGCCTCGACGTCAGCTTGAACCTGCGGTTCAACAGCTACCGGAACCAGAAAACCCTCGGCTCCAATCCACCACCCGCCGCGATCACTTCGGATACGCGCCAGTGCCTCCAGGTTGGCCAACACAATGTTGGCCAAGATCCGCGCGTGATCGGGACCTGACGCGAGTCGGTCGTTCCATATTCCCAGCAGACCTGAATTCTCCGCCGTGGGGCCTGGCTCATTGACTGGCGTAAACCATCGCGGTTCTTGGTAACGGTTGAGGAATGCTTCGACGTAGCGACCGAACGAGTCCACCCATCGCTGATCGGCAAAGCCGTCAAATGAGTCGGGGAGACCGAAATGCAACATGTCGACGATCGGCTCCAGGCCGTGGTCGTCGCACCTGGCCAAGGCTCGATCCCACAGCGTCCAGTCGTAATGACCCGGTTCGGGTTCGGTCAGACGCCAGGGTACGCCGTATCGAACGATCCTGACGCCGAGTGCGGCAATCGAGCGAAGGTCGTCGTCAACATGGGTGTAATGGCCGCTTTGCCCGAATTGGTCTTGGCGATGGGGAACGCCATCGGAAAGCACCATCGGATCGGATCCTTCTTCGCCGACCACCCATGCAAAGTCAGGGAATGCGTCTTCGCCACCAATCGTACTCATCACTGCTGTGCGAACTTAGCCAAACCCGCGTGTGTACTTAGGGTTCTGGCGCGAGCAGCATGGTCCCGAACGAGATTCGTCCAGTTGTGTGGCTGATTACGACGACCCGCCGGACTGGCGCTCGTACTGCACGATGGCCGAGGCTGGCGCATCCGAAAGCGAAATTTCCAGGCCGTGCTGCATCAGGCCCCTTCCGGACAACAGTTCCGTGCCATTCTCATCGAAGTTGTCGATCCTGTAGTGCTGGCCGGCATCTAAGCCGTGCAGAGTGAATCGCGTCGTCGCCGTCCTGGCGTGAGGCCGTCGAAAGGCCAGGACTACACCCCTCCCCGCCGCGGGACGGTCAAATTGGAATGCCATCCATACATCGTCCTCCAGGCTGAATTCCGTCAGAGGATAGAAATCGCTGTACAAGAGGTCGTCCTGTATACGCACAAATTCCTCGTTCATCGTGCGAAGCAGGGCCCAGTCCTCGTTGCTCGCAGTGCGCACGACGACGCTCGACGCATAGCTCGGAGCCAGCGAGCTGCGAACCACGTACTGGCCCGAACCCCAGGCACCATCATGGGTGGTCTGGGGCCCCACGCCTGTCCCATAGTACGGGAGCCACAGGGATATGCCATAGGTCTGGCACTGTTGACCGGTCGGTTCGAACTGGTAGTCGCTCCGATCGAGAGGGACCGAGCGGCGCATCGTCTCGAGGTCGTTGCGACGGCCACCTGAGGCACAGCTATCTATCCACATATGAGGATGGCGCTTGCGTAGCTCGTCCCAGAAGGCGAGATGGCCGGTCACGTGCTTCGCCTGCGTCATACCGGTGCGGCCCGGAATGTCCTTGGCGTTCCAGTAATCGAGCGGGTCCATGTTGAAGTCCTGGCGGAACACGTCTAATTGGTGGCCCTGAGCGGCCTGGTTGGAAATGATGCTGTCAAAGCGCTCCACTGACCAGGCCCACGCGTCGGCGTCACCGAAGTCGAGGAGGAAACTGACATCGACGTCCGGGTGTGGCGGTGGGATGAGCCAGTCCCGGTGCTTTTCGAACAACTCGGTGCCAATAAACACGCGCTCTGGCTCGCTCCACAACACAGACTTCATGCCATGGTCCATGGCTCGCTGGAAGGTCGGCCTCATGTCGTCCGGGAAACGTTTTGGGTCAGAGAACCAGTTCCCCACACCGTTGCCCCACTCCTGAGGCAAAGAACTCGGAATGGCATACCACCCGGCGTCTACCCACCAATGTGTATAAAAGCCACCGTGGTCCCGGGTGGTCCGTTGGTGAACATAGGTATCGATGGCTGAGAATTCCTCTTTCTGGTCAGGCAGAAGGCTCAACCCGCCAGTCGTCGGTGTTATGGGTGTCGGGAGGCTCCCCCCAAAGCGAGGCACGTTGTAGTCGACCATCCATCTGCGCCACTTGTTCTGCGCCAGCAGCCAGCTCTCGGCACTCCACGGCATGATGACGATGAGGGGAGTCCGCACCTCCTCGCCTGCTTCCAACGTGGTATCCAAGAGCATCGCATCAGCGATGTCCAAGTAGCTGTTTAGCATGGGGTCGGCAGACGTCATCCCGGCTTGGAGGCGCAGCCCTTCTTGCTCGTCGACCAGCAGCTGGGCGGTCCACTGCCCTGGCCAACCGACGGCGACCATGGACCCTCGGTCTCCCCAAGCAATATTGAAATAAGGCCACGTCCCATTTGACGGCCGGCCGCCCTGAGGGAAAAGAAGTTGCGGCGCACCAGGCGCCAGCACCGAAGTCTGCGGCGCGTAATCATCGGCTCGTTGCGCGCTGCCTTTGAAGTGGTGCAGGGCATACGGTGCACTCGGTGAACTGTTGATGATGATGTCAGAGGCCAGCACTGCGCTCAACTGTTGCGAAGTGTGCGATGACGGGTTGGCGAATGACACCGTCCATTCGGTGGCCCCAAAGCTCGGGTAGAAAACGACCTCCGCTTGAACCAGAAGCTCACCGGTCGGCGCTTTCCAAGTGACCTGCGATTCAGAGCGCCCCGACGAGGAGCTAATCGTCCGCCTTACCGCCCGCCACTGTGGCAGAAGAATCGCTGATGACTGTCCGGCATAGTTGAACGAGAAAGGCGGATTGGCAATGAACTCTGATACCGCTGCGTCGGCAGCATCACTCCTTACCGCGGCCTGCGCGATAGTCGGCGTCAGAATGTTGTTCCCATTTGAGGCCAAAGCAGCAGAACCTGCGCCTGCCCCTAGCAATTTTAGGAAGTGTCTTCTTTCCACTGTCGAACTGCCCCCTAGGTTGGCCATTGCATGTTCCGGTATCACTGGAGCGATTGGTTTCTCCAACCCCCCCGGTTTGAGCAAGCCAAAAACTCAGGCTAGTGCCCTAGGTGATCAACGTTTTGCCGAATTGGACCTAATGCACGGTGCTGAAATCTATGGGCCATCGGCGGAATCGATGCTGAGTTCCCGTGCAGACGCCCCGGCGTTTGGTGGTCGCCGTCGGCGCGGTGATTCCATTTCGGTCCTGATGCACCGACGCGTCTCGCTACGCGGAATCGGGCACTTCCCACAAGCCGACCGGCCCCTTCCCCAAGGGGTAGTGGCCCGGAAGCCGCTCGCCCGACATGGCTCGCTCCATGCGTTGTTGCATACCGGGCAGGAGCGTCCCGTCTCTGATCATCTCCATGAAGATGGCGCCGGCGTTCCCGACGTCGAAGAAGTCCCGCTGCCAGCTCCACTGAAAGTTTCCGGCATAGCGAAACCAGCTCCCGCCGAGACCGGCAATCTCGTAGTGCGATCCGTCGGCCCGGGTGGAATCGGCAATCTGCTTCCACAACCCCAAGACCTCTCCCTGTTGGTCATCAATCAACACCTTTTGATAGGGGTAGGTCCACCCTTCCAACCCGCTCATCTCGAGCCCGAAGGCCAGCTCACGGAGCTCTTCTCGACCGACGGCCATGAACTCGTCGTTCGCACCGACGTTCCAGCCGTACGTGGCATCCTCCGTGAACATGTCGGCCATATGCCGCCAGTCCCGGTTCGCCTCACCGTCCCGGTTGACCCGCAGCCAACGTTCAACCATTTCTTCCAATTCAGCTCGCGGGAACGCGGGCATGTCGTTTAGTCCTCCTCAATTCGTAAAGCATGGGTGGGGCAATATTCGACGGCCAACTCGACTGCACGGCGCTGGTCTTCGGAAGGACGAGGGGTGAGCAGCGTGAGCTCGCCCTTTTTCGAGACGGAAAACGCATCGGGAGCCTCACCCTCGCAGCTACCGTGCCCCTGACAGAGTTCGCGATCAACCACAATTCTCATGAGGGGACCCCGATGTTTCGTCGGCGATATCGCGCCCGACACGGTTGTTCGAGTTGGACAACCATTTTCGAATGATCGTTTCGATACGTGTCGAGCGGTTGCGCCGCTTCGAATTCCCAACCCCGGAGGAGCACGGAGAAGATGGCCTTCAGCTGCATCATGGCGAAGGCTGCACCCACGCAACGGTGTCGACCGGCCCCGAAGGGGATCCATGTCCAGGGATTGGCTCGGTCTTCGTTACGTCCTTCGAGGTATCGACCAGGATCGAATGTGTCGGGGTGGGTGAAGTCCTCCGGGATCCGGTTGGAGATGGACGGGCTGGCTCCGACAAACTTCCCGGCAGCGATGGCGAAGTCTCGGTAGGTCAGGTCCTCCATGGCGACGCGAAGCAACAAGATCAGCGGGGGGTGAAGGCGAAGCGCTTCCTTCAGAGACGATTCGAGGTGAGGAATCTCGCGCAGCGCTTGAAAGCTCACCTCTGACCCATCGGCATAGAAAGCATCCAGCTCGGCATTGACGGCCTCCATCTCGCACGGGTTGCGAAGCAACTCAATGAGTGTCCAGGCCGCCGTTCCCGACGTGGTGTGGTGGCCGGCGAACATCATGGAGATGAACATGCCGGTGATTTGATCCGCCGTGAAGCGGTCAGTCCCGTCTTCGTTCTTCACCGAGAGAAGGACGTCGAGCAGGTCCTGCTCTTCAGCGTCCCCCGGAGGGGCCGATACTCGGCGATCCATAATGCCTTGCACCAGCTCGACCAAGCCGACACGTGCTTCGTCGCGCTTGCGAAAGCTCTCGATGGGAGCATAGGGGTCGATGTAGGCGATGGGATCGGTACCCCGTTCAAGGTCGTGATACAACTCGGCAAAACGGCCGTCGAGCTCGCGGCGGAAACGACTCCCGATCAAACAGGCCGACGAGGTGTAGATGGTCAGCTCGGCGAAGAACTCGAGCAGGTCTATCTCGCCTTGGTCGCCCCAGTCGGCCACCATGCACTCGACCTCTGCGGCGATAGTGGCGGCGTGGCCTCGCATGAACTTGTCACGCAAAGCCTGGTTGTGGAGCATCTCTCGTCTTCGCTCGGGTGAGGCATCGAACACGATGCCGTTGCCGAAGATCGGCGTCATGAACGGGTAGGCCTCGGCTTGGTCGAGCTCTTCCTCGGGAGCCCGGAAGTAGAACTCGTTGGCATCGGCTCCAGTGAGTAGAACCACATCACGATTACCGAAGGTGAATTCGCCAACGTCGCCGCACTCGGAGCGGACACGTTGCATCAGCCCAATCGGATCGATGCGGTATTCGTCGAGGTGGGCGTTCCGCCCCCCACCCCCCGATACCCGAGGCGGCTCACGCCGCCCGGCGGTCGATTTCATGCGTCGGCCGATGCCGGGATGTGGGGCGTCCCGTCCTTCATATCGGGAAATGCGAAGGTCGCCGCGGTGGTCATGCGGGTGATTTTGGTGATGTCCGCTTCGGGAAGGGTCTCGGTCTCGTCATCAATGACCACTTCCCATCGGCAGTGCGGCGTCCTGTTCCCTGGCACACGAGGCGGACGGTGGACAGCCCGCACGTGCGCCTTGGGATTGATGGCTTGCGCCGTCGCATCGAATGTGCCGTCTTCAATGTGATGGCACATGTTGGTGACCATCGAATCCCCAAACGGCTCGACGTCCATCAGGGCGCCGCAATGGGCCAACTCGAAGAAGCCGTGCCGTTCATCAACCATTTCGAAATGCACGTCCATGTAGTGGTGGGGAAACCCGGGATCAAGCTGAAACACCTTGAAAATGGCGGCGATGCCGTCGCCTTCGATGGCCATGATTTGCCGGAGCCGCTCGGCGTAGACCGGACTGGCACCCGACCACTCCTGAATGGCCAACTCCGTCACGGCTTCGGCCCCGTATCGCATGCCAATGGCGGCGCACATGGAGCGGTCCAGCAAGTGGACGATGAGTGCATACTCTCGGACCAGTCTGACCAACGCCGTCTTCGACAGGTCCTCATAATCGAAGGAGGAGTCGAAATCGCCCGAATAGTCGTCACGGTCGGTCATACAAACAGACACTAGATCGGCCGTGTGGGCAGATCTACCGGAAGGGAGAGTGAGCGGAATACGAGAGGCGCTCAGCTTACAAAGCCCCGCTACCAAGCATCACTTTCGCAGCAACGTACCGAATGAAGCAGCCATGGGCGAGAGGTCTCACTCTCGGCCAACGATCCGTGATCCGTGGGAAATGGCGCTGATCGGTATGTCCCCTGACTAGGGCGGTGGGAAATCGAGGTCGATGGCGTGGGAAATGACTCTCGGCACTGGACCATTGACCCTGATTGGATCGGTTTTTGTCGCTAGTCCAGCCAACCCAACCCCCGGGGTGCCCGCAACTGTGCCCCTGCCGTCGAGCGGCCCGGTAGGTGCGTGTCCCGCTGCCCTGCGCTTACACCTAGATCGGCCTTCTGAGGCCTTCTACGTGCTCGGTGGCGTCGCCGTACATCCGGCGCACGGCCCGAGACCGTTGAAGTAGGCGGGAATGCTCGGCGAGTCCGTTGGGGGGTTGGTCGGGAGGACGACCGGGGCCCGCGGAGTCTGGTTGAAGTCGAAATCGTTGACCATGTTGCCCAGGATCGTCTCGTCCTCGCGGACGTCGGGCCTGGGATCGGGTCGCCCGTCGGTCTTGGGATTGAGCCTGGAACCACCCAAGAAATCGTCCTCGATGAACTTGAGGTAGCCGTCGCTGGAGAGCGTCTGGTGATCGATGTACCCCTTCTTGGCGTATGGCGAGATCACCATCCCCGGGACCCGCAGCCCGTAGCCGTTCTGGTCGACAGGGGGCGGCACGACGTTGTCGTAAAAGCCGCCCCAGTCGTCCCACTGCAAGAAGATGGCGGTTGAGTCCCAGTCGGGACTCTTCATCGCCGCGTTGATCACACCGGTGACGTAGGCCTGGCCCTGGTGGACGCTCGCCGGCGGGTGCTCGCTGTCGGCCTGGGAGGGGGTGACCCACATGACTGAGGGTAGGGTTCCCTTCTTGGCCTCGGAGAAGTAGTTGTTCAGCGGCTGAATGTTGCGGATCTGGTGGTCCTTCTGAACGTCTTCGAAGACGGGCAGCGGGTTCCAGATTCCGGGAGTGAGGTAGCTCTGCGCCACCGGCGGGCATGCCACGGCCGCGTCGTTCTCGCAGTCGGGCTGGTCGCCCGTCTGCACGTAGTAGGCCCACGAGACGTGCTTGTTGTAGAGAAGCCAGGTGATGTCGGTCCATGCGTTCGTGATGTCGGCCGTGCCGGTGTCGATGGCCTGGTCCACGTATCTCTGCATTTGCGCCGGCGTGTAAGGACCCTTGATCTCGTTGACGCAGCTCGACGGAGCTGGGCTCGAGCACTTGGCCGACCACCCCGACACCAGGTAGAGGTGATCAGGCAGCGACCACGATGCGACCGGCTCGAACATGTGGTCGTCGAGCGCGAAGTCCTGGGCGTAGGTCCAGTAGTTCGGTATCTCTGCGGCCGTGTGGTACCCCATCACATCGGGTGTTGCCGAGTTCGAGCACGCGGGGTTGTCGACCGTGTTCTGGCCACAGCCCTTCTTGCCCTTGGCCGCCTGCGCGATGAACCCGTCCATCTTCCCCCCGTCGACGTCGACGCGGGCGCTCCCTTCGTTGTGCGGCCCACCCCCGTTCACGTCGGCCGTGTCGTGGTACGGCTTCTGGCACCCGCCCGAGGGCACCGGGACGCACACGGTCGGTTGACCGTTCAGCATGGGGATGCCGTCGGCCCCCGGATAGGTCCCGAAGTAGCTGTCGAACGAGCGGTTCTCCTGCTCGATCACGATGATGTGCTTGATCTTGTGGATGCCCGACGCCACCTCGTAGTGGCCGGTCGGACCACCGGTGACTCGCTCGGAAGAGGCGGCCGGCTGCGAGGGCGAGCTACTACAGGCGCTGAGCGCCAGCGCCAGGACCGCGACACTGCTCAAGGCGATGGTGACAGCGGTACCTGGCCGACGTGACCGCGTTCCTCGTGTCATGAAACTCTTCCTTTCGACGAAGTGGAGGGGTGAAGAGCACTGAGCGCCGACGACGCGACCCACGCCGTGCCGTCGGCGGGGTAGAAGTTGCAGTCGTAGCCGCCATAGTAGATCTGGCCGTCTGCGAAGGGTGAGGGCACGATGCTCCGGATGGAGACGAAGGCCTGACCGGAGCGAATTGGTCTAGACACTGTGGCCGATGGTGTCAGCGCGGGCCCACTGAGGCAGCGCAACGTGTACGTAGGCGGTTGCTTCTGATCGGTGCGGATCGCAAAACAGGCGCTTGCGTTGAAGTGCACCACGTTTGAAGCAATCGGTCCACATTTCTGCGGCGATGGGCAGACTCCCTCGTAGCCCCACTCGAACCCGAACACCTGCCGGTCGTCTCCTCCCGTCTTTATGGTCTGGAAGTCGCCGTTGTTGTAGGCGGCGATCACGTAGGCGATCGAGCCTCGTCCCGTGGTTGGGATGATCGTTCCCTGAGCTGCCAGCATCTGACGGATGGCGGGGATGGGTTGGAACTCGAGCGTCTGGACCAGCCCGTCGGCGACCGAACCCGGGCCCGGGCGCGCCCTGGTATCGAGCTGTCCTCGTGGGAGATGGTCGAACCGATACACGTTGCCGTTGCCCTCTGTCGAGATGAGTAGCGACGGTGACCCGTCGTGGGTGAGGCAGGTGATGCCCCGGAGCCCGCTGTTGTGCGGCCCTACCGGTGGTGCTCGAAACACCTGGACCCAGCGGGGGATCCCGGAGGGCAGGGCGCCGTCGTTGCGCCGATACAGTGACGTGTTGATGGTGGTGTACATGGCTCCGCCGCAATCGGCGAAGCCCGTGACCTTCTGCGTCACCGCACCCGGCGACCCTGGCGGGGCCACGGTGAGTTCGGGTGCGGGATTGAACACCAGGGTACGCCGCGTCGACGACCAGATTCCTTGGAGAACCCCCGTCGGCCGGACCCCGGCATAGACGGCCCAGACCCCGCCCGACTCGTGCGCCCCGAACGCGCGGATGTCTGCGCCCGCGGGAAGGACGTACGAGTTGCTGAGGGAGAAGGAGTTGGCGCCGTCGAGCAGCCACTGGATCCTTGACTGCCCGGCAACGACCGCTTGCGTGACCAGGAGGGAGTGGCCGGGTCCTAGCCCCAGTTTGCTGGGAATCGGGAAGGAGTCCAACGCCTGGACCCGGAGCGACTGTGTCTGCTCGAAGACCGTCCAAGGACTGTCCTTTGACCTCTTGACGAGGACCTGTCCGAATGCCGAAGGGCCGGGATACTCCCATTGGCCCGTTGCCGAGAACATATGTCCCGAGTGGGCCACGAGCGCTTCGGTCTCGGTGTCGTGTGCCACTGGAGAGTTGGCGTTCGTGGTCAGCTGCTGACGTTGCGCCACCACGACGTACGACGCGCCGGGTCTTCGGGTGGCGGTCGCCTGGGTCGATGGCATTGCGCCCGCGAGCGGCGCACACGTGGTCAACAGCGTCGCTGCGACTAGCGCGGACGCAAGCGCACCACGTCCGTTGCGGTGCTGTGTGATGAAGTCGGCGTCCCCGGGCGGGCCATCTCGGCGCCGAGCGCGGCTCCGTAAATGGTGGTGTCCGCGCCGCCGCATGCTCGAAGTATCGGGCGCCGGGAACCAACTGTCAACTAAGTTTACAGTTTGCTAACATCTCCCCCGTGGTCCCCGACGTCAACCCATCGGGCGCTCCGTTGACATCACTGGGACTCGGTGCGGCGCTCCGGCGCGCCTGGCTCGGCTACCAGCTTCGGTTGGATCGTGCCATGGCCGAGGCTGGGTTCGGTGAGCGGAGGTTCCCCGACGGCCGTGTATTGCGTGTCTGCTCAAGTGATGCGGGGTCAACGATCTCAGCCATCGGACGAGAGCTCGGCATCACCCGCCAGGGCGCCGGCAAGGTCGTTGGCCACCTGTGTGACCGTGGCTACGTCGCGGTGTCCGCCTCGACCACCAGCAAGAGGGAGAAGTCGGTCACGCTTACCCAGCGGGGTATCGACTACCTGGTGCACCAGCGGGCGGCGGCCCGGGCTATCGAGGAGGAGCTGCGGGTCGAACTCGGGGCGGATGCGCTCTCCGCGCTGGAGGCGTTACTCGACGCGCTGGACGCAGGGGAGGGGGTGCGCCTGCGCGCGTACCTCCGTCGCTCGTCCAGCTTCTAGCCCGAGCTGGAACAGCACTGGTAGTCGACAGTTCGGTCGACCGCTGCACCGTCCGGCCCTGTGGTCGCTCTCCATGAACGGGTTGGCCATCCTTGATGCCCCCGGACTGGGATTGCAATTTTGACAAGGACAATCAGGGCAGCAACCAGAAGGTCAGGACCGAACACCGCGCCAAATCTTCGACTAGGGATCCCAAGCACGAGTTGTCACGAAATGCCGGCTAGCGGCTCATCGCTGTCCAGGGACGGTATGAGTCGGTTCTACAAGGAGTGGCTCACATTCCCATCAGGCGCCGAAGAGCGTCCGGATTGCGCAGCCGAATCGACCTTGGCGCCAACGAAATCCACTCATCTCTCTGAAACTCCTGGAGACAGCTGTTGACTCGTTGGCGGCTTGCCCCGACGCCTAAGGCCAGTTCGCCCTGCGTGGTCCGTATTTCATTCGACGGTTGAGTCGCTTCTTGAAGTAGGAACTTCGCAACCCGTTGGGCCAGGTCAAGGAAGACGATGTCCGCTGCCGCGCCCGTTGTCCGCCGCACCTTGTCAGCCAATTGTTGGAGCATGGCCACGGCGACAGCAGGCCGTTCCTCGATGAGCTCCATCACGACTGACCTACGCAGGGTCAACGCACTGCTGAGCTGCAGGGCGGTGACTGTCGCTGACCGCGGCACATTTGAGAGAATCCCAAGCTCGCCAATGATCTCGCCAGGGAGAACCTTGGAAAATACCAACTCGTCGCCTTCGGACGAGAACGATGAGATCTTGAGGCAACCGGTCCGCAGTATCAGCATGGATTCGGACGGCTCTCCTTGGCAATAGACGATTTGACCCTTCTCATATCTTCGCTGAATGCAGCGATCAACAAGTTGAAGGCGATCATCTGCGTTGAGACTGGCCAAGATCTTCGAGTTTGCGAAGGGATCGGACCCGCCGCTCGGCTCAACGCGTTGGCGGCTGAATCCATCCGACGGCACCTTCCAAGTGTGCCATTCCCGGTCTGCTGCCGCCCGTGCAGTGGCCAAGTCAGTGGGCGGCCCCCAATCCGAAATGGCCGTCCGGCATCCTCGCGGATGCGACGGCTGGATCCCAACATGATCTGTCATCGATCTCGTGGACCGCATTCGCCCGGTGCCCCCGGCGTTCCACCCGCTCAGTTTGTTCGAAAGTGTCACCTTGGCGACAGACGCCCACGTCGCACCAGCGCATACTTTCGGAAACGGGTTGACCGGCCCCATCGTTCGAAATGCGAGAAGGCCTTCTGGCGAAAATGGACATTCCCAATGATCGGGCTGACCACCCGATCTCCCGACGAATGGACGTGACGGTATCAGTTGTCATTGGACGTCTTCTGAGATGCACCGCAAGCCAATTGGTAGGACTGACAGAAAGGATCACTGACATGGTCACGTTGCGCTTTGAAAGAGACGACGGGCTGGCCTTCCTCCGAGGACTGTCTCCCTTCTCTGATTGCACGAGCTACGAGCTCAGGCGGGTCCGCTCTCAGATGACGTCGATCGAAAGGGACGCCGGGGAAGTGCTGATAGAAGAGGGAAAACCTGGATCGGAATTTTTCGTGATCGCGAGCGGTTCAGCTTCGGTGTGGCGTAACGGCCGACTCCTCGATCATCTTCTGGCCGGTTCATTCTTCGGCGAACTATCCCTACTGGATGGGAAATGCCGATCCGCAACCGTAAGAGCTGAGTCATCGATTCACCTCCTCGCCATGTCGCGACGCGAAATTCAACACGCTCAACAGCTCGATTCCCTCCATCGCCCGCCAGATACAGGCAGAGCTCGGCGCGCGACTTCGAAGAGCCGACGAGGTCGTTGACGCAAAAGTTCCATTTTGCGATCCGGAGAATCCAGCAATCGCCCTGAGCGAAGGTTTCGGACCCTGGTGAACGTGAGAAGCCGTTGCAAGAACTTAGCGGTCGTCAGGTAAGCGAAGACGAGGGCCGTCGGACGTGAGTGAATCGAGTCAAGGCCTGAATTGGCGCCCGTCTTTGGGAAGGATGCGGTAATGGTCAAAGCCACCCGCCACCGGAGGGATTGGACAAACATTGAGAGCGACAACAACGTCCGGCCCCACCGCGCCATCGGGCGGCATACGCCACGGGAGGCCTTCGAGGCCCGCATCAAGGCTGACCCTCCGAAGCCCGGAGTCTTCGTGCAGGGCTACCGGATCCGCCATGACAAGGTCGACGCCACGGGAAAGGTCACCTTGCGCTACCGCGGTCGCCTCTTCCATCTCGGCATCGGACGCGCATACAAAGGCCGTCGGGTGGTCTTGATGGTGGCCGGACCGCAGGTGCGCCTCCTCGATGAGGGGCACCAACTCATCAGAGAGCTCACCATCGATCCGACGAAGAAGTACCAGGGTCAGGTCTGAGGAGGGGTCGGCCTGTCGGTCGATCCCCTGGTGCTGGGCCCGGGCCAGCGCGTTGCGGACCTCTGGAACGATGTGAGCGCCACGTCTTGCCCGAGTTTGTACGATGTCACGGGTCATCCGTTGATGGGCGTGGGTGGTTGGTTGGTTGGTTGGTGGACCACCGAGATCACTCGCTCACCATGGAACGTGGCGTACGGCACCGAAAGAGGGCCATTACCGGTACGATCGATATCCGACAGCGGCAATCCGGAGCAGGCAGATGAGCGCGGAAACAAAGTGTGAAAATCCGATGTGCTCATGTGATCCATGCAGATGTGCTCAGTGCGCCTGCGGCGTCGTGACACTCGGCGATCTCGAACGGCGGGTGTTGGGCGTCGTCTGGGACCTCCCCGGTCCCGAGCCGACGGGTCGTGAGGTGGCTGATGCGCTTCCCACATATGCCTATACCACCGTCGCGACGGTACTGGACCGCCTCGTCAACAAGGGGCTCCTGAACCGCCGCAGGGACGGTCGCCCCATTCGCTTTACTCCCATTGGGGTTCGGGGCGCCCACACGGCCGTCGTCATGCGCCAGGCTCTGACGGCCGACAGCGATCCTGGCGCAGCACTTGTCTGCTTTGCGAACACGCTGTCGTCCTCGGAGATGGCCGTCCTCCTCGGAGCCCTCGACGGGCGCATCTCCCACGCCACGGACTAAAGAGCCCCCACTTCCTCGGTTCACCGACACGACCGGACTCGTCGTTGCGTCCGGCTGACAGAACCAATGCGCTCCACTTGTGTGACTGCTACATCGTCAATATGAGCATGAAGCCCATGGCGACGGCCATGACGACGTGGCTTGCGTCCTCGAGCCGTGGATCGGTGATCAGACGGACCGCGCCACGATCGGTCGAGGTAACGGCCTGGCCGCCGGGAGCTTCCACCGTCCCGCCCGCCGCCCCACTCATGACGTAGGCCCGGGCGTGCGTGCCGTGATGGGAGGCACCCTTGTTCGGCGAGGCCAGCGTGAAGATGGCGGATGCAAAGAACACGAACGCCAACAGCAGGCTGAGCCCGGGATCGATTCTCGCATTCGACGACTTCGCCATCGACATTGACATGGCTCCGGAATTCGCTGCGGCGGGGAACACGTACATCAAGAGCATGGCGAAGCTCATCGCCGCGTGGATCAGATAGTGAGTGAGGTGGATTCCGAAGGCGATCACCGATTGAATGCTTCGCACCACGAACCAGACGAGCAGCACCGTGAAGATGAGCTCCCAGATCGCGCTGGGGCCGAAGGCCCAGTTGGCAACGAACATGCCGGCCATGGACATTCCCATGAAGACGTGAGCGATGTCGACGTCCCTCCCGCCGGTCATGCGAGCCAGGACGGAGACGACCAGGAGCACGAGGCCGTAGGCGGCCACCGCCAGCATCGCCACCGCGAAGAGGTAGTACAGCCACGAAGGGGTGGGCGTCACGGGACGAGAGCCCTCTTCAACTCGACGGTCGAGTTCGACGGAACACCGTTCGCAGTTTCCCGACCCATCGTCAAAGGCCAGTAGATCAACGCGAGGATGAAGACCGGCGGTCCGGAGTTGGGGTCGGTGGCCCCGCCGGCCAGGATCCCGCCGAAGTTCTCGGTGGCCACCCAGATGAAGACGAAGGTCACGATCCCGAGGACCAGCGTGAACCGATTGAACCGAGGGGGGAGGTACGCCCCGACGGCCACGACGACACAGACGACGGCGAGCAGGACCGCCGCCGCGGTTCCGTGATGGAGCAACATCGATGCAGTGGCCCGATCGATGCGGGCAAGCCATCCGGGCTGTCCGGTGTACGCCGCCACGAGATCGTGCAGCGCCCGGGGCGAGCGACCAGAGCCGGCGACGGCCAGGACGGCCAACAGGCCCCATACGACGGCCCAGACCGCTTTGGCAGCCGTCACCCCAACGGTCCGAGCAGCGACGAACGGCCTGTCCGAGCCCTCGCTCGGCCACAGCAGCACTGCCAGCAGGGCGTAGAAGAGCACGGCACCGGGACCCCCGCTGAAGGGAGTGGCGCCGCCATGAAGGATGTTGCCGACACCCTCCCCGAACCACCAGACGCACAAAGCCCAGACAATGGACAACGCCAGTGCGGGCTTGAGGGTTCGCTTCCACACGATCCCGAAGGCGATGAGGAACTGCACCAGCGCGAAGGTGCTGTTGGTGAGCACCGGAAAGTGATTGACGTTCGAGGCGTTCCAGGTGATCGAATGCTCGACCCAGCCGGGGTTGCCGGCGGCCATGTTGTTCAGCATGCCGCTGAACCCGTTCGATCCTCGAGTGAACATGACGGGTTGGAGTTGCAGCACGGCATCAAGGAGCCACACCGTCGCCAAGACCAGCTGAAATGTCCGCTGGAAGTCCCTCGGTTCCGCACCGGGATTGGTCGCGACCCTCTGGGATCCAGTCTCGGGGGCCAGTGAGCTGCTTTCCGTCACGTCGGTCATTGTCACCGTTCACCGCCCTGATGACGGGCTTTGACTACTACGACCAGTAGTTACTACTACCGCTCGTAGTATTGCTGCAACCCACTTTGGCTCGGAGCGGGGTGGTCCCGGAGGATCGGCCGAACCCCGTGAGGCCGACGTCAAGGCGGCAATCGAGGGCGCCAACACAAACCGATAGGCGCACCGTTTTGGGATCTCCAACTGAGGCTGAATCCAAGCCCAAAACCCGGCGTTGGGGTCGTTTGGCTCCGGCCGTACACCCCACGCGGTGAGCAGTCAGGCGGTCCCGACCCCCCTGTCCCGGATTTCCCACGGCCGACGCGGCCACGCAGGACCAGAACCGGCGGCTCAAAGACCAGCACGGAAGTTCGGGGCGCTTGTTTCGGGAACACGCGAGGGAACTAGCATGGCTCGGTGACGTCTTCCGGCACACCCAGCGCCGACCAGGTCGTTGTCGCCCAGTTCACCGTGGAGGGTATGCACTGTGGTTCATGTGTTTCGCTCATCGAGGAGACCCTCGCCGAACGAGACGGTGTGAAAGCAGCTTTCGTGGACCTCGACTCCGCACGCGCAGTGGTTGAGTACGATCCATCGGCGCTCGATGGGGACGAAATCCGTGTCGCTATTGACGAAGCTGGATATTCCGCCACCCCAGTGAGCTAACGGTCCGGATGCTCACGCCGACTTCCGAGGCAACGCCTCTTGTCGAGCAAAATACCTCTCCCCTCGCAACCGCTGAACTCGAGTTGGGCGGCATGCACTGCAGCGCCTGTGCAACCCGCATCCAGAAGGCACTCGGACGCCTGCCCGCGGTAGCAAGCGCCTCGGTCAATCTGGCCACCACCCGGGCCTACGTTGCCTACGATCCCGCCCGCCTCAATCCCGAAGAGCTCTGCGGTGCCGTGAGCGATACGGGCTACACCGCAACGCCGGTAATCCACGGAATTTCCGATACATCGAACCGGGACCCGGACCACTGGGATCTCCGGGTACTGATCAGCTGGCCACTGTCCGTGATGGCCCTGCTCGTCGCTTTAGCCGGCCCTGAGTCGGCCACAGCTGGGTGGACGGTCCTGGTTCTCGCCATCGTGGTGGAGATTGTCGGAGGCTGGCCATTCTTGAGGGACGCCGCCCGGCTGCTGCGGCACGGGGCGACCAGTATGGACACACTCATTGCCCTCGGAACGTTGGCTGCGTTGGGGGTGAGCGCGGTCGAGGCCATCGCTCTTGGCGGTCGGCACGTGCACCTGGGTGGCGGAGGGGCCTTCGCGGCCCGGTTGCACGGAGTGATGGCCCCGCTGATCGTGTCCATCCTGGCGACCGGACGGGCGATCGAAATGCGGGCGCGGGCGCGGGCGGAGAAGGCGATGCACTCCCTGCTCTCGCTGCGACCACCCACGGCTCGGGTGGTCGTGGGCGTCGAGGACCAGGAAGGTGTCTTGGTACCGCCGGAGAGCCTCCCCGTTGGAGCCCTCATCCGGGTCCGGCCGGACGAGGCGATCCCCCTCGACGGCACCGTTCTTTCCGGATGGTCGCCGGTCGACGAGTCAATGCTCACCGGGGAACCGCTCCCAGTCGATCGGGGGCCCGGGAGCTCCGTGACCGGTGGGACTCGAAACGGCAACGGCACATTGGTCGTCACTGTCGCGTCCGTCGCCGACGAATCGGTATTGGCCCACCTGCAGCGCCTCGTGGAGGACGCACAGAAAGACAAAGCACCGTTGCAGCGGATCGCTGACCGGATCAGCAGCGTGTTCGTTCCAGCAGTGCTCATTGGAGCCATCGTGACCTTCTTCACCTGGTGGCTGGTCGTCGGCGACCCCGGACGAGCGGTCCTCAGCAGCCTGGCCGTCCTCCTGGTGGCCTGTCCGTGCGCCATGGGCCTTGCGGCCCCGGTCGCCATGATGGTCGGCTGTGGGCGGGCCGCAGCCCTCGGGATCTTTATCCGCAACGGAGACATTCTCGAGCGGCTGGCCAAGGTCGACGGGGTGGTGTTTGACAAGACCGGCACCCTCACCGAGCGGCACGCAGAGGTGACCCTTGTGGCAGCGGTGCCCGAGTACTCAGACGAGGACGTGCTCTCGCTCGCTGCGGCCGTGGAGGCCGAAAGTCAACACCCGATCGCCCTCGCTATTGTCACCGCCGCCGGATCAAAGATCAGAGCCGCGGACGTCCGGTCTCTACCCGGGGTCGGCGTGATCGGGACAATGGACCACCACGAGATCCAAGTGAGCAGGCTGGTTCCCTCCCGACTGCCGCAATCGATTGCCGACACGGTGACCCAACGCTACCTCCGTGGCGAGACCGTGGTCGTGGTCGAGCGCGATGGTGACATCGTTGGAGCGATCGCCATGACAACCCCTCTGCGACCCGAAGCGCTCCCGGCCGTGACCCACCTCATTGCACTCGGACTCTCGTCGGCCATCCTCAGCGGTGACAGCGACCCCGCCGTGCAGACGGTGGCCGCCGAGCTCGGCATCACATCGGCGCAGAGCAACCTGAGCCCGGCAGACAAGGTTGACGCCCTGACCTCCATGCGTCAGGGCTCCCGACAGTTACTCATGGTGGGTGACGGCATCAACGACGCCCCGGCCCTCGCTGCGGCCGATGTGGGTTGCGCAATCGGGAGCGGGTCGGAGGCGGCTCTGGCCAACAGTGACATCGCCCTGCTCGGCAACGACCTCCAGGGAGTGCCGGCGGCGATCGGCGTCGCCGGATCGACCTACTCGGTCATCCTGCAGAACTTTGGGTGGGCCATGGGCTACAACGTCTCGGCACTGCCCCTCGCTGCGTTCGGCCTCCTCGACCCGCTGGTCGCAGCGGTCGCCATGGGGCTGTCGAGCCTGCTCGTTGTCCTCAACAGTCTTCGGTTGTCCCGGCTCGGTCGTTCTGGGTTGTCGGGTATCCACGTTCCCCGCTTCATGCAGGGCCGGCGGGGTGTCGCCGTGTCGGTATTGCTTCCGGTGGTCCTGTTCGCCGGCCTCACCGTGATCAGCGCAGTGGTCTCTCCCGCCCGTGGCCAGGCCCTCCTTCCCGAGCTGCCTTCGATCACGAGTGTCGCGCTGCCGCATGGTGGTTCGGTGGAGATGTATCTCGATCCGGGAACGATAGGAGTCAATCAGTTCCACGTCATCTTCAACGGGTCGAAGGCTGATCTGGCCAGCGTGAAGCCCCTGGTGCACGCCAGCGTCGCCGGCGGCTCTCCTGAAACCCTCAGGCAACTGCGCCTCGCCGCAGGCCACTACACCGACTTCGTACTGCTACCAGCGGGTCGGTCGACCTTCCACGTGGTGGCCACATTCGGGAGCACGCCCGTGTCCTTTGACTTCAGTCGAACCCTGCCCTGAGGGCAAACCGGACCCGGCCTATCGGTCGAACTCGCTCAGTCACCGTGCCAACACCCGAGAATCACATCGGCCACAGACTCCGCAACGGCACCCGAACTCGTCCGGCATATGCGCTCGCTGACACCGCACGTCCGAGCGTCCTGTTTCCGGGCTACGGTCCGCCTACTTTGCCTTTGCCTTGATGACTCCGCCCTTGGGTGAGAGCACGTACCAGTACCCTCCTGAACCGTTGATGCCCTGGCCAGTGGCCTGGCCGGGCGAGCCATCGCCTACCCAAAGGTAGAGCGGCCAGCCGTTGTAAGTGACCTCGAGCCCCCCGTCCTTGCGCGTCGTGCTCCCGAGGAGTGAGACCTTCGCCTGACCTGCGGCCACCGGTATGGTCACCCCGGTCGGCAGCCGGAGCGGCGGCCAGGATGAAGCGCAGGCGCCGTAGCAGGTCGACCGCCCGCGCTGGTGGTCGGGCACGAACATGTAGAGGGTCAGACCCTGCCCGTTGACCAGGACGGTGCCGAGTCCGGACACGGTGCCCGTTTTCACCTCGTAGAAGGGGGATGTGCCCGCGGCGGCCCGCTGCCCGCCGCGGCCGGTCGTGCTGGTGACGAGCGCGCTGAGGCTGATCGTGGCACCAGCGCCGCGGCTGGTGATCGTAGATGCTGCAGTACCGCTCCCGGAATTGCAGGCCGCGGCCAGCAGACCGATCGCCAACAGCGCCAAGGGCGCCAGGCGCCCGGCCGCCCTCGTCGACCCACTCGTCCCCATGGCCTCCCCTCCCGTTGCTCGGGCGCACAGGATAGCTGGTGAATCTCGGCCCGAGCCCTGCACCGGACGAACGGCTGATACTCTCGGCCACGTGCGTCGGCTGATGTTGAGCGTCGCCCTCGCCCCGCTGATCCTCCTAGTCTCAGCGTGCGGAACGGGCATTCCCACAGCTGCTGCCAAGACGGTCGTGCGACCGCTGCCGGCCGGCCGGTTGCCCTCCCCCATCGCACTCATGGTCTGTCGGCGCAAGGCCCAAAGCGAGATCAATCAGGTGCTCGGGGTGACGGCCACGGTGAGCGCCCGGACCTGGATCGACCACAAATACTCCTGCCGCTACGGCTATCCGAACGGGTCGTTCGAGCTGTCGGTCAAAGAGCTCTCGAGCTGGACTCAGACCCTGGCTTACTTCCACGGGCTGGGGGCCCAGTTGGGTAGCCCCGAGGCGCTGGGCAACCTTGGCCAGGGTGCCTTCCGCACATCCGGCGGTGACGTGGTGGTGCGAAAGGACTGGAAGGTCCTGCTGGTGGACGTATCAGGGCTGCCGTCCCAGTTCGGCGTCCCCCCGACCAGCGCGACGGACGTGGCCTTCACGTTGGCCGACCTCATCTTGGGCTGCTGGGACGGCGACTGAAGTCCCCTCGATCAGGGCGCACCGGCTGCGATCGCTAACTCGGCGACCTGCCTCCGTCGATGTCATGCAAAGAAGCAGCGGGTGGGCTAGCGCCCGGTTTCGGAACGCGCCGGAGAGCCCTCAATGCCGGAGGGTCAACGCTGGTGCGAGCCGGGCCTTGGTGCGGCCACCGGGGTGCCTGACCCCGTCACGCGGGCAGAGTGGCGCCAAGAGTTGGCGCCACGTGGCAAAACGGCTCGGCCTGGATCAGACGGAGGGGGAGAACGCGGTTGCGAGCGCCGTCGACTCAGGCACGCTGTTCGACGGAGTCGTGAAGATCAGACCGAGACACATCTCATCGGTTGAGCCGTCTCCCCAGGTCACGAAGTGCGGCGGCACCTTGCGCAGGATAGGCAGCTCCTCCTGGAGCTGGGGGTTATAAGTGCAGGTGATCCCGATGGTGTCGCCCGGCGAGACAGGAACGGGCTTTGGCAACACGTAGCCGTGCTGGTAGTGGAAGTCGTAGTTCGTCACGTTGAGCAGTGTCTGCTGGGTGGGCGTGCCAGGGTTCAGAACGAATTTCATGCCCACCCCGAGCAGGTGCATGTGCGGCGCGAGCTCGACGATGTTTCCTGAGGAGTGCATCGGCCAGGTGCATGTCGCGGTGTCCCCCACGATCGGGGGTTGGCCCTTGCCGCAGAGCGACTCCAGCCCGTCGACCAGGATCTCCTGACCCATCCCGAAACGCTGGCCGACGGTGGTCAGTTCGGCCGGACGGTTGCACATGGGCCCGGTGACGCCCGGAGCACACGGGATGTCCGGCGGGGCGGCCACGATATTGAGGCGCAGCGGGCGGAGGGTTGTGCTGGCCGGCACGGTGGTAAGCGTCAGTTTGGAGCGGACGGGCTTGTCCCCGATCAGCATGTTGTAGTGCTCCTGCATGATGACAAGGGTGCCGGCGGGCATGGGCGCCCCGGTCCCGACCGGTTCCTTCGAGATGTCGTGCCCCGGCCCCCAAGCCGTGAGCCAAGGGGTGCCTCCGTTCAACGACCCCGCGGCCCCGCCTGTGTTGAGCCCGGACTCCCCGAAGCATGTCCACCCCTTGCCCCCGTCGTTCTGAGCCTCAGCCGCAGCCGCCAAATCCGGAGGTACGGCGTAGGTGATCTCGTGGTGCACCTCGAGGCTGTTGGGCTGGAAGTCGATGGAAGTGATGAACGCGTTGTGCGTCAGGTGAGGGTTGAGCAGGGTGCAGTGGTAGTCGTCCGTGCCCCCGCCGGGGGGCGCCTTCGGCTTGTACGGGCTCGGTGCATTCAGGACGATGGTGCTCAGCTTCGGGCCGGCATGCGCATCCGTTGCGCCAGCCACCGAATTGACGCTCATCAGGGCGACGGTGACCATCGCCAGCGCAGCGAGAGCCCGCGATATCACGGAGAACCCGAGAGCCCACGATCGCTTTCCCACGGCTTGAGGCTAGCCCATGGTGTCCGCGGGCGCAGATCTGACCTCCTCCCGCGAGTGTGCGCGGGACCGACCGCTTCGTACGAGATCACGATGGGCCTCCGATCGCCCTTCGGGTCCGGCTTGGTGGGCTACCGACACACAACCAGCCGTACCGCTCACCAGGGCTTGCCAGGGCTGACCAGGCCTTCCACGGTCCCCTCGATTCGAACTCTCAGTCCGCTCAGCTGATAGCGACCTGCGAATAGATTCGACTCCAGCGACCAAACGGAGCAGCTCGCGACATGACCGACTACCTGCCTTCCGAGGACCGATACCGGTCGATGACCTAT
Organism: uncultured Acidimicrobiaceae bacterium; assembly: GCA_963743785.1. Classification (GTDB taxonomy): domain Bacteria; phylum Actinomycetota; class Acidimicrobiia; order Acidimicrobiales; family RAAP-2; genus Bog-473. The sequence goes on along the minus strand of CAVURD010000012.1, from coordinate 74,163 downwards.
CGCCGTTGTGGAGACAGCGGCCTACTCCTGCCCGCCGTGTCGCTCGGGCTGTGGCAGAACTTCGGCGACGACCGGCCCATCCAGACCCAGCGTGCCGTCCTGCGCCGAGCCTTCGACTTGGGTATCACTCATTTCGACCTGGCCAACAACTACGGCCCCCCGTACGGCAGCGCCGAGACCAATTTCGGCCGGATCCTGCACGACGACTTCCGCGACCACCGCGACGAGCTCGTCATCTCCACCAAGGCCGGCTGGGACATGTGGCCGGGCCCGTACGGCGACCTCGGTTCTCGGAAATACCTCCTCGCCAGCCTCGACCAGAGCCTGCTGCGCCTCGGCCTCGACTACGTCGACGTCTTCTACCACCACCACTACGATCCCGACACCCCGCTTGAGGAAACCCTCGGCGCCCTCCACTCCGCCGTCAGCTCCGGCAAGGCCCTCTATGTCGGCATCTCCTCCTACTCCGACCAGCGCACCGCCGAGGCCGTCACCATCCTTCGCCGGCTCGGCACCCCATTGCTCATCCACCAGCCCTCGTACTCGATGCTCAACCGATGGATCGAAGACCGCCTGCTCGACGTGCTTGGCAGTGCAGGTGTCGGGTGCATCGCCTTCTCCGTCTTGGCGCAGGGTCTCCTCACCGATCGGTACCTCAACGGCATCCCCCCAGGCTCTCGGGCTTCCCTCAACAGCTCACTCACTCGTGACATGCTCAACGAAGACAACCTCACGCGCATCCGGGTCCTCAACGACATCGCGCTGGGACGACACCAATCCCTCGCCCAAATGGCGATCTCCTGGGCCTTGCGTGACCCTCGAGTCACGTCCGTACTGATCGGAGCCAGCAGCGTGGCCCAACTCGACCAAAACGTCGCCGCCCTCGACCACCTCGATTTCACCGTTGATGAACTCGCCGATATTGACCGCTACGCCGTCGACGGCGGCATCGACCTGTGGCGCGGCCCCGCCACTGCATGAACAACAGCCCCCTCGGCGACGCGGCGGCCACAACGGCCGCTGAGCGGGCGCGGTTCAAAGGCACGCGACCTTCGGTAGGTCCTCGGTGCCGGATCTGCGAATCAATTCGCTGGGTCGTCAAGTCGGACCCAGCCACTTGCGATTGGCAAGCAGGGTACGCCCCCGACCGAGTGTGAGGTCGAGCGGGGTCACCAATCCGGGCGGCGAGCCGACGACGGCGGGGATGGCATTCACTAGCCGCATGGCGGTCGCCAACACCCCTTGATTGGTGTGGCCGCCAGCACTCCGGTCGCCCGTCAGGCAGAGGTCCAGCCTAAGTGCGGGCAGACCATCGATCTCAACCCGATGTAGCGAAGTGACCCCCGCAGGTGGCTTTGGCCAATGTGGGGCCATGTCGTGACGCATTCGAGTCACGTGTTCGGCGAACAGGCGCGGTTGCCCGTCCACGATTCCTGCAACACCGAAACGTACCGCCGCAAGCGAATCCTTCTCGATGCGGCCGATCGGTACGTCAAATGTCTCGGGCGCGTACCACCGCTCGCAGAACTCCTCGAGTCCCTCCAGCTCAACGTTGAGAATCTCCGAAAGCATCTTCACCATCCCACCCCAGAAGAGGGTCGGGACGCCCGGCTCGAGAATTGGGGCAGGTGCGCCCGCAGATTTTCCGAACCCATACGGAGTCGCCCAGGAGACGTCGTCATGCGAGCCGTAATCTGACAGCTCTTGAACGCGGATTGTGTCCACACGTTCACAGATTTGGAGGGCAGCCAGGGGCAGGGCATCACCGCTGTAGCCCGGATCGATGCCGCTGGTGAACAATGTTGCGCCTCCATTCGCGCACGCCTCCGACAACACCTTGACCGGCCGTGGATCGGCGCCTGGTGGGTAGATCAGATTCATCATCGAACTCGAGACAATATTTGCGCCGGTTCGGAGGATCCGTGCAAGCTCGGCAACTGCCTGCCTTGGACGTGTCTCGCCTACCGCAGTAAAGACAACGCAGTCGGGACGCAGGTGGAGAAGCGCATCGACGTTCGAGGTGGCCCGTATTCCGGTCTCAATTCCAAGTCCGGCGAGTTCCCCGGCGTCCCGCCCGACGCGAGCTTCTCCATGGGTATACACGCCAATGAGGTCGAAGTCGCTGCTGCTGACGAGCGCGCGAAGCGCTTGTTGGCCAACGCTCCCCACAGACCACTGCACCACGCGAAAGGTCATCGCCGTTCCCCGCTCTCGCCCGAGTAGGCAGACTATTCGATCTCCTCAAACTCCGACGCGACGAGTCTGGTCAGCTCCTAGGCTGGCGCATTTCCCCGTAGCAAGAACCCACATTCATTGAAAAGCGACCGCTTTCAGTGGATCGTGAGTCGTCGATAGTCCCTGGCGAGTTCTTGTCTAGAGAGTTCGAAATTGGTGAGAGGGGCGCACCTCGGATGACGCTTCCTCAAGCTTCTCGGCCGGACCCGAGTTGAGGATCCTGACAGTCAAATCGTCAAGTTCAATGGTCGCCGACTCGGCACAGTTGTCGTCGACGTGCATGACTTTTACCACTCGATCGCCACCTTTCTGGGTCGGACATCGCTGGCTTGTCGATCGATGACCACGGCATCGCCGTCCTTGAAGATCCAACCCAATTGACGCCAGGGCTTGAACTCTGGGATCGGCTCGACAGGCCCCGAATCTCCTGCCGCTCCCTTGTTTGACCGATCGCTGGCCATTCCTCCACGATGAACCTTCGCTGTCGCAGATTTGGTGTCAACGGGTTGCGATCGGGGTGCTCGCAACTTCCGGCCGGATGGTGCTCTGAGGCACTCGGATGACAATTTCCGGCACCGACAAGTACTCTCGATCGCCGTCGAGATATGCGACAGGATCCCGAGCGAGGGGGGCTAGTCATGAGATGTCGCTTCAGCACGCCGACCCTCAAATCCAAGCACGGGGCGATTCTGGCTCTGGCCCTCTGCGTCTCATTGGTCCTTGCCGGCGGGCAGGCCGCGTCGGCGGACAAGTCTCTGATTAGCCCCTACTTCGGCGCGCCTTTCACAGTGAAGAGGAACAGCTACGCATTTGGCCAGGCGGCGTCGTGGACACGCGACGACAAGGTCCTCTCGGGACAGCTCGACAGTGCCGGGGTGAGCCAGATATACCGCGCCAACGTCAACGGCAGTGATCAGCTGTGCTTGACCTGCAACATGGTCCAAGGTCCGAGCGCCTTTCCGCAGGAGCGGCCCCAGGCCGACTGGATCATGTTCGAGTCTTACGGCCAGCAACCTGTTCATACCGGCGCCCCCGGCTTCGGCGGCTACGGCGGCGATCTTTACGTCATGCACGAGGACGGATCACATCCGTACCGCCTGACAACGAACTCCGACCCCAACGACGGCGCGGCATACACGTCGGCGAGCGGGGTCCCCTATGACAACTTCCACGCCTATTGGTCCCCCAACGGAAAGCAGATCGTCTGGACGCACACCGAGGCCAACCCGCTCCCCGAAGGCGGCCAGACCTGGGAAATGCTGATCGGCGACTTCATGGTCCACAACGGGGTGCCCTCACTACAGAACGTTCGCGTGGTCGGCAAGCCCTACGGCGTCTATGAGACCCAACCCTGGGCTCCCGACGGCAGCGGCTTTTTGTTTTCGGCTGCCGGCGGGCTGAAATCGCCGTATCAGTCAACCGCTCCGGGTTGGGGACATATGCAGCTCTACTTCATGCGACTCTATGGGCGAGGCGCTTCGCCTTCGCAGCCGCGGGTGACACAAATCAGCGACGACACGCCCGCCTACAACGAACAGGCAATCTTCACGCCGGACATGAAGACGGTGATCATGATGTCCAACCGCGGGAAGCCCCAATACTCCTGGTACGACCTGGTCGTTTCGGCGGCAATGCGAACGGGCTTCGACGCCCCGAATACGGGCCCGACGCAGACGCTCCAGTTCCTGTCGGATTTCGTGGGCCCCGACTTCAACTCGGATCTCTACGCCGTCGACGTGAGGACGAGAGCAATCAGGCAGCTCACGCACTTCCCCGATGGGGTGGTCCCGGAGTTCTACTGGAACGATGACTACTCGAAGATCATTATCGGGGTCGAAACGAGAGGATCGAACGACGTCGGCCTGCCGACGTGGATCGGGCACTTCGAAGGAATCAGCAACGAGGAGCGGCAGGTTCCTAGGCAGATCCCCGTCCCCGGACTGGAGGGCACGCCGGTGAACATGGCGCGGGTCGCCTCGCAGGCCCAGGCGATCCGGGACCCGGGACCAATCGACAATGTCTCGGTCCGGGTTCCGCCGCCGAGCATCCGCGATGCGGCCCAGCCCCACGCGACGATGCGAAGCGGCACCTCGACCGTCCCCAGCGTTACGGCAACATATCTCGGAGTATGGCTCAACGATCTCGCCACTCTCTCCCAGCTGGCCGGGCAGTCCTTCGTCACGCCACCACTTCTGGGGTCCATCAGCCAGTTCGGCTAGAGCAGTGACCTCGGTGTCGACCAACGCTGAGAATGGCTGACAGTGGGCGCCCCGGGGGAAAGCGATTTGCTACCCGCCGAGATCTCCTCGTCAGGTCGCAGGTTTGATCGCGAAATCACGCTGGCCGCCGCAGGTGTCAGGAGCCGCCAACCGATTCAGCCGACTCATGGCCCAGGCCAGGATCAGAGGAGCTGACCGAAATGGGATTTGGTCATGTGTGACCCCGGTGTAGTGCACGTAGTCAACGTGGTCTCCGACTGGGCATGCCATCCGAGACACAAACTGGTCCGTCAGTGCAGCGGGTACCTGATTGTCGCCCGTGCCCTGGACGATGAGCATCGGAGCCTCGGTACGCGCCTGGCCGGGGTTGTTGAGGCGGGCCAGGGCGACGAGTTCGGGGTTGGTAGATGCGTCCGCGAGGAATTCTGTGCGTGAAGGTCTCGCGGCAAGCGCAATCACCAGCCCATTGTCACAGTGTTCCGTCACGATCTGCCGGGCGAAGATGGCGCCGGAGGCCGTGAAGATGTCCGTGGCACGGAGACCGGGATAGGTCTGCGACCACGTCCACCCGATGAGCGTGAAGTACGCCAAGTCATCCGGCGCATTGATCAGTCCGATGACAGAAACGATGGTGGAGAGACCCGTTGCCGGAGCTGCAGCCACCACGCCAATCACGTGCAATGACGGTGCATAGCTCTGAGCGAGCTCCCCCGCAAAGAGCGCGGCCTGCCCACCCTGCGAATGGCCGTACAGAAGCGTTGTTCTACTGACACGAAGGTGGGGAAGTTGGCGTGCGGCCTTGGCGGCGTCGAGTACTCCCTTCCCTTCGCTCTCCCCCACCAGGTAGGGATGTACCCCGTCCGCGACGCCAAGGCCTTGGTAGTCCGTGGCGGCGATCAGCCAACCAGCCTTCAGATACTTGGTTATGTCGGGCACTAGATACGGACCTTCACCCTCCAGCGCGTTGAACAGCGAGGGCGCACACTTGGTGGCGGCACCGGTGGTCCCGTGGGCCCACGACAAGACGGGATAGCCGTCGCGTGGTGCCGGCGACGACGGCACGACGACGTAACCCGAGACGGCGATATCGCCACCCGCGATTGTCTGCGAGTGATAGAGGATTCGCCACAGCGTGTCTTCGGTCGGAATGCCGGGTACGCCCGTTACGATCTGGTCCCGAATAATCGTCCCCGGAGGAGCAGGGAGCAGAGGGTCAGGTGGTTCGTAGAAGGAAGTGGGGCCGTGTGCCGTTGCGGAATCTGGGACGACGGCAACGCCCTGAGGACGCGACGGGTTCGATCCCGAGGCAGAGGTGCAGCCGACCAAGAGTGAGGTCGCCGTCAACACGGCGACCATCGAACCTGCCGTGGACCGCCATCGAAGAAGCTGTCGGCGTTGCCTTGTACCCGGAGCCAATGGCGGTTCCATCATTGACGGCGGATCCTCATCGCAACGAGGGCATTCATCGATCAGCGATCAGCGTGTCGATTCGCTGATTGAGGGCCTGCTGGTCAGCCACGTGAACATAGACGTCGTGAGGACGGGCCGGATCGCTGCTCCATGTCAGTCCCCCTTGGGGGTTAAGGGAGGCCGCGCCGCCTTGTCCCAGCTCAGAGAACAGGTTCTGCGTACCTCCGACTGCGTAGAGGAGGGTCGGCCCGTCCCAGTCGCCGTCTCCGGGGGGCCCACATCCAAATCTCGACTCGTACACAATCCTCATGGGATTTGTAGCAGGCACGCTCGTGCATAGTCCGCCTCCGACCTTCGTCTGAATTCCGGTAGAGCCATCGACCCAGGCGATCGGCGTGGGCCAGTTTGTGCCGCTCACCACCTCTTGCGCCGAGGAGGTATCCAGCTTCTGGTTTGTCAGAGGAGGAGCACCTTCGGGGAAGAGGCCATCTTCGATAACCAGACGCTTGACCTTCTTGGCTACCAGAGCACGGCCCTCGAGTGAGCTGTCCTGTCCGGGCTTCGACCGCAAGATCCCAGCCAAGTTGGTGTAGGCGCCGATGGCAACGATGGTGACGCTGTGATCCGGTTGATGTGCCAACAGCGTCCGCAGAAGGGGGACGCCCCCTGGAATCTTGTCACTCGAGTGGATCGAATGTGGGAGTTCCTTTACGAGCTCGTCCGAGTAGCCATGGGGTGCCGTGTTGGCATTGGTGTGCGCAACAGCACCCAAGGGAATGGTGGGGTGCCCGTAGGCTGTATCGATCGCGTCGATGGCCGGAACAGCCTCCGGATTGCGAATGTCCGAGAGAATCCCCAGGATCTGAAGCACCCCTTGCTGCTCCAGTACATTGGCCATGCCAATCGCGGTTGCATCATCCCACCACAACGACAAGTCAGTATCGATGACGATCCGTGGCGTCACATGTAACTGTGACTGCTGCCGGGAACCCGCGGACGCCGGAACAACTGGCGAGTAGACGACGACTCCGGTGAAGACGACCGTCAGAAATAGAAACCCACGAAACGCTGGTACTCGTCGCAGGATTGTTGGCATCACAGCATCGCCACTCTCCACCCCCCGGTGAAACGCGAACCGATGTGAGCCTACGGCAATCTCCGAAAGATGGCCGAGGAGCTCGGTCGCCCGTTGGCTGACGTCTGCGTAATCCCGTCGGCCGCCTTCCCTAGCAGCGCGATGACCTCCTTGTCGGTCGTCGGTGAGAAGTCCCAGTACCACTCCCCGACGGCGAAAAATCGATCGGGGGTCTTGAGGCAGACCAACTCGTCGACGTCCCGCGTCAGCTCGACAACCGTCGACGGGGAAGCCACCGGCACGGCCAGCACCACCAGAGCCGCGCCGCGCGCCCGGGCCACCTGGCACGCCACTCGGGCGGTCGAGCCGGTGGCGATGCCGTCGTCAACGACGACCGCCGTCCGCCCGTCCAGTGGGACGCGCGGGCGACCGTTCCGGTAACGACTCTCCCGCCGCTCAAGCTCCGCTCGCTCCCGCCGCGCGATAGCCGCGAACTGGGACTGGTCGATCCCGATCAGCGCTAGCACCTCGAGGTTGAGGACCTGGGCACCGTCTTCGCCGATGGCCCCCATGGCCAGCTCGGGTTGGAACGACACTCCCAGTTTGCGTACTACGACCACATCGAGCGGCGCACCGAGCACCGCGGCGACCTCGAAGGCCACCGGCACCCCTCCCCGTGGGAGACCAAGGACCACCACCTCCGAGGACTGAAGGGACGACAGCCGCCGGCCGAGGCGCCAGCCGGCGTCGAAACGGTCGCGGAACACTATGCCGAAACCTCCTTCGAGAGCGTCACGCTCGTCCGCGTTGCCGCCTACGTCGAAAGGTCTCGGGGATGCTGCACCGTGGCGTCGGGTCCAGGGAAGAATAACGTTTCGTGGTCGTTGTCCGACCACCGGACCAGATAAGGCGGCCCTCCAGCTGATCCCCGCACTTCCCTCACCTCGCCGCCGCGGTCCGGCTGTCCAGTCCGATGTCCATGGACCTTGATCTGGTCACCCACACTCGCCTGCATGTGCACCTCCTTGTTCCCGATCCATCTTCCACCGGCCGGTCGTCGAGCGCTACCCCCAACTTTCCGGACGATCCTCGTCCACAAGTGAAATGGGCGTAGCGTGAACCGAAGGAGGCGCTCAGGTGGCCGGAACTGTGGTGGCCGGAAAACCGGTACCGGCAAGGTCAGACCCGATGACCACGACGACGCCAAGTCCTGTGGAGTTCGCAACCGGTACGGCCGGGCTCAGCGGTTGGAGCGCCGTCGTTGGCACTCCGAGTTCGGAAGCCACCAGTGCCGCCGCTTGCTGCTGGGACGGGGCGTAGTAGATCGTTGTCGTTGACGCCGCCGACGTCGCGTTCTGCGGAGTGCCGACATTCCACCCTTGCTGCTGGAGCTTCTGAGCGAAATGGCCTGCGGCGTTGGCCTCTGACGTGCCGTTTGCGACCAGAACCTTCACGCTGGAGTGAGCAATGGTCGACGTGGTGGTCGAAAGCGGACGCGTCGAAGTGGTCGTCGTGCTGGTCGTTGCGCCCTTGAAGTGGGGACCAACCACCGATCCGACAAAGCCTGCCAAGGCGAGTGCCGCTAGGCACGCCAAGAAGATGCCGATGCCTCTCACCAAGACGTCCCTTGAAGCGTGTGGGGAGGACTCACGGGGCAGATCATAAAGTGACGCGAGGCAGAAATCTCCCTGCCAGATCGGGTCTCCTCACGGCGATCGCAACCCGGGAGTCACGCCCGGGGGGCGGAGCCTCCGACGCTCGTGCGGAACATTTCCCGGCGTACGCCCGAATAGTCGTTCAGTGCGTTGTGCATGGTGCAGCGATTGTCCCAGATGGTCAGGGTATGACGCGCCCAGCGAAGTCTGCAGGTGAGATTTTCGTTGATGCTGTGACGGTAGATATGGCTCAAGAGGGCCCCCGACTCGGCCTGGTTCCAGCCTTCGAACCTGGTCGTATAGACGGGGTTGACGTAGAGCGCCTTGCGGTTGGTCACTGGATGCGTGATGACAGCGGGATGAACTTGCTCCTTCGATGCATCGGGTGAAGGGGCGATGGCCATCGACGTGAGGTCTTTCACCTGGTCGAGGAGCCCTCCGGTCCCGTACGCCATCCCAGCTGAGTGCACGGCACGGAGTCCGGCCAGTGTCTCCCGGAGGCCCCGCGACAGGGTCTCGTAGGCCAGGTACTGGTTGGACCACACTGTGTCTCCCCCGAAGGCTGGGACATCCCAAGCGTGGAGCAGCGTGTACGACGGCGGTGCGGGCAGGTAACTCAGGTCACTGTGCCAGGCGTTGGCAAAGTTGAGCTGATCCCCTGGCTCCTTGATGACCCGGATGACAAAGGGACGGTCCTTGAGCGGAGTCACGTACGGGGTGGTGTCCCTGCCGCCAAGCAGCTCGGTGATCCGTTCGAGATCGTCGAGGTCGATGTCCTGCCCGGGCAAGAACACCACCAGGTGTTCGGTGAGTGCCTGGCGGACGTCGTCCAATTGTTCGCCGCTGGTCACCTTGCGCAGGTCAATACCGCTGACGGTCGCGCCGAGCGCACCAGCCACCTGACGCACCTCCACCGAGTTCACCGGTCTTGGCCTGTCGGGACAGGGTAGGTACGCGAGGCGCGCTCGACGTACATCAGCGGCCCCATGGTCAGAAAACAAGCGCGGTCAAGATCCAAGATCCTCGAGTGCACGCTTCCCCTTTCCTTGGGCTCAGGCTGCGGACCAAGTTTAACTTGTGGCCGCTGATCCACCCATGGGATCACCTACACCCCGATGGTGACCGGGAATATCCCCCTCCGGTGCCCCTCGCGATATTCAGGCGGCGAGAAACGAACGGGGTCGAGTCCAACTGAGCGTTGCTCGCTCAATTGGTCAGGGGAGGCTCGGGATCCGAGCGAAACTGAGGCCTGGCACTTCGGCTCCCAGGGCCGAATGGAGTGGCTCGTTCGGCGCCGGCAGAAGAGGCGCACCAGTGCCGTCCTTTCGGGTTGTCGGACGCGACGGCACGAGGTCACCGCAAGCGATCAGCTCAGAATGTCCTTACGGTTGAAATACAAGCCCGCTGCCCCGAGGAAAGCGATTGCATAGACCACCTGGACGAGAGCGAGATGAGGGAGCCCACCGAGATTCGTGGGCTCGAAGAGGACCTCGGTCCACAGGCCCGTGCCCTTGTCGGTGATCGGCAACCACGGCCCAAGAGCATGCAGTCCCGGGACATCGTCGAGGGCCCTTGAGACAAAGGTCAGGAGCACCCCACCGGCGACCGCGGCGAATGGCCGATCGGTGAGCACCGAGCACAGAATGGCGAAACTGAAGGTCGAGAACATGACGCCCGCCACGATGACCGTGGCCAAGGCGACCCGACCCAGCGCAGCGAATGGAGAGAGCGTCGTCACACCCGAGGAAAAGGGTGAGGCATGTTGCAGGTCGATCACCGAAAGGGGGTGCCACCCGAAAGCGGCAACTCCGGACAGGAGGCCGGCAACGGAGACAATGAGCACTGCAGCGAGTGACAGGATCCCCGCTACGACCACCTTGGATGCGAGGACGCGGTTCCTCGATGTCGGTCGCGCCAACAGGTATCTGAGACTGCCCCACGACGCTTCGCCGGCGACCGACTCTCCGGCGAAGATGGCCACGGCCAGTGGGATCAGAAACAGCAGCAACGCATTCAAAGCGATGGCGGCCATGGTGAAACCCGACGAGTTGGGAATCACCGAGCCATAGTTGCCCAGTCGCTCCGGAGTCGCTGCGCTGGTTGTGGCGATGATGACGGTGACGACAACGGCGATTGCCGCGAGAATCCCGAGGACCGCCCAGTAACCGTTCCGTCGAAGCTCTTTGACCAGCTCGATGGCGATCAATCGAGGACGTCCTTTCTCGTAAACCACAACTGCGCCAGGCCCATGAAGACGACGACGTAGACAGCTTGAAGTACGAGGAAATGCGGAATCCCCGAGAGACTGGCTGACCGGGTCAGGAGATGTTGCCAGAGATCGATGTCATTGTTCGGCATAAAGCGGTTCACCACCTGAATGCCCGGGAGGTAGTCGGCATTGAAGATGCGCGAGACGATGGTCACGGCCACGCCGCCGGCCACGGCGACGAGGGGACGCCGCGTGGTGGTGGAAAGAAAGAAGGCCACCGCGAAGATACTGGCCATACCGGCGCCCACGTAGAGTGCGGCGACGCCCAGGTGGCCGAGCATGGCACCAACGTGCACAACGTCCACCTGCGGGTGACCCGGAGTCGACGCGCTCCCGTCGATCACGCTGAGTGGATGCCATCCGAAGGTCAGGCCGCCGATCGCTAGCGCCGCCAGCATCAATGTCGCCACGGCGAGAGCGGAGAGCACGGCCGCCACCGTGGCCTTCGACCAGAGAATGCGTGTCCGCGCCATCGGACGGGCCATGGCGTATCGGAGACTCCCCCAGCTCGCATCCCCGGCGACGGACTGGCCGGCGAAGAGGGACACCGCGAGCGGGAGGAAGAATTTCATCGTGCTCGACAATGCGATGATCGGGACGCTGAACCCCGAGGTGCGCGGAACCATCAAGAGCGGGAGGTCACCGACGAACTCGGTCTGGCCTGAACCCGTTGCGACCAGGGCCACCGTAATGAGGACCGAGAAGGCGGCCACGATGCTGAGGGTGGCGTAGGTCAGTGGCCGCCGGAACTGCTTGTACCACTCGATGGTGATCAACGCTCGGGAGATCCCGACACGGGCGCCGCGGCGAACAGATCGAGATAGGAGTCTTCGAAGTTGCCCATTCGGAATCCGGAGACGCGCACACCGTGCCCGGCCAGTGCCTCAAGCAGTTGGACGGGTCCGAGCGCGCCGCCCTCGACGGCGACCGATACGAGACCGGTGGCGGTGACTCGAGAAACGCCGGGCAACCCGCGGAGGACGGCGGTCGCCCGATCCCGGTTGTCGACCTCCATGATCAACCTCGGTGTCGTGCCGACCAATTCGGTGACCGAACCGGCGGCCACAAGCCGACCCGAGCGGAGGATCGCGGCGTGGGTGCAGATCCGCTGGACCTCGGACATCAGGTGGCTCGACAGGACGACCGTGGTCCCGGCGGCAGCGCATGCCGCGATGGCGTCATGCACGTCGAAGGCCTGCGAAGGATCCATCCCCGTGGTCGGCTCATCGAGCAGCAGCAGGTCGGGGGACCCCAAAAGGGCCTGGGCCATGGCCAGTCGGTAGCGCATGCCGTGCGAATACCCCGAGTAGGCCCGGTCGATGGCCTGGCCCAGCCCGGCCATTCCGACGGCTTCGTCGAGATCGGCAGATCCGCCGGACCGACGCATCTGCCGGACGCTCAGGTCGAGGTTTCGGCGGCCGGAGAGATGGGGCACAAAGCCCGGGCCGTCCACCAGCGCACCCACCCGACCGAGCACTTCGGCCCCGGGTCGGACCTCATGCCCGAAGAGGAGCGCACGTCCGGACGTGGGCCGGATCAATCCGAGGAGTATCCGTAGCGTGATGGTCTTGCCCGACCCGTTCGGTCCGACAAGTCCAACGACCTGGCCTTGGCCCACGTCGAGGTCGAGGCCATCGACTGCAAGGATGCCATTGCGAAGCCGCTTGGTGAGTTGCTCGATTCGAATGGCCAAAGGAGGATTCGCTGCGTTCAACGGATCCGAAAGCTCACGCACCATCGGTGTCCCCACCATTGAGGGCCTCCTGTTCGCCGCCCGGGATCATGGCCGCCAGATCCACGACGCTGGCCCTCGGTGGCGGGTCCGCGTGAACTGATGCTCCGAATCGGTCCAGAGCAATCGTGAGGGTTCCGATGCCCGCACCGACCGGGGTGACCCGAGCACCGATCAACCGATCCTCCGAGTCGACCCACGCCTCGATCGTCACGGTAGGGGAAGCCTCGCCGGATGCGGAAATCTCCGATGAAAGGGTGCGACTGAACACGTCACCATCGGCACCGCTGGCGCTGGCGAGCGCTTTCTGTAGGCCGACCCTCACGACGTAGGTACTGGCCCGGCGCCCCATAAATGAGACGTGTCTTTCCGAGGAAGCCGATGTCGCCCCCCAGGCCAATTCGTAGATCGTCAAGGCTGGGTTGATACTCTCCGTCTGCACGATGTAGGGGGGAAAGTTCACTTTGTATTTGGCGATGTCAGCGAAGTTGGCGAAGACCCATGGCCTTCCGGTCTGGAGTGGAGGGGTGGACGGCGGAGGCTTGAAAAAGACGGTTCCGGGGCGGAACACCATGCTCTCGGACCCTGAGCCTCGTGCGAATTGGATGTGAATCGTTGCCGAGGGGCCCCGAAAATCGACGGCGCCGTGTGCACCGACTGGTGTCGCAGAAAGGCTGCCCGACGATTGCCGGAATGTCATCTCGAACTGGCTGGTCAGCATCAGCGTCCGGGCGGTGGCCTGGACGACCGAGGCCAGCGCCTGGGGGGAGGGCGGTGACGTTACCTTTGGGCTGGCTGCTGGGGACGCCGCCGTCGTACTTACCGACCCGCACGCAATGAGGGCCGAGATGGGCAAGGTGAGTGCCACCAGTCGGCCTATCGCCGACCTTCGGAACGACCTCACCGGCACGGTGCTGGGCGCGGCCGGCGCTCGGTGCGGATCGAATCGAATCGACATTCACCACTGACGTGACACGGCATTTGGCGCCACCGTAGCCGAGGCGCTTTTGACTGTCTGGGTGCCGAGAATCTCCTCCGAGGCGCGGCGGCGGGGCATCACGAACGGGCTTGGCCCTGGGCCTCCTGAAGAGGTGATGCCTAAACGGGATACAGCACGCACCACCTTGATCCAGTACCCGCCACTGATCGGTCTTTGTGGTTCGACCTGCTGCGCGACCGCCGCGGAACATACGTGGGCCAGAAACATCGCAACCACCGGCCCGACGATCACGCCATCCACGTCAATCATTTTCAGGTGCTGCCACCCGTCATAGATGATGAGGACGCTCATCAAGGTAATGGTGGCGTAGATGACCCGATCAACTGAAACTGGACGCAAGCTGAGTCCGAGAAGTCGAGTCACTCCGCCAATGTGGCACGCCTCCATGGTCCGGCCCTATCGTCATGGTAGGTGAATCATCCTGTCGCTGTGACGGGTTGATCCGATCAGGAGGTTGCTCGGTGTCGGACGTGGCTCGTGCGGTGTTGCCGATCCCTGACCGGCCCGACTTTGGCCTTACCACGTACGACGCCCGAGACCCTGACACCCACTTCCCGCCGATCGAACCGCTACTGCCCCCGTCCGGCGCTCCTAACGTTCTGGTCATCCTTTTGGATGACATCGGATTCGGAGCAGCCAGTGCTTTTGGTGGACCGTGCAGCACTCCAACCGCGGAACGCCTGGCCGATAGTGGTCTGAAGTACACGCGGTTTCACACGACAGCGTTGTGCGCGCCAACTCGACAGGCGCTCCTCACCGGACGGAACCATCATTCGGTGGCCATGGGAAGCATCACCGAAAGCGCAACAGCCGCACCGGGACAAAGTTCGCTCCGACCGAACACCAAAGCCCCGTTGGCCATGACTCTGAAGCTCAACGGATACTCGACTGCCCAGTTCGGAAAGTGTCACGAGGTTCCCGTTTGGCAGACTTCGCCCATGGGTCCTTTCGATATGTGGCCCTCCGGCGGCGGCGGGTTCGAGCACTTCTATGGCTTCATCGGGGGCGAGAACAATCAGTGGTACCCAGCGCTGTACGAGGGTCTGTCGCCGGTCGAGCCGGAGAAAACACCGGAGGAGGGATACCACCTCACTGAGGACCTGGCCGATCACGCCATCGATTGGGTGCGAGCGCAAAAGGCTCTGATGCCGGACAAGCCATTCTTCATGTACTTCGCCCCCGGAGCGACACACGCACCCCACCACGTTCCCCAAGAGTGGGCCGACAAGTACAAGGGCAGGTTCGCCCATGGATGGGACCGCCAGAGGGAGATCACCTTCGCACGCCAAAAGGAGCTGGGCGTCATAGGTGCCGACGCAAAGTTGACCGCGCGACATGCCGAGATTCCCTCTTGGGACGAGATGCCTGAAGAACTACGACCGATCCTCGAACGGGAAATGGAGGTCTACGCCGGGTTCTTGGAGCACACCGACTACCACGTGGGCCGGGTCATCGACGCCATCAAACAGCTCGACATCCTCGACGACACCTTGATCTACTACATCATCGGCGACAACGGGGCTTCGGCTGAGGGGACCATCCAGGGTGCCTTCAACGAGATGGCCAACTTCAACGGCATGGCGGCACTGGAGACACCAGAGTTCCTGCTCTCCAAGTTGTACGAGCTCGGTACGCCGACCTCGTACAACCACTACGCCGTCGGATGGGCCTGGGCCATGGACACCCCCTATCAGTGGACCAAGCAAGTTGCTTCGCACTGGGGAGGCACTCGCAACGGCACAATCGTCCATTGGCCCCGCGGCATCGCCGATAGTGGCGGCACCCGCTCGCAGTTCTGTCACGTCATCGACGTTGCACCGACCATTCTCGAAGCGGCTGACATCCCGGAACCGCTCTCGGTCAACGGCGTGCAGCAGTCCCCGATGGAGGGGACCAGCATGCTCTACAGCCTGAACGACCCCGAGGCTGTCGAGCGACACGATCTGCAGTACTTCGAAATGTTCGGCAACCGCGGCATCTACCACAAGGGCTGGAGTGCAGTCACCAAGCACCGAACACCGTGGGAAATGGGGGCGGTCAAATTGGCTGCGTTTGACGACGACGTGTGGGAACTCTACGACGGGAACAAGGACTGGAGCCAAGCCGATGATCTGTCGGCCGAACTGCCGGAGAAGCTACGCGACTTGCAGCGCCTGTGGTTGATCGAAGCGGTCAAGTACAACGTGCTGCCGATTGACGACCGTACCGGAGAGCGTTTTGACCCAGGTTTGGCCGGACGACCCCAACTCATCACCGGAACCTCACAGCTTCTCTTCCCAGGTATGAAGCGACTATCTGAGAACAGTGTCATCAACATCAAAAACAAGTCGTTCTCGGTCACGGTGCAACTCCGAGTTGGTGACGCTCCGGCTCAAGGCGTGCTGATCGCCCAAGGCGGTGCGTTCGGGGGTTGGGTACTGTACGCCATGGGCGGCAGGGCAAAATTCGTCTACAACGTCTTGGGCATCCAGTCGTTCGCAACTGAGGCGAGCCAACCGATTCCAGCTGGCGGGCATCAGGTGCGAATGGAGTTCGATTACGACGGAGGTGGTTTGGGCAAGGGCGGCAACGTCACCCTGTTCTACGACGGCCAGGCTGTCGGAGAGGGAAGAGTTGAGGGAACGCAACCGATGGTCTTCTCGGCTGACGAGACGACCGACATCGGCGATGACTTCGGGATGCCAGTGGCTCCCGATTACGTGGGTGACACCAGCAAGTTCAACGGGAAGATCGACCTGGTCCAGATCGACATCGGTGATGACAGTCATGACCATCTGGTTGACCCCGAGGAATTGATTCGGGTGGCGATGTCACGCCAGTGAGGTAAGGGCTGATCTGTACTCGCACGGGTGAGGACGTGATGAGCCTGAATCCAGCGAGAACCGCTCCCTATGGCTGTCCCGGTTCACTCAAACCTCAATGGGTTGACGCCTTTCGGGATTTCTCCTGGCGCGACGGGGGTCGGCTGATGAGCCTTCTCAAGCGTCTCGGGTCATCATTCGCCAGGCGCCCAGGACTGACCAGCCCACCAGCCACGCGACGATGACGCAGACGGCCACGGTCGTCGACTCCGGGAGCAGTCCGGGATTCCCCCCGCTGCCCCCGGGCCCCCCGCCCCCGCCCCCGAGCACGGGGAGCCCACCCGGTGTCAGGTGGGCCGTGGCCAAGCCGACCACAGCACGCTGCAGGTTCGACAGGTGGGCGATCCGTGCTCTCGACAGAATCGGGGTAAGGACGACCTCGAGCACGATCATCAAGACGACCGCCACCGTCCGCTGCCCGATCAGCGATCCGAGCCCCAGACCGACGACGAATCCGATGACCGCTTCGAGTTCGAGCCACAACCCGCTCTTAATCATCAGCGCGTTCGACGGGTAGAGGAACTGTCTGGTGTAGTCGGAATAGTTCATGCGGGCGATCACGCTGGCCGCTTCCCTGATCTGGGCCTGGGAGGGTTGCGGTTGGCCTTGGGATCCTGGAGGCTGCTTGACGATCGCCGGGCCGCCGCCGGGGCCGTTGCCGCATGGGACGCTGTTGACCACAGCGGCGATCGACGAATTGTTGGGGGAGGACGGTCCGAGCCTGAAGCCGAAATTGCAGATGACCTCGTCTGGGTGGTCAGCGGCCCAGCTCTCAAGGCCGGCCTGCGACAGATTGACGGGCACGTTCACACCGTTGAACTCGAGCCGGGTCGGTGCAGCGAACACGCATACGGCGCAGACGATGGTGAAGCCCACCGCCACCAGGGGCACGATGATGGCGAGTCCCGCGGGGATCCGAGCCAGGTACAGCGCGAGACGCGAGCGGCCGGTCACGACCAGATGCCGGAACATCCCCTCGCCCAGGTCGGCGGATCCCGCGGTGGCGCCCAGGGTGGCGGCGACGATGAACCCGAAGATATACAGCACCCCGGCCACCAGGCCCGTGAAGATGTCGTAGCCGCCAGCCGGCCCGTAGGAATGCGGCGCGAACGCGTGGAGCAGCAGCCGGATGACGAGGAAGATTGTTGGAATCCCGACGGTCACCAGGACCAGGGCAACGAGGAGGCCGCGACGTTTCCGCAGCTCCATGAACCGGGTGGCGATCATGCCCCCGGTGGGGATCCAGGATCCCCGCCGGTCTCGTGACACGCCACCCCGCTCTGCCGGGCCCGGGGTAGAGCCAGTTTCGTCGACGTCGGACATGGTCGTCATTCCGGGGCCCCGAGACGACTCGTGACCTGCAGGAACCACGATTCGAGCGACGCTTGGACCTCTTGTAATCGGTACACGGCGATCCCACCTTCGACCAGCACGCGGTTGATCTCGGCGTTGACGTCGCGCCCGGTTCCGGCTGGCAGGGTGATCCCCAGTCCCATCGCTCCGACCTCAATCTGAGCCCCGATGTTGGCCTTGACCGAAGAGGCGTTGATGAGGGCGCTCGCCCGCTCGGGCTCCGAGCAATCGACTTGCACAACGAGGGATGAACCCGCCAAGAGGTCGGAGATCGACCCCTGACGGATCACGTTGCCCCGGTCCACGATGGCGACGGCATCGCACGTCCGCTCAACTTCGTCGAGGAGATGGGAGGACAACACGACCGTGCGACCCTCGGCCACCAGCGAGAGGATCATGTCGCGCATGTCCTGCATGCCGGCCGGGTCGAGTCCGTTCATCGGCTCGTCCAGGATCAGCAACTCTGGATCCCCGATGAGGCACGCGGCCACGCCGAGGCGTTGGCGCATGCCCATCGAGTACTTCGACACCCGGTCATCGGCTCGGTGGAGGATGCCGACCCGTTCGAGCGATGGCCCGATTCGTTCCCGCGCCGCCGGTTCGCGGGCGGCCGCCAGAATCCGGAGGTTCTCTCTCCCGGTCAGATGGCCGTGAAACCGGGGCTCGTCGACGATGGCTCCCACTCGAGCCAGCGCCGCATCGCGATGTTTGGGGACGGGGTACCCGAGCAGTGACATCGACCCCGCATCGGCGTGCGTCAATCCCAGCAACACTCGGATCAGTGTGGTCTTCCCGGCGCCGTTGGGACCCAGGTAACCGAAGGCGCAACCCCGCGGGATGAGGAGCTCCACGTCGTTCACGGCGACGTTGTCCCCGAACCGCTTGGTCAGTCCGTGGGTCTCGACGGCCCAAGGGCTCTCGGACGCCTGCCGGCGGGAGCTGGCGGGCACGGTGGTGGTGGTCATCCGCTGATCTTCCTCCTGGGACGACAGTCCTGGGTGCCCACGCACGTGGGATTCGAGTCGTCCTTCGTCTGCCCCTTCGTTGGCCCCTTCATGGGGCCGCCTCGGGGGTCACTCCATTGTCTGCACAACTCGGTCCCTGGGGTGCCTTGCGAAGCACGATAGCGCACGGTAGCTTGTGGTGCATGGGAAATGCGGAGGGGCGGCGGAGCCAGTTACTTCGAGGCGTTCTCGACCTCTGCCTTCTGGCGGTGATGGGAGATGGGTCGGCGTACGGTTACGAGATGACCAAGCGGCTCCGGGCGCGTGGCCTCTCGATCGTTGGGGAAGGGTCGATCTATCCCCTTCTGGGCAGGCTGGAGCGCGATGGTCTGGTCGAAACCCATCGGGCTGCCAGCAACGGAGGCCCGCCCCGCAAGTACTACAGCCTCTCGCTCGAGGGAGAGCGGGTGCTGGAGACTGGTATCGGCGAATGGAAGGCGGCGCGTGACGCCGTCGATGGTGCATTGGGTCTCGTCAAAGCGGAGGTGTTGCCGTGAGTGATTTCGTCGAGGAGTGTCGCCGAGAGTGGCGCCGGCTCGGAGTCCCAGATCCTGTGGCCAACGAGATGGCGGCCGACCTCACGGTCGATCTCGAGGAGGCCGAAGCCGAAGGGGGTTCACCCGAAGACGTGCTTGGGAACAGTGCATTCGACCCTCGGCGCTTCGCGGCAGCGTGGGCGGCCGCCCGAGGTGTGACGAGCGCTCCTACCTCGTACCGTCCGCCTCCCTGGCGGACTCCCATTGCGATTGCCCTGTCAGTCGTCGTCGGCGTGCTCACCCTCGGTGCCGGCTTGGCGCTTGCCGTCGGTCGCAGCAGTAGCTCCGTTGCGTTCGCCACCCAGCGGGTCGCCGCGGTTCCCGGGTCGATCCGGCTCTTCGCACCGGGCCCGGGGCGGACCGTAAGTCCTCCCGGCCTTCCCCCGGGCATCGTGGGGACTCACATCGCAGGCGTCGACGTCTATCCCCTTGCCTTGATTCTCTTCATCGCGGGCGTTGTGGGCCTCGCACTGCTTGCTGTCTGGTACTGGTCGCCTTGGTCCGGCCCCCGTAGATTTCGCCGAGGCGGAGGAAGAGGATCACCGAGCTGGAACTGACGAACAGCTGGTGCCCGCCCGACGGCCAGCCTTGCTGTGCGCTGATACTTGCGGTGCGCTCTCAACGTTGACACGCCTCGATCGGTGAGAAAGACAATGGCTTCCACCATGGGACTGCCAGAGCTTGTGTGGTACGCCAGCTATGGCTCCAACCTCAATCGAGCGAGATTCATGGCGTACATCGAAGGTGGCACCGTCGCCGGGAATGACGTGGTCTACGAAGGATGCACCGATACCACTGCTCCGCGTGACGATATCCCCCTGGAACTACCGCAGTCGCTGTACTTTGCCGGCTGGAGTCGTCGTGCCTGGGGTGGGACCGCGGCCGGGTTCATCACGCTTGGGGCCCGAAATCCGCCCACTCTGGCGAGGGCATACCTGATTGCACCAACGCAGTTTCAAGAGATTGTCCGGCAGGAGAACGCCCACGCCAGCGTCCGAGGCATTGATCTGGACGTCGCCCAGGCCAGGAAACACGGACACACCCGTCTCCTCCCCCGGGGCCACTACAGCGAGCTGATCTACTGCGGCGAACGGGACGGCTACCCAATGCTGACGTTCACCGCGTCGGAGAACCGGACAGATTTCAATCGCCCTTCCCCTCCGTACCTGCGGATGATTCACAGTGGCCTGCAGGAATCTCACGGGCTGAGCACTGACGATGCCGTGGAATACCTCAGGGGAAAACCAGGCGTCCGCGGGAAATGGACAGCCGCACAACTTGTTGAGTGTTTGGCTGGATAGACGAGAGTCGAGGTCGACGCCCCGACAAACGAAATTCGTTGCCTTGCTCTCCGAACCTCTGGTGGACGGAGAGGGCCGGAGCCCTGCGGCCAACTGCAGCCCACGTGCAGCTTCGCACCCTTGTCGAACGTGCGGGTGGGCGCGAAAATGAACGAGTTGAGCAAGTGCCGTTGAGAGTGGTGAGCAGCCGCCTTGGGGCCAATTGCAATCTGATCGAGCCGGCTCCGATAGTGGGCCCGGGGTCGAGAGAGCCCAAAGGAGGGTCGTCATGGCAGACGGAAACCCGAAACTTGCTGTGCTCGGACTGGGCACGATGGGCCAGGCGATGGCTGGTTCCGCCCTACGCCACGGTATCCCGACCGTCGTATGGAATCGCGATCCTGGCGTGGCTCGTCGCTGGGCTGAACAAGGAGCCGAAGTTGCCGAGTCAGTGACCGGAGCCGTCAAGGGAGCCGACATGGTCGTCACCATGGTCACCGACACCAAGGCCGTGACCTCGATCGCCGTCGATCTCGGCATGCTGGAGTCGCTTCCCGAAGGCGCCGTCTGGGCACAGATGAGCACGATCGGCGTCAAGGGGACGGCGGCTATCAACACGATCGTCGAGCGTCAGCGACCGGACGTGCTCTTCCTTGATGCTCCCGTATCGGGTAGCAAGGTCCCGGCTGAACAGGGGAAGCTGACCATTTTTGCCTCCGGGCCCGAGCAGGCACGACCTACGGCCGAACGCGTCTTCGCGGCGATCGGCCAACGCACGATCTGGCTCGGAGATGTCGGGGCGGGTTCTCGAATGAAGCTCATCAACAACACGCTGCTGGCGTTCACGGCAGAAGGCGTGGCCAACTCCCTCGCCCTGGCAGGCCAGCTGGGCCTCGACACTCCCAGCGTCGTTGACGCCTTTGCGGGTAGTCCGCTTGTCTCGCAATGGACGGCCGGAAAGCTCCGGCGGCTCCAAGACGGCGACTATTCTCCCGAATTCCCTCTGGCTCTGGCCCTCAAGGACGTCCATCTTGCCCTGGAGGAAGCCGGCCCGGAGCGTTTGACCGTCCTCGCTTCACTGGCTCACGAGTGGGAGGAGGTCGTGAGCCAGGGCCTGGGCAACGAGGATGTCACGGTCGTCACTCGGGCTCTTGAGGACTAGACGCATCATTCGTGAGCCGATCTGCTCTCTGTCCGTCAGCGATGAACCGCCCCCGCGGCGAGCCATGGGCCGATACGAGGAACCACGATCACCCCTAAGACCAACCCGAGCGCCACGCTCGCCGCCACAGACCACTGGCGCAGGCTCGCTCCGTCTACCTGCTGTCTGGTCCGCGGCAGCCAGTCCCGGGGCGCCAACCTTGCCGTGTCGAGGAGATGTCCCAGCACATGGAGGGCCATGGCTCCGATCCACACGATGAACGTCGCCTTGTGGAGAAACTGCATCTGACTGCGTACCGACGCTGGCCCAAGAAGGAGCACGATCCCGGTGGCAAAGACGGACACGGTCAAGACGACCACGATCGGGCCGAGAAGGCGCAGGCCAAGGGGTGGTGGTCCCTTCCGACGATATTCGGGGGCGCCGAGGTAGTAACGGCCAAACTTCCAGAACGTGCTTCCCATCTTCAGCAAGACCGGCGGCACCAGCAACATCCCGATGAACACGTGCGGGGTCAGGAGTGAATGAACCCGCAAGATCGTAAATCCTTCGGCAGCGAGAAGGACGAAAATTACGGCTGCGGTCGATCCAGTGAGCCGGGCGTTACCCTCGGGTCCGTTCCGGCGCCGCCGGCTGTGCCGTGGCACGCCGTCGCTGGACTCAGTCATGTCCTGGGAGGAAGGGCTCGTCAATTCAGGCGTCCGCCAGGTGAAATGGACGCACGACGATCGGGCACGGGGAGCAGCGGAGCTGCGGTGGCTCACATGACTCACACGCCGATGGTATCGAGCAAGCCTGACGACAAGATGACGAAATCGGAGGGCACGTCAACTCGGAGGGCACGTCAACTCTGCTGGCCGCTCCCTACAGATACTCCCGTCTGCGCATCCAGGCGAGGACGAACCAGCCCCAGAGGGGCGGTAGGTAGGAGGTGAACATGCGCTGCACGAAGGTGGCGGCCACCGCTTGGGACTCGGGGATCCCCGCCGCCGTGAGGCCCAGGATCATGCCGGCCTCCACCACTCCCATGCCGCCCGGCACCGGTGTGACGCCGCCGAGCATGGAGGCCAGCGTGATGACGATGAAGATGGTGGCGAGCGAGAGGTGCTGATCAAAGGCATGCAGGGCGGTGCCCAGGGCCAGAGCCACCATCAGTTGCGCCGAGAAGGCCCCGGCGAACAGCTCCACCAGCTTGGCTGGCCGACCGGCCAGGACCTTGAGGTCACCCCACACCTGGCGCAATTTCGGGCGGGCCTTGTCGGCGGCCAGTCGGCGTAGGCGCGGGATGGCCAGGGCCACGCCGATCAGCACCAACACGAGCACGATGATCGCCAGCAGCAACCAGACAGCCTTGCCATGGTTCCCCGAGCTGTTCTGTCCGGCCTCAGAGAAGTTCAAATCGCCCCAGGCCAACGGAAGCGAGATGAGGAAAAGCGCGCCTTTCACGATCCAGCTGGTTGTGCTCACCAGAGCGCCCGACGTCACCGCCTGCGTGGCGTCGAAACCTTGCTGCTGGAAGAAGCGCACCCGGGTGGCGAACGTGGCCGGCGTCCCTCCAGCCAGAGAGGTGAAGGAGTTGGCGAACTCGAGGTCCACCACCCTCCCGTAGGGGAGGACCTGGTTCACCGTGCCGATCTCGGACAAGGCCGTCGACGGGTAGGCCAGTTGGGCCAGCACGGCGGTCGCCGCCACCCAGCCCCAGGCCGCCCCCTTAATGGTGTCGAATGACTGGCCCACCTTGATGAGAACGAGGATGAGCGCCCACCCGCCGATGAGGGTGCCCACGGTCATCACGATGGTTCCCCAGCTGAGTCGCTTGGACTCGGCCAGCTTGGGCGCTTCGATGTCGAAGGCCCGGGCGGTTCGGGCACGGACGTCCTCGAGCAGTTGCTTGCGCCCCTTCAACGCCGTCGAGACAGCCCGGTCGAGACTGGCTCTCCGTAGATGGGGCAGCGCGGCGGCGACGACTTCCTTCGACAGCACCCGCCGGGCAGCGGCGGCCGTCCGCTCGGGGCCGGCGACCAGCCCTGCGACCGCCAGGGCCGCGGCCAGGTCGGTGTCCAGACGCTCCTCGGCCGGACTCGGCGAGGCCGTACGGAAGTCGACCACCGCGACCCTGACCCCCGCCGGATCGACCAGGATCGTCTCGCCGCTGAGCGAACCGTGAGCGATACGCGCTCTGCGCAGGTCGAGCATGGTGGTGAAGAGGGCGTCCAGCACGTCGTCGGTCAACTCCGACGCGTCGAGCTCCCCCAGGCGGATGCCCGGTGGCGGCCGGACGGCCAGGGCGGCGTCTCGGCTTGGACCGCCGATACCGGCCACCAGCACATGCGAGGTGGTCACACCGCCCCGCTCGGCCAGGAGGGTCATGTACGCCTCGTGCTCGACCTGCTGGATCCGCGAGAACGACAGCGTCGGCCCCGAGTCCCGATAGAAGAGGAATCGGCCCGTCTTGGACAACAACTGGGCGTCGGCGGCGTCGCGACCATAGAGCGACACCGCCACCGGTTCGCCGACGTCGTCGATGCCGGTGTATCGGGCCACCCCCCACACTTGGTGGTCGGTCGGCGACAGCGTGCTGACCGGCACCCCGAGATCGGCCAGCACGACGGCCAGCTCCTCTCCTGAGGGCAGTCCCAGGGGCGACCCGAAGACCAGGTGGACGAGCGCAGCCGTCCCCCAGCCGAGGGCCACGCTGGCCGCAACGTTCACGGGGAGCCCGTCTCCGGCCACCACGGTGGCGACGGCGGCCAGCCAAATCACCAGCTCGACCAAGCGCTGTGTGGTGCGTGACAAATAGGGCAGCGCGGCCATGGCCACTGCCACCGTCGCGGCCACGATGAGCACCGGGTAGTCGAGGTTGTACCCCATCAGCGACGCATCGTTTGGTCGACCGCCGGTCATGCCGAAGACCAGCCAGAGAAGCCCCGACAGACCGCAGGCGGCCAGCCCGGCGACGACCAAATCGCGGAGAACGGCCCGGCGATGGGAAAGGAGGGCCACCGACCCCAGGATCACAATCAGGCCGAAGGACCCCAGAACGTAGACGCTGGTCACCAGCCACCTGACGCCGTTTGGCGGCGGACTGAGGAAACGGAGCACCTTGTGTTCGGCCGCCGGATCGAAATGGGCGATGGCGAGCCCGACGAGGATCACCACGACGGCGGTGCCCAGCCGGAATCCGTCCGATCCACGCCGGCGTCGGGCCCCGTCGCCTTCGGGGGCGAAGACGATCGAGCGCCAGGGTCGGCGGCGGATGGACTCTTGGGGCGAGGTTCCGCTCGCAAAGGTCCCGGTCTCGGCGCTCATGCCAGGCTCAGACTACGGTGGCCGAGGTCTCTCGGACGTTCCCAATTGGTGCCCGAGCTCATCGTCACGCCCGCATGTCGATGGCACATGCCTGTGACGGCGGGCCTGAATGCCGAGTGACCTTCTCGACACCAACTGGTTCGATCAGGTCAGGTCGCGGCCGACAGGCCATCAGGGTACCGGCGTGATGCTGACGGAGACGGACGACACACCCTGGTCATTCGCCACGACCAAATGAGTGGCGTTGGGGTGCGAAAGCACCGTTCCTCCGATCACTGAGGCCCGATATCCATTCCGATAGTGCACCGACAGGGGTACAAAAATGACGGTCGGAGCCGTCACCTTCGGGTTCGGCACGTAGAGCATGTGGAAGTGCGCGCTGGCGGGATCGAACGAGAACGAGATCGGTGTACCTGACACCGCTTGCGGGTAGGCGCGCGAGACCGACCGACTGGCGGGGGACAATTTGCCGTTCGCCTGTACCAATGCCTCGGCCGAACTTCCGGTCGGGTCGTCGTAGTACTTCCACGCCCAGTACGTCCAGCCGAGGAGCAGATTGTCGGCATTTGCCGTCAGCCGCTCCATCAGCGCGTCACTCGTCGTGGCGCCGAATTCACTCATGAACCAGGCCGGGCCAAGCGGTTGCTCGGAACTGGCAATATCGGGTCGCTCTTCGCTCCGGCGCTGCATTGTTCGCAACTCTTGAGCCGAACACGCGTTGAGATCAGTCGGGTTGCCCGTGACGCCGCTCCGGAAGCCGCAGTAGTCGTGGAAATTGAAAACAAGGCCGGGCAGACCCATTGATCCAATGGTATTAGGGTGCCCGCTGCTCGAGAAGATATCTGGTTCGAAGAACACAAGTTGATGTGGGCTGGTCGCCTGAAGGGTCCGAATGAGACCGATCTTGGGGTCGTCGGGCGGGCACGCCAGCACGGAGCCGTCGAACGAACTTTCACCCGGATGCGCGGCTCCCGTGTAGAGGCACTCCAGGCGAGCCGCCACTTCGGGCACTCCAGCTCTCAGGGTCTTGGTGAACGGCTCATTGATGGGGTCGTAGCCGACGACCCAGGGGTCATCGCGAAAGTAATGGGCCACCGCTTTCCAGACCCGGATGTACTCGCCCTGAAGATCCCCGACGACGTCATTGGTCCAGAAATGTTTGGTGGCGGTGATCAGGCCCGGGTCGTTGTAGGTGTTCGACCATCGACCCGGCAACGTGCCGATCGGATAGGAGTCAGTGCACACCGCCCACGGCGGTGCACCTTCACCCCCGAACTCAGAACTGTAGACATCTTCGTGCATATCGAGCAGGGTGTAGATGTGATATTTGCCCAGGAGTGCAACGGTCTTTGCCACCTTGGCCAGATAGGCAGATGCCACCGCCGCGTTGAACTGATGCGGGTCATGGGCCGGGCCTGGAGAGCAGATGGCAGGATTGTTCGGGCCGAGGGTCCCCGGTTCGAGACCCTCCCATATGACGCCTAATCGGACGACATTGAACCCGAGCGCCGCCATTCGCTCGGCGTCCTCCTGCGAAAAGTTCCAATCCTTGCCTGGGTCCGCGTAGAGTTCGAACGGAGCGCGCTTGTACACAGCATTGACGCCACGAAGCACGACAACTCGACCATGGCTGTCGGTGAGGAATGGGCCCGACTCGGCATGAAGCTGTCCCTGCACAATCGTCTCTGCGGCAAGGTTCAATCCTCCGCCCGACGTTGCGACCAAACCACCCACGACTGCGCCGGCCGCAGCGACGACCACAATCAGCCCCACGACGAGACGACGCCTCGTCATGTGCATCGGGACATGCTAGGACGTGCCACTTAGGAGATTGTGGCAATCCTTGTCAGAGCAGACGGAGGTGACATCGCAGACGGGCGTGACATCAGAGTTTGGTGGTCTTGCCCGACACGCTGCCGCGGTATTCAGCGACAATTTGATTGTCGACGATCACGCGACAGGTCTGACTACGGAAACCCCCCAACACCGATTTTCGCGTCTTTTCGATCACCACGTCGTGGTGCTCTTGCGTGCCGACCGGGAACTCGAAGCGTTGGGTGGGCCTGATGGTGAACATGCGCCAGCGCGAGGCAGCATCTTCGCCGTCCACCGTGATGTGCACCTGGCCAAACCAATGATTGAAATGTAGGTGCACCGCGTGGGTCTCGGTTGTACCGACCTCGATCGTGAAATCCACGGTTGGACACGGTAATCCCTTGTCGGACGCACAGCTGGAACCCAGGGTCGACCACGGGGAACGAAGGGCGCTATTGCGCCCGCCGGGCGGGCAGCCAGTCGTTGAACGAGGGGAAGAATTCTTCGCTGCGGTCCTCTGTGCCTGCGGCGGCGTAGTGGTACACCATGGCGGCGCGGATTCCGTCGGACTCGTTATCGGTCGAGCGGTGCATGAGGTGGCTGTCGAAGACAAGCAGGTCACCTGCGTCCATCAATACCGGCTCGGCGCCCGCCATATCGTGGTCGACGATTTCGAAGTAGCCGTGGTTGGCGCCCGGCCGCCGATCCGGCACGTGCGTGTGGATCGGTTCGACCTGGGACCCGGGCAACACGTGAAGGCAGCCGTTGACGAGGGTGGCCTCCGTCACGGCCAGCCAAACCCCGACCACGGGCCGGGGCGGCTCGAAGGGGAAATAGAACGAGTCCTGATGCCAGGGCTGTCCCCACGCGCCCGAGGTCTTGAAGATGAACTGTGACAGGAAGACGTCGACATCGGGCGCAATCAGCTGAGCCACCAGCTCGACCACGGGCTCGGACAGAGCGAAGGATGAGAAGACGCCTTCGCGGTGGAGCCCAAAGACCTTCGACACCGCGTCCTCGGGATTGGCGACGACGCCACCGGCCTTGTTGTTCTCCGGGAGGACCCTGGCCCCGATCTCGGACGCCTCGGCAGGGTTGCGGACGATTTCGACGACGCGCGCCTGCATCGCGTTGCACGCTTCGGCCGGAGCGAATCCCGGGATCCGGAAAAAGCCTCGTTCGCTCCACGAACGGTTCTGTTCGTCGGTGAGCAGCGACACCGTGGTCATCGGATGTGATCCGATGGTGGGGCAGGGACATCGCCCAGACTCCGGGGCCATGCGATGGGCGTCACGTCGCTGTCGAT
Organism: uncultured Acidimicrobiaceae bacterium; assembly: GCA_963743785.1. Lineage (GTDB taxonomy): Bacteria > Actinomycetota > Acidimicrobiia > Acidimicrobiales > RAAP-2 > Bog-473. The sequence goes on along the minus strand of CAVURD010000012.1, from coordinate 45,945 downwards.
CGCTTCACCCACGCCGATGTGAGCCCGGTCCACCGAGGGGTGCGGGTGTCCGGAGCCCCGCACCGACCCATTGCCGAAGTAGATGGCCGTGTGCACGCGTCGCGTCCGGTCGGTCGCGTTCGGCAGAGCGAGATGGAACGTCAACCCATGGTGGAACGCCACCGCTCCCGGTGGCACTTCGACGTACACGGGGTCCAGGTCCTTCAGGCCGTCCATCGACAGAGGGTCCTCCGTCGGCCCGATAAAGATATTGACGAACTTACGGATGCCCAACTTGTGGCTCCCCGGCAGATAGCCCATGGCCCCGCTCTGCAACGTCGACCCTTCGAAGGGGATCCAGGCGGTGATGGTGTCGGTCTCGGCGATCGGCCAGTAGGGCTGGTCCTGGTGGGTGTCGGTCTCGCGCCCGCCGGGCTCCTTGTACAGCGCCTGATCGTGCCAGATGCGGATGGCGTCCACGCCGAGCAGGCGCGCCGCCGTTTCTGTCACCCCCGAGTGGAAGGTGAGGAGGCGAACGTCGGGGCTGTCCTCCCAGAGGTTCTGGCATTGAATGAAGGACTGCTCGTAGCGTGACTTCTCGGCCAGCTGCCGGGTGTCGCGGCAGGTTCGTCGGGCCACGCCCGCATCGACGGCCGCCCCGAATCGAGCCAGCTCGGACTCCGTGAGCACGTCGGGCACAACGACGAACCCGTCGCTCCGGAAACAGTCGATCAGATCCGGTGTGAGACTTGCCACGTCCGTCATGGCGTTGTTGCCTCTTTGCCCATCTCACGCACAGCCCACCAACTCGTGTGCGCTCGGGGGGGGTCAACGGAAGAGTTCAGGTCGAACTGGTCGCAACCCATGGTCTCTCCTGCCCCCGTCCACTCTGGCGCGCCAACGTATCCTAAGCAGTCCGGGTCGTCTCGGTGGCCGGCCGGTGATGCGGCGGCCGTCCACGCCACGGCGCTGCGCACCGTCATCCGCCGTGCACCAAGTGCGGGTCAGGGTCGGGGCTGAGGCAGAGATTCCCGCTGGCTCGCGCACCCGGGTGCGGCCTCGGGCGGTTGGGCTGTGCGGTCCCACCGTGCCTTGGAGCTCGACGTCAACCCGGGTTGGGGTCAAGGTTCGGCCGGCGAATCTCGGAGGAACACTCCCGGCCGACCCGGCGCATGGTCGTGATGCGGTCTCGACCACCTCAAAATCCAGCTGGGACGGCCTGTAATGAGTCCCCGGCCGCCACCGGAAGCGCTCCAAACGTGTGCTTGACTGAACCGCGAGCTGACGACGGAGAACCAGCCTGATGATCGAAGCGCATGCGCTCACAAAGCACTACGGCGAGACGGTGGCGGTCGATCAGCTGTCGTTCGAGGTTCGCCCTGGTCAGGTGACCGGATTCCTTGGGCCAAATGGTTCCGGCAAGTCGACGACCATGCGAATGATCATGGGGCTGGACAATCCCAACTCCGGCTCCGTCCAGGTCAACGGCCGTCCCTTCCGGCGACTGCCGTGGCCACTACGCGAAGTCGGAGCTCTTCTCGAAGCGAAGTCGGTCCACCCCGGTCGCAGTGCCTTCAACCACCTGTGGGCCCTCGCTCAGACCAATGGGATCTCCAAGACCCGCGTCGACGAGGTGCTCGAAATGGTCGGGTTGACGTCGGTAGCCCGTAAACGAACCGGCACGTTCTCGCTCGGAATGGGCCAGCGACTCGGGATCGCAGCTGCCCTCCTGGGCGATCCCGGGGTCCTCCTCTTCGATGAACCAGTCAACGGACTTGACCCCGAAGGGATCCGATGGGTGCGGATGCTGCTCAAGCGCCTTGCGTCCGAGGGCCGCACGGTCCTCGTGTCAAGTCACCTGATGAGCGAGATGGCCCTGACCGCCGACCATCTGGTGGTGATCGGTCGGGGACGGCTCATCGCCGAGCAGCCGGTGGCGGAGTTCATCGCGCAGAGTTCGGGCCAGCATGTGCTCGTCCGCACCCCGCAGCCCGAGCGCCTCGCCACCGCTCTGGTCGAGGCGGGAGCCGGCATCGAGCCCCGGCCCGACGGTGCCATGGAAGTGAGCGGGTTGGACGGTCCTCGCATCGGCGACCTTGCCGCCAGCCTGGGCATCGCCGTGCACGAGCTGACGCCGCAGACGGCGTCGTTGGAGGAGGCGTTCATGGAGCTCACCCGGGACAGCGTCGAGTTCCACGGCGAAGGTGATCCGCTGGCCGTTCCCGCCGGCTCCCTCTCGAAGCCCGGCGAAGACGTGGCGCCGGCCCCGGTTCACCAGGAACTACGGCCATGACCGCTACCATCAGCACGTCCACTCCCATTCCTCCCGGGCGCTACAACGCCCTCGGCCAACTGCGATCCGAATGGACGAAGATGCGAAGCGTCCGGTCGACCACCTGGACGCTCGTGGTCACCGTCCTCGCCGTGGTGGGCATCGGCGCGATCGCGACGGCGGTGACAGCCGCCCGATGGCAAAGCGGCGGATTCACCGACCGCATCGGGTTCGACCCGACGGCGCGGAGCTTGGCCGGCCTGTTCCTGGGTCAGATCACCATCGGAGTGCTCGGCGTACTCGTGATGAGTGCCGAATACGGGACCGGGACAATCCGGGCCACCTTTGCGGCCATCCCCAACCGCCCCCTCGTCCTGGTTTGCAAGGCGGCCGTCTTCGGGGCCGTGGCCCTGATCACGAGCGAGATCCTCACCTTCGCAGCCTTCCTGTTGGGCCAAGCGTTGCTCAAGGGCTCGACTCCCTACGCCACACTGGGCCAACCCGGCGTCCTGCGCGCGGTCGCCGGCGCCGGTCTGGTCCTCACCGTGATCGGACTCTTCGGCCTGGGCCTCGCGACCATCATCCGCCACACCGCCGGAGCGATTTCGGCGTTCGTGGCGATCCTTTTGGTTGTTCCTCTCATCCTCCAGGCGTTTCCGGTTTCGGTCCAGCACGCGGTGATCAAGTACATGCCGCTCGTGATTGCCGAGAACATGGCCGCCACTCGCCCCACGATCAACGACTTCGGCGGGGCGACGCTGCTTGCTCCATGGACCGGATTCGCCCTTCTGTGTGCTTACGCCGCGGCCAGCCTTATCGTCGGAGGCATACTTCTCGTACGGCGCGACGCCTAAAGCTTCGCCTGGCTCCAAGTCACCCATGGAGAAGTCGTATCAAGCTTCAACTTCAAGGCCATAGCGGCCAAGGGCCGCACTGACATCCCTCGGGGACTCAACCAGCACTCCACGCATTCCTGCCGAAATGGCACCGACGATATTCTCGGCGGAATCATCGAAGAACAGTACCTCCGCGGCCTGAACACCCATTCGTTCAGCCACCAGCGAGAACGATCGGGGATCAGGCTTTCGAACTCCCAATTCGGAGGAGACGTAGATCGTCGTGAAGATCGATAACTCGGCGGCAAACCGAATGGACCAGACAGACTGATGAGTGGGGTTCGAATTCGTGAACGCGTAGAGCGGAAAATGCAGACCGGCCGTTGCCAATAGTTTCTCCATGCCGGGAATGATCCCAAGATAGACGTCGTTCCAGCCGGCGACGAGATCCTCTTCTGATAACGACACCTTGAGCCTCCTACGGAGTGCACCGAAGTAGGCGGAGGAGTCGAGATCGCCGGTTTCGTGCCGTTCGTATGCCTCGTCGAAAGTGAATCGCCGTTCAAGATCGGCGGCGTCACAGGAGGCTCGGGCAGCCCACCTATGGAACGCTCGCTTGAAGTCGATGTCGATGATCACCCCACCGAGATCGAACAGGATGGCTCTGAGTTCTCCTCTACCAACCCGTGATTCATCCATGGGCGAGTTTGACACGCGGGGCATCCTTTGCAGGCGGCGACGGAGTGAGGTTCGTCGCCTTTCCCAGCGTCCGGGAGGCATAGGGCAGACTCAGATGTGCGCATGTTCGTGGCAGTGTGGCCCGATGATCCGACGCTGAAACGTCTGTCGTTGCTGGAACTGCGGCCTGTGCAGGGTTTGAGGCTGGTCGGGGCCGGACGGTGGCACATCACGCTCCGATTCCTCGGTGAGGTGGAGGAAAACCTCGTGCCCGCGCTCGTCGATGCCCTCGGAGATGCGGCGGGGGGCATTGCGGGACCGGTCCGATGCGAGGTCGGTCCGGGAACGGCATGGTTCAGCGGCGAACGGGTGCTCCAGATTCCCGTCGCTGGTCTTGATGAAGGGGCTGAGGCGGTACGTCGGGCGACCCTTCCCCTTGTCCCGGACTCCAACCACGGTGACGCACCATTCACCGGGCACCTGACTGTCGCCCGCTCGAAACAGCATGGGCTCGGCGCATCGGCGCGCGCAGCCCTGGCTGGGGTTCCCTTCGCCGCGTCGTTCGACGTCAACTCCTTTGACCTGGTCGCCTCCCTCCTCTCATCGGAGGGCCCCCGATACACGACGCTGGCGAGAGCACCCCTTCGAAGGTGATCGGGCAGGGTTCCGCTATCTCCGTTGGCGTCGTTGTCCCCCTTGACGGCCCAGGAGCGACCGGGGGCTTGAAGTACGCAGATTCAGCCGGTGTCCGGATGGGTCGGCGTGGTCTTGTTTTGCAGGAGGTTGTCGAAACCATCAGGGATCGACAGAAGCCCCGGCGTGGTGCCCGGCACATCGGTGAGGCCGTACTGCCAGACGATGGAGTTGGTGGTCGGGTCGATGACGACCATCCGGTCCCGGTAGTCGTCGTTGACCATGATGAGACCATTGGGGAGCCTCTCGGCAAGCGAGGGCTTCTTCAGCGCGGCATCACCGGATAGTGCGTCGTAGAGCCACGTGACTTGACCTTGCCGGGTGAACTCGAGGATGCGACCTTCGGCTGGCGGGTCGTAGTCGGTCATCAGGTAGAGGTTGGTACCGAGTTGTTGTGGATCGGACGGATAGTTGACCGTCGGTATGTGCACCGTCCACACCAGCTTTCCACCGGGCGTGTATTCGTCGACCCACGATCCGTTGATCTCCGAGACCAGGACGTCGCCGTCCGTCAGGGGCGTGTCGCCATTGGGATAGGCGATGGAGACGGGCGGGGCGTGCGTGTCGACACCGTTGCCGATCTGCCCGGTGATTTGACCCTGCGGGGAGATGAACAGGATCCGGTTGTTCGAAGCGTCGGCCACGGTGATGGTGCCCGACTTCAGAAAGTAGGCATCGTCCGGCTGGTCAAGGTAGCCGGGTGCCGAACCCGGTAGGCCGGGGTGGCCGTATTGGAAGAGGATCTTGCCCGATGGATACCCGATCTCGACAATGGTGTGATTGTCCTCCTGATTCGAGATGATCGCGGTACCACGCTTCATGAAGAAGGCGTCATCGGGGAAGTAGAAACCGCCCGCCGGTGCCGGCATGGTCGCCGACGGGTAGCGCCACGTGGTGTCGCGGTTGGCGTCCAGGGCGATCAGCTGGTTATTGCCCCGGTCGGCGATAAGCAGGGTGCCGGCGTAGGGGGACCCTGCGCCCGACCTTCCAGCCAGGCCGCCGTAGGGACTCAATCGGAGCGAGATCACAGTCTGGAGTGATCCCGAGGCGACACCCGCCTGGTCAGCGCCGGACTGAGCGGCGACCTCACCCCCGACCATGTAACCGATGGGACCGTGGGCCGATGCCACCGTGGTGGATCCCGCGAAGGCATCGGCCTGGGGCAGGAGGCCGGCGTTGAGAATCCGGCCGGTGGAGGGGACGTAAGCGTCGATCTGGGTCTGGGTCGCTCCCCCGGGGACCTGACCCCCCGCCACGTACAGTGTCCCGGCCAGCAGGAAGGCCGAGGCCCCATAGAGGGGACCGGGCAGATGCCCCACGACGACGGCCTTGTGGGTGGCCGGATCGATCATCTGGATGTCGTTGGTGGCCACGACGGTCGTGCCGGCCGATCGGATCTCGCCCCCGAACGCGTAGATCTTGCCGGCGTCCGAGACGACCGCCGGGTAGCGAACCGGGACGGGCAGGTTGGCCACGCTGGTGAAGTGGGTGCCGTCGTCGGTGGCGAGAACACCCGGCAGGTAGGTGGCGCCGTCATACCCGCCGACCACATAGGAAGTGGTCAAAGAGCGTCCGTTGGCCGGCTGGGTGACCGTGGCGACGGACAGGTCCGAACGCGGTTGAGGAAGGTGGCTGACCACCACTCCGGCGCCTCCCGGCGCGCCGGGACCGGAGGGGTACGACTGAATGGTCGCCACGGTGTCTGGGGACCCGCCACCGAAGACGTAGGTGGAGTGTCCAATGACCGTGCCGGCCGCGTCGTGGACGGCCGCGGCGAGCGAGCCCACGGTGGTGACGGTGCCGGTCTGCACGTTGATGGTGGACACGGAATCGAGCGAGTCCCCTGACGGGTTGATACCTCCGAGGACGGTCAGGCCGTTGCTGCCCGCCACCACCGTCTCACGCGACACTGGCACCGGATATTGCCACGACTCGACGCCGGCTTCGATGGAGTCGGGGCCGACTCGGTGCACCGGCCGTGAGGTGTTCGTCGAATCCGACCGGACGGGCGACGGTGACTTCGATCCCGGCCACGCGACCACCACGATCGTGGTGATCAGAGCAACGACGAGGACGGCGCCGGTGGCAGCCTTGAGGCGTTGCTGGCGGATCCGGCGTGCTCGCTGGGCTCGGTTCTCCACGATCTCCTCACTCACACCGGCACGAAGTGCTCTGCGTCACGAGCGACGTCGACGGTTCAGGCACGGTAGTTCCCCACCCAGCCCCGGCTGGGCGATCCAGATCACGCAGGTAAAAGGTGGCCGGGGATCTCGCCGCTCTCGCAGCGCACCACGACTCACGTAAAGTCGGAACCACCATCGATATTGAGATTCGCGCCCGTCATGTACGTGTTGGCCTGGGAACACAGAAACGCGACGAGAGGCCCGATCTCGCTCGGATCAGCGGCCCGGCCGAGGAGAGCCGGATGCCCGAAATCCTCCCGGATCACCCGCATGGCGTCGACCAGGCTCTCGGGGTCAGCATGGCGCTCCGACGGGAGACCACGTAAGTAATCCTTCAGACCCTCCGACAGGAAGGAGCCGGGCGAGACCGTGTTCACCAGGATCCCGTCTGCGGCCAGCGAGCCGGAGAGATTCTTGCTCAGGCTGGTGAGGGCGGCCTTGGCCGCGGTGTACGCCACGATGCTCGCTGATTGGCGTTTGGTCGAATGGGCCGAGATGTTCACGATGCGGGCCCATGACGCCGAGCGCAGGAGCGGGAGTGCGGCTCGCACGCACCGTGCCGCGCTCACCGTGCCGATATCGAAGGTCGCCTGCCACTCGTCGTCATCGACGTCTTCGAACAACCCGATACCGACGTCGACCGGCCCGGCGGCATTGACGAGGATGTTGAGCGATTCCCATCGTTCGCCCAGCGATTCCAGGGCACGCTCCACCGACTCCCACGATGTGAGGTCGGTGGCCAGGCCCACGGCATCCCGGGCGCCGAGGCTCCTCAATGAGTCCACCGTTTCGTCGAGCGCGCCTTGCGTCCGAGCCAGCACCGCAATCCGGGCACCCTCACCGGCCAAACTCTGCGCGACAGCCCGTCCCATCCCTTTGGATCCTCCGGCGACGACGGCCGTGGCGTCAGCGAGACCGAGATCCATCGCACTCCTCCGATGGCATTGGTCAAGACCCTTCGGCTGATGAGTACTCGATATAGGGAGCAAGGAGCTGAGCCAGAAGACGGCGCTGGCGTTTCACCCGATCTTGTTTCGGTACCAGTGCGTCGTACGACATCGTTTCGAGCAGCTGCTGATTGAGTCCGAAGCCGCGGAGGACCATAAACACGGTCGTCGACAGATCCGGTATTTTCGCCGCCCCTCCGAGTGCTTCACTCAACAACCGGCGGACGTGGACATTCGAACGCTCCGCCACCTCGAGCATGATCTTGCGGACTTGGGCACTCGTGCGGGGATCTCGGTCCATGTTGAGCAGGATCTGAAGATGGGCGATGTACGCCGGCTGGGCATAGTGCCCCAGGAAGATGTCGATGAGCTGCTCCATGCGTTCGACGGCGGTCTCTCCCTCGATGTGCTTGTCATCGACTGATTCGACGAACTGGCCGGCCACGCTCTGGAGCACCGCGAGCATCAAGGCTTCTCGGGTCCCGAAGTAGTGCTGGATGACGCCCCACGTCACTCCGGCCCGGCGGGCGATCTCGTTGGTGCTGGCTCGATAAAAGCCCAACTCGAGAATGCAGCTGACGGTGGCGTCGATGACGCGCTCCCTCGCCGCGAGGTCGCCATTGGTCGATGCGGTTCGTTCAGCCACCGCGCGCTTCGATGCGGTATGGATCTCGGGTCTCCTCACGCCGTAACTCTACGGCGGCCCTTGTCGGTGCTCCGCACCTATGGTACCGTTTCCATTGTAGTTACTATGGCATCTGGATCAGAGCCACTCCGAACTCTCGCTGGTGGGGCGCCGCTCGATGCTCGAGGAGGGAACAATGACGACTCGATTGATCTCGGTGGACTCGCACGTGAAGATCCTTCCCGAGCAGATCAAGGCGCACATGCCGTCCAAGTACCATTCTTTTTGGGATGGTGCCGTCGAGGCGGAACGGGCCAAGCACGTAGAGGAAATGGGTGGAATGGACCCGTCGGTCCTGGCCGGGGGATTCAACCACGAGGCCTTCTCGGACCCGGGGTACCACGATCCGCATGCTCGCCTCAAGGCCATGGACCGCGATGGCGTCGATGCCGAAGTTCTCTACAGCGAGGTCAGCGCCTTCCGCAACTATCCCTTCATGAGCCAGGGCTGGAAGGAAGCATCCGAGGCCTTCAATCGCGTCATGTCGGACTTTGCCTCGGTTGACGCCAGCCGGTTCGTGCCCGCGTACCAGGTTCCACTGATCGAGCCAGAGTTCGCCGTGAAGCAGGTGCTCGCGCTCGCCGCGGAAGGGGCGCGAGCGATCCACGTTCCGACCTTCCCAGCCGAGGTGGGTCTCCCCGAATACCATGACGCTGCGTTACGACCCGGTCTGGGCGGCGATACAGGAGACCGGAATGTCGATCAGCCAGCACCTCGGGCTGGTCGAGTCCCTGTGGGATCTGTTTCGCCGCGATCCGACCCCACAAAAGGGCATCTTCACGTCGCAGCCGGTATTCCGCTTGGCGGAAACCATCGGGTTCTGGATTCTCCCCGGTGTGCTGGCCAGGTTTCCCGAGCTGAAGGTGGTGCTGGTCGAGCCAAGTCTCGGATGGGTGCCGTTCTACCTCGACCAGCTCGACAAGATGGCCAGCGGGCCGTACGACTTTCCTGCGCTCGACGACAAACCGAGTAGCTACTTCCACCGCCAGATGTATCTGACCTTCGTCAGCGACCAGCGCGGTCTTGAGCATCGGCACGAACTCGGTGTCGACCGCATCATGTGGTCCACGGACTTTCCTCATCCGGCCACCACGTGGCCGAATTCGCAGAGCATCGTCGAGAGCAATTTTGAAGGCATTCCAGAGGCAGAGCGGGACCTCATGGTCGCCGGCAATGCCTCCCGGCTCTACGGCTTGTAGCCCCAGCCGCTCCCGCCGAGAACCGCTGGCAGCTCTGCCGTAGGCCACCGTTGGGGGCGCTGGCGGCGACCGTGCGGGGAGAATGGTTAGAGCAATCGCATCCATCGGTGACCAACGGAACCCGACCGACCGAAACGCGGGGGCACACCGCTCCGCTGGGCGCACGGGGGCGGCCGGGGCAGAGGAGGAGTAATGGGGAACGCATTGTGGCATGTTCCGGATCCACTGCCTGCGTCAGCTGCAGGACCCCTACCGCCAGCCTGCTCGGTCGAATCGCCGCCGAGGAGACCGATATACCTCCCGGCGTCCTCAACGTCATCACCTCTTCCCGGAACCAGATGGGTCAGCAGCTGGTGGAGGACCCGAGGGTTGACCTGGTGTCGTTTACGGGCTCGACCGCAACCGGTCGAACGATCATGGCCGCGGCGGCGCCGACCCTGAAACGGCTGTTCTTAGAACTCGGGGGCAAGTCGGCACTGGTCGTACTCGACGATGCCGATTTCGACCTCGCCTCGGTCCTCGCCGCCTTCCAGGTGACGACGCACGCCGGTCAAGGGTGTGCCATCACGAGTCGGCTGCTCCTTCCACGAACCAGGTATGACGAAGGCGTCGAAGCCGTGGCGACCGCGCTCGCCGCCATGGCGTACGGAGACCCTACTGACGCCTCCAACCTGATGGGTCCCCTCATCAGCGAGAAGCAGCGTCAGCGTGTCCTCGGCTACATCACCGCCGCCGTCGACCAGGCGGCCCGGTCACCGAGAGAACGGGACCTTCGAGAGCCCACGGATGTTCGTCGAGTGGAATCGCTCCACCCCCTCCATGTCGACTTCGTAGAGCGGGAACCGCCGTACCAATTCCTCGAGCGCGATGCGCGTTTCGAGCCGGGCCAACGGGGCGCCAAGGCAGAAATGGATGCTGTGGCCGAAGGCCAGGTGTCGCTCGATGGGGCGGTCGGCGATAAAGCGATCCGGTTCATCGAACGCCCGGTGGTCGCGATTGGCCGCCCCGTTGATGAGAAGGACGATCTCCCCCTCCGGGATCTCCTCGCCGTGGCGGGAGATCGGGTGGGTGGTCACTCGGCCCTGGTAGTGCGACGGTGGGTCGAAACGCAAGAGTTCTTCGACGGCATTGGGCCAGAGGGCCCGATTCTCAACCAGGCGGAAGCGCTGATCGGGGAACTGCGCCAGGACAACCGAGCCGGTGGCGATCATCTTGGCCGTGGTCTCATTGCCGGCCACGCCGAGGAGTAGGCAGAAGGCCACAATCTCGTCGTCCGTCAGCCGCTCAGATTCACCATCGCCCCCGACGATCTCCGCCTGGGTGAGGGCGGTGGTCAGGTCATCGGCCGGGCGCTTGCGCCGGGAGGCAATCAGCTCGCTGAAGTACACATAGAGCTCGGCGCCGGCCGCTCGGCCGTCGTCGGGCATGGCCATCGAGCCATCCTCACGATGCAGGAGTCGGTCGGACAGAGCCTTGAGACGGTGATTGTCCTCGGCTGGAGCCCCCAGGAGGGCGGCGATGACGGCCATCGGGAGTTTCCCTGCCAGGTCGGCCACAATCTCGCCGCCGCCCGACTCCACCAGCGGGTCGAGCCAGTCAGCACACATCGATCGGATCTTTGCGTCGAGCTCGGCCACGCGCCTCGGGGTGAAGGCTCTTCCCACCAGTCTGCGCAGCTGCTCGTGGCGGGGTGGATCGTGGAAGATCATCATGTCGGGAGGCGGCGAGCCGCTCTGGATCTGTTCGATGACCGTGCCCTGAGCGGAGCTGAGAGTGGCCCAGTCCCCCAACCCAGCCAACACGTCGTCGAATCGCGTGAGGGCCCAAAAGCCCAGGACCGGGTTGTGATAGAGCGGTGCTTCGTCTTGCATCCGCCGGTAATACGGGAAAGGGTTCTCGTGCAGTCGATAGGACGAGGGGTCGTACACCAGGGCGGTATCGGTCATGCGCCACTGACTTCCTCAGGACCCGTAGAGGCCGTCCTGCCGTTGGAGCGCATGCGTCCCTCCCCGGGCCGATCTGCCATAACCGAGTCCTCGTTCGCATCCATAGTACACACTATGGATGCGAGATGACGGGGTCGGTCTGCCATCCGATGACCATCCGATGGCGGTCCGATGGCGGCGATGTGGGACGAGGCGGCTCGGTCAACGGCGGGCATCCCGAGGCGCAACCGAATCGATCCAACGAATCACGCGCCACCAGAGATCGAGTCGGGTATCGGCCACGTTGTGGTTGTGCCCGGCACCCGCCAGCACGAACAGCGTCAGGTCACGGCACGCTGGGAGCTGCCCAGGCAGGGCGGCGACGTCTCCCGCGATGTCGTCCTCACCCAGCGCGACCAACGTGGGTACGTCTATCTGCTCGAGTTCAGGCCGAATTGAGCCGGGCACCAATGCGGTCATGCCGACGAGCGCCAGGAGCCTCGTGTCGGCTTTGGCCATGGCCGCCCCGATCCGATCAGCCGGGCCATCGGACGACACCATGCCCGAACGCACACTGGACCACGGCGGCAGTGGGTCACCGAAACGGGTTCGTACGAATTCGGGCAGGGCGCGTACGAGGTCATCCGGCCGATTGGTGAAGACCGCCTCCTCCGCGGTCAGCACCGCGGGAAGCCCGACGTTCGAGAATCCGAGGAGCGCCACCGCTCCGTATGTCCGGTGGCGCCCCTGCTGGCACGCCACCAGCAGGCCACCAGCCGAGTGACCAACGCCGAGAGTGATCCGGAACTCGGTCGGCCCCACGCCCGGGATCTCTCCGACGGCGAGACGCCGGATGGTGTCCGTCACCACAAAGTGAAGGACGTCGGCTACCGCTCGAGGCGTCAACTCGTAGCCGTCATCGGGCAGATCGCTTTGACCGACCCCCGGAGGATCGATGGTGAGGACCATGTGGCCACGTTCGGCGGCGAACCTGGCCATGGAGTACGGGCCCACTGAGGGCGCCACGTCGAGATCGAAATAGTCCCGGCTCATCCCGCCACCTGGCACACAGCACCACAGGATGGGATCTGCTTCGACCTCGGTCGGGACGAACAGATCGGCGGATACCAGCCGGCATCCACGGGGCGCGTGCCCCCTCACATCGGTCGTCACGGTGACCTTGCGAGGGCTGACCGTCACGGGATCCTGACCCTTCCGTGTGCTGCGCCAGCCGGCGGTTCGGCGAACAAGGCGCAGGCCGCTATGGGCGCCGAAGGATCACGCCGGTTCGGTTGGCGCACACGAGGGCCGAGGTCGGATTCTCCACCTGGTTGGACGAGGTGCCGCGCAACTGGCGAACCGCCTCGACGGTCAGGTTCAATCCGTGGATATACCCCTCACCGATCAACCCGCCATTGGTGTTGCTGGGCAGGCTTCCCTTCAGGCCGAGATGCCCATCGGCGATGAAGTGCTTGGCCTCGCCGAAGCCGCAGAATCCGAGCCCTTCCAGCTGCATCAAGAAGATGGGCGAGAAGGCGTCGTAAATCATGGCGACGTCTATCTCGGATCGGGGGATGCCGAAGCCGTCGAAGAGTCGCCGGGCCAGTGCCACCGAACCGCTCATGACAGCGAGATCCGGTTGATAGTGGTTGCTGGCAATTTCCTCTTCGAACAGCCCGGCGCCGGCGGCGGCCGCGATGAGGACCGGCCTTTCCGAATCTCGGGCCCGCTCGGCCCTCGTAATCACCAACGCCACCGAACCATCGGTCTCCTGGCAACAGTCGAACAAACGGATCGCCGGCTCGGCGATCCAACGCGACGCTTGATGATCCTCCAGGGTGATCGGCTTCCCGTAGAAGTGCGCATTCGGGTTGTTGGCGGCGTACTCCCGGAATTGCACCACGGCGCGGCCGAAATCCTGGCTCTCGACCCCGTAGGCGTACATGTAGCGGGTGGCATTGAGCGACATCCACGACGCGGGCGTGAAGACTCCGAACGGTGCGCACCATTGCATCGCCGTGGTGCCCGAGTGCGACGAGGTCGGTGAGCCCCCCGCGCTGGCGCGCCCGAATCGCGCTCCCGAGCGGGCCTTCACGGCGCGGTAGGCGACCACGACGTCGGCGGCGCCCGATGCGACCGCGGCGGCGGCATGCAACACGACCCCCTGTGATCCCCCGCCGCCGTAGGGGACGCGGCTCGAGAAGCCGATCTCCGGGATGCCCAGACCCCGGACGAGCTCCGTCTCTTCGACCGGATCGATGGTGTAGCTCACCAGACCATCGACGTCGGCCACCGAGAGCCCGGCGTCAGCCAGCGCGGCGACGATGGCTTCGCTCGCCAGTTGCGTCTCGCTCCGGCCGGCGGCCTTGGAGAACTCGGTCTGGCCGATGCCCACCACCGCGGTCGAGCCGGCGAGCGTCTTGCTCATTGAGCCACCACCAGCGGCGCGAAGACCGGCACGGCCATCTCGTCTCGTGTCGGCTCGAATCGCACCCGTACCGGTAAGCCGATGCTGACCTCACCCGGCTCGATGTCGACCAGGTTCGACACGACGCGGACGCCCTCGTCGAGGTCAACCAGGACGGCCACCACGGGATAGTCGAAGGCGGGATTCTGGGGATGGTGCAAGATCGAGTAGCTGTAGACCACTCCGGTCCCAGCGAGATCCACGATGTCGTATTCGACGGCATGGCAGCTCGGGCACATCGGTCGTGGCGGATGACGGAGTCGCTGGCATCGGCTACATCGTTGGGCGACCAGCCTTCCCTCCCGAGCCGCCTCCCAAAAGGCGTGGTTGTCTTCGGTCAGGATCGGTGCCGGTCGCCCCGACGCACTCGGCTCGCTCATGGCGCCGGCGCCGGCGCCGGCGCCGCCACCGTCGCTTCGAGAATGACGCGGGCAGCGGCCAGGTCGTCGATCTCCGCCAGCGAGTATCCGTGTTCGAGGAGGATCTCCCGGGAGTGTTCGCCACACATCGACGGGCCTCGTTGAATCACGCACGAGGCCGGCGACAGGTTGACGAGCAGCCCCGCATCCTCAAACCGGCCCACGCTGCCTGACCAGGTTTCGGTCACGAGTTGCAATGCCTTCGCCGCGGGGTCGTCGAAGATCGAGCGACAGAATGTCTCGTCGACGATCTCGACGGGAACACCAGCGCCGTCGAGCAGGGCAAAGCACTCCGCCGCCGTATGTCTGGCCAGTCGCGATGTCAGGAGCTCTTCGACTCGCTCGGCGTCCTCCAGGACCACATCGAGGCCGTCCACCACTTTGCCCAACCGGGCTCGCTCCTCCGCCGAGACCGCGGCCACAAAAACCCAGAGGTCGTCAGCCGCCTGGTACATCCGGTAGAACGGCGACAACCCGAACTGGTCGCCATCGACGTGGTCCCAGTCTCCCGCTGTTCCGTCGGCGTGGATCCAGGCGTACGACGTGTGGAGCAATCCCGCATTGACGATCGAGGTGCTCACGGCCTGGCCCTCACCCGTCTTGTCGCGGTGGTAGACGGCGGCGGTGATGGCGATGGCCGCGAGGAGCGCGTTGCCGGTGTCCCCCATGTTGGACCGGCTCCACAGGGGCGGGTTTCCTGCGTCACAGGCTCCGTCCTCCCACTCTGTTCCGGTGAGTGCGGCTGCGTTCTGATCCGTCCCGGGCAGTTCCGACCTCGCACCCTTTTCGTAGCCTCGTGTGTTGCAGTAGATGAGCCGGGGATAGCGCTGCCTCAGCGACTCGTAGTCGATCCCGAGCCGAGAGGCCGCTCCCGGCCGCCAATTGGTCGCCACCACATCCGCGGCCGCAATGAGCCTCTCGAGCGCGTCGCGACCCTTCTCGTCCTTGAGGTTCAGCGCAATGCTCCGCTTCCCTCGATTGGTGCCGAGTCCCATGTGGGTCCCGGCCCAGTAGGTGTCGTGAAGGGCGTTGACCTTGATCACGTCCGCACCCAGGTCGGCCAGGGCTCGGCCCGTGAAGGGCCCGGCGACACCCAGGCCCAGGTCGAGCACCCGGATGCCGGCCAGTGGGGCCGCGGTGTCGGTTCCGCCGGCCTTTCTCTCGGTCGTCGCCTCCCCCATTCGGGCTGCGTCAGCTTCGGCCAGGACATCGTCCGTGTGCTGGCCCGACCGGGGCGCCGGTCCAGCGACCGCGCCCGGGGTGGCGGAAAACTCAAGCAGCGGGCCGGCGTGCCGGATAGGACCAACCTCGGGGTCGTCCACTTCGACCACACAGCCGTCGGCCAGGAAGGCCTCGTCGGCCAGGGCCTCCCCGGGAGAGCGAACGGTGCTCATGCCCAGGCCGGCGCCCGCCGCGGCTTCGTCCCATTCCGCGGCCGGAAACTTCTTGAAGGCGTCCGTCAGGAGAGGATGGAGGAAGATCCCGGTCAGCAGGCCGTCCGGCTCCATCGACACACGATCCGGGTCGTCGCGATAGGCCGCATCGAGCCCGACCGAGCCGAGCTCTTCGTTCTCGGCCTCGGCCAGGACCCATCGCGGTCGCAGCGTCCAGTGATGCACCCATTTGCCGTCCGCGCATTGATAGATGCCCTCGATCGACCTCGAGTCGGTCGGCCACATCCAGTACAGCGGAGCATCGGGATTCTCGACCCGCTGCCAGTTGAGCGACACGGCGGCCAGCGCGCCCTGCAGGAGCGAGGTCGTGACGCGTTGCCCGGATCCTTTCACCTCGCCGCGCGTGGAGGGCCGCGGCCAGACCCAAGGTGGCCAGATAGGTCGCGCCGATACTCGGCCAGGGCGACCGCGGGAAAATGGGGCCCGGGCGATCCGCCCCCCGAACGAGGCCGTCGGGCGCATCGAACTCGGGGTGTGGGCCCGGGCGGCCACAGATGTACTCCATGGCGGTGCCCTTACGGCCCTTCTGGTCGTAGAGCAGGCCGGTCCGGGCAGCCACCAGGCCGTCGTAGCCGGGGCGATCACAATGCTGCTCATGATCGCCGTAGCCCGTGATGGAGCACGTGATCACCTTGGGGTTGAGGTCGCTCAACGTCGAGTGGTCAAGGCCAAGACGAGCGGTTGTCCCCGGAGAAAAGCTGTCGACGACGATGTCGGCCTTGGTGGCCAGAGCCAGAAACGCCTGACGACCTTCCGTCGATTGCAGGTCCAGCCGGGCGCTGCGCTTGCCGCGGTTCCAGACCCGGTACCCGGACTGATCGCCGAACGGATCTCCCCCGGGCGGCTCGATGCGGGTCACCCGGGCGCCGTTGTCGACGAGGAACATCGTTGTCATGGGCCCGGCAGTGCCCCACGACAGGTCGAGAACGTTCAATCCTTCGAACACTCCAGCCATTGTGATCACCTTCCCCTCGAGCCTTGGTGGCCTCGCCCGGCACCATAGCACTTACTATGTGGAGGGGATGCGGGGGCCGACCAAGGGCATGAACCGGACGATTCGGTACCCGGCGTCGGGGAGCTGCCTCAGGCCGATTCCGGGCTCAGGAGAGCACCCAAGGCAGGGGCGGGCGGGCGCCGCCGCCGGCTGCGGTTCAGACCAGGCCGAAGAGTTCGGCGCCGTTCCGCCAGAAGAATCGCTCTCGCGACGACTGGTCGAACCCGGACACCGCGTCAGCGAAGATCTCGAATGGGTGCCGGCCGCCTTCGGGGTGGGGATAGTCGGTGGAGAACATGAAGAGCTCGGGACCGCACTGTTCGAGCAGCCACGCTGTGTCCTCAAAGGGAAACGGCGTGAACCGCACCTGACGTCTGAGGTACTCCGAGGGCAGCAACGGCAAGGCCTTCAATGCCGGTTCGAACTTCGAGAACGAGCGGTGGGCGTAGTCGACGTTTCGGAGCATTCCCGGCACCCAGGTGGCTCCCAACTCGATGGCTGCTCCATGCAGGTTCGGATGCCGCTCGAAAACCCCGTCGAGAGCCAGGCACGCCAGGAAACGCTCGGGAGAGTGGTGCACCACCGGAAAGTCCTTGGCCCGAAGATTCTCTCCTCCACCGAGCCAGTCCGTTGGGCGGGGCAGTCCGTTGTTGTGGAAAGCCCTGGGAAGCAACTTGCCGCCTCCCACGTGGAGCACGAACGGGACGCCCGCCTCGGCCAGGCGGGCCCACACCGGGTCCAGGTCAACGTGCGCCGGCGAGAAGTCGCCCGGAGCTTCCGACGGCACCCAGATCGCGGCCACGCCGCCGGCGAGCGCTTCTTCAAGGGCGATGACGGCACGCTCGGGGTCGGCGAGGGGCAAGAACCCGACCGCCTTGAGGCGTGGGTCGGGTGCGCAGAACGCCACCATGGCCCGGTTGAGTGCGTGGGTGCCCCCGTAGCGAACGTCGAGATCCTTGCTGAAGGCGAACTGATCGAGCGAGAAGGTGGGGAACACCAGCTGGGCGGTGATCTCCAGCGCATCGAGGACTCGTGAGCGGACGTCCGTGTCAAGGGCGCCGGGTGCCATCCACCCTTTCGGCCCGGTGAGGACATCGGCGCCAATGTCCTGATGACGGTGCTCTTCCCAGAGGCCCGGGAGTTTCGACATCAGCTCAGCCGCCTTGGAGCCCGCAGCGTCGAAACTCAGCGGCAGGAGCCGGTCCCTGACGTCGGGATCTGCATATTCCCTCAACCATTCACCGGTCTCCATCAAGTGACTGTCGGCGTCGAAGATCGTCGTGGTCACGCTGTACCCCCAAGCTCAACGTATTGATGCTCCACCCAGATAGACCCGCCCCGGGGATCTGACTCCCGCCGCGGGCCACAGGCACGCACGACTCAGTCAAGCGATGGTCCAGGCGTCCCGGCCCCCGTTCGAACGGGCCACAACCCGTTCAACAATGGGACGACCTGTTCGGACGGGCGTCCTCTTTCGCGGCACGATTCAGGGAACGACGGCGAGGCCGCGGGCCACGAAGTTCATGGCGTCCTCCAGCAGGTCCGGCCTGAGGGTCTCGGGCTTGATCACCCGCATCAGCCCGATGCCCTGGAAAAGGGCGACGATGATGCGGGCGGCATTCTCGGCCCCCACCTCATTGTCGATCCCCCGGTCCTTGCGCCCCTCCTCGATGATCTC
This sequence comes from uncultured Acidimicrobiaceae bacterium, assembly GCA_963743785.1. GTDB lineage: Bacteria > Actinomycetota > Acidimicrobiia > Acidimicrobiales > RAAP-2 > Bog-473. The sequence goes on along the minus strand of CAVURD010000012.1, from coordinate 27,536 downwards.
GGCGATGGCCCGGATGTCCTCTTCCTCCAGTTCGCTCAACCGCTCCCGGGCCACCGGATTGCGTAGGGCGTAGAGGGTGAATTCGAGCGACAGGGTGCCCCAGTTGTCGGGCATCTGTTCCAGCTCACCGCGGATGAGGCCGACGAAGTCACCGAGCCGGGCCTCGGGTGGGACGTCGGAGTGCTCGAGCGTCTCCTTGAGGGCCGTCATCTCCCGGCTGTAGGCCGCCTCGATCAAGGCCAAGAAGAGGTCGTCCTTGTTCTTGAAGTTCGAGTACACCGCGCCCTTGGTGAATCCCGCCACGGCGGCCACCTGGTCGAGCGAGGCACCGTGGAACCCCTGCTCGGCGAAGACCTGGGCGGCGGCCTGGAGGAGGTAGTCGCGTGTCTGCTGTCGGCGGCGATCGGCGGTGAGAGGTTCGAGTGTCATGGACTTGTGCTACTGGGCAGTATAGTGCATACTGATGAGTATGTACGATGCCTTTAAGTATTTCACCAAGATGGCGGAGCTGGTGGCGGACGACACCGCACCGTCGGAGACCGCCGTCATGGCCCGTGGCCTGGCCCGGCACTACGGCGCCGTGACTGCGCTCGATGGGATCGACCTGTCCATCACGAAAGGCGAGGTCTACGGATTCTTGGGTCCGAACGGGGCGGGGAAATCGACCCTGGTCCGAGTGCTCTGCACGCTGTTGCGGCCCGATGAAGGAGTGGCCTATGTGGCGGGACACGACGTGGTCCTCGAACCTCAAGCGGTCAGGCGGCGCATCGGCGTCGCCCTTCAAGAAGCCGCCCTCGACGAGAGTCAGAGTGGTCGCGAGCTTCTCGCTCTCCAAGGTCGCCTCTACGGGATGGATCGCTCACGGATCCGGAGACGAATAGCCGAGGTCCTCGAGCTGGTCGACATCGGCGACGCCATCGACCGGCGGATCGCCACCTACTCGGGCGGCATGAAGCGGCGGCTTGATCTGGCCGCCGCCCTGGTGCACAACCCCGAGGTGCTGTTCCTCGACGAACCAACCACGGGTCTGGACCCGTTGAGCAGATCCGCGGTGTGGAACGAAGTCCGACGGCTTAACTCCGAACTCGGCATGACCATCTTTCTCACCACCCAGTACCTCGACGAGGCCGACGCCCTGGCCGACCGGGTGGGGATCATCGACGGCGGTCGATTGGTGGCCGAAGGGACTCCCGCCGCCTTGAAACGCTCCATCGGGAAAGACCTCATCGTGGCCGACGTGGACCGGCTCGATCCGGCGGTGGTCCGCACGCTGGAGAAGCTGCCGGGCGTCGATGGGGTGACCACGGAGCGCGGCCGGATCATTGTCAGCACCTCCGACGGTCCCGCCGGGCTGAGTCCGGTCGCCCTCGCCCTCGACAAAACCGCGCTCAAGGTGAAGACCCTGACGGTGCGTACCCCCACCCTCGACGATGTCTTCATGGAGCTCACGGGTTCCCACATTGGAGTCGGCGCCAGTCGATGACGCTCGGTCAAAGCGACGTCAGGGGCTGGGAGGCTGGTTTCGGGCACGACATCGGTGCCGTGGCCGGGCGAGCGCTGCGCCAGATTCCCCGCGAGCCGACGTCGGTCATCCCCGCCGTCTTTGTGCCCGCCTTCTTCTATGTGGTGAACCTGGGCGCGTTGGAAAACCTGGCGCAACGGGCGGGCGGATTCGACTACAAGGCGTTCCTCATCCCCATGGCCATCGCCTTCGCCGTCACGGGGATGTCACGTGCGCCCACTTTGGTCACCGACATCCAAGGGGGGTACTTCGACCGGCTCTGCATGACCCCGGTCCGCCGCTCCGCTCTGCTCTTGGGACTCATGGTGGCCGACGTCGTCGTGTTGGTTGCCCTGTGCGTGCCGGTTCTGGCCATGGGGTTCCTCGTGGGCGTGCGTTTCGCCACGGGCCTGCCGGGGCTGGTGGTCTTCGTCGTCTTTTGTGCGTTGTGGGGCCTCGTCTTCACCGGATTTCCCTATGCGGTGGCGCTGAAAACCGGCAGTCCGGCCGCGGTGAATGCCTGCTTCATCGTCTTCTTCCCCTTGTTCTTCTTGACCGATGCGGTTGTGCCCAAGGGTGCGCTCACCGGTTGGTTCTCGACGATCGCCACCTACAACCCTGTGACCTACCTCCTGGGTGCGCTGCGATCGTTGATCACGACGGGCTGGGTGGCCACGAACCTGTTGCAGGGGCTCGCGGCGGTGACGGGTATCGGGGTCGTGAGCATGTCGATGGCTCTGTTGGCGCTCCGCGGTCGGATCCGACAGGACCGCTGATCGATCGACGGGGTCGCTGTCGACGCTCACGCAACCGTTGACGCTCGACGGATTCATCTGCCGGCCGGACGTCAGTGTCGATGTCAGTTCGCACGATCGCGGATCAGCGGCGACGTTCGATCAGATGAAGCGCCAGACGGGGGCAGGCGACAACGGCACGCCGGGCGTGATCGACCAGCGCAGGTGGTATCGCCTCCTTGTCAATGATCGGGAAGCCCCAGGGATCCAACGTGACCCACTCGGGGAACAGTTCTGCGCACACGCCGTGACCGTCACACACGGTGGGGTCGACCACGAGGGTGACGCGCCACTTTGGCACCGGTGCGCCTTCGACCCGACCACGTTGACCGCTGACGCGACGGCTGGTTTCTGTCACTGGAGACGACCACCGGAGGAGGGACACGGCAAGAGTGCAGGCCCATTGACCGCAGGGCAGGGACCGTGGCGAAGGTGCCTCTCTGTTTCGTCACGAAAGACCACCAGTGCACTGCGGACAAACCGGGTGACGCCATCGGGGTGGCGACATGCCCCACGCCCGTCTATGAGGTTGCACAGTTCGTTGATTGGTGGGACGTGACCCCGGAGCGACGCCGAGTTGTAGGCCAGGACTTCGAGCCGCGCCGCCAGCTCGGCCAGACCGTGGATACAGGGTCCGCACTGGCCGGCACTTTGGCCTTGCATGTAACGGACCACTCGAGCCGTCTCGGCCAGGGGGCAGTGCGTGCGGGGGAGGAGGGCCACGACCCCGGGGCCGAGGGACGACTGCAGTGTGCGTGCGCCCTCCTCGGTCAGGTGGCAATCGAGGAGATCGGCCATGGAGATGAAGCCGCCGCCGTAGCCGCCCAAGAGCGCCCCCCAATACCCCTCGGCTTCTTGGATTGTCAGTTCAAGGAGATCCTTGAACGAGGTTCCGAGCGGCGCTTCGAGGATCAGCGGCTCCGGCCACCGACCGGTGACCGTGACCAGCATGGTGCCCGGCGACTCGGTCGTTCCCAAAGTGCGGAACCATCGGCCTCCGAATCGGCTGATCATCGCCACGTGGGCCAGCGTCTCGACGTTCTGCACCAGGGTGGGCCTCCCCCGCACACCACGTTCACGGACGGTCCGCAGCCCGACAAAAGTGGGGAGCGCCGGACCATCATTGAGGGCCCGCACGACGGCGGACTCCTGCCCGGAGAGATAGGCATCCGGTGCGACGATCGCTTCAATGGCAACCGGATCCACACCCGCGCGTCGCCGTTCGTCGATGGCTGTCTCGACTGAGGCGAGCACCCGCTGCGGCACATAGAGCACGATGCGGTTCGCGTTGAGTGCCGCCGCCGCCAGCGACGCGCCGTCGAGCACCAGATGGGGGAGCTTGATCAGGAGAAAGGCGTCCTTCCGGCTGGCCGGCTCCCCTTCGGGCCCGTTGGCCACCACCACGGGGCGGCGCACCCGCCCACCGCTCACGGCGCGCCACTTGGCCCCGACCGGAAACCAGGCTCCTCCGTGTCCTCGCAGGCCGCTGGCATCGAGTTCGTCGAGCAGGGTCGTCCTGGCCGAACGCAGAGAGAGGGCGCCCCATTGGGCGTTGTGCTGGGACAGATCAAAGGCGTCGCCGGACTTCGAAAGCCCCGAGAGGAGGCGCGGGAAGCTCGGTGCTGTCACAGAGCGAGCGGTGGCCGCGGCCAACGGGGTGCTCACCGGCCCCCCCGAGTGGTTCCCGACACCGATCCGCTGATGGTGCCGGCGTTCTGATCAATGGTCAGCTGGAGGGTCAGGTCAACCTTTCCGCTCGGTCCGTTCACGGCGGCGTGGACATTCGATCCGTCGAGACCCGTCACCGACCCTTGCTCGGTGCCGAAGGTGACGGTGCTCGTCGTCATGGAGACCCCTCCATTGACCGCGGGACCGCTCAGGCGGACGACCAAAGGAGCATTGGTGCCCTGAACCTGCATGGTCAGTTGAACTGTGACGTTTCCGGCACTGTTCGGACTCGATTGCTGGACCGTGCCGGTGACGCTCGTCGTAAAGGGAACGGTGGGAAGCGCACTCGTTGACCCAGGCTGTGTCGTGCTCGGAACCGTCGGCGACGCCGAGGTACCGCTCGAGCCTCCTGCTGCTGACTGGGCCGCGAACTTGGCGGCGATCTGGGCCAGCAGCGCGTCCGATGTACCCGCCCGCTTTGACCAGCCGGGCCGGAGCGGGCCGGCCAGGGCGAAGACCCCGATCCCGATCACCACGACCGCGGTCGCGCCGGCCGTGGCCAGACGCCCGACATTCGGCATGCCGCGGGCAGCCACGATCCGCCATGCGACGGCCCCTACCACCGAAGCGATACAGACCACTTCGATCGACAGCATGATCGGCAAGCGGGTGTCGGTGCCGCTGCCCAGCCCGTGGAGGACGGCAATGGGCCAGCAGGCATACGCCAGGTAGTGCACGCCGCGCCAGGTTCGAGTTCCAATGCCTCGACGCAATCCACTGGTAATGGCCACGGCAAGCAGCATGTCGAAGGCCAAGGCACCCAGACCAATCCACAGCGGCCGGTACGGAGTGAGGAACGGCACGAACGCGTCGAGGTACCCGATGGGCACAAAACCATCGGCCACCGTGGTCACGATGTGGACGCCGATCAGGGCCAGGCAGAACAACGAAAGGTTTCGATGCACCGCCTGGGAGACAAATCGTGGCCACCGATGTGCGGTCCAACCGACCGAGGAGATGATGCCGAGGATCACGGTTCCCGAGAGAAGGACCAGCGAGACCAGCCCGGTGGCCCGGGTCAAATACCACAGCGCGGTGCCGTGGGACACGAACACCGACGCCATCATGGGATGCTCTTCACCGATTCGGACGACTGGGCGTCACCCTCGGGCCAACTCCCGACCCGCACGATCCGGCCGTCAAGAGTCACCAAGCGCGCCGGCAGATGGAACCCGGCGAGCCATTCGATGGCGGCCGCGCCTTTGACCAGGCTGGCCGTCGTGGCGGCATTCGCGTCGACACAGGAGGCCGCGGCGACCGTGACGGTGCGCCAGATCGGTTCGGCCTGGAGACCCGAGGCTGGGTCGACGATGTGGTGGACCTGGTGGTCACCGAGCTGCCAATACCTCGATGCGATCCCCGACGTCGCGAGGCCGCCCGATTCGATCGCCACGGTTTCGGACGTCTCGGCGGCCCCACTCACGTCGGCCAGCCCGACGACAAAGCCACTCGGAGGAGGCGGTCCGGCCACTGAAATGTCCCCGCCCAAAGACACCAACACGCCACAGCCGATGGTCTCGAAGACGAGCGCCGCGATACGGTCGGCCGTCAGTGCCTTGCCCGTGGCACCGAGATCGAGGCATGTTCCCCTGGGCACGCGGAGCGTGCCGGCGGATTGATCGAGCTCGATACTTCTCCAGCCGGGCACCGGCGTCGGCGGCGGGAGCGACCCGGCCACGCCGAGGGCAACTTCCGCGAAATCCCGGTCGTAGCCGAGAGCGATCAAGGCATTGCCGACGGTCGGGTCGACTGCGCCATCGGTGATGTCGGCCACCCGGAGGGCGGCGGAGACGGCGTCATAAAGGCACAGGCTCACCTTGACGGGCCTCCCGTTGGCCCGATGGACGCCGCTGATCTCCGAATCGGACCGAAATCGACTGGCCGCCCGGTCGATGCGGTCGATCTCTTGGTGCAGGATCTCGATGGCGCCAAGAAGTGACCCGGCCTCGGTCACCATGATTTCGGCCCGGCACCCGATCCCTACGGTCCGGTAGATATGGACATCGTCCGTCGGCCGCGCGACGACCACTGGCGTCAAGTCGCTCCCGACACGACGGGAGCGGGTTGTTGCGATTGCACGGGCGGGGATGAAGGGGGCGACAGTTGGGTGGATCCGGAGGAACTCCCCGACGTCGAGGATCCCGTCGGCGAGGAGCTTGCGGCCGGCGTCGTCGTGTTCGAGGTGGTCGTTGCGTGGCCGGGCAGCGCTTTGCTGAGGTACAGCCCCAACACCCCGGTGGCAGCGAGGACGCCGATACCGACGGATTTTGTGATCTTGGTGACCAGGCCCAACGAGTCGTCCCGGCGAATTCGGGCTCTGCGGGCGTGATCCACTGTCGACCGCGAACGTGCCATGCCTTCAAGGGTAGGGACGGAACCTGACGAATACATGACGTGATGCCCCAAGAAAGCTAATAGTTCCGTAAGATCGGACACCTTTCAGTGAGCCGGGGTGTGCGCGCCCACCCTCCGCGCGTCATGTCCCCGTCATGTGAGGCGGGTAGACAGTGACCGTGCGAGTGCTGGTCGCCGAGGACGATGAAGGGCTGCGGTCCGTCCTCGAGCGTGGACTGCGCGAGAACGGCTACGCGGTCGACGCCGCGGTCGACGGGGAGCAGGCTCTGAGGTATCTCGATACCTACGAATATGAAGTGGCAATCCTGGATTGGCGGATGCCAAAGCTCTCGGGCCTCGAGGTGATCCGTCGGCTTCGCCTCCGGGGCGCGGCGCTTCCCGTCTTGATGCTCACGGCACGAGATGCGGCCAGTGATCGGGTGGCTGGGCTTGACGAAGGAGCCGATGACTACCTCGTCAAGCCGTTCGACTTCTCAGAGTTGCTGGCGCGAGTGCGAGCGCTCCAGCGACGGGGAGAAGCCGTGCAGTCACTCGTGATCAACGTCGGTGGCCTTCAGCTCGACACAGTGACCCGGGAAGTCTCGGTCGGTTTCCTTCGACCGCGCCTCACCGCCACCGAGTTGTCCCTGCTCGAGATCTTGATGCACCGGTCGCCGGCCGTCGTCTCGCGTCGTTCGATCGCGCTGGCGGTATGGAACGAAGAGGCCGACGCCCTTGGATCCAACACACTCGACGTCCACCTGGCGCGCCTTCGCGCCAAGCTCGCCACGAGCGGCGTCAAGATCGAATCGGTCAGAGCCGTCGGCTACAGAATCGTCGCCGCATGACCGTTCGGCGATGGTTGCGGAATCCCTATTCCGCCCACGCCGTCCGGGTGGCGATCGTGGCCTCAGTGGTCATCGCAACGATGTACGTGTGCGTCGTCGCTGCCTTCGACGTTGTCGACCGGCACCGGCTCGTGCGCCAGGTCGATACTCGTCTGGACCAACGACTGGTTCAGGTCGTTGGCACTCCGGGGACCGCTGGATCGATCGGCGACTATCAGAACGCTCACGACCGGGACGAGGCACCGGTGTACCTGTGGCAGGCCGGGGCGGCTGGGCGTCCGAGCGCCCTGACGCCGGGGGCGCCGACGTTGTCCAAGTCCGATTGGTCGCGGTCGGGGCAGGCCGTGGTGGCCCACCTCGGGACTGAGTCCCTTCGCCTCCAATCACGGCGCGTGGGGGACCGATGGCTCATTGCCGGAGAGAGCCTGGCCGAGGTTGACCACGTCGAGTCCGACCTGCTGGCGGTCGAGGTCGTGGCGGGTCCGGTGCTTCTCATCGCGGTGTTCCTCGGCACCCTGCTCATCGGCCTCAAGGCCGCCAGCCCGGTCGAACAGGCGCGCCGGCGCCAGCTCGAGTTCACCGCGGACGCTTCCCATGAGCTCCGGACACCGCTCAGCGTCATCGAGGCGGAGGTGAGCCTGGCCCTCAGCGGTACGCGGAGGGTGGACGACTATCGCGACTCGCTCGAGCGGGTCAGCCGGGAGAGCCTGCGTCTCCGGAACATCGTCGAGGACCTCTTGTGGCTTTCCCGATTCGATTCGCAGCCACCACCACCTGGGATCGAGCCGGTGGACGTCTCGACCATCGCCACTGCGTGTGCCGATCGCTTCGATGCGGTGGCTCAGCGGCGTGATGTCACCCTCTCGGTGCTCCATCGCGGTGATGGTCAAGCCTGGATCAGCGCACCACCCGAATGGATTGACCGGCTCACCGCGGTGCTGGTGGACAACGCATGCCGGTACGCCGGGAGGGGCGGCACGGTGCACATCATCGTGACGGTCGCCAGCAACCGGGTCAGCCTGGCCGTCGAAGACAGCGGGCCCGGTATCGCGCCCGAGGCGCGCGCAAGGCTCTTTGACCGATTTCACCGGGCCACCGACGAGGGGAATGGATCGGGTCTCGGCCTTGCCATTGCCGACTCGGTCGTGAAGGCAACCGGGGGTGAATGGCGGGTCGACGATGCTGAGCTCGGAGGTGCCCGCATGGAGGTCCGGTGGCACCGATCTCAGGGCACTCGAGACTCTGGTGCCCGGACCGGACCGTCTGACCGGACCGAACCGTCCCCAAGCACCACGGTCGACGCCTGAGGGTCAGCGAGCGCTCGGATGGCTCCGGCGACGAAAGCGCCGGGCGCAGCCGAGATCAGGTCGGTCTTCATCTTTGCGTAAGGGTCGAGCCATATATTCTGTCGTTGAGGCGGATGAGGGCTCCGGATCAGACCCCGGACACCGATCGGCAATCGGAATTGGGTTCTCTGGCGGACCCTGGGGTGCATCGCCGCGTAGCCCACAATCCCGAATCTTGAAAGGAAAGCCGTGCCCCAATCGACGATGTTGGACCGTTCGCTAGATCTGGTGAAGATCGACTTCGCGCCGGCTCACCGTCCCCCGGCGAAGTCCCGCGTGGCCCTGGCCACGGTGGTCTCGCTGGGGGGATCACTCCTCGCCGACGCACTGTTGGTGATGATCTGCACGGCGGTGTACCCCTCGACCAAAGGCTACGTACATTTTCAATTCCATGACTACGCCAAACTGACGATCATTGGCGTCATCATCGCCTGTGTGGCCTGGCCCATCGTGACTCGAATCTCATCGGCGCCACGTTGGTTGTTCTTCCGACTGGCCATCGTCGTCACGTTGGTCCTCTTGCTCCCAGATCTCTACATTCTGAGCACGGGGCAACCGGCCAAGGCAGTCGGCGGCCTCGTGTGCATGCACCTCGCCATCGCCCTGGTGACCTATAACGCCCTCGTTCGCTTGGCACCAGTTCGATCACGTGTCGGGAGGGCCGGGTCCGGGGCCGGCAACGAGGCCTCATCGCCGTAGGATGCGCCCATGGCGCCGACAACCCTCGCCCAGGAGGAGCGCCAGACACTGTGTGATCTGCTGGTCGAGCTCGGTCCCGAAGCGCCGACATTGTGTACCGGCTGGGTGACCGCCGATCTGGCCGCGCATCTGGTCGTCCGTGAGCGACGGCCCGACAGCGGCCCCGGACTGGTGTGGCCCCCGCTGGCCGGACACACCGACAATGTCCGTCGTTCCGTGAGAGATCGGACGCCCTTCGAGGATCTTGTCGCCACGGTACGCCGCGGCCCGCCGTTCCTTCTGCGTCCCTTCGACGGAGCGATGAACACCGTCGAGTTCTTCATCCACGTGGAGGATGTCCGCCGGGCGCAGGCGGACTGGGAGCCCCGCCCGCTGGCCCCGGAGATGGCCGACGCCCTGTGGACTCGTCTTGGGCCGGGGGGGATGGCGAAGAAGGTCGCCGCGACCATCGTGCTCACCTCACCGGGACGTCCCGAGAAGGAGGGCGGCACCGGACAGCATGTTGTCCTCACGGGCGACCCGGGCGAGCTCACCATGTTCGGAGCCGGGCGCCAGAGTGCAGCGAGGGTCGAGATCACCGGTGATGCCGATCTCGCGGCTCAGCTGCGCACCGCCTCGCTCGGCGTGTAGCGCAGAAGGACCACCGCTTCCCACCGCGCCTCGCCGCGCCTCGCCGCGCCTCGCCGCGCCTCGCGTGGCGAGCGACGCGTCGTCTAGGTCGAGGCGATGGCGCCTTCGAGCACCCGAGCCATGCCGGCCATACCCACCGCGCTCGGGTGCAGCGGGAAGGTGCCCGGCGACGGGACAATGGGCTCGACCCATCGGCTGGTGGCCGACGTGCAGGCGTTGTGGTCCGCGCTCGGTGTCGCCATGTTGACGAAGCCATCCCCGGCGGCCGAGGCATCACTGGACAACGTGTCATTCAGGTCCGCCTCGATGCTGCGGACATAGTCGAGGTCCGGTGACGAGAACGGGAGCATGGGCCAGCAGCCCCGGCCACTGGCCGGGACGATGTCTGGATACCCGATGACGAACACCCTGGCTTGCGGCGCCCGGGACCTGACGTCGGTGAGCAAGGCGGCGACCCGGTCGCCTACCTGGTGGACCAAGGACACGAGCTCATCGACGCCGTTGACGGTGTAGTGCGACCGGCAACTCCAACCGACCTTGGTGGCGCCCCAAGGGGTGACGGCGGCGCAGTTGGCCACGACCGACGAGAAGCCCAGATCGTTGCCGCCGATGCCGAGCGAAACGAGCGAGGTGGATGGACCGAGCGCCGACAGCTGGGCGGGGATCCCCGATCCTTGCGACGCATCGAGATCCTTGGTGGAGGCACCGAGGCAACTGACGTCATCGACCGCGACTCCGAGGGACTTGGCCACGATCGTCGGGTAGTTGTCGGATGAGCGTTGACACGCAGCTGGGGCGGGCGGGTTGGTCTGCGGGCCGAGCTGCGCCGGGAGGCCCGGGCCAGACGTGTAGGAATCGCCCAAGGCCACATAGAACGGCGATCGGCTCGAGGCCACCGTGGTGCCGGTGGCGACACCCGAGGTCGCCAGCAGGGCCGTAACCCCGGTCACCAGCGTGGCACCGAGTGTCAGGGCCGGGTGCCGGACGCGCCGTCCGGGCATGCTCGACGATCCCACCAAGGCCCGAGCGCGAAGGAGCCGTGAGGGGAGGCGCAGCATGGCGCCAGGATGTTAAATGAGCGATTCCCCCGGGGGACGTCGCCCGTGAACCAACGACCCGCTCAATCCGCCGCAGAAACACCCGAGCGTGGGCGAACCAGGCGACCTGTGACGTCGCACCTGTTCGCTCCCGTCTGGTGACTCAGGCGAGAAGCTTGGCCTTTTCGGCTGCGAACTCAGCCTCGGTGAGCGCGCCGGAGTCCTTCAGCGCGGCCAGCTGGGTGAGCTGCGCGATCTTGTCCGGCTGGGCGGGAGCTGCCGGAGCCGGCGCAGCCGGCGGGGCCTCTGCCACCGGCGCCTCTTGAGCTGCCTGCTCCTGCGCCGCATTCTTGTTGGCCACGTGGGCCCCGACGGCGGCGGCGGTACCGGCCACCACGGTCGTCCGAACTGCCATCCGCGCCAGCGGACGTCGTCTCATCATGTCGTTTCTCCAGTCTCGATCGAAGGGTTCATTTCACACTGCCGCGGGGAGGGATTCGAGGGCCGGGGCGATGAGTTCGTATGGGATCCGGGCGCCTTCGAGCACCACCCCGCCGGAGCCACGAACGGCCTCGGCGAACTTGGCCGCCCACACGTCCTCCCAGATCAGGAGCGCGCACGAGCTATTGGGCTCAAGGCTGGCAGCCGCGTGCGCCACGTCGCTCTCACCGATGAGGCCGCCGACGTCGGCGTCCATCTCGAGGAATGCGGCAACCCCGTCCAATTCATCCACCTCGAAGACGACGACGGAGCCATCGACATCCTTACCGATAAAGATCAGATCGAGGATACGAACCGTGCCCGAATCCACCAGAGCCTTCAGCTCCGGGGCGATCTTTCCGGTGAACTTGTTCCCGGGAAAACCGACGATGATGTATTCGACTGGACCGATTGGCATGTCTGGGCATCCTTACGCTCTCTGGTTGGTCAAGGCTACGAATTTCTGCGATGCACTTCATCACCCCACCTGGGTGATTGTCCCACGGGTTCACCCACGGTACGCAAACGTCACCCAAGTCGGGCTCCCGCTCTCGTCAGACGCCACTCTCCGCGATCACCCGTCCATCAGAGATGGCTTTGAGGAGCGCGTCGTAGTCGCGTTCGTTCTGGTCGGCGTAGCTCTCGGAGAACGATCTGATGGCCTTGTCGAACGTGTCCGACGTGCCCAGGTAGGCCGCAATGGCGATCCGATCGCCCGAGCGGGCATGGGCCCTGGCCAACGTCGCCCCGCAAAGCTGACCGTAGGCCTGCATCCCCGGGGGAATCATCTGGTCCACATCGGCTGAGCCCTTCCAGTCGCGCAGCTGGCGGACATAGAAGTCGCGGCGCACCCCGTCCAGCCCGTCGACCCTGTCCCAGCCCAGGAAGATGTCGCTCGATGCCTGCATCAGGTGCTGACCGGCCACCACCCGTTCCCCCTGATGGGAGTACTTGCTCTTGCCGGCGAACTCGGCCAGGACGGACGCTTGTGCCTCTTTCGCCTGCAGCAGGAGTGGGTCCTGGCCGTCTCTCCCCAGCATCAGAATGACCCACGCCCTGGTGCCGACGCTGCCCACACCGACCACCTTGCGGGCGATACCGGCGAATCGAAACTGGTTCAAGAGATGCTGGCGGTCGCTCTGCAGCGTGCGGCGGTAGGTGGTGAGCATCGTATGGAAGCGGTCGGTCGCGCTGGCCGCATCCGACTCGGGGAGGAGGTCCTCGATGGGCACGATCAGCGGGGGTTCGTTGACAAATCGGGTCTCGCCGTCGACCACTTCGGTGAGCTTCTCCAGGGCCTGCATGCTGTCGCGCGTCTTCGCCTTGGCCAGGATTTTGTCGGCCCGGGCCTTGACCTTGGACAGGGTCTTGTCCGCGCCCTTGCGGCCGTCGAGGCCGAGCTCCCCGCCGATCTGTCGGAGCACCGCCTCTATGTCGACACGGGAGTACCACACGTCGAGGTCGCGCAGCTTGGCCAACCTGGCCATCTCGGTCCGGTACGCCGCCGCCGTCGCGAGCACAACGTTGGCCCGCTCCTTGTCGGAGAACCCGCGATTGCGCCCGGCGATGGCCAGACTGGCTGTGAGGCGCTTGACATCCCACTCCCATGGTCCGGGCAGGGTCTCGTCGAAGTCGTTGAGGTCGAAGACCAGGGTCCGCTCGGCGGACGCAAAGACGCCAAAGTTGCTCAGATGCGCATCCCCGCAGGCCTGCACGGTGAGGCCCGAATCCGCCGTGGTGGACAGGTCGGACGCCATGATCAGGGCCGCCCCCCGATAGAAGGTGAACGGCGACACCATCATCCGGCCGTAGCGAATCGGCACCAGCTCGGGCACCCTGGTAGCGGCCTGCCCCTGCAGCAGGGCGACCGGATCCGGCCTTCCGGCACCCTGCTCCCACTGCTCATGGGACCGGCGCGGCGCCCTGACCCGGGCTTTCTTGCCCTTGGCGATCCGTTGATCGACGGTCAGATGTTCGGAGAAGTACCGGTTCCCTGACCCGCCGGGTGTCCCACCCGTCGTCGTGGAAGTGACCATGTGACCAGCTTCGCGCCGAAAAGCGGTCGAGCCATCACCCCGACGGGGGGATATCGGGCCGCGCCCTTCAGGGGACCTTCAGGCCCTCAGGCGGGGAGGTCAACCGCCACCCGGAATGCGACGTTGCGCGTGGGTGGATATTCGTCCGGCAGCAGGCCGGCGAAGCCGAAGGACCATCCGAACGCTTCGGCATCTGTCTGCCAGCCGGAGGCGTCGATGAAGATGGCGAACTGCTCATTGGTGGCCGCATGGCGGTCGATCAGAAACGACCCCAGCTCCACCGGGTGCACCGGAGCTTCGCCGTCGTCCGCGTAGGCCCGGTCGGACTCGTCGCCCATGCGGTACGTGCCGCCCGGGATGGTAACCAGCGCTGCGTCATGGGTCCCCCCGGTGGGGAGTCCGCGCTCGGCCGCCGCGCCGGGCACACTTCCGCCGCGGTTCGGCGCGCCACACGGATCGGACACGGGATAGGGGCCGGTCCGGCTTACGTGATGGCGGCGGCTACGCACATGCGGTCTTCGCGGCCGATGAGACGGTCGTGGTCATCGTCGCCCATCGCCAACTCCACCCAATTCACCGTCCCGTTGAAGCGGCTGGCGCCGCCGAAGTAGTGCTCGCTGACAGGCAATGTCGTTCGTGAATCCTTAGGTCGTGGTCCCGGGTCCATCGAGCGCCGGGTCGGCAGATTTCACGGCGTTGACCGACTTCAGCTCGACGTTCAGGTCGCGCAGCACCGAGAGGACGAAGTGCAGCCGCGCCTGGTCGGGCACCCATCCGACCAGATAGGTCAGATTCTGGTCATAGCGGCTGACCTCGAATCCCTCCAATGCGGCGACGAGCGTGGGGGTCAGTCTCCCCTTGACGATGATTTCGAAGGCCTCAGCGCTCAATGCGACTCTTTCCGACCACACGGCAGCGCCGTGAGATCTCCAGCAGGCCTCCCATCGCCCCTCCCATCGGCTCACAGGTGGACGGTCCCCGGGCGATGGTCTCGTCGCTGCACTCGCTGGGTATCTCCCGTACACGCAGACTCGACGTTGCAGCCAACACCCCTGTTCGAAGATGGCATGCCTTGGTGACATGATCCCCCGCCCCCGGTCCGGGGTCGTCATCCATCCAGGGTGATAGTCGGGTGCGCTGACGTCCGTCACCCGGGTGTCACACCTCGGTTGCCCCATGTCCGCCCCGGTGGGACACTTGGCGCAGTTCCAGGGGGAAGAAAGCAAGCTGATTCGTGGAGGTGCCCGCTACACCAGCCCATGAGGTGGCCCGTCCGGGTCTGGTCCGCCGATTGGACCAATCCCTCTCGCGGCCCTTGATCGTGCTGGTGGCTCCGGCCGGTGCAGGCAAATCGGTCCTGTTGCACCAGTGGGCTTCCACCCACCCCGAGATTCATTTCGTGTGGTTGCCGCTCGAGGAGGTGGACGGTGACCCCGTCCGTTTCTCACAGCGCCTGCTGCTGGGGCTGGGAGAGGTCAACCCCGGCGTGTCCGAACTCACGCCACTCGTGCCCATGAATGGTGGAGGGTTGGGGACCCCCCTGCTCGAAGCACTCCAGATGCAGATGACCGAGTTCCCCGAGGTGGTCATCGTCCTCGACGACCTGCACCACCTGTCGAACGGCGTCCTGGTGGCGGATCTGGGCCGCCTCGTCGACCTGCTCCCGCCCCAGGTCCACCTGGTGCTTTCGACGCGGATGGATCCTCCGATGGCCCTGACCCGACATCGGATTCGACGCGATCTGACCGAGTTCCGACAGGTTGACCTGGCCCTCAGTGAGACGGAGTCGGCGCAGTTGATCGAGCGCATCACCGGCCGCACCCTGCCCGGGGAGAGCGTGTCCGTTCTGGTCAACCGCACCGAGGGCTGGGCCGCCGGGCTGCAGTTGGCCGGTGTCACGCTCAGGCTCCATCCCGAGGCGGAGGCGTTTGTCACCCAGTTCAGCGGGGACGACCGGTTGATCGCCGACTACCTCAGCGAAGAGGTCCTGGAAGCCCAGACGGAAGGGCGCCGGAAGCTGCTGCTCCACATCTCGGTGCTCGATGAGATGTGCGGCGACCTGGTGAACCATCTGACCGGCGAAGCCAATGCGCAGTTGGTGCTCGAAGAACTGGAGCGGGAATCGATGTTCCTAGTGGCGCTGGACACCCGGCGCGAATGGTTTCGGTTCCATCACCTCTTCCGAGACCTGCTCCGTTTCCGGCTGCGGGCCGAGAATCCACCGGCCGAGGCGCTTCTCCTGCGACGGGCGGCCGACTGGCATTTCGCCCGCGGCCGGTCGGACGCCGGGGTCGAATACCTGCTGCGGGCCAAAGATTGGAGCGGGGCCCTCGAGGTCATACTGAACACCGGTTCGGAGGTATTCGAGCGGGGCGAGATGGCGACCGTCATCGGGTGGATCCGGAGGATCCCCGAGTCCGCTCGATCAGGACGGCGCGACGTCAGCCTTCTTCTCGGAGCCCTCCTGCTCACCGAGGGACAGGCGGCCGAGGCCGAGGACATCTTGCGGCGCGTCACGATCGATCCCGATGCTTCGCCGGGCGAACGGGCGTTCGCGCAGTGCTCACTGGCCGCGATGGCCCAGTGGCGACCTCGCCCCGAATTCACCATCAGTGCGGCCACTCGTGCCCTCGAGATGCTCACCGACCTGGGCGACGCGCCGCTGCCCGATGTGATGGGCATATCCGACAGGCCGTCGCTCGAGACGATGGTCCTGGCGTCCCTCGGTCGGGCGCACTTCCAGGCCGGCAACATCGGGCCGGCCCGCGAGTGGCTCGAGCGGGCCCTGCTGAGCGCGGGTGCGGCGTACTCGACCTGGAGAATCCATGGCCTGGGCGCGCTGGCCCTGCTCGAAGCCTGGACCGGCCGGACCAAACGCGCCGAGGACCTGGCCGGCGAAGCCCTGGAGACGGCTCGAGACGTAGGATTGCTGTCGCATCCAGCCGTAGCTGACGCATACCTCGCCGTGACCTTGACGGCGCGTGAGCGCGGGGAGCCCCACCGCGCCTCCCTCTCTCTTCGCGAGGGTGTACTGCGGGCCGAAGCCAACCGGCGGTCGCAACTCGCTTGGGTGGGTCATCTCGAGTCGGCACTGCTCGAAGCGTCGGACGGCAAGATCGACCTCGCCAGCGCCACCCTTCTCTCGATCATCCAGGAGATGGCGGCACCGCCGCCGCCCATCGTGGCGGATCGCATCCTGGCGCTGCGGGGCCGGCTGCTCCGCGTGGCCGGCTCGCCCGAACAGTCGCTGCGATTGACGACCGAGGTGGCGTCGCGTTCGCCCCACGTGGTGGTCGAGCGCACCGCTGCCGCGATCGAGCTCGGTCAACTCGACCAGGCGCGGAAGTTCCTGGAGGAACTGCCGTCCGTCCCTTCATCGGCTGAACCGATGATTCGGATCCAACGACTGCTGCTGCTGGCCTGGCTGGCCGCGTGCGAGGACTCCCCCGATGACGCCCGGGCGCGGCTGGCCGAAGCGATGGCCGTCGGTGAGCGTCACTCGCTGGTCGATGTGTTCGTCCGGGCCGGTCCGCGAATCGTGGAGCTCATCTCGCAGTCGGGTGGCCATTCCGGTTTCAGGGAGGTCGTGCTCCAGCGGGCCCGGCAGGCCCGATCTCCGGCCCTGGTGGCCGAGTTGGTCGACCCGCTGACCGACCGGGAGCTGGAGGTCCTTTCCTACCTGCCCAGCCGCATGACCAACGCCGAGTTGGCGGAGCGCTGCTTTGTCTCGGTCAACACGATCAAGACCCACATGGCGCATATCTACCAGAAGCTCGCCGTCCCCAATCGGAGCGAGGCGATCACCCGGGCCCGGGGGCTCGGGCTGTTATGAGCGACGCCTGTGACCTGCATCGACGCCGATGTCACCCCTCAAGGGTGATGACCCGTGCCATCACGCGTGGTTCCATCACGCAGAGGATGTAGCGCCGCGGAGTTGACAGTTGGGGCTACGGTTCGGGAGACAACGGGGATGCGGGCGGCACCAGCCGCTTCGAGAGCCGTCTAGGCAAGGAGATCACGACGATGTTGGCGTACACCTACCCGCTGGCTGACCTGTTCGGCACCATGCTCGGCCTGTTCATCTTCATCATCTGGTTCTGGCTTCTCATCGTCATCTTCGGCGACATCTTCCGGAGCCGCGACATGGGGGGCGGGGCCAAGGCCCTGTGGGTGATCTTCGTCATCGTCCTGCCCTTCCTCGGCATTTTCGTCTACCTCATCGCCCGCGGCGGCAAGATGCACGAGCGGGCTGCGGCCCAGGCCCAGCAACAACAGCAGGCCTTCGACAGCTATGTCAAAGAGGCCGCCGGCTCAAGCTCGACGGCCGATCAGCTGAGCAAGCTGGCAGCCTTGAAGGATCAGGGCACCATCAGCCAGGCCGAGTTCGACGCCCAAAAGGCCAAGATCCTGGCCTAGTCGCTTCTGCCGCCACGGAGTCCCCTGGCAGCCCACGCAGCACCACGTTCCGACGGTCACGCCCGTCATGTGTGATCGGGCATACCCATTTCCGCGAAGGTCAGATAAACAGCAGGGGTAAGGAGCAGCTGAGATGCGCAGCCGGATCTGGGTGATCGTTGGGGTGAGGGCCCGGTGATCATCGACCTGTTGCTCATCGGGCTGGTCATCACCCTCGAACCAATTCCGTTGACCGGCTTCGTGCTGGTGCTGGCGTCGAAGAACGGCGTGCGCAAGGGAGCCGCCTTCATCTTCGGGTGGATCGTCTCGTTGGCCATCGTCGTGGCGGCCACGGTGTTGGTCACGGGCAACAAGCCGCCCAAACCCAACACCGCCCCGTCGTTGGCCGGTCTGGCCGTCAAGATCCTGATCGGCGCGGTCCTGGTGTTCATCGCCGTCCGGCATTGGCGCCGCATGGGCCAGCCCAAGAAGCCCAAGAAGACGCCCAAATGGCAGACCGGCATCGACAACATGTCGCCGTGGTACGCCATGGCGCTCGGACCGCTGACCCAGCCATGGGGCCTGGTGGCGGCCGGCGTGGCCACCATCATGGAGGCCAAGCTCTCGTCTGCGGAGAGCTACATCGCTCTGGTTCTGTTCTGCCTCGTCGCTACCGCCGTCTACCTGGCCCTGGAGATCTACGCCGGCTTCTGGCCCACGCAGGCGCAGGCCTTTCTGGCCTCGATCCGGAAGTGGATCGACACCCACACCGATCAGGTCATCATCGTGGTGTCGCTGGTTCTCGGGTTCTGGCTGATCGGTAAGAGCGCCTACCTGCTCGCGACCTGACGCCCCGTCGCCCGGGTGCGCGACCTGGTCGAACCGGTACCAGGTCGTTCAGGCTGACTCACCCAGCAGGTGGGGATCGGCCACCAGCTCGGCCCGCACCGCCGCTTCCCAGAAGCCGATGAAGCCCTCGCCGTCGCTGGTCGCCATGGCGTCGAGAAAGGCCGCCGGGAGCAACGACGATCCGGCGGCTCCGGCGGCCCGGACGTGCCAGGCGTGCTGGCAGCGCTGCTCGAGGGCGACGGCGCGCTGGTGCACGGCCCGGGCCGAACCGCCCAGCACGAAGACACCGTGGCCGGCCAGCAGGGCCGAGGTGGCGGGGCCCATGGCCTCGACCGCCTTGCGCGCGCTGGCCGGGTCATTGACCGGACCGGTGTACTCGTTCACCAGGGCCAGCTGGCCGCCGCCGAGTGATGCGCTCTGATCGAGGATGGCCGGGATCTCGCCCATGTCGGCCCAGACCGTCCCGTACAGGGGGTGGTTGTGCACGGCCCACGCCACGTCGGCGCGCTGGCGGTGCAGTTCGAGGTGCAGCGGGATGCCGGGCGGCACGGGCCAGTCGCCGTCGATCACCGCGCCGTCGGGGTCGATGCGCAGGACCTGGTCGGGTTCGATCTCGGCCCAGGTGAGGAGCCACGGGTTGCAGAGCAGCGTGCCGTCGCCAAGGTTGACCGTGATGTGCCCGGCCAGGTGGTCGTTGTAGCCTTCGCGCCACAGGGCACGGGCCAGCACCACCAACTCCTGGCGGGCCGAGAGCTCGGGGATCAGGTTCTGGGCGGTGGGGGTGAAGTACACGGGAGCTCCTCGTCCTCGGGCAGCACGGATGCGGGTAAGGGGTGGCGGTAGAGGGCGGCTGCGTTCTCACAGCAGATGGCCCGCAGTTCGGGTCCGGAGAGATGGCCCCAATACCGCGCGATCACGTCCTGGGTGTCGGGCCAGGTGCCGTCACCGTGCGGGTAGTCGACCTCCACCATGATGTTCTCGACTCCGATGCGGTGACGGGTGTCGATGGTCGACGGGTCATCGAGCGTGCAGAACCAGAAATTCCGCGCCAGGACATCGGCCGGTCGCATGTCCCAGCCCAACCCGTAACCCGACCGGTCCACCATGTTGTCGAGGCGGTCCATGAGCATGGCCACCCAACCGATGCCGCCCTCGCTCATGGCGATCTTGAGGGTCGGGTACCGGGTCGGGTAGCCCGACCACAACCACTCGGTGCACGCCGTGAGCGACTGCTGGCCGAACAGGGTGGCCCCGAGTTGTAGGACCGGCGCCCCGGGCGGGGACGGTGAGAGCCCCGAACTCCCCACGTGCAACGACACCACGGTGTCGGTCTCGACGATGGCCGCCATGATGGGATCCCAATGCGGTCGGTCCCAGAGCGAGGGCAGGCCGATCTCATGCGGCCGCTCGGGCAGGGTGACCGAGGTGAAGCCCCGGGCGGCGTTGCGCCGGATCTCGGCCACGGCCAGGTCGGGGTCGGCCAGGAAGGTGATGCCGAGCGGCACGATCCGGTCCGGGTAGGGCTGGTGCCATGCTTCGAAGAGCCAGTCGTTCCAGGCGCGCACGCAGGCCAGCCCCAGATCGCCATCGGCGGCGGCGAAGAACACCCGCCCGCAGAAGCCGGTGATCTGCGACGGGAAGTTCACCGAGGCCCACACCCCGTTGATGTCCATGTCGCGCACGCGCGCCTCGATGTCGAAGCACCCGGGGCGCATCTGGTCGAAGCGGCACGGTTCCAGCCCATAGGTCTCGGGGCGGCGGCCGGCGATGGCATTCATGCCCACCTGCGTGAAGCGCTGATCCTCGAATTCCCAGACCTGGTGGCCCTCGGGGGTTTCGACGATACGGGGAGCGCGATCGGCCAGCCGGCTCGGGATACGGCCCTCGAAGGTGTCGGGCGGCTCGACCACGTGATCGTCGACCGAGATGACCGTCGCCCGCACCCGGCGGGGAGCCGGCTCGGGGAGGAAGAGATCCTGATCGATCACGATCCCCTCGGTATAGCGCTGCTCCGGGCACATCCGCTCGCGGTACGCTGCCTCCCGTGGGCGACGCGCCAACAGCCGTGGCTTCGGTGCAACCTGTCGTTCGGCCTTCTCCAGTGCTGACCAGCCTGGTTCGGGCCCTCCGACCCCGACAATGGAGCAAGAACCTGCTGGTGTTCGTGGCCCCCGCCGCGGCCGGAGCCTTCCACCACCGGGGCACCATCCTCGACTCGTTGGGCGCCTTCGGCATCTTTTGCGCCGCCGCGTCGTCGACCTACCTGCTCAACGATTCGATGGATGCCGATTCGGATCGCCTCCATCCGGTCAAGCAGAACCGCCCCATTGCCTCGGGGGACCTGGCCATCCCGGTCGCCATTTCGGCCGGGGTGATCTTGGGCGTGGGTTCCGTGGTGGCGGCGTGGGCGCTGGCCGGCTGGAAGCTCGCCCTGATCGTCGCCCTCTACGCCGTGATCACCGCTGCCTACAGCCTCTACTTCAAGAGGGTGCCGGTGGTGGAGTTGGCCTTTCTCGCTTCAGGCTTCGTCCTGCGGGCCTTGGCCGGTGGCATCGCCACCCATGTGCCCATCTCCACGTGGTTTCTCGCCGTGACCAGCTTCGGCGCGCTGTTCGTGGCCGCGGGCAAGCGGTCCGCCGAGCTGAAGGCGCTGGGCGACGACTCCGAAGATCACCGTCAGGTCCTGGGGGACTACACCACCTCGTTCCTCCAATCGACCCTGACACTCACCGCGGCCGTGACGGTGGCGGCGTACTGCCTGTGGGCCTTCGGCAGCGAGGGGCTGGCCCAGGGGCTGGCCCGTTCCATCCATCACGACACCATCTGGATCCAGCTCAGCGTCGTGCCCGTGACCCTCGGCATCCTCCACGTCCTGCGCCTGCTGGACCGTGGTGAGGGCGGCGCACCCGAGGACCTGGTCTTCCGGGACCGTGTCCTCCAGATCCTCGGGGTCATGTGGGTCGCCTTCTTCGCCGCCGGCGTCTACGGGTGACCTGAAGCGTCCCGGCCGCGGCCGTGACACCATCCGCTGGCCCGCCCCTCCTACTATTGCTCCGGTGCGATCTCCACGACGAGGGGCTCCGGGATCGGCGCGCCCCTCGGTTCGGCCCGGCACGTTCTCGATGACGACGATCCAGAACTGACCGTGGACCAGGACGAAGAATTCGAAGACACAGGAAAGCCGCGCCCCAGCGCGGCGGCCGCCACGCCGCGCCCAAACGCACGACGTACATCCGGCGGCGGATCGTGGCCGTCGTCTTCGTGGCCTGCGCCGTGTTCATCGCGGTGGTCGGCGTCTCCTTGGGCGGCGCGCTCCTCAACCCGGCCAACGGGAGTTCCGTCACCACGCGGTTCGCCGAGTGGACCCGCAACCACGGCGGGTCGGGCTTGGCCAACTGGATCGAGAACGAGTACTACACGCACCATCAACCGAAGGTCGGCGGACGTCCCCCCAAAGGTGCCATCAGGGCCGTGGCCAAGACCACGACGACGCTGGCCCCCAGTGCGCCGCCTCACCTTCCCGAGCCGGCACCCATGGGCCCCTTGGCCAGCCCGGCGGTGGCCGGCGAGGGGCAGTGGTCGCCCGCCGGACGGACGGTGGACGGCATCCCGGCGGTCTACGAGACGCGCATGCGTCCCGACAGCATCCACACCAGTGAGGTGATCGGCGTGGCCTGGATGGACACCAAGCTGCTCCGCGCCTCGTTGTATTCGGGCAGCCAGATTCCCGGCGGCGGCCCCTTCACCCTGTCCGCGCCCATTCAACCGGCCGCCGCCAACTCACTGGTGGCCGCCTTCAATGCCGGATTCCTCATGTCCAGCGCCAACGGGGGGTACTACACCGACGGCAAGACCCTGATCCCCTTGCGCACCGGTGCGGCGTCGTTCGTGATCTACAAGAACGGATCGGTGGCCCTGGGCCAATGGGGTCGCGACGCCACCATGACCCCCGACGTCGTCTCGGTGCGGCAGAACCTCGACCTCCTGGTCGACAACGGGGCGCCGGTGCCGGGCTTGAACGCCGCCGACACCACGCAGTGGGGGGCCACGCTGGGCAACCAGATCTACGTCTGGCGCTCCGGGGTGGGCATCACGGCCAATGGAGCCCTGGTCTATGTCGGCGGGCCGGCGCTCAACATCACGACCCTGGCCAATCTGCTGGTCGATGCCGGGGCCGTACGGGCCATGGAGCTCGACATCAACACCGACTGGGTGAGCCTCGCCACCTACGCGCCTGCGCCGCCGCAGATCGCCGCCTCGCCCAGCAACGGGACCGATCTGCTCCCGACCATGGTGGGGACGCCGGCCCGCTACTTCGAGCCCTACTGGGCCCGTGACTTCTTCACCATGTCGCTCAAGTGAACCGCCCGGTCCCTCAGTTCACCGCCCGGTCGCGCCCGGTCCAGTAGGGCTGGCGCAGCTTGTACTTCTGCAGTTTCCCGGTGGCCGTTCGATCCAGCGCGTCACGGAATTCCACCGTGGTCGGGGCCTTGAAGTGGGCCAGGTTCGCCCGGCAGTGGTCGATGAGCGCCGCTTCGGTCACGTCGGCGCCGTCACGCGCCACCACCAGCGCCTTGATCGTCTCGCCCCATTTCTCGTCGGGCACACCGATCACCGCTACCTCGGCCACGGCCGGGTGTTGATAGAGGCAGTCCTCGACCTCGATGGACGACACGTTCTCGCCACCCGTGATGATGACGTCCTTCTTGCGGTCCGAGATGACCAGGTGGCTCCCGTCGAGGAACCCTCCGTCGCCCGTGTGGAACCAGCCCCCCTCGAGCGCGGTGGCCGACTCGGTGGGCTGCTCCCAGTAGCCGGCGAAGACGTGGTTGGAGCGGGCCAGGACCTCGCCCTCGTCATCGACGGCGATCCGGACGCCGATGGCCGGGACGCCGGCCCGGCTGAGCCGTTGCGAGCGCTCCGCCGCCGTGACCCCGTCCCATTCCGACGGTGACCGGTTGATGGTCAGCAGGGGCGCCGTCTCGGTCAGGCCGTAGATCTGGATGAACTCCCACCCGAGCTCGGTCTCCACGCGCTCGATGGTCTTGGACGGCGGGGGTGCCCCGGCCACCACCATGCGGACGGTGCCCCGCCCCGGAACCTCTTGGCCCGCCCGGTGCCGGTCGGCCGCCGCATCGAGGATGGCGGCGACCACCGCCGGCGCCCCGCAGAGCAAGGTCACGCCGTGGCGCTCGACCCGGGAGAGGATGTCCTCGCCATCCACCTTTCGCAACACGATGTGGGTGCCGCCCATCCCGGTCACCGCGTAAGGCATGCCCCACCCGTTGCAGTGGAACATGGGGAGCGTGTGCAACAGGACGTCGCGATCGCCGACGCCGGTGTGCCACCCGAAGGCCACCGCATTGAGCCAGCAGTTGCGCTGCGTCAACTGCACCCCCTTGGGGCGGGCGGTGGTGCCCGAGGTGTAGTTGACCGAGCAGGTCGCCTCCTCGTCGGCCACCCACTCCTGCGGCTGGGCTCCGTCGGCGGCCGGAGCCATCAGGTCGGCGTCGTCGCTCCCGTCCAGCGCGAAGCGGTGCTCGACGTCGATCCCGCCGACGACATCGCTGAGCTCAGGGTCGTAGAGGAGCACCGAGGCGCCGGAGTGCCCGACGATGTAGGCCATCTCGTCGGCGGTCAGGCGGAAGTTGATGGGAACGAGTACCCGCCCATAGCTGCTCACACCGAAGTACGAGGTCAGGAACTTTCCCGAATTGGGGCTGACGATGGCCACGCGGGCGCCGTGAGCGACCCCCAGGTGGTCGAGCGCCCGCGCCACGCCGCGGGCCCGGGCCTCCAGCTCGCCATAGGTCACGGAACCCAGCGATCCCGCCGCGCCCGGCTCATCGACGACGGCAACCCGGGAGCCGTGCACCAGCGCCGCCCGGTTCAGAAAATCCGCCACCGTCAGTTCAACCCGCATGAGACCTCCACCCCACTCGGCGCGTCCTTCCCCCGGGCGCCGACCCTAATCACTCGAATCGAAGCGGGCCGCCCGCGAGCACCGCAAGAAGCCGTTGTCTCTGCGCGTCGTCCTAGAAGTGACCGAGCACGGGATGGGGCACGTAGGGCTTTTCCA
This sequence comes from uncultured Acidimicrobiaceae bacterium, assembly GCA_963743785.1. Classification (GTDB taxonomy): domain Bacteria; phylum Actinomycetota; class Acidimicrobiia; order Acidimicrobiales; family RAAP-2; genus Bog-473. Next base: position 2,780 of record CAVURD010000012.1, on the reverse strand, counting down.
GGCTGACCATCTCGTCGGCGGTCAGGGTGAGCTGCTCGGCAGCCAAGGCGTCTTGGAGGTGGGTCGGCTTGGTCGACCCGACGATCGGAGCCGTCACGCCGGGCTTGGCCAGGAGCCAGGCCAGAGCCACCTGGGCCGTGGGCACCTCCCGGGCGGCGGCCACCGCCTGGGCCTGGTCCACCACGTCGAAATCGGTGGGCTGGTCGTAGAGGTAGTCGGTGAACGGATCGGTGCTCGAGCGGGTCGTGAGGCGATCGCCACCGCGGGAGCGGTTGCCGGCCAGGACGCCTCGGGCCAGCGGGCTCCACGGGATCACGCCGACTCCCTGGTCCAAACAGAGCGGGATCATCTCCCGCTCCTCCTCGCGGTAGATCAGGTTGTAGTGATTCTGCATCGAGACGAACTTGGTCCACCCGTTCTTCTCGGCCACGTACTGCGCCTTGGCGAACTGCCACGAGAACATGCTGCTGGCCCCGATGTAGCGAGCCTTGCCGCTTCGGACCACTTCGTGGAGCGCCCCCATCGTCTCTTCGATCGGCGTTCGGGGGTCCCAGCGGTGAATCTGATAGAGGTCGACATAGTCCATGTCGAGGCGGCCCAACGAGGCGTCGATGGCGGAGAGAACGTGCTTGCGCGAGAGGCCGGATCCGTTCTCCCCCGGCGTCATCGGCATGAACACCTTGGTGGCGATGATGGCCTCGTCGCGAGTGAGGAACTTGGGCACCAGCCTGCCGGTGGCCACCTCACTGGCCCCGGCCGAGTAGGTATCGGCCGTGTCGAAGAAGGTCACCCCGCCTTCGACCGCTGTCTTGACGATCGGTTCCGCCGCTTCCTCGTTGATCACCCAGGGGCGTTCGCTGTCGTTGCCGAATCCCATCATGCCCAGGCAGATCCGTGAGACCCGTAGGCCGGTTGCACCCAAATTCAGATAGTCCATGTCGGACAACCTACGCATGAGTGGTGATGGTTGACAATCGTTGACACCGTGCGGGCGACGGTCACGTCAGTTGCCCTTTGGGTGGCAACCTTGGGCCAGAGGCCCGCATTCCCGACGCCTGCTCGGAAGGGCGCGTTACCCGGGGGTGTGCCTTTTACAAGATCGCGATGGTGGGAAATTCACGGGCAACTTTTCGCAGCCCTCAACAGCACACGCCTGATCGGCGGGCCACATTCGGGTGAATTGCTGTACCTGCGTACTGAGCCATGTCCATATCCCCGCTGACTTCGTTTCGGCCATCGGAGTCAGGCAGCCGGTGGGTCGACCACCGGGTTCAGCGAGACGATAGGAATGCCGAATTCGTGGAGCACTTCGAGCATTGCGTAGAGACGCTCCTGGTTGCCGACGCGACCAACCAACTGCGTCTGCCCGTCCTCGACCCGAATCACGTCAAAGCCGTGGAGTTGTTCGACCATCGTTGGGTCGAGTCCACCGGTGACCACGAGTTCATAGGTCGCGGTGCTTAAGGAAGCTCGCACGGTTGAAGTCACCGCTGCTGCACCCACTTTCCAGCCTTCTGGCCAACCTAGAAGGGCCACCGGGGTCTGGGGCACTCTACGAACGAACACCCCATGCTCGTCCAAAGCGAGAATACGTCAAATTCAACTGGACCGCGCCCCCGCGATCAAAGCGTCACATATATGTAACTTTGTGAGCGCGTCGCTACGTTGAGACGGTGTTGATCGAAACGAGCTCGATATTCATGTCCCTGAGCAGCCTGAGCAACCCGTGAAGACGTTCTTGATCGGGACACTCTCCCACCAGATGGCTGAAGCCATGCTCAAACCGCGCGACGAAGTACCCATCGAGGGCGTTAACCAACGCCGGACTCAACTTCCCCTTCGTGACAACTTCGTACGTCTCGCCGCCCAAGGTGACCCCAATTCCTAGGCACCACCACGATTGTCGGCCCCAAAGAGTGCCGGCGTCCTCACCCGGTCGGAATGATATGGACGGTGAGTCAAGCAGCAGCCGGCCAGTGTCCGGGGGACTGGCGCCGAGGCCAGGGCGGTCAGCCCCCGCCCAGGGGACCGGCGGTCAAGGGCAGCGGCGTCGCTGCGGGCAGACCGGTCGTGATCGTCGTGACCAGACCCGACACAGCAGTGCTGGCGCCCGGGACGACACCGCCCACCGACGACGTCACCGGCGCGAGGGGGTCACCGGACGGAGATGGGGCTGGGGCTGGGGCTGGGGCCGTTGATCCAGTGCCCGGCCCGGTGCCCGCGGGCACGACCCGGCCGACCGGAAGGCCCGTGCCGCCCTCCAAGTCGCTCGATTGTGGTTGCCTCTGACCTGCAGAACTCGCTGTGGTGAGGTCGGCCAGCGAGACCGCCGTACCGCGCGAGGCGCCGCCACCGGCGAGCCGCTCTGACCCCGAGCCCGTAGAGGTGTCCGTTGAAATGTCCGCACCTCGGCCGAATTCCGGGGGCGGACCGCCGCGCCCCGACAGCGTGGATGGGCTGGCCGAACCTACGACTGGTGTCGGGCGGCCGGGACCGCCGACCAAGCCCAGCACTACCAGCAGGGCTGCGGCCGTGCCGCTCAGACCGGCCAAGGCGTTGCGACGACGGTGAGTGGTCGACGCATGTCCGGTTGCTTCGGACGCGGTGAGCACCAGCGGGACCAGAGGTCCCGCTGGTGCTGTACCGCCACTTGGATTCCGGCCGAATTCCTGGGACAGAAACAGCTCTTCCAGACCGATGATTTGGTCGGTTGGCTTCTCCTGGGACATCGACCCCTCCTGTCTCCGCGCCACTTCATGTCGGGGGCGTGCGTCCGTCTC
>CAVURD010000011.1:0-25382 GCA_963743785.1 uncultured Acidimicrobiaceae bacterium | reverse complement strand
GCCGCTCAGTTTAGGCCGCTCAGTCGATCAGGTGCCCACTCTGCCTGGGTTCACTCCGGGCATGGCCGCGCACGCGCCAAGGCCTCGGCGGCGCGAGGCGCCTGGTACGGCTTGTCCCGGCTTGTCCATCGAGCTGGGTCTTGACGATGACGTCAACCGATCGCGTGCCCTTGGGTTGGAGCAGCAAGATGGTGTAACCAGGAAGTTGCCGGTGTGGCCGTACACGGTCCCACAGCCGTGGCATAGCGAAGATACCGGTCCGGAGCTGTTGGTGCCGGGGCCGGCGGCGGAGCCTCCGGAACGAACGTGAGCTGGCTCTCGCGTGTGGCCGCATTGGAGAACCTTCCACTCGCGTAGGCCGCATGAAGGTGTCAACCCGTGGTGTGAGAGTATTCCACCGACGCCGAGGCCAGAGCGGGATTCAAGGCATGCTCACGTCTTCGGGCGCCTCGCCCACGGTGACGCCGTAGCCGTGGAGATACGGAGTGCTCAGATCCGAGTTCGACGGCAGCGTGGTCTGGGCAGTCCCAGCGGTTGGTGACGAAGTATTCGAGCGGCCTCATGGGCCCCCTTCGATCGCGGCTTCGTCCATCAAGCCGAGAATGATGTTGTCCGAATCCGAGTATCGTACTCGAGCCAGGGTGAAGAGAAGCGGTTCGTCGGCCACGAAGCCCAGAGCTGGGTGGGGTCAGTTCTTGCTGGGGATTGGGCTGGAATTCTTCGAGGAAGGTGGGGTCCTTGATGTAGTCGGGCATCCCGCTGGTGCGCCGGAGGAGCTGGGCGACGGTGACCGCGACGAAACCACGGCAGGGTCGGAGTATCCGCCGACGGTGTCGGCGAGAGAGAGCGAACCCTGGCTCACGAGGGCGGCGTGATGGCGCGTCATATGCCTTGGACACGCTGGCGATGTGGCCGTGTCGTTCGAGGTCGGGGCCTGCTGGATGCGACATCGCCTACTCCGGCGGCCACGACTGGGTCCGTCGTCCGACCTGGACCACGGCGATGGCCCGGTGGTCCTCCGGGCATCGCAACCAACTTCGCAGTGCGGCGGAGAACGTGGACAGCGATGTGCCTTGTTTGGATGCGCCAACGACGACGCACGGGCCGGAACCGTCATCCCGACGATCGCCGACGCAGCGATCAACAGCGACAGAATCCGTCGTGTGCGACATAGCATTTTGCCGCCCTAGTGGGACGGTGATTTTCTCTTCGGAGAAGGCGGTATGGCCTGAGCGACGAGAAGGCCAAAGATCGCATGTCCATTTTTCACATGTCGGCGATGATTGAAACGGCTCGGAGGTACTCTGCCCTGGTGCCTACTCCATCTGCTTCGGCCGACCACTTCCTCTCCCTTCACCGAACCGGCCACCCGCTCCTCATGCCCAACGCCTGGGACATCGGATCGGCCGTGCTCCTGGCCTCGCTGGGATTCGAGGCACTCGCCACGACCAGCGGTGGCTTCGCCGCCACCAGAGGACGGCTGGACGGTGCCATGACCCAAGGCCAGGTCCTCGAGCACGTTGGGGAGATCGCGGCGGCCACGGAACTGCCCGTCTCGGCCGATCTGGAGAACTGCTTCGCCCATGACCCAGAGGGAGTGGCCGAGACCGTCACGCAGGCGGTCGACATGGGTGTCGCCGGATGCTCGGTGGAGGACTACAGCGGCCGGAACGACGAACCGATCTACGAGTTGGCCCACGCCGCCGAGCGCGTCGCGGCGGCCGCAGAAGCGGCCCACGGCGATGGAGCCTCGGTGGTGCTGACCGCTCGGGCCGAGAATTACCTCCACGGCCGGCCGGATCTGGCCGACACCATCGCCCGCCTGCAGGCCTATCAGGAAGCGGGCGCCGACGTGCTCTTCGCTCCCCGGGTGGTGGACCCGGACGACCTGCGACAGCTCCTCGGTGCGGTGGACGTTCCGGTCAGCGTCCTGGTTCTTCCCGGTGCACCGACCGTCGCCGAACTGGCAGACCTCGGGGTGAGCCGTATCTCGGTGGGCGGTGCCTTCGCCGTGGCTGCATACGGTGCCGTCGTCAATGCGGCCAACGAACTCCGTGAGCAGGGTACCTACGGCTACTGGGATCTCACCGCGGTGGGCGGCAAGGCGGTACGCGCCGCCTTTAGCCGGTAACCAGCTTCAGCCGGTAAGCACCTCAGCCGAGGCGGGCCTTCAGTCGCCCAGCGCGACCGTCACCTCTATCTCGACGGCGCCGTTTCGGGGCAACGCCGCCACACCGACGGCGGATCGCGTATGGCGGCCGGCTTCCCCGAAGACGTCGGCCAACACCTGGCTGGCCCCGTCGATGACCGCGGGCTGCTCGTGGAAGTCAGGGGCCGAGGACACGAAGCCGGTGACGGTGAGCACGCGGGAGATGCGATCGAGTGAGCCCAGTGCCGCTTCGAGCACGGCCAGTGCGTTGAGGGCGCACACGGCAGCGGCCTGGCGACCCTGCTCGACCGTGACGTCATCGCCGAGGCGACCGAGACAGGTCAGCTTCCCCTCGATGCGGGGGAGCTGGCCCAGGTGCGGGCCACGCCCTCGTGGACGACCACCGCATCGAGGGGATCGTGCGGCGGGTGCGGGCCGTGCAGCGTCAGGCCCAACTCGGCCAGTCGGGCGGCGATCCTTCCCTCGCTCATGTGCGGGCTGCCCTATCGCATGTAGGGATAGACGCCGGCGAAGCGCTGGTTGATCTTCTCGGGCAGCGGGTGGATGGCGCCGAGCTGCTTGGCCCCCCAGATGATCTTGGCGCTGCGCTCGACCAGGGCCGTGTTGTGCATGGCCTTTGGCATGGTGGTGGCCACCGCCACCATGCCGTGGTTGGCGATCAGGGCGGCGCCCCGGTCCTCCAGCGCCTTGACCGCCTGCTCGGCCAAGTCCGGCGAACCACTAGAGGCGTACTCGGTGCAGCGGATGTCGCCGCCCAGGTAGACGGTGAACTCGTCGATGCAGCTCGGGATGTCCTGATGGGCCACGGCGAACATGGTGGCGTAGACGGCGTGGGAGTGGATGACCACCGCGATGTCCTCGTAGGCGGCCAGGCAGGCCAGGTGCAGATACTTCTCCGACGTCGGGGACTGCGTGCCGGACACGGTCTCGCCGTCGGGGTCGACGATGACGATGTCCTCGAGCGTCATCACCCGGTAGTCCAGCGAGGAGGGGGTGCAGGCGACGTTGCCGTCCTCCATGCGGGCCGAGATGTTGCCCGAGGTGCCCTCGACCAGCCCCTTCTCCAGGAGCTCCTTGGCGGCGGCCAGTACCTGCTCGGGTGCGTTCTCAATGAATGCGGCCATGATCGGGGGCTCCTCACCGTTCGTCGGGCGCTTCTGCGGTTCCGTCGTGCGGCTCAATCTACAACGCGCGGCCCGGTCCCTGACAGCCGTGTCAGGGATCTGGGGCCGCGGGCTATCCTCCCCCGATGGGAATTCTTGAGGACCGGGTGGCTGTCGTGACGGGAGCTGGGCGGGGAATCGGGCGTGACATCGCCCTCTGCCTGGCTTCGGAGGGCGCCAGCGTTGTGGTGAACGACGTCGGTGTCTCGCTAGGTGGAGAGGGGACGGCAGAGGACCCGGCGGCCCAGGTCTGCGCCGAGATCGCCGCGGCGGGTGGGCAGGCCGTGCCCAACCACGACTCGGTCAGCGACTTCGAGGCGGCTGGCCGGATCATCGGCACCGCGGTCGACACCTACGGGCGTATCGACATCGTGGTCAACAACGCCGGGATCGTGCGGGACCGCACCCTGGTCAAGATGGACGAAGCCGACTACGACGCCGTCATCGCCGTCCACCAGAAGGGCACCTTCAACACCGTCCGGCACGCCGCTCCCCTGATGAAGGAGGCCGGCTACGGCCGCATCGTGAATATCACCTCGTCCGCCGGCCTGCGGGGCAACTTCGGACAGTCCAACTACGGCGCGGCCAAGGCGGCCATCATGGGCATGACCTTCGTCTGGGCCCTCGAACTGGGCAAGTACGGGATCACGTCGAACGCCGTGGCGCCCGCCGGGTTCACCCGCATGACCGAAGGTCTCTACGCGGGGGCCGAACCGCCGGCCGACCAGGATCCCGCCCTCAACGCTCCCCTGATCGCCTTCCTGGCCTCCGAAGGTGCGTCCTACGTCAACGGGCAGGTGCTGGGCCGCACCGGCTACGCCTACACGCTCTTCCAGACGCCGCGGCCGATCGCCACCATGTACAAGGAAGGTGGGTGGACCCCCGAGGAAGTCTCCGAGCACTTCCACGAGGTGCTGGGCCTGCACCTCCAGCCGGTGGGGATGGGCGACCATCCCCTGCTGGGCAAGAAGGGCTGAGCGGGCGGGCTTCCTGGGTAGGGGCTCGGCGGGCACAGTGGACCCCTGCCAGATAGGGTCGGATCTGTCAGCTGCAGACAGGGAGGCGTCATGGACGTTCGAGACAAGATCTACATCAATGGGAGTTGGGTCGCATCGACCGGCTCGGGCACGCTCGACGTCATCGACTCGACCACCGAGGAAGTCATGGCCACCATCCCCGAGGGGACGGCCGAGGACGTCGACAAGGCGGTGCAGGCGGCCGCTGCCGCCTTCCCGGGCTGGGCGGCGACGTCTCGTGAGGAACGCTCCAAGTTGCTGGTCCGCATCGGCGAGGCGCTGGCCGCCCGCACCGACGAGATCGCCGCCATCATCTCGCATGAGGTCGGGATGCCGATGACGCTGTCGGGCACTGTCCAGGTCGGACTGCCGGCCGGTGCCTTTGCCGACGCCGCGGCGGCGGCCGAGTCCTTCCCGTGGGAAGAGGAGATCGGGAACTCGCTGGTCGTGCGCGAGCCGGTGGGCGTGGTCGGCGCGATCACGCCGTGGAACTTCCCTCTGTACCAGGTCGTGCTCAAGGTGGCCCCCGCGCTGGCCGCGGGCTGCACCGTTGTCCTCAAGCCCAGCGAGGTGGCGCCGATCAACGCCTTCATCCTGGCCGACATCATCGACGAGGTCGGACTCCCGGCCGGCGTGTTCAATTTGGTGAGCGGCGTCGGGCCAGTGGTGGGCGAGGCCATCGCGGCGCACCCCAAGGTGGACATGGTGTCCTTCACGGGCTCCACCCGGGCCGGCAAGCGGGTCATGGAGCTGGCCGCCGACTCCGTCAAGCGCGTCTCGCTGGAGCTGGGCGGCAAGTCGGCCAACATCCTGCTCGACGACGCCGACCTGGCGACCGCGGTACCGGCTGGGGTGTTCGCCTGCTACATGAACTCAGGGCAGACCTGCTCGGCCCTCACCCGAATGCTCGTCCCCCGGGAGAAGCTGGCCGAGGTCGAGGAGCTGGCCCGGACGGCCGCCGAAGGCTTCGCTCCTGGCGATCCATTCGAAGCCGGAAAACTGCTGGGCCCGCTGGTCTCCTCAGTGCAACGTGACCGGGTGCGGGGCTATATCAACAAGGGAATTGAAGAGGGAGCCAAGCTGGTCATCGGCGGCGCCGACGCACCTGAGGGCCTGGAGAAGGGCTTCTTCGTGCAGCCGACCGTCTTCTCCGACGTGACTCGGACCATGACCATCGCCAACGAGGAGATCTTCGGTCCGGTGCTCTCCATCATCCCCTACGACAGCGAGGAAGAGGCCATCGAGATTGCCAACGACACACCCTACGGTCTGTCCGGCGGGGTCTCGAGCGGCGACCCGGCCCGGGCCGAGAAGGTCGCCCGCCAGCTGCGCACCGGTCAGGTCGACATCAACGGGGGCGCTTTCAACCCGAGCGCGCCATTCGGCGGCTACAAGCAGTCGGGTATCGGGCGCGAGCGCGGCCGCTACGGGCTCGAGGAGTTCATCGAGACCAAGGCCATGCAGCGCTAAGAGGGTTCGACGTCCGGCCCTCCGGCCGGGAATTCGACCCAGAGCAAGGCACCGCCGCCCTGGTGTGGGAGTACTGGGGCCGGCCCAGTGGGCCACGAGCTCGAATCCCAACGTTCGTCGGTGCAGGCCGGCCGGTCAGGCGACCGTCACCCGCCCCTGGCGCCACCGCCGCCAAATCCCGACCCAAACGAACCGCCGCCGCTGAACCTACCGCCTCCCCCAAAACCGCCGGCGCCACCGAAGCCCCCGACCGTCGCCGTGTTCGACGAAGGGACGGGCTCTGAATAGTCGGCCAGCACCACACTGCTCCCGAGGTGCAGCCCGGAGCGAACCTGCGTGTAGATGTCACCGATAATCCCGACCTTTATGGTCTTCTCGACCGGGCTTCCAGAGGACAGCACGAGAACGTAGGACCGTGTTCCCCGGGTCATGACGGCGGAGGTCGGCAGGGCGAGGACGTCCTTCACCTCACTCGTCCGGATGGACGCGTTCGCGGTCGAGCCGGCGTACAGACCCCTGGCCGATGTCGGCAAGGCAACGACGACCGGGTAGGTGTAGCCCGACGAACTCGATTGGACGGGTCCAACCTGTGCGACCGTTCCCGACAACGTGCCCGTCGTCCCGTCGACGGCGACTTGCGCCGGGTAGCCCACCTTGACCGACTGCACCTGGGTGCTCGTCAGGGTCCCGGTCACTTGATACGACTGGGTTCCGATAATGACAAACACGCTCGTACTCGAGCCGGCGCTCACCGTGTCGCCAACGGTCACCCCGACCGAGGCGATCGTCCCGTTGATGGGACTCGTGAGCTGGGTGTCGTTCAACTGCTGCTGTGCCTCAATCAGCGTTGCCTGCGCGGCGTCGATGGCGGCCTGATCACTGGCAATCTGCTCCGCGCTGTTCGACGCCGAAGATGTCGAGTTCGACGCGTTCCCCGTACCGGAGCCCGAACCTCCGGTGCCCCCCGAGGATGATCGTGAGGATGTGCCGGTCGAGCCCGACGAACCCGATCCACCCGTTGGGGTCGAGCCCGAGGTGGGAGTTGACGACGCCGCGGCCGCGAGCGCATTGGCCAATGTGGTCTCGTCCGTGGCCACCGTTTGCTGATCCTTTGAGACCTTTTGCTCGTCGGCTGACGCCTTGGCCAGCGCGGCGGCGCAGCCGCTCGGGTCAGGCGTGGTCGGGGTGGTCGTCGGGGTGCCGCTCGTTCCACAGATGGACTGGGCTTGGGCCAGGTCGGCCGCTTCTTGCTGCTGGTCCATCGACTCTTGGTGCTGGTCGGTGACCAAGGTGGCCTGATCCTGGGCGATCCCCCCCGAACTCGCGCTCGACCCGCTCTGGACCGTGTAACTCGTGAGAGCGGCGTTCGTCGAAGCCGACCTCGAGGTTGACGGCGTCGATGAAGACGGCGTGGACGAGGTGCTCGCTGAACTCGAGGTTTGGCCGTTCTCGTCCGCCGTGAGCTTTGCCTGGTCAGAAGAGAGCGACGATTGGGCCGAGGAGACCGACTCGCTGAGAGCGGTTGGGTCGAGCGTGGCCAGCGTCTGACCAGCGGTGACCGCGTCCCCCACCGCGGCACTGACCGTCGCCACCTTCCCGGCGACCTGGAAGGACGCGGAGGCGTCGTTCACCGGTTCGACCGTCCCGACGACGTCAAGGCTCGTGGCCACCGTCGTGTGCACCACGGTGGTCATTCGGTAGCCCGAGCTGGCCGAGCTTCCGGTGGCCCACGCGGTGGCTCCCCCGATCACGAGCACGACGGCGACGATCCCTCCAATGACCACGGGGCGCCGAGCATGTCGACGCCAGCCCGGCTCGCTCGGACTAGGCGCCACCGAATCCTCCGGGGCGAAATCCGGTCGAACAGGTCTGGCCGCCGGTTGACCTGATGCTGACCGTCGCCGCGGTCACCGCTCCGGTGCTCCCGGCTTGCCCGAAGGCGTTGACACAATCTCCAACGGCGAGTGCCGAGAAGCTGGTCGACTGGGTCTCAGACAGCGTCGTCGACTTGGACAGCGTGACCGTGAGCTGCTGCGTCTTGGGAGTGCTGGGCTTCTTGGTGTTCTTGCTCTTGGGCGCCTGGCCGAAGCCGCTGCGCAGCGTTCCCGACATGGTGACCGACGAGCCGGTGACCGCAGTGACCTTGCCGTTCGCAAAAGCGAAAGTCCCGCCCGCAAACGGTCCTCGTCCGTTTGCGGGGCCTCGGCCCGCGAATCCACCCGGCGGACGGCTCCCACCACCGGGGAAGCCCCCTCCGCCTTGTGCTCCTCTACCGGGAAACCCACCTCGGCCAAATCCGCCCCCGGCTCCCGACGCGCACGTGCCTGAGCTCGAGGGTTGGCTGATCGAGACCGACCGGGCCGTGATAGTGGTCTTGGACGACTTGGCCGGCGTGCCCGTGACCGTCAAACATCCGCCCACGACAAGGGCGCTCTGTGTCACCGTGAGCGTTTGGGAGAACGTGGTTGACGGGGTCGTGTTGACCGTCGTCTGCCCCGCACTGGCGCTCTGGACCTCCATGGAGGTCCCGGTGATCGACGCCACGCTTCCACTGGCCGACCCCCCGGGGTCCGGGGGTGTCGATGCCGCGCCGGCTGATGACGACAGGGCAGCGACGGCGGCGACCGCCAGCACGACCGCCCCTCCCGTACCGGCCCATCGCCGAAGTCCCAGGTGGCCGCGGTGTGACCTCACGATCGGGCTGATCGTGAGGTCGGGGATCGCTTGGCCTTCTCCTCCACCTGGCCGGACGACAGATCTGGATCGTTTCATGTGCAGCAGGCTCCTTACGTTGGACACTTATTCACTCCTGAGGGCATCGATGGGGGCCAGATGGGCGGCCCGACTGGCCGGGTAGACCCCGAAGGACACGCCAATGGCGAGGGCCACGAGGAGCGCGAGGGCGGTAGCGGGAGGACTGATGGTGATCGGATCACCGACGACTCCGGGCAGGAAAATCGCCCCCACGATGCCGAGCAGGGCGCCGAGCGCACCGCCGGTGAGCCCCAGGACAGATGCTTCGACCAGGAACTGACGGCGTATGAGACCAGGGGTGGCACCGAGCGCCTTGCGCAACCCGATTTCCCGGATCCGCTCGGTGACCGACACCAACATGATGTTCATGACTCCGATTCCGCCGACGAGCAACGAAATGGCAGCCACGCCACCGAGGAGAATCGTCAACGTCCGGTCGACCGAGGTGGCGGCCGAAAGCAGGGAGGCCGAGGAGGTAATGGTGAAGTCGGCGTCGGATGCCGTGGTGATCCCGTGGAGGTTGAGGAGCAGGTGATCGGCTTCCTGATAGGCCGCGGTGAGGGCAGCAGATGAGTTGGCCTGGATGATGATCGAACTCACCGAGTTCCGAGAGGTGCCCCCGAAGATCCGCTCGGCGGCCGTGGTGATCGGCACGACGACCTGGTCGTCGGGGTCAGCGGTGGTCGACGTCGAAGATGACGATCCGGCGGTGTTGAGCACCCCCACGACCGTCATCGGCACACCGTCGACGTTCACGGTTTGGCCCACCGGATCGGTGCGGCTGAAGAGCTCCGCCGCAGTGGTCGAACCCAACACGGCCACCGCCTCGTGGTCGGTCACGTCTTGATTGTCGAGAAATCTTCCCTGGGTCACGCTGCGGCCACGCACGGTCAACCACGAGGGCGTTGAACCGACCACGCTCGTCGACCAATTGCTGGTCCCGGCGGTCAGGGTCTCTGACGATGAGGTGGTCGGCGCCACTGCCTTGATGTCTGGCGCCACTTGCTTCGAGGCGAGCGCCGCCGCGTCGGCGGTGGTCAAGGTCGAGGCCGTTCCGAATCCGCCGCGGATGCCGCTACTCGAGGTCGAGCTCCCCGGCGATACCGTTAGGAGGTTTGTCCCGAGTGACGTGATCTCTGAACCCACTTGGGCCTGGGCACCCTCGCCCAGGCCAACGGTCAGGATGACCGCAGCGATGCCGATCAGGATTCCCAGCACGGTGAGCCCGGACCGGAGGCGATGGCTTCGGACGCCGTTGAGGCCGGTTCGAAACGTCTCCAGCCAGCTCATCGGACGTTCTCGAGTTCGCGGTCGGTGTTTTCGGTGATGAGGCCGTCACGAATACCGATCACGCGGCCGGCCGCCGAGGCCACTTCGATGTCATGGGTGATGAGGACCAGCGTGCGGCCGGCCTGGTGCAGTTCATCCATCAGCCCGAGCACATCCCCGGCCGACACCGAGTCGAGGTTCCCGGTCGGTTCGTCGGCCAGGATCAGGTCGGGCTCGGTCACCAAGGCCCGGGCCACGGCCACACGCTGTTGCTGGCCACCGGAGAGCTCGCCCGGGCGATGCTGCACCCGTGCGGCCAGGCCCACCTTGGCCAGGGCATCCATCGCCCGTTCTTTGCGTTCGGCACGTCCCACCCCGGCGTAGGTCAATGGCAGCTCCACGTTCTGCCAGGCCGTGAGCGTGGCCAGGAGGTTGAACTGCTGGAAGACGAAACCGATGCGACGGTTGCGCACGACGGCGAGCGCGGTTTCGCTCATGGAACTGACGTTCTCTCCCGCCAAGCGAAAGGTGCCCGTGGTCGGCGTGTCGAGACACCCCAGGATGTGCATGAGGGTCGACTTGCCCGATCCCGAAGGTCCGATGATGGCGACGTATTCGCCGGTGTCGATCGACAGAGACACGCCGCGTAAGGCAGCCACGGCGATGGCTCCGGTGCGGTAGACCTTGGTCACCTCTTCGAGATCGATGACCCTTTCGGGCCCGACCAACGGGCTCTCGGGGAGCAACAATTCCCCCGTCTCGGTCTCAGCCTGATTCGGCCCAGGTGATCCGCCCGTGCTCTGGCTCATCCCGCGGCTCCCGATGGGGTGAATCCGCCCGCGCCCGCACCGCCGCCGAATCCCCCGGCCGGAAACCTCCCGGTACCGCCGAAGCCCCCGCCGGCTCCGCCGAAGCCGCCCAGACCACCGGTCCGTGATCCACCACCGGGCACACCGGTGAACTTCACCACCCGCTCAACCACCTGGTCCCCGGCGGTCACGCCACCGGTGATCTGCGTTTCGCCAGTCGCTGCTTGGCCGAGGGTGACCGATGTTGTGACGTCCTTGCCCGCCTTGACCTGGGTGACGGTCGTCTGACCGCCGCTGCTGTAGTTGATGGCGGCTGTCGGGACCTCGACCACGTTGTTGAGCTGCTTGACGATGATGGCTACGTCCGCCGTCGATCCGGCGTAGAGGCCGCTCGGCGTCCCCGTGACGTCGATGACCACCGGGAAGGTCGCCACATTGGAGCTCTCGGTGGCGATCAGGCCGATGGAAGCCACCGTCCCGTACGCAGGAGTCGTCGATCCGGTCGGGGTGATGGTGGCCTGGTCGCCGACGGCGATCTGACCGATCTCGGTGTCGTCGACCGTGGTGTTGACAATGTAGGAGTTCGTCCCGATGACCTGGACTTGAGCAGTCGATGAACTCGATGATGAACTTGACGCGGCACTCGATGCGGCACTCGATGCGGCACTCGATAGACCGCTCGCTCCGGTCGAGCCTGTCGGACTGCTCGACCCGGCCGAGCCCGAGGGGCTCGAGCTGCCCGATCCGCCGCCGGACGCCGTCACCTGCTGCCCGAGCGTCAGGCTCACCGACGCCACGGTCCCTGAGATGGTCGAGGTCAATGACGCGTCGGACAAGTCGGTCTGCGCCGAGGTGAGAGAGGACTCTGCCGAGGTGACCGCGGCCTGGTCCGAGTCGATTTGCGCCGTGCTGGCGCCCGATGACTGATCGCTCGACAAACGGGCTTCAGCAGAGGTGAGCTGCGCCTGGGCCGAGTCGAGGTCCGCCTGGAGCGCCGCCGTGCCCACGGTGGCCAACACCTGGCCCGTGGTCACCGTCTGGCCGGCCTTGACGTTGACGGCATCGACCGTTCCCGAGACCGCGAAATTCAGGCTGGCCTGGCTCGCGGGCTCGATCGTGCCCGAGGTGGCCACGGTCTGCTTGATCGTGCCGGTGGTGACCTTGACCACCTGGGTCGTCACTACGAGTCCGGTTGGCGTCGAGCTTCCCGTGAGCCAGAGGGTGAGGCCCGCCGCGGCGCCCAGGACAATGATGACCGCGGCACCGATCAGCATCCATTTGCGCTTGTGCCCGGTGCCACTGACCGGGATCGCCTCCTCACCTTCGACGACCTGTATCTCCGCGGTGACGTCTGCTGAACGTTCAGGTGCGGCAAGCACTCCCCGGTCGGACATGGGGTAAGTACAACCCGGGAGTTTGTCGTCCAGCCCAACGTCCCCTGTGAGTACGCCGTGAATTTGCTGCCGGCTGTGACCTTCTCCCAGGTCACAGGCACATACGCGCTGCAGGGGACGACCGGCCTAGCGGTGCCACGGGCCACAGGACCCCCCGGGATTCCCACCCTCAGCGGGGCGATTGCATTGCCGATGGGCGGGGTTACGGCGCGGCTGGCGCGGCCGGACGGCGCGCCCTCACCTGTGGCGAACCGGGCCTCGACACCGGCTATTCGGCGGCGATGGCGTCGAGCATGTTGACCCGGGCGGCGCGGCGGGCGGGGATGGTCCCGGCGATCAGCCCCGTGGCGGCCCCGACGACGACGTAGACGGCCAGTCGGGCCCAGGGCACCACCAGCTCACCGACGCCCTGGTTGCTCAAGGCGCGCTGGAAGGCCCAACCCAGGAAGAGCCCGAGGACCACGCCCAGCAGCGCCCCGATCAGGCCGATCAAGGTGGCCTCGGCTCG
The DNA here is from genome assembly GCA_963743785.1 of uncultured Acidimicrobiaceae bacterium. GTDB lineage: Bacteria > Actinomycetota > Acidimicrobiia > Acidimicrobiales > RAAP-2 > Bog-473. Next base: position 12,829 of record CAVURD010000011.1, on the reverse strand, counting down.
CACCATCTCGCGCATCTGGGCCCGGGACATGCCGACGGCCCGGAGCAGTGCCAGCTCGCGGGTGCGCTCGACCACCGACAGGGCCAGTGTGTTCACAATCCCCAAGAGGGCCACCACGATGGCCAGGACCAGCAGCACCGAGACGAGATTGAGCTGGCCCGTGATGCTCCGGTCCTCCGCCGCCCTGACCTGGGACAGGTTCTGCACACTGACATCGGAGAACCCGGCCACCGCCGTGTTCACCGCCGCCGCGGCCTGGCCGGGTGACACCCCGGGCCGGGCCGCCACCAAGACGGCACTGAGCGCCAGTGACGGGTCGATCGCCGTGGCCGTCCGGGTGGAGAACAGGTAGCCGGCTTCATCGTCCCCCCGGGTGTAGATGGCGACGACCGGCGTGCGCGTGACAGTGGCGGTGCCGGACTGGGCTTGGCGCAGCAAGGCTACGTCGACCAGCTGGCCCACGTGGAGACCCTGCACCTTGGCCTGCACCGAGGAGGCGGCGATACCACCGTGGGCCAGAGCGGCAATGCTGCCCTGAACCGGCCCGAATGAGATCATGCGCGAGATGGTGGCGGTGTCGACGGCCGCCCCGTAGTTGTACTGCCCGCGGAGCGCGAAGCTCACGAAGGAATACGGCGACACCACCAACGAGGGCTGAGCCCGCAGGCGGTCCAACACGACCGGGCTGAGGGCTTGGGACTGCGATGGCCCGAGGTCGAGCGGGCCCGAGCCCGCCGCCAGCACCTCGAAGTCAGCCGAGAGGGAGTGGTTGATCTCGTTGTTGGTCGAGGCGCGGGCCGACGATTCCACGATGGCCAGCACGCTGACCAGTGCCACCCCGATGATCAGCGCCGCCGCGGTCGTCGTGGTGCGGCGCGCGTTGCGCATGGTGTTCAAGCGGCCGAGGCGACCTGAGAGGCCCGACAGGTGCTGGTACGGCCAGCCCAGCACCGAGACGAGCGGAGGAATCAGCAGGGGGCTCAGGCGGCCCAGGCCGACGATGCCGAGGATCATGCCGGCACCCACGAGCCACAGTTCAATCGAGTTGCCCTGGTCGATGAACAGTCCCACCCCGACCAGGGCCAGGCCCGACCCCGCCAGTACCAGACCGGTCGGACGCCATCGGGCCGAGGACTCGGCCACCTCGGTCACGGCATCCTGGCGGAGGGCGCTGACCGGCGAGATCCGGCTGGCCGTCACCGCCGGCAGTAGGGACGCCACACAGGTCACCCCGGTGCCCACCACCAGGCACACCACGATGGTGTGCCACCCGACCACCAACCCGGCGGCCGACGTCTGGGCCCCGTGGCTCGTGATCGTGTTCCGCAGGATCGCGGCGGCCGCCAGGCCCAGACAGAGCCCGACCCCCGAGGCCAGGAAGCCCAGGGCCGCCGCTTCCCCCAGCACGGAGCGGTACAGCTGTGATCGCGACGCCCCCATGCAGCGCAACAGGGCCAGTTCCTTGCGCCGTTGCGCCACCAGGATGCTGATGATGTTGAAGATCACCAGGGCGCCTACGAAGAGGGCGATCCCCAGGACGACGTCGAGGATCGTGGTGAACTTCGGTGCGCCCGTGCTGCTGATGGCGGCGATCCCGGCCGTGAAGGCCTGACCGGTGACGACGAAGTAGTCCGGCCCGACCGCCGAGGCGACGCGTCCGGCCAGCGTCTGCTCGGACAGGCCCGGGGCGGACGACGTCAGGATCACGCTGTAGGACGCCGGGGCCCCGAGCAGGTGTTGCGCCGTCGGCACGGTGAAGCCGACCAGGGTCGACCCCAGCACATCGGACGACCGACGCGAGGTGATGGTCCCCACGACCCTGAAGCTCTGGGTGGGTTGCGAGGTGGCCACCCGCACCGGTTGGCCCAGATGCCACCCCTGCGACGCGAAGGTGTGGGCATCGACCACGACCTCGGCCGGCGAGGAGGGCAGCCGCCCGGCGTCGAGCACGAAAGGGCGGAGGTTCGGCACCGGTCCCACCGAGATCCCCTTGGCCGTCGACGAGTTGCCACCGATCAGGGTGCCGTCGGCCCCGACCAGTTGGGCGTACCCGTCGACCTCGCCCTGGGACTGGGCCACGCCGGGCACGCCGCGCACGGTGGCCAGCACGCTCTGGGGCACGGGGACGAACCCCGCCAGACCGGGCAGGTTGGAAGAGGATCGGTGACCCTGTACGGCCACCGAGACGTGGCCGTAGGCCTGTTCGGAGGTGGCCGAGACGGACTGGTGGTCGGTGTCGGTGAGGATGAAGGTGCCGGCCAGGAAGGCCACGCCGACCGAGATGGCCAGGCAGACGAGCACCAGCCGCAAAGGATGGCGCTGATGACTCCTGAACACCACGCGCCACACCGGTCAGCCCTCCAGGAGCGCGAGGTGATGGGCCACGCTGTCGGTCGTGGGGTCGATGAGATCGTCGACCACCCGGCCGTCGAGAAGGAACACCACGCGGTGGCCATAGCTCGCCGCCGCCGGATCGTGGGTGACCATGATCACCGACTGGCCCTCCTCGGCCACGATGCGCGCCAGCAGCTCGAGGAGCGCGGCGCCGGCCTTCGTGTCCAGATTCCCCGTGGGCTCGTCAGCGAAGATGATGGTCGGGTGGTTGACCAGGGCCCGGGCCACAGCCACCCGCTGTTGCTGGCCACCCGAGAGCTGGGCCGGCCGGTGGTGCAACCGGTCGGCGATGCCGAGCAGTCCGGCCAGGTGCTCGATCCACGCCGGGTCCGGTCGGGTGCCCGTCAGGGCCGCCGGCAGCTCGATGTTCTCCCGGGCCGACAACGTGGCCAGCAGATTGAATCCCTGGAAGACGAAGCCGACCTGGGTGCGCCGCAGTTCGGTCAGTTCCCGTTCACCCAGACAGGACAGATCGGTGGCGCCGATGTGGACGCGCCCCGAGTCCAACGTATCGAGGCCGGACAAGCAGTGCAGCAGGGTCGACTTCCCCGACCCCGACGGCCCCATGATGGTACTGAAGCGCCCCGATTCGAAATCCACCGAGACCGAGTCGAGCGCCGTCACGGTGGCTGCGCTGGTGCCGTAGTGCTTGGTGGCGTCACACGCCCGGACGGCCGCGGGCAGGCTGCACTGACCGTCCGACGACTGCGCTACTCCCACCAACCGGGACCTTACCCGGCGTCGTCGAGCGGATTACGCCACCCCGGTGAGCCGGTGCGGCCGCCGGCGGAGACCCGGAGCCCGATGAAGTTGCGCTGGGCCTCCACCGTTCCGGCGCCGAAACAGAGACCACGGATGTCCCGGTAGGCGCGCTCGAGCGGGTACTCACGGCTGTAGCCGTAGCCGCCGTGGATCTGCATCGCCTCGTCGCATACGAACTTGGCAGCCAGGTTCGCCGCCGTCTTGGCCAAGGCCGTCTCGAGCGGTGGCGGGGTGCCACCGTCGCCGGCCAGGCGCACGGCCCGGGCCAGGAGCAGCCTCGCCCCTTCGAGCTGCACCGCCATGTCGGCCAGCTTCCACTGCAATCCCTGCAGGTCGGCCAACGGACGCCCGCCGATGACCCGCTCGCCCATGTAGCGCACGGCGTGCTCCAGCGCACCCTGGGCCGCGCCCACGCACATGGCGGCGTTGCCGCAGCGCTCGTGATTGAGGTGGGACAGCAGGATCTTGAACGCCTCGGTCGAGGACGGGTCCCCGGCCACCAGGATGTCCTCCTCTCCGATCTCGACCCCGTCGAAGGCCAACTCAGCTTCGGTGGCGGCGTGGATTCCCATACCCTTGTGACGGCCGGTGACCGAGACGCCCTCACGGTCGGTCGGCACGATCACCGCCCCGATCCCCTTGGCGCCCTCCCCCCCGGGCCAGCGGCACCAGACCAGCACTCCTTGGGCCACGTGGCCGAGGGTCGAGTAGTTCTTGTAGGCGTTGAGGCGCCACCGACCCGGGCCGTCCTCGGCCAGGGTGGCCCGCATGTTCTGCACGGCCGACCCGGCGTCGGGCTCGGTGATGCCGATGCTGATGAGGGCGTCGCCGTCGGCCGCGGCCGGGAGCCAGCGCTCCTTCATGGCCTCGGGTCCGAGATGCTCAATGCCCCGGGGTGGTCCGTTGAACGTCAACTGGCAGCAGATGGCCGAGGACACGTCGGCCCGGGCGATCTCCTCGAGCACGATGGCCGCCTCGACGTCGCCGAAGCCCATGCCGCCCCATGCCTCGCCGATGGTGATGCGGAGCAGGTCGGCACCGGCCAGCGCCTTGCGCACCTCGGCCGGGACCTCGCCAGTCTCGTCCCCCTGGGAGGCTCGCGGTGCCACTTCGCGGGAGGCCACATCGCGGGCCAGTTGGCGCAGCGCGGCCTGGTCCTCGCTCTCGGCCAGCAGGTCGAACCCCGACGCTCCGGCCATCAGTCTGGCCCCATCAGTCTGGGCCCATCTGTCGTGGTCCCATCAGGGGTGGCCCCATCACTCCCCGAGCTCGGTGCCGACTACGCCCACGAAGCTCACGCCCTCCCCCGGGGCCCCGCCCAGGTTGTGGGTCAGTCCCATGGTCCGGCCCGGACCGACGGTGGTGATCTGCCGGTCGGCCGGAGCCTGGCCACGCAGTTGCAGCCAGCACTCGAAGAGCATGCGCAGTCCCGAGGCGCCGATCGGGTGACCGAAACTCTTGAGGCCGCCATCGGGGTTGACGGGGAGCTCGCCGTCGCGATCGAAGGTCCCCGCCAGGACTTCCTTCCAGGCTGTCCCCCGTTCGGCGAACCCCAGGTCCTCCATCAACACCAGCTCGGTTGGCGTGAAGCAGTCATGGACCTCGGCCATGGCCAGCTGCCGGCGAGGATCGGTGATCCCAGCTTGGGCGTAGGCGTCGGCGGCCGAACGGACCACCTCGGCGAACGTGGTGTAGTCGTATCCCGGATCGATCGGACCGGCGGCCGGGCCGGCCACGAAGCTGAGAGCCTTGACGTACAGCGGGTTGTCGCAATACGTGCGGGCGTCCTCGGCCCGGCAGATGATGGCGGCCGCCGACCCGTCGCTCACCCCGCTGCAGTCGAAGACACCGAGCTCGCCGGCCACCAGGGGGGCCTTGGCGATGGTCTCGATGGAGACCTCCTTCTGGAACTGGGCCCGCGGGTTCCGGGCGCCGTTCTGGTGGTTCTTGAAGGCGATCCGGCTCATCACTTCCTTCATCTGCGCGGCGTCCACGCCGTACTTGTGGCCGTAGGAGGGAGCCAGGAAGGAGAAGGCGGCCGGCGAGGACAGCCCCGGGTCGGTCCCATCGCCCACCGGTCGGATCCCGGTCAGTCCCGAGTACCCGGTGTCCTTGAGCTTCTCGACGCCGATGGCCATGGCCGTGTCGTACGCCCCCGAGGCCACCGCATAGCAGGCGTTGCGAAAAGCCTCGGACCCGGTGGCGCAGAAATTTTCCACCCGGGTGACCGGCTTGTAGTCGATCTTGAGCGGCCGGGACAGCGTGACGCCCGACACGCCCGAGGTCATCGTCCCCAGCCAGAAGGCGTCGATGTCGTGGATGGGCAGGCCCGCCGAGACGGCCGCATCGGTGGCGGCGTCGGTCAGGAGGTCGTCGACGCCGGTGTCCCAACGCTCGCCGAATTTAGTGCAGCCCATGCCGATGATGGCCACCTGGTCGCGGATGCCTTTGCTCGCCATGCCTACTCCTCTGCGCTTGCCTGGGCCCGGGGGGCCTCTTGAAGGGGCCGGGCCTTCCAGAAGTAATTGTGCACGCCTTCAGCCGTGTAGATGCGGCGGAACGTCATCTCGACCCGGCCTCCTATCGTCAGCTCATCGACGTTGACGTCGGTCATCTCGCAGCGGTAGCGACCGCCGCCGTCAAAGTCGACGATCACACCCACCACCGGCGGGGACAGGCTGAAGGCCAGATGGTCGATGGTGAAGGTGGCGATGGTGCCCTTGATGTCGGCCAGGCGTTCGCTCGTCATACGGTCGATGGAGCGGCACTCGAGGCAGACGCGGGTCGGCGGGAGATGGCGGAAGCCGCAGTCCAGGCAACGGCTGGCCGCGAAGGCGTACTTCCAGGCCTCGGAGCGGCGGACGATCGGCGCACCAGGACGTTCGGGATCGGGCCGGCGTGGCGGCTCGCGGTGGAGCTGTCCCCGCCACGACAGGAACGAGGCGTAGGAGAGGTCGGTCCGCCCGTCGGCCAATTGCTCGGCCACGGTGGGGACGCCGGCGTGGCGGGCCGCGGCCTGCGCGGCCGAGAGGGCATCGGTGGTGCGCAGCACCAGGGCGTCGGCGCCGTCGGCCAGGGAGAGGACGACGATCACCTGTCCCGGCTCGGCCCGTTCGAGCACATCGGCCAGGGCCACGCCGGCGTGCGCCGCGCCGAGATTGCCGACCCGGGTGATGAGATCGGGGGCCATCACGCCCTCGGGGGTGCCCAGTGCGGCCCGCACCGCCTTGACGGCCCGCACGTGCAGGCCGACGACCACGGCATGGTCGATGTCGCTCTCGGTGATGCCGGCGTCTTTCAGCGCGTCGGCAAAGGCCTCCCGGGCCAGGGGGACGTACATCTCCTCGCCGAAGCGCTCCTCCCACACGTGCGAGTCAGATTCCCCGGGGACACGCCAACGGTCGAGGAACTCGTCGCTCGAAGCGCCCCGGCCGACCAGCTCGACCACGGCGCCCTGGGCGGCGCAGAGAAACGCCGCCGCGCCATCGCCGGAATCACGCTCTTCGGCTCCGCCGGCCAGCCCGCTGCGCAGGTCCGAGGCGACGGCCAGCGTGGTGCCGTCGGTGGCGCCCCGGAGGGCCAGCGCGAGGGTTCCGAGCGCCGACCGGGACGAGCCGCAGAAGTCGTAGGCCGCGCCGCTGCGGGCCAGGCCGAGGGCGGCGTGCACGGTGGTGGCGTTGGTCTTGTCCAGGTAGCCGGGGGCGGGCGTGGAGAAGAGCAGATCCTGCGGAGCCGGCGACGCGGCTCCGGCCAGGGCCCGGCGCCCGGCCTCGACCCCCAGCGTGGTGGTGTCCTCGTCGTAGGAGGCCACGGCCCTGGTGCCCCGGCCCGGACCGGCACCCAACACCTGAGCGATGGCCGCCCGCGGCAGTCGCCAATAGGGCAGGTAGGTGCCCCACGCCACAATGCCGGCGGTCATGGCGTCGCTCTGCCCCGGGTTCTCAGGCGGCGCGAGCGGCCAGCATGGCGGCCCGACAGCGCTCGGTGGCCGCCTCGTCGATGACGAGGGTCAACTCTTCCAGTGATCCGGTGAGCACCACGCCGTAGTCGCGCTCCGCACCCTCGACACTGACGTACTCGTCCAGCACATCATCGAGCACGGCGCTGGCCGGACGATCGAGTGGGTCACCCCAACCGCCACCGCCGCCGTAGTCGAAGCAGATGCGATCGCCCGCCGCCATGGGGACCCAGTCGGCGGTGTGGGCCACCACCAATTCGTCGTCGGACCCGTAGCGCAGGGTCAACTTGTTCGGCGCTCCCTTCCCGCCGCCGGCGATGCCGGGCATGGGGTACTTCATGCCGACCACGTAGGTGTACACGTTCGACGGCACCCGTACTTCTTTGATGTAGTGGCTCCCACAACCCCCGCGCCACTGCCCGGCGCCGCCGGAATCGGTGCGGTAGTCGCGACTCCACTGGATGTGGGGGTAGAGGCTCTCGTTGATCTCGGCTGTGGCCTTCCACAGATTGCCGAAGCTGGCGCTGACGGCACCCCAGGCGTCCATACCCTTGGCCGCGTTGCACCAGCCGGCGTAGACCTCGGCCGAGCCGTCGACGAAGACCTGCCCGGTACGGGGGTCGATGCCCTTGATGTTGGTCGGTATGCCGGTCTTGTAGGTCTGAGGCACCGCCCGCTCGGGCAGCACCCCCGAGAGCGCCACCGCAACGAGCTCGCCGATGTCGGCCCCAGGATGGTGGGTCCCGGCGCTGACCGGTCGACCAACCACGGGATTGAACACGCAGCCCTCGGGTACCACCAACTCGATGGAGTTGAAGAATCCTTCGTTCTTGGGGATCTCGGGATCCATCATGGCGGCAATCTGCGCCACGGTGTAGCCCCGGGTGTTGCCGTAGGTCGACCAGGCCTGAAGCTCTTGGCGATCGTCACTTCCGGTGAAATCGATCTTCAGCTTGGACCCGTCGACGGTGATGGCCACGTGAAGGTGGATATCGGGGTTGCCCAGAGGATCATGATCGACGTACGAGTCGCCCTCGTAGGTGCCGTCCGGCCACGCCGTGATCTCCTCACCGAACCGCTTGGCGGCGTAGTCGATCATGTGGTCGACCGCCGCCTCGATCTGATCGACGCCGTAGCGCTGCACCAGCACGACCAGGTCGTCGGCTGCCTTCTTGGCCGCACCGATCTGCGCCCGCAGGTCGCCCAGGTAGCCGTCGAGCCTGTTGTTGACTTGCAGCGCGTAGAGCACATCACGGCGCTCGACCCCGCGGTCGAGGACCTTGATGACGGGCCACCTCACGCCTTCGCCCCAGATGTCGGTGGCGGTGACGTTGTACCCGCCGGGCACGGCCCCGCCGGTATCGCCGTGGTGACATTGGATGGAGGCGATCAGGATGAGGTGGCCGTCCACCACCACCGGGGAGAACACGTTGTAGTCGGGGAGGTGCCCGCCACCGTGGTACGGGTCGTTGGCCACGAAGACGTCCCCCTGGTGGAACTCCTCGACGCCGAGGAAATCGAGGGCGAAACGGACCGGCAGCGTCGAGGTCAACATGAATTGGGGGATGCCCACGCTCAGGGCGGCCAGGCGCCCCTTGCCGTCGAGAATGGTGGCGTTGCGCTCGTTGGATTGGTTGAGGATGGGGGTGGTAGCCGTCCGCGAGACGTACATGGCCATCTCGAAGCACATCGTCTCCATGGCCCCCCGGATGACCTCGGCCGTGACGGGATCGACGCTGCCGTCCGCCATCAGGCGGTCTCTGGGTCCTGCCAATGCCTTCAGATCGACGTTCATGGCCCCTCCTCGAGCGCCCACACCGGGCCTCGCAGGCACAAAGTTTGCTGACAACCGTGTCACCTTCACTGTACACCGAGGCCCGAATCCGGGTGCCTCCAGACGTCCTCGGGCTGAAGGCGCGAGGCGGGTGTACCCACGTCGAGAACGAGTTCGTCTGAACCGACCGATGATGCAGGCTCTTCGGCGGTCAACGGCCCACTGATCGCGTCCGGCAACACCTGGCAACCCGCGACGTCCCGTCGGGTCGACATGATCACGTTCCCTGGGGTATGACTTTCCCGAGTCACGACTATCGACGCCTCACGTATCGCCGAGCGTCCCGTGGTCAAGTTTGTGGAGCCCGAGCCAGACGGTGCAATGCTACGGCTTCCTCGACGGGAAGGGGGGAGTTCGTCAGTGCACGGAGTTCAGGCTAGGCGAATGGCAGGTGGCATTCCGATGCGCAGGCCGGCCTCGGTTCTTGGTTCGGAAAACGGTCGGACAACGATGTTCTAATGCTGCTGCTCTTGGTGATTCCGTTTGGCTTGTTATGGCTGTTGATCGCGGGGCACCGCACTCGCCTCGGATTCGGCAACCTTTCGATCCGGGGCGCGCTGGTGCTCGCGTACCTCGCGTTTGAGGTGCTGCTGTTGGGCATCACCGAATTGTCCAGCGCCGGGCACCACTTCACGGCGGGCACAGTGGCGATCCTCTGGTTGATCGTGATCATCATCTTGTTGTTCGCGGCGAGGACTCAGATCACCGGGCTGGTCCGGCGGGCCCGGTCCCACGATGGCTCCCGATTCGGGCTCACGGACCGTGTGCGACGACTGTCCGGGGAAGATCGCTTCTGGATCGCCATTCTGATCGCGATCTTCGGGTTATTGGTGGCTACCGGATTCTTCTACCGACCATCTTACGGCGACTCATTGGTGTACCACCTCGCCCGCGTCGAACACTGGATCCAGAACCGCACGGTGGCTCCATTCGCCACGCACAATCTCGAGCAGGTCGAATTCGCACCATTGTCCGAGTACAACCTGGCGCACCTGCACCTGTTGTCGGGAACCGACCGATTCGACGCGTGCATGGAGCTCCTGGCCGCCCTGGTAAGCATCGTCGGAGTCTCCGAGTTGGCCCGACTTCTCGGTGCATCGCGTTCGACTCAGATCGCGGCGTCGGTGATCTGCGCCACCATTCCCTCGGGAATCTTGCTGGCCACGAGCACCGACAACGACTACTTGGCCGCAGCCACCGGCATCGGGGTCTTGATCATCCTGACGGCATTTTCGTTCCAAGGCCGCTGGGGGTATCGAGCCGTGGCGCTCGGTGCGGCGATAGGCCTGGCCTACATGGCCAAATCCACCATGTCAGCCCTGCTGGGACCGGCCGTGGTGGCCCTGTTCGCAGTGGCCGTGTACCGGCAGGTGCGGTCGGGCAGAGGACGAACAACGCTGGAGAACGGGATCGCCCAGGTTGCGGTGATTGCCGCGAGCACGGTCGCGATTGTCAGTGTCTTCCTGGTCCAGACCGATCAAGTGTTCGGCACCCTGCTCGGTCCGACAACGAAGGACCTGATCAGCTCGCCAATCACCATCCGGGGCCTTGGAGCCAATGTCACCGCGCCACGGCGGCCAACTTCCATATCGGTGACGGCGTCGCCGGCCTTCAAACCTACGTCAGCAAGATGGCGTTGGGCCTCTCTACGGCATACCTATTCGGTCTTCGGAGTCTCCATCAACAACCCCCACTTCGCTGGCATCCTGCACAGCCAGACGTTCGCCGTGTCCGACTACACGCTCGATCAACGCATCGCGGCGTACGGAGCAAACCCGTGGAATGTCCTTCTGGCGGTGGCAGCCATCGTCGTCCTTATCGTCGCGGTGGCCCGTGGCCGCAGGGAGTTCCGCCTGTCGCTGGTGCTTGCGCTGAGTTTGGGTTGCGGATTCCTGCTCCTGACGGGAATCGGCAAATGGGAACCGTATGACGTCAGGTTCCAACTCCCCTCTGTTCGTGGCCGCTTCCGCCGTGATCGCGGTCGCCTTGAGCATGTTCCCCCGATGGGTCACTCGTCTTGTGCTGGTCGGGCTTGTCATCTCGTGTCTTCCGCAATTGCTCGATAATGCCGAACAGCCGCTCGTGCCCCCGTACCAGTATCACGGGTCCTACTTGGCCCCCTATTTCGGGCAGTTCAGCCAGCCACCCGGAGCCGAACAAGCACCCGCCTACCAGACCGTCACGACGATGTTGGCCCAATCGACGTGCACACAGGCAGCAATCGGCAACTGGGTCGGCCTCGAATACCCGCTGTGGGTCGGCCTTCAGCACGAGCACTACGGGGGTGTCCTCAACGACTTCAATGTCGACAACGACACGCAAAAGTTGGAGCCCTCCTACCGACCGTCCGCGTCGATCACCCAGCAGGGCAAGCAATACGTCACTCCGAACAACGGGACGGTCAATGTGCAGCAGAGCGACCTGGCCCTTTCCATCGACGCGAACAAGGCTGCGACGATCCAGACCGCGATTCCAAGATTCCAGAGCACGGTGCGGGGAGTTCGCGTGCTGCCGGGTGGTGGCTGGAGCATGGCCCGGTACGGAACTCTTCCCTTTCTGGTCAGCAGTGGATCGCTCTACCTGTTCAGCAATTCTGCGCAGCCGATCCAACTGTTGCTCCACTTGGTGCCGACAGTTCCTCAATCAACCGTTCCACCTCTTCGAGGCCAACGGGCAGTCGGTACCCACGACGATGGGTGATCACACCATCAAGGCGGATCTCGATCTTCGCCGTGGTGTGACACGCATCGACATCAATGCCGAGCCGAACGGCGTGGCGCACCGCCGGTTGCTGATCTTGAGCGACGTCACGCTCACGTCGGCCGGGTCCTGAACTCACTCGTCCGTCCGGGCAGCACCGCTCCTGATCCCGCACAGGGTGACTCCCGCTCAGGCGGTGGCCCGGACCACCATGACCCAGCTGTCCAACACGAGCGGGCCACCCCCTCCGGCCCAGAACCGGACGTCGCTGAAGCCGGCGCCTTCCAGCCACCGGCCCCACTCCGGAGGGGTGGGCAGCCGGATGAAATGCCTCGTGTGCCGGGTCTCCCCGTCCCGGTAGACCGACCGTTGCGTCTCGAGTCGCCCGGTCAGCGGGTCGAACCGGGACACGTCGACCTGCGCATCGTCACCCCGTGCGACCACGGTGGCGTCGGGCGCCGCCGTGAAATGGCGCACCACGGCATCGTGGTGCATGGTCTCGATCAGCACGGTGCCCCCGGGCCGGAGGACCCGGTGGAACTCGCCCAAGGTGGAGCGGCAGTCGGTGTCGTCGTAGTAGCCGAACGAGGTGAACCAGCACACCACGGCGTCGAACGGGCCCGACGTCGGGAGCCGGCGCAGGTCGCCCACGAGGTAGTCCGGCGGCACACCGGGGCCGACCGGATCGGCCTTGGCCAGTGCGATGAACTGCTCGGAGAGGTCGACCCCCGTGACCACCATGCCGGCGGCGGCCAGACGACGGGAGAGACGGCCGTGCCCGCACGGGGCATCGAGGACGCGGGCACCCGGATCCAACTGCAACAGTCCCAGGATCTCGGCCGTGTCGTCGTCGGAGTGCTGCTCGTCGATCGACTCCTCGTAGAAGTAGAGGTAGTCATCACCGAACGTGCCCTCGAGGTCAAAATCCATGCCGCATCTTCTCCGAGTACCCCGCCACAGGTGTACTCGGAGAAGATGACTCCAAGTGACCGCGACCTCCGGTTGTGGCCGCCCCGCTCAGAGCGACCACAACCGGAGGTCGCGGTATTGGCTGGTGGCATCCTGCCCAATCAGTGGTGCAGGCTCGGGGCTGCCTCGTTGCCATTTGGTTGCACGTCCATCGCCATTCAGGAGTTTTATTTCGAGAAACGATATTTCATCGTCGTAAAGCTATCGCTGGA
>CAVURD010000010.1:0-47943 GCA_963743785.1 uncultured Acidimicrobiaceae bacterium | reverse complement strand
GATCTGGCCGTTGCGGTGGGCGTGCTCGTGGCCACCGGCGAAATTCCAGCGTCGGCGGTCAATGGTTTGGCCTTTTGTGGTGAGCTCGGGCTCAACGGCTCGCTCCGTCACGTCCCGGGGATGATCGCTCTGGCCGACGCCACCGCACCGCTCGGGCTGGTCGTGCCCCTCTGCGATATGCGTGAGGCGTCCCTCGTCCGCGGCGGCGAGGCCCACGGGGTGGCCACCCTGTCCGACCTGGCGGCCGTTCTGCGAGCGCAAGCTCCCTGGCCCGCGGCGCCGCTCCGGTCCGACGACCGAGACACGCCGGCCTCGCCCCGACTCGATCTGGCCGACGTCCGAGGACAGGCGATGGGCCGACACGCGCTCGAAGTGGCTGCGGCCGGCCAGCACCACCTCCTGATGGTGGGACCACCGGGCTCGGGCAAGACCATGCTGGCCGAGCGGCTGCCCGGGCTCTTGCCGCCGCTCACTCCCGCCGAGTCCCTGGCCGTCACCCGGGTGCACTCCGCCGCCGGCTGTGTCCTCCCCGAAGGCGTACTGGTCACCGACCCGCCCTTTCGCGCGCCCCATCACCGGGCTTCGATCGTGGCCCTGGTGGGTGGGGGCAGTTGGTCGCTCCGACCGGGCGAAATCAGCCTGGCCAGCCACGGAGTTCTCTTCTTGGACGAGATGGGGGAGTTCCCGGTGGCCGCGCTCGAAGCCTTGCGGCAACCGCTCGAGGAGGGCGTCATCCGCATCAGCCGCGCCGGCGGGACCGTCACCTTTCCGGCCTGCTTTCTGCTGGTCGGGGCCATGAATCCCTGCCCGTGCGGTGAAGGCGTCTACCCCGGGCTTTGCCAATGCTCGGTCGTGGCGCGGGCCCGGTACGCCCGCCGGCTCTCGGCTCCGTTGCTCGACCGCTTCGATCTCGTGGTGCCCCTGGCGCGTCCTGACCCCGATGACCTGTTGAACCCCGAACCGGGACCTTCGACCGCGGAGAGCGCGGCGCGGGTGGCGGTGGCACGGGAACGAGCGGCGGCCCGATCGCCCGGAGATGAGACGCCATTCAGGCCGGCGGCCTCGAGACTGATCGCGGACCGGCTCCGGGCCGGGCAGCTCAGTGCCCGGGGTGTGCAAAAGGTGTCGCGGGTGGCTCGCACGGTGGCGGATCTGCTCGGGTCCGACGCCGTCACCGAGGAGCACGTCGGCGATGCCCTCTCGCTCCGCAAGGCCCGCGAATTGGTGGTGGCCCAATGAGCGCCGCCCTGCCCGAGAGGGCCTATGCCACGGCGCTGGCTTCGGCTCCCAACGTCGGTCCGGCCACCCTGCGTCGCCTGCTGGCCGCCGGTCCACCGTCGGTGGCCTGGGCGCACTCGGGGCTTACCGGCGACGTTCGGGGGATCTGGCAGCGGCACACCCACCTCGGGATCACCGTCCTGACCACCGACTGCCCGGCCTATCCCGACCGCCTGGCCGGTGATCCGGAGGCGCCACCCGTGCTCTTTTGCCGAGGGGACCCGACCACCCTCGATCGGCACCCCACGGTGGCCCTGGTGGGCACCCGCAGCCCGACCCGCTACGGCATCGGCGTGGCGGCCCAGTTCGGCGCTGACCTCGCCGCGGCCGGGGCCAGCGTGGTGAGCGGTCTGGCGCTCGGAATCGACGGCGCGGCCCACGAGGGCGCGTGCGCATCGGGCGCGCCGCCGGTGGCGGTGGTGGCCGGCGGGCTGGACGACCCCTATCCGCGCCGCCACGCCCGGCTGTGGGACCGGGTGGCCACGCAAGGGGCGCTCTTTTCGGAATCTCCGGCCGGGATACGCACCGAGAGGTGGCGCTTCCCCAAGCGCAATCACCTCCTGGCCGCCCTCAGCGACGTGGTGGTCGTCATCGAGAGTCGGCACGGTGGTGGCTCGATGCACACGGTCTCGGCCGCGCTGGACCGGGGCACTCCCGTCGGCGCCGTGCCGGGTTCGATCCGCAGCCCGACGTCGGAGGGAACCAACAAACTGCTGTCCGAAGGCTGCTTCCCGGTGTGCGACGTCACCGACATCCTGGTGGCCCTGTCCTTGTGCGGGGCACCGCTGCCCGCGCCAACGTCGTCGAGCACGCCCATGTCGCCAAACTCGAGCGCCGGCTACGTGGGCGAGGATCGCATCGTGTGGGACGCCCTGACCCACGACCCCAGCTCACTCGACCAGCTCATTCGTTCGACCGGGCTGGAGGTGGCTGTGCTCTGCGGCGGATTGGAGCGCCTGGCCAGTGCGGGAGTGGTCCGGGAGGCCGGTGGAGGCTGGTGGGAACGCGTCTGAACCGGCGTAATGTGCCCCGTCGTGGAGGGGCGATTCCTACAAGAGCCGACCGTGGCCGCGTTGGAGGCCGCCGCCGACGCGGCCGAGGCCGATGGGATCTCTGCCGTCTTCCTGACGACCGGCCCATTGGGCGACGCCGCCACGCTGGCCGCCGGGCTGAGCGCGACGACGTCGACGATCCAGCTCGGGATCCGGACCAACCTGAGCACGGAACCACATCGTCATCCCACCGTGCTGGCTCGGGAGATGACCACGTTCGACCTGATCAGCGGTGGCCGGGCCCTGCTGGCCTTCACCCCGCCGTTCAGTGACGCCGTGATCGAAGCCATCGAACTGTGCCGGGCCATGTGGCGCGAGGGCGTCGCCGCGAGCGACGGACCGCTCTACCCGGTGGCCGGCGCCATCAACCGGCCCCAGCCCCGCCGACCCGGTGGGCCACCGATCGCCGTGGACCTCACCGACGGGACACTGCCTGATCCGCTGCTCATCGCCGTGGCCGACCTGCTGTTGGTGCCCACCGACTCACCGGCGCCGGACGGGCTGGCGGGCCTTGAGCTGTGCCGTATCCGGCCGACGTAGACCCCGATCGGCCACGGCGCACCCCGGAACCCTTTCGTCAGCGTGCTTGGCACGGGCCGGGGGAGTGGTCTGGCGCGCCTCGCCCGAGGCGGTCTCGTGCACGGTGGTGGCCTCCCCGAGGCTGACCCGCCATGGCGGGCCGTCCCCTCGACTGGGGTCATCCCGAGCGGCCGCCGTAAGCTGACCACCGTGACCGGAACCCGCACCGAAAGCGACAGCATGGGGGAGATCCAGGTCCCCTCCGACCGCTACTGGGGGGCGCAGACGGCGCGCTCGCTCCACCATTTCGACATCGGGGTCGAAACCATGCCGGCACCAGTCGTGCGCGCCTTTGGCATCCTCAAGGGCGCGTCGGCCCAGGTGAACCGGGACCTCGGCAAGCTCGAGCCCGCACTGGCCGACCTCATCGAGGCGGCGTCGAACGAAGTGGCCGACGGCCAGCTCAACGACCAGTTCCCGTTGCACATCTGGCAGACGGGCAGTGGCACCCAGACCAACATGAACGCCAACGAAGTCATCTCCAACCGGGCCATCGAGCTGAGCGGTGGCGTGATGGGCTCGAAGAAGCCGGTCCACCCCAACGATCACGTCAACATGTCGCAGTCGTCCAATGACACCTTTCCGACGGCCATGCACATCGCCGCCGTCGAGGAGATCGTGTACCGCCTCCTCCCCTCGGTCTCCGCCCTCCGCGACGCCCTGCACGACAAGGAAGTGGCCTACGCCGAGATCACGAAGATCGGTCGTACCCACCTCATGGACGCGGTTCCGCTCACCTTGGGCCAGGAGTTCTCGGGCTACGTCGCCCAACTGACGGCCGACCTGGAGCGGGTCGCGGTCACCCTCCCGGGCCTCTACGAGCTGGCTCTCGGCGGTACGGCGGTGGGAACCGGCCTCAACACGCACCCCGAGTTCGGCCAGCGGGTGGCCGCGGCCATCGAGGCCCGGACAGGCCTCCCCTTCGTCACCGCCCCCAACAAGTTCGCCGCCCTGGCGGCGCACGACGCCCTGGTCTTCACGCACGGCGCCCTGCGCACCTTGGCCGTCTCGCTCATGAAGATCGCCGATGACCTGCGTTGGCTCGGCTCAGGCCCGAGATCAGGCCTGGGTGAGCTGGTCCTGCCCGAGAACGAGCCGGGATCGTCGATCATGCCGGGGAAGGTCAACCCGACCCAGTGTGAAGCGATGATCATGGTGGGCATCCAGGTGCTGGGCAACGACACAGCCGTGGCCATCGCCGGCAGCCGGGGCAACCTCGAGCTCAACGTCTGCAAGCCGGTGATCATCTACAACGTGATGCAGTCGATCGCCCTCATGACCGACGCCTGCCGGGGCTTCCGGGAGTTCTGTGTGGAGGGGTTACAGCCGGACCGGGCCCAAATTCAACAGCACCTGACCAACTCCCTGATGCTGGTGACCGCGCTGGCCCCGAGCATCGGCTACGACAGGTCAGCCGAGGTGGCCAAGAAGGCCCACCAAGAGGGCACCACACTGCGTGAAGCCGCTCTGACCCTCGGCTACCTGACGGCCGAGCAATTCGATGCCGTGGTGCGACCCGAGGAGATGACCCACCCGTGAGCGAACCCGTGCTCGCTCCGGCCGACGTCGATGCGGCGTTGGCCGAGCAGGGCATTGCTTGGGAGCGCCAGGACGACCAGCTCGCCACCACCGTGACGTTGCGCGACTTCGCCGGGGCCCTGGCCTTCGTCAACGAGGTCGGCGCCGCCGCCGAGGCCGCCAACCACCATCCCGACATCGACATCCGCTGGAACAAGGTGCGCCTCGCCCTCACCACGCACGATGCGGGCGGCCTGACCGTGCTCGATCTCGCCCTGGCCGCCGCCATCGACCGCTTGCGACCGCTGCGCTGAAGACCAACTAACCGTCGACCCCTTGTGCCGGCCGGCTGGCAAGTCGAAATGAGTCCTCGACGCGGTGGAGTAGGCGACTCCATAGGTCAGAATGTCGGCGGTCATGACCGACGGTCATGCGAAAGCCCTTGGATCGCTTGTGATGCTCGCACTCTGCGAAGATGTGGTCAGTGGGATGGGAGGCACTCGAGCGGTGGGGTGACGACGTCGCTCGCATCGAGCCGCTCGGTGGCGGAGTCGCCAACCACGTGTGGAGCGTGCGCGTCAACGGGCACCTCGCGGTCGGTCGTCTCGGTGCCCGGAGCGACGCTGATCTCGCGTGGGAGACTGAGCTCCTCCAACACCTCGACCGTGAAGGTCTGTTCGTGCCGCTGCCGATCCCGACGACGGACGGCCGGCTGTTCGCCGAAGGTCTGGTGGTGATGACCTACGTGGAGGGCGCACCGCCCGAGACGCGGGCCGACTGGCGTCGCGTGGCCGACACGCTCCGCCAGCTGCACCGGTTGACGCAGGGCTGGCCGCAGCGCCCGGGCTGGCGATCGTCGACCGACCTCCTGCACGCCGAGACCGGGACGAGGATCGACCTCGGCGCGATGCCGACTGAGGGCGTTGCTCGATGCCGAGCAGCGTGGGCGCGGCTCCACCGGACGTCAAACATGCGTCGTCCACGGCGACCCCAACCCTGGCAACGTCCGCATGACCGCGGATCGGGTCGCGCTGATCGACTGGGACGAGTCACACGTCGACGTCCCGGACCTCGACCTGGTGCTGCCCCACAACGCCGCCGGTCTCGACGACGGCGCGCACGACATCGCCGCGCAAGCATCGGCCGCATGGGAAGCCGCCGTCTGCTGGGACGACGAGTACGCGGTCAAGCGGCTCGCCGAGGTTCGAGTGGTCTGAGCCGCGGCAGCGATGGCGAGGGATGCGCTCACCGGCCCATCCATCCCCGAGCCACGGGCGACCACACCATCGATCGGGTCTAGTCATGAGAGTCGACGTCATATTCGGGTCCGGCCGGCGTGTGACCACGATTCGGCGACGAGAACATCTTGACCACCACCTCGTCCGCGTCCCCAAGCCCGAGCATCTCCGTCATTGTCTCCAACCCCCGCTCCACGACGGCTCCGATGTCGGGAGTCGTGGTGGACTCCACCGCTAACCAGTTGGGTCGCTTCGGTGGGTCGGGCGGCTCCCACCCGAGCGCGGTCAGCCCTTCCTCCTGTGCGGGCGTCCAGCGGTCGTCCGGCTCCAGGTAGGCATTGGACACCACTTCAGTCACCAGCGAGCCATCCTCGAACGCCAGGGCCTGCCAGAACAGGTGTCGACGGTCGTTGCGCTCAACAATGAGAATCCATCGACCTGGCTTCGCACACAGGGTCCGCAGAAGACCGTCCAGGCCAGCGGCGAGGGTGGCCATGGTGATGATGACCTGCTGCTGCTCGTGGTCCCACAAGGGAGCCAGGGACGGGGATATGGCGTGCTCGCGTTGCTCGGCCAGAACCTCTTCCGCCCGTTCCAACCACGCGTCCAGGGACGCGAGTGCTCTCGACACCATGACGGTGACCTCCTCATCGAACCTGGCGTTGGCACCGTTCCCGTAGGCCGGTTGCCGGAGCGTCAATGGGCCAGGACCCTCGACTCCTCTTGATGGGTTACCAGACAATGATACCTGTCAGGAGACGACTGCCGGTCGCGGAGAAACCTGTGGCCGACCGTAGTCACGGTCCGGCGGGCGACGATGGCGGGCGAACGACAAGAAGGGGCCGGCGGCTCCCGGCCGCACTTACGACGCGGGCTCGAGGAGCTCCTCGCGCAAGCGCGCCACCACCGCATCGGGCACACCGACCGTGACGGCGTACTCGGTCACGGACCCGTAGCGCTCACGCAAGTAGGCGAAGAGATCCACCATGTTGGCCGGATTGGCCGAGAACACCTCGTCGATATCGGTGATGGTGTCCTTGCTGTCGGGGTACTTGACGATGAGCTTGGCCCGCAGGCGCTCCATGGCCTCACCGCTGAGGGCGTAGTCGGCCACCACCGTCTCCTCGGGGACGCCGAGGAGCGACAGCACCAGGGCCGACAGCAGCCCGGTGCGGTCCTTGCCGGCCGTGCAATGGAAGACCGCCGGACGGGAATCGGGTGCGGTCAGCACCTCCAGGGCCCTGATGATCTGGGGCGCGGCGTCATCGAGCATCTCCTTGTACTGCGCCCCCAACAGACCGGGCCGTCGGTCCCATTGTTCGACGTCGGGCAGCTGGTCGATGAAGGGGAAATGGTGGAAGTCGACCGGATGGGCTTCGACGTCGAACCGGCTCTGCTCCACCTCATGACCCGATCGAAGGTCGACCACGGTGCGAATGCCCAAGTCGCGCATGACGGAGAAATCGGTCTGGCTCAGTTCGCTCAGGCCGTCGGCCCGGAACAGCACCCGCCAACGCGTGCGACGTCCGTCGACGGTGGCATAGCCGCCCAGATCGCGGAAGTTGACCGCCCCGTCGAGGGCGATCAGTCGTTCCATCGTCACTTGACCGGGAGATCCCACATGGGGAACCAACGGGCCAGGTCACTCTCCACCGGCAGGTCGGCGCCCAGCATGGTGCGGATGCGTAACTCGAGTTCGGTGTCCCGCCGTTCCTTGCCCGAGTCGAGGGGCGCGAAGGGATAGAAGGTTCCCCGCTTGTAGAGGTACACCAGCCAGAAGGCCCGGGCGTCGCTCGGTGCCCCGGGCCCGGGCACGAAGCCGAAGACTGAACAGAGGAGCTGGGCATCCCATCCGGCCTCGGCCAGGGTGGTGTTGGCCATGTGGGCCTGGGTGACCAGGTCGTCGAGCGCCGGCTTGCTGAGGAGGAGCCAGCCGTAGCCGAAGGAGTCCTGGGTCTGGGTGAACCCCTCGCCGACCAGTTGGGCCACCTCGGCCTGGAGATCGCCCGATTCGGCTCCCGACGGCGGCTTCCAGCACACGCCGGCGTGGCCCGACGACACCAGCCCACCCGCGCTCTGGAGGGTGAGCGCCGCCGTGGGCAGGGCGAACAGCGCATCGAGGTTGGCTTTGACGGGCTTGGTCCGCCCCAGCAGCGTGTCGAACAGTCCCACCGTGAACGGGGTGGATCAGTTGGCGTGACCGAGCTGACGTTCCAGCTCGTCGAGTTGGGCCAGGCGGCGCTCGAGGGTGGGGTGCGTGCGGAAGAGGCCACCAAAGCTGAAGCCGCCGCCGCCCTGGTCCTGCGCACCCTGGCCACCGGAGACCGCCGGCACGAAGAAGAAGGCGTTGAACGGCTCGGACGCGCGCAGGTCCTTGGTCGGTATGCGCCCGATCTCGCCGCTGATCTTGACCAGCGCGGCGGCCAGTTGCGAAGGTCGCCCGATGAGGATGGCCCCGGAGCGATCAGCCGCCAGCTCGCGGTAGCGGGAGAGGGCCATGGTGAGCAGGAAGCTCACGAAGTACACCACCACGGACACCAGCATGACGATCATCTCGATCAAGACGAGTTGACTCCCGCTGTTGTTGTTACTGCCCCCACGGCCACCGCCGAAGATCTCCGAATAGAACATGACCCGGGTCAAGAGCCCCGCGATCATGCCCAGGCCGCTGGCGATCGTCATGATCGCCACGTCGCGGTGAGCCACATGCGAGATCTCGTGGGCCAGCACGGCTTCGACTTCGGGTTCGTCGAGTCGCCGCAAGAGCCCCGACGTGGCGCACACCACCGCCGCCTTGGGGCTGCGACCGGTGGCAAAGGCGTTGGGTATGTCCGTGTCGGCGATGGCCACCCGCGGCTTGGGCATGTCGGCCAGCGCGCAGAGGCGGTCGATGACACCGTGCAGATCGGGTGCCTCCTCCGGCGTGACCTCCTTGGCATGCATGGCGAACATGGCGATCTTGTCGCTGAAGAAGTACTGGCAGAAGAGAAGGCCGAACGCAATGACCAGGATCAGGACCAGGCTCTTGAGGAAGATGAAGAGCACCCCGATGAGGACGGCGTAGAGGAGGACGAGGAAGAACCCCGTCATGAACATCCGTCTGGTCAGGCCGCGGTCGGGCTTGATGTTGTGGGCCAATGCCATCAGGTGGTTCCTCCTGCTTCGCCGCTGTCGGCCGCCGGGAGGGCGGCCGCGTCGGCGCCTCCGGACCCCAGCTCGGCCTTCAGGGCGGCCAACTCATTGTCGACCTGGGACGTCGACGTCACCTTGTCGAGCTCTTTTTGAATGTCATCGACCGGGGCGCTGAGATCGTTGATGGCCCCCGAGGCGATGAGCTCATCGAGCGCGCCCGCCCGCGCCTGCATGCCGGCGATCTTGTCCTGGGCCCGCTGCATGGCCGCGCCGGAATTGCCCATGGAGTCCGAGATTCCCGAGACGGCCTCGTTGACCTTCGTCGTGGCCTCGGCGGCGGTGTAGCTGGCCTTGAGTGTCTCCTTCTTGGTGCGGAACTGCTCCACCCGGGATTGCAGCTGCTGGGAGGTGTCCACCAGCTTCTGCTCCTGTTCGACGATCTGGTCATGCTGGACCTTGAGATCGGCCAACTGCTCGCCCAGGGCGGCCCGCCGGGCCAGCGCCTCGCGGGCCAGGTCCTCGTTGCTTTGTTGCAAGGCCGCCTTGGCCTGGCCCTGGAGCTTGTCGGCTTGTTTCTGCAGGCCCTGAGCCTGCAGCTCGATGCGCTTCCGAGCGGTGGCCACGTCGGCCACGCTGCGCCGGATCTTCTGGAGCTGCTGCAGCTGCTGCTCGTAGTACAGATCGAGCATGTCGCGGGGGTCTTCGGCCTTGTCCAGCGCCTTGTTGGCCTTCGCCTGAAATATCCCCTTGATCCTCTGCCACGTGCCTGCCATAGATACCGAGCATAAGGCCCAGCGGTGGCCGAGGGGCAACGGCCGCTCTCCGCCCCGGCGCCGCTAAGGTCGGCGCCGTGCCTGACCGTCTCTGCCTGCTCTCCGTGCACGCCCATCCCGACGATGAATCCTCCAAGGGAGCCAGCACGGTGGCCCGCTACCACGCCGAGGGCGTCCACACGGTGCTCGTGTGCTGCACCGGAGGCGAGGAGGGGGACATCCTCAATCCGGCCATGGACATCCCCGAGGTCCGGGCCGACATCGGGCGGGTCCGGATGGCCGAGCTCAAGGCGGCCACCGACATCATTGGCTACGACGACACCATCATGCTGGGCTACCGCGACTCGGGCATGCCCGACACCGAGGCCAACGCCCGTCCCGACAGCTTCGCCCAGGCGCCGCTGGACGAGGCCGTCGGGCGCCTGGTGGCCATCATCCGGCGGGAGCGGCCCCAGGTCATCATCACCTACCCCGACGGGCAGAACGAATACCCCCATCCCGACCACCTGCGGGTCCACGAGATCTCACTGCCGGCCTTCGACGCCGCCGGCGACCCCGACCGATTCCCGGACGCCGGCCCGCCGTTCACCCCGTCCAAGCTCTACTACTCGGTCTGGCCGGCCGAACGGTTCCGCCAGATCCACGCCAAATTCATCGAGCTCGGCTTGAAATCCCCCTTCGACGAGAAGTGGCTGGCCCGCCTGACCCGGGACGAGCCGTACACGACCACGGTCGACATCGCCGGCTTTGCCGACGTGCGCGGCAAGGCGCTGAAGGCGCACGCCACCCAGGTGGACCCGAACTCGCCGTTCTGGTTCGGGCTCCCGCCCGAGGTCATGCGTGACATTCACCCGGTCGATCAGTTCCGGCTGGCCCGGAGCCGCATCGGCGGCACCGACGTCAGCGAAGACGACCTGTTCGCGGGGGTGCGGTCCATCTAAGGCGACCAGAACTGGTCGCAGGGGTCACGGCAGAGATCACCGCACAGGTCACGGCAGAGGTCACGGCAGGTACGGAGGGCACGGCTCAGACGTCGTCCTCCGCCTCCGCCTCACCCGCGAGGCCGGCTGGCTCCGCCCCGGGCTCGCGCTCCGACTCCGGCGCACCCACCGGAAGGTCGACCGGTGGGGCCAGATGGGCCGTCATGGCACACAGGAGCTGGTCGAGGTCGTGCACCTCCCACCCGGGGATCAAGAGGGGAGTCACCGATCCACCGCCACGCAGAATGAGCAGGACACCGTGTGTGCGCTGCTCGATTTCCCAGGTGGACACCCGATCCCATTCCAGCAGGCGGACCTCTTCGCCGGTGCGATGGATCTCGATCCCGTTCGGCGAGATGGAGATATCGAAGGCGTCGTCACCCTTGCGCCGCGACTTCGTGAACAACGTGACGCCCCGCAGCGTCGTTTCCGGCACCGGTCAGCCTCCGAAACGAGCCAGTTCCCGCAGGGGGCGGAATCCGATGAGGGTCGCTCCGGCCGCGTCCAGCGCCTGGCGGACCCAATCCTCCGTGCAGATGATCCGGTAATCGTCGACCCTCGCCTCCCAGTCATCGGTGGCCAGCGACCGCAGTTCGGCGCTGTCGACGGCGGGGTGCAGGTGGAGTTCGGTCACCCCGGGTCGCAGGGTGGCCAGGTCCTTCTTGAACACCTCGCGCGAGCCGACTCCGGGAATCAGTCGCATGTGGTCGGTGAAGACCGCTCCCGCCTCGGCGGCCACGGCGCGAGCGGGGAAGCCGAGGAAGCGCTCCATACCGGGACCGACCATGCGCAGGGGCAGCCCGAATTCGATCGCCATGTCGAGGTAGATGTCGAAGAACTCAGGGCGGAGTTGCAGGGTGCCCATGTGGGAGTCGAGATGGCTCACGTCGAATCCCCAGAGGATGGCCCGCTCGATCTGGGCTCGGCACTCGCGCCGCACCTCGTCGAGGTCGGCGTGGTCCCACACGTCCTCGATGGTGCGCGGAAAGCCCCCGTCGCCGCCCAGCAGCGACGGCGCGATGGTGATGGGACCCCAACGGTAGAGCTCGTACTCGGCGTTCAGGGTGAGGTGCACGCCGACGTCCTCGCCTCGATACCGGCTCGACGCTTCCCGGGCCCATGGGCACGGCACCATCAGCGTGGCGCTGGTGACGGTCCCCGTGTGCAGGCATTCGAAGACGCCCACGTTGGCCGAGTGGCACGATCCCAGGTCATCGGCGTTGATGATGACCAGCCTGGCGTCGGCCGGGTACCCGAGCCGTTGGGCCAGCGTGGGATCACTCATGCCTCTCGGTTTCCTCTCGTTCCCCACGTCGCCTCCTCGGCTCGTCGCCACGTCGGCGTCCTGGGCCCGGGCCGTGTCGGCCAGGCCCGCTTGGAACTCCACCATGGCGGCGCGTGAGCCTGTCGTCATCGACGGCCAGGATACGGACGGCCAGGAGGCCGGCGTTGCGGGCGCCGTTGACGGCCACCGTGGCCACGGGCACGCCCCGCGGCATCTGCACGATCGAGAGCAACGAGTCCAGGCCGTCCAGCTGTGACAATGCCACCGGCACGCCGATCACCGGCAGGGGGGTGACGGCGGCCAGCATCCCCGGCAGGTGGGCGGCCCCGCCCGCCCCGGCGATGATCACCTTGAGCCCGGTCCCGGCGGCGCCGTGGCCGAACGCCAGCATGTCGTCGGGAGTGCGATGGGCCGAGACCACCCGGACCTCATGGGGGAGGCCGAACTCCGCCAGCACGTCCGCCGCCCCCTGCATGACGGTCAGGTCGGACGCGCTCCCCATGACCACGGCCACGACGGGCGCCCCCTCCGCCGCCCCCGCGCCGCCCCCCGCCCCCGCCGCGCCGGCCACTAGGCCGACCCCGTCGGGAGGTCGAGGCCGTCGGGCCGGGGCGTCCCCATGGCGAGGGCTGCCGCCCAGGCCCGGCTCCGCACGTCGATGGCGCCATCTCCACAGACCGTCACGTGGCCCAGTTTGCGTCCTGGCCGACCCTCTTTGCCATAGAGGTGGACATGGGCGCCCGCCACGGCCAGGCCCCCGGGGAGCAGAGCGACCGGGTCTTCCCCGGCCGGGCCGCCGAAAATATTGACGCTCGCCACCCGGGCGTGTTGGACGCGCCGTGGTTCCGAGCGGCAGGTCCAGGACAGCGCGCAGGTGGTTCTCGAACTGCGAGGTGACGGCGCCTTCGATGGTCCAATGACCCGAATTGTGGGGTCGGGCCGCGATCTCGTTGACCAGCAACCGGCCGTCGGTGGACCAGAAGAGCTCCACGGCCAGCACGCCCACCGCCTCGACGATCCCGGCCACCCGCTGCCCCAGGGCGACCGCCTCCGCCATGAGCTCGGGCGGGAACCCGCCCGGGACGAGGACCTCCCGGCACACCCCACCGACCTGGGCCGTTTCGACCGCCGGCCACGCCACCGCCTCCCCCGACGGGCGTCGGGCCACCATGACGGCCAACTCGGCCCGCAAGGGCACCATCTCCTCGACTAACACCGACCCACGCAGGTGGTCCACCACCTCCGCTGCGGCGGCCAGCTCGTTGACCGGCCACACGCCCTTGCCGTCGTAGCCGCCGCGGACGGCCTTGAGCACGACCGGCCACCCGTGGTCCGTGGCGAAGGACCCGATCGCCTCCACGGCCCGGTTCTGGGGGCCGGCCTCCTCCAGGTCCACGACGATGTGGGCCGGCACGGCGATGTCCGCCGCCACGAGGACCCGGCGCATATGCGCCTTGTCCACCGCCACCTCCAAGGTGCCCACCCCGGGTCGCACGGTGACGCCTTCGGCGACCAGGGCCCGCAAGAGCGACAGGTCGACCTGCTCGTGGTCGAAGGTCATCACCTCGCAGCGCGCAGCCAGGGCACGCAGCTCGGACTCGACCAGCGGCGATCCGATCACCACCTCGGCGGCCACGTCGCAGGCGGCATCGTCGGGGTGCTCGGCCAGCACGACCATGGAGAGCCCGAGGGCGCTGGCGGCCTCGCCGGCCATCCGGGCCAGCTGCCCGCCTCCCACGACCCCGACGTGATGGGTCTTCAGATCGCTAGCCTCAGCGAGAGCAGTGGGCCGGGCACCTCCGGCACACTAGGCGAGGAGACCGCAGATGATGGCCAAGCCCCTTCGAATCGGAAGCATGATCGACGTCGACCAATCGGTGCCCGACACAGTGGCCCAACTCGAACGCTTGGCCGAGGCCGGATTCGACCACGCCTTCGCCGCCCAGATCTTCGGGCACGACGCACTGACCCTGCTGGCGACCATCGGGGCGCAGGTCCCCGGTATTGGCCTCGGGACCGGCGTGGTTCCCGTGTACCCACGGCATCCGATGATGCTGGCCCAGCAGGCCCTCACCGTGCAGTCCGCCACCGGCAACCGCCTCATTCTGGGCATCGGACTCTCCCATCAGGTCGTCGTCGAAGGCGTGTGGGGGATCAGCTTCGACAAGCCGGTCCGCTACATGAGCGAGTACCTGGCCGCGTTGATCCCCCTGCTCAACGGCGAGACCGTCAACGTGACCGGTGAGCGGGTCTCCACCAACGCCTTCGCCCCGCTCGACGTGCCCGACGTCAGCGCACCGCCCGTCCTGGTGGCGGCCTTGGGGAGCGCCATGCTGAAGCTGGCCGGCACCGTGGCCGACGGCACGGTCACCTGGATGACCGGTACCCGGACCATTGACTCGCACATCGCACCGACCATCCGGGCCGCCGCCGAGGCCGCGGGACGCCCGGCCCCCCGCATCGGGGTGTCGCTGCCGGTGTGTGTCACGAGCGACACCGAGGCAGCCGCCGCATGGGTCGACCGGGCCTTTGCCATCTACCCGGGCCTGCCCTCCTATAAGGCCATGCTCGACAAGGAAGGGGCGGAACGCCCTTCGGACATCGCCTTGCTCGGGGACGAGGAAGCGGTCGTCGCCGCCATCGAGCGGCTGGCCGCCGCCGGCGCCACCGACTTCGTGGCCTCCATCTCGGGGAACCGGGAGGAACGTGATCGCACCTTTGCCGTTCTCAGTGAGCTCGTCCGGCCGACCTGATGTTCAGCGCGACAGCGTCGTGAACTTGAACTCGTTGAGTTCGGGCTGATCGTCCATCAGCTGCACGATCCCCTCGATAGTCCGCCGGGCGAGGGCGGCGTCGCCGCCGGGCCGGCTCATCAAGCGCACGAAGACGGCGCGCCCGTCGACCACGAAGGTCGGCACACCGAAGACGCTCCACTCGCCCACGGCCTGCAGATGGGCCCGCTCGATCTCGTCGATCGGTTCACCCGAATCGACCTGGGCCAGCACCTTGTCCCCGGGCACGCCGGCCGCGTCCAGCACGCCGGCCACCACATCCCGGTCCCGCAGGTCGAGCCCGTCGTCGTGGCGGGCCGCGAACAGCGCGTGGTGCACGGCGGCGAATTGCTCGGGGTACTCGTCGCGCACGACCACACCGGCGGCCAGCGCCATGAGATCGGGCGCCTTGGCGGGGTCGTCCCACGCCGGCGATGCCGCCTTCGGGCACGTGCGCCTGGGTCAGGGAGAAGGGCAGGAAGGAGACGTCCCACTCGGCCCCGTCGGCCAACCCGGCCAAGATGTGCTCGTGGGCGTTGCGGGCAAAGGGACAGCGATAGTCCCAGGTGACGGCGAAGGGCTTCATAGCAGTTACAACCGGAATTCCTGCGATCCCATTCCCCGGCCGGACCGACGAGCCCGCCGTGACACGCGTGCCCGGTTCGCGCCGGGCGTGACCAGGCGGACCACCGGCCGCAATCCAAGGCCCAGCACCGAGCCCATGGCGGCCCCACCGAGGACGTCGGTGGCGTGATGCGCCCGCAGGTGGACACGACTGGCCGCCACGGCCGCGGCAAAACTCACACAGGCCACCGTCCCGGCGCTGGTCTCGGGCAGGACGAAGGCGGTGCAGAATGCCGCCAGGGTATGACCACTCGGGAAACTGCTACTGCTGGGCGTCCGCACCAAGGCCTCGAGCTGCTCCTCGGGGCGCTGCCGCTCCACCGCCGCCTTGGCCGCCCGGCTGACCAGGAGCGAGGAGACTCCGGACGCCCCCAGGGCGACCACCGCTCGGCGCCGTGTCGGTCCCGAACGGCGACCCTTGAGGCCGGCCAGCACCACCCAGACGAATCCGTAGTCGGCCAGGTTGGAGACCACCGAGGCGGCACGATCGATGCCGGGCCGACCGCGCAGGGGGGCAAGGGCCGCATCGACCGTCTCGTCGAACGAGCTCGGGCTCATGCCGCTCCGAAGGCGGGGCACACGGGCTTGAAGTGGCAGAAGTTGCACAGGGGTCCGGTCCTGGGGCGAAAATCGTCGTTGGCACACGCCCGCTCGATTGCCCCCCACACCGCCGCGGTCCGTCGTTCCTGTCCGCGCAGGGTCTGGGGCGTGGCGGCCGCCGACAGGACCATGGGGTCGCGCAGATGGAAGAGTCGAACCTCGACCGGGATCCGCCCCAGGAGCTTCTCGCAGAGGAGGGCGTAGGTCTGGACGCCGACCATCCTGCCCTGCGCGTAGCGATCGGAAGGAGCGGCCCCGGTCTTGTAGTCCACGACGGTCAAGGCGCCATCGGGCGACATATCGAGCCGGTCGATGATGCCCCGGAGCCGCAGGCCGTCCTGCTCGATCTCGACCCCGAGCTCCACGCCGATCGCCCGCACCGTGGTGGGGTCCTCCAACCGGAAGTAGTTGGCCACGAGGACCCGGGCGTCGGCCAAGAAGGCGGCCGCCTCGTCCCTGGGGAGGGCCAATTCCATGAACTCGGGGTCGGACTGCAGATCGGCCCAGGCCCGTTCGAGCTCATCGGCCGCGACGGCCTCCGTGCGCCCTTCACCCTGGTGATTCCAGAAGAGTCCCTCCAGGGCGGCGTGTACCAGGGTGCCCTTGACGGCGTGGGGCGACGGCGGTTCGGGCCGATGCTCGATCACCGAGAACTGGAAGGCCAGCGGGCAATTGGTGAACGTCGCCACCTTCGACGGCGTCAGGGTCCGGGGAAGGGTAAGCGCCACCGGTCCAGGATAGGACCAGGTTCTGACATCGCCGCCCATGCGGTAAAAAGAGGCCCCGATGGATGGTTTTCTCGCTCACCCCGGTGATGCCGCGCTCCTCTTGGTCGCCCTGACCACGGGGGCGTGCTTCGAACTCCCGACCCGACCCGCTCGGGCGCGAACGGACGTGGCCGTCCCTCTCGCCCCAGGGATGCAGCGCCGAGCGCGGGCGTGCCCGTTGGTGCGGTATGCCCCCGGCTGACCTCAAGCGCAGTACGAGGTGGGCCGGGTTGCGCCCAGGCGATCCGGTGCAGGTGGACGGCACGCGCCTGCGCGGGGCGTCCTGGTCGTTTGTGGCCCACGTGGCCAACGCGGAGACGGGTGAGGAGTGGGTCGAGGTCGTGGGTGGCCGCGCCGGTGATCGCGCCGTCCGCTCCTTCCGGCCGGACCAGCTCTACGCCGCCTCGGCTCGGCCGGGTCGTGACCCTTCATTGGCGGACGCGCCGGGTCTTCCGCTGAACTGAGCCCGAGCCTCTATGAGCATTCCCGTCCTCACCACCGATCGCCTGATCCTGCGGCCATTCGTCCATGAGGACCTGTCCGTGTTGGCCGTCCTCCACGCCGAGGAGTCCTTCTGGTGGTACCCGCTGCGCGGCGGGATGAGTATGGAGCAGACGACGGGGTTCCTCGTGCGGACCATCGAGCGCTACGAAACCGACGGCTTCGGCATCGAAGCCCTGATCGATCGCGAGAACGGTGCCATGATCGGGTGGGCCGGCCTGGCTGTCCCGCATTTCCTGCCTGAGGTCCTGCCGGCGGTCGAGGTGGGGTGGCGACTGTCGGGCCGCTACCGCGGCCGAGGCCTGGCCACCGAGGCCGGCGCGGCGGCGCTGCACTGGGGCTTCACCGGTGGGGAGTTGGACCGCATCGTCAGCATCTACGAGCCCGAGAATGTGGCGTCGGGCAAGGTCATGGAGCATCTGGGGCTGGTGCCCTACCTCACCACCACCCACCCCGAGCGGGGGGAGACGATGATCGTCACCGAGTTGACCAGGTCCCGGTGGCAGGCCCGCCAAGCCGGTGGGTGATCTGGCGCAGCAGACCGAGGCCACCCCGGTGGGCGATGCCGACGACCCCGGGCCACGCCGCTTCAGCGCCCTGGTGCACGACGACTGGGAGATCTGGGGACCCGAAGGCGGCTACGTCGCCGCCATCGCCCTCCGAGCGGCCGGCGCGGCCAGCCCGTTTGTCCGACCGGCCAGCTTCTTCTGCCACTACCTCTCGGTGGCGAACTTCGCTCCGGTCGACCTGGCCGTCACGCCGCTTCGTTCCGGCCGAACCGTGCTTTCGCAACGAGTCGAGATGACCCAGGAGGGCCGCCCCATCCTCGAGGCCATGGTGTGGTCGGTCGGCGAGGTCGCTGGCCTCGTCCACGACGACACCCGACCGCCGGACGTGCTCGACCCGGACCAACTTCCCTCGCGCGAAGAGCTGTGGCCCGACGAGGCGGAACGCTTCAGGTTCTGGAACAACTTCGACCAGCGTCCGATCGACTACTACGACCGGTGGCCGCCTACCGAACCGGCCGCGCCCGAATGGCGCACGTGGATCCGCTGCCGACCCCAGGCGACCTTTGCGGATCCTTGGATCGACGCCGCCCGCACGCTCATCGTGCTCGATGTGGTCAGCTGGCCCGCCGGCTCCCGACCGCACGCCCACTCCGAGCCTCCGTTCATCGCGCCCAGCCTCGACCTCTACGCGGCGTTTCAACACCCTGCCTCCTCCGACGAATGGCTCCTACTCGACGGACACTCGCCCGTGGCGGGCGACGGCCTCATGTCGTGGACCGGTCGGATCTGGACCCGTGCGACCGCCATCTGGTGGCCTCCGGCGGCGGGCAAGCGGTGTTCCGGCACACCTGAGCCGGAGGTCAGCGGCCGGTTGCCCCGTCGAGCAACTCACGGGTGATGTCCATGTGGCCGGCGTGCCGGGCGATCTCCTCGATGAGGTGCGTCAGCACCCAGCGCAGCGTGGTCGGCCGCATCGGGCCGGCCGAGGCCTGATCCATGGAGGCGGCCCGATCGAGCACGGCATCGGCCGCCGCCGACTCCCTCCGGTAGAACGCCACCACATCGTTGGTCGACCACCCGTCGGGCAGGGTGAACATGGTGGTCCGCCACGCCATGTCCATCTCCTCACCGGCGAAGATGGCGCGCACCCACAAGCGCTCGCAGTAGCCCAGATGCACCGCGATCTGGCCCAGCGAGTTGGCCGTCGGCGTCGGCTTCCATCGCAACTGGGCGGCGCTGAGATCCTCGAGCTTGTAGATGGCGCTCTCACGGAGATGAGTGATCCAGGCCCGGTCCATGGCCATCTCGTCGGCCGGAGCGGCTTCGTCCGGACGTGGTGTGTGCATGGTGGGTGGGCTCTCGGGCGTCGACGTCACCACTCCAGGCTGATGCCCACGGTCGGAGCCGTCAAGGATCGAGTCCGCCGGCAGACCGGGCGGTCCTGACAACCGGACACACCCGCAACCAGGCGGTCGTCCTCGCGCTCGCGCTGACCGCAACCTGCGCGTCGCCAACGCCGAGGTCACCGAGCGGCTCGTCGACAACCGAGAGAACCTCGGGACCTCAGAATGCGGGGGCGACCACGGTGGTTGTCATGTCGGGTGCAAGCGACGCCGCTCTTCTCCTATTCCACCCGGTGCGACCCAGTACCGTGACCTGGACCCAAGAGGAGGGCGCATGGCGACCGACACGACGACGAAAAGATTCACCGGAAAGGTGGCGGTGGTCACCGGGTCGTCAGCGGAGCCGAGCATCGGGCGGTCGTCGGCCCTGCGACTCGGCCACGAAGGCGCATCGGTCGTCATCAACGGCCGGGACGAGTCCGCGTTGGCGGCCACCGAGCGGTACCTGCGCGATCGGGGGATCGCCGTGGCGTCGGTGTCGGGTTCAATGGAGGACGAAGCAACCTCGGGTCGGTTGGTCGATGCCGCCGTCGATCACTTCGGCCGGATCGACCTGGTGATGAACACCATCGGGGGCGCCCGCTTCCAGGGTTCATTCGAAGAGATGGACCAAGGCCGATCTGATGAACACCGTCGCGTTCAATACATGGCCCGCCCTGGCGCTCGTTCAGGCCGCCCTGCGCCGGGGCTTGGCGGACGGCGGCGGGTCGATCGTCAACATCTCGAGCGGCTCACCCCGCAAGACGACTTCCACGATGATCGCCTATGCCGCGGCGAAGGCGCGCTGAACACACTCACTCGGACGATGGCAGCCGATCTCGGACCCAGAGGAGTACGCGTCAATGCGGTCAGTCCGGGACTGACCAAGACCACGGCGACCCGGGCCATGTGGGAAAGGGACGATGGCCGTGCCGCCGGTGCCCACGCGATCCTGGGCCGGCTCACCGAAGCGGACGACATCGCCGCAGCGGCGGCCTTCTTGCTGTCGGACGATGCCCGCCAGATCACCGGCATCGTGCTGGATGTCGACGGCGGGAACCACCTGAACGGCGGCGGGTGGACTCCCATCACGCCGCGCGGCCCAGCAGCGTCCTGAGTCGTGGGACCACGTCCTGGCCCAGTCGGAGGATCTGTTCCCTGACCTCGTCCGGAGTCATCCCGGGCAGATGGACGCGCAGGTTGAGGGCGTTGGCGCCGCTCACGGTGAGGACCTCGTGGAGTCGTCGCGCCACCTGGTCGGAGTCGTGCCCGCTGATGGTCTGATCAGCGCCGAATGCGCCCGAACCCTCGGCATAGCTGGCGTAGACCTTGCGCTGTCGGTCGACCAGCTCACGCTGGGGATCGCCCAACCAGACCCGTCGGATGAGCACCTTCGAGTGCCGCCCGCCCGCTTCGTCGTAGCTGGCGCAGATCCGCGACAGTCGATCGACCGCCGACATCCCCTCCATCACTATGCCCGCCCCGCAGGCCGCCGCCCTCTCGGCGGCGGCCCTCGAGGATGCTGCGCTGAGGACGGCCACGGGGTGCTCGTAGCAGTGGCTCAGAGCGGGATCCTCGCCCAGTGCGCCCAGCTCGCGACCGCGCAGCAGGTCGACCAGCCGGGGAAGCTCAGCTTTGAACGTGGTGACGGCCGAGCCGATGGGGACTCCCGTGACCTCGAAGTCGAGCGCCAGTGCGCCGGCGGCGACGCCCACGCCCACGCGCCCCATGATGGCGAGCGGCCAGCCACGCCACCTCTTCGGCCACCAGCGCGGTGGGCCGCAGCGGCAGCAGGAGGGGACAGGCGGCGGCCCAACCACGGGCGTTCTCCTCCAGGACGAAGGTCACCATCTGCAGGGGATTCGGAAGGTAGCCGGGAAACCCACCGTGGTGCTCGCTGGTCATGATCCCGTCGAAGCCGTGCGAGAGGGCCAACTGCGCCTGGGCGCAGAGCTCGGCGATCACGCCCGGAGCGGACAGTTCGTTGTGCGGGTAGAGGCGAAGTGAAATTGAACCGGCGGCAAACGGTTCGCTGCTGCCGGTCACCACGGCGGGAGACCTTACCGGTGCCGCGGCCACCGACCCCGATCTCGGCCCGAGTCGCGAACGGACCCGTTACTCGGTGGCGTACCCGTCCATGCGAGCCAGTATGCGCAGCATCACCTCGTCGGCTCCGGCGCCGATGGAATCGAGGCGGGTGTCGCGGTAATAGCGCGAGGCCCAATGTTCGGCCATGTAGGCGATGCCCCCGTGAAATTGCAGGCAGGTGTCGGCCACTTCACGTTGGAGGCGTGAGCCCATCAATTTTCCTATCGTGGCGAAGCGCGTGGCATCTTCACCGCGCCGCACGGCATCGGCGCAGGTCCGGGCGTAGTGCTTGAGCATGTCGTGGCGGGCCGACAATTCGGCCAGTGCGAATTGCAGGTGCTGATTGGCCATGAGCGGCTTCCCGAAGGCTTGGCGCTGGCTGAGGTACTCCTTTGTGCGCCGCAGCGCCTGCTCAATGGAACCAACCTGCTTGTAGACCGTAATCAGGCGCTCGGCCTGGAACTGCACCATCTGCTGCTGAAAGCCGCGCCCGATCTCCCCGATGGTGTGCGAGAGCGGCACTCGGACGTCGGTGAACGACAGTTCCGCCGTATCGCTTGACCACATACCCAACTTTTCGAGCTTGCGGGAGA
This sequence comes from uncultured Acidimicrobiaceae bacterium, assembly GCA_963743785.1. GTDB lineage: Bacteria > Actinomycetota > Acidimicrobiia > Acidimicrobiales > RAAP-2 > Bog-473. The sequence goes on along the minus strand of CAVURD010000010.1, from coordinate 26,273 downwards.
CGACGACGCCATCGGTCGAGGTCGGTACGACGATGAGGGACATGCCGCGATACCCGTCCTCCTCCGACGTGCGAGCCAGGAGGCACAGCCAGTCGGCTTGGGTGCCGGTGGTGATGTAGAGCTTCGACCCGTTGATGATCCACTCGTCACCGTCTCGCACCGCACGGGTGCGAATGCCGGCCACGTCGCTGCCGGCATCGGGCTCGGTGACGGCGATGGATGCCACCAATTCCCCGCGGATGGAAGGCGCTAGATATCGTTCCTTGAGCTCGGGTGATCCGTAACGAGCGAGGGCGGGCGTGGCCATGGACATCTGGACCGCCATGGCCATCGGGACGCCGCCGCAGTTGATCCGACCCATCTCCTCCCCGGCGATCACGGTGAAGGAGTGATCCGCCGCCATACCCCCGTACGCCTCGTCGTACTCGAGGCCGAGCAGGCCGACGGCACCCAACTTGGGGAAGAGCTCGTGAGCGGGGAACGAGCGGGCTGCCTCCCACCCGTCGATATGCGGTTCGATCTCACGCTCAAACAGGTCCCGCAGTGTCTTGCGGAAAATCTGATGTTCGTCCGTCTCGATCACACGCAGGACGTTACCACCGGGTAACCGCTTCTCCCTTGGCTGCGCAGGCCCCCTACACTGCGCATTCGTGACAGCTGAGCTGGTCCACGTCGCCCACCGCGATTTCGTCCGAACCCTGACGCTCGACTCGCCGGCCAACCGCAACGCGCTCTCGGCGCAACTGCTCGACGAGTTGGCGAATGGACTCCGGGACGCCGCCGCGGACCCCACGGTCAGGGCCATGGTGCTGACGGCCACCGGGAACGTGTTCTCCTCCGGCGCCGATCTTTCCGAGCGGGACCGCAGCCTGCCGTCACGTCTCCCCGAGATCTTCGAGACCATCCGCACGGCCGGCCAACCCGTCATCGCGAAGGTCAACGGACATGCCCGGGCCGGTGGCCTCGGCTTGATCGCCGTGTCCGATATGGCCGTGGCCTCGTCGGAGAGCACCTTTGCCTTCAGCGAGGTCCGGGTCGGCGTGGCTCCCGCCATGATCCTGGTTCCCGCTCTGCGGGTGGCCGACCCACGATTCCTGGCCCACATGACCCTGACCGGAGAGCGGTTCAGCGCCACTGCGGCGGGACAAGCTGGACTGCTCAGTGCTGTGGTGGACGGTGAAGGCGAGCTCGACCGCTGGGTGGAGCGGGCGGTCGATGCCATTCTCAGGTCGGCTCCGGGCGCCGTCGCGGCCACCAAGGAGCTGCTGGCCAACCTGCCCGGCCGCGAGTGGTCACACAGTGTGGCGCGGGCGCAGGCACGGTCGGCCGAGTTGTTCGCCGGTGCCGAGGCGTCCGAGGGCATGGACGCCTTTTTGAACAAGCGCACCCCTTCGTGGGACCGGTCCACCTCGTGAGCACCCCGCTCGTCTCCCGACTCAAGGTCACCGGCGCTGAATATCAGGACAACGCCGCGGCCATGGCCCTTCTCGTCGATGACGTCGAGACGCTCCACCGGGAACTGCTGGGCGGGGGCGGACCGCAGTACGTCGAGCGCCACCTCGCGCGCGGCAAGATGATGGTGCGCGAGCGCCTCGAAGCGCTGGTCGACCCCGGGACGCCCGTCCTCGAGTTGTGCCCCCTGGCCGGACTCGAGACCGGGGACCCGGTCGGTGGCGGCGTCGTGGTCGCGCTGGCGGAGATCTCCCACACCCAGTGCCTGGTCATCGCCAACGACCCCACGGTACGGGGCGGGACGACGAGCCCCACCACGATCAAGAAGCTCCTGCGGGCCATGGACGTGGCGGAGCTCAACCGGCTTCCCCTGGTGATCCTGGTCGAGTCCGGTGGGGCGGACCTGCCCCGTCAAGCCGACGTGTTCGTGCCCGGCGGCGAGCAGTTCCGTCGCCTGACGCAACTCTCGGCGAAGGGCATTCCCTCTATCTGCGTGGTCTTCGGATCATCCACGGCGGGAGGGGCCTATCTCCCGGGCATGAGTGACTACACGGTCATGGTGGACGGGCGGGCCCGGGTCTTCCTCGGCGGACCGCCCCTGGTCAAGATGGCCATTGGCGAGGACGCCGACGAGGAGGAGCTTGGTGGTGCGCTCATGCACGCACGGACCTCCGGTCTGTGCGACTACCTGGCCCGGGACGAGGACCGAGGCCTTGCGACTGGCGCGCGGCATTGTGGCGCACCTGCACTGGCCCCGCCTCGGTCCTGGACCGTCGGGCCCGGCCGACCCGCCGCTCTTCCCGGCCGAAGAGCTCTTGGGCATCGCCTCGGTCGATGTCCGTGTTCCGTTCGACGTGCGAGAGATTTTGGCCCGCTTTGTGGACGGCTCGCGATTCGAGGAGTTCAAGGCGTCCTATGGTGCCCAGTTGGTCTGCGGTTGGACGTCGCTCGGGGGTTATCCCCTTGGCATCGTGGCCAACAACGGGATCCTCTTCTCCGAGGAGGCCCAGAAGGGGGCCCAATTCATTCAGCTCTGCAATCGAAGCGACACGCCGATTCTCTTCGTGCAGAACATCACCGGGTTCATGGTGGGTACCCGTTACGAGCAGGGCGGGATCATCAAAGACGGGGCCAAGCTGATCAACGCCGTGTCGAACTCCACGGTGCCCCACCTCACCCTCATGGTGGGTGCCAGCTATGGCGCCGGCAACTACGCCATGGCCGGTCGAGCGTACGACCCGCGCTTCGTCTTCACCTGGCCCAACCACCGCATTGCCGTCATGGGTCCCAAGCAGTTGGCCGGTGTGCTCTCGATTGTGCGGCGCAATGCGGCGCAATCGGCCGGACGCCCCTTCGATGAACAAGCGGACGAAGAATTGCGGTCCGAGACCGAGGCGCAGATCGAACGGGAGTCGACGGCGCGGTTCGCGACCGGCCGGCTGTGGGACGACGGCATCATCGACCCTCGCCAGACACGCACCGTGCTTGGCCATCGCGCTGACCGCGGTGCATTCGGCCGCCGTGCAGGGCACAGCTACGTTCGGGGTGATTCGTCACTGATGGCGGGCCTTCCGTTGCAGCGAGTCCTGGTGGCCAACCGGGGGGAGATCGCCCGTCGGGTCATCCGAGGCGCGCACGATGCCGGCCTCGAGGCCGTGGCGGTCTATGCGGCCGATGACGCCGACTCGCCACACGTCGGAGAAGCGGACGCCGCCGTACCACTCCGCGGGAGCACTCTGGCCGAAACCTATCTCGACACCGACGCACTCATCGCGGCGGCTCAGCTGGCCGCGGCGGATGCGTTGCATCCAGGCTACGGCTTCCTTTCGGAGAATCCGGCCCTGGCCGATGCCTGTGGCGAGGCCGGGCTCGTGTGGGTGGGTCCCACGCCGGCTGCCATGCGGGTCATGGGCCACAAGACGCGGGCAAAGGAGACGGTGGCCGCGGCTGGGGTCCCCGTGCTCCCAAGTGTGGTGCTCCGTCAGGGAATGTCCGACGACGACGTCCTGACCGGGGCCACCTCGGTTGGCTTCCCCGTACTCGTCAAGGCCTCGGCTGGCGGCGGTGGCCGAGGCATGCGTCTGGTCGAGGCGCCAGGAGACCTCCGGGATGCAGTCGCTGCGGCCCGGAGAGAGGCAGCGGCGGCCTTCGGTTCCGACGAGGTCTTTCTCGAGCGATACCTCCGGTCACCTCGTCACGTGGAGGTGCAAGTCGTCGGAGACCAGGATGGAACCATCCTGCATCTCTACGACCGGGAATGTTCGGTGCAGCGCCGCCATCAAAAGGTCATTGAGGAAGCGCCGGCGATCCTGGTCGACACGGCGACTCGGGCCGGCATGTGGCAGGCGGCCACGCTGGCGGCCGCGGCGGTCGGGTATCAGGGCGTCGGGACGGTGGAGTTTCTCGTCGATGGCAAGGAATTCTTCTTTTTGGAGATGAATACCCGACTGCAGGTCGAGCACGGCGTCACCGAACTGGTGACCGGTCTCGATCTCGTCGGCCTGCAGTTCTCGGTCGCGGCAGGTCGTCCGCTGCCCATCTCCCAGGCGCAGGTGACGTCGTCGGGCCACGCCATCGAGGTACGCGTCTGCGCCGAGCGACCCAGCGAGGACTATCGACCCACTCCGGGCGAAGCGGGCCACGTGCGGTGGCCCCATGGTCCCGGTATCCGGGTCGACGCGGCCATCGAATCCGGCAGCAGAGTCAGCCCGGCATACGATTCCTTGGTGGCCAAGGTGATGGCCTGGGCCGACGACCGAGCGTCGGCCAGGGCCCGGCTGGCCCGCGCCGTCGGCCGCCTGGAGCTCGACGGGCTGGAGACCAATCGGTCGCTGTTGGCCGCCGTGCTGGCCGACGACGCCTTCGTCAACGGCGACATCGGAATCGACTATCTCGACGCTCGACCTGACCTCAGGGTCGCCCGTCTCAGCGATGAGGCCCGGTACCGGCATGCCGCGGCGGCCGCCTTGGCCTTGCTGCAGGCCCGGGCAGTGCAGAGCCTCGTCCCGGTGCCGGCGGCCGGCTGGCGCAACGTCGGGGCCGCGCTCCACATCGACGAGTTCACCGATTCGGTGGGGACCCTCGAGGTCCGAGCGCCGTCGCTCGATGGGCCAGTCAGCCTCCGGCGCCAGGGTGAATGGGTGGAGATTGGCCGCGCCACCGTGTCGGACGAACGCGTGGACCTCACCTCGCTGGGAATACGCCGGCGCTATGCCGTGCGTGTGTCGCCTCACGCGGCCGAGGTGAGCGGGCCCGAGGGCCAGTCGAGCTTTGCGCGCCGCGGTGAGGACGATCCGGACGATCAGGGCGGAATGGCGGGGGAGTGTCGGGCACCGCTTCCGGGCGCCATCGCCAAGATCCTGGTGACGGAGGGCGACGCGGTCGTCGAGGGAGACGCCCTCGTCGTGCTCGAGGCCATGAAGATGGAGCACACCCTCCGAGCGGCGGGAGCGGGCACGGTCGGTGAGGTCCTCTGCACCGTCGGGCAACAGGTCGATGTGGGCGATCTCCTGGTGGTGGTGACCCCGGAGTGACCCCCACCCCATCGGTCCTTCGGGTGGCCAACTGCAGCGGGTTCTTCGGCGATCGCCTCTCAGCCGCCGAGGAGATGGTGTCCGGCGGACCGATCGACGTCCTGACGGGCGACTGGTTGGCCGAATTGACCATGTACATCCTGCACAAGACGCGTGAGCGCAGTGGGGGCTACGCCCGCACCTTCCTCCGGCAACTCGAAGAGGTGCTCCCCACCTGTCTGGAGCGGGGAATCACCATTGTCTCCAACGCCGGCGGCCTCAACCCTGAAGGACTGGCGACCGCTGTATCCGAATTGGCTCGACGTCAAGGGCTGGACGTCCGGGTGGCGTCGATCTCCGGCGACGACATCACCGATCGTGTCCCGGCGCTGCAGGCCGACGGATGGCCCTTCGTCAACCTCGATACGGATGAGCCGCTGCCGGCGGACGCCCAGCTGGTGACGGCAAACGCCTACCTGGGAGCGCGACCGATTGCCGACGCGCTGGGGGCGGGGGCGCAGGTGGTGGTGACCGGCCGCGTCACCGACGCCTCGGTGATCGTGGGTCCCGCGCTGCACGCCTTCGGTTGGCGTGACGGCGACCTCGACCACATCGCGGGCGCCGTGGTGGCCGGGCACGTCATCGAGTGTGGTGCGCAGTGCTGCGGTGGGAACTACGCCTTCTTCGACGAGATTCCCGATCCGACCCATATCGGGTTTCCCATCGCAGAGCTTCACCCCGACGGATCGTCGGTCATTACCAAGCACCCCGGCACCGGGGGAGCCGTCACCGTCGGCACCGTCACGGCTCAGCTCCTCTACGAGATCGCGGGCCCGCGCTACCTGAGTCCCGACGCCGTCGCCCGCTTCGACACCATCGCGTTGGAGCAGGAAGGCCCGGATCGCGTCCGCATCGCCGGGGTGGTGGGCGAGCCGCCGCCGCCGACCCTCAAGGTGACGGCCAATCTCGAGGGTGGGTGGCGCAATTCCATGACGCTGGCCATCACCGGAGCACTGGTGGAGCAGAAGGCTCGCTTGGCTGCCGACACCGTATGGGCCGGCATCCCGGCCGGCCGCGCGTCGTTCTCGGAGACGTCGGAGGATCTCTCGGGTGATCTCAGCGGTGAGGGCATGGCGTTCCTTCGCCTGGCCGTTCGTGGTGACGACGAGGCCTCGGTCGGTCGAGCCTTCTCCGGCGCGGTGGTCGAGACGAGCCTGGCCAGCTACCCCGGAACCTTCTTCACGTCCGCCCCCACGCCGGCCCAAGCGGTGGCTCGGTACTGGCCGACCACCGTTGCGGCCGACGAGGTCACGCCGCACATTGCCTGCGACGGCGCGGCCATCGAGATTCGCCGCGATCCCACCCCGGCGAAGCGACGCTTCGGGCCGGGCCGACGTCCGCTCCCACCCCTCGCTCCGCTCCCTCCGCTCTCGCTCACCCCTTCCGGTTCCCTCGCGACGGCACTGGTCACCGTGCCGCTCTGGGTGCTGGTGGGGGGCCGATCGGGGGACAAAGGCGGGGACGCCAACGTCGGCCTGTGGGCCGACAGCGACCTGGTGGCTCAATGGCTGCTCGACACCTTCGAGGTCCCCCAGTTCCGAGCGAGCCTGCCCGAGGCGGCCGCCTTCGAGGTCAGTCGATATCCGCTTCCCAACCTCCGTGCCGTCAACTTCGTCGTGCACGGCATCCTGGGCTGGGGTGTGGCCTCAAACCTTCGTTTGGATACCCAGGCCAAGGGGCTGGCCGAACTGCTGCGATCGCGCCCCTGGTCGGTGCCCCCCGAACTGGTCTCGACGGGACATCCGGCCGAGCGTTTGGCCGCGCTCGGTGGGGCAGGGCGCGCTAGGTTCGATGCGGAGAACTGAGTTTCCCATTCGTGGGGTACGGAAACCGGGGTGACGACATGAGTCCAGGAGCACCTTCCACGGCTGCCGCAGGTCAACCATCGGTCCGGAGTCCGCTCGGCAAATTTCTCTTCGACCACACCATCGACGAGTATCCGCACGGCCACCGGCGCTGGGGCTACCTCACACTGGCCGTGCTGGCCACGGTCATCCTCTACTACGTCTACTACACGCAGACCGGGGTGACGCCGAACATCCTGGCCGGATTCCACATGAGTTTCGCCTTCTACATCGGGATCATCGTCGTGTCGAACCTGTTGGGTGCGTTCGCATCGTTGCCGGCCGGTCGCACGGATCGACTGGGCCGCACCAACGTGGTGATTTACGGATTGCTCATCGTCGGACTGCTCACCGCCATCGGTATTCCATTGTCCACCGGCGAGTGGTCGTACGCCATCATCACGTGCCTGATCGGCATTGTCGAGGGAGCGATCCTGGTGGCCACCCCGGCGCTGGTTCGCGACTTCAGCCCCCAGCTCGGGCGAGCTTCGGCCATGGGCTTTTGGACCATCGGCCCCGTGGCGGGGAGCCTCATCACTTCGCTGGTGGCACTGCACACGTTGGACCACTTCGGGCAAACCCATTGGAAGAGTCAATTCGTCATATCCGGTGTCGCCGCCATCGTCGTCTTCGCTATTTCGCTTGGTCTTCTTGAAGGATCTGTCCGCGCAACTGCGGGACCAGCTCATGGTGTCGGCCCGGGACCAGGCCCTGATCGAGGCGCGGGCGCGCGGCCTGAGCGATCGCCAACTGGTGGAGGCGACCGAGAAGCCCTGGAAGCAGATCTTCAAATGGGACCTGGTCGGGATGTCCATCGGCATCGCCCTGTTCCTGCTGGTGTACTACGCCGCCGCCAGCCTGTTCACCATCTACTACCCCGTCATCTTCCAGAATCCCAACGGGTCGGGCTTCACGGTGACCCAGGCCAACGGACTGAACACCTGGTTCTGGGGCGCCGACATGGTGTCGCTGGTCGTGGTGGGCGTCCTCTCCGACGCGCTCAAGGTACGGAAGCCGTTCATGCTGTTCGGTGCGGTGGTCTCCATCGTGATGCTTTTCGTGTTCTTAGGCAACGCCACGCACGCGCACACCGGCTACTACACCTTGGCCATCGAAGCAATGCTGCTGGCTCTGGGCCTGTCGCTGGTGTTCGCCCCGTGGATGGCCGGTTACACCGAGAGTGTCGAAGACAAGAATCCGGCGCTGGTGGGTACCGGCCTGGCTTTGTGGGGTTGGATCCTCCGACTCACCGTCGGCCTCTCCTTCATCTTCTTGCCGCTGGTCATCACCAGCGTCAACCCGATCGTCGACAACCTCCCGGTGGCGCAGAAGGTCATAGATGGCCAAACCGTGCAGGCCTTCGTGGGCGAGCACCCGAAGACCATTGCGTTCGCCACCGCGCACCAGCCGCTCCTCACCTTGCTGGCCAAGGACCCGGCGGTGGCCGCCCGGGTGGGAGCGGATCCATCGCCGGCCAACATTGCCGCGGCCACGAAGGCCTTCGGAGCGCAGGGCCTGTCAGAGCTGGCCAAGTATGCGACCCAGCTGAAGACACTCGTCCAGCCCTACCAGGCCCAGCTGACCTTCATCCAGGCCAATCAAGCGGCCTTGTTGGATCTGAGTGCGGCTCAGAAGCAAGCGCCGCACCAGTGGCAGCACTGGTTCTACGTCGACCTGGCCGGCATGGTGATCTTCATCCCGCTGATCTGGCTGACCAAGGGCCGGTGGCGGCCGTCATCGGCTCGTCGTGACGCCGTGGAGCACGATACCCGCGTGAACGAGGAGCTCGCCCGCATTGTCGGCCAGAGTGAGGTCCGCGTCTAACTCTCGCTGTCAGGCCTTTTGCCCCGGGGAGGGCTCGCCGGTTTCGGGCCTCAGTCGGCGAGGGAACGAGCCTGCGGATAGACGGTTTCTCCCCGGGCCAGCATGGACACGAACTGCTCTATACGCCTCGCTCGGGTCTCCGCTTTCTTGGCGTTGCCAATTCGGTAGAGCACGGCGTATCGATTTTGGCTGGTGAGGAGCTCGAACATCGCCAGTGCACGTGGTTGGGCGGCCAAGGCGTTCGCCAGGTCATCGGGGACCTCAATGGTGGATTGGCCGGCGTAGGCGGCGTCCCAGCGGCCGTCGCCCTTGGCCCCGGCTATCTCAGCCTCCCCCGCTGGTTGCATCCGGCCGGTGGCGATCAACCTCTCTGCGATGACGGTGTTCCGCTGCGACCATGGACTCCGAGCCTTCCGCGGGGTGAACCGTCGCCGGAACGTGGTCGAGTCCCTGCGCCCGGTCTGACCATCGATCCATCCAAAACAGATCGCTTCGTCGAGTGCCTGGTCGTACGAGAGCGCAGTCGGATCGACCGTGCCCTTCTTGGCCAGGACGAGCCAGACTCCCGGCGATTGCCCGTGGTGTCGGCGCAACCAGTGCTGCCACGCCACCTCGTCGGCCACCAACAGCTCCGCTACATCCATGCGTTCCACGGTATCGCTCGACAGGGGGTCTGAAACGGCCCCATCGATCCCCGCGGACTCGGCCACGCGGCGATCGAACTCCTCCACGGTGTCCACGCGGGGCCGCATGGCAGGATGACGGCGTGGACACCGCCCTTCGTCTCGCCGCGCTCGTCCTCGGCATCCTTGTCATTGTCGGCACCGCGTTGAGCGTCTTCACCGCGCTGGTGGTGCCTCGGGCGACTTCGTCTCGGCTCATGCGGGTCATCGGTCGTGTCCTCAATGGTTCGGCGCGACGCCTCGTGCCTCGGCTTCCCACCTATGAGCTGCGTGATCGGCTCATGTCGTGTACTGGACCCGCGGCCATGATCCTCCTCTTCATGTCATGGCTGCTCCTTCTCGTGCTGGGCTTCGGTCTCATGGTCTGGTGGGCCAGTGGCCTCGACTTCGGCTCGGCCCTGGCCATCGCCGGGTCGTCGGTCTTCACCCTCGGCATCGCCACCGCATCACACCCCGGGGCCAAGACGATCGAGATCACGGCGGCCGGGGTCGGTCTCCTGGTGGTGGCGCTCGAAATCGCCTACCTGCCCGCTCTCTACAACGCCTTTGCCACCCGAGAGACGGAGGTGACCCTGCTGGCCACCCGATCGGGCACGCCGGCCTGGGGCCCGGAAATCCTGGCCCGCCACCACATGTTGGGCAACATCGACGAACTCCCGCCGCTCTACGCCGACTGGGAACGCTGGGCCGCCGCAGTTTCCGAGAGCCACGCCAACTACCCAGCGCTCATGTGGTTCCGATCGCCTGTGTCCTCACGGGGATGGCTCTTGAGCCTCGTGGCCATGATGGACTCGGCCGCGCTCTACCACGCCGTCAGCCCGGACGAGACGCCTCGACAGGCGCGTCTCTGCCTCTCCATGGGAACCGGGTGCCTCCGTTCCATGGCCCGGGCGCTTCAGATTGCCCATGATGTTGACCCGCTGCCCACCGCGGGCATCAGATTGACCCGCGAGGAGTTCGTGCAGGGTTACCGGCGTCTCGAGCAGGTGCAATTTCCAATGGAGCGCGACCTCGAGGATTCGTGGCGCCATTTCCAAGGGTGGCGAATCAACTATGAATCGATCGTCGACAGCCTCACTCGGTTGACCCTGCCTCCGCCCGCACCGTGGCTGCTGGCGCAGCCGATGATGGGGCCGGCCGAACGGCCCGGTGTGCTCAATCGGACCCCCGACCACCCGGAAGGAACTCAGTTCAACGTGTCGAGCAAGACCTTCAAGACACCGTCACGGCGAGAGTCGAAGAGCTGATACGCCTCGGCCGCCTGGCTCAGACCCATGTGATGGGTGAAGGTCTCGGCCAGCGAGAATCTCCCGGCTTGCACCAGGGGCACCAACGCCGACCAGGTGCTCGGCACCGGCGCGAAGATCGTCCGCAGGGTGAGGCTCTTCAGGAACACCAGCCCCATGGGGAAGGCGAGATCCATGGTCAGATTGACGCCGACCACCGAGACGGTGCCACCGGTGGCTGCGCAGGAGATGGCGTCGACCACGGTGGCATCGGCGCCGATGGCCTCGATGACCGATTCGTGCGCCTCGCCCGCCCGTGGCCGCGAGCACCTGTTGTGATCCGGGCGCCTCTCGGGCGTCGATCGGTTCGGCCCCCATCCGCTCGGCCCGGGCCAGGCGCTCGGGAACCACGTCGATGGCCAGGATGCGGGCCGGGCCGAAGAGTCGTGCGCACTGGAGGGCCATGATGCCGACCGGACCGAGCCCGACCACCACCACGGTGGACCCGGGTCGGATGTCGGCTCGCGCCGCGCCGAGATAGCCCGTGGGCAGGATGTCGGTCAGGAGGACCGCTTCTTCGTCGCCCACGCCTTCGGGAATGCGCAAGGCGAAGGTGTCGGCGAACGGAACGGCCATCGCCTCGGCCTGCCCACCGGGAAGATCGGGGACGGTTCCGAACGCCGCGGACTTGCCGGCCAAGCACACGTTGGGCAATCCGGCCAGGCAGGGCCCGCAGACTCCGCACCCGATGACGCCCGAGACCAGCACACGGTCACCCACCGAGTGCGTGCGCACCGCTGGCCCTGCTTCGTGCGACCGTCCCGATCGCCTCGTGTCCAAGCTGAATCCCGCTCCCCGTGGGCGCGTCGTGGAAGAGATGCAGGTCTGAGCCACAGATCGCGGTGCGCTCGACGGTGACGATGATGCCGCTCGGACCGGGCAGCTCCGGGTCGGGCACCTGTTCCACCCGGACATCCCTCGGACCCTGCAAGATGGTGGCTCGCACGACCGCACGTTACCGGGCGGAGGACTACCATGATGGGGGCCCATTTCGCGGCTGCCAACTTCTATGACGCTGGTTCTCGAACTTCCCTCCACCATCGACCCGTCGGTCATCGACGACGTCGACCTCGATACCTTCTTCTCCACCGAGGACCTGTGGGCCGTCATCGTGTGGAACGACGACGTCACGACGTTCCAAACGGTCATCCAGGCCTTCGTGGAGATCTTTCACCACTCGGTGGAGCGGGCGGATCAGCTGGCCTGGAAGATCCACCGGACCGGCAAAGCGGTGGCGGCCATTCGACCCAAGGACGAGGCCGAGGCGGCGGTGAGGGATCTCCACCGCCGCAAGATCTCAGCCTCGCTCGATCGGGCCTGACGTACGCCGAGCGCTCCCCGGCGCCTGCCTCGAGGCGCTCACGGAGGCGTTGGCGGATTGGGGGCCATTCCTCGGCCATGATGGAAAATCGGGCCGAGGTGCGGACCGTGTCGTCGGATCCTGGCCGGTCCGCCCGCATGATCCCATCCAGCCGTCCTCCGATGCGCTCGATCGCCGTTCGAGAGCGGGTGTTGCGCACGTCGGTCTGCAAGCCGATCCGGTGGACCTGCCACACCCCGAAGGCGTGCTCCATCATCAAGAGCTTGGCTTCGGTGTTTACCGCTGATCGTTGCGCCGGTGCCCGACAACCAGGTGAACCCGATATCGACCACGTCGGGAATCCCGTGGCGTTGGTGGGATGCCCCCGGGGGCCACTGCCAGAAGTACATCTCGCAGTACCGGGTGGCCCCCACCACCAGTTCCGAACCGTCGGCCTGCCGGCGCACCGTGACGAAGGCCACATGGGCCCCCGAGGCGACCTTTTCGAGGGCGTCGACCACGTACGCCGTCATCTGCTCCCGCCCGTCCGGGGTGTAGGTCCACTGGTAGGTGCTGCGATCTTCGGACGCGGCACGGACCAAGGCCTCGATGTGATCCATCCTCAGCGGTTCAAGCCGGACCTGGCTGCCTTCCAGGACGAACGGATCAAGCATGCCCGCCGCCACTAGGGGCGCCAACCGGGGCGCCGTGAGGAGCGCCTTCAGGTGCGCCTACCGGAGCGCCACCGCCCAGCACGACGAAGTCACGTTGATGGACCAGCGCAAAGGCCCCCACCATGCCGATGAACGCCACGATGGCGCCGATGACCATGAGATGGTCCATGGTGGTGGCGAATCCGACCTTGTAGGCGTGCAGCAGGGTCGACCGGGCGGCGGCAGGAACATGGGGCAGGGTCTGGCGCACCTCGCCGGCCGTCATGGCTGCGGCGAGACCCGGTCCGCCCTGATGCAGCACGATCCGGCCAATCGACGTCTCCCGCAGGGCGGCCGACGTGTGGCTGACGATCTGGCTCTGGAAGACCGCTCCCAACACGGCGATGCCGGTGGCGATGCCGACCTGGCGGAAGGTGTTGTTCGTTCCCGAGGCCATGCCGCTCTGCTGTGGTTCCACCACCGAGATCGAGGCCGAGGCCAGCACCGGGTTGACCATGCCGATGCCGAAACCACCCACGATGAACCCGGGGAGAAGAACGGTCCAGGCCGAATCGACACTGATGGTGGTCATGAGCAGCAGGCCGCCCGTGATCAGGAGCATGCCGATCCCGAGCAGATAGCGCGACTTGATGCGCACGGTGGCCCGCCCGGCGAAGGGTGCCACCAGGAACGCCAGGAGGGTCAGGGGCAGGAAGCGGAGGCCGGCCTGGAGCGGACCGTACCCGAGGTCGTCCTGTATGTAGAGGGTCAGATACAAGAACATGGCGAAGATGGAGGCGGACATGGCGAAGGCCACCATCGACACGCCGACCACCGCGGGCTTCCGGAAAAGGTCCAGTCGGAGCATCGGGTCCTTGGTCTTCACCTCGTTGACGAAGAAGATCGACCATGAGCACCGCCGAGGCGACGAACAAGCTGACGATGGTCGTGCTGGACCAGCCGTCATCGTTGCCGCGCACCAGGGCGAAGACCAGAATGAAGAGGCCGAGCGAGAACGAGACAAAGCCGATCCAGTCGATCCGTCGCGTGCTGGGATCGCGGGATTCGGCGATCTTGGCCAGCGTGATGATGATGGCCACCGCGCCGATGGGCACATTGACGAAGAAGATCCAACGCCATCCGATGGCACTGGTGATGGCTCCGCCGACCAGCGGGCCGACGGCCACGGCGCCCCCGGTCACCGCCCCGAAGATCCCGAAGGCCGTCCCTCGATCCTTCCCCTGGAAGGCCTGGGCGATCAGGGCCAGCGAGGTGGCGAACATGATGGCGCCACCCACCCCCTGCACCGCGCGGGACAGGTTCAGCATGAGCGAGTCGGTGGAGAGGCCGCAGGTCAGCGAGGCCAGGGAAAACACGGCCAGCCCCACCGCAAAGACGATGCGGCGTCCGTACATGTCGCCCACCACCCCGGCGGTGAGCAGGAAGGCGGCCAGGGTCAAGGAATAGGCGTCGACGACCCATTGCAGGTCCGAAAAACTCGAATGGAGCGCCCGTTGGATGTCGGGCAGGGCCACGTTGACGACCGTGATGTCGAGCAGGAGCATGAAAATGGCGGTACAGACCGCGATCAGCGTCCACCACTTGCGTTCGAGCGTCGGCATTTGGGGAGTGTATCGAGGGTCTGATCACGCCCGTACACTTTGGTGTGATCGTTGCCTCGTCACTCACCATTGAGATAGGCGATCGGATGCTGGTCTCCGATGCCTCCTTTGTCGTGGGCGCCGGCGAAAAGGTGGGACTGGTCGGTCGGAACGGCACCGGGAAGTCGTCCTTCATCTCGATCATCGTGGGTGAGCCCACCCCTGCGCTCCGGCATCGTGGCAACGTCCGGCTGCTCGGCTCATTCGGGTATCTGCCCCAGGCTCCGGTCGTGGGCGGCCTCGGGCTCGAGCCCACCGGCTTCTCCCACGTCCTCTCGGCCCGCGGGCTCGATGTGCTCGACGATGCACTGGGCACGGCCCGAGCGGCGATGGCCGACGACCCCTCGGAAGAGAACATCGAGCTGTTCACCGATCTGCAGGAGAAATTCCATGCCAGCGGCGGCTACGAGGCGGAATCGATCATGGCTCGCCTGGCTGATGGCCTCGGCCTGCGCCAGGAGCTCCTCCTGGAGGACATCGAATCACTCTCCGGGGGCCAAAGACGTCGGGTGGACCTGATGCGGGTGCTCTTCCAGGAGCCCGAACTGATGATCCTCGATGAGCCCACCAACCACCTCGACCGCTCCGCCAAGCGATGGCTGCTCGACGAGCTGGAGCGCTTCCCCGGGGCGCTGCTCGTGGTGAGCCACGACCTGAAGCTCCTCGATCGCTCCATCTCCAAGGTTCTCAACATCTCCAATCAGAGACTGACCGAGTGGAAGGGCAACTACTCGAAATTCGAGTCACTCCATGAAGCCGACCAGTCGCAACGTGAGCGCGCCTCGGTTCTCGAGCAGCGGGAGATCAAGCGCCTCTCGACGCTGGCCGATTCGATGCGGGGTCAGACGGAGAAGCGGGCCAAGATCGCCAAGAACCTGGACAGGCGGGTCGAGCGGATCGAAGGCCAACGGACCCAGGTGGACAAGCGGGACAAGGCGAGCAAGTTCCGCCTGCCCACCCCGCCGCGTTCGGGGGTGACGCCGATCGAGGTCACGAAGTTAGCCGTCCGGTACGGGAGCAACGAGGTGCTGTCCAACGTCAACTTCCATGCCGGTCGAGGCGACCGCATTGTCATCATCGGGAGGAACGGCGCAGGGAAGTCGAGCTTGCTGCGTTGCCTGGCCGGCGTGCAGCAGCCGACCAACGGCACCATCGAGCTCGGAGCGAATGTGGAGCGGGGGTACTTCGCCCAGGAGCACGAGCAGATCGACCCCACATTGACGACGTTGGACAACGTGGACGACACCGTGCTGTCGACCGAGCGCGAACGACGGGCCCTGTTGGGATCGTTCGGCCTGCCCTCCA
Organism: uncultured Acidimicrobiaceae bacterium; assembly: GCA_963743785.1. Classification (GTDB taxonomy): domain Bacteria; phylum Actinomycetota; class Acidimicrobiia; order Acidimicrobiales; family RAAP-2; genus Bog-473. The sequence goes on along the minus strand of CAVURD010000010.1, from coordinate 10,693 downwards.
AGGCGGCCGATCAGTACCCGGCCACCCTCTCGGGTGGCGAGAGGGCGAAGCTCGGCCTGGCCATGCTCTCGGCCGGGCGGACCAACCTCCTGCTGCTCGATGAGCCGACCAACAACCTCGACCCCTCATCCATTCGAGGCGGTCGGCACCATGCTCGGGTCGTGGCCCGGGACGATCATTGCCGTGAGCCACGAGCGTGGCTTTGTCCAAGCGCTCAAGCCCACCTTCTGTCTGCGCCTGCCGCAAGAACAATTCACGCACTGGCGCGAGGAGTACCTCGACGACGTCGAGATGCGCTGACCGGAGAGAACCTCGACTAGGAGACCCAGATCTGGGTTGGCCACACAACACCTTCGTCGAAGGCGAGCGCCTTCGAGCCGCTGGGTGTCTTGGGGTTGGCGTAGTTCTGCACGTTCGGATTGGCGACGACGGCCCAGGTGTTGCGGACGGTGAAGATGTAAGGGAGGTCCTGGGCCAGGTACTCGTTGATCTGCTGGTACGCCTGCAGCCGCTTCGCCGGGTCCGGCGTCGACCGCCCCACGGTGAGCGCAGCCTGGATCCTCGGGTCGGAGTTGCGAGCCATGTTGAGGGCCAGCCCGGGAGTGACCGTGTTGGTACTCCACCACACGTAGTTCAGATCGGGATCGACCGCGCCGAACTGGCGCCAGACCGTGGCCTGGTACGTCCCGGACAGGGCGTTGTTGATCAGCGCGCTCTGAGCCGCGATGTTGATGTTCACCGTGATCCCGATGTTGCCGTACTGCTGCTTGACGTACTGCGCCGCCCGCTCGACCTCGGGGTCATTGGTCGAATTGAGGGTGAACGCCACCGGCTTTCCGGTCTCCTGCGCCACCTGGCTGACCAGTTTCTTTGCACCGGCTGGGTCGATACGTCGGGTAGGTGGTCTTGGTGTAGTAGGGGCTCCCGGGCAGGAACAGTCCGGTGACCGGTGTGTTGACGCCCATGTCGATCTCTTGGGAGAACTGCTTTGCATTGCCGCCCTTGGCCAGGGCGATTCGCAGTTTCTTGTTGTTGAACGGCGCCGTTGACGTATTGAGCATGAGCATCTGCATGGTCGGCTGGCCGAGTATCTGTCCACTGTTGTCGACGTACGACCATTTCTTGTTGCCACGGAAGGTCAAGATGCTGGCGGGCGAGTTCGTGTGCATGATGTCGATGGTGCCCGACTGCAATGCATCGGTCCGAGAGGTCGGCGCAATGATGGGCTTGAAGGTGATCTGACTGAGGTAGGGGAGGCCCGGGCGCCAGTAGTGGGGGTTGGCGGTGGCCGTGAAGTGGCTGTTCGGAACCCACTCTTTGAAAACGAACGGGCCGGTGCCCACCGGGTTGGTGGTGCCGTTGGGGCTGTTGAGCATGGACGGAGCAGCGACGTACCCGGTCTGGCCCTGAGCGAGGTAGTAGTCAAACGGGACCCACGGCGCTCTCATGTTGATGGTCACGGCAAGGGGCCCCGTGACCGAAGAGCTTTCGATGAGGGCGGCGAAGGCCGGCCCGACCAGAGGGGAGGCGGCCTGCTTCGTCAAATTCAGGTGCAGCGCGTTGGCGTCGAGTGGGGTCCCGTCGTGGAACACGATCCCCGGTCGCAGCGTGATGGTCCATGCCGTGTAGTCCGTGTTGTGCGTGATCGACTGAGCCAGGTATGGCTCGACCTTGCCGGCGCTGTTGACGACCGCAATGGGGTCGAAGACGGTGCGACCGTAGAGGAACCCACCCTCGTCCCAGCGGGCCGACGTCGGATCGAAGCCACCCTCCTCGGTGTCGATGCCCATGACGAGCGATCCGCCGCGCTTCGGCTTGGCCGTGGAGACGCCATTGAGCCCGGGACCGTTGGTCAGGGCCGCGCCGGCCCACTCCGCTCCACTGCCCAAGATGACGGCACCGGCTCCGAGCGCAACTCCGCCAGCCAGGAACGAACGGCGATCAAAGGTGTGCGACATGGTCTCCCCTTGCTGATTACGGCCCACGGTGCGAGCCCCCCAATAGTCACCAGCGGCGACTGCGGGGCAGAATACAACTTCGGCATCGATTGCGGGTGGCGGATCCTCATGTGGCAACCTGGCCCTACCCAACCAATCGGCAGAGGAGATGGAAATGGCGATCGCAGTCGGCGACAGAATCCCGGACGTGAAGGTCTTCACCTTTGGCGAGTCCGGACCCGAGGCCACCACCTCGGACGAGGTCCTCGGTACTGGGAAGGTCGTCCTATTCGCCGTGCCCGGAGCGTTCACCCCCACGTGCTCTGACCACCACCTGCCTGGATTCGTCCTGCGAGCCGAAGACCTCAAGGCCAAGGGGGTGGACAAAATTGTCTGCGTCGCGGTCAACGATCCCTTCGTCATGGGTGCCTGGGGTGCTGATCAAAAGGTGGGGCAGTCCGTGCTCATGCTGGCCGACGGCAACGGCGAATTCACCGCGGCGATGGGACTGACCATGGACGGCAGCGGGTTCGGTCTGGGTGCCCGCTCCCAGCGCTATGCCGCCATCATCGAGGACGGGACGGTGACATGGCTCGCCGTCGAGCCAGGCCCGGGCCTCCACGCCAGCTCGGTCGAAGAGGTTCTGGCTGCGCTCTGAGCCACACGGCGCATGGCTCTCCCGGATCGTTCCCGCGACAGGCTCGTCACGGCGACAGCCCAGAGAACCGCGCAGATCCTCGAGGCGCTGAGTGGGCTCGATGACGAAGCCCTGCTTTCCCCGTCGGCGCTGCCGGGATGGAGCCGACTCACCATTGCGTGCCATCTCCGGTACGGGGCAGAGGCTTTGTGCCGCATGACCGACGCTGCCATCTCGGGTGAACAAGCGGCGTACTACCCGGAAGGGCGTGATCGACAGCGTCCGGGGACGCTTGTTCCTCGGCCCGGAGAGTCGAACCCGGCCGTGCTGGCTTCACTGGCCCAGCACAGCGAGCAGCTGACTCGATCGTGGTCACGCGAGGAGGTCCAGTGGGGTCTCGAAGTCGTCGAGCCGACTGGCCAAGACGATCTGGGAACGGTCGATCTGGGTCGACTCCTCATGCTCAGGCTCACCGAAGTCGAGGTCCACGGGTTGGACCTCGGACTGGACTTGCCCGACTGGAGCAACCTGTTTGTCCGCGAGGCACTGCCCATGCGCCTGGCCTGGCTCAATACCCGGCGAACGAACCATCGTGCCTTTGACACGAATCTCGAGGGTTCGTGGCTCCTGGTCGTCACCGATGGGCCCGATCGGTCGGCGTACGAGGTCAGTGTGATAGGAGGCAAGGTGACGTCGCGTTCCGCCAGTCCGGATTCCCCGGCCCGAGCGGTGATCGCCGCATCGTGCCGCGATCTGCTGGCGCTGTTGCTCGGACGACCCTTCGCTGAGTCTCCGCAATGTTCCGGGGACACGGCTTTCGGGGAAGCCTTCGCTGCCGCATTTCCGGGCCCATAGGACGAGCCAGGGTCTCTCAGGATGAGGCACGTTCCCTCAGGCCGCAGTGCGCCCTCCATCGGCTCGCGTTCCCAATCGAATGGCGGCCTGTGGCCGGCCATTTCAGGGCAGCGCTTTCTGTCTGCGCGCATGATGCAACGGGCGCTCCTTCGGATCTCCCGAGCGTCTCTAATTTAGAGGGTCGCGACGGCTGGTCCAGGCGCATAATGGCTGAAGCGATATGAACAAGACAACCCGGCAAAGGAGAAGGTGAAATGCCCTACATGAACGTGGGTAAGGAGAACTCGGCCCCCATCGATTTGTACTACGAAGATCACGGCTCAGGGCAGCCCATGGTGCTGATCCATGGCTACCCGCTTGACGGGCATTCATGGGAGAAGCAAGTGCCCGTGCTCCTCGACGCCGGCAAGAGGGTGATCACCTATGACCGGCGGGGATTCGGGAAATCGAGCCAACCCACGATGGGCTACGACTACGACACCTTCGCCGCCGACCTGAGAACGCTCATCGACCAGCTCGATCTGCGGGAGGTCATCCTGGTCGGATTCTCAATGGGAACGGGCGAAGTCACCCGGTACCTCGGAAACTACGGTTCCGCTCGAGTGGCCAAAGCCGCCTTGTTCGGACCGATCCCACCGTTCCTGCTGCAGACCGACGACAACCCTTTGGGGGTGCCGCAGAGCGTCTTCGACGGTTTCAAGGAGACCATCAAGAAGGACCGCTATGCGTGGTTCAAGTTCTTCTTTGACAATTTCTACAATGTCGACAAGCTCCGCCCTGCCCGCATTAGCGATGAGGCGTGGAACGCCAGTTTCGCCGTGGCAGCCGGTTCGTCCGCCTACGCCACGCTCGCGTGCGTACCGACCTGGCTGACGGACTTTCGCGCCGACCTTCCGAAGATCGACGTACCGCTCCTCGTCGTCCAGGGCACCGAGGACCGCATCCTGCCGATCGATGCCACGGGACGACGGCTCCCCGACCTGGTCAGCGACATTGAGTTCATCGAGATCGAGGGCGGACCGCACAACGTTGGGTGGACTCACCCCGAGGACGTGAACGAGGCCCTGCTCAAATTCATCGGATAGCGAAAAACGGGCTGCTGGCCTCACCCTGCCGGCGGAGCGTGCACCCGGACCCACTCCCACTGCCGGGCTGCACCCACCCGGGCACACCCGTTGCTCGGCCGGATGAACGCTTCGCCCTGCCTGTGCGAGGCCTTCGCATCCGGTCGGAACTCCAACGCGGCCCGATGGCGATGCCCATAACCTTCTCGGATGGTGGCAGCAGCGCATCCGGTGCCCTGATCCATCCGGTGCCCTGATACAGGCGGTGCATCGACATAGACGGAGATGTTGCATTTCGATATCAGGTGGGTAGGACTACGGAAGGACTACTCGCTGCTCGTGGCGTGCTCACCACCGGCAGGTTTGGAGGGAACGATGAGCGAGACACGACCGCCAACCACGACCACCGACTCGGGCATCCCAGCGCAGAGCGATGAATACTCATTGACGGTCGGCCCCAGTGGTCCGACCGCGCTGCACGACCACTACGTCGTGCAGAAGATGCAGCATTTCAACCGGGAGCGGGTGCCCGAGCGGGTCGTCCATGCCAAGGGCAGCGGCGCTCACGGGTTCTTCGAGGTCACCGACGACGTCACCTGGTTCACCCGCGCCAGCTTCTTGTCCGAGGTCGGTAAGCGCACACCAATGTTCGCCCGTTTCTCGACGGTGGCCGGCGAACAGGGCTATGCCGACACCGTCCGTGATCCCCGTGGCTTTGCCCTCAAATTTTACACCGACGAGGGGAACTTCGACATGGTGGGCAACAACACCCCCGTGTTCTTCGTCCGTGACGCCACGAAGTTTCAAGACTTCATCCACTCCCAGAAACGCCAGCCCGATACCGGGCTGCGAGACAACAACATGCAGTGGGACTTCTGGACCCTGTCACCCGAGAGCGCCCACCAAGTGACCGTCCTCATGTCGGACCGGGGAACGCCACGGACGTACCGGCACATGAACGGGTACAGCAGTCACACCTACTCCACCATTAACGCCGCCGGGGCGCGATTCTGGGTCAAGTACCACTTCAAGACTGTGCAAGGGGTAGAAACCTTCACCGACGGCGAGGCCAAGGCCATGACCGCCGAGGATCCCGACTTCCACCGCCGCGATCTCAATCAGGCCATCGCCAGCGGGAACGCCCCCGAATGGCGTCTCGAGATGCAGGTCATGCCGTTCGAAGAAGCCGCCGACTATCGGTTCAACCCCTTCGACCTGACCAAAGTCTGGCCACACTCGGACTACGCGCCCATTCAGGTGGGCCGCCTGGTACTCGACCGCAACCCCGAGAATTTCTTCGCCGAGGTGGAACAGGCCGGCTTCTCTCCGGCCAATCTCGTCCCCGGAACCGGACTCAGCCCCGACCGAATGCTGATGGGTCGGGTCTTCTCGTACCACGACACCCACCTGCACCGGATCGGCCCGAATTACGAACAGCTGACGATCAACGCCCCACGGGTCGAGGTCCACTCTTACAACAAGGACGCGCAGATGACGTATCGCCACGCCGGGTCTCAACCGGTCTACGCCCCCAACTCCTACGGTGGGCCGGAGGCCGATCCCGAGCGGGCCGGAGCGGTGGCATGGAGTGTGGCATCGGGGGAACTCGGTCGTTACGCCTACGCAAAGCACGCGGAGGACGACGACTTCGGGCAGGCGGGGACGCTGGTTCGCCAGGTGATGGACGACGAAGATCGTGACCACCTGGTGACCAACATCGTCGGCCACGCGAGCGATCATGTCACCGACGAGATTCAGCTTCGGGTCATTGCCTACTGGACCAGTGTCGACGTCCGACTCGGCACGAGAATTGCCCAGGGCCTCGGACGCGACATCAACTCGGACGCCTTCAAGGAGGCAACCCGAGTGGTTGAGTCACGTGCGAACCGGGCGTGAGTACGTGCGCCCGACCGCTCGTTGGCTGATGATCTCGCCGCCTCATCTCGCCGCCCACGTGTGCAGCCCGCGCACCGACGAGGTCACCGCGACGCGCCATGGGTGCCGAAATTGACCGGCCCGGTCTAACGGTCGTGCTCCGTGAGCCGAGTGCCCGAGGCGGGCGATCTCACGGCGATGCATCCGCCCCACGGGCGGGAGGGAGAGGAGGGTCGGGCCGTGAACACCCGAGATCTGTTGGACAGAATCGCTGAGAACCTGTCGGTGCGGCGTTCCTTTGGTGCAGCCTATGAACGGGAGGAGCTTCTCATCATTCCCGTGGCCTTCGTGGCGGGTGGGGGCGGGGGCGGCGAGGGTCCGATCAAACCACCGGCTACCGGGCACACCCCGGGCATCGAGACGGCGAAGCCGGCGAATGGCGCCCCACCTGATGGCCCGCCGCCAACGGGCACAGGTGGGGGATTCGGTGGACTGGTCCTGCCCGTCGGTGTCTACGTCGTAAAGGGTGACCAGGTCCGGTGGGTCCCAGCCTTCGACGCAACCCTGATCGTCCTGGCGAGTCTCACCGTCGTGCGAGCGTTGATCGGCGTGTGGAAGAACGGCCGACGACGCAACCGCGCCTGACGAGGGCCACTGGACCCGGCTTCGGGAAATAGTGCTCAACGTGGTGCCCAAGTCCGGCGATCCGGTCGCAGCCGTCCGGCCGCCAGCCGCAGTCATGGCTGCGCGGACCTACCCTGGAGCGCAGGGCGGGAAGTCAAAGGCCCTTTCTGACCGTTCGCTCCAAGATTCCCAGCGTGGCGCGAAGCGCCGATTCGGGCACGATCGGGAAGCGTTCCTTGAGGTCGCCGCCTACCTTGGACCAGTCGTAGTAGGACGTCACATTGGTGACCCCGTCCTCACCAGTATCCAGGCGGTAACCATAGAAGTGCGGAACCGGGATATCGGGCCCGAGATCCCACGCGATCTCTTTGTCGCGCTCAAAAAGGATGATGTGCACGGTCACGTCGTACCTGCCAAGTGGGATGTCATTGAGCGACTCGCGGTCCATGTGGATGACGAACGTGTCGCCCACCTTCTCCGCCGGCTCGCCGGTGAAGTCCTGCAGCATCCCCGAAGCGTCGATGGCCACATGACCTGCCGGGGACCGCAAGATGTCGAAGATCACGGCGGGCGGCGCCGGGATAGGCCGGGTCACCTCGATTCGGTCGGACAGGAAAGTGGTATCGGGCATGTGGGCTCCTCATGGACGTGAGTGGGCTCGTCGACCACCCTTGAGCTGTTTGGTCCGACCAGCCTCGCGCGTCAACAGAGGTGTCGTTTGGAGGTGACCACCACCTCGGCGTACGGGGTGCCTCCGCTCTCCGGTGTCATATGCGTCATTCGACCCCAACGTGTGGGTAATCTCGGGCGGTCTCCTGATGCCATCCTGAGCCAGCAGCCCGATCATGACCGGAGCCGGGTGCTCGGCGACGAGGGCTGATTTCGCTGCCGCCATGACGTACATTCGAACACCGCGCCTTCAACTGGAGGCGATTGATGTCGCAGAGGCCGAACGCATCGTCGCTCGGAGTGCGGGACCAACCGATAGTTGGGCCGACGATTTCCCCTTCGAGGGCGACCTTGGCGCAGTCGGGGGGTTCCTTCGCGCCACAGCCGCCCACGGAGAGCAACGGCCGTTCGGCTACTACCGGATCACCCGCTTGGCCGACGAGCGGGCCATCGGGGGGATCGGCTTCAAGGGTCAGCCAGATCGCGGCGGCGTCGAGATCGGCTACGGCCTGGCTCCCTCGGCCCGCCGCCATGGCTATGCCGCCGAGGCTGTCATCGCCCTGCTGACCGTGGCCGCCGACCACGGACTGTCCAGGGTGACCGCGGACACGACTCTGGACAACTTCGCTTCGCAACGGACTCTCATCCGAGCCGGATTCCGCCTTGTGAGCACCGACGCAGAGCTCCACCGCTACGAGGTGCTCCTCAATGGGGACCCGCCACGTAGCCGCCGTGGCCTCAAGCGGTCAACGCAACGGCGTCGGCGAGCGCCTGAGATGGTGTCATCCATTCGAGTGTCTGTCGAGGCCTCGTGTTGAGCGAGCGGGCGATGGCGTCGAGTTCTCGTTGAGTGCACTGTGACAGATCAGAGGCCTTTGGCAGGTATTGGCGGAGCAATCCGTTGGTGTTCTCGTTGCTCCCGCGTTGCCAGGGGCTCTTGGGGTCGCAGAAGTAGATCTGGACACCGGTCTCGACGGTGAACTCAACGTGCTCTGCCATCTCCTTGCCCTGATCCCAGGTGATGGATCGGCGCAGCTGAGTCGGGAGGGTCAAGATGCGCTTGGTCATGGCCTTGCGCACCGCCTCGGCGCCGTGCCCATTGGGGAGCTTGAGCAAGATCACGTAGCGGCTGTGGCGCTCGACGAGAGTCCCGATGGAGGTCATCTTCTTGCCGAAGATCAAGTCGCCTTCCCAGTGGCCCGGGACGGCCCGGTCCTTCACCTCGGCGGGACGCTCGGAGATCATCACCATGTTTTTCAGCTGGCCCTGGCCGACGTTGCCTTTGGTGTAGGCCTTGGCCCGGCGCATGGCTCGACCAGTGCGCAGGCACGAATGGAGCTCTTTGCGCAGCGCACCACGGCTTTGGACGAAGAGTGACTGGTAGATGGTCTCGTGGGACACCTGCATCTCCGGGCGATCGGGGTACTCCAGAGCCAACCACGCCGAGATTTGCTGAGGTGACCACTTGGCCTCGAGCTTGCGCTCGACGACGCCTCGGAGCCGGCGGCACTGGGCGAGCTTGGCCCGCTTGGGTCGCAGCGCCCGCCGGCACGCCGCCCGGTCGGCCACCAGCGCCCGGTACTTCTTCCGCCCGCCGTTGGCGTTGACCTCCCGGCACACGGTCGAGGGAGAGCGGCCGAGGGCCTCGGCGACGGCCCGGATCGAATAACCGGCCGCCAGCCCCCGGGAGATCTCCTCTCGTTCCTCTAAAGACAGCCGCAGGTCAGAGCGCTCGCGTGGCGTCGGTCGGGTGCCGCCGGCATCGGCGATGAACTTTCGCAGTGAGGAGTTCTGCCTACCCAGGTGCTTGGCGATGCGTTTGACCGGCACTCCCGCTTCGCGCATGTCCCAAATCGTTTCCCTGTCCTCGGGCGAGAACCGTGCCATTCGTGCACCTCCTGATCGACGACATCACTCTCCGCCAATCATTCAGGTGTTGCAACGACCGCTTGAGGCCACAGCCGTTATGGGGCACCGTGCGCCGGGCTGGGTATCAGCACATAGTGGATGGTCAGCCGAAATGACCCCAGTGAGTGGCAATGATGAGAAGCACGCCAGCGAGGGCGAGCGCAATGCCTGCGACGATCGTTCTCGCAGTAGGCATCTTGAAGGCTGGGATTTGAGCGGCGACGAGCCAGACACCGGCAACAGAATCAACAGGAACCCAACCTCGGCGAGTGTGACCCCCGTGTGATGGCTCAACGCAAGCATCAGGAACGATGGTAGCTATTTCAACCCCTCGGTAGTTTCGTCAGTTGTTTGGCTCGCACTGAAGCTCGTATCTCCCCACAAATGTCTCCCCAGGCTGGATCCCGGCTATTGACCGGTTCGCCCGTTATGCGGCCACGACCGCCACGCCCGGCCCTGAGATGTTCCGACGATCTGCTGCCGGTTGGCCATGAGCATGACAAGGTCGATTGCTCGGCCCGTCACCTCTGGACCTTGTCCGTACGACCACTTGACGTCGGTTGCAACCAACCTCACATTCCTACAGGGCCGCGCGTGGAATATCAGACGCCCGACGCGCCGGTATGCATTCAGGACCGCCACCGCATCGTCTGGATCGACTCCAAATTCCAGGCCTTGGGCACGGAGTGCGTCGTTTCCGTGGACGAGGACGTCTCCTAGTCCTACGGCGGCGGGGAAGCCGATGACATGTACCCCGCCATGCTGAGCCTTGCGCAGACGCTGTGCCAGGGTTGGGACGGGCTCGTCTCCGAGTTGGCGAGCATTCAGATCCAACCCCCTGTCGGGACGTATCGGGTGGCGGATCACGTCACGCACCATCGACACTCGCGAGGCCTCGGCGTTGTGGACGAGGTGACCCAGGACGTCTCGGACCCTCCAGCCGCTGCACCATGATGGCGACTCCCATTGTTCACGGGTGAGTGTCTCAAATGCATCCGCCACTATGCAGCGATAGTCAGCGACCCTGGCCGCCACGGAGCGAGCTTTGTCGTCCGGCGCGTCCGAGGTCATCCTCCGATTCTGACGCGCTGTTCGAGATGGCCGCCAGCGGCGGGTGGGGAGCC
>CAVURD010000009.1:0-21344 GCA_963743785.1 uncultured Acidimicrobiaceae bacterium | reverse complement strand
TGAGTCCTCGTCGCTCGCTCTCCTCACGGAGCGCGAGGCGTGACTCGGCCTCGGTGAGGTCCGCCACCATCACCTCGGCGCGCACGTGGTACTTCTCGGCCAATTCGTCGGCCAGGGCCCGCAGCCGATCCTCGCGGCGGGCCACCAAGGTGACGCCGTGGCCCCGCTTGGCCAGGTCACGCGCGATCTCGGCGCCGATGCCCGAGGACGACCCGGTCACCAAGGCGGTGGTGTTCTCGGCTGGGATGGGGAGTGGCATGGGAAGACTGTAGGTGGACCGCGACATGGCGGACGATCCAAGGCGCCGGGTCTCGATCGCCCGCCCACTTGGTGAAGATTGTGTGTCAGAGAACCCGGTGACCTGGCGGTTCGCGAAGGTCCAGTTCAAGTGGGGTTCACAGGGTGGCGGGTGAGGCGGATACTTGTTCCCCTACGGCAGTGGGCGCCTCACCTGTTGCCTCGAGTGGAAAGGAGCTGCCGATGACCTCGACAGGCTCGAGCGAGGAAGGCGATCCGCCGGGTTGAACCTGCGTCACCGATGTCGGATCGGTGACGCCACGCAGAAGCTCACCTGGCCAAGTTGCCCGACGCATGATTGAGGCCGAACTCGCGCCGGTGCGCGTGCCGGTCGGCCGTCAGGGCCGTCCCCCGCACCCACTGTGTCGGCCACCGGAGCCGGAGGATCTTCCTGCCCAAGACAGAGAACAACGAGTACAGGACCGGCCTCGAGGCCGGTCCTGCTCGCGTCCAGCGGTCGGTTGGTCGAGGCGTCGATGCTCGTGCGCTGGGAGATGGGTGTGGGAGATGCCCCTGCGGTGGGACGTGACAGTGTGGGGACGATGACCGAGTCGAGCACCGCTGGGACCCGAGCGCTCCGTCTGGCGATGTTCCCCCTTTCGACGGTGCTCTTCCCCCACGCCCAGATGCCGCTGCACGTCTTCGAGCCCCGGTACCGGGCACTGACGGCGGACTGTCTGGCCGGTGACGCGCGCTTCGGCATCGTCCTGATCGCGCGAGGCTCGGAAGTGGGTGGCGGCGACGAGCGGATGACGGTGGGGACGCGCGCCGTGATCACCCATGCGGCGTCCCTGGCCGATGGCCGGTCGCTCATGATGGTGCGCGGCGAAGCCCGAATCGAGGTCGTGGACTGGCTTGCCGACGACCCCTACCCGCTGGCCCTGGTGCAAGAGTCGGCACCGGAGGGTGAGCCGTTGGACGACGCCACGCTGCGACGGGCGATCGACAGCGTGCGCCGGACGCGGGGACTGCTGTCCGAGGCCGGCACGCGTCCGGCCTTGTCACCCGACCTGCGGTACGACGATGACCCCGCCGTGGCCTGTTGGCAGATCTGCGCCGAAGCTCCCCTGAACACGTTCGATGCCCAGCAGTTGCTGGCGCTGAGCGGATCGACGGCCCGATGTGTACGGCTGATCGAGTTGGTCGAAGCGATGGAGCAGGATCTCCGGCGCCTTCTGGCCTCGAACTGAGGAAGAGGCGGCTGGGTGTGGCGAGCGAGGCGGAAGCCCCGTCCGGCGTGACTCAACCCGCAAGGGCGGGGAGAACCGCCTCGAGAAAGCGGCCCGGGGCCTCGACCATCGGGTAGTGACCGACACCGTCGAGCCGCACGACGGAGGCGTCGGGCCGGGCCGCCACGAGGGTGTCGACCATGGCGGGGACGGCGATCGGGTCATCGATGCCCCAGACGATGTGGAGCGGCGACGGATCGCGCTCGATGGCGCCGGTGAAGCGGGCCTGGTTCTGGCGCCGCTCCTCGATGTAGCGAATGAGCCGCGGCAACATGGTCTGACCGTCGTCCCGCAGGATCTGCTCCACCGTGGCCGGCAATGGATCCTCCCGCGTGCCGGCTTCGGGGAGGTCGACCTTCGGGCTGAATGTCTCGCGCAGGCTTCGGGTCAGCGAGGCGGCGTCGATCGGGATGTCGGGCGACAGCTTGGCGTCGGGCAGGCCCAGCAGGAGCTGCTGGCCGTTCGTCAGGTGGGCCTGCTCGATGTAGATGCTGCCATTGGTGATGACCCGCCGGGCCACCTCAACCGGCCAGGTGCCCTCCTGGCGCCGGGCCAGGAGCTCGCCGCCGACCGTGTCACCCATATCGTGGGTCAACAGGGCCAAGGTGGTCAGGCCCAACTCGGCCACGAAGGCCGCCGCCAGGTCGGCCTGGAGCGCCAGGGTGTAGTGCTGGTCGGGCTTGGCCGAGAGGCCGTAGCCCAGTCCGTCGATGAGGAGGACTCGCCGACCGGCCCGCAGCCCGTCCAGGACGGCGGCGTAGTCGAAGGACGAGGTGGGAAAGCCGTGCAGAATGAGCAGTGGCTCATGGCGCTCGGGACCGATGGACGGCGCGTCAACGGTGAAGACGCGGTAACCGTCAAGCTGGCGATGGTGGCCGATGGCCTCCCACCCCGTGCTGGTGGTGATCGTCATGTGCCCGAGAGGGAGGAGACGACGGGACCGAGCGCTTCCCAGCTCTCCGCCTCAATGGACCAGTAGGAGATTCCGTATTCCTGGCGTCGCCACTGCAACTCCTCCTTCATCTGGTCGAGCGTCCCCAGCAGGGCCAGTGGGATGTGCAGGGCGTCGTCGGTGCTGATCCCGAAGTGCGGCGCCATGGCCTCGATGATGCTGGAGCGATCGTCGGTGATCATGACGAACCCAATGAGGGCGTTCAACTCGAGCTGGTCGAATCGGACACCGGCGGCCTCTCTCACCCAGGCCAGCTTCTCGCGGGTGCGTTCCGGTGAGGCGTTGGGCGCCGTCTCGGGCCCGCCCGTGCCCTCGCGGAGGTTGACGTTGATGCTGACGATGTCGGCATGACGGGCTGCGAAGGACAGCACCCGCTTGCCCCCGCCGCCGATGATGAGGGGTGGACCGGGGTGTTGCACCGGCCGGGGCAGAAGTGTGTGCCCGTGCACCTGGTAGAAGGCGCCGTCGAAGGTGTACGGACCGTCGGTGCGCAGCAGCCCCTGGATGACCTGGACGGCCTCTTCGAAGCGGCCGACCCGGACCTTCGGGGTGTCGTAGGTCATCCCCGCCTCCTCGTAGTCGGTCTTCATCCACCCAGCGCCAAGGCTGAGCTCGAAGCGTCCATCGCTCAGCACGTCGAGGGTGGCCGCCTCCTTGGCCAGGACGACGGGATGCCGGTAGTCGTTCCCGAAGACCAGGGAGCCCATGCGGAGCGTGCTGGTCGCGGCCGCCACGGCGGCCAAGGCCGGTATCGGGGCCAGTTGGTCGCCGAAATGGTCCGGCATGAGCAGAGTGGCATAGCCGAGGTCCTCGGCCCGTCGGGCTTGTTCGGCCCAGGACCGAGCCGTGCCCTTGGGCGTCGTGCTGAGCTGGGCGGCGAATCGGAACTTACGGTCGTGGGACATGCCCTCATCGTGCCCTATGGAGCGGTGGCACCGCTGGATTCGATGAAGGTCCGCAGTTCAGGCGGCTTCGAGCACACGCCGCTCGTGCTGAACGACCAGAGTCGGGTCAAGCTGCGGTGCGCTTGTCTATTCGCAGCAGGAGTCGCGCCAGCCGCAATTCTCACATCGGTAGTGCGCATCCTCGGGACGCAGTTCACCGGCGCAGTGAGGGCATTCCGAGAACGTCCCCAGAGGTGAGCGATGGGTGGAGAGTGTGGCCAGGGTGACCGATGGCACGACACGCATCTCAGGCATCCCAATCAGGGTAGCGCCCGGTGAAACCAAAAACGCGAATGCCGGACCACTAGAAGAAGCTGAACTTGGGCACCCCCGAATCAATGCCCTTGAAGAGTTCACCCTTGGCGTCAATCAGCTCCTGCGGCGTCCAGGCCGCGTCCCGCGTGACTTGGCCGACCGGTTGGAAGGCGCTCATGGCATAGATATTGCCGCCGAAGACGACGAAGATCTGGCCATTGATGTCGGCCGACTCGGGGGCGGCCAGAAAGGTCACCAGATTGGCGATGTTCTTAGGGTCCCAGGCATCAAAACCTTTGTCATCTTCCTTCTTGCCCAGCCCGCCGAAGAGGTTCTCGGTCATCCGAGTGCGGGCCCGGGGCGCGATGGCGTTCGATGTGACGCCGTAGCGACCGAGTTCGCGGGCCAAGATCCAGGTCAGTGCGGCGATCCCGGCCTTGGCGGCACCGTAGTTGGCCTGTCCGGCGTTTCCGTACAGGCCGGCCTCCGAGCTGGTGTTGATGATGCGGGCCGCGACGTCCTCGCCCGCCTTGGCCTTACTGCGCCAGAAGACGGCGGCGTGATGGGTCGGTGCGAAGTGGCCCTTGAGATGGACTCGGATGACGTCGTCCCAATCGGATTCCTCCATGTTGAAGGACATCTTGTCGCGCAAGATACCGGCGTTGTTGACCAGGATGTCGAGTCCACCGAAGGTGTCGATGGCCTGCTCGACCACATTCTTGCCACCGGCCCACGAGCTGATGTCATCACCGTTGACGGCAGCATCGCCACCGCCTTTCCTGATCAGTTCGGCCACGTCCTCGGCGGGATGCTCATCGGCAGCCGTGTCGGTGAGCGCGCCGCCCACGTCATTGACGATGACCCGGGCGCCCTCGCTGGCCAGGAGGAGTGCTTCCTCGCGACCGATACCCCGTCCCGCTCCGGTCACGATGGCCACTTTGCCGTCGAGAAGCCCCATGTGTTTTCCTCCCTCGTGAACGCCGCGCCGACCGACTCGCTCCGGCGCCGGCGTGGAGAGTATGGCCACGCCGCGCGTGCAGCAGCATTGCCGATACGTCTATTCAAGGGCAAAGCGGGCTGTGAACTCGGCCGTGACCTCGGTGATCAGCGCGCAGGTGTCCTTGCGGGCGCGGGCCCGGCCGTAGCGCTTGGTGAGATCGATGATCTCCATCCCCGGAGGCGGTTTCCGGGTCACCCTGGGGTCGGCCGCTCCGGCCACACACAGGACCGGGGAGTCAGCCAGGGCGAGGACACCACCGGGCACCTTGCCCTGGAAGGAGGGTGGATCCAGGTGGCCTTCTCCGGTGACCACGAGATCAGCCTCGTCAATCTGTTCCTGCAGACCCACCATGGAGGCCACCAGGTCGAATCCCGGCACGATGCGGGCGCCGAGGGCGGCCAACCCCCCAGCGAGACCTCCGGCCGCCCCGGCCCCGGGGATGGTGTCCACGTCCACGCCGAAGTCCTGTTGGTAGCGCTCGGCAAGGGAGACGAGACGCCGTGTCAGCTGGTCGATCTGGTCACTCGAAGCACCCTTCTGGGGGCCGAAGACGATCGCGGCGTCACGAAACGCCGTGGTCACGTCGCAGGCCACGGTGAGTTCGATCCCGGCGAGGGCCTGGGGCGAGGCGACCACACGGACGACCCCCAACCCGCCGTCGGACGTGGCCGAGCCTCCGCACCCAACCACGATGCGGCGTGCCCCGGCGGCCCGCGCCGCCAGGAGCAGGTGCCCTACGCCGGCCGTATCGGCCCGGACCGGGTCGTCGCCATGCGGATGGGGCATGAGGCCGCGCCCGGCGGCGCGGGACATCTCAATGATGGCAATCGGGCCCTCATCGGAGTGACCAGGCGACAGGCGCCACTCGGCGGCGACTGACTGCCCGAGAGGTCCCGGGACAACGGTGGTTCGAAGTGCGCCACCGATGACATCCAACAGTCCTTCGCCCCCGTCTGACATCGGCACTTCAGCCGAGGTCCAACCGGAGAGCCGCGCCCCTTGGGCCATGGCGGCGGCCGCTTCCTTGGCCGAGGCGGTACCCCGGAACTTGTCCGGCGCGGCGACGAGGTGCCCCACCGTCTTCAGAGGAGTCAGCCCACACCGACGGACGAGTCAGCGGTGGACTCTGCATCGGCGCCAACCGAAGGGACGGCCACCCCTACGGACGTTCGAGGACGGTATCGGGTCGGCTGGCGACCGAGAATCTGGCCGAACGATTCATCAGACGACCCTACCCGGGGTGACTCGTGGATTGGGCCGTCCGGCGCCGCCGGAGCGGCTCCGAGCCTGCGGTCTTAATTTCTCGAATGCGCACGTCGAGCAGTCGTGTAGATGTCGCGGTGATGGTCGGCGACGCGCTGCCAACGGAACTGGCGTGCCGCCACCGCAGAGCGATCGGCGAGGTCTCGGCGCAAATCGCCGTCAACCAGTACCTGCCGGACGGCATCGGTGAGACTGGTGGGGTCGTCGGCGTCGACCAGAAAGAGGGCATCTCGCGCGTCATCGAAGATGGGCAGATCTGTGGCGATGATCGGTCGTTCTATGGGGAGGACGAAGCGCAGGGCTGCACTCGACGACTCCTCGGTCTGGCGATAGGGGAGGACGATCGCATCGACACCTCGCAATATGGCGGCTGCGGTCCTATCCGGTAGGAACTCACTGATCAAGAGCACATTGTCCTCGAGTCCGCGGGACTCGATTTCCTGGCGAACCGTGTCCTCATACTCGCCGGAGGTGGGGCTCGGATGGCGAGCGCAGAGGGCAAGGAGGCAGAGGTCGGGAAAATCGCCGCGGAGTGCATCAACAGAGCGGATGAGGTCCAAGATCCCCTTGTGGGGGAGGAGAAAGCCAAATGTCCCGATCACCGGCCTTGTCCCAAGATTGAGAGCACGGCGCGCTGTGGCGTGCGTGATCTGCGGCGGCGGCGGTGCTCCCTGGGGCACGACGCGCACGTTGCCGACGAGTCCAAACTCCTCGAGCAATTGTGCGTCCGCCTCCTGGTGGGTGATGATTTGGTCGACGCGCTGCAGGGTGGCGTGGATCTGTTTCAGGCTCACCAGTTCGCCGTCGATATCGACGTCTGTGGTCCGGTGGAGCGTGACGACCACCCCTCGGTGCTCGAGTTGGCGATCAATGAACTCGGCCAGGTGTTCGAGCTCGAAGAAGCCGAAATTGAACTGGATGTGGACGACGTCCGCGTCCGACGTCTTCACGGCTGCCTCCAACTCGCTCAGATCAGGGTTCCAGCGGTCTGACCAACATCGGGTGACCCCAAGCTCGGCGACCAGATCAACGATATCCGCCACTTTGTCGGCGAAGAGCTCGAACGCAATGGTTCCCAGGCCTTGTTCGACTATGTAACGTGAATACTCGGCTACACCGCAATGAGAGTTCCAGGGGCTGACCATGGCGACCCGCGTCGTTGTGCTCGAGTCTTCCAAGTGGTCGATGAAGTCGCCCCATCGCTTGGCTGCGGCTCCCCACGAGAATTTGGTGGCCACCAGTTCGGCCGCCCTCTGGACCCGCTCTTGCACTTCCGGGGTGTCTGGGTTTGCAACCAGGTGGCTCATCTCGAACGCGAGTCGTTCCCCGTCCGGCTCGGCCCACATGGAGCCGGCGATTTCCATATGTGTATCTGCTGGTTCGAGACGGAAGGGAATGGTGACAGCGGTCTTGGTCGAGACGAGGTCGGCCAGTCCTGAGTGGGCCACGCTGATGACCGGAACTCCGGCTGCCATCGCCTCGGCGACCGGCAGCCCGAAACCTTCACCCCGTGCTGGGTGGACATAACAGTGCGCAAGGTTGTACAGCCCCTGAAGGTCACGGTCTTCGAGATCACGATCGATCCATCTGACGTCGGGTGGGTTCGGGTGACTGGCTCGGAGGAGCTGGAGGAGCTCGTCTACCTGGTTGTGGGGGTTGGGGTACGTCTTGAGCACCAACGTCACGTCACTCTGGCCGTCGAACACCGAGAAGTAGGCTTTGAGTAACACGTCCACTCCCTTGCGGGGAAACGCCGCGCTGATGTGGAGGAAGCGGAACTCCCGGAGCTTCTTAAGTTCGGGCGCGTCGATGGTAGCCATCGGATCGTGGGGGTCCACCCCGTTCCCTACCACTCGGATCGGGACGTTGACACCCGAGTCCCAGAGCACGTCACGGACGAACTCGGACATGACGCCGACACCGTCGAGGTAACGGTTGAAATCGTTGGCCATGGCATCGGGGATCCGGCTCTCCTCCCACCCGAAGTACTCGCATGTGATCCCACCCGGCGTGTCGATCACCCGGGGCGGGTACATCTGGCGGATGACGACATCGGGGTAGGGGACATCGTTGGATCGCTGGAGGAGTTCAGTTGCGCGCGGGTGTCGCTTGAGGTCTTCGACGGCCGGTTCATAATCGCCGGGTCCCTCCGTGGCGTAAATGGATATCTCGCGCCCGGGGAGGCGATCAAGCTCAATCGCCAGCCGTCGATTCATGGCCGCCAGGCTGTAGCTGGTCTCGAACGGCCCCTGCACCTGGATCTCCAGCGGGGGTTCCGCGCCCGAGGCGCGACTGATGACTCGCTGGAGGAGCCTTGGAGCGTCAAAAGATTCGACCTGGTGGATCCGAGTGAACTGCCGTTCAACGAGGCGGGTGCGAAGATCGGCGTCTTCGAGCACGCTCTGCACCGTGGCCGCCACGATCGCCGCATCCTTCGTACGAAGGAGAATTCCGGCCCCACCCATGGTCTCGGGAATTGCGGCCGCTCCCAAGGCCACGACCGGAAGTCCGGCGGCCATGGCTTCGAGCACGGGAACGCCGAAGCCCTCGTGTTCGCTCAGGGAGACGAAGACGCCGGCACGGGCGAACGCCGAACGCAGCTCGCGGTCGGATATTTTTCCCGGCATGATCACACGTTCGCCAATGCCGAGGGTGTCCGCCTGCTGCCGGACGAGGTCGACGTACTCGCGCGAGGAGGTGTCCCCAATGAGGACCAGCCGGGAGTCACTCCCGAAGGCCTCGGCGTGGGCGGCGAACGCGTGGACCAGGTCGTGCTGGCACTTGTTCCCGACAATGCGACCGACGAAGAGCCAGTCCTCTGAGCGGGCCGACCTGCGGGCTGATGGCTGGGCGAACTCGGAGAAATCCACACGGACGGGGAGCACCTCGGCGCGCCGGAACCCGACCCGTAGCATTTCTCGACGGTTGTAGTTGGAGTCGGCGACCCCAAGGCGGGCCCGGAGCGCCAGTCGCGCCAGCTGTTCCCGACCGAGCCGGATGTAGTGGCGCACGCCTACATCGGTGAAGTAGTGCTCGGGAGTGATGTTGTGGTACACGGCGACGACATCGTCGGGCAGGCCTACGACGTGGTCGAAGGACTCCGAGCCCATGGAGTGGTGCAGGAGCATGAGGTTGGTGTCGGACCCGGCGTAGCCCTGCACCGAGTGGATCCGTCCTTGGAGGCTCGGGTCGATGTGCTCGGCGAAGATGTCCGAGGTGATGCCCATGGCTCTGAGGTGACCCTGAAGCTGGAGCATCTGCTGGGTTATGGCGTCCCCCCTCGCGGTGCCAGAGTGGAACTGATGGACAGCGGAGTACCGGTTCACCGGGTGGCGATGATCGCGTAATCCTGAAACCCGAAGACGTTTGTCAGCAGCGCCTCGACCGCGGTGCTGACGGTTTCCTCTTCGGGGAGGTCATCGGCCAGTTTGAGCAGCGGATGGGGGGAGAGCTCCTCCAAGGCAACCTGAGCGAACCCGGATTCTTGGCAGATGAAGCGAAGTGTCTCCGGGTGCACCGGCCGAACATGGGAAGTGTCCGCGAAGAAATGGTTGCCCAGGGAGAAGGAGCTTCGCGGGTTGATCGTCTCCATCACGAGGACTCCCCCAACGAGCAGCTTCTCCGAAGCGACAGCGATCAGCTTCTCGAGTTCGGACGTCAACAGATGCTCGACCACTTGAAGGCAGAAGATGCCCTTCAATGATCTGTCCTTCATCTGTTCGAGCAGGTGGATCCCGTCGTCCTGGACCACCGGCAGGCCCTTGCCGATGCACACCTCGATCATTCCCGAGTTCGTGTCGACGCCCAACACTTCGTGCCCCTCATTTCGGAGCAGCTCAAGCATCTCACCTCTGCCACAGCCGATGTCAACGACTAGTCCGGCGACATCGGGTGGAGGGATCTTCGTGAGGTAACGCTCCTGAGATACGCGGATCTCCTCGCTGGATCCACGGAAGAGTTCCTCGAAGGCCGGGTAGTCGATGTCGGCCCCGGACGCTGAGGCCATGCCCAGACGTTCCAGGACGACGGCCACCTCCTGCCGGAGGAGTTGGACGTCGTCCTGCATGGCGAACCCGTCCTGGCCTTGCCAGCGGAAGCGCTCCAATTGTTCTGCGAACGAGGCCGCCTGCAGCTCGAACCGGGCATTCTGCTGTCGGAGTTCGCCGAGCACGCTGGAAGCGAATTCGGCATTCTGGAGGTTGTAGGCCTGCTGGACCGTCCAGCGGGGCTCGACATACCAATGCGTGAGCTTGCGCACGACCCGTTTTGCGAACTTTGACGCCCGACCCTTCAGGCCCTTTGGTTGTCCGAGGTCCGGAGGCCGAGTTCTGGATTGAAGCGCCCACAGGCTGCGAAGAGATGCCTCGTTGAGCGCTGTCGTCTCAGCCGTTCGCAGTGCGGCGACCCCATCGAGCGAGCGCGTGCTGGTTGGTCCGATGGTTGACACGTGCTGTTCGACCCGACGCACCAGCTCCTCGCTGGATATGACATTTCCATCGACATCGAGCACCTGCACTCCTCGGGTAACGCGGCGGATGCCGCCGCGAACGGGCTGGTCAATACTAACCTACGGGTTTGAACAGTCTGCGCCCGCCAACCATGCCGCATCGGCGAGGAGCGACCGGCACCTCGCGACCCTTCCCATGACGGAGCAGGTCCGTGGAACCCGGATCGAGGCCCTCCGTACCGACGTCGCTCGCGCCCACTCGAGGCGGGCACGACGGGGAGATCCCGGGACGCGAGTATCGTGACGGCGTCGTTGCCGGTCCAAGGACCCCGGAGAAGGTGGAACTGCGCTTGTTGATTTCGAAATGCCATCCTTCAGATCGGCGTGACTGGTGACCGGCCCGGATCGCCCTGGTGGCGTGTCACTTCCGTTGAGCAGCCTTACCAATGTGGCTGCGTATCAAGATCCAGAGTGGTTCGCGTTGTACGAGGACCTGGCCTCCTACTCGCATGATGTCCACATCTTCCGTGGCAAATCCGATCCCGATATTTACCGCAAGGGTTGGGAATGGGTCCAGACGCTCTATGGACTCCAGCGGCTTGGGATGATCCAACCCGATCACCGGGCTATCGGGGTGGGGGCTGGACGCGAGTGCGTGATCTTCTGGTTGGGAGACCGCATTCACCAGGTGGTCGCTACCGACCTCTACGGGAGTGGCGATTGGGCGACCAGCGGTGGCCGCGAAGCTGACGCCGCCGTAGTGGAGAACCCCCAGAAATTCTGCCCGCGCCCTATCCGCTCGGAAGCGATTGAGTTCAAAGTCATGGACGGCACCAACCTCGGTGCCTACGCCGATGCCACCTTCGATTTCTCATGGTCGCTCTCCTCGATTGAGCATTTCGGAAGCCACGAGCGTGCTGCCGATGCCGTGCGCGAAATGGCACGCGTCGTGCGACCCGGTGGCGTCGTGGTTGTGGCTACCGAGTACCTCCTCCTCGAGGACCAGCATCACCCCGAGTTCTTCAACCAGTCCGAGATGGAGAGGTACGTGATTGAGGCCTCACCGTTGCTGGAGCTCATCGAACCGGTGGACTGGTCTCTTCCTCCCACGGACTTCCTCATCGACTCGGTCGTCTATCCAACCGGCATCGACCGCGCCCGGCGCCACGTCGTACTCAACGACGGGACGGTCCAGTGGACGTCGTTCCTCGCCTTCTTCCGTCGGAAGTAGGACCACCGACCGACCCTTCGTTCTCCGGCTCCGGCGAGACCTGAGCCTCAAGCACTTCCTGGCTCCCCTTCACCTCAACTCGATGAGCCCGGTCACCTTCGCATCGTCGTTTGGTTCGGCGCACTGTCACCGGGAACACGATGGGTTCGAAGCTGCCGGCTGTCCTCAGCTTTCAGCCGTGCCGTCAGCCCTCCGCCGCGCCGTCAGCCGCCAGCCGCGGTGAAGGCACACTGAGACGCCGAAAGCGCGTACATGAGGTAGCTCTGGCAGCCGGGGAGCGTAAATGTTCCGGCCGTGATCGTGGCGGTGGCGTGCGTGGTGCCCGGGCTCGTGACGAGTGGGAAGGGAGCGCTCCCGGCTGAGGTCCCGGGCGACGCAGTGAACGTGAAGACCTGGGATTGCTTACCGTCCTGGAAGACGAAGGTCAGCGTCCCTTGAAGCGTCCCTGGGGCCGAGGCGGCGATGGCGACCTGGTAGTGGGGGACAGCCCCCGACGCGTTGAGGTAGTCGCCGGGGGCGAGGAGAGCGGCACCGGTTCCCGACGCAGCGGAGGTGGTGGTGGTCGGATTCTGTGACGGCGGGGCGGACGATGTCGCAGTACCGGGCGGTGTGGACGTGGTCGTCGCGTGGGATCCGGCGGTCGCGGTCGAGTGACCCCCGCCGGTGGCGGCCGGGTGTCCGGTCGACGCACACGACGAAAGGCAGACGGCCAAGCCACCGACGGCACCGAATCCGATGATCATCCGGCGGCTTCGTGCGCGCAAGGGAATGCTCCTCATCAACCGCCTTTAACGGAGGAGATGGTACCATTCGTGCCCGACCTGCTCCGGGATGTGCCCTTCGCAAGCGATGAAGGCGTGAACCGCTGGACTGCTCTGCAGTTGTCGTCAGCGGGGTCGAAATGAGGGACCGAATACATGGCGAGCAAGAATGTGACGCGTCGATGCTGGAGGTCCCTGTGGGCCGTCAGCCAGGCCGGCCTCCTCATGGCTGGGATGCTTGTGGTCACCGTCGCTTCCTCGATCGCCACCCTGACCCCAGCCCCAGCGTCGGCATCCATCTCCCCTTCGTGCATCTACACGCCGACCGACTTCGCCAACGCCTTTCTCGGCGCAATCCCCGAGCCTGTGACTGCATCCAATGTGGAGGGAATCCTTGGATGGGAGGAGGCCGAAGGCGGCAACTGGAGGAACACTGCTCGCTTCAACCCGCTGAACACGACACAACCGTTCGACAATTCGACGAACTACAACGTTGGCATCGTGCCGGGAGTCGGCCCACAAACTCCCGGCGTCCAGGCGTACAACAACTGGGTCGATGGCGTCACGGCCACAGTGATCACCATTAAGAACGGGTTCTACCCCAACCTGCTGGCGGCCATGGCCCGGGGTGACCTGTCCAACGAGGTGGCGACCCAGCAGCAGGCTGTGACCAACGACCTCAACACATGGGGGACCGGCAATTTCTCGGCCGATCTGCCTCCGAATTACTCGCCTCCGGCACCGAGTTGGGAAAGCCCTTCCCAGTGCACCCCGGTTGACACCAGTGGCGAGGCGTGGGTGCCCGTCAGCACGACTGGAACCTCCAACTACTGCCGACCAGTGGGCGCCGGACCGGACTGGGTCGCCAGCTTCTTGGCGTGTACCCCGTTCAACGGCTCCAGCTACGGCTCGACCGTCACGTCGGGACTGACCGACTGGGGCTATGACACGGCCCGAGCCTGGGTGTCGGTGGCCGGCGGGGCGGACTACTGCCGCCGGGTGGGTGCCGGGCCACCGACTGGAAGCATCCTGTCGTGCACGTCGTTTAATGGAACCAGTTTCGGTTCTACCGTGGATTCGGGAGCGGTGGACTGGGGTCAGGCCGCCTCCGCTTCATGGGTTCAGGTCGGAAGTGGCGTCGACTACTGCACGCTCGGAGGCTCTGGCCCGGACTGGGTGGCCAGCTACCTGGAATGCACCCCGTTCAACGGCGCCAGTTTCGGGTCGACGGTGACGTCGGGTATCACCGATTGGGGTTGGACCGGGGGAGCTTCGTGGGTGCCGGTGGGCGGCGGG
Source organism: uncultured Acidimicrobiaceae bacterium (assembly GCA_963743785.1). Lineage (GTDB taxonomy): Bacteria > Actinomycetota > Acidimicrobiia > Acidimicrobiales > RAAP-2 > Bog-473. The sequence goes on along the minus strand of CAVURD010000009.1, from coordinate 7,669 downwards.
GTCGACTACTGCCGCCGCGTGGGCGTCGGCCCGGACTGGACGGCGAGCTACCTTGCCTGCAATACCTTCAACGGGTCCACGTTCGGACCGACCGTAATTTCCGGACTGACCGATTGGGGTTGGAGCGCGGGAGCTTCGTGGGTGCCGGTCGGAAGTGGCGTCGACTACTGCCGCCGCGTGGGCGTCGGCCCGGACTGGGTGGCCAGCTACCTGCAGTGCACCCCGTTCAACGGGGCAAACTTTGGGTCGACGGTCACATCTGGCCTCAACGACTGGGGCTACGACACCGCCGCGTCGTGGGTGGCGGTAGCCGGCGGCGCCGACTACTGCCGCCGGGTAGGCGGGAGTGGTCTGGCCTGCACCACGTTCACTGGAAGCTTCGGGACGACGGGATGGTCGGGGACCGTCGATTGGGGATTTGACCCCGGCTCGCTGTGGGTGCCAGCAGGGAGCGACGCGCGATACTGCAGTTGGACGGGCGTCACCCAATTGACCTGCACTGCGTTCAACGGATCAAGTTTTGACCCGTCGATCAACTCCGGTCAGGTCAGCTGGGGTTTCGATACCTGAGTGTACGGTGCGAACCGGGTGCGAACCGGGTTCGCACCGACGGAAGGGCTCACTCGGTACCGCTCCTTTGGACTCCTCGGACCACGTTTACTGGAGCTATAGATCGGACCGCAGGATGATGCTGGCCTAAACAACTCCAGCCAACCCGTGGTTGGTTTCGAAGACCCTGCGGGACTCGACGGAGCGAAGCGTGTCAGGGCATTGCGCCCGGCATCTTGGCCTCGTACGGGGTCAGTGTGCGATCGGGGATTACCGCCCTCACAATTGCGGTGTTCAGCACTCGGTAGCCCACCCCGAGTTGACGAAGCGTTTTTAGGAACTGGGCCTCGGTCACCGTATCGGGACCCACAGCCAGGGAGGGCGCGCTGAACTGCGTGCCGTCGAGGGTAGCTTCGCTGGGGGGAACGAAGAGCCATACCGGGTGCGAGCTGCGGGTGACGTCTGCGTTGATGGCGGGTGAGCGGTGGGTGTCAAAGCCAGCCGTGGTGATGTCCAGTCGGCCCCGGCTCAGGAAGTCGAGTTTGTAGGAGACCCAATAGTCGGCGTACCCGGTGATGACCCCACCGGCCTCCAGCTTCGAGATGGCCGTGAGCGTTGGCGCGTCCGGATTGCCCCACTCCGAGGTGTACGTACTCCGCTCGAGTTGGACGACTTGATGGAGTCCGACAACGGCCAGGATCGTCGAGACGACCACAACGCCGGTCATGACAAGCGACGCAATGCCTACTGGGTCACGCGCTCGGCCCACCATTCCACAGATCCCGGTACCGAGCACGAGTGCGATCAGCGGTACGAGGTACCCAGCGTACCTGCCGTCCTGCCAGGCCCACGATGCGGGAGAGGCGGCGTAGAGAATCGGGAAGACGAGGACTCCGAGAGCGATCGCCAACGCCGGGCCTCCACGACGGAGACACACCACCAGGCTCGCCAAGAGCACCACGATCACTATCGCGAACGACAGCGTGTGGAGCGGCGTGATCCATGCGCCGTCGTCGGCGCGTCGCAATCCCGTCTCCATCGGCAGGGCGTAGTGAAAGAAGATACCGAAGCGACTGCCGAAGTCAGCGGGACTCGCCGGTTGAGTCCGAATTGAGGCCAGATGGGAGCCGACATTGGCCCAGATCCATGGCAGGGCGCCCGCTGCCGCCGTCCCGAGCGCGAAGCATCCGGGCCGCACCCACTCACGCCAATGTGGGGATCGCGCCACGGCCAACGCGAGGATGACTCCAACTGGTACGGCGTAGTACGCGATTTCGGGTGAGGACCACCAACCCACGCCCACAGCCAATCCGAGGCAGCCGAAGGTGACGAGATCTCGCCGTCCTTCGAGCGCCCGCATGACCAACAGGATCGCCAAAAGGCCACAGACCATGGTGACGCCCCTGAAGCCATAGACCCGCACGGAGTCCCGCACCGCAACTGCAGGCGCGACCCAGGCCAATGCAGCGGTGAGGACTGCGATTCTCGGTGGCACGATGCGCAGAGCGATCCGCCATGTCAAAAGTGTGGCAACAGCGGTCAACACAAGCTCGACGATTTCGGCCACCGCCGCCGACTGGCCGAAGACGAGGAAGGCCGAGGCGATGAGGTACGGCTCGACGGTACCGCCGTAGGCCTGGCCCCCGTAGAACGCCTGGAAATGCCCGTGGAGTGCACCCTGAGCCATGAGTCCCACCACACCCAGGTCGGAGGTCGAGGGGGAGTGGCTGATCAGCCAGAGCCGAGCGAACAGACCGACGACCATGGCGCCAGCGGCGACCGTCCCCACAAGAAGGGGGATCCAGGGCACACGTTGCTGTTGTCGGGCGTGCGCTGGTGATTCCGGGGTAGTGAGGGTGGAGGATTTCATGGCGCGGGTTTGATCATCGCATGCGGTAGGAACAAGTTTGGAGTTTCGGAACGCCCGGTCGTTGGTGTTCCCCATGGGGCGTTCATGGAGGACCCGGCCACATCGGGGCCAGAAGTGGATCTCAGCGTCGTGCCGGATTTTCAACTCCGCTCGACAGCCGGCAATCCTATGACAATTCGGTGGACTTTGACCTACCACCTGCCCTGGCGGCTTCGATGCAGGCCGAGACGAGAGCGACGGCGACGAGGCAGATGGATGGGCGCTTTTGGACACGGAGTCCTCCGCCCTCACTCGCCGACCTCCTCACCCGATGGTGCAAAAACCTCACGGGGACGCAGCCACCGCCGCGAATGATCACGCGTGTGTGGACACCGCGCCCGACGACGTGTGCAACACTTTGGCCTGTCGCAGTCTGGAGTCGTCGAAGAGGAGCGCGGTGGCTGACCTTACGCAGGTCGAGAAATGGAATGAGCTCGCTCATGACGCCGCGGTCCGCCTTCGTCCGCTCGCCGGCCGCATTCGCCGTCGAGGTGGTCAGTTTGCTCGGCGGGTGGGCCTGAGTCCGAGTGTGGCCCCGGCGGCAGCGGGGCCGTCGGGACTGGTGGCACCACCTGCTCGTGATGTCAAGGTGCTGCGCACCCTCGATGAGTTGGATGCAAAGCTGCGTGAAGTAGACGCGGCGTTCGCCGTGTCGGACGATGCCATGCGAGCGGTGTTCCAGACGTTCAAGATGGGAACGCCCACCCATCTGCCTTCCGATCCGGCCGGCCAAGAGTACGCAGACAGCCAGTTCGAGATGTACCGGATGATCTCTGGCCGCACCGAGTATGCGATCGCCAACGAGCGATCTGATTTCACGGTGGACGCCAACCGACCCTTCCCCTACTACACCGAGAGCTCCGAAACCGTCGGTCACCAACTCATGGCGTTTGGCTTCATCATCCGCACTATGGGGCTGCCGGCGGGGGCGTCGGTGCTCGAGTTGGGCGCGGGCTGGGGCAATACCACGGTGGCCTTGGCCAGGATGGGTTACGACGTGACGTCCATTGACGTCGATCCGAACTTCGTCGACCTGGTCTTGGAGCGAGGGACCAAGTTCGGCTTGTCGATCGACGCCCGACGGGGCGAGTTTCTGCAGATCGACCAGTTGGGGCGGACGTTCGACGCCGTGTTGTTCTACGAGAGCTTCCATCACTGCTCTGACCACCGGTCCCTCCTCGAGTTGCTCGGGAAGGTCCTGACTCCGGGCGGGCGGGTGTTTTTCGCGGCCGAGCCCATCGACGACTCGTTTCCCATTCCGTGGGGTCTTCGGCTCGATGGTGAGTCACTCTGGGCCATCCGTCAGAACGGATGGTTGGAGCTGGGCTTTCAGGAGTCCTATTTCCTTCGGACGCTTCTCCACCTGGGCTGGTTGGCGGTGAAGCACGTCACCCCGGCGACCCATCTGGGCGTGATCTTCGAGGCTCGCCGGGCCGATGGGGTCTACGAAATGTCGTCGTTCCGATTGCCCCCGGACGAGGATTCCACCTGGGCACCGCCGGACGGGGACCCGGGGCTCCATCAGCGCTACAGCGCCCGGCGGAGCGTTCTGTCGATTGAGCGGGGTCTCGGTTGCCGGTCCATTGTGATCGAGTCGGTTAACCCCAGCCCGCGCGAGGTCCCGTACCGGATTGAGCACGGTCGCCATGTCGTCAATGGGGTGGCCGAACCGAACTCCGAGGCGAGGATCGAGGTACCCTATGACCCTTCGGGCGACCGCCTGGTGATCGCCGCATCCACCTGGCGCCCGAGCGATGTCCTCAAGACGCGGGACGGCCGCCAACTCGGCCTCGGTATTCGCACCATCCAGTTGGGCTGACCGCGGTCGGCAGGGCGGGCTCGTTCGGTCTGACCCCCACCAGGGCAGCGAACGGCGCCCGTCTCCTTTCGCCCGTTTTCAACGCCTGTGTATGAGACAACGTGCGGGCGAGAGGACTCGAACCTCCACCCCCAGTGGGGACCGGGACCTAAACCCGGCGCGTCTGCCAATTCCGCCACGCCCGCAGCGGACCCGCACTGCGGGTGAACTGGTATTCTACGGCTGCGTACCCACACCTGCCCGCCTGGACAGGTAGCCTCTGGCCATGGCTCTTCCTTCCTCTTTCCCCATTATCGGTGCCAGCGGTGCCGGCGACGCCTCCTCGGACATCTACCAGCGGCTCCTCAAAGAGCGCATCGTCTTCATCGGCAGCGCCATCGACCAGATCACTGCCAATCTGGTCTGCGCCCAGCTGATTCTCTTGGAGTCCGAAGAGCCCGAGAAGGACATTTCGGTCTACATCAACTCCCCCGGAGGGTCGGTGACGGACGGCCTGGCCATTTACGACACCATGCAGTACGTGCGGCCGGACGTGTCCACCATCTGTGTCGGCCTGGCCGCGAGCATGGGCCAGTTCCTTCTCTGCGCGGGGGCACCCGGCAAGCGCTTCGCCCTGCCGCACTCCCGAATTTTGATGCACCAACCGTCCGGAGCCATGCAGGGCCAGGCCGCCGACATCGCGATCCAGGCTGAGCAGATCATTTATCTGAAGCGGATGATGGCTGAGCGCATTGCGCTGCACACGGGCCAATCCCTGGAGCGGATCGAAGCGGACTCCGATCGCGATAGGTGGTTCACGGCCGAGGAGGCCCGCGAGTACGGCTTCATCGATCAGGTGATCGATCGTTCCGCCGTCGCGGCGGGAGGAGCATAGACGTGGCGTTGGACGCCCCGGCCTCCCCGTCGGGCGCGAAACCTCCGAACGACACCAGCGCGCGTGAGGGCTACGGCATGGAGCGACCGGTAGCCGACTCCTCGCCCATGGCGGCCGAGGCGGCAGGGTTCAGCGCGCGAGAGGCGCGAGGGAACAAGGTCACCCGGGTTGTCACTCCGACCATTGGGGTGGGCCAGCGCCTGCGTGAGATCTGGCTCTCCCGTGAGCTCCTGGTCTACCTGGTCCGCACCGAGATCAAAGTGAAATACAAGAATTCCGCCTTGGGCCTGGTCTGGTCCATGGTGGCGCCGGCCATGACGTTGGCCATCTACTTCTTCGTCTTCCAAGTCGTGCTCGGCAACAGAATGCCAAATTTCATCATCTACCTCTTTGCGGGCCTTTTGGTGTGGAACCTCTTTTCACTGGGTGTCCTCACGGGTACGGGGGTCATCGTCAACAACGCCGGGATCGTCAAGAAGGTTGCCTTCCCCCGGGAGATCCTGGCGCTGGCGGCGGTGGGATCGGCCTTCGTCTTCTTTTGCTTCCAGTCTGCCGTCATGGTCCTCTTCTTGGTGGTTCTGCATGTGTCGCCTGACTTCGCCTACTTCCCGATCATGGTCCTGGCCCTCTTCACCGCCATCGTCTTCGCCTCGGCGCTCGCGGTGTTGCTGTCCTCCATCAACGTGTACCTGCGCGACATGCAGCATCTCATCGAGGTTGTCCTCACGGCGTGGTTCTGGGCCTGTCCGATTGTGTACGCCTACCAACAGAATATTGGGCGGAAGCTGGGTCCGAGGGGTCTGACGTGGGTGTATTTCCTCAACCCGATGACGCCGTTGGTCATGAGTTTTCAGCGCGCGCTCTATGGGCACCCGACCACCTACGCCACGACCAAAGGCGTGACGACCACCTACTACGTCCTTCCCACATGGCCGTTGTCGACGTACTTGCTGCTGGATCTCGGCGTGCTCGCCGCTTCTGCAGTGCTCTTCATTGTCGCTCTCGCCGTGTTTGGCCGGCTGGAGGGTAACTTTGCTGAGGAGCTCTGAGCGATGAGTGAGTTCTCGGTTGATGTGCGGGGTGTATCGAAGCGATTCCGGCTCGTCCATGGGAAACACAATTCCTTGAAGGAGCGGGTCATCCATCGCGAACGCGTGACACACGAAGACTTCTGGGCCTTGAAGGACGTGTCCATTGAGGTCAAGGAAGGCGAGACGCTTGGTATCTTGGGCCGCAACGGCTCAGGAAAGTCGACGCTCCTCAAGTGCATCTGCGGCGTGTTGCAGCCCACGTCGGGCGAGGTCGCCGTGCGCGGCAAGCTGGCCGGTTTACTCGAGCTCGGCGCCGGGTTCCAGCCAGACCTCAGCGGCCGAGAGAACATCTACCTCAATGGCTCCCTGCTGGGGATGACAAAGCGTGAAGTCGACAAGGTGTTCGACGCCATTGTGGACTTCTCGGAGTTGGAAGAGTTTATTGACGGTCCGGTCAAATTCTATTCGTCCGGTATGTACATCCGACTCGGCTTCGCCGTGGCCGTCAATGTCGATCCGGACATCTTGGTCATTGACGAAGTACTCGCCGTCGGTGACGAGCGATTCCAGCGCAAGTGCATCGACCGGATAAAGGCGTTCCAGACTGAAGGCCGCACCATCCTGTTGGTGACCCATTCTCCGGATCAGATCAGGACGATCTGCGACCGCGCCGTTGTGCTGAGCCATGGAGCCATGGTCGGCGAGGGGGACCCCGGAGAGGTGGTGCGTATCTTCCGGGAGGGACTGATGGAAGAGGGGGCCGGGATGGGTCGGCCCGAGGCTGTTGCCTCACCATCGTCGGCTCCTCCCACGCCCGTGTCGATCGACACGCCGGATGCCGAGCGCCCGGTTCGTTTGACCGCGGTCACCCACTCCTACGCCGCCGTGGCTGAACGGCGCTATTTGCGTACCGGTGAGGAGCTCATCGTCAACGTCGAGTTCTATGCCAACACAGCCAGCGATGACGTGGTGTTCAGCTTTGAGCTGCGCAATGACGAGGGCGTTGCCCTCATGCAAACTGACACTGCCATCATGGGGAACAACATCGGCGTACCCGCCGGTCCCGGTACGGTCCAGATCCGACTCAAGGACATCCCGATGCTGGACGGAGAATTTTCGTACGCCATCGGGGTCCAGAGTCGGGGTGGCATGCTCTACGATTCGCTCGACCCTGCCGGAGTGTTCGAAGTGATGAATTCCGGCAAGACGACCGGAACCATTTACGTCAGCGCGGAAGCGACGCTGTTGCCTGATCACGGGCGCGACGCGGCCGTGTTGATTCCGCAGCAGGCCTCGTAGCGTCGCCAACAAAGCACGGAGAGATGACCGAGGCGGACGCTCGGTTCCAGACTCCGTCCATCTATTGGGAAGGGTGATGGCGAGACGAGCGCCTACAGTACCAGCGCCTTTGGCTAGCTTTGAGGCCGAAGGGATGCCACACCGACGTCGACCAAGCGGGGGAATGCTCGCAGCCTTCCCCAGCGTCC
>CAVURD010000008.1:0-147954 GCA_963743785.1 uncultured Acidimicrobiaceae bacterium | reverse complement strand
TGGCCGACGAGCGGGCCATCGGGGGGATCGGCTTCAAGGGTCAGCCAAATCGCGGCGGCGTCGAGATCGGCTACGGCCTCGCTCCCTCGGCCCGCCGCCATGGCTATGCCGCCGAGGCTGTCATCGCCCTGCTGACCGTGGCCGCCGACCATGGACTGTCCAGGGTGACCGCGGACACGACTCTGGACAACTTCGCTTCGCGACGGACTCTCATCCGAGCCGGATTCCGCCTTGTGAGCACCGACGCAGAGCTCCACCGCTACGAGGTGCTCCTCAATGGGGACCCGCCACGTAGCCGGTGATGTGGGGCACCGTCTGCCCTGCCCGGTATCAGCACGTACAGGATGGTCAGCCGAAATGACCCCAGTGAGTGGCAATGATGAGGAGCACGCCAGCGAGGGCGAGCGCAATGCCTGCGACGATCGTTCTCGCAGTAGGCATCTTGAAGGCTGGGATTTGAGCGGCGACGAGCCAGACACCGGCAAACAAAATCAACAAGAATCCGACCTCGGCGAGGGTGACGCCCGTGTGATGGCTCAACGCAACCATAGGATCGATGCTAGCTATTTCAACGCTCGGCAGTTCGCCAGTTGTTGAAGTGAGACTCGTCTCTCCCCGCGGGCCACAGCACGTAGGAGCCGACCATGGACCGTCCCGCAGACCTATATGGGCACAACCCCGGGACGACTGCCAAGCCCGTTATGCGGCCACCGCCGACACGCCCGGACCTGAAAGTTTTCCGACGATCTGCTGCCGGTTGGCCATGAGCATGACAAGGTCGATTGCTCGGAGCGTCACCTTGGGACCTTTTCCGAATGACCACGAGACGTCGGTTGCAACCAACCTGACCTTCCCATGGGGCCGTGGAATATCAGACCCCCTACGCGATGCATTCAGGACCGCCACCGCATCGTCTGGATCGACTCCAAACTCCAGGCCGAGAGCACGAAGAGCGTCGTTTCCGTGGACGTCTCCTAGTCCTACGGCGGCGGGGAAGCCGATGACGTGTACCCCACCATGCTGAGCCTCGCGCAAGCGCTGTGTCAGGGCTGGGACGGGCTCCTTTCCGAGCTGGCGAGCAAGCCGATCCAATCCCCTGTCGGGACGTATGGGGTGGCGGATCACCTCACGCACCATCGACACTCGCGAGGCTTCGGCGTTGTGGACAAGGTGACCCAGGACGTCTCGGACTCTCCAGCAGCTGCACCATGATGCCGACTCCCATTGCTCACGGGTGAGTGTCTCAAAGGCATCTGCCTCTTTGCCGCGATAGTCAGCGACCCTCGGTGCCACGGAGCGAGCCTTGTCATCCGAAGCGTCCGAGGTCACCCTCCGATTCTGACGCGATGTTCGAGATGGTCGCCAGCGGCGGGCCGGGAGCCGCCGGGCCGGGGCCATCCATCCCTCGGCACTTACGTGGAGGGACCTACGCTTCAGGTTCCGGAGCAGAACCAGACGATTGAAGGGATCTCATCGCTTGCGTTCCGAACGGTGAACAGGGGTGGCCACCTTCGATCAAATCCGCTCGTCTCGATGGACCGATGCCCACCCACTATGCAAACGTGGCGGCATGAGCCACCAAGATGTAATGACTGCCCTCTTGGAGGCCTCTGCGACCCTTGCTGGGTTACTTCTCGTATTCCTCGGATTCATACTTACTGCATCCGGAACGCTCGACGACGATGTGCCTCTTGCCGTCCACAAGTCCCTCCAGAAAGTCTCGTTGGTTCTCCTAGTCGCCTTCGCGATCGGACTATTAAGTGTCGCCGTCTCAGCCGCGTGGCTGGTCACCGCACCCGGCGGCAACCCGCTCTATGAGACGGCGTTGAGCTTGTTCGCTCTGCAGATTGCGGGTCTCGCTGCGGCAACCGGCTGGACGGTCCGAGCACTCTTGTGGGCAGGGCGACGTAAAATGGCGATACCGAAAAGCAGGAGTTGAATCACCGGAACGGATGTGCCTATCCACACCAGGTTGCCTCTTGCGCGAATGTGGGTAGGGAGTCGATAGCAGTACAACTCAACCGGCCTGGTGGCAAGGCAAATGACTGCACCCACCAACCAAACGACGATATTTGCCTACACGAACTACATCCAGGCCGTGCCCGAGCGGATCTGGCTGGGCCTCACCGACCCTGCACTGACGAGACGCTATTGGCGGCACCAAAGGGCTGGTGGGAAGACGTTCCGTTCGGACTGGAAGAAGGGCTCCACCTACGACATGGCGCACGAAGAGGTGGGGCTGGTCGTGAGCGACCCCGAACAGGTGATCCTCGAGTCCGATCCCTACTCCCGGCTGGTCTACTCGTGGCACACGATTACGCCCGAGTGGGCCACCGAGGTCGGCATGGACGAAAGCACCGCTGACGCCTGGCGGGCTGAACCCCGCTCCAAGGTCGCCTTCGACATTGAGGACGTCGGCCACGGCGTCGCAATGCTGACGGTCGTCCACGACGGGTTCGAGCCCGGTAGTGCCGTTCTCCAAGCCATCTCCGATGGCTGGCCCGCTATTCTTTCCAGTCTCAAGACCCTCCTGGAGACTGGTATGACACTGCGGACCTCGTAGTTTCAGTGGCCGCTCTGTCCGACAGCCGGCGTTTTGTGGCTTCCTGGCCGGAAGAGCGGCATGGATGCATGCTGGCTACCAGCCGGGTCCGGTTGACAGATCAGACTGGGTGTGCGGATTCACCAGTGCGACAAACGGCACTCGAGATCACGACCAAGGGATTAGCAAATATGACCGTGACGCTTGTCACCGGAGCCAACAAGGGGCTTGGTTACGAGACCGCCCGCCAGCTGATCGAGCGGGGGCATATCGTGTACATCGGGGCGCGCAGTGTCGAGCGCGGAGAGGCGGCTGCCGCCGAGCTGAGCGGACAGTTTGTCCAGCTCGAAGTGACCGACGACGCCTCAGTCAAAACGGCCTTGGGTGTCATCGCCAGCCGCGAGGGTCACCTCGATGTCCTCGTCAACAACGCTGGCATTAGTACGAACGAGGAGGTCAACGGCCAGGTTGCGCTGGAGGTATTCGATACCAACGCGATCGGCATCATCCGTGTCACCCAAGCTGCACTTCCGCTGTTGGAAAGATCCGAGAACCCGGTCGTGGTCAACGTCTCGAGCGCACTGGGCTCGTTCTGGGCCGTGACCAATCCGGAGCGACGCCAGTTTCACTTCCCCTCCATCATCTACGGCTCGAGCAAAGCCGCCGTATCGATGCTCACCGTTCAATACGCCAAAGCATTGCCAGAGATCAAATTCAATGCGGTCGAGCCTGGCTTCACCGCCACCGAACTCACTCCCTTCAGCGGAGCCGGGCAACCAGTCGAAAAGGGCGCAGAAGTCATCGTGCGCATGGCCACCCTTGGCAGGGACGGCCCCACCGGCACCTTCCAGGAAGGCGATGGTGAACTCCGCTGGTGACACCGAACCCCGCCTAGATCGCCGAGAATTCGCACACCGTCCCGATGTTCTGGGACGATCACCCTCGTCCTGTTACCCTGCCCCAATGCCCAAACACGTCGTAGTTCTCGGGGCTGGGTTCGGCGGCCTCGAGCTGGTAACGGGTCTGTCCGAGGCCATTCCCGACAAGGTCCATATGACGCTCATCGACAAGAGCGATGCGTTCATGTTCGGGTTCTCGAAGCTCGACGTGATGTTCGGTCGACGCCAGGTCAACGAGGTGTGGAACCCGTATCGGGCGATCGACAAGCGGGGCGTGGAGTTTCGGCAGGAGACCGTCATGTCGATTGATCCGGAGCATCGCAGAGTCGTCACCGACGCAGGGACTTACGACGCCGACGTCCTCGTGGTCGCGCTCGGCGCCGACTATGACGTGGGGGCCACGCCAGGGTTGGCGGAGGACGGGTACGAGTTCTATTCCTTCGCCGGTGCCGAGCGAGCCCGAGACGCACTTGCTGCGTTCAACGGTGGCGGCGTCGTCGTGGGCGTGCTCGGTCCGTTCTTCAAGTGCCCTGGAGCGCCGAACGAAACCGCCCTATTGGTGGACCACTATCTATCCGAGCGCGGACTCCGGGACTCGTCGACGATCCATCTTGTCAGCCCGATGCCCGCGCCAATTCCGATCTCGCAAAGAACCTCGTCGGCAATCACGGCGATCCTCGAGAACCATGGCGTCGAGTACTGGCCCGGATCGAAGGTGGTTCGTCTTGATCCAGCGCAGCATGTCGCCCATCTTGACGATGGGCGTGCGTTGCCCTACGACCTCTTCTTGGGTATTCCGGTGCACTGTGCTCCCGAAGTTGTCGCAGCGTCGGAGCTCGTCGAGGACGGTTGGATCCCGGTCGATCCGACAACATTCGCGACGAGGTTCCCCAACGTGTTTGCCATCGGCGACGTGACGAGCGCACCTGTGCCACGCGCCGGGGGAATCGCCGAGGGCGAGGCGGCCACCCTCGCCAAGGTGCTGATCTCCAAGTTCACCGACGACAGCGAACCCCCCCCGTACGACGGCGCGGCCGGGTGCTACGTGGAGCTGGGCGATGACCTTGTGGGGCGCATCGACGTCAATTTCCTGTCGTACGACACCCCGGTCGCGAAATTCACTGCACCGAATGCTGCGCTTTCGGAGGAGAAGCGTCAATGGGAGTCCACCCGGGTCCAGCGGTGGTTCGGGCCAAAGGCTTCCTGACCGGGGACGTAAACCAGCGTCGCGATCACAACCCGAATGGGAGCGTGTTGGACCCTTAGGTTGCAAGGGTTCACGAGTCTGCGGCGCTCACCGGAGCGATCGATCCTGACTAACAATGAAACGCCTCCGGTGAGCCAGGAGAGCCTTGAGGTGAGGCCTCCGACTTCAATCCGTCATCAGGCGAAACGGGCTTCCGAGATCTCACCACCTCAACATGTCACTCGGAACTTGATGTCAGCCCGGTGGAGCGAAGAACTCCAGCGCGATGTTGTCAGGATCGCGGAAGGACAAGCCTGATCCATAGGGAGCATCAACGATTCCACCGTTGGCCATACCCAGCTCGGTCAGTCGTGCTTCCCACTCCGCCAGCTCCGATCGGTCGGCGCACGCAAACGCCAGGTGATCCAAACCGATTCGCCGTTCATTGAACGGCTCGTTGCTCGCCAGATCCGGAAACTGATGGAGCCCCACCAGCGTTTGCCCAACCAACCACACGACATGACGGAAGGGCCCGGTATCTTCGTCGAGAACTGGATCAGCGCCGAATAGAGCTCGATACCAAGGCACACTCCGGTCCAGATCGCTGACCGTCAGCGCAACGTGTGTAATTCCTGGAAACTCTGCCACGTCAATCCTCCTCAGCGTTCGGGATTGCAAGTCAGCGTACCAGTGGCACTTCAAAATTGTTTTGGGCCGAAGGCGTCCCACAGGCCGGCGTTACGGCCTACTTGCCGCTTACCCCGAGATCGGCCCTCGTTTCTTCCCGACAGACGAACGTAGGCTGGCCGCATGCGCATCGCCGTCTTGGGTATGGGGAATATGGGAAAGGCGTTCGCCACGAGAGCGCTCGAGCGGGCTCACCTGGTCACCGTCTGGAATCGGTCAGCGGGCAGAGCCACGGACCTTGTAGCGAAGGGCGCCGTCGAGACCGAGTCTGCAAAGGCGGCAGTGATCGGCTCAGACGTGGTCTTGGTAGTGCTGGCGGATGACGCTGCTGTTCTCGAGGTGTGCCTTGGCGATGATGGTGCTCTGGCGTCACTCGGACCGACCGCGGTCTTGGCCAACGTCAGCACGGTCTCGCCAGACACTGTCCGTCGACTGGCGCGGGCCGGCCCTGAGGGGAGGGTGCTCGATTCGCCCGTGATGGGATCCCCATCACTAATCGCAGCCGGTACGGGGAGCTTTTTGATCGGAGGACCTTCGACGGCGGTCGAGATGCTCGATTCCCTGTGGAGTGACCTTGGTGCCGGGTACACCTATTGCGGGCCGGTTGGAACCGGGGCGACCATGAAGCTCGTCTCCAACCTGCTGCTCATCACCGGTGTGACGGCGCTCGCTGAGGGGATTGTCACCGCCCGAAAGAACGGGATCTCCGACGACCTTCTCAAGGGTATCCTTGCGGACAGCTTCGTGGTGAGTGCCGCGAGCAAGGTGCGACTGGAGAGCCTGTTCGACAACTCTCACCCTGGGTGGTTCTCTCCCTCGCTTGCTCGCAAGGACGTTCGTTTGGCCGTCGATCTCGCCGAACAGGCCGGAGTCGAGCTGCGCGTCGGTCCCGCCACCGACGCACTCTTGACCTCGGTCATTGACGCTGGAGTGCAGTGGCCTGATTTTGCCGCCGTGATCGAGGCGCTCGGCTGACGCACTCATCTCCGGTGCCCGCGAACTCGGCGGTGATCTCTGCCCTGGACACACCGGGTAAATCGGGGACACGACGCTGATCGACGCATTGTCGGTTCTCCGATAGGCCTCCGTCCAGGCGGTCTTGGTTGCTTCGGGCCAATTGCCGGATTCGGCCGCAATGCTTGCTCGGGGACTAGGGTCGAGATGTTGTCGGGGTGGATCGTGGCCTAGGCCGAAACCCGGACGAGCCCCAGCGGTAGCCGCCCAGGGCGGCCCACTCCTCCGGCGTGGCCTCCTGCCACACCCAGAACGACGCGCCGAGCGCGCCCGCCCGCCGACCTGCGCTGAGAAATTTGCGATCTCTGCTCCGCTCGGGGAGTCGGTCCGGCCGCCAACACTGGCCAAGTTGAAGGCCTGTCCGATGACGTGCACCGGTCGGAGTGTCGAGAGGCGAGCGACGTCTTGCGCGGCGTCGGTGCCGGGATCGGTGCACTCCCAGTACACCATCGGAGCGAAAGCGTCGACGTAAGGTGCCATTGCCTGGTACGGGTACCCGCCGTCCCAGTTGGCGTCACTCGGAGGGTAGACGGTCGCCACGACCAGCCGGCTGCCCGCGACCTGCCGAACGAGCTCGAGGTACACGGCCGCCCGCTGGGCGCTCAGCATGACACCCTCGGTCGCTTCCTCGATGTCAGCGCTGTAGCCGTCGACCTGCTGGCCGTCGGGGGCGCGCCAGTCGAGGATCTGCGCGGTCCAGGCGGCGTCGCCCACGGGGTCCCACAGGTATGGGAAACCCCATGCGATCACGTCGATGCCATGGGCGTGCGCGATGGGTACGAGCGCGTCGAGCTCTTCTGCGCCGTAGAAGCCATTCATCGAGTCACCCACCCGGACCCACAGCTGATGCAGCCCCTCCGAAACGGCCTGTTGCACGATGGCGCCGGCGTCGCCACCGTCGGTGCTCGCCCATTGCCAGATCCACATGCCCTTGCCGGTGAGAGCCGCGACGTGGGAGGTCCACGGCACTGGCGGAGTCACCGGCGGAAGGGATGTCACGAGGACCGCGGGGTGCCACGGCGGCGGTGAGGCCGGGAGTGTCGGCTGGGGGGGCACCGGGCACCCGGCCAGCGCGACGGGGCTGGGGGACCCCGGCGCCGTGGTGGTCGGTGTGGGTGGGTGCGCCGGCCGCCCTTGTGGCCGCGTCGAAGCTGGTGCTGGTCGCATGAGAGGCGAAGCCGCCGTGTTGGCCGGGCGGCCCGAGCCACTCGAGGCCGCGAGTGCAGGTGTATCCCCCCTTCCTGCGGCTCCCGTCACGGCGGCGAGTGCGGTGGCGACGAGTACGATCGACCCGACAGCCCACGACCACTTGATCCGTCCTGATAGGAGCACGGTCCATTCTCGCGATCCACCGGGGCAGGCGCTGGGCAGGCCTACACCGGCGATGATGCCTCGAAGGTCACGGGTGCGGGGGAGTGAGGGATCCAGGCGCCCCACCCTCCCTGCGTGTGGAGCGATCAGGTGCGCCACCCGTCCGAGGATGCGGCATGTAAAGCACGGGCGGTACCACGCTCCCTACTTGCGACGAGGAGTCAGATTCAGGGCCACAGCCTCTTTGATGAGTGCCTTGAACGCCCGTTCATTGATTTTCTCGCCATCATGAATGTCGATTGCACGACGTGTATCACCGTCGAGGCTGGAGTTAAACAAGTTTGAGGGGTCCTTCAATGACGCGCCCCTGGCGAAGGTGACTTTCACGTGCGTCTTGTAGGTCTCTCCCGTGCAAATCATGCCGTCGTGCGACCAGACGGGAACACCTTCTGGGTTGGCCTTCTTTCTCCACTTGCGTTCCTCCACCATTTCCGGATCAGCCTGCTCGATCAACTTGCGAACATGAGAAAGCGTTGTCTCCCGCCAATCGTCACGTTCCCTTTGCACTCCGCTGCTATTTGGCATGCTTCAAAGGGTAGCGTCAGGATGCTTCGACCCTCGTCTCGTCAGTCTCATGGCGACGTGGGGCGTTGCTCGAAGCCAACTGCCCTAGTTGTGCAGATCAACTGTGCCTCGTCCGGCGAACTGGGGCATGTAGAAGCCTAGATTTGAGGCCTGCACGCAAGCCTGCGACCGCTCACCGACGAAGAGACCTCGGAGTTCATTGAAAGGCAGCTCGAGCAATACGTCGAAGTGAGGGTCAGAGCAGGAGAACGGCCAGATACTGCTCGACGCAATGCCAGCGAGCAATCGAGAGCACTGTTCCTAGGGGAGTACCAGCAGACGGCCAACTCCTCTTCGGTCCTCGATGACGAGGGCACGGCCGTCGGCCGGCTCTGGATCGGGCCCCAGCGGCCTGCTGACCAGCCGGGATCCTTGTGGGTTTTCTACGTCAGGATGGAAGAGGCCCATCGGGGTAAGAGATACGGCAGATTGGCCATGGAACTCGCGGAATCCGACGCTCGCTCTCGGGGAGCTTCAGACCTTGGACTGAACGTATTCGGGCACAACCAGGTCGCACGACATCTGTATGAATCGATGGGGTACACCGCTACGTCAATCCGCATGAAGAAGGACCTCTGAGTGGGCCTGCCTGGCCGTGGGCCCCGGCGGGACGGGGGCAGCCCCGTCCCGTTCGGTACGGACGACTTTCGTTCGTATCATCGGGCTGTCGAAACCCTCCTCAAAAGGAGCAAAGACGTGTTGAAGGTATTCGCATTTCTCAACAAAGCGAAGATATCGAGACGCAGGCATTCGTTGAGCACTATGAAGAGGCTCACGTTCCTTTGAAATGCAGCCTGGCTCCGACTCGTCTTGTGCACAAGCGCAACTATGGGGTTCGGGGCGAGGAAATCAACCCGACCTCGGCCTGGAACTCGACCACCGCCGGGCTAATGCGGGGTAACTACCGGTGTCTCGTGACTGTATAGTTGACCCACAAATCATCGCCAGTAAGCCGCGAGCCCCTGTTGAAGGATTCACGACAATCATATTTTCCGGTCGTCGTGCAACTGAAGTAGTTGCCTCCCGACCAGGGGTCTACTGCCACAACGGTGATCGTGCCCTCGTTGTCCTTGTAGGTCACTCTGGTATCGCACCCCGAGAACGCACTGGCAAGGTTCGACCAAGTGGACGCGGGGATGGCGTACGTATCAAAATGGTTGTACAAGTTGACGGGTGGCCAACTGGTCCATTCGCCATTGTACTTGTACGACTCATGGAGCTTCGCCGACCACGGGTACGCAGCGTTATAAACGGTCGCGGTGCAGGTATGGGCGATCGCACCCTTCACGCCATTCCCAGTCGTAGGACCGGGGAAGACGTGGGAATTAGTGGTTGAAGACGCGGTGGTCGCCGCCTTCGCGGAGGCCGGCATCACGAGCAGGGTCAAAAACATCAGTGCGGCCAATCCCAAGGTGGAAAACCCGAACTTGGGCGTGCTTATTCGGCTGTTGTTCACGTGGCCTGCTCTCTGATGGTCGTTTGGGAGGCAACCCGCAGGATATGGAACGGGAATGGCAATCGAGTGGTAGTTCGGTTGCCATCTGCTCGGAACTGCTGACAGTCCGCCCCGTTGCCTTGGCCCACTTCTCCACGTCGGGCCAGGTCCAGATGAAGCCGCCGGAAAGACTGGCCATCGGTTCGGGAAAGTCGGGGTGGGATAGCGCCAGTCGTGGACGACCGTTGACGTGTTCACCCTAGGAGCAGCGGAAATCGCTACGAGGCTTCGACTCACCCAACTGGGCCATGATGTGCTCAAAGGGCGAATTGGCGCACGAGGGGCTGAGCCTCGGCTCGGCCCCTGGTCGCGTCCGGGCTATGTGAGGTGCAACCAAGATGAATGGGCTGTCCCGTCCCGGTCGTTGAGCGGTCAAGGGGAACTTGTTGGAACTCACCGACCCGGACGGGAACAGCGATCCCCAACCTAACGGCGCCAATTGAGGGGGACCTTAGAACCGAGTTACAGGTCGATTGCGATTGGAGCTGCGGAATCGAAGCCCAACGAACGGCAGCATCCCGTTGCACATTGTGTAGCTCAGGCAATCACCGGCGGCGGCGACGGATAGTGTCCCGCTCCGGGGGACTGCCGGCAAAAGGGACAAACCCCACAGTCCAGGGAGCGGGACGATGGGCGCAGGGCTAAGGGCAACCAGCCTTGGCGCCCGTGCCCCGATCTAATGGCGTCAATGAACGGGAGGGCTTCGGCCCTCTCGTTCCGCGTCCGAGGAGTGGCAGCGGCGCCGCTTCGGGGGAGCTTCAAGGAACCATCGAAAATTTGTCGAGGGGGCGGGGGGAACTGCCGGGCTACCGGCACAAGGGAGCAGGCGGTGACCGACCTCATTTGGAGTTTTCCCCGTGGTTTGCGTTTCTACTAGCGGTGCGTTTCGGAGGTGTCTACTGGGGTGCGACGGTCGGCATCGTTGTGGCCGTCGTCGTTCTGGCGCGGGCAATCGTGCGGCACAAGGTCCATCTATTCGACGTGGTCGGCGTGGTCTACTTCGGCGGCATGCTGATTCTGCTGGCTGCCCTCGACCCATCGGACATTGCCACCTTGGGCAGATACGCCCAGGCTGTCGCCCACGGATCCCTCATCTTGATCGTCTTCGGGTCGATCCTCAGCGACCGACCATTCACCGAGCCATACGCCCGCGAGCAAGTGCCGAAGCGGTTCTGGTCAAGCCCAGACTTCCGGGCCACCAACCGGAAAATCTTTCGGTGTGGGGGCTGGCCTTCCTCATTGGCACGGGGTCGTTGATCGCATCGCCGTGCCCCCTCCGGGCCGTGGGCATCTGCTGGGGACCCACGGACCCGGAATGGGGCAACGACGCCGAACTGGGGGTGCGTCCTGGGCGCCAATACTGAACCTAAACGCCGCAGATGAACGCAGCGTGAGAAGGACGTTAAGTGTGCGTAAAGCGGCTGCACCTTGAGGTAGTTGGCCGAGAAGTTCCCCGTGCCGCCAGTCGCTGCGTTACTGCATGTTGAAGGTGTGCCGCTGTCCAGAACGGGGCGAGACCTTCGGGGATCGAGCCCGGTGGTTCCGCCATCTTCAGCCATTGCCCACCTGATTGGTACCCACGTGATTGGCCGCCACCGCTGTGAACGGCTGGTCGACTCCAGCCGGAGTCACGTGATGATCCCCGAAGGCTGCAATGATCCGAAACTGAACCGAGCACCTTGGCCAAGTCGGCGGATGAGTACCGGAATTTGGCGCACTTGGCCGCTGAAGTGGGCGAATGAGGAGAGCGGCCGACCGGGATCGAACCGGCATGATCAGCTTGGAAGGCTGAGGTTCTACCATTGAACTACGGCCGCGAACGGAGATGCAGTCTAGAGCGTCTACCGTCAGGGTCGTGGACGCACTCTTCGACCGGGTCGGCGGGGATCAATTCTTTTTCGACCTCATTGATTCCTTCTACCTCGGGGTCGCCGGTGACCCGCTCCTGCGACCGCTCTACCCCGAAGACCTGACGGAACCCAAGCATCACCTTGCCCTCTTCCTGGTGCAGTACTGGGGTGGACCTTCGACCTACAACGAGACCCGCGGGCATCCAAGGCTCCGGATGCGACATGCGCCCTTCATCATCGGCCCGGCTGAGCGAGATGCCTGGCTTCGCCATATGCATGCAGCTGTGGCCCGGATGGTGGAGACGGAGCGTCTCACTCCCCCCGACGCCGAGGAGTTGGATGCCTACTTCGTCATGGCGGCTCAGTCGCTGCTGAACGCCCCGTAGTCAATCGATGAAGACTGGCGGTCGTCCTTCCCGCCGAGCCTGGACCGACTCCTCGAAGTTCTTGGTGGTGACGCGCACGAAGAGCTGGGCCATGCCTTCGGCGTCCATGTGCGTTTGTAGGCTCGATGCGTCCAGGCTGTTCCAGAGTTGACGCTTCGTCAGCTCAACGCCGGCCCGGCTCCAGCCGATGATGCGGTCGGCCACCTCGGTGCAGCTTCTGAGAAGCGCGTCCGGGGCCACCACGCGGGAGACCAGCCCAATGCGGTCCGCCTCCTCAGCCGAGACGTCGCGCCCGGTGAGCATGATTTCGGCCGCCCGGGAATGGCCGATCGCCCGGGGCAGCAGGAAGCTGATCCCGAGCTCGGCCGCGGTGAGCCCGTTATTGATGCCGGCCGCTCGGAAGTAGGCAGTGTCGGCGGCGATACGGACATCGGCTGCGAGGGCGAGGCAGAACCCTCCCCCGATGGCCGGGCCATTGACGGCCGCGATGACCGGCTGGTGGAGACGCCGAATGGTGGAGATGACGTCGTCGAGCAGTTCCATGGACCGCATGGCCAAGGTCGGCAGTGTGAGGCCCTCGGTGTGGGGGATTGACCCGGGGTCTTCGAGATCGGCCCCCGAGCAGAATCCGGTCCCGGCGCCGGTGAGGACCACGACCCGTACGTCGTTGTCGTCGCCGATGGCGCGAAGGGTGTCGCGCAACGGGAGCATGACGTCGAACGCCATGGCGTTCATGCGGTCCGGCCGGTTCAGGGTGAGCACGGCGACATGCGGGTGTGGGGCAGAGACCTCGACAAATGACATGATCGGCATCGTAGACAGAGCTGGACCGGCGATTGTTATTTGGCTTCTCGTTGTTTCGAGAATTCAGTGTGAGACATGAAACGCAGCCGGGCCGCTCGGGCATCCCAGGAATAGACGACGGAGGTTCCAGCGACGAAATCCTGTAAGCCCCGCCGATTCCGTTGGAAGAGAATGCCCAAGAAACCGATGCCCAAGGTGAGGAAGCACAGGACGAGGCCCAAGGTGCGGAGGGCGGCTTGGCGTGCCGTCATCCGGCCTCCCTCGGCCGTGACCACCTGCAGGCCCAGGAGGGCCATGCCGACCGTCTTGCCGCTGACCGCCCAGGAGTAGGAGAAGTAGAGGAATTCCCAGATCGCCACCGCGATGATGGCGAGAATCTGATGGTGGGTCAGGGAAACAGTCGTCCCCCCGAAGAGTTGGGTGGCCACGGACAAGAGCGCCACCGCCGCGGTGAAGAGACCCCACGATATGCCGACGTCGGCCGCGAAAGCAGCCAGCCGGCTGATTGCCCCGGCGTAATTGCCTTGACGTCCGATCGTCATCTTTGACGGCGGCGCGGCGGGAACCGTTGTCACGACGGAGCTTCCTGCTCGACCAGGAGCGGCGGTCCCTTGGGCCAGTCGGTGACGTTCCGGCCGACCAACCGATTGGCCCAGCGGAGGCAGAAGTCGTCCAGTCCCACCCCCTGGGCGCGAATGACGTCGAGGACCTCGGAGAGAATGCCGGTGGTGGAATGGGCAATGATCGCCCCCAGTTCGGTCTGTTCGACCAGTGCGTCAATATCCAGCTCACCGATGATGGCGTTGACGTCCACCCGCTCAATGATCTTCTGGACGTCAACTCGTTCAATGATCCGCTCCACGTCAACCCGCTCAACGACCTTTTCGACGTCGACGCGATCAATGAGCTTCTCGACATCAACGCGATCGAGCAGCGCGTCGATGTCGATGGCGTCGAGGACGAGTGCAACCACCCGTTCGGCCACCTGCTGCGCCAGCAGCTCCATCCGCGCCGTGACCGGGTTGGGGCTCACGGGAAACCTGCAACTCGAGTCATTGCTTTCATCTTGGCATCCGCAGCCCGGGTGCGAGCGCACTGCAGATCAAGTACCGTCCAATCAGTCGGAAAACACGCACGAGGAGGGTCGCCACGGTGGAAATCGAGCGTTACGAGAACGGGGTCCCTTCGTGGGTGGATATGGGCAGCCCCGAACCGGCCAAGGCCCGGGATTTCTACGCAGGCCTGCTCGGGTGGGACTGCCCCGAGGGCCCTCCCGAGGCCGGGGGATACTCGGTCTGCACGCTGCGGGGTAAGACGGTGGCCGGCCTCGGTCCTCAGATGAACCCGGCGGCCCCGCCCAGCTGGGTGACCTACGTCAACGTCGACAGTGTCGACGAGACAATTGCGAAGATCGAAGCCAACGGCGGCATGGTGCTGATGCCGGCGATGGACGTGATGGAGGCGGGACGGATGGCCATCTTCGCCGACCCGACCGGCGCCGTGATCGGGTTGTGGCAGCCCAATCAACACACGGGTGCCCAGTTGGTCAACGAGCCCGGCACCTACGGTTGGAGCGAACTCATCACCACGGACCTCGAGAGCGCCAAGGCGTTCTACCGAGCCGTCTTCGGGTGGGACGCGGAGTCACAGGGCGGACCCGAGGGTGGTCCACCGGCCTACACCGAATGGAAGCTCGGTGGGAAGTCCATCGGCGGCATGATGCTCAAGATGCCAGAAATGCCGGCTGAGATGCCCAACTTCTGGGGCGTCTACTTCACCGTGGCCGATACCGACGCCACCGTGTCGCAGGCGCAGAAACTCGGGGGCACCGTGATCATGGCGCCCATGGACATCGAACCGGGCCGCTTCGCCACCTTGGCCGACCCGGTGGGCGCCATGTTCAACGTCCTGGCGCTCAAGCCCGAGACGTCGTCCTAGGGGGGAGCCGTGGAGCGTCGTCGCCTGGGTCGAACGGGTCACGAGAGCAGCGTCGCCATTCTCGGAGGCGCCGCCTGTTGGGCGGCCACGCCCGAGCAGGCGGGCGTCTGGCTACGCGAAGCACTTGATCGGGGCGTCAACCACCTCGACATCGCCCCGCAGTACGGGGCGGCCGAGGCGGTGGTCGGCCCCCACCTGGCCCCGCGGCGTCAGGAAGTCTTCGTAGCCGGCAAGACGTTGCGGGCCAATCCCGACGGGGTCCAAGACCAGTTCGACAACACCCGCCGCCTGCTGGGCGCCGACGTGATGGACCTCTACCAGGCCCACGCCGTGACGACGCTCGAAGAGCTGGACCGCCGCTCGGCGGCGCTCGAGCGAATACTGCGGCTGCGTGACCAGGGCCACACGCGATTTGCCGGTATCACCGGTCACGATCTGGCCGTGCCTGCGGTCTTTCTCGAGGCCCTCCGACGTTTCGACCTCGATACCGTCATGTTCCCGGTGTATCCCGCCATGTGGGGACGACCGGAGTACCGGGAGTCGGCCGAGGAGCTCCTGGGGGTCTGCCGGCAACGGGACATGGGGGTCATGGCCATCAAGGCGGTCGCACACCGGCCCTGGAATGACGGCCGATCGATGGGGGACAGCGAGCGCTGGGCCACCTCGTGGTATGAGCCGGCGCGGACACCCGACGACATCGAGCGCGGCGTCCGCTTCGCGCTGTCGACTCCGGGCGTCCACGGCTTCTGCACTCCCGGCGACATCGGGATGCTGCCCGCGGTCTTGGACGCGGCGGAGGGCTATGCCGCGCTGTCGGACGAGCAGCGACAGGCGGCCGTCGACGCCATGGCCCCCGGTGAGCTGATCTTTCCCATGCCCGGCTGAGTCACGCCGCTTGCAACGCTCGGATCACTTCTCGAAACGCGCCGTCGTCGGAGGCATCGGACGGGGGAGAGGCCACGATGCCCCGGCCCAGCGGGGCGAAGCGCCCGATCAGGAGATCGGGCAACTCATCGAAGGTCCCGCTCGGCACCAGGGTGTCGAGCACGTCATCGGACAGGATGGTCGCCAGCTCGTCCCAGCGCTCGCTGCGGATCAGGGCGCGAAGTTTGGGCCCGAGATCGGCCCATCCGTAGAGCTCGAGCGTGGGCCGGTAGGCGGGGGTTGAGTACAAGAACGCCAGGAGTCGCCGCTGTCGCTCGCGTTCTCGTGCCAGGGCGTCGGACGAAGATCCGGTGATGATTTGGGTGCCAACGACCAGTTCGAAGGATTCCGAGGTGAGGGAGCGATCAGCCCGTGCCGCACCGTCGTCGAGTCCGGGGAGGCAGGTGGACCGCAGGTAACGGGGATTGGAATTAGTGGGGTGGGTGATGAACCCGTCGGCGATCTCCCCGGCCAACGCGCAAGCCTTGCGTTGTACGCCCCCAAGATAGATCGCCGGTGGGACGGTGGACTGGTCGGGACCGGGATTGAAATAGGGCTGCAGCCGCGTGATGCGGTAGTGGGCACTCTCGTAGTGGGGGGGCGAGCCGGAAGCGAAGCTGGTGAAGACGGCCCGGACGGCACCGACATAGTCACGGAGTTGGCCGAGAGGATCTTGGCTGAATGACATGGCGTAGCGATCCTCGATGTTCTGGCGAATTTGCGTACCCAGACCGAGTTCGAAGCGACCACCGCTCAACTTGGAGAGGTCCCAGGCGGCATAGGCCGTCAACGTGGGACTGCGAGTGAAAGCCAGCGCCACACTGGTGCGCACCAAGAGGTGCTCGGTATGTTCGATGGCCAGCAGGGCGAGCGCCAGGGCGTCGTGGATCGTCTCGGCGACATGGAGCCCGTCGTAGCCGAGTGCTTCGACCCGCTTCGCGTGGGCGATGACCTCGGGCAGGCTCAGGCGAGGGTCCATGCCGGCGTACACCCTCACGTCGGATCGACCGCGCCCGTACCACTGTCCGTAGCCGCGCTCGGACCGTGGGCGCCCTGGGACCGCCCACGGGCGATGATGGCGGCTCGCTCGGCCGCCAGCCGGTTCTGGTCGAAGCGTTGGGCCATCCACTCCCGCGATTCGCGTGATTCGGTGCTCCAAGCCTCGGTGCCGACCAGATCCCCGATCTCCGCGTACATGCGCCTGACCTCCCGTACGTGCTCGGCCGGGATCGAGGCGATGGTCGAGGCGACTTCCCGGGCGCGGTCCAGCAGGATGGCGTGGGGCACCACCTCGACCACCAGGCCCCACTCGTACGCCGTGTGCGCGTCAATGAAGTCGCCGGTGAAGGTCATTCGCCGGGCTCGATCGATGCCGATGAGCTGGGGGAGACGGATGGTCATTCCGCCACCGGGCATGGCCCCGACCCGGGCGTGGGTATCGGCGAAGCGAGCTCGGTCCGAGGCAATCAGGAAGTCGCAGCCCATAGCCAGTTCCAATCCGCCGGTCACGGCCGCACCATTGATGGCCCCGATGATCGGAGTCTGGTGCACCGGCATCATGCCGAGGTGCTTCACCGGGACCTGCTGTCGTTGCTGCTGGACCGATCGTAATTCGGTTGAGAGCGCCCGGAGGTCGAAGCCGGCGCAAAAGGCTGGGTCGGCACCCGTCAAAATCATGGCGCCCACGCCCGGATCGGAGTCCAACCGCACGATGGCATCGTCCAAGAGTTGCGTCACCTCGCCGGAGAGCGCATTGCGTGCGTCGGGGCGATTGAGCGTGATGGTTCCCACCTGGTCAACCACTTCGACGTCAACCTGCATGCGAGTTCGCTCCCAATTTCGAGGTCACCTATTGTCCCTCACATCCGTCGCCGACCCAGCCGACTCAACCGGCTCAACGACTTCTTCCAACCGGGCCAGGGTGCCGCGGGGATCGAACACAATGGAGAAGCCCTCACGCACCACCCGGGCGGTTCCTGCGTCCATCGGATCCGTTTCGGCCCAGCTCAAGGGGGCCAGCCCGATCTCGATGTCCACGCCATCACCGCGTCGCAGGCGACGTTCGGTCACATCTCCGAACTGTCGCTGCCCCACCAACGTCACCGACCCAAAATGCCCGAACCAGTCGTCTCTCCGGCAGAGGTCATCAGGCTCGGCGCTGAGGATCACCAGATCGACGTCCGAGTCGGGTCCCGGTGTGCCACGGGCGCACGAGCCGACCAGGGCTATGGCGTGGACGGAGGGTTCGGTTCGGGCGAGGGCCAGCGCGGCGTGGAGGACCTCGTCAAGGGCGCCCAGCGCCGGCGACGCGGCGGCGAGACCGTCTCCAGGTCCGCGGCCGCCCGGTGCGCTCACGAGGACCCTTCAGGAACGAGCCCGTCAAGGGAGACGATCCCGGAGACCAGTCCGGAGGCGTTCATCCATCCGAGACTCCATCCCTCCATGGCGATCTCGTCTCCCTCCGCTCGTTCCCACGAGTAGCGGAAATGGGCATGGTGGACCTCCACTGCACTGGTGCAGCGCAAGGTGGCGGGTAGCTGTTCGTCTTGGCGGAAGCAACTAAACGCTTCGCTGAGGCCTTCGGCGCCTTCCACCACGGTGTGGGGACTGGTGTAGACGAAGTCGGGGGTCAGATGCTCAGACAACTTCTCCATACGCTCTCGATCGTTGTCGATGAAGGCGGCCGCCATCAGGTCGTCGGTCCGATCAGCCAGCGGGTCCTCCGAGTGGTCGCGCGCCGGAACATGGGGTCAGTTTCGCAGAGGCGAGGCCACTGGATCAGACTCGGGTCGGGTCACCCACAGGTAGAGGCGTCTGGTCGATACCTCGTGATCGTAAGGATCCCGCTCGTGCGCCTCGACGACGACGAATCCGGCGGCCTCCAGCAACCCGGTCAATTCGGAGAGAGAGAAGAGCGTGGCGTCGAGGTTGGCTGGTTGCTCCAGCATCTGCGTGGCGTGCAAGGAGCCCTCTCCTCCATGAACAGCCACCAGGAGGGCGCCTCCAACCGTGAGCACGCGGTGAAGTTCGCTCAGCACGCCGGGCACCAGGGCCCGAGGGATGTGGATGAGGGCGTAGAAGCAGACGATACCGGCCAGCGCTCCATTGAGCAGGCCCAGCGCAGCCATGTCGCCCTGTCCCACGGGCATCGTCGGACAGTGGATACGAGCCTGTGTGACCATGCCGCGGGAGTGGTCGATGCCGACCACTCTGGCGCCCCGCTCGGCCAGGAAGGCGCCCACGTGTCCCGGGCCGCAGCCCAGGTCGCAGATCACCCCTGTGCCGTGGGCACGACGATTGGCGGTGAGCACGGTGGCGAATCGGGTCAGGAGGTCCCGGTCGAACGGCTTGGTGTCCAGCTCATGGAGGAAGCGACCGGCATAGCGGGCAGCCACGGCGTCGTAGGTGACAGCCGGATCCGCCCACCGATCCGAACCGATGTCGGCCTGGGGTGTGGGCTCGCTCAACCGAAAAGCCCCCCGCCGCCTTGGCGCGGCCCCTTGTCCCGTAGGCGTTGACCCGGTGGCGCGTCGCGCGTGCGCCGTCGAGCCGAGAGCGAGCCGAGCAGGACGATCAACAAGATGATGGCGACGAGTCCGATGACGGACAACACGACCGCGACGCCGCCTTGCTTGTGGCCATGCTGGACGGCCTTGGTGGTCACGGCGCTCACCCTGGTCTTGGTGGTCACCGTGGTCACGGTGCCCGCCGCGTAGAGTCGCCCCATCGTGTGGAGGAATGGCGCGATGGCCGCCGCAGCCGCCGCGGCCGGTCCGGCTCCCGAAGTGTTCAGAAGCCATGACTCAGCGCCCGTCATGTCACGAGGCTCCGGCCGACCATTCCTGGCGAAGGAGTGCATAGGAGAAGGCATCGCGCTGGCTATCGTCAATCCGTTCCCAGCCGCGCAACAGGGCTTCTCGCACGAATCCGGCCGCCTCGGCCGTGCGCTGGGAGGCCACGTTCCAGGGCTCGACGAAGAGATGCAGGCGGGGAATGGCCAGGGTCTCGAAGGCGAAGGCCACCACTCCCCGAAGCGCCCATCCAGCGAGACGCTCCCCGCGGGCCGACGGAGTCAACCAGTAGCCGATGGAGGCCCGTCCGCTTTCGATCTCGCGCAGCCACAGGCCCAGGGCCCCGATCCCGCGTTCGGGATCTGCGGCCGCGGCGATGACGAAGGGAAAGCCGTGTCCACCCTCGCTTCGTTCGAACTGACGCTCAATGAAGGCACGACCCTCGTCGTCGCTGTAGGCGGGTGGCACGGACGTGATGGTGGGGATGTACGGATCCGCGGCCGACTCGCGGACCAACGGGAGGTCGGTCAATACAAAGGGCCGCAACACGATGGGGCCCGACCGGAGCTGGGGCACCCGTAAGGGAGGTTCGAAGGTGGAGAGTTCGAATCGGCTCACCGGAGTTGGAAGTATCCCGGGACGAGGTGATGGGCCGTATCGAGATACCCCTTGGCTTCCGGGGGGCCGCTGAACCGGCCGTGGCTCCAACGGATCTCGACGTGTCCGGTCACCTCGTGGACCCGACCGCTGGACCGCTCTCGCACGAGAGCCGACCAGCCCACCCGCGGTTGGCCGCCTTCCTGGGCGAAAAGGTCGAACTGATCCAACGCGAAGAGTTGACGCCAATCCCAAGGCGTGGCCACGCGCAGGCGCAACGAGCGGGTCGCACTCGAGCCCAACACGAAATACGGCGCACTCCCCATCCGCAGCAGACGCCACAACATGGAGGCGCCGGCTCCGGCACGGTGGGCCAACGCCGCTCGCCATCGGGTGACCGACGCCGAAGCCACAGCATCGGAGAGCTCCCCGTACGCCTCCTTGGCCGCTGCGGGCCACCCGCTTTTCAATCGTGCGGCCAAGGCCGCCCGGTGGGCCGGGGTCAGATCCTCGGCCCGCGCCGGGAGCTCGTCCACAGCGGCCAGCGCGGGACCGGTGTCCACCGGAACCGCGGCCGGCCCATCGTCTTCGGTCCGACCGAATCCGGGCAGCGGGGGCGCCGCCCGGCCACGACCGATCAACCGGCGCGCCGGGTTGCCCGGTCTGCCCGGTATTCCCGCCCCCATCACGTCATGATCTTGCACCGCAGCCCGCACGACGTCGTACAGCTTCTGGTACTGCGCCGGAGCGGTTTCAGCGAACCAATCGCCTCCCAACCCTCGGCCCCGTCGACTCTGGCCGCCGACCAGCAGGTCGTCGAAGACGTGCATGGGTGACGCGTTGAACAAGATATTCGAGAGGTACTTGCAGCTGACCAGATAGACGTGGTCGATCCTCAGGTCCACCGGGGCGACTTCGTCGCCTGTGGCGCGCACGACGCCCTTCCATTCGATGACTTCGGGGAGGCGACCCCGTAGGCCCTCGGTGGCGGACAGAAAAGCGCGCCCGTTCTCCCAGGCGGCGTGGAACTCGGCGTCGAAGGCGCCGCCCGCCCGCGCCGTATCGAGCTCGTCCCAATCTTCGGGCGACAGACTGCGCATCACCGACGAACGGGTGCGCAAGGCCAGGTCGACGTCGGTGTCGCCGAGCATGCCCAAACCCGTGCCGAGTTCGGTCACCATGGTGCGCAAGTTGGGCACGCCAGCATCCTTCCACGTCGGCTCGCCGTCGCCGGTCGCCTACTCGGTGAAGAGGGGCGTGAGCTGCAGCTCCAATGGTCCTACCTCGACATCGATCGGCGCGTAGAGGTCCGTGCTCTCGTAGACATCGACGGCCATACCCGTGCGGTCGATGAAGGCGAAGACCGCGTCGCCCCAGCGCTGCTCGGTCAGAGCGACCCGCAGTGCGTCACGTTCACCCACCGGCAGGTCCCGCCCTGGCGTCTTGGCCACCAGCTGGCAGGCCAGCACCCAGTTGAGCGTGTCCAGGTCCTCGGCCACGAACACACGAGGGGGATCGTCACGCACGACGGCACAGGCGACGAGCGTGCTCACCTCGAGTCGGGAGCCAGTTCCTTGGCCGTCCAGAATCCGACCAGCGGGCGGGACTGTCCTCCCTTGGCATACACCGCCATCCGCCGATGGGCGTCCGGAGAGAAGAGATCGATGGCGTCGAAGAAGCCCGTCGGGCCTGTGGCCCGCAGTGCCTTGTCCCCTTCGCTTCCGAGCCGAGGCAACTGAGGCGTGAGGATCACCAGGGGCTTCACGTCATTGCTCGCCATGACGTGAGCCCGACCGAGGGTCCGCCACACCGTGTCCGTCTTGGACATGCCCCCCCGGTAGGCGGAGTTCGAACCGGCGACATCGAAGTGCCACGTCGAGCCGGCGGCGTCTTTCGCCGTGAAACTGAGGACCAGGCCGAGGCCGCGCAACCGCCGGTTGGCCCGCACATCGACGAACCCGGCCGACGCCAAGGCCTCCTTGGCCAGCGTGGCCACCGATGCGCCGTGGTCGGTCCCACCGCCACCGCCACCGGCCCCACCGCCACCAACCTCGCTCGCCCCACGAAGCACGTCGTCCTCCTCGGCCAGCCGGGCCCGGGCCAGCTCAACGTAGGCCGGGTCCAGGTCGTAGCCCAGGCCCAATCGTCCGGCCCGACGGGCCGCCACCACCGTCGTGCCCGAGCCGAGGAAAGGGTCGAGGACGAGATCCCCGGTGAAGGTGTAGAGCTCGATCAGCCGATGGGGTAGTTCCACGGGAAAGGGGGCCGGGTGCTGGACCCGGTTGGCGCTCTCGGGCGGGATGTCCCAGACGTCGAGGGTCAACGCCATGAAGTCGTCGGCCCGAATGCTGCTGGCAAACGGCAACCCGGCGCCCCGCCGCTCCTTGGGGCTCTTGGCTCGGCCGAAGCGGCCCTTGCTGGCCACGATCACCCGTTCGGTGACGTCGCGCAATACGGGATTGGTCGGCGAGCGGAAGGACCCCCAGGCGCACGAGCCGCTGGCGCCCTCACCCTTTTGCCACACGATCTCGCCCCGTGGCAACAACCGCAGATCGTCCTGCAGGATGGTCATGACATCGGCCGCCAGGCTTCGATACGGCTTGCGGCCGAGGTTGGCCACGTTGACCGCGATCCTTCCGCCCGGCTCGAGCACCCGCTTGCACTCGGCGAACACCTCCCTGAGCAACTGGAGGTACTCGAGGTAGGACCCGGGCACACCTTCGCGGTCCAGTTCCTCCTCGTACTGCTTGCCGGCGAAATAGGGAGGTGAGGTCACCACCAGGGCGACCGAATTGTCCGCCACCTCGGACATCTGCCGGGCGTCCCCACAGATGCAGGATTCCGCCATCGGGGCCGGCGGCCGCACCTCCTCGTCGGCGCTGAGTTCAGGTGCCTCGAAGCGGGCGTAGAAGGCATCGGCGACGTGGGACTCGCGCCGCCCGACCCCGAAGTTGGACGTGGAGGTCGCGGCGCGACGGCGGGAAGCCACCATGACGACCGGACCCTACCCGGCCGCCAGCGGCAGACCGGTGACGCTGACGCGTCTGGTGACGATGAGCATGGTCGGCAGTGTAGGGATTGGGTGTGTCATCTCACATCTCGTAGACGATGAACGAGGTGACCCGGCCCACCTGGTCGTACAGGGACCGGGCCCGGCCGTTGTACTGCTGGGTATGCCAGTAGAGGCGACCGGCGCCCCGCTCCTCCGATTCCTTCTTGGCCGCCTCCAGCAGGTTGCGCCCGAGGTCGGACCCCCGGGAGGCCGGTGCGACGAAGAGATCCTCCAGGTAGCAGTACGGCCGCCGGGACCAGGTGGTGGGATGCACGATGCAGTGGGCCAGGCCGGACCCGCCGCTGTCCTCGGCCACGGCGATGAGCCCGAACATCGCGCCATCAGCCCCGGTCAGGCGGTCAAAGGTGGCTCGGGTCGTCGCCTCGGAGAGCTCGGCTCGATAGAAGTCCAGATAGCCCCGCCACAGCGGCAGCCACCGGTCCCAATCTCCCGTCTCCAACCGCCGGATGACCTCCATCACCCCCAGCTTGTCATCGACCTCGGTATGCCGGGTGGTAATACCTATGGGGTGATGGAGGTGCATGGATTGATGGAGGCCATGGATTGATGGAGGCCATGGATTGATGGAGGTGCATCGTTGATTGAGGTGCGGCAGGAGACTGCGGATGACTTCGATGCCGTCCGGCGCGTGCACACCGAGGCGTTCGCCCGTCACGGGCATGCCGGCATCCGCCCACCCGAAGTTGCCCTAGCCGACGAGCTCCGGGCCTCATCGGCGTTCTTGCCCCAGCTCTCCCTGGTGGCCGACAACGGTCAGCTGGTGGTGGGTCACGTCATGGCCACCAGGGCGACGGTCGGTCCTGACGAGTCACCCGTTCTGGGATTGGGACCTCTCGGCGTGCTCCCGTCACACCAACGGCAAGGCGTCGGCACCGTGCTCATGGAGGCGATCATCGGCATCGTGGAATCGTCGGACGAACCCATGATCGTGCTCCTCGGCGAACCGGCTTACTACCATCGCTTCGGCTTCGAGCTCGCGGCCACCTTCGGTATCGAGCCGCCGGACCCTGGGTGGGCCCCGAACTTCCTGGTGCGCCCGAGCCGCACGTATGACCCGGCCGTTCGTGGGCTCTTCACCTACGCGGAGCCGTTCTCGCACCTCTGAGCCTCAGCTGGGCCAACCGACCGACTGGGGAGCACTTCGCCGTTCCTCAACGGACTTCGGCGGAAGGACGCACCTCGGCCATAGCTCCGCGTGCCTCCCGCCAGTCGGCCCGGATGCGCCGCCTCCAGGGCCGGCGTGCCAAGCCTTAGGCACGCATTTGCGCCGCCGACACCTTGGCCGTCGCTCGCACGATGTCGTAGGCGGCACGACTCACCTTGAGCAAGGAGGCCCGGTCCACCTTGTCTGCGGTGTCGGCGGGATCGAAGAGATACCAGGGTGCGGTCAGGTAGTTGACGAGGGGGACACCCTCCAGGTGGAACGGCCCGCCATCGGTGGTCGGGAATGAACCCAGTGCGTCCGGGGTCAGGACGAGGGATCGATCGAGGTGGTGTTCGACGATGGCGTCCCAGACGATCCGTTCAAGCACGGGGATCACGGTCGTGAACCACCATCGAGGGGTCACGCGGGTGCTCGGCGCATCGAGTGGTTGTCCCTCGGGAGGGCTGTCGAGTGCGGCATGCTCGAGGTGGACCTCGAGAACCGTCCGGCCCAGCATCTGACGGTGGCGTTCGATGAAGGCGCGCGTCCCGGCGGCGGCAGCCATGTGGGCCCCGGTGGCCAGGAAGATGAGGCGGTGCGGGCGGTCGCTCTCGGGCACCGCCGCCCACGCGGTTGCCTGCGCCAGCACCATCGCGATGCCGGTGCCGTCCTCGACGGCCGAGGCCCAGGGTGCGTCGTGATGGGTACCGATGATGACCCACTCGTCGTCCGTTCCGGGTAGCTCACCCACCACATTTCGCGTTGTCGTCGACCCCCGCTCGGCTACGACCTCGATGTTGGCCCGGGCGGAGTCGTTCTCGAGCAGCTCAAGGAGACGATCTCCGGTGCGCTCCGAGACGTAGACGCCGGGTATCGATCGAGGCTTGCCGTCGTAGGGGACGTAGTACTCGCAACCGCCGCTCGGATACCCGCGCAACACCCCGATGAACCCGATGGCTCCGGCCGCGATGGCGGGCTCCATCGTGTCCTGCAGTTCCGCGGCGAAGGGAAGGCGGTGCGTGCCGTCGGCGAAGGTCTGGTCAGGGTCGAACGCCCATCCCGATGCAGCTAGGGCTTGAGGCGACGTGGACGCGCTGGCCGCGGCCGCCCTGCGGGAGGAGACGGGAAACTCGTCAGGCAGGGAGCCGAACCGAAGCTCGTAGAGCGCAACCTTGCCTGCGACGCCAGCAGGATCTGCCGGGTCCCACCGCGCGAGCGGACCCTCGACAACGGTCGGTTCGGACATCGGGACTGGAAAACACTCGAACTCGGTGGTCCGTTGCCCGGCCACGACCGAGAGCTCAGCGTGACTGTCCTTCCACAGAGCGGCCTCCACCGATTCGAAGCGCACCGACTGGAGGCCCAGGTGCTCGAACTTGTCGAAGATGAACTCCTCGGCCCACCGATCCGCGGGGTAGCCCGGACGACGAACCCCCTGCGCGACCACCTCATCGATCCACCCGATCATCTCTGAAGTCGGGGGCAATTCGGCATAATCGGCCACTCGTGTTCCTCCAGCGGTAGCGGTCGTGGTCGTGGAACGGGGGATCGCCGATGCTAACAGTGGCCGCGACGCCGGAACCGTCCTGTGAGGGCCGGTTGCGGGCCTCTCACGCACCCGAGATGAGCTCCTCCAACGCTGGTACCCAATGGTTTCGGTATCGCGCCTGAAGATACGGCAGGCGCCAATCATTGCTCGAAATGACCCCCCGACACTGAGGGGAGCCGCAGTCGCACGTCATCGAGAACCCGGACGCTCCGGATTGGGTGCCGTAATCAATTGTCAGCTCTTCGCCGGCGGCAACAGGCTTTCGCGTAGCGAGGTCATAGGGGCCTACGTGCCACAGGTTGGGATCACAACTGTGATTTCCGAAATGGACCTTCGTTGCGGGCGGCAGGACGAGATGCACGTCCTCGTAGATCGTCAGCGTGTCGACATATGGGGCCGAGGGATCAGCCTTGGCCTCGCCGATCAGGCTCGCCAGCTCCGACGAGGAGACCAGCCGACCGGCCAAGCGAATGACGACCAAGTCGGCCGGGAGGTCCTCGTTGGCGAAGAGGCCCTTGCCCTCAATTGCCGACTCCTGGATTGCCAACTGCTCATGTAGCCACGGGTGCTCGGGAGGCGCATCATCCATATCGACATTGTGTCCGAACCGGCAGCGAAGACTGTGAAGACGGGTCTCTCCGCTCTCCGCCACCCGTCCTGCTCCTTGCCCACGAGACTCTGATTCTCACAGGGATTGCGTTGACGTGGTCATTCCGCCGGGCCACGGGGGAGGGGCTGAACGGGCAGGCTTCCGGGGGGCCCAGGCCTCGCCCCAATCCAGCAATCGCACTTTCAGCGACACACGAAGGCGCCCGCCCCGGTGCTGAATTTCAGTTCACCATCTGTTGACAACGCCGCACTGGCCAGATCGTGGACACGACCCACCACCTCCGCCCAAGGAACGTCAACTTGATCCTCGTAGTGGTCGGCCACGCTGGCCACATATTCGGCCAATGCATCGACGTCCGTCACAACAAGATCACTCGGGGGGCAGTCCACACGGACAACGGACTCGAAGGCGGACGAGAGCAGCGCCGCTCCACCCTCCATGCTGAAGCGCTGGTCCGACGGGCGGAGCATCCTCCAATCCGTACCCACGGCCGCTTCCACGAGGGCTCTGAGTTCTTGGAGGTTCGAGACGCTGTTCGTGACCGCGACGAAGAGACCCTTTCGGTGCAGGACACGCCGGATCTCCCCGGCTGAACGTTCGATGTCTGGCACGTGGTAGAGCATGTGGGGCGCCAACACGAGGTCGAACCGATCCCGCGGAAATGGAAGGGCCTGGACGTCGGCTCGGACGACTACCGCCTCGGTGACGAGCGGCAACATCCCGGCGGAGAGGTCCACAGCCACCCGCAGACCTCGATGTCCTCTCTCGGCGAGTGCGCGTTCATATGCTCCGTTGCCACAGCCGACATCGAGGATGGTCTGGTTCTGGCTCTCGCTCACGCCCTGCCCGATTCGGGCGAGGTCGAGCACCCAAGCGAAGAGATCAAACTCCGGTACTCGACGGCTTGTCGACCACAGCCGCTGACGGGAGGCCAGGTTGCGGTCAGTGGCATACTGACTCTGGGGGTTCATTGCCACCTTTTGAGCCTGCCCCATCGTGTGTCAAATGGGAAGGATTCTTCGGGGGCGAGCTACCGGCGGGCCGGTGATTGTTCCCAGTGACGTACCAATGGACAGGCACCTGGCATTCATTCCTGCCGTCCAGTGGGCCAGTTGCCGCCTCTAGAAAGTGAAGGCCTTCAAGCTTCAGATTGACCCCCAGACGTGGCCACGCCGGACGAAATGGCAGGCCGTTGATTCGGCGGTCGGGGAGTTCCGCCGTATTCAGGGGAAGAGCAATATCAGCGCCCGACAGATTGAAGCGCCCGACAGATTGAGAGGTCTAGGGTCAGGGAAGTCCGTCGTTGAGATGTTGATGCTTGGATGTAACTCAGAGGCCCTTGGCGGGCTTATACAACACAGTGGAAGAAATCGACTCCGGCACCGAACGCGAAAAGCAGTTCACCGAACTCTTCAACCTGCACTACCCGAAGGTACTTGCCTACGCTCGGCGACGGCTGAGACCAGAGGTATCTGATGACGCCGTCGCCGACACATTCTTGTCCGCTTGGACCAACCTGGATCGGAAGCCCGATGACGCTCTCCTCTGGCTGTATGGACTTGCTCGAGGTGCCGTCTCCCACCACAGACGCCGGATCGAGCGGATCGAGCATCTTGGCCGTCGTTCGGCTTCACTCCTGCCCACGCCCAGTTCTCCCGACCATGCCGAGTCTGCAGGGTGGCAAGAGCCCTTCAACGCCGCGTTCGCTCATCTGACCGAGTCCGAGCGCGAGGTATTGCGCATCACGGCTTGGGAAGGTTTGGATGCGTCCGAGGGGGCAGTCGTGCTGGGGTGCTCGGTTTCGGCGTTCAAGGTCAGGCTCCACCGGGCCCGGCGCCATCTTCGACAACTCCTGCAGGCCACCGAGGACGGCGAAAGAGAAGCAAAACCAGACTCGTCGAAGGATGCGAAACGTATCGGCTCTGCTCACCGAGCAGTCGACCCAGGACAACGACCGACGTGGTCTCCGCTCGCCGAGACGGCACCACGGACATCAAGGGAGATCTCATGAAAACCAGCTGGCCGAACCAAGCGTTGCACCATGAGCTTTCCCTCCGAAATCCTGTCGCCGACGAATCGTTAACCGGTTCAGAGCGCACACCCGAAGCCAGCGCCCTCCTGAGCCGGCTGACGGCGATCGACCCAGGCAGCTCGGTGACTTCCGAAGACGAAGGTGATCGGCCGACGTCAAACGATGCCGTGCGGCCAAGGCACGCACTCAAAGGTCGGCTGCCACGCCTGGTCGCCGTGGGGCTGGTCGCCTCCCTCCTGGTGGTGGTCCTCCTATTCATCAACATCACTTCGCCGGGAAAGCCTGACGCTGCCGGCGCCGTCGCCCTTGAGCGCACGGCCGAGATCGCACATGAACAGCCCCCGTTTCCCCGGCTGGGCCCCGGCCAGTTCGTCTATACCAAGAACATCACACGCGCAGAAATAGTGCCGTCGCCCCGTAGCGCGGGCGGCGTCCCGGTCAGTCCTCACGACATCTACATGTTGCTGCAACCCATAGTTGTGCAGACATGGACGGCAGCCGACGGTTCGGGTCGCATGTCCCAAACCGAGAGTCCAGGTCCACCATCGTTCATGAACCAAGCGGACAAGGCCAAGTGGCTTGCCGCAGGTTCACCTAACCCGGGCGCTGCCCTGAACAACAACACGACGTTCGGACCGGGCGGTCCCCCCTCCACCCTGTCGGCACTTCCCACCAACCCATCAGCCTTGGGGCCGCTCTTGGCCCATGGCCAGGTTGACATCGAAGGCCTCCTGCCACACTCGAGTGCGGTGTTCCCCCCTGAGTCGGTCCAATTTGAGATCGGCATCATCGGGAGTCTTCTCGGTCAGCCCTACGCGTCTCCGGCCCTGCGATCTGCGCTCTATCAGGTCGCCTCGCGCCTCCGGGGGGTACATTTGCTGGGCACCGTCACGGACGGAATCGGACGTCGAGGTACCGCTGTGGCATACACCTTGCATGGATGGCAAGACATGCTGATCTTTGATCCAACGACATCGGCTCTTCTTGAACAGAAAACTGTCGTGGTCGGAAAAACTGTCACGGAGGGACCAAACGCTGAGCAGGTGACGCCTGGCACTGTGGTGGATGTATCGATTTACGGGACACCGGCAGTGGTCGACTCGTCGACCGCCACCCCGTCCTCCTCTTCGACCGGGTCGCTTCCGGCGTCCAATCGTTGAAAACGGGATTGCGTCAGGGCTTCTCGGGCGGTTCTCGGGAATCCAGAAGTCGCGGGACACGGGATCGACGTTTGTGTCTCACCGACTTGGCACTTGTCGAAGTACCTCTGGCATTCAGCAGCCGACGAGCATGACCCGAAATGTGCGGGTCAACACTTGGAGCGTGGATTGGACGCCGATGCGCCACCCCCCAGCCAGTCGCGTGGAGATCCTCAGAGCACGAGCCACGGCCATCCCCACAAGTGGACGGATTCACTATTTCGGTCAGGCGCTCGTGTCGCCGAACTCAATGGAATGAAGCTGTCTCCAGCCTCTTCCTCCTTTTTGTATCACCGAGACAGAGCCAATAATGAAAGCGTCGATCGGCAGGAACCCACGATTCACTATGTTCGAAACCCCCCGACATGGGGCCGGGCTCGTCCGGCCAGGGTGAACCAGGGTGACGTGCGGTTGAAACCCGATTGGCGGGTGGTGGTGACCACGTAAGGCTGGCCGTCAAGCGACCACGCAATGCACTAATGGCTCGCCCCACGTCCTCAACGGACAGATAAATCCCTCTTCCGGTCCCGACGCCCAAGTTCGTGGCTCTGACAGTCGGAGTCGAAAGGGGTTGATTGCGCCGCTGATTTCTGTAAGGCGTTCCTTGAGGTATGCGGCGCTCGTGATCTCGTTCTCGTAGACCAACGTGATGTGGGGAGCGATCTCCGCTACTGAATGTGGATCGAATGTAACTCGGACGTCCCTGCACGGCAGTGGAAACAGGTTCAGGTAGAAACAACGTGTCCCGGACGCGCCCTTCGATACTCGCCACCCCAGCAATCCTGTCATCGGCCAGCCTAAACGTGCGCCCGACGGGAGAGCCCTCACGACGCCTTTAAGGTGCCGAAGTGGCACGCGCCCAAACCTGACCGTATGGGGCATCCCTCGAGTGGATCAACAGAAGTGATTGGGCAGAGTCTCTTGCCACAAACACACGGCTCGTTCGAGGTTGATACTAGGTAACGACCACCGTGTTCTGGGCCGTCCCGCTTCCGGACCCGCTGACCGAAGCCCACGTTCCGGACGCTACCGTCCACCTCCAGCCACCGAAGGAGACAGTGTTGAGATGGTAGTTGTCGGCATGGGCCACGGCCCAACTGGCAACCTGCCACCCAACTTTGGTGGACACGGGCACTCCGATCAGTTGAGAGCCCATCTCGGTTACAGCCGCCTGCAAAAGCGCCGACGATGGTGGGGCGGAACCGTTGAAGCCGTTGAGATGGCACGTGAGCCCGGTGGGGACCTCGCCGGTGAGGGCCCGGGCCAGCGAGCGCGCCTCGGTGTCCCAGGTGGCGTAGGCGTCAGGCGTCGCGCTGTGTTGGACGAGTTGAGCCGCCTCGGTCACGGGCATGGTCTGCCAACCACTCAGTTGAGCAAGGTGGTCATAAAAGGCCGAGGCCGCGTAGTTGGGGTCCATGACCTGCGTGCTGCTCCCCCAGCCCTGAGAGGGCCGCTGTTGGAAGAGGCCCAACGAGTCCTGGTCTCCGTAGGGGAGGTTCAAGAGCTGCGATTCTTGAAGCGATGTCGCCAGTGCGACGGTCACCGCGTGGTCCGGCAGCCCCTTTCGCAGCGCCACGGCGGCGATGATGGCGGCATTCTGCGCCTGCGTAGGCGTGATGGAGTAGCTGCCGCCGGGCGCCGTCGACGCGACGGTGCAGGCCGTCTGGGGCGCCGGGCTGGAGGGCACTGGGCTGTGGGTTGGCCACACGACCACACCGACGACCACCGCCAATCCTGCGACTACGACGGCAAGGATGCCGCGAGCGCGCCGGGTTCCGAAGCGCCCGCCGCCACGGCGACCCCGGGATGGCGATGGGCGGGGTGACTCGGCGACATAGACAGCCCTGCCCCGGTGTGAAACAGGACCTTGGCTCACTGTCGAACCACGTCGTCTGTTCTACACGACGATGTGGTCGCGAACGGGGCAGGGTCCGCAGAACCCCCGGCGCAATGGAGAAGGCATGTGGGGGACGTCCTCATCGGGTCTGCGGCGACAGGGTTGACACCGACGATGGAGGCCGGTGTGGAGAGATCGAGGGTGTACTCGGATCAGCCGACCTTCTGGAGATCGACCACGAAGATCAGGGTGTCGTTGGCCGCGATGCTCGGACCCTGTGAGCTGGCGCCGTAGCCCAGGCTGGGCGGGATGATCAGCTCACGACGCCCGCCGACGCGCATGCCGACCAAGCCCATGTCCCATCCCTTGATGACCTGGTTCTCTCCCAGCGTGAACTGGAACGGCTGGCTCGTCCACGACGACTGAATCACCTTGCCCGAGGAGTGGCTGGCCTCAACGTACTGGACGGTGACGGTGTCACCCACCTCGGCCGCCGCACCCTTGCCGACAATGAGGTCTGCGCTCTCGAGTTGCTTGGGGGGAGTACCGGAGGGCACCGTGACAGTGGGTGCGGATTTCAGGGTGCCGGCCGGGGAGCGGAGGGCGCGCGGAATGGCGGCGATGGCCGTGTCGCTCGCTCCCGGGGTTGCGGTGGTGGCCGTCGTCGGTGCCGCTGAGGGTACCGTCGTCGTCGGCGCCGAGGTGGTGGTCGTCGTGGTCGAGTGGGTCCCGGGCGGACTACTGCAGGCGGCCAGCCCGAGGGCCGACGCCGACAGCAGCAACAGGAGCGGCCGGATGGGAAGACGAGACATGGAGGCTGATCCTTTCGGACGGCGGGCCATCCCACCGTGAGCGGGCGCTTCGGTCGCACCGACGGTAGTCGTCCGGGAACTGGCGGTGGTGGTCCCGCCCAGTTCATTCCGAGTGGGCCACCTCGCATCGTGAGACGCGTCATCCCGGCTGTCCGGGACCCAAGCGCCCTGGGGCACATGTAGGCCAATATGGGCACTGTGCCCGGCGAGACCGTCCTCCTGTCCCACCGTCCGGTTCACCGCATGGGGTTTGGCGCCATGCAGCTTCCCGGTCCCGGCGTGTTGGGGCCGCCGGGGGACCATGACGAGGCACTGGCGGTGCTTCGCCGAGCGGTGGACGCGGGCGTCAACCACATCGACACGGCACAGTTTTACGGTCCCAACGTGGCCAACCAACTCATCCATGAGGCGCTCCACCCATATCCGGCCGACCTCGTGCTGGTCTCAAAGGTCGGAGCGGCCCGCAATGAAGAAGGCCACTGGCTGCCCGCCCAGCGTCCGGCCGAATTGCGGGCCGGAGTCGAGGCCAACCTGGCCACGCTGCGGGTGGAACAGATTCCGGTGGTCAATCTACGGCGCCATCCCGAGTCCGAAGTGCCCTTCGGCGAGCAGGTCGAGGCAATGATGGAGATGCGCCGCGTGGGTCTCATCGGCGGCATTGGATTGAGCAACGTGACGCTCGATGAATTCCACGGCGCCCAACGGCAGACCGAAGTGGCCTGTGTCCAGAATGCCTTCAACCTGATCGATCGATCGGATCAAGACGTCTTCGACGCCTGCCATGCCGACGGGGTGCCCTACGTGCCGTTCTTCCCCCTTGGTTCGGCCTTCAATCCGGCGAACCCGGTGCTCCATGCGCCAGCAGTCCAAGAGACCGCTCGCCGCCTTCAGGTGACGCCGGCTCAGGTGGCGCTGGCCTGGTTGTTGCATCAGTCACCTACCGTGCTCCTCATTCCGGGCACATCGTCCCTTCGGCACTTGGAAGAGAACCTGGCCGCAGCCGACCTGAGCCTCGATCAAGAGGCCCTTGCCGTGCTGCCCTAGAGCAGCCGGGCTGTCCCAGCTGGCGGGGAGCGCGAGCCGGACGACGCGTGCTCCGCGCCACGGCGACGTGATCGCGTGATCACCGAATTGGGCGGCGGAACGCCCGGGTTGCATCAACGGGGCGGCTTGAACTCCCTCTTCCGCCGTGCTCGCCGAACGCTGCCGCGACGCTCAAACTTCTCTCGTACCTCGGCTCGGCGTGCCTGAATGTCACGGTGGGTGAAGTGTTCCGTCGTGTCGTCCAATCCGAAGCCGGCCTTGAGTCCGGCCATGTCGGGTTCCCAGCCTTCCTGATGCGTCAGCCCCAGCTGCGCCATGATCCGTTCACCGTGCTTCTCGGCGAACAGCAGGGCGATGCCTTCGATCTCGGCGAAGAGGTCGAGGTCCGGTGCCAACGTGGCGATGGCGCCGTCCAGGAAGACCATGTTCTTGACGAACAGCATCAGCTCCTTGGGCATGCGGGCGCCGAGGGCCAGCAGAGTCTTGATGGAACGTTGCAGCTCGCCCACCAGCTCGTCGGGCGTGAGCGTCGTCGGATCCACCGGTGGGCGATCAAGGCCGAGCTGTTCAATCACCGAATCGATGTCGGTGTTCTCGGGCAAGGCACCCAAATCACGCAAAGCGGCCACCTGCGAGGGGATGTGGCCGTTGGATGCCCCCACAATGAGGGAGAGGAGGGCCAGCCGTTTCGGTTCGGTCAGGCGGGCGGTGATCCCGAAATCCAGCAGGGCCACCTGGCCCGACGACATGACGAGGAGGTTCCCGCCGTGGAGGTCGCCATGAAAGATCCCGTGCATCATGCACCCTTCGAGAAAGCCGATCATCCCGGTCCGCACCACCGCTTCGGTGTCGATGCCGGCCTGGTGCATGCCTCGCACGTCGGAGAAATTGAAGCCATTCATCCGCTCCATCACCAACATGCGACGGGTGACCAGCGTGGGGTGGGGGCGGGGGATGACGTAGTCGCGCTGTCCGAGCTTGGCGAAGGTGGCGGCGATGTCGAGCATGTTCTCCGCCTCGAGGCGAAAGTCGAGCTCCTCCACAATGGTTTCGGCAAAGAGCTCAACCAACGCCGGGGGATTGGCCAGCGCGGCGACCGGGAGGCGGCCCACCAAGTGGGGGGCCAACCACGACATCACGGCCAGGTCGCGCCGGACGAGCCGAGCGACGGTCGGGCGCTGCACCTTGATCACGACCTCGGTCCCATCGACCAGCGTGGCGGCGTGCACCTGGGCGATGGAGGCGGCGGCGAGCGGCTCCGGATCGATAGTGGCGAACACGCTTTCGGGCGGTCGGCCCAACTCTTCTTCGATCACCTGGTGAACGACGGCCCACGGCTCGGGTCTGACCTGATCTCGGCATCGTTTGAATTCGGAGACCAGCTCGGAGGGGAAGATACCTTCGCCGGAGGAGACGATTTGGCCGAGCTTGATATAGGTCGGTCCGAGGTTCTCCGCAGCCACCCTCAGCCGGCGTGAGATCCCCGCCGTCCTGATCGGCTCAGCCTTCCGGCGTTCCCTGAGGAACCACAGCCCCAAGGCTCCCCCCAGGTGGCGAACCGTCGTTCCCACCCGGGCCCCGGGTGGGAACTTCCGGGCACGGATGAGCTCAGGGACCGAGGCGATGGTGTCGGCCCGGATCCGGGCCAAGCCGGCCTTCCAGGCCAGGGCGTCCGGGTCGATGACCCACGGTCCGTGTTCGGTGAAGACACCGAAGGCACAATCGGGAGAAGTCACTGGCAGGAGTGTACCGACGGCCTGCGCCCGGTCCTCCGACCAGCCCAAAACCACCGATGAGACACCTCGCTGCGACGTATGGTTCTCCGATGGAGATGGAACAACGCAACATGGGCGAGAGAAAACGTTGAAACCTCACAGCGGATTCGACCACGTCACGATTGCCGTGGCCCACCTGGACGACGCCGAACGTTTCTTCGGCCTGCTCGGGTTCGAGAAAACGGCTGTCACCGTGGTCTCGGGCGAAGAGATGTCGCGATACATGGGCATTCCCGATTGGGAGGCTGATCACGTGACCTTGACGCTCTCGGGCGTGGCCACGCACCAAGAAGTCCAGCTTCTCCGGTTTCATCGCCCGACCTTGATGGACAATCCCGACGAAGCCAACTTGGCCCGCCTCGGTCTCAACCACGTCTGTTTCGCGGTCGAGGACCTCGATGCCACGCTCGCCCGCCTGGCGGCCGAAGGCATCGGGCCAAAGAACGAGGTCATGAGTTTCCACGATCGGCGCCTGGTGTTCTTGAGCGGTCCCGGCGATGTCACCATCGAGCTTTCGGAGTGGGTCGCCGACGACGTTGGTTGATCCGGCACATCGATTCGAGCGCTGCGCCGTCTCGACAACGGCGCCCGCTCTTGCGAAGACGGCAGCGAGAGCGGTCGTTGGCCAAGCGCCACGCCGTGCCATCACGCCCTCCCACGTCAGCTGCGGGCCGCCGCCTCCCGGCAAGCGTCCAGGCCCTCGAACGTCTGATCGACATCGTCCGCACTGAAGCAGAAGAACAGGGCGGACACCGCGTCGGCTCCGGCTTCGGCGTATTCGGCCACGATGTCCGGCGTGAGCTGCTGGAAATAAGGGCAGACGGTGATGCGGAGGTCGGCCCTGGTCCGGCCGGCGTGCTTCAGAAACAC
Organism: uncultured Acidimicrobiaceae bacterium; assembly: GCA_963743785.1. Classification (GTDB taxonomy): domain Bacteria; phylum Actinomycetota; class Acidimicrobiia; order Acidimicrobiales; family RAAP-2; genus Bog-473. Next base: position 111,961 of record CAVURD010000008.1, on the reverse strand, counting down.
GTCGAGCTTGGCCAATCCCTCGGCCAGTTCGGCGGGAGTCCGGTTGAAGGTGTGCCAACCGCGGCCGACCCGGGCGGCCCGCCGGAGGGCCGCGTCGGACTCCCCGCCGATGTGGACGGGAGGATGGGGTCGCTGAATCGGCTTGGGGAACATCTCACATTCGTCCAGGGTGTAGATCTCGCCCTTGTAGGAGGACTTTTCGTCGCACCAGAGCGTACGCAGGACCTCGATGTACTCATCGGTGCGCGCACCGCGGTTCTCCCACGGCACCTTGAGAGCGTCGAATTCTTCTTTGAGCCAACCGACGCCGATCCCCAGGTCAACCCGACCCGTAGAGAGCCAGTCCAGGGTGGAGACCTCTTTGGCGGTGTAGACCGGATTGCGTTGGGGGAGCAGCAACATCGCCGTGCCCAGTCGCACCGTCTCCGTACAGGCCGCCAGGTAGGAGAGGGTCACCATCGGTTCGAGCAGGCCCGAACCGGACGGTGCGGGGACCTTCCCGTCCGCCGCATAGGGGTACCGACTGGCGTACTGCTCGAAGAGCACGACATGCTCGCCAACCCACAGCGTCGAGATGCCGCGCGCCTCGGACGCTCGCCCGACCGCTTCCAGTAATTCTGGCGTGGTCATTGGGTTGGCCGTGGGCAGCCACAGGTCGAACTTCATCTCAACCGCCGCCCAATCCCTGCAGCACGAAGGTGCAGATCTCACTGGTGGCCTGGCCGACGGGAACCGGGTCCGGTTCGCCGGCCCGAATGGAGAGGGCGCCGTAGATCTGTTGGCCGATCAGCACCACGGCCCGGTCCGGCTCCAGGCGCGACCCGAAGTCCCCCGTCGCCATCCCGCTCGACACGACATCCTCGAGCAGCCGCATCATCTCGAGCCCGATCATCATGAGCGCCCCGCCGACGGCCGCCGAGCCGGCGGCACCGGCGGTGTCCTGGGTGGCCATGGCCAGACGGAAGAAGGCGGGGTTCTCGTCGATACGCTCGAGCAGCGCCCGGATCAGGCTGCGCAACCGTTCGGGCGGAGAGGCGTCGTCTTCGGAGCTGACGACGATGGCCTCGGTGAGCTGGTCGTACATCGACTGCACGCAGGCCCGCAGCAACTCGTCACGGTTGGCAAAGTACACGTAGACGGTCGATCGGGCCACGCCCGACGCGGTGGCGATCTCGTCCATCGACACTTCGGTGGTGCCCCGCTCGCCGAACAGCCGCCTCGACGTCTCGATGATCTGATCCCGCCGGAAGTCGCGGATGACCTCTTTGAGCGCGTCCGGGGCCCGGCGGGCCATTTAAGCGCCGAGTCGCGCGGCCGGAGTGAACGTCACCGGAAGGTGCTTGACACCGTTGATGAATTGAGACTGCAAGCGCTGCACGTCGCCATTCTGTTCGATGTCGGGCATGCGGTCGAGCAGATGCTCGAACATCACGCGGATCTCCATGCGGGCCAGGTTTGCGCCCAGGCAGAAATGCGGTCCCCCGCCTCCGAAGGCGATGTGCGGATTAGGATCGCGGCCGACATCAAAGGCACCGGAATCCGGGAAGATGTCCTCATCGCGATTCCCCGAGGCGTGGTAGAAGACGACCTTGTCGCCCGCCTGGATCTTCGTGTCGCTGAGCACGGCATCGCAGGTGGCCGTGCGACGGAAGTTCATGACGGGAGTGACGAAGCGCAGCATCTCCTCCACGGCAGTGGGGAGCAGGCTCCGGTCGTCGCGCAGCCGCTGCCACTGGTCGGGATACTGGAAGAAGGCGTGCATGGCCCCCGACATCAGGTTGCGGGTGGTCTCGTTGCCGGCCACGGTCAAGAGGAGGAAGAACAGCTCGAGCTCCATCTCGCTGAGGCGCTCGCCCTCGATCTCGACGCCGGTCAGCGCGCTCATGAGGTCGGTGTGCGGGTCGATCCGTTTCTGGGCGAACAGCTGGGCTGCGTACGCGTAGAGCTCCATGGCGGCGGTCATGGCCTCCTCGGCCGCCAGTTGGTACTCGGGATCCTGACTGCCCACCATGCGGTTGGACCAGTCGAACATCTTGTGGCGGTCGTCGTGGGGCACGCCCAGGAGCTCGGCGATGACCTGCAGCGGGAGCTCGGCCGAGAGGTCGGTGACGAAGTCGGCCCGGCCGCTCTCGATGACCTGGTCGATGATGGCGTCGGCCGAACGATGGATGTTCCCCTCCAGGTCCCGGACCATGCGGGGGGTGAAGCCCTTGTTGACCAACCGGCGGTAGCGGGTGTGCAGCGGTGGGTCCATGTTGAGCATCATCAGACTCTGTTGCGCCACCTCGTCCGCACCGAGCTCGAAGGGCATGGTGCCCTGCGTGGCCGAGCTGAACCGCTCGAAGTCTCGGTTCACCGTGACGCAGTCGTGGTACTTGGTGACGGCCCAGTACCCCGGGCCGCCGGGCTCGTCCTGCCAGTGCACGGGATCGTGCTGGCGCAGGTGGGTCAGCCACTCGTGCGGCACGCTCGAGACGAACGAGCGTGAGTCGGACAGATCGACGGGGGTGACGTCGGCAGCGGTTTCGGCCACGGTCGGACAACTCCTCTTGGATATCGGACAGAGTGTCCGATATCCAAGATGGTACGTCTCACCGTCGTTTCCGTCAAGCGCTGGTCGGGCTGGGCGTCAGTCGGCCTGGGGTGGTGTGGCCGGGTGAGACTTCGGCACGACCACGGTCGACTTGGTGGGATCGTCGGGGTCGAGGACCACACGCAGCCGATCGTCGGCATCGGGAGGCTCACCCGGCGCCTCGGCCGAAATCACCGGCTCGTTCTTGTTCGGGTAGAAGACTTCCTGCAGGCCCAGGGCTATGCCGGTGGCCATCCCCCCGACGGCAGAGCGCCGGCGCCAGGCGTCGAAACGCCTCGATGGGATCTCGTCGGTCGACTCGTCGTGGTCGGTCGACTCGTCGTCCTGCTGTTCGGGCTCATTGGGTTCGATGCCCACCATGATCGCAGCATCTGTCGGGTACGACGGGCGTCTAGGTCGACGGGAGCCCGCGCTGGACGTCCCACAGGTGATGCCATACCTCGTGGGCGTTCCTCTGCACCAGGTCGAAGGCATCGATGGTCCCCGCCTCGGGGTGGGGCGTGGCGACGTCGCGGGGCGCCTCCAGGGCGGCCGTGCGCCAGGTCTCCACGGCGGAGATCATGGCCAGCAGTCCGACGAACGGTGAGAGCTGGTCGTAGGAGCGACGCTCGGCCATCAGGTTCTCGTCCCACGACGGGACGCCGAAGGAGGGATCGACGCTGAGCGTCCAGAGCCGTTCCGTCCCGAACCGGAGCACGTCGACGGTGTGCCAGACATAGCGGCTGGCCGACCACAGGCCCGGCTCCACGGCCACCGACGGATCCCCGAGACGGGAGATGCACTCGCCGAAGACGGCGACGCCCCACACGCATTGACCGACCAGATCCTCGAATTCACTCTGGTCCCAGTCGAATGCGCACTCCGGGCAAAGACCCTGGTGCACCTCCCAGGCCAGGAACGGTTCGTTCATCTCTCGCTCCGCCCGTAGCTTCCCAGGTGCCAGCTCCCACAGATCTCGCACCGATAGGCGTCCAGGTCGACGCCCGACTCGGATCGGCGTTCGTCGGCCACACTCAGCGCTTCGCCCTGAGAACGGTAGGCGGATTTGGGTTGACCGTCGGCCCGCCAGTGCATGCCTCGTGACACGGGCTGGCGCCCGGCCGGGTCGCCGTCGTTTCTGCCGACGCGCCTTCCTCCTCGTCGTGGAGCGTTCCGGCGAGCCATGACCCCATATTGGCCCTATTGCGCACAAGGCGGCGCGAAGTGCGATCCGCCTCGAAGTGAGGCGCCCGCCATCCTCGGCGCGCCCCAGTCCGACGGAGGGGGAACAGGGTCGAACGTGGCGCGTCGAGGACAAAAATCAGACTAATAGGAAGGTCAATCGAAGTCGACCGTTCTCGTAGAGGACCGTCGGTGCGAGGCCGTTCGAGACCCGAGGTGCGGAGGGACGATGACCGGGCGCGGCCTCGCCGTCGACCAAGCGTTCGTTGACCAGGGTTTTTCGAAGCGACAAGGTTTCGTAGCCGTGTAGAAGATCAATCGCATTTTTTGCCCGGACTAGGGGTCACTGTTTGCGTATTGATTGGTGGTCCATTCGGCTATCGGCTAACCGGAATCGATCCGATTACCCACTATCAGCCCAAATGTCCGCCGCAATCGGTCCAAGCAATCGGTCCAAGCAATTGGCCTAAGCAGACCGCCTATGTCACTATGAATCCATGGCAAAAACCGTGATAGTCAAACTAACCGACGACATTGATGGCGGAGATGCCGACGAGACGATCCATTTTTCACTGGACGGTAAGTCCTATGAAATCGATGTGAATGCGAGGAACGCAGCTCAACTTCGGGCGGCCTTTACGCCGTTTATCGACAAGGGGCGCACGAGCAATGCGGGTGGTCGGGCTCGAGTGTCCCGCCCCAGCAGCGCGCCGGGTGAAAAGACGCTGTTTTCCCAGTTGAGCGACGACGAAAAGAAGCGCTTTCGGGTGTGGGCCGACATGGCCACCGCTCGGCGTATCAGCGACAGCCGGGTGAACGGCTGGGTGGCCGCTGGAAAACCCTAGTCACACCCCGGCTGCAGCCGGGACGGATCGTGGGCGACCGATGTGGCGAGGCGGCCGGGGACGAGCGAGGTCAGGCTGGCCCGCGGCGCGCACTCGAGCGGTCTCGGCTACTAGGCGAAGGAAAGAATGCCGTAGGTATTGCAGAGACCCAGACCCTCAATGAGCACGAAAGCGGCGACAATGGTGCCGATCACCGGCACTCGCCACCTTGAGCCGTTTCGTGCCATTGCCGCCGGCATGTACCACTCTGGTAATGCTCCGGCGAATTGGGCCAAGTGCATGCTGAGGGGTACGGCATCCTCACTGAGCGGCGCATTGGGATCTGCCGCCAACGCCAAGGCGGTGAGCTCGGCCTCGGTCAATTGTTCCCCGTAGGACGGTTCCCCGTAGGGCGGACCGCCCGGCAAAGAAGGCACCGTGACGGCGAGACCGTCACCGGTCGGTTCCGGACGCTCTTCAGAAGGATGCACCAAAAGGCAGCGTACTGCGATGTATCCGGCCGGGGGTCCCGCCCTAGAGGACAAGCGACGTCGATTGGGCGGTGGGATCGCCGACCCAACGCCCGACTTCGACCACGTAAGGGCCGGTGGCTGGAACCCACCGGTGGCCCGGCGCGTGGCGTACGGCAAATCTGCCGCGAGGAATTGACAGCGCGACCTCGGCCTTCTCGCCCGGAGCCACTTCGATCCGGGCAAATCCCATGAGCCGGCGGGGCCGTGGATCCTGATCACCTGCCGCCGGACCGGCGTACACCTGCACGATCTCGGCACCGGCGCGGCTCCCCTGGTTGGTGACGCTGCCGTGGATCTCGATGGCGTGCTCATCCGCCGTGACCGTGAATGGCCCCCGCTCGAACGTGGTGTAGGACAACCCGAAGCCATAGGGAAAGTGGGGGACCACTCCGTCGCGTTCGAACATCCACCATCCGTGCCAGCGGTCGTAGGTGATCGTCTCGGCATCCCGCTCGAAGTGGGGGAGGTGTTCCTCGCTGACCGGGACGGTGAAGGGCAGACGTCCCTCGGCATTGCGACGGCCGAGCAGGACGTCGGCCAGGCCGTGACCGCCTTCCATGCCGGCGTACCAGGACTGCACAATGGCCGGCACGTTCGAGGCCCAGGCCGACATGATGACGGCGCTCCCCGCCACCACCGCCACCACGACGCGCGAGCTGGCCTCCGCCACCGCCAGAATGAGTTCCTCCTCGGCTCGATGCAGGCGCAGCGACGATCGGTCACCTCCGGTGGCAAAGGACAAGGGACCGTTCGCGGGGACGCCGTCGGACGGTTCCATCCCGGGTTTGGCGGCCACCGAGGCCGTGAACGTTGCGGCCAAGGCCGGATCGTCAGGGCCGGGGAGAAGCTCGCCCAGTGCTCCGGCAGAAGGATCTCCACCGATGAACTCCCCCTCATCGGCCTTGGTGTACCCCACCACGACGACAGCCAGATCGGCGGCGCCGGCGGCGCGAGCCGCCCGCGTTGCATCCGTTCCGTCGTCATAGACGAGCTCGACCTCGGGGAGCGCAGCCCGCAGGCCTTGGAGCGGCGTCGTCACTTCGGGCGTCCACACGTCGCTCGAGCCGCCGTCTCCGATGTTGCGAATGTCGGCCTGGTGTCCGATGACGGCAATCGAGTGCAACGTGGCCGGAGCCAACGGCAGTAGGGGACGATCCCCCACCGCTTCATTCCGCAGGATCACGACCGCCTTGGCCGCCGCCTCCCGGGCCAGGCTGCGATGTTCGGCGGAGGCCAACACGCTGATGTCGGGGCGAGGACCGTTCAGGACGTGGTTGAACCGAAGCAACGTGGCGATGGTCCGGACCACGGAACGGTCGACGTCGTCCCACGCCAGGGACCCGTCCTCGAGGGCGGCGGACAATCCCCCCGCGCGCACCATCCGGTAGGGCATTTCGACATCGAGACCGGCGATCACCGATTTCGGAGCGTCGCGCACGCCGAAGATCCAATCGCTGATTACGAACCCCTCGAAGCCCCATTCGTCCCGCAGCACGCCGGTCAGGAGGGCGCGGTCTTGGCCACACCATTCGCCGTTGACCGAGTTGTACGCGCTCATCACCACGGCCACACCTTCGTCGACGATCCGGCGGAACTGCGGCAGGTAGACCTCGTGCAGTGCCGCGTCGTCCACCGTGACGTCTACCTTGAAGCGGGCGTTCTCCATGGAATTGCAGGCGAAGTGCTTCACGCAGGCCATGGCATGGCGCTGCACCCCCCGCACCAGGGCCGCCCCGAGTTCACCCACATGGAAGGGATCTTCGCCGTAGGTCTCCTGGGCCCGACCCCAGGCCGGGTGTCGCAGGACGTTGACGCAGACCCCGCCGAAGAGGTTCGCTCCGACCGCCCGGAGTTCCTTCCCGATGGCCTCGCCGATGCGCTCTTCGAGGTCGAGGTCCCAAGTGGCCCCCCGGGCCATCGAGACCGGAAAGCACGTCGCCGGACCGACGACCACTCCCCGTGGCCCGTCGGAAAAGGCGAACCCGGGGACGCCGAGCCGTTCGATGCGGGCCGCTGGAAACGGGCGCTTGTGGTAGCCGCCTTGCGTCAGGTCGTCCAGACCGGCCCAGAAGGGGAGGTCCCCATCGAGGCACCACAGCTTCTCGTCGGGCGTCATTTTGGCGACGATGGCTGCCGCTGCGACCGCTTCGGGGACCCCGTGGCCGACGGAGGCCACGGCCTCGTCATAGGTACTGGTGTCGTCTCCCATCAGAAAACCGTACCGCCGGCCGGGTCATGAGATCTGGGATCGGCGCCGGCCCGTGACGCGAAAAGAGCACCGGGGCCGGAGTGTTCCGGTCCCGGTGCTCCTCGCCTTCTTTACTGTGGTGGCCCCGACGTCAGTTGCACCGTGGCGGTGTGCGTCTGCCCGGACGTATCGGTCCATCCCAGGGTGATCTTGTCACCGGGGTGGTGCGGCTCCAGATCATTGGTGAGGTCGGTCGGGGCGTTGACGCTCTTGCCGTCGGCCGACGTGATGATGTCACCTTGGGCCAGTCCGGCTTCTTGAGCCGGTGAGCTGGTCACCACTCCGGCGACCGAGACGCCGGCAACCGACGAGCCCGAGCCTGAGTTTCCAGTGCCGCCGCCGAAGCCGCTCCCGAATCCGCCTCCGAATCCGTTGGAGTCGCCGCCGGTGTTCGAGGTGGCAGTGATCTGGACACCCAGGAAGGCGGTGGCCCCGATGTGGATAGTCGAGGAGGCCTGACTCAGCTCAATCTTGGCGGCGATGGCGGTCGCCTGGACGATCGGAATGGCGTAGCCCTGGTTTCCCGAACCCTGATCCGAACCTTGGAAGGAGAATCCGGCGGAGGCGGCCGTGTCGATGCCGATGACTTGACCAGACGTGTTGACGAGTGACCCGCCGGAATCACCGGGCTGAATGTCGGCGTTGGTTTGGATGAGACCCGTCAACTGCTCCGAGGAGCCGTCGCCCTGGTCGCTGGCCGTGATCGACTGGTTGAGGGCGGTGACGGTGCCACCAGCCGCGCTGGGGGTCCCGCCGGTTCCGCCGGCGTTGCCGACGCCCACCACATTCTCGCCGACGGCCACGTTGGACGAGCTGTCAATGGCGGCTGTCTGCAGGCCCGACGCATTGTGGAGCTGGAGGACGGCGACATCGCTGGAGCGGTCGTAGCCGACGACGCTGGCCGAGTAGGTCTTGCCGTTGCCCACATCAGTGGCACTGATGGTGGTGGCGCCGTCGATCACGTGGTTGTTGGTCAGAATCTCGCCTGATGACGTGAGCACGATGCCGGTTCCGGCGGCCTGCTCGCTCTGGTACCCGAGGGTGGTGTTGATGTCCACCAAGCCCGGGTCAATCTTGGCGGCGATGGCCGAGACGTCGCCCGGTCCCGCACCACCGGAGTTACCCGAGTTACCCGAGGAGCCCGATCCGGACGATCCCGATCCTCCTCCGAAGCCGGAGCCGGAGCCGGGGGAGAAGGGGGTCGAGTTGGAGGAGGGCGGGGCCGAGGTAGCCGAACTGACCGGGGTGCTGCCTTTCCATGCGGCGTGGCTGATGCCGGCGCCGGCGGCCACGGCAATGACGATGGCTCCGGTGACCGCGGCCACGTTGCGGAAGCGATGGGACCCTGGCTTCCCCGCCGCGCCCCCGGTTGCGGCGCCGGCGGCGGCGGGCGGGCCCCAGGTGGGCGGAAGTTGACCGGTCGCCGGAGCGCTGTACGCGGGCCCCGACGAGGGTCCGAGGTGAGGATTGCCCGACAGGGCACCGAGCGCGTAGGAGCCACCGGCGGGGCCGGTGGGCGGGACGACCGATTGCTCGGACGTGACCGGAGGGGCCATCGGTGGTGCGGGCGTATCACCCACCGGTGCGCTGGGAGCGGTGGGGTCGACCGCCGGGAGCGGGATGGCTGACCCGGTCGGCGGCGCGGGTGTCGGCGTCGGCGTGGGGTGAGTGTCGCTCAGCTGGTCACCCGGTTGCTCGTTGTCCGCTGCTTCGGTGCTCTCGTCGCTCATTTCGATCTCCTCTGTCGAAGCCCCACCATCGGGACTTTCGCCTGGGACCATTGAAGCGGGGCCACATAAGGGCCAGATGTGGGAAATGTATGAGGGAGATAAATGTTGGCTGTGCCTCGCCGAACCCGAACCTACCCGCCGTGAGCGCCACGTCAGGCCGGCACGACACAGGGATGCCGCCCGCATATCCGATCACCGGTTGCGAGGCCGGGCCGGGGCCGGCGCCGACCGATCGGGCGCACCGCCGGGACGAGTTAGAGCCGGTACAGCTTCGCCGCGTTCTCCCCGAGGATCTTGCGCTGCGCCGTCGGCGTCAGGGTCGACATCTTTTGGGCCACCGTCTCGAGCGGCTTCGGGTACAGGCACGTCGGATGCGGGAAGTCGGTCTCGAAGAGGATGCAGTCTTCGCCCACCGACTCGACCAGGGCCGGCAGGTTGTTCTTCTCGAACCAGAACGTGGCGAAGAGATTGCGCTTGAAGTACTCCGACGGCAGCATCGAGAGCTGGTCGAGCTGCTTGGGGGCGTTCTCCGACATCTCGTAGTCGAGCGCCTCGAGGATGAAGGGAACCCAACCCACCCCGCTCTCCACCGACACCATCTGCAGGGTCGGGTGCCGATCCAGCATGCCGCTCAGGATGATGTTGGTGACCACGCGGGCGTTGCCGATGAAGAGCAGCGTCCCCCCGATGGCCAACTTGGTGTCCTCGTCCTGTGATTCCCACGGGTACGTCCCGAAGTAGGTCATGGTGGTCAGGCTGGCGCCGATGTGGAAGTGCACCGGCATGTGCAGATCGGCACAGACGTCCCAGAGCGGATCCCACGCCAGGCTGGCCAGGTCGGGCGCCCCCAGGTCCTGCGTGTCCGAAGTGAGGTTGATGCCGCGCAGCCCCATGGCGGCCACCCGTTCCGCTTCGATGACCGAGGCCGCCACGTCCCAGGCCGGCATGATGGGCATCGGGAGCAGACGGTTGTTCGACTCTTGCTGGATCTGAGCGATGGCGTCGTTGTAGAGCTGCACACAGACCAGGCGAAGCTCGGGGTCCTTGACCACGTCGGAAATACCCTGGCCCCCGAGACCGACGGAGCTGGGGAAGCAGATCTGGGCGTGGATGCCCGAATCGTCCATGACCGCAATCCGCGCCTTGGGGTCAACGGCACCGAGGTGGGTCTGGTCCTGGGTCCACTCGTACAGCGCTTCGAGCGCCCGTCCCTTGTTGCCGTCGCGGTCGATGACCCCGCCGCCGCCGGCGAAGCCGAGCTCGGCCCCGTCGACGATCCACATGGGCCGCCCGTCGATCATCTCCACATGGGGGACCCGGTCCTTGAATTTGGCCGGCGAGCGCGAGGTCCAGAGGTCGTGGGCCTCGGAGAGATGCGTGTCGGCATCAATGACGCGAAGGCCTTCAAGTGCCAGAGCCAATTTCCCTCCCAATTCGTGTGCCGAAGTACCCTACGTCGAAAAGGGAATGGGATCACATGCCGGTCGAGCAGATCAACGGTCTTGGTATCGCCTACGAAGTGATCGGCCAGGGTCAGCCGTGGGTCATCACACCCGGAGGTCGTTTCAGCAAGGACGCCCCCGGAGTCCGAGAGCTGGCCCGGGCGCTGGCCGCAACCGGGAAACAGGTGCTGATCTGGGACCGACCGAACACGGGAGCCTCGGAGGTGTGCTTCGACGGGGACTCCGAATCGGTCATGCAAGCCGACGCGCTGGCCGGGCTCCTGCGGGCCCTGGGCATGACCCCGGCCGTCATCTCAGGTGGGTCCGGTGGCTCGCGCGTGTCGTTGCTGGCGGCGGCCCGGCATCCCGACGTGGCGCGTGCGCTCGCCGTCTGGTGGATCAGTGGCGGGCCGTACGGGTTGCTGACGCTCGGCACGCACTACTGCGGGGATTCGATCGCGGCGGCCTGGCGGTACGGGATGGAGGCGGTGGCTGCCCTGCCGGAATGGGCCGAAGTCTTGGAGCGCAATCCGGTCAATCGGGCCAAGGTCTTGAGCCAGGACCCCCGCACCTTCATCGAGACCCTCGAGCAGTGGATGCTGGCCTACTGCCCTCGCCCGGACGCACTGGTTCCCGGCCTACCCGATGCCGACGCGCGGGCGATGCCGCTACCGGCCCTGGTGTTTCGCAGCGGCGCCAGTGACCCCCATCACACCAGGCAGACCTCGGAACGCCTGGCCGGCCTGCTCCCCGGCGCGCGACTGGTCGAACCCCCCTGGGGTGACCGGGAATGGACCGAACGGACCGAGGAGGCTGCCGCGTCGGGCGTCGGCATCTTCTCGCGCTGGCCCCTCCTGGCGCCGCCGTTGACCGAATGGGCCGCCCGCCTCTAACGGGTCTGGGGAAACCCGAGATCGACCACGCTGGTGGCAGGATCGGGCCAGCGGGTCGTCAGCACTTTCGGCCGGGTATAGAAACGGATGCCTTCGGGCCCGTACATGGCGCTGTCACCGAAGAGCGAGGACTTCCATCCTCCGAACGAGTGGAAGCCGACCGGGACGGGGATCGGCACGTTGACGCCGACCATGCCCGCCGTCACATCGAGACCGAAGCGCCGGGCCACCCCGCCGTCGCGGGTGAACACGGCCACGCCGTTGCCGTAGGGATTGGCATTGACCAGCGCGATGGCTTCGTCGTAGGTCTCCACCCGGACCACGCTGAGCACGGGTCCGAAGACCTCGTCGTCGTAGACTTTCATGCCCGGGCGGACGTGGTCGAGCAGTGAGCATCCGAGGAAGAACCCCGATGGCCACTCACCTCTTCCGTCGACCACCAGGTTGGCGCCTTCCTCCTCGGATCCGTCGACATACGACCGCACCCGATCACGATGTTCGGCTGTGACCAGCGGCCCCATCTGCGAGGCGGGGTCGGTTCCGGGACCGACGATCACCCCTGGAATGCGGTCGGCGATGGCCGAGACCAATGGATCAGCCACGGCGCCCACGGCCACCACCACCGATATGGCCATGCACCGTTCTCCCGCTGAGCCGTAACCGGCGGAGATGGCGGCGTCCGCCGCGGCGCCGATATCGGCGTCGGGCAGGACAACCATGTGGTTCTTCGCTCCGCCCAGCGCTTGCACCCGCTTGCCGTTCTTCGTTCCGGTCTCGTAGATGTGACGGGCGATCGGCGTGCTCCCGACGAAGGAGATAGCCGCCACGCCCGGGTGGGCGAGGAGGGCCTCGACCGCTTCGCGATCACCCTGCACCACGTTGAAGACCCCGTCGGGGAACCCGGCGGCGTGCACGAGCTCAGCCAGGAGAAGCGAAGGGGAGGGGTCCTTCTCGGAGGGCTTGAGGATGAACGAGTTGCCACAGGCGATGGCGTTGGCCAGCATCCACATCGGCACCATGACCGGGAAATTGAACGGGGTGATCCCGGCTACGACACCGACGGACTGGTGCACCGTGTGGACATCGACACCGCCCGACACCTCGGTCGAGTGGGCTCCCTTGAGCAGGTGGGGTATGCCGCACGCGAACTCGATGTTCTCCAATCCCCGGGCCACCTCACCGGCGGCATCACTCAGCACCTTGCCGTGCTCGGCGGTGACGAGGGCAGCGAGCTCGTCCGCACTCCGGTCCACGAGCTCGCGGAGGCGAAAGAGCGCAGCCGCTCGCGCACTCAGCGAACTGGCTGACCATTCCTTTGCCGCCGTCGCGGCCGTGGCAACCACGTCGGACACCTCGTCGGCCGAGGCCAGAGCCACGGCGGTCGACTGCTCACCGGTGGCCGGGTTGTAGACGGGTCCGAATCGATCGGACGTCCCCGGAGTCGCCTTGCCACCGACCCAGTGCCCGATCTTCTTCCTGGTCTCCATGGCGGAGATCCTGCCACCAACTGCGACCGCCGGCAGCGGGTCGGATCCGGCCCGGAGGAGCTCGGCGCCGCGACACCACAGGTGCGTGAAGAGGCCCATGGAGCGATAGTTTTCAGCGTCAATGGGCAGAATCTGCCGAATTTGCTTCCTTTTTCCGGTAAAGAGTGTTGAATCGAAGCGTGGGGCAAGTGGGTTGGGACGAAGACGAAATAGACAAAGAGCTGGAGGACACCGAGCGGCTGACGATCTGCTCCGACCTCCGGAGCGGGTTGCGCGCGGTGATCGCCATCGATGATTCGACCCTGGGCCCGGGCCTCGGCGGGGTGCGGTGGCAGGCCTACCCCAACCAGCTGGCGGCGGTGGATGAAGCCCGACGCCTGGCCCGGGTGATGACGCTCAAGAACGCCTGCGCCGACCTCCCCTACGGGGGGGCCAAGTCCGTCATCCTCAAAGACGACATCGTCCCCGGTGACGGCCCACGCCGCCAGGCACAACTCGAGGCCTTCGGCCGGTTCGTGGGCCGCCTCGGCGGCGCGTACATCCCCGGCGTCGACATGGGCACGTCGGTCGAGGACCTGGGGGTGATCGGCCGGGGCCCGGCCGACGTGTCGTGCGATCAAGAGGACCCCTCCCCATGGACCGCCCTCGGCGTGCTCGCCGGGATCCGCGCCGCCCTCTCCAGCGTGGGGATTGCTCTCCCCGGGGCGCATGTGGTCGTCCAGGGTGCCGGACATGTCGGCGCTGATCTGGCCCGCCGCTTGGCCGAAGCAGGGTGCCGCGTCTCGGTGGCGGACGTCGCTCCGGTCCGCGCCCACGCCGTGGCCAGGGACGTGGGCGGGCGGGTCGTGGCACCGGACGCCGCGCTCACCACTCGGTGCGACGTGCTGGCCCCGTGCGCCACCGCCAAGATCATCGACCGGTCGATCGTCGACTCTCTGCGGTGTCGGATCGTCGCCGGTGGTGCGAACGACGTGTTGGCCACCCCCGACGTCGCACCGATGCTGGCCGATCGGGGCATCGTCTACGTTCCTGATTTCGTCATCAACGCCGGTGGTGTCATCCACATCCACGCCCTGCGCGCCGCCTGGGGGCCGGACAAACTCGAAGGCTCGTTGCTGGCCATCGGCGACCGCGTGGCCGCCATATTGGCGCAATCCGAGCGGACGGGGCTCACCCCCCTGACCGTGGCCGAGGACATCGTGTCGCACCGGCTCGGGCGCCCGATCGCCCTTCCGACCTGAGCCGTGTGATCTGAGCCATGAGGCCATGAGACCCGAGCGCATGAGCCCATGAGCGCCACCATGGCCCGCCGGAAGCCCGAGGCCGGGGGGCCGCCACGTGGCGTCGGCGCACCGGGACCCGACCGGGACCACGTGAGCCTCGATGACGTCTACGGCACCACCGGGGGCCGCGCCCTCATGTCGGGTGTCCAGGCCGTCGTGCGACTCGTGCTGGAGCAGCGCCGGCTCGACCGGTCCCGGGGCCTCGACACCGCCGCCTTTGTCAGCGGGTACGAGGGGTCGCCACTGGGCGGGCTCGATCTGGAGTTGCGCCGCGCCCAGTCCCACCTGGACGAGGACGGCGTCGTCTTTTCGCCCGGCCTCAACGAGGAGTTGGCCGCCACGGCGGTGTCGGGCACTCAGCTCCTCACCGAGATCCCCGGGCATGACCACGACGGTGTGGTGGGATTCTGGTACGGCAAGAATCCCGGGCTCGACCGGGCGGCCGACGCCATCCGTCACGGCAGCTACGCCGGCACCGAACCGCTCGGCGGCGCCGTGGCCCTGATAGGTGACGACCCGACCGCTAAGTCGTCCACCCTGCCCAGCTCCTCGGTCTCCATGGCCCGCAGCCTGCATCTCCCGCTGCTGTCGCCGGGCTCGGTGGCCGACGTGGTGCGCCTCGGTCTCCACGCCGTCGCCCTGTCGCGCCACTCGGGCCTGTGGGCCGGGCTCCAGATCGAGGCCGACGTGGCCGACGCGGCGGCGGTGGTCGATATCGGCGCGGCGTGGCCCGAGATTCCCCTTCCCGACACGACCCGGGTGGCCCGCCACCCGCTGCTGGTCGGACCGGGCGCCCTCGACGCTGAGGAGGACCTCTTCGCAGTCCGCCTCCCCAGGGCTCTGGAGTACTCCCAACTGGCGTCGCTCAACGGCATCACGGTCGATTCGCCCCGGGCCCGGCTCGGGATCACGGCGTCCGGGCACAGCTACAGCACCGTCCTGCGGGCGCTCGAGGACATGGGTCTGGACGACCGGGCCTGCGCCGAGATAGGGCTGCGCCTCATCCGGATCTGCCTGCCCTGGCCGCTCGGATCCGCCGAGCTTCGCCAATTGACCCGTGGCCTCGACGAGGTGCTGGTGATCGAGGACAAGGCACCGTTTCTCGAGTCCCAGCTCAAGGAGGCGCTCTACGGCTGCGCCGAGATGCCCCGGGTCGTGGGCAAGGTCGATCCCGAGGGTCGCCCCCTCGTCCCGGCGACCGGTTCGATCGACGCGGACACCGTCACCCGGGCGCTGGCGGCGCGCCTGGGTCCCGACCGCCTCCCGGCCGCGGCCGCGGCGCGTCTGGAGGCCCTCACCCGGCGACCGCGCCTGGTGCTGCACGTCGATGCGCCGCCGGCCCGCACACCGGCCTTCTGCTCGGGGTGCCCGCACAACATCTCCACCCGGGCGGGCGACGACCAGTTGGTCGGCCTGGGCATCGGCTGCCACATCATGGCCGGCTTCGACGCTCCCGGCCGGGGGCATCAGGTGGGGATGACCCAGATGGGTGGTGAAGGTGCCCAGTGGACCGGGTTGGCCCCGTTCGCCGGGGGCCACCACTACGTGCAGAACATCGGCGACGGCACCTTCTTCCATTCAGGGTCGCTGGCCGTGCGGGCCGCCGTGGCTGCCGGGGTCAACATCACCTACAAGCTGCTGTACAACGACGCGGTCGCCATGACGGGTGGCCAGAAGCCCGAGGGCCGGTTGGCCGTCCCCGAACTGACCAGGCTCCTGGCGGTCGAAGGGGTCCGCCGGGTGATCGTCACCACCCCCGATCCGAAGCGTTACCGCGGCGTCGAACTCGATCCCATCGCCACGGTCCGCCATCGGGACGAGTTGGTGGACGCCACGCGTGAATTGGGCGAGATAGGTGGGGTCACCGTGCTGATCCACGACGACCGCTGCGCGGCGGAGGAACGTCGGCTGCGCCGGCGCGGTCAGCTGGCCGCGCCGGCGAGCCGGGTGTGGATCAACCCGAGAGTGTGTGAAGGCTGCGGCGACTGCGGGGAGAAGTCGAGCTGCCTGTCGGTCGTGCCGATCGAGACTGAATTCGGGCGCAAGACGGCGGTGCACCAGGGTTCGTGCAACGACGACCGGTCGTGCCTCAACGGGGACTGCCCGTCCTTCGTCCTTGTCACGCCCGACCGGAGCGACCGGGGCCGCCGGGGCCGCCGGCGTCGCCCCGCCGCACCGCGCCAGGTGGCCGAACCACCGGTCGACCTGGGTGTGCGACCGAGCCGTCGCACGCCCGACGACCTCCTGGTCCGCCTGCCCGGCATCGGTGGGACGGGCGTGGTCACCGTCTCGCGCATCCTGCAGATGGCCGCACACCTCGACGGCCTCTACGCCGCTGGCCTGGACCAGACGGGCCTGGCCCAGAAGGGCGGGCCGGTGACGTCCGACGTCCGCATCGCCAGCCGCCCGATCGACGCCGCCGTCAAGGCGACCGCCCGTTCGGTGGACCTGCTGCTCGGGCTCGATGTGCTCGGGACGTCCAGTGACGAGAATCTGGCCACGGCCGACGCCCGGCGTACCGTGGCCGTGGTCAACCGGGCCGGCGTGGCCACGGCGGCCATGGTCCGGGACCCGTCGATTCCCTACTTCAGCGACACAGCGCGCATCGACCGGTCCACCCGGAGCGCCGAGAACCTGTACCTCGATGCCCAGTGGATCTCCGAACGGCTGTTCGGCGAGCATCTGCCCACCAACCTGATCATGCTCGGCGCGGCCTACCAACACGGGTGCCTCCCCGTGTCCGATGGTGCCATTGAGGAGGCGATTCGCCTCAACGGCGCCGGAGCGGCGGAGAACCTGGCCGCCTTCCGCTGGGGCCGGGCTGCGGTGATCGACCACGGGGCGGTCGCGGCTGCCCTGGCCCCCGCCCCGCCGCCGGTACCGGCCCTTCCCGACTCGCTCCGCCGGCCCCTGGCGACGGCCCCCGCCGTCCTGGCTGACCTTCTGGAGGCGCGCGCGGCCGATCTGGTGGGATACCAGAACACGGCCTACGCCGAGCGCTATCTCCGACGGGTACTCGAGGTGGCCGCTATCGAGACCGAGCGGACGGGCGATCCCGACGTCCCGGTGGCCGCGGCCTTCGCCCGCGGCCTGCACAAGTTGATGGCGTACAAGGATGAGTACGAGGTGGCCCGCCTCCACCTCGACGCCGCGCCACGGGCGGCGATGCGGGCCGAGTTCGGTGATGGGGCCGGCACCAGGGTGCTGTTGCATCCGCCCGTCCTGAAGGCCCTCGGGCTCAGGCGAAAGATCAGTCTGGGCCCGGCGGCCGGGCCGGCCTTCCGGATGTTGCGAGTCGGTCGCCACCTGCGGGGCACCGCCTTCGACCCGTTCGGTTGGGCGGAGATGCGGCGCACCGAGCGGGCCCTGGTGGACGAATACGACGCGCTGGTGTCCGAGGCGCTCGTGCAGTTGCACCCGGCGTCGGCCGCCATCGTGACGGCCATGGCCGCCCTGGCCGACGACATCCGCGGCTACGAGGGCGTGAAGCGCCGCAACATCGACCGTGTCCGGGCAAGAGCGGCCGAACTGGTCGACCAGCTCGGAGCCGTCGAGGTGGCCGGCGACTCGTACCGCCACCACATGGCCGGCTGACTGCTACGGGCGAAACACGACCTTGATGGCGTGTGAGTTGCCTCGGTCGATGGCGGTCCCGACGGCCTCCCTGTAGTCCTCGAGCGCGAACTCGTGGGTGACGACGGCGTCGTAGGGGAGGAGGCCGGCGGCCAGCACATCGAGGGCGCGGTCGACCGAGTGACGGTCGGGGCCACCGGCGAGCCCGGGAGCCGAGCCCGTATCGACGGTGTGGTCGATGGACCCGACCAGCCCGGCCTCCTTGTACCAGACCGGCGTCAGGTCCACCTCGCTGATACCGGCGGCACCGAGCAAGAGCACGGTGCCTCGATGCGCCACCGCTCGCAGCGCCTCGGTGACCGATTGGGGCGCACCGACCGCCTCGACCACGTAGGGGAAGCCGCCCATGATCATGACGTCCTTCTTGCGGCCGACGACCCGCGCCCCGACAAGGTTGGCCAGCTCCTCGAAATGGGCCTGGGACGGGTCGTCGATGACGACGTGGTCCGCCCCGCACGCGGACGCGGCCGCGGCCTGGTGGGCGTGACGGGCCAGCACCGTCACCGGGTTGGTCGGGAAGAGCCCCTTGAGGGCGGCCAGAGTGGCGAGGCCGATGACACCGGCGCCGACCACCAGGACCGGATCACCTTCGTGTGGTGCGGCGCGCATGAGGCCGTGACAGGCGATCGAGACGGGCTCGTACAGGGTGCCTCCCCGATCGGGCACGGCCTCGGGCACGGGGTGCAGCATGGAGCGGTGGGCCAGAGCCTGGTCACACCAGCCTCCTCCGAGATCCTGGGTGAACCCGAGGCTGCGGCCGCCACTGATGATCCGACTGTCCAGGTTGAGGCACGACGAGGTCCAGCCCCGGGCGCACGACACGCAGGGAGGATCGATCCCCCGGGCCGCGCACGGGATGCAGGGGTCCAGGGCGACCCGGGCGCCCACCGCGACAGGGCAGGCCGATCCGGCCTCGATGACACGGCCGACGATCTCGTGGCCGAGCACGAAAGGAAAGGACCCCAAGGAGAACAGTGTGGGCGACGGGCCGGTGTTGTGCGCGAACAGGTGGAGGTCGCTGCCGCAGATCCCTGCCGAAGCCACGGCGACGCGCGCCCAGGCCGTTCCCGGGAGGTCGGGTTCGGGGAGTTCGACGAGCGACGCCGGAAACTCGGGATCCACCATGTCGAACTGCACGGCGCGCATCCCGCAGCGTACGTGCTCGGGCGACCCGTTGGCGGCTGGGGCCCCGGCATACAGTGTCGAGTTGTGCACGTGCCCGACGCCACCCTCGACGAAGTCCGCGGTCAGGGTTTTTCTCTCATGGAGGGGTTCCTCGCCCCCGAAGAACTGGTGGCGGCCCAACAGGCCCTTCCGCTGCACTTCCCGGGGCCAGCGGACTACTTCGCCGACCCGGCCAGCCATGCCAGGTACGCCGCCAGCCAGTTTGCCGGCGTCGAGGAATTCCCCTACCGGTCGTGGGATCTCAACCGCCTGGCCTTCCATCCCGACCTGGTCGAGGCGGCGGAACGCTATCTCGGAACGACAGAGCTCCACCTGTACAAGGTGGAGCTCTGGGCCAAGTATGCCGGTGCCGTCAACTACGACCAACCCCTCCACCGCGACTTCGGCAGCCACAGTCTGGTGGTCCCACGCCTCGACGGTCGCTATCAGCAGATCACCACCTTCATCTACCTCTCCGACGTCACCGAGGAGGATGGCCCGACTCGGATCGTGCCCTACGAGCAGGGCAAAGATGTCCCGTTCACACCGTTGTACCTGCACTTCGGCGCCATGGCCGAGGTCGAGGTGCCCGCGGTCGGACCGGCCGGGAGCCTGCTGGTCTATCGCACCGACGTGCTGCACCGTGGCTCCGACTTCACCGGGGCCGGACGTTCCCGGTTCTCGTTGCTGGTGGATTTCCAGGCGCGTGGCACCACGTGGGGCGGGAAGATGGCGTGGCCCAAGGATTCACCCAACCGGTGGGCCAAGCTCATCCCGCAGTGCACGGTACGTGAGCGCGACCTCTTCGGGTTCCCGCGCCCCGGTGACGGTTACTGGAACGAGCAGACGTTGGCCGACGTCGCGGCGCGCTATCCCGGCATGGACATGACGCCCTACCGCTGAACCGGCCCGGACGAGCGCGCGGAACCGCTCAGATCGGTGCCGCTCAAATCGGTGAAGGCCCGACCGCGGCGTGCAGTTGATCGGCGTGGCGCACGTGACCGGCGTCTCGGGTGAAGAGGACATCGTTGTAGCCCTGCCCCGGACCGACCATCTCGAAGGTCAGCGGCGGCACGAACGAGAGGTAGAGCGCCTGCCGTCCCTTGGACTGCCGGTCAGCCGGTGGGGGAGCGGCGTGCAAGGTGTGGCCAAAGTGCACGGTCACATCCCCGGGTTCGGTCGAGAGCGCGACGGTGGGCAGACCGCTGGCTTCCCCTGCGCCGGGTAGGCGGGAAGTGCCGCGGTGTGAGCCGGGAATCATCTGCAATTGACCGTTGGCGGCGGTGGCCGGATCGAGTTGAAGGCCCACATTGAGCATGGGGCACTTCACCGGATGTCCGCCCATGCCACAGTCCCTATGCCAGGGCAGGTCCGCCAGACCTCCGGTGGAGCCCGGCACTTTGATCACGACCCCGTTCCCGTCCAGCCGGTCGAGGGCATCACGAAGGTCGGCGCCACCCAGCGCGGCGATGCGGAGGAAACGTCGGTCGGCGCCGAGGCCGGCAATGAGGGCCGACTGCTCATTGAGGTAGTTGACCCGGTTGCACACGTCTCGTCCATTGACCGTCGTCCACCATGATCGCCGATCGTCGGGCCGAGCGGCGGCAACGCCCACGGCCACATCGGCTCGGATCGCTTCGATCTCGTCGGGTTCCATGACGCCCCGGAGGTGGACGAAGCCGGCTCGGCGGAGGAAGTCGGCGATCTCGTCATCGCCGTCGTCGAGCGTGAAGGTCCGCGTGCAATCCAATTCACGACCGGCGCCGTCCCGCACCGGCTCGGGATGGTCGATGTCATAGAGCTCCTGCCCGTCGAGGGCAACACGGAGGAGTGGTTCCCAGCGGGCCAACTGGCCGAAGGTGCCTCTCGTGACCGCCAATTGGTCGGAGTACAACAGCGCGAAACAGGTCTTGAGTTCCCACACGAACGAGCACCACTCGTCGTAGGGAACTTCCGCCACCGTATGGGCCTCACCGCAACCCGCCACGACGGTAAGGCCGGAGCCAGATGGAAGGTAGGTATAGGACCGGCCATCGGTGAGTTGGAAGGCCAGCGGACGAACCGCAGCGATCTCGCTGGCGGGAAAAATCGGTCCTCGCGCCTCGAGGAGGGCTGGAAGCTCGTCCCGGTGAAATCGATCAAAGTCGATGGGTCCGAATCGTTCGGTCGCCACTCCGTGAACGTAGCAGCCAACCGCCACCTGAACCTCAGGAGCGCTCCCGGCGTGGCCGATCCGGATGGCGGATCGGAGCCTCCGTTCACGGTGGCGGCTCGGTGCGCTGTAACCAGCCACGCGGGGCCACCAGCGGAAGATCGAGGTAGGTGACGATGCCTGGGCGCGCCCGGCACACCTGCGGAATGGCGTTGACCGTCGGCGGTGACGTCATGATCATCCCGAGGACCATGTAGTCGCGGAACGTGGTCGCTGGAAAGTGATCCGCCGGATAGACCTCGAGCCGGGTCTTCACACACGGCCGGCCTTGGATGTCGACGAGGTAGCCATGTTCGATTTGCCAGTCGGGCTCGAGGTGGCTGCCCTTTCGCCACCGCGCCTTGAGCTGCACAACGGCCCGGCCGGCGGCGACGCCCTGCCAGTTCACTGCCACCCCGGCGACGCAGCCCGGAGCGATCGACCACGAGCCGAGGTCGAGGTGCTCAGTCGTGTGCGCATACTCGGCCTGGCAGCGGACATCGTCGAGCTCGAAGCCGAGCGCGTCCGCCATCAGCCGCACGGCTTCGCCGAATATGGCGGTGCCGGCTGCCGTCATCGAAGGCAGTGCCGGATCGTCAATGGGGCGGGCAAACCCCACGGGCAACTCCGTGTCCGGTGAGTCGTATCCGGTCGAGTCGACCGACTCGAGGATGGTGATCGAATCAATTCGATCGCACAGGCGACCCGACACCAGTCCGAGCAGGTTGGCCAATCCGGGGCTCATCCCCGAACCGAAGATCGAGCTTTGCCCACGCGTGCCGGCGTCGATCACCCGCTGGCGGTGGGGGCCCAGCGCATCTCCGGTGATGAATGATGCCGTCGTGACGATATTGATCCCAGCCTCCAGGATGCGCACGATCTCGTCCACGTCGGGCCACTTGGGGTTGGAGACGACGCGGTCGGGCCTCAGGTTGAGGAGAGCATCGACGTCGTCGGTGGCCCGAATGCCGGTGTCGGCGATACCGCACAGCTCCCCGGCGTCTCGCCCGATCTTGCCATCCGACCAGGCGTAGCAACCCACCAACGCCAGGGCGGGGTTGGCCACGACCGCGACAACGGATCGACGTCCGACGTTGCCCGTCGTCCACTGGACCACTCCGGAGCGGCTCGACCGCACGGAGCGCATTCACGACCCGATGGTGAGTGTCATCAGTCCACCTCGCCCCCGCATGCCGGGCAGCATATGTCCGACCAACTCCAGCGGGTCCGTGCTTCGAGGCATGAACCCGCCACGGTGGGCCGGTTGGATCTGCAGCCGAGCGGCGAAGCCGACATCATCGGCGGGGGCGGTCCGGGTAAAGGGCTTGCCTTGGAGAGCAAAAGGACCGAGGACGGTGCGGGGTCAATCGGATGGCCTACGTGCTGGCCTCCTTGCGCCTCGCTTCTACTTCAACGCCTGTTGGACCGAGGTGCACCCGGGGACAAATCCGGTATGCCTCCTATCGGTGTGCCTACTATTGGGAGCGGCATAGGCAGCTAGGAATTCCGACCGGGCAAAGGTGGACGTGGTTGCACTCATAGTCGTACTGACCGTGTTGGTGTTCCTGCTGACCATTTTGGTCGCCGGCCTCTTGCGTAGCCACGCAGACATCTTGCGTGCGCTGCATTCGCTCGGCGCCGGCGTGGGGGATCCGACCTCTGGCGATGAGGCGCAGTCCGCCGCGATCTCGCTGAGCCCGTCGGCCCCGCCACTCCCCGGCGAGCGGAACTCGGTCAGTGTGTTTGATCTTTCGGGCGCGACGCCGTCGGGTGACGCCGTCGCGCTGGCCGTGGCCGGCGCCGATCAGCTCACCCTGATCGCCTTCCTTTCGTCGGGCTGCAGCAGCTGTGACGGGATCTGGAAAGCCATGGTGCGATCGCATGGAGACCTCCCACACGATGTCCGACTGGTCGTTGCCACCAAGGGACCTGAATTTGGAGAGTCCCCCCGAGGTGGGGGCCAAGGCAGCGGGGGGCGCCTTCCCAGTCGTCATGTCGACGGCGGCCTGGGGCGACTATGAGGTGCCGGGTGCACCATTCTTCGTCCTGGTCGACGGTCGGCGGAGCCGACGAATCGGAGAGGGCATCGCCAATACGTTCCCCCAAGTCCTCGATCTCGTTCGCCGGGCCCAGCGGGAGATCCCCGAATCGGGCGACAACACCCAGAGCCGCGCCTACGCCCTGGGCCTTGACGGGCCCCAGCGCGAATCGGCCAATGACGAAGAACTCATCCGCGCCGGCATTCACCCCGGCGATCCGAGCCTGTACCCGCAGTCACACGACGACGTGTTCGGCGTGGCGCAGGTTCCCGCCCACAACGACGGGACATAAATGGCGTTGTCGGCACATGGGATCGGCGCGCAGCTGCCGGCTCGCTTTGAGGGCCGGATCTTTGTGCGGGCATCGGTTGGTGGGGAGATCAGCCGACCAGTGGCGCAGTTCGCCACCTTTCCCATTCCCCAGGAAATCGGGGACTTCGGCGGGAACACTCAAACCAGCATGGGTCCATCCGACATTTTCGCCGTCCTCTTCGAGTACGGTCCGGAAAGCGTTGGAACCGCGTTGTTCGCGGTGCAGGGCATCCCCTCTGGCCTGACGACGATGGACTTCCTTCCCTACGTGATGCGTCCCGGCGTCGGGGGCAGCCTGGGCATCCAACGATTCTTCACGGTGTCCGGTCGCCCCTTCATGTTCTACGCCCGTCTCGGAAGTCTCCAACAGCAGGCTGCCTTGGTCCAGCAGGTGAACCAACTGCTGGCCAACCTGGTCATTCAACCTCTCGCGCCGACACCGTTGGTGGCGCCCACGACCGCAACCACCGCCCCGACATCGACCACCACTTCGTCACCATGATTGGTCCGTATCTCATCGCCTGTGCGCTGCTTGTCCTCGCGGGAGCCAGCAAGTCGACCCGTCCCGCCAACACCGTGCGGGCTTTGGCTGGCATCTTCCCCTACCCTCGTTTCCTGGCCCTGACCGTGCCATTGCTGGCCGCGGGAGAGTTGGTGCTCGGAACCGCGGCCATCATCTGGCCCGTGCCCGTGTTGGCCGCAATGGTCGCGATTTCGTATGCTGTCTTCGCCGGCTTTGTTGCCGTTATCCGGCTGCGCCACGGCGCCGTCTCGAGCTGTGGATGCTTCGGTACGCCCGACACGCCGGCCACATGGCTGCACGCGTTGATCAACGTCTTCCTCGCCGCTTCCAGCGCGGCTGTTGCGGTGGACGAACCGGGCGGGAACATCGTGACGGTGCTCAGGTCTCAGCCGTGGCACGGTGTGCCTCTCTTGTTGGCCGTCCTGGTGGGAGCCTGGCTGGTTCTCCTCGCCTTCTCGAGCCTGGCGCAGCTCACCGCAGTCCGCCGCACCCTGGCGGCACGTGCCGGGGGATCACCTTCGTGACGGTGGTTGAGCGAGCATCACAATTTCTCGAGAAACGGGTCTCGCGACGCAGTTTCATCAATCGCTCGGCCTTCATCGGCAGCGCGGTCGTTGCCGGGAGCGGCGTGGACCTCATGCTCAAGCCTGGAACCGCATACGGAGCCATCTGCAGCTGCGCCGGGGACGACTGTGACTGCAACTCCACGTGCTGCGCGGGCTACTCCGAGTTCTGCTGCACCATCAACGGGGGCTACAACTACTGCCCGACGGGGACGATCATGGGGGGGTGGTGGAAGGCTGACAACTCCTCCTACTGCGGCGGTCCCCGCTACTACATGGACTGCAACGCCCAATGCGCGTGTGGATGTCCCAGCGGATCAGGATTCTGTGCGCCGGGTTGTGACGGGGTCAATTGCGGATGCGCGTTGGGCAACTGCAATAATTTCGTCTCGGGCTGCTTCCAATTCCGTTACGGCCAGTGCAACCAGGACGTCGGTTGCATCGGGAGGATCGTGTGCCGTGTCGTCGCGTGCGTCCCGCCGTGGACGGTCGACCCGACCTGCACAACGACAAATGCCGTGGACGACGGCACCGCCGAACAGAACGTCGCTTGTTGGACCACAGCTCCGCCTGCCCCACCCCCCCCACCACCACCACCGGAGGAATTCATGCCTGTCGCCGCGCCCATTTCGTTTGCTGGACTGTTTCATGTCTTCCAGGTCAACGGAGGGTCCTTGTGGCACAAGTGGTCGTCCGACGCATTCAACTGGTCGAATGAGAGCGTGTTTGGCGCGGCGGGTATCGCCCAACAACCGTTGCCCAATCAGTTGCCCGGAGTCTCCAGCTTCAGTAACCGCCTCATGTGCACGGTCGAGGACAGCAACGGGAGGGCTTGGTTCTTCTCTCAGCCTCCCGGCGGTCCATGGGGCGTGGGTGAACTGCCATGACGCCCCTTCTCATCGTCCTCGGATTGGCAATAGCCACCAGTGCTGCCGCCCGCTCCACGTGGTCGCCGTGCGGGCTATCGATGTTGTCCAGCCTGACCCCTCTGGCCGAGCGTGGACGAGGGCACAGGTACCGCACCACCGTCGCCTGGTTCATTGTCGGTGGATTCATCGGCGGATGCGTCCTCGGTCTTGCAGCGGCCGTTCTGGCCGTCGGGGTGCGGACCCTTGGGCCGTCCCCCACGGTGGTGCTTTGCGCAGTCGCCGGAGCCGCGCTGATCGCCCTTGTCTTCGATCTCGGGGTCTTCGGCCTGGCGCTCCCGGTCCACCACCGGCAGGTCAACGAGCGCTGGCTGGACCAGTTCCGGTCCTGGGTCTACGGCATAGGCTTCGGTTTCCAGATCGGTGTGGGACTGGCCACCTACATCATGACGGCCGCCCTGTACCTCCTCATCGTCCTGGCGGCCTTGTCCCAGAGCGTCGCCGTGGCGATAGCGCTCGGCGCCGTATTCGGGTTGATCCGGGGCTTGGCCGTCTTGCTCGGGCGCACCATCACCAACCCCGAGTCGCTGCGATCCTTTCACCGGCGATTCAGCGCCATGGGCCCGCAGATCCGCCTTCTCACCCTCGCGGTCGAGGGAGGTTGCGCTGGGGCTTGCCTCATCGCCTTGTGGGCGCCCACACTCCTCGCGCTCACCTTGGGGGGACTCATGAGCGCCTGCCTCTACTTGACCAACGTCGGGAGTCGGCGAGGCAGTACCGTGGCGCCAGTCGAAGCTAGAACGCCTAGCGCAGTACCAGCACCACGCACACTTGGGTATTAGCCCGTCGCAGGGCCACAACGGCCGATAGCTGCCGTTTGGGTGGTCAACCGCGGTGTTCCTCCGCCGGCGTGTCCTCGAGCGCACCTGCCACACCCCGGCCGCGCTCGCCCGCCTGGAGAAGTCGGCCGATCTCGGCCACTTCGGCGTCGACCGAACGGGCGAACCACGTGCCGGCCACCAGATCGTGCAGCCATCCAAGGGGACCGTGACCGATATCGAGCTCCTCGACGTGGTGGATACGCGTGCCGCCGTCGACGGCATCAATCTTGAACCAGGCGTGGAGACGTCGGGGCACGCCGTGTTCCAGCGTGACGTCGATACTGGAGGGCCGCTCCCAGTGGTATCGGGTGATCACCGACCCACGAAACCGACCGAGGAACGTCCCATCTTCGCGGGCCAGCATGCCGTCCGGGGTGTCCGCCAGCTTGGTGACCCAGATCATCTTGGTATCGGCCTTGGTGTACTGCGCCGGATCGAGTACGAAGTCGAAGGCCTCGTCGGGGGTCACCCCCATGGCCACCGTCGTGCCCTCGCCCCTCACCATGGCCTGAGCTCCTCTTCAGTTTTTGGTCCCGGTCTGGCCCGACGGCACCCATCAAAGATGTTGCCGGCCCGTCGAGTGTGTACGAGCATCGAGACTATCCCGGCGGGATCATGGGGCGGCCGTTGTCTCGCCCTTTGGC
The DNA here is from genome assembly GCA_963743785.1 of uncultured Acidimicrobiaceae bacterium. Classification (GTDB taxonomy): domain Bacteria; phylum Actinomycetota; class Acidimicrobiia; order Acidimicrobiales; family RAAP-2; genus Bog-473. The sequence continues at coordinate 84,951 of CAVURD010000008.1, read as the reverse complement.
GACTGGCGAGCCTGGAGTCGCTTCGGTGCCGCTCTGAGGGAAGGACGCTGGCGTGGGCGCGGATCTGACGGCAGTCGAGACGCCGCACGGAAATTCGAACGAGATGGAGTTCGGGTGATTTCGCCGCTTCGCCGCTGGCCGCTGGCCGGCGGGCGACGGCGAAAAGCGCAGAGGAGCTGGTGTCGAGGATGCGTCCAGGAAGCCTGTCGACGGGCCGTGAGAATCAAACCTCTGGGGCCCCGTCGTCGGCTCACCCGGTAGTGGCGAACCGGCGCATGGCTTTCTGGTAGGCCAAAGGAGCCAACGTGCGGGCCATGGGGGCCAGGAGCGGCAGCAACGCCGCGTTGATGTCGATTCTCGGCCCCCCCATCCGATCGGCCACCAGGGCCGCCACACCGTTGGCGGAGCGCCGAACCAGCCGGGGCGGAAGCGAGCCGCCGTCCTCATTGCCCGACAATCCCATGGCCGTGGGCACCCAGCCCGGGTAGAGCAGGTGAACACATACCCCGGTCGGACCCACCTCGTGGGCCACCGATTCGCTGAAAGCGGAGACCGCGGCCTTGGACGCGGCATAGGCACCCTGCCCGGGCTCGGGCGCCCGGGCTGAGTCAGAGGACACGTTGACCACGATGCCCGATTGACGTTGGACCATGCCAGGTAAGACGGCCAGGGTGCCGGCGACCGTACCGAAGAAGTTGACGTCGAACACGCGCTGGACCGTGTCGAGGGCGCCCTCTGACGCCTCCAACATGAGATCGATCCCCGCGTTGTTGATCAATATGTCGATCGTACCCCGTTCACTCTCGATACCGGCCAACACCCCGCGGTAGCCATCGGTGTCGCCCACGTCGCAGATTTGTGTGGCACTACCGGGTGACCGCCGGGAGAGCTCACCGGCAACCTGGTCGAGCTGGGTGCGCCGACGGGCCAGCCCGATGACCGATGCGCCGCGTTCGGCCAGGGTCAGTGCCAGCGCGCGCCCAATGCCGGAAGAGGCGCCGGTGACCACGGCCACCTTTCCTTCATAGCGTTTCGGAGGTCGGCGGCGTCGTATCACGGCCCAAACACTAGGGTCCCCACTGGCATTTGGGTACCGTTCGGACGGACGCCTGCGCCAACCTCCCTACCGGATCGGCGTGAGGCAAGGCGGAGTTCCGCCGCTCGCGCTTCCCGGGTCCTCGCCCTCGCATCGCCGGCTTTCGACAGGCGAGGCATCTTGCTCACCCTTCTTCTAACATGACGATGGCATCGGCTTCAGGGTGTCGTGATGAGGGGGGACACGTGCGAGCGAGAGCGTCTCTAGTTCAGTTGGCCGCCGCCCTATGCGTGAGCGGGCTCCTGACCACCAGCGGGGCCGGGGCCTCGGTGACGACGACCAAAACGCGGACGGGTGACAGTGTCCCATTGGTGGCCGGCGGCGCGACCGGCAAGACGGGGTACCTGGTGTACTGGGATCAGAACGAGGAGGAGGACTTCGTGTCCATGCCCTCGGGAACCCAGGGCCAGCTTGTTCCTCCCTGGGATCCCAATGGGCAGATGTGCCTGCTGTCCGACGGCCGATTCGTCGTTGGCTATGACCCCACATTGCCGGCACAAGACAACCTCGGCAGCGCCAAGCCGTACAAGCAACCGGCTGATGGCGAGGAGCTGGACGAGCCGAATGGCTCGTTCAGTGGACAGACACTCTACGTGCCGGGTCCGTTCAGAATGCCGGGCCAGGCCATCGGAAGTGACTCGCCCCCCACATCCAAGGGAGTGTTCAACAACAATCAGACCTATACCGGGTGTGCGGTCGACAAGGCCGGCAATGTGTTCGGGAACGATATCGCCACCGCTCAGGGCCAGTATCCCCCGCCAAGCAGCGGGCGGTTGGTGGAGTGGTTCGCTCCTAATTACACAACCGCATGCATCGTGTACGGACCGACCTCGGGGGGAGTAGGACCACATCACACCGATGGGACGGGCGGACTAGCGCAGCCGGGGACGATGGCCCTGGCCGACAACGGTGATCTGCTCGTTCCGAACGTCGGCACCTCGAGCGTGCTCCGCTTCGATCATTCAACGCTGCCAACGAGCGCCTCGGAGTGTCCAGGCGGGATATACGCGCGCAGCAAGGTCCACGTCTCTACCTTCGCCCAGGATCTGTCGTTCCCCGCTGGAATCGCCAAGGATCCATCATGCGGCTGCTTCGCCATCAGCAGCTATATCGGGAACCCAGGCATCAAATGGGTGACGAGTAACGGCCAGCCCGAGCCGGGTCGGGGGTCGGTCCCGGGGACGACGATTGCCGACCTCGGGAAGGACCCCAACCAATACAACCCGTTCGGACTGGCCTTTGCTCCGAACGGCACGCTGTACTTCATCGACATCCATGTCACTTGCACGGGGGGTCTGTCCGGTTGTGGGCCCGCAAACTACGGAGGTCGGGTGATGAAGGTGACTTTCACAAACGGCCAACCATCCGCACCGGTGGCCATTGCGACGGGCTTCGACTTTCCGACCAGCGTGACCGTGTGCGTGCCGGCCAAGAGCGTGTGTCCGTATCCATCCGGGAAGATCAGAGCGCCCCTGTCGGGTCCGTCGGAGAACCCGGCGCCCGATGCCGGACCCACGTCCAACGCAGCCGGTCAAGCGGGTTTTGGTTGACCCCGAGCGTGGACACGAAGAGCAACTGAGACGGCAATGAAGCGCTGGGCCCTTCGGGTCGGCCATACCCTGGCCAGTGGGTTGGTTGTGGCCATCGTCCTGGTCGGGTGCGTCGGCTCGACTTCCTCGAGTGCCAAGGTGGTGCACAACGTTCGCGTGGCGCCAGGCCCGGGGGACTGGCCCACCTACGGTCACGATGCCCAGCACACGTTCCACGGCCGCACCACGTTGACCACGGCAACGGTGAAGAGGCTCAAGGTGGCATGGTTCTTCCCCACGGGCGACGCGGTAACCGCCACCCCGACGGTGGTCGCCGGCACCGTCTACGTCGGTTCATGGGACGGCTATTTCTATGCGCTGAACTACGAAACAGGCGGCCTGCGCTGGAAGTACCAGCTGAGCGCCCAGGACGCCATCACTCCTTACCCGGGCCAACAACCTCGTGACGTCACTTCTGACGGCGGTCTCGTCACTTCCTCGGCTTGGTACCAGGTGGGAAATGCCACGCGTCCAGATCTCGTGATCTTCGGCGGCGGCTACACGCTGTACGCGCTCAACGCCGCCACTGGCGCATTGTACTGGCGCCACGACTACACGGGACTCCCCGACCAACCTCCCAACGCCAACCTGGACAGCACGCGCATCTTTTCCTCTCCGGTGGTGGTGGGGGACAAGGTGCTCTTCGGCACCGACGTAGACGGTCAAGGTGGATACCGGGGGTATATCGTCGCCGCCAGCCTCGACACCGGCAAATCGGTATGGGAGTTCCAGACCGACGTCGATCCCGCCGGGCGCGTGCTCAACAACGGCTGCGGAAGCGTGTGGTCGTCGGGCTCGGTGCTGCCCCGTCTCGGGCTGGTGGTCTTTGACACCGCAGACTGCAACTTCTCCAACACCCAGAAGCTGTCTGACTCAATCCTCGCCTTGCACATCGATAACGGACATCTGGCCTGGATCTATCGGCCGCCACTTCCCGGCATCGACTGTGATTGGGACTTTGGCAGTTCGGTAAATGCCGGAGTGACGGCACAGGGGGACACCACGTTCCTCGGTGCGGGATCCAAGGACGGGACCTACTATTCGCTGGATCCGGCCACCGGCCACCTTCGATGGAAGACCAACGTGGTCTTCGGAGGTTTCTCCGGTGGGTTCATCGGCACCACTGCCTACGACGGGCACCGTGTTTACGGTTCGACGGCGCAGGGCGATTTTGGCAGGTTCGAGAAGGGCACTCAGATTTTGTGCGACCCGGGCAATCCTCGAGATACAGCCATGCAACAGCCTACGGTGCATGCATTCAACGCCACCACCGGCGCCGTCTCCTGGCAAGCCGACAACGCCGCCTCATTCGCCCCGACCACTGTTGCCGGGGGCATGACCTTCAACGGGCCGGCGTTCAACGGGGCCGTACTGCAGGTGCGCGAGGTGGAAACGGGAGGAATCCTCGACTCAGTCGCCCTTCCGGGCCCGAGCTGGTCCGGCGCGGCCACGGTGGGCAACGCCGTAATCGTCGGCGTCGGATCTTCCTACACCGCCCAGCCGGCGGGCGTGGTCGCCATCACCCCCCGGGGGGTGCATCCGGTCGCCACGTCAAGGGACTCCGCTACGTCGGACCGTTCTGGAACTGGATGAGGCTTTCCTATCAGCGACACGCCATGTGTGACGGACTCGGACCGTCCCATCCTCGGTGTGCCTCCTTGACCGCACCGGGCTCGATCAAACCGGCCGACGAGTCGTGGCCAGCACGCACCGGAGAGTGCCTGAGTGCGCTACCCCTACGGGAAATAGCAACCGTTCGGGTTGTCAATGTCTGTGAGGTAGAACTCTTCGTGAGTGCAGGCGGGAAGCGCGTTGTTGGTGGAGATCCGGCCGGAAGCGCTCCGGAAGAGGCCTCCAAGGGTGTCGCCCAGCAGGGTCACGACACCAGCGACCGCGATTGAAATCAGGCCAACGAGAACCGCATTCTCCAGATTCGGGCCTTGGCGTTCGCGGCGAATGCTCGGCAACGCGGTGCTGTGAATGCCGCGGAGATTCGGGGCCCGGTGCACGAACGGTGCGGTCACATCGACTCCCCTCAGTGTCCTCGACCACGACCCTGGATGTCGCTGCCCTGTCACGCACGCCGCAGCTCAGGGACGCACGTCGCCTCTTGGCATCATGGAGGTCGCAAGGTGCAAGGCCGGAGCACTCCAGTTGCATCGCGGTTGCGCCTGGTGTCGACCTCTGCGCGAACGAGAGGTGCGAGGCATCTCCACGCCACGAAGCTGCGCCTCGTTGGTACCTCGGGGCGGTTGATTCGTCGTGGACGACTGGTGAGCTCAGGTGGGCCGAGGCACGGCCGATGTGTCCGTGAAAGCCGGGCTACCTGGACCGGGCGTGTGTTCCCGGTCGCCGGATCAGCGAACAGGTCGGGGGAGCGTTGGACCTCGGTGGCAAAGTGTTTCAGGCGGTGCGGCGGTCGGGTTGAATCCGCTCAGATCGGCGCCGCCGCAACTGTCTTTTCGTTCTGCCGCGGACTCGATTGATCGACATCCACTTCGATACCCAGGTTGGGTACCACCCGGTCGAGCCACGAAGGCATCCACCAGTTCGCATCGCCAACCAGTTCCATTATGGACGGCACCAGCACCATCCGCACCAAGGTGGCATCGATCAGGATGGCCGCGGCGAGACCCAGTCCAAATACCTTGAGCACGTGGAGGGGGTCACCGATGACGAAGGACCCGAAGACGCAGATCATGATGGCCGCGGCTGCGGTTATCACCCGGGCCGTCTTGGCCAATCCATCGGCGACGGCGGTCGAGTTGTCATGGGTGATACGCCACTCCTCTCGCATCCTTGAGAGGAGGAACACTTCGTAGTCCATGGAAAGACCGAACAAGATCGTGAACATCATGAGAGGAATCCACGGATCGATCGGGGAGGTTGCCCCGATTCCGATCACACCACCCAGCCATCCCCACTGGAAGACTGCCACGATGACCCCATAGGCGGCCCCCACCGACAGCAGATTGACGATGACCGCCTTGATGGGAATGGCCAATGACCGGAACACGGCCATCAACAAGAGGAAGGAGAGCAGAAGGACGGTACCGATGACCCAGGGAAGTCGCGACGAAAGATAGGACGAGGCGTCGACCGATCCGGCCGTCTCTCCTCCCACGAAGGCATTGACGCCGGTGCCCGAGGTCGACGCGGGGATCACGTGATCACGCAAGTTGTGCACCATCGCCTCAGTCTGCGCCGACTGGGGCGACGTGGTCGGATAGGCAACGATCACGGCTGCGGAGCCTGACGTGCTGAATTGAGCCGGGGCCACGAACGCCACCCCGGCGGTCCTCTTGAGGGCGGCGTCGAGCTGCTCGATGGCCGCATGTTGCCCGGGTGGCACAGTGGCCGCAATGATGAGCGGCCCGTTGAATCCCGGCCCGAACCCGGTCGCCAATGCGTCGAAGGCCTGACGAGTGGTGAGGTTGGGAGGATCGTTCCCGGCGTCGGTAAAGGCCAACCTCATGGAGAAGAGCGGCGCGGCGAGTAAGAGCAGCACGAGCAGTGCGGCGAACCCGGCGACCAATGGGTGACGCTGCACGGTCCGACTCCATCGGTACCAAAAGCCGCGCGCTGACGGCTCTGCAGCGCTCTGTAGCAGTCCGGGCACGTGGAGCTTGTCGATCGCACGGCCCGAGAACCCCAACATGGCCGGTAAAAGGGTGATGGCTGCGGTCATCACCAGCACCACGGCGGCGATGGCGCCGATGGCCAGTCCGCGCATGAACGATAACTGCAAGATGAAGAGGCCGAGGAGGGAGAGGATCACGGTTGTACCAGCGAACAAGACCGCTCTTCCGGAGGTGGCTAAAGATAGGGCGATTGCCTCACGAGGCTCCCGCCCTTCGGCCAGTCCCTGGCGGTAGCGGGTGACGACAAACAGGGCGTAGTCGATGCCCACGCCCAGCCCGATCATGGCCATGATCTCGGGCGCGAACACCGGGGTTGTCACCACGTGGGACAGCAGGTCGAGTACCGCGAAGCCGATGGCGATGCCGAACAAGGCTGTGATGATGGGCAGGCCCATGGCGACGACCGAGCCAAACGCCAGCAACATGATGATGATGGCAGCGAAGATGCCGAATCCTTCGCTCGACCCTGGGGCGGCACCAGACACCAGCTCGATGGCCTGACCCCCGACCGCCACCCGGTAGGCCGGAGTCCCAAACGATTCGGCGGTGCTGACCACCTTTTTGATAGCAGGAGTAGGCAAGTTCCCCGCCTGCTGGTCAAACTGGACGCGCAAATAGGCGATATGCCCGTTGCGCCGCGATCTGAGTAGCGCCCTGGGGCGAGAAGGGGCTGACCACGGCGGAGACGTGGGGCAAGGAGCGAAGGGCGTCGACCAGCCTGGAAGTACGGGCCTCATTGGCACTTCCGGTGAAAGCGTTCCCGGTGGTGACCACCACCTGGGCTGGGCTGCCCGATTGGCTCGGGAAGTTGGCGTTGAGGATCTGCTGGGCTTGTTGCTTGCCCCCGGTCAAGTTGTTCGAAAACGCGCTTCCCTCGAGTTGAGCGAACACGTTGCTCAGCACGAGTGCGGCCAGCCACACGCACAACACCCACCACCGGTGGTCATGGCACCATCCGGCGATTCGAGCGAGGGCGCTTTGCTGAGCAGGTCTCGAAGTGGGCCGACTCGGGAGCGCGACCTCGTCGAGTGTCGCCGAGGCTCTGGTCATGCGGTGCCTCCATTCTACGAAGCGTGCCTGGCGCCGTCGCCGATGCCGGCTTCCTGCGCGTCCGTTCTACGTCGCTGGGTGGGTTGTGATCCTTCGGCGGATGTCTCGAAATTGTGGTGCCCCACAGCCTACCTTCGGCGAAGGTTCGCAACCCTCAGCGAGGGCGTGGGGATCAGAGCAGGGTCGCCTTGCCGGCACATCCACGGGCCACCATCCCGAGTGGAGCGAGTGTGGAACAATGCCGCGATCGAGCCAACATGGTGCGGGACCTCGATATGCCCACGACCAAGGGATCAATTGACGCGTCAGCAAAAGACATTTCTGGGGGAGATGGCAAAAGCGCGACGCTTCCAGCTGGGTGACGGTGACACCGACGAGACCGGTGCTCGAGGCAGCACCACCCGACTCGGACACACCCTGAGCGAATGTCCTGTGGTGGCTACTGAGTCGCCAGGTCGACCCGCGATTCGACCATCGCGTCGCGGATCGGATCTCGACCGGAGGATTCGACCGTCACGCGGCGGAGCACCGTTGGCGAGAGCTCGGCTCGACCATTGAGCCCCGCGTGGATCGGCCCCGCCGGTTGGAAGCCGATGGCGAATCCAGGGGTGCCATAGGTCAACGGCGTCGTCCTCTTGATCCGGCCGTTGCCCGCAGGGACGTCGCCATAGAACAGTTCCACGTCACCCCCGGCCCCGGTCCGGGTGAAAACGACCCTCACGGTGACCGGTTCGGTTGGGAGCGTCACCTCGGCAGACACGGTGGTGATCTCCGTGGCCACGAAGTTGTAGGTGAAGTGGAGGCGGTTGTCCTCAATGAACATCACGTACCCGCCGGCGTGGCTGCCGTGCGCGGCGATCACGCCGGTGAGTGAAGCGCCCGACGGGGGGATCAGGTCGGCTGAGATCACAAAGGAGCGATTCTTGAGGTTGGGGGCGATCGACTCCGGCAGTGGGCCGACTGGACCGAGGAACTCATAAAGGTTCCTGCGGTAACGAGGATCGCCGAACATGCCGGGCTGGTTGTTGAGCGGGAGGACCTGAAACTTCTCCGCTTCCTCCCACCAGAGCTCCTTGAGCTCCTTGAGCTTGGCCGGTTGTGTGAGCGCCAGATCATGCACCTCGGAGAAGTCCTCGGCCACGTGATAGAGCTCCCACACATCCTCGTCGAACGGCTTCGTTGTGTCGGTACCGTCGTAGGCGATGAACGCAGGGCTGTGGAAGACGACCGCCTTCCACCCATCGTGGTAGAGCGCCCGCGATCCGAGCATCTCGTAATACTGAGTGACGTGACTCCCGGGAACCAGCGGATCGTTGAGGGTCGGAGCGAAACTGATTCCTTCTATGGGTGACTGGTCGACGCCGGCGATGGATGCGGGCGGGTCGATCCCGATGAGGTCCAGCAATGTCGGCAACAGGTCGATGGCGTGCACGTATTGGTGGCGCGTGCCGCCTTCGGATCCGAGCCGTGCAGGCCAATGGACGATAAGCGGGTCCGCCACGCCGCCCTCGTGAGTATCCCGTTTAAAGCGCTTGAGGGGCGTGTTGCCCGCCCAGGCCCAACCCCATGGGTAATGGTTGTTGGCCCTCGGTGTGCCGAGATCGTCAATGCGCTTGAGATTCTCCTCGAGGCTCTCTGGGATGAAGTTAAAGAAATACTGTTCGTTGAACGATCCCTTGGCTCCACCCTCGGCGGACGCACCGTTGTCGCTCATGACGATGACGATGGTGTTGTCCGTCTCGTCGAGCTCCTGAATAAAGTCGAGTATCCGCGCCACCTGCGCGTCTGTGTGGGTGAGGAAGCCGGCATAGACCTCCATCATTCGGGCGGCCAGACGTCGTTCGTCTGCGCTCAGCGTCTCCCAGGCGGGGACCCATGAGGGGCGTTCCGAGAGCTGAGTTCCCTCGGGCAGCAGACCCGAGATCAGTTGACGGGCGAAGACCTCCTCTCTCCATTGGTCCCACCCTTTGTCGAATTGGCCGCGATACCGATCGATGTATTCCTTGGGTGCCTGATGTGGGGCATGGCAGGCGCCAGGAGCAAACCAGAGGAGGAACGGTGCCGAGGGTGATGCCCCGCGGAGATCGGCCAGATATCGGATGGCGTGGTCGGCCAGATCCTCGGTCAGGTGGTATCCCTCCTCCGGGGTACGGGGAGGTTCGGTGGGCTGGTTGTCGATCACCAATTCCGGGTGGTACTGGTCGGTCTCGCCACCCATGAACCCGTAGTACCGGTCGAAGCCTCGACCGAGCGGCCACTTGTCGCGTGGGCTCCCCGCCGCCATCTGGGTCCCCGGCGTCAGGTGCCACTTGCCCACGGCGAAGGTGGCGTAACCCTGCTGGCGGAGGATCTCCGAGAGGAAGCCGTTCTCCTTGGGAATGTTGGCGTTGTATCCGGGGAAGCCGGATGCGAGTTCGACGACCCGTGCCATGCCGTTCGAGTGGTGATTACGTCCGGTGAGCAGGCAGGCCCGTGTAGGCGAGCAGAGTGCCGTGGTGTGGAAATTGGCGTAGCGACGGCCCCGGGACGAGAGGCGGTCGAAGGTCGGCGTGGCGATGTCCGATCCGTACGCTCCGAACTGCGCATAACCGACGTCATCCAAAAGCACGACCACCACGTTCGGAGCGTTGGCGGGTGGGGAATGAAGAGGCGGCCACCAGCTCTTTGAATCAGCAAACGTCCGACCGATTTGTCCTTGAAATGGTTCAGCCATGATTGCTTCAGCGTAGGGCTATCTGCGTGGCGGCGCGAATCGAATCGATCGGGTCCCGAACTCGATGATGTGATGGCCGCGTACCCATACGATAAACATGCAGCTGATCCCAGCTGATCCCAGCTGATCCAGGAGGTCGGGAATGAAGCTCGCAAACGCCGATGGTCGAGCGGCCATCGTGAGGGGCAGCGTAGGCGTGGACGTGGAGGCGGCCTCGAAGGGCAGGTTCGGACCCCATGTCCAGTCCCTCTACGACGACTGGCCAGCGTTCCTCGAGTTCGCACAAGGGGCACTTCCCGAAATCGGCGAGTTCCTCGATGAGTCAACGCTTGGCTCTCCGGCGCCGGCACCTCGACAGGTGTTCGCCATCGGGCTGAACTACCGATCTCACGCCGAGGAGACTGGTATGGATGTGCCTTCATTCGCGGCGACCTTCACCAAGTTCCCGGCCAGCCTCGCCGGTCCATTCGACGATGTCGAGATCGCCTTCGACATGGTGGACTGGGAGGTCGAGCTGGTCGCGGTCATCGGCCAGCGGGCTGATCGAGTGGCCGAGTCGGAAGCTTGGTCACACGTCGCCGGTCTGACGGTCGGGCAGGACATCTCGGATCGGACGCTGCAATTTGCGGCCGGAGCACAGTTCTCGCTCGGCAAGTCCCGACGTGGCTACGGCCCCATGGGCCCGTGGCTGGTGACGCCCGATGAAGTCGACGACCCCGACAACCTCGAGCTCGGGTGCTCGGTGAACGGCGAGACGGTCCAACTCGATCGCACGAATGGGCTCATCCTCTCGGTTCCGCGACTGGTCGCCGACCTGTCTTCGGTACTGCCGCTCAACCCCGGGGATGTGATCTTCACGGGGACACCGGCAGGCGTCGGGATGTCTCGCCGTCCCCAACGGTTCCTCAACCCCGGCGACACTCTCACCAGCTGGATCGAAGGGATCGGTTCGATCCGCAACAACTGCATTGCCCCAAGCGGGCGCTGACTCGGCGGGCGCTTTCTCGCCCAGGGTCGAGCCACTGATCCCTTCGCTCCAAGTTGTGAGGGTTGTCATCCAAGCCTGCCGTCAACCCAGGGTCGACGGTACCACCGACTCAGCCCAGGTCGACTGTCTCGTCGGTGGTCCACTTGCGTTCTTTGAGCCCGTGCTTGGTGTAGAAGACGTCTTCGGTTCTATGCCACCCAAGCTTCTTGGCGAGCGGGGCTCCCTTGCTTGCGTCGGGAATATGGCAGACCAGGCCGCTCGCCCCAGAGGCATGTGCCCAGCCCTCTTGGGTAGCGACGAGCGCGGCGCCGATGCCTTGGCGACGCTTGCCCGCTTCGACGTACAACATGACCAAGCGGGCCAGGCCGCCTTCCAGGCGAACGTGGCCCATTCCAACACACGTCGCACTCACCTCAGCGACAAAGAGCGCCTGGTCCGTACCAAGTGCGCACAGATGCACGAAGTTCTGCCAGTATCCGTCCGGCGTTCCCAGGACCTCGTTGAGCTCGACATCCACCACCAAAGGGAACTCCAAGGCCAACTTGATGTGCAGACGACGCACGGCCACCCAGTCTTCTTCAGTACCGCGTCGAATCACAGTTGAAGCCACAACTTCGCTCCCTCGGGTTCACACCTCAGATATCACACTGTAGGTAGGCACACGCCACGTTGAGGTCGCCGAATACCGGGTGAGCGATCAGACGAGCCAACCGCAAGAACCTTGCCCGTCTCAAGAGCGTCTTGGAGGAACCCGCTGGCACCCGTGATCCTTCTGCCACTGCCCTCCGTGCCACTACCGTTGGGTCAATGGGTCTCGTCGAACACCTTTCCCCGTTGCCGGGCACTGTGGTGAGAGTGACTTCTCTCGGCACGACGGTGCGGACGGGCGACTCGATTGCCATTCTGGAGTCAATGAAGATGGAGCATGTGGTGGCGGCCAAAGCAAACGGGACGATTACTTTGGTCTCGGTGACCGCCGGAGACGCAGTCGGCCGGGGGGACCACCTGGTGCAAGTCGACGAGGCTGCCCTACCTCCGGCGCCGACGACCGACGACTCGCCTCAGAACGGACATGGTGAGATTCGCCCCGAGCTGGCTGAATTGTCGAGGCGTCGAGAGTTGGTAACCGACGATGGCCGTCCCGACGCTGTTGCTCGGCGCCACGCCACAGGTCACCGGACAGCTCGAGAGAACGTCAACGACCTCTGTGACCCCGACAGCTTCATTGAGTACGGCCCCTTGGTCATCGCAGCCCAGCGGGCTCGACGAGACACCCAAGACCTCATGGAGCGAACGCCGGCGGATGGACTGGTCGCCGGTATCGGCCGAGTCAATAGCGAACTCTTTGACGACGAACATGCCCGGTGCGCCGTGCTTTCTTACGACTACATGGTCCTTGCCGGCACACAGGGCCAGATGAACCACCGAAAGAAGGATCGGCTCTTCGAGTTGATCGAGCGCCTTCAGTTGCCGGTGGTGCTGTTCGCTGAAGGTGGTGGAGGTCGGCCGGGTGACACCGACACAGCCACGGTGACCGGACTCGACACGACGGCGTTTGCCCTCTTCGGATCCTTGAGCGGACTTGCTCCGTCGGTCGGCATCGTGTCGGGTCGGTGCTTTGCCGGAAACGCCGCACTCCTCGGATGTTGCAACGTCATTATCGCCACAAAGGACGCCACCGTCGGTATGGGGGGGCCAGCCATGATTGAAGGTGGTGGGCTCGGGACGTACCTCCCCGAAGAAGTCGGCCCGATGTCCATGCAGGTTCCCAACGGCGTCGTCGACATTTTGGTCGATGATGAGGCCGCCGCCGTGGTTGAGGCCAAGCGCTTCCTCTCGTACTTCCAAGGATCGCTCGCCACGTACGAATGCGCGGATCAAAAGTTGCTCCGCGGCTGCGTGCCTGAAGACCGCCGCCGCGTCTATGACGTCCACTCGGTTATCGACTTGGTGTCCGACGTGGGCTCGGTCCAAGAGCTCCGTCCTGACTTCGCCCCCGGGATGGTGACGGCCTTGGTCCGCCTCGAGGGCCGCCCACTCGGCGTCATCGCCAACAACCCAACGCACCAGTCCGGTGCCATCGAGGCAAACGGGGCGGACAAAGCCGCCCGGTTCATGCAACTTTGCGACGCGTACCAACTGCCTATCGTGTTCCTGTGCGATACGCCCGGGTTCATGGTGGGCCCTGAAGCCGAGAGCACGGCCCTGGTCCGCCACGTGAGCCGCATGTTCGTGACCGGCGCCAGCCTCACGACGCCCTACTTCACCGTGATTCTGCGCAAGGGATACGGACTCGGCGCTCAGAGCATGGCCGGAGGGAGCTTTCGATCCCCCGTATTTACCGTCGCGTGGCCGACGGGCGAACTTGGTGGCATGGGACTCGAGGGGGCGGTGCATTTGGGTTATCGGAGAGAACTCGATGCAATTGCCGATCCTGCGGAGCGAGAGGTGGCCTTCGCCGAAAGGGTGGCCAAAGCCTACGAACACGGTAAGGCCCTCAGTGTTGCGACCTACTTTGAGATCGATGACGTCATCGACCCGGCCGAGACGCGTGCGCTCATTGTCAATGGCATCCGAAGTATTCCTCCCGTGCCACTCAAACGGGGCAAGAACCGTTCCTTCATCGATACCTGGTGATGGTCAAGCTGCCGGCTCACGACGCCACCTCGTCGCCGACGCCCCAAGGGGAAACGGGTCGCCAGACATCGATCTCTCGTCCTACACCCCGGTCACGTTGAACGCTGACAGGCCCCTGAGTTCACACATCGGTTCGGTGAGATCTGATGCAATGCGACACGACGGTCTTTTCGGGCCAAGATTCGGTGATCACAATTGGACCGAGTCACGTCAAGAGCCTTCGCGACATAGTGGGGATCGGACACGTCCTGACCGAACCCGACGTGATGGCGTCCTACGGGATTGACTGGACTGGAAGATTCCGAGGCACACCGGCCGCGGTGATCCGACCTGCCGACTGCGCCGAAGTGGCGGCAGTGGTGTCCCATTGCAAGGAGGCTGGGTTCGCAATCGTGCCTCAAGGGGGCAACACCGGCCTGGTCGGTGGCGGCGTGCCGCTCGAGGGTGAGATCGTCTTGAGCCTTCGTAGGCTTTCATGGGTCGCCGACGAGGACCATCAGGGAGGTCAGCTCACTGCCGGCTCCGGCACGACGATTGACGAGATCCAGTCCGCCGCGGGCGCCTCCGGATGGGACTACGGCGTCGATCTCGGCAGCCGCGGGAGTGCGACGATCGGCGGCACGATCGCCACCAACGCCGGCGGGCTACACGTGCTCCGTCACGGCCCGACTCGGGCCCAGCTGCTGGGCGTCGAAGCGGTGCTTGGAACGGGTGTGACCATCTCCCACGTGGGTGGCCTGATCAAGGACAACACGGGTTACGACTTGGGAGGATTGCTATGCGGCAGCGAGGGAACGCTCGGTGTGGTGACGTCGGCGCGCGTGCGATTGGTGCCGCCCAATCCGGAACGGGTCGTTGCGTTGGTCGCCTTCTCGTCCTCCGCAGCTGCGGTGGACGCGGCATTGTTCCTTCGCCGTTCGCTCCCCGACCTGCAGTCGCTCGAATTCTTCGTCGATCCCGGATTGGCACTGGTTTGCCAGGTCACAGGGATGGCGCGGCCATTTCCCGATCGACACTCGGCGTACCTCTTGATTGAGGCAGCGGGTCAGCACGACCCGATGCCGGCGATGAGCGAGGCTCTCGACTCGACACATGCCATTGAGGACGTGGCCGTCGCCACCGAGGCACCGCGAAGAGCCCAGCTGTGGCGATACCGGGAGGGGCACACCGAGGCCATCAACTCCATCGGCGTTCCACACAAGCTCGATGTCACTCTGCCTTCGCAGGCATTGGCGGATTTCATCGACCAGGTCCCCGGCATCGTGAACGACGCCGATCCTCGAGCCACCACCTGGTTGTTCGGTCACGCTGCTGACGGCAATGTCCATGTGAACATCACCGGGGTTGATTCCGACGATCTGACAGTGGACGACCGAGTTCTGGTCTTCGCAGCCGGACTGGGTGGCAGCATCAGCGCCGAGCATGGCATCGGCAGGGCGAAGCAGCCGTGGCTCCATCTCAACAGGAGCAACGAAGAAATTGCCACTTTTCGCCGCATTAAGGACGCGCTCGACCCGGCAGGCATCTTGAACCCGAATGTCCTCCTGCCAGCAGTGTGACACCGCCCTCGTCCGCTTCCCGAGTTCTGGCGGTGTTCGCTGGTCAGAGTGCTCCGTCCAATTTTCAGAAAGCAGCAAGAGGTCCCGCATCCTTGTACTCGAACCGGCCGCGGCGTGGGCGAGTGAGAGCGCCACGGCAGGACTCGACCGCCCGGTGTCACAATGGCTCTAGAGCTGCTGTGTTCCATCGGCGAGGGGAGGGCAGGCGTGGATCCTTGGGAGTTGGTAGCGCGGGAGAGCATCCGCGACCTGGTGGCGCGTTACAACGCCAACGGGGATTCCGGGCGCTTTGACCAGGTTCTCGAGTGCTTTGCACCGAGTGCGACCATGGAGATGGACGGATTGGTTTACCGGGGTCAGGCGGAGATACGTACCATTTTCACCGATGCCGCCGAAGTGGCGAGGCATTGGCCGGAGCCTCTGGGCATGCGGCACTTCACGAGCACGCTCCAAATTGACCTGACCGGTCCCGAGGAGGCCTCTTCTCGCTGTTACTACCAGGTCCTCACCACGCACGGTCTCGATCACTGGGGTCGCTACCTAGACAACTACGAGGTCATTGGCGGTAACTGGCGTTTCTCCCGGCGCCGTGAATTCCTCGACGGCTGCGTCCCGGACAGTTGGGCCGCTTCCGCGATGAAGTCGCATCCAGGTCGGCCCGCCGGAGACGACCTTCAGTCGGACGAATAACTGATCGATAGAAGGGGATCGGTACACCTCCAAGAGTCCCCTCGGACCTCGACAATTTGGCGGTAGGCGTCGCCCGTCGGAAGACGAACATATGTTCGACTAGTCTCCAAGGAGTGAAGCCGCTAGCGAGCGGGGCGACGATTCTTCACGCCGACCTGGACGCCTTCTACGCGTCCGTCGAGCAATTATTGGAACCGTCCCTTCGGGAGCGGCCCATCGCGGTGGGCGGAAGCGTGGTGCTCGCGGCCTCCTACGAGGCCAGGGCCTACGGCGTCCACGCCGGCATGCCCGGCTGGCGGGCGCGCCAGCTATGCGGCGAGATCCTCTTCGTCGGCGGTCACTTCCGTCGCTACCAACAATTTGGCGACGCGGTGGTGTCGGTATTCCATGACTTCACCCCGCGAGTCGAGCGGGTGTCGATAGACGAGGCCTTCCTCGACGTAGCTGGCGCCGTCCACCTTTTCGGAGCGCCGACCGAAATCGCGGCTGCGGTCCGCCGAAGAGTGCGGGTCGAGATCGGTCTGCCCTTGTCGGTTGGCGTGGCCCGTACCAAACACCTGGCCAAGGTGGCGTCACAGGTGGCCAAGCCCGACGGCCTGGTGGCGGTGGACCCAGCCGATGAACGCGCATTCCTCGACCCCCTTCCCATCGGGCTGATATGGGGCGTCGGGCCCACTACGGAACGACGCCTCCACGAGGCCGGGATCCATACCATCGGCCAGCTCGCCGACACGGGAAGTCCGATCCTGGGGAGGCTGCTCGGCCAGACGACCGGTGCCAAGTTGTTGGCGCTTTCCGCCAACATCGACGCCCGCACGGTGCAGACGCCGGCCCGGTCCAAATCCATGGGCGCTCAAGCGGCGCTCGGACGCCGCCAGGCCACCCAGGAGTTGATCCGGGAGACGCTCGGTTACCTGGCTGACCGAGTGGCCGGTCGCCTCCGAAAGGCAAATCTGGCTGGACGGACGGTGACCGTAAGGGTCCGTTTCGTCCATCTGCGTTCAGTGACCCGGTCGATCACGCTGCCCGTTGCCACGTCGACGACCCTGACTCTGACTGAGGTGACCGAGCAACTAGCCCGGTCAGCCATCGTCGACAACCAAGGGGAGCGAGAGATCACGCTTCTCGCCGTGTCGGTCTCCAATTTATGCCCGGAACATTCATTGCAGCTCGAGCTGCCCCTCGATATTCCCGGTCGGCGCCTGTCCAAAGGCAACCGACCCGGGTCCGAGGTCGAATCCAACAGATGGGGAGTAGACCGGTCCATCGACGCAATCCGGGAGAAATTCGGCCGGACCGCCGTCGGCTACGCCACTGCCGTATTTTCTGGTGCGGACCGGGTTCCCGAGGAGTTCCGCGAACTAGCAGAGCGGAGGCCTGGCGGTAGTCAAGAATGGGACTGAGATTCACGGCGAGCACCGCTGATTGGAGAGTGTGTCCAAGAGTCGACTTACCCCGACTCGACCGCCATTGAGAATGATGACTCGACGAGGCCGTTCAACGCCTGGTGCCATGGTGAGAGCCGTAGCTTCTCGTCCTGTCGGGTTCCTTCAAAAACCCGGTGACGCACTCTTCGAGATTGGATGCAAGGGGTTGACAAATCGGTGACGATGTCAGCTCCAGCCGGCGTCTTTCTGGCCACTCGACAACCGGGTGTGTCAACTGCACCATTCCCACCGGCGTCACCGTGACCAAGGTACTGTACGCCCACCAAAGGGAACCAAGGGCCAATGGGATGTGCCCTGAAAGCCTTTCAGGCAACGCCGGATGCGACACACTGAGCGCTGCTGGAACAGCTCAATAGCTTCGTGTCAGGGAGGTCGATCTTCAGGGGCTGCTCACCAAGCCGTCCCACGACCACTGGGGGACGTGCAGTCCTTCTGGTACGTCGTCTGCGGAGTCGTGGTAACGCGCCATGGTGGTCGTGGTCGCCCAACTGAAGTAGTCGTGCAGAACCTGCCGGAGCCTTTCGTCTCGATCCAAACCGACGTCGGCCATTGCCAAATCGAAGCAAGCTATCGCCCGACGATCCATTTCGTCATGGGGGCCATTCCCGCTGTGCATCCTCACCACTGAAGTCTCGTCTCCAATGAGTTCGGAGTACCTCGCTGGGCCACCCAACGCCTCTATCCAGTACGCAGCCAGGCGTTCGGTGTGCTCAGGGTGGTAGCCATGGCTGAACGCGTGGCTTACCACCTCGTCGGCCAATACCCTGGCGTGCCAGGCATGCGCCAACCTCAGTACTCCTTCGTCGCCTCCCGCGGCCTCGTAGACCGATTGCACAGGTCCAGGATGTCATGCCCAGGACGCCGAGCCGGGACGTGGCTGACCGGCACCATTGAGATACCCGTTGATCACTCATAATCGGTCCTGGTGAGCGGGTGAACGGACGATGACCGCTACTGGGGCCGGAAAGCCGACAAGTCGGCGTCAGGGTATCGATGGCATACGTCGCTCCAGGTGTGGGACGTCCAGTAGCGATGGCCGCGGGGTGGAAAGCCCACCAACTCCAGCTGCCGAGGTGTGGCTTGCGAGACGAATCGGTACCAAGATTCGCCCAGCCGCTCGGTCAGGCTCATCTTGTCGAACCAGATGTCACTCACGGTGCGATAGCTGGCCTTGAGCGAGAAGCGGGCACCGTCCGACGCGCTCATCGTTGTCCCCCGGTGGTAGGTGTTCGTCTTGTAGGCCAGCACGGTTCCGGCCGGACCGGCGGTGCTGACCTCATGGGCATAGATCTCGGGGTGCTCCTCCCGGGTGATGAGCGGCGGCCATATCGGGAGGTGTCCGGTGTGGCGTTGAGATACCACGTGTGTCGGCCCGAGTTCTTCGGGTACTCCATGGATATAGATGAACAATTCGACCTCGGCCAAGGTCGGATCATCCGACGGCACTACGGGCGTATGGTTCCGGTAATCACAGTGCAGCTGCTGGTCATAGTCCGTGGCGCCGCTGTACTTTGCCCAGTTGTGCGCCTCGTACAAGCGGATGGCCGCCGTGCCGAGGAGGGCTTCGGCGAGGGCGGCGATCCGTGTACTCAGGCCGAGGAGGGACCACTCGACGCTTGAGTACGGGAACGGATCTATGCCGGCGAAGGCGCCGTTGGTGAAGCGGGCATTGCGGTCCGGGTCCGCCCCGGCGTGGTATTCCTCGGCGGTCGGAAACACCAGCCCGAGCTCGGCTTGTGCTGGCGCGAGGTGGTGCTTGCTCAGGTACCCGGGCAGGACGGCAAACCCGTGCTCGTGAAAGTGCTCGGTTGCCTTTGCAAGCGTCGATGTCCGGTTAGCCACCCGACACAACTTTAGCTAGCCGGGTGATCGGCGACTAGGGGGAGCTGACGGCGGACGTCCCGCGATTCTGTGCTGGTGGAAGCGTGATGACGACGCTCAGGGGCTGAGGTTGACAGGCCCCAGGACCAACTCCACTAGGCGATCCGTCGCATCTGCCTCCGCCTGCCGGGACGAGGTGCCATTCTGCGGCACCTCGGGGATACCCTTCACAGCCACGCGAACCGGACGAGCTGTATGCGGCAGTTCCGCTCGGGTTGGTAGGGTCAAGGTGTCCCGGTGTCCGTGTTGGGACGCGGCAGGGGTGTGATGGACAAATCCTCGTTCTTGACTTGACCCGCCAGTCACATGACGAGCACCGGCGGGGAGTCCGAAATAGGTCGAGAAGTCCGTCGACTGACAGCAGAAGGAGGCGGGAAGTGGACAGTCTGGGAGGCCAAGAATCGGGTTTGGTCATGCGCGAACCGCCCCCGCTTTCGTTACTGACGCGTGACCCAGCACGGGCGCTCCAGTTTGAATTGCCACCCGACGAACCCGAATACGTTGAGCACTGGTATCACACGATTACGTTTCCGGACGGTGAAGTCACGCCGGGGATCTACGATCATCGAGAACTTCTCCCGCACTATGGCCTCCCAGACGATCTCAGCGGTAAGCGCGCTCTCGATGCAGGCACTGCGAATGGTTTTTGGGCATTCGAAATGGAGCGTCGTGGAGCTGACGTAACCGCGGTAGACCTGCACTCGTCTCTCGAGTTGGATTTTCCACCGCAGGTGCTCGCACTTCTGCGGTTGAAGCCACCGAGACCCCGTGGCCAGAGGTTCTGGGAAGCCCACGCCCGTCTCGGTTCAGAGGTGCGCTATGAGGACCTGTCCGTCTATGCGCTCGATGAAAAGGGCCTCGGCCTTTTCGACTTAGTGCATGCTGGCGACATTCTCCTACATCTTGAGCGGCCACTTGATGCCCTCCGACGATTTCGGGACGTTGTTGCCGCCGGCGGCCAACTCATTATTTCCGATGTCGTGGATCCGGATCTTCCACCGCGTGAAGGAATGGAGTTCACGACGAAATACCTAGGTGGATGGGACACGCACACATGGTGGTGTCCGTCAATCGACGCCCTGGCGCAGATGATCATCGACGCGGGCTTCGAGCGCGGTCGAGATACACCTCGTCTACATGCTGCCCACGCGGGGAAGGGACGAGGGTCCTTGGCGGGCTGTGTTTCGAGCTACGCCTTGAATACCTGGCCTGAGTAGGTCCGGCCAGAGCTTGACGCCTTGTAGTTCGGCAATGAGATGAGTACGAACTTCCCATTTGGGGACCGGCGACTGGAGATCGACCATCGCCGAACTGCCTGCGAATCTCCACGGCATCCTATATGTGCCATACCGGGCGGGTTCGGGTGCCCCTAACGCCGCACCAGTGCGCTGTCTGCCGCCTCCAGCCTTGCTTGCGACCGTTATTCACGATTGAAGCAGCCAGAAAGGTGGCCCTGCTCTGCCGACCTAGGTTTGCTCTGCCCGACCTAGGTTGGACAGGTGAGCGGTGGGGAGTGGGAGCCTGAGGCAGAGAACTGGGTCCGGTGGGCGCGCACCCCCCAACACGATGCGTATTGGTTCTACCGGGATGTCTTCTTCGATCAACTCCTCCCGCCTCCGGGACAACGAACCATCGAGATCGGAAGCGGTGAGGGCAGAGTCGCCCGCGATCTGGCCGCTCGTGGCCATCGAGTGGTGGGCATCGACTCGTCCCTCACGCTTTTGCACCACGCCCGTAACGCCAGTGTCGACACTTTCTACGCACTTGGCGATGGCGCAGCGTTGCCGTTCGCTGACGGATGCTTCGATCTTGCCGTCGCCTACAACTCACTTCAGGTGGTGGCTGACATGCCAGGCACCGTCGCAGAAGCGGCTCGGGTGTTCGGTCCCGGTGGCCGATTCTGCCTCTGCGTAAGCCATCACGTGACCGATATAGGCCGATTCGTGGGCGACGAACCGGACGTCGATTTCGCCCTCCGTCAGGACTATTTCAGCAATCGGCGGGTTGATGATGTGGTCGAAGAGGGTGGTCATGCGATGACCTTTCGGGGATGGACCTATTCGTTGGAGGACTATGCCATGGCCTTGGAGTCGCGGGGCTGCGGATCGAGCCGATGCGCGAACCCCGCCCCTCGGGCGCCTCAGGGAGGTTCCGACAGTGGCAGCGAGTCCCGCTGCTCTTGTCGGTGCGGGCCGTCAAGGCCCAGCTTGACCCAGCACGCTGAACCACTTCCAAAAGCCGGTGGGGGTGCCCCGTTCGTCTGGGCCGGGGCCATGTCGAGCAACTTTTATTGCCCGACTACAGAACCATTCTCTGCGATACGTTGGGTCTATGACGTCCTGTGTGATGGTCCGCCGTGTCCGGGAAACGGGCACATTGGGGGTGGCATCAGCTCGATAGTCGTTGGGCCGAGCAAATGGTGTCCGACGCTGGAATAGGGCCTGGCCACCTCGTCGTTGATGTAGGCGCAGGGGCCGGTGCGCTGACGCGCCCTCTTGTCGAGCATGGTGCTCGGGTCATCGCCGTGGAACTTCACCCAGATCGGGCGCGCGCATTGCGGGATCGCTTCATCGGCTTCGACGTGAAGGTTGTGAGAGCCGATGCCAGCGATCTGCGATTGCCCAAGCGGCCCTTCCGAGTGGTGGCTAACCCGCCGTTTTCGATCACCGTCTCGTTATTGCGACGTCTCGTCGCTCCTGGAAGTCGCCTCGTTCGCGCTGACGTCATCGTGCCTTGGCACACGGCGCGGCTGTGGGTGTCCGGCTCAGGGCCTGGCTCGGACCGTTGGGCTCGCACCTTCGAGGTCAAGCTCGGACGCCCGTTGCCTCGTTCGGCCTTCAGGCCACAACCACCGAGCGGCGTTGCCATCCTGACGATCGCACGCAAGCGATCGGCCCGCTGAGTGCCCCGTGCACTTGCCTTGAGCGCAATCGGGATGTTCAATGGGCTCGGTACTCATACCTGGGGCTACGCCTCAATTGAGGATACCCTGGGCTGAGAGTACTGAGCCAGGCCACTACCTTGTCCAGATATGGATCACTCACGACTTGGACGAACAGGCCTACAGGTTTCGAAACTGTGTCTTGGGACTATGACCTTTGGATTGCAGTGTGACGAGCAGACCTCAGTGTCGATTCTCGATCGAGCTGCAGAAGGCGGCATCGATTTCATCGATACCTCAGACGTCTATCCGCTCGGTGGCGATCTCACAACCCAGGGCCGTACAGAGGAGATCCTCGGTCGTTGGCTGCACGGTAGAAGGGACCGCTTCGTCGTGGCCACGAAGGCCTTCGGACCCACTGGGCCGTCACCATTCGACAGAGGCAATTCGAAAAGACACATCTTCGACGCAATCGACGCGTCCTTGCGCCGATTGCAAACCGACTACATCGATCTGTACCAGCTCCACGGGTTTGATGCGGCGACCCCGATCGACGAGACGCTTGGTGCACTTGGCGATCTCGTCCATCGAGGAAAGATACGCTACATCGGATGTTCGAACTTTCTCACCTACCAGCTCGTCCGCGCTATCGGGCGCAGCGAAACGTTGGGGCTAGCGAGGTTCGACTCCGTTCAACCTCGCTATAACCTTTTGTTCCGTCAGATAGAGCGTGAGATGCTCCCGTTCTGCGGGGAGGAGGGCGTCGGTGTCATCCCATACAACCCCATCGCTGGTGGCCTCCTGTCTGGGAAGCACCGACGCGGTGATCCGCCCGCCGAAGGGAGCCGTTTCACCCTCGGCAACGCCGGCCGGATGTATCAGGGACGCTACTGGCACGACAGAGAGTTCGACACTGTCGATCAGCTCCGCGCCATCTCTGAAGAGGTCGGTGTGGGCCTCGTGACTCTTTCCGTCGCCTGGGTATTGGCGAATGAGACGATTACCGCACCCATCATCGGAGCCAGCCACCCCGACCAGCTTGCCGCGAGCCTCGAGGCGGCTGAGTTCGTGCTCGGGGACGACGTGAAATCCCGGCTCGACGACCTCACCCACGAGTACCGCATGGGCGACGCTCCACGATAAGGACCAAATTTCCCTGGCCACTCCCTGGCTTTTGGGGTGCCCCCGATCGCCTAATACACGCCGGCTCGGGGCGGTCCCCGGGGTTTCAGGAGCTGATTCGTACCACGTCAGAGTGAGCTGCGGACTCAGGCCCGGTTGGTGAACGGTGTGAGGGGTTCCAGGCCAACGAGACTTGACATAGGGTCTGTCCGTCGCCGGACTCCGGAGGCCCGATCGCGAAGGGGGTCGGCATGCGGGAGCGCACCAACGAAGTCGAGGTCGAGCGGGACATCAAGGTCACGGTGTCGGATGGGACGGTGCTGCTGGCCGACGTCTACCACCCAGTGGGCATCGCCGACGCCCCCACCATCTTGGAGCGAACGCCGTACGGCAGGGTCAACTTCGCCTCGGCCATGGGCCCGGAGTTCGCCGCCCGCGGCTATCGGTATGTCCTGCAGGCGTGCCGGGGCACGGACGGGTCGGGTGGCACGCACAGCTACTTCGCCGAAGCGGGGGACGGGCGGGACACAGCGGACTGGATCGCCTCCCAGCCGTGGTTCAACGGCCGCATGGGCACCTTCGGCGCTAGCTACATGGGCTTCACCCAGTGGGCGCTGGCCTCCACCAAGCCGCCGCACCTCAAGGCCATGGCCGTCGCCTTGTCGACCTCGGTGCGGGCCTACTCGTGGTATCCGGGAGGCTCGCTGGCCCTCGAGGTGATCATCCCCTGGGACGCGGGAGCCACCCAGTTCAACAAGCAGGCCAACGGCGTCCCCACCACCGACATCTCCCCCGAGGGCATCGAACGGCGCATGGCCGAGCTAAAGGCGGGCTTCGACCACCTACCTCTCGGTGAGGTGATCCACCGGCTCACCGGCGTCGACCTGCCGCTCTATCGGGACCAGCTCGCTCATGGCGGCGCCGGGGATGCCTTTTGGGATCCGGTGAACTTCCGGCCCCTGCTGGCGGAATGGACGGTGCCAACCCTGCTCGTCGACGGCTGGCACGATTACCCGCTGCCCGGCGTGGTGGAGGACTACGCCGTCCTGCGCGCCGCACCCGCCCCCGTGCATCTGCGCATCGGCGCCGGCGGACACTTAGGCGGGGGCGGCGAGGGCGGCATGACCGACGCCCCACTGGACTGGTTCGACACCTGGTTGCTCGACCGGGAGGGACATCTCGGCCCCACTCCGGTAAAGGTCCACGTGCAGGGCGAAGGCGGCCACTGGCGCGACCTGCCGGACTGGCCCCCTCGCTCAGAGCCGACCCGCTGGTACCTCCATGCCGGGGGCCACCTCGCGCCTATGGCGCCGGAGACACCGTCGGAGCCCGACCGGTATTGCTACGACCCCGCTGAACCGACGCCGTCGTTGGGCGGTATCGGAATGCTTACCGGAGGCACCGTAGACAACCGGCCTCTGGAGGCCCGCCCCGACGTCCTCGTTTACACCTCCGACGAGCTGGGCGAGCCTCTCGAGCTCGTCGGTCCGGTGGAGGCGGAGCTGCACGTGGGCTCGAGCCTGGACCACACGGACTTCTTCGTCCGCGTCTGCGACGTGTCACCCGACGGCCGGTCCGTCAACGTGTGCGACGGACTACAGCGCTTCGACCCTGCGTCCATCCGCCGGAACCCGGATGGGACGTTCACGGCGGCGGTGACCCTGTGGCCGGTCGGTCACACCTTCGCCACCGGTCACTGCCTGCGGGTCCAGGTCTCCAGTGGCGCCCATCCCGTCTACGCCCGGAATCTCGGCACCGGAGAGCCGCCGGCCACGGCCACCACTCTGCGGGCTGCCGAGCAGGCCGTGTACCACGAGCCGGACCGGCCGTCCTGGGTGACTCTCCCGCACTTCTCGGGCTGACGTATCGGGCCACGTGGTGGGTCAGGGCGAAACGGTGTGGGATTGTGGCCCGCCCGCCGCTCCCGCTCGGGGAGGGCCGCCCATAACACCGAGCAGCCGGCCTGCACAACGCCGTATTCGAAGATCGGATCAAGACCCTCACCGAGATCTTCGGAATCCTCGGGCCGCGTTCCTACCGGTACGAGATTCTGCCCGTACTCTCCTCACCGGAGTGGGTCCGTGTCGAGAATGGTTTGCCGGGCCTCGAATGGCTCGCGACATACGACAACTCCCACGTTGGGCGCGTCCCGCGGAGGCCGCGCCGAGCCCACTTCTATTCTCTGCTCTGGAGGTGCATTCAAGGGCTCAGCGGTCTGAACAATTCAAACTGAAGATGGACATCGCCGCCCTGGTGGCACAAGACCTCACCGGTCGCCCAGGACGCACACTTCGTTGGCGCAGCCGCCCTCGATCTTGACGAGACGTTTGCCGCCCAGCCTTGGGGGCGAAAGGTGATTTCGCTCGGTAACCGACAATCCCCGGTGCATTTCGTCGCGGCGGTTAACATTCGACTTGGCATGGTCGGACACATTCCCACGATGAGGCGGATGGTGGGCCGCACTCAGAGGAGCGCTCTCGGGATCGTTCACATCCCCAAGACCGGCGGTTCGGCAATCAGGGCTGCGATAGCCGGAGTCGCGGCGTGCGACCTGGGACAGGGATATTTCGACGCGGCAATGGTCGCCGGGACCGCCGTTGATCACTTGCCCGACGAGACGCGCCACCAGTTCGTCACCTCCGAGATCCTGCGGGACTTGTGCAAAACAAATCGGATCATCATCGGTCACTACCCAGCTCCTGCGCTGCTCGATGCGGGATGTCGCTCCGTCGCAACGCAGGTGCGCGAACCGCGATCACGCCTCTTGAGCCTGTACCGATATTGGCAGTCGCAGACGCCGGAGTCACGACACTCTTGGGGTGAGTGGGGAGCAACGGCGGTCGATGCCGCCATCACGCTAAGTCTTGAGGATTTCCTCTGCTCGCAACGGGCCTGGGCCGCAACCGAGAATCAGATGGCTCGACAACTGCTCATTGCAGAGGTACCTCGCGGTCCGGGTCACGCCCGCCGCCTCACCACACACGCATTGGGGAGTCGCTCCCGCTATGGGCGCCTGCGGGACCATCTCGCTGTGGCCGAGTGGAGCCAAGACTCCGAGCGCTTCTTCGATCGGATCCGATCATTCGAACCGCAATTCGCAAGCAGCGAGCTGAACAGAGTAAACGAGACCGTCGTGGTGGGCGCTCCGCAAGAGATTGGCGACCGGTGCATAGAGGGCTTGCAGGCCCGCACCGACCTGGACACCGCGCTGCTGGCCAGGCTTATGTCCGACGGGCTTCTTCCGTATCGGTCCAATCGGGACCTCGACGCAGAGTTCGAGCAGTCCGCCGGGCACCTGGGTTTCACTCTGGCGATCTGATCTGCTCCGACCATCTCTGCCCTGGCGTTTTGCCTCGACTGTCGAGTACGGACGGAGTGCATCGAGACAGCACTGGCCGATGCCGACCTTGGTCGGCATGTGGGACGGCACGACCTGTGCTGAGCGGCGCGAAATACGCCAAGTCGTCTCCCGCGATTTGCGTAGGTTCCGCGTCTTCTTCGCGTCCTGCAGTCCAAATTGGACCCTGGCAGACACTGAATGTCCCGTTCAGGGCATTCTAGGTTCAGTGGAGCTGGCGGGATTCGAACCGATTTGAGGCGCAGCTGTGCATGTCGACGTCTGGCGCCACTTATGCCCCGTGACCTGGGACATCCTTTCACGCTCAAGCGCTCTTTTGAGTCCTCGAGTTCTGCATCACCGAACGGGTTACAGGCCAGGCGCTCCGCTAAGAAGCCGCTTGGCGTCGGCGGGCACGAGAGGCGTTCAAGTTGACGCGGTTGCACCCCGACCCACGGCTACGCCTGTCTGTACTCGGGCACCGATGTCGTCGCACCGCCCAAGATCGTCCAGTCTGTTGACCAGACCACCGCGGCCATCCCTGCATCGGCGCGGTTCGACTACACCCTGTCAACCCCCACGGCTATCACCCCGGCCATGGCCCCCAATGGGTTCGTGAATGTAGCCGTCGTCTGTACGTCGGCCACCACGCTCCCGTCATGCGCCACTGTCCCGGTGAACGCCATCGCCGCCACGGGATACGCCTGGTTCACCGGGACACCTAAGGCGCAGTACCTGGCCCAGACGGCCACCGCTGCTGCCTCGACGGCACCAGCGACACTGGCGAACACCGCCACATTGTCGGTGGCTCCGGTGGTGTTCCTAACGGGTGAAGCGCGTGTCGGTCGTCGGAAACGCTGGTTCCGGCAATTCTGGGCTTGCCCAGCGCATCGCCGCGGCTGTCGATGTCCCCCACGTTGAGCTCGACGCAATCCACCATCTCCCGGGCAGGGAGCCAATCGACCCTGACGAATTCATGGCCCGGATCAATGCCATCGCATCGACCGACGGATGGGTTATCGACGGGAACTACCGAACCGTCGTGGTTGCTGGACCTGTGTGGCAACACGCTGACACAGTTGTGTGGCTTGATCTCCCGCGTCGCACCGTCATGCGCCAGGTGGTGACTCGCACCCTCCGGCGAGTCATTCGCCGCGAGGAGCTCTGGAACGGTAACCGGGAGCCGCTCCGAAACCTTTGGGCCTGGGATCCAAACAAGTCGATCATCCGGTGGGCATGGACCCAACACGAGAAATACCAGAAGCGATTTGGTTCGGCCATGGAGTCACCTGCGTATTCGCACATTGACGTTGTGCGACTCAGAAGCCACGACGATGCAGAACGTTGGCTGAGCGAACTGAAGCCGGCCCACGGGTACTGACTCTCACGCCCCAAGGCGCCACAACCCCGGCGTACTGGGATACTCGGCCCTTAGGAATGGTGGCGGCTCGGAGCTATCTCCTAGTGGACCGTGAATGACGTTCTTGGACGTTGGCCGAGCTCTGGTGAGCACCGCCATGCCATCGACGCCGTCTAGCCGAGATGCTGACGGCTTTGCGGGTTGAAGCTCTTGTGAACTATTTCCAGGTGGTTGCCGTCGAAGTCAGCGATGTTGGCGGCGTAGTAGCTCGGGCCGAAGTACGCGCGTATCGCTGGCTCGCCCTCGCTCGTTCCGCCCGCCTCAATCGCTGCCGCGTACGCGGCGTTGACCTCGGTCTCATCGTCAGCAACAAACCCTACATACAGTCCGGTTTCACCGGACTTCCGCTGTCGTAGCCAAATACTGGAGCCGACTGCGACGCCAGAGCCGTAGACCTCGTCGGCCAATCCGTAGAGATCAGGAACTTCCGCGGGTCCGGTGGAGGAGTCATAGCTCCCGAGTTCTCTCCACCCCAAGGGCTCCAGGGTCGCTGCATAGAAAGCCAGGGAGCGCGGCACGTCGTTTACCGAGATGTAAATGTGGTCAAGCACTGCTCTTTCCTCTCGGCGAGTGGACTGTAAGTGAGTTTCCCGAACGTTGGCCGTGTTGCATGACGCCATTTTTGCCGCTTCCGGCCTAGCCCGAAAGTGCGAGGACGTGCTCGATGTGCCCGCCACGTTGGCATCGCGCATCCGGGTGCTGGCCACGAAGCGATCCAACAAGAACGATCCGAACGATGCCCACTCGATCGCCATTGCCGCCCTTCGGGCACGGAGGCTTCGGATGGTCGAGCCGGCCAATCACGCCGAAGTCCTTCGCCTCCTCTCCAAGCGCAATAGGGACCTGGGCCGCCAGCGAGCTCGGGTGATCTGCCGCCTGCACTCCTTGTGCGCCGAACTCGTCCCGGGGGGAATCGCCAAGGAAATGTACGTTTCTGACGCTGAGGCCCTCTTGGAGAAGGTGACGCCGGAGACACCGGTCCAGCAAATGCGCTACGACCTGGTCCTCGAACTTCTCGACGACGTGCGTCGACTCGACACCCAGACCAAGGAGTCGCATCGGCGAATTCGCATGGCCGTGAGGGCCTCGGGCACCTCGGTCACTGAGATTTATGGGGTGGGCCCGATCCACGCCGCGACGATCATCGGCTATTCCGGTATGGGGCAGGATTGTCGCCTCCTCGCGGGCTCGGATATGGACGCCGGAAGCCGTAGAGAAGTTGGTCCATGCGACGGGGTGAACAATCGAGGAGAATGGGTGATGGCCCGTCGTAAGTCCCTCCGAAGCCAGCTGTACCGGGCCGCCCGGCTCAGGCTGACCGAAGCTGTGGGCCGAGAGCGCCCCCGACCTGGTCGGCGATGGCCACCGCGACAACGCGGCGTTGGAGGGACACGGGGAACCCTGGCGTTGGCGTGAGGATGAATCGGCCCAAGGTCTGCCCTCGACTTTGGACAAGCAGCGCCAGTTCAGGACCGGGCAGGCCCACGCGATCAACGTCCCACACATTGCCCGCCAAGATGACGTTCCCATCGTGTCCCACCCGCATGACAGGGCGGTCAGGCGCACCGACTTCATAGCTGCAGGCCCGCAAGTGCAGCAGGTCAATAAATTCACCCCGCACTCGCTCAAGCACCTGATTAGCTGGCGCGCCTGACACCGCAAGTTCCGAGACACTGTAAATAAGGCCGACGTAGTCAGCCTCTTCGGTCGCGACCTCATGATGGTGGCGGTTGCGGGCGGCAAGCTCCGTCACGACGATGCCCACCACAAAGAGGCTCACCGCGGTCTCGATGTCGGGACGGTGCGTGATGGCCAACCTCTCGTAGGGGCGGGTCAAGAAGAAGTCGAACCACAGGGTCGCCGACACAGTGGCTAAGAACCCCGCTGCTCGGCTGCCAATGGCGGCAACGGCGACGATCACGGCTACGAGCACAAGGGCTGAGGCGGTGTCGGCGAAACTCGAACGGAACGGGACCAAGATGGCGGCCACAACGAGCGGAAGGACCAGTGCCGCCACGATGGCCAAAGAATCTCGGTGATGGCGGATTCGTTCCATGGCGACCTCGCTTTGACCGACCTCGAATCCAGTCTTTCACGGCCTCTTGACCTTATGTGCTACGAAATGACGGCAATCGTCTCGCCCCGATCAACTCGTCCGCGTGGCGCTCGCACGACCACACCTTGGTCCAGCCCTTCGTGAACCTCCACCGTCCCACCCATTGAACTGGTTGCTTGCAGTGCGTTCCCTGGCCGACCTGGTTCGCGTAGACCATGCGCCAGCACCGGCCCTCTTGGGCGAATAGGCCGGGCGCCACAGTGCCAACGATTCCGTTTTCGTCGGTGCCGTCGTAAATCTGGTACGTGTCCACGGCCGAAGGTAGCTACTCGCTGTGCGACGATGCTTGCGGAAAGCAGTATCGACACACTGTTGGGGACTAGAGGTGTTCCGCACGGCGTTTGCGGGTATTGACAGTCTTCTGTGCCTGTCGGTTATCTCGTCAGTGTCCTATTTCCAGCGGTGGCAACGGCCTTGTCGTTGTGGCCGCGGTTCACGGGGGGCCCGCGCGCCACTCCTTCGTTCATTCTCGGCAGTGTCGCGAATGAGCTGCCCTTCCCTGTCGTGTATTGGTTGGTGGCCGTCACCGCATTGGCCGTTGCCCAACACGACATCGACTCGCCGCTCGGCTGGGTCGCACTGGCAATCACGGTGTGCACCTTGGCCGGGTCAGCCGTCGTCATCGGGCGAGCAGCACGGGCGAGTGCCGTTCTCAACGGTGCACTTACGGCTGGCCTGGGTGACGACTGGCGGACTCTTGTCGAGCCACCGAGTGCGCGCCGGCGCAGCGGGCGTCATTTCCTGGGACGCGTACTCGTTGCGCCGCTACGTATGCCGACAAGAAACGTTCGACGCGAGCGCGACATTGCGTATGGTCCCGTTGGCAAGGCCAACCGGCTGGACGTGTATCGTCACCGCTCGCGGCCTCTCGGGTGCCCGGTGCTCATCTATTTCCACCCGGGCGGGTTCCACATCGGCAAAAAGAGCCGCGAGGCGCGTGCGCTGTTCGACAGGCTCGCCGGCGCCGGTTGGGTGTGCATCAGCGCCAACTACCGGCTACGCGAGGCAGGGGCCTTCCCGAACAATGTCATCGACGCCAAGCGTGTCATCGCCTGGGCGCGCGCCCATTCCGGTGACTACGGTATCGACCCGAACACGACCGTTATGTGTGGGGGCTCCGCCGGCGCGTACCTGGCCGCCATGTGCGCTCTGACCGCAAATGACCCGACGTTCCAGCCCGGCTTCGAGCAGGCCGACACGTCGGTGAGCGCAGCCGTCGGCTTCTACGGCTTCTACGGCTCTCCTGGTTCGTCCGAACTCATTCCCTCCAACCCCGGCGCCTACGCCCGCGCCGACGGACCGCCCTTCTTCGTTATCCCCGGGGCACGCGACTCCATGGTTCCTGCAAGCCACGCCAGACAGTTCGCGGAAAAGTTGCGAGCGGCGTCAAACAGCCCCGTGCTGTACGCCGAGTTGCCAGGCGGGCAGCATAATTTCGACCGATTCCCCTCCATCAGGTTCTTCGCCGTCGTAGAAGCAGTCGAAGCGTTCGCCACCTGGGTGCGCACCGGCGTCTTCGCCACAGCCCATCACAGCACCGAGACGCGGCGACGGCGAATAGCCCCGGGGCCACAGTGCCGAGGATCCCGTTCTCGTCGGTGCCGTCGTAGATCCGGTACGTATCCACGGCTCGACGGTAGCGCCGCGAGGTCAGGGCACCGGCATAATTCATAGTCCCTGACCACCCTTTCCCTTACCCCGACGGCGGGGGCACCACGACGGTGAGAGATGCGGTGTTATTCGCTGCGTTGGTCTCTCCGCCGATGCCATTCGGCAGGGTCGTCGCAATCGTGAATGAACCAGAGGTTGCCAAGTCCGCCCATGTGACGCCGAATGTCCCGGTGGAGACTCCGCCGGAAGCGATTGTGAAGCCGAGGTTCGACTGGTAGGTGAAATCGCCGCCGCTATAGCTGACGAAAGTCCAACCGCTCGACGCGAGGGGCGCGGCATCGATCGTGCTGACGCCCGTGTCGATGGTGAATGAGAGAAAGAAGGTCATCGTCCCTGAGGTAGGGGCACTACCGACGTTGGCGATCTGGAACGTGTATGACCCGCGTACCCCAGGCAACAAGGTCGTCGGGCCAGTGATGCTCGGCGTCAGGTCGGGCACTGGTGTGGTCGTTGTCGTTGTGGTCGTCGTCGGCGGCACGGTCGTGGTGGTCGTGGTCGATGGGGCGCCCGTTGTCGTTGTGGTCGTCGCAGGGGCAGGGACGGCTGCTGGGGGGGCGGTGGGCGGGCACGAGTCGGCGTCAGCCCGTGGGGCCTCGCTGAAGGTCAGCACCGTCGCCCCAACGGCCAAGGCGATGACAATGGCCGCACCGCGGCCCACACCACGTCGGCGGACGATCAGCAGGGACACGATGCCGGTCGCGATGAGAAGTAGCGCCAGCGTCACCAGCATCGCGATGTTCGCTCCGGTCACGGGTAGCTGGCAGTTCACCAGATGACCCTGACACCCGGATCTGAATTTGGTTTCCAGACTCCAATATCTAGTGATAGTGACTAAATCACCGCGTCCCGAGGCCGGCTTGCGTCGTCACCCCGAGAGATTGATCACCCACCAGCTAGTTACTCATTAGTAATCTTGCGCCGTGCCAGATGGGGCCACAGCGGTTTTGCAGTGGCTGATGAGCGCCGGCTCGGGCGAACAGCTCCCCTCGCTCGAGGAGGTCTTACGCCACCGGCCGTCGTGGATGGAGTTGGCGGCGTGTGCCGGCATGCCGATTGACACGTTCTTTCCCCCGCGTGGTGCGAGTGTTGCTCCGGCCCGGACTATCTGTGCGA
The DNA here is from genome assembly GCA_963743785.1 of uncultured Acidimicrobiaceae bacterium. Classification (GTDB taxonomy): domain Bacteria; phylum Actinomycetota; class Acidimicrobiia; order Acidimicrobiales; family RAAP-2; genus Bog-473. Next base: position 51,999 of record CAVURD010000008.1, on the reverse strand, counting down.
GTTGTCCTGTGCAGACCGAGTGCCGGGAGTTCGCCCATTCCGGCGAGCACCTTCAGGGCATTTGGGGAGGCGAGTCGGAGCGCCAGCGGAAGCGATCTCGCGTGCCCTATTCGTGCCCTGCGGGGTGTCGGTGCACCTCCAACAGCGTTCCGACCTGCACGTATGCAGCCGAACCGCTCTTGGAGGTGGCGGGATTCGAACCCGCGTCCTCCGGAGTTTCAATAGGCCTTCTCCGAGCGCAGCCAGCAAGAAATTGTCGGGAGCGGCATCACTGCTGGCGGTTGAGCCGCCCCGTATTCAACTGAGTGTCCCTAGCGGTTCGTTGACGTCACTGCCAGGTAAGCCCTACTTGATGGCGTCCACATTCCGATCCGTAGGGCTGAGACCGGGTGAACGTCGCTACTTAAGCAGCGAGCGCGAGCTGAGGCTCGGCGTTTGTTTTTGGTTCCGGCTCTTTAACGTGGTTCCGGAGACCACGGCTCGCTTCTCCTATATCGACGACCGAAGTCGAAACCAATCACCCCCATGGTGTGGGTTGTCCAGCTGACCGGTTGGCCAGCCCCACCATTGTATGGGATTTGTCAGGCCCAGCCTCCCCGGTTGATCTCCTTGGTGGCCCGGGCAGCCTCTCGTTCGGCGTCGCGCGCCATGATCAGGTTGCGCTTGTCATAGAGGCGACGGCCCTTCGCCAGGGCAATCTCCACCTTGGCCTTGCCGTCCTTGAAGTAGAGCTTGACCGGAATGATGGTGAGGGACTGCTGCTGGGTCTTGCCGAGCAGTTCGTCGATCTGCCCGCGGTGCAACAGGAGCTTGCGCTTGCGATCTGGGTCGTGGGCCCCGAAGCCGGTGGCGAACCGCCAGGGCGGTATGTGCATCTGGAAGAGCCACATCTCGCCGTCGTCGACCCGGGCGTAGGCCTCGCTGAGCTGCGCCTTTCCTTCTCGGAGGGATTTGACCTCGGAGCCCTGCAGCACGATGCCGGCTTCCAAGGTGTCGATGAACTCGTACTCCCTGCGGGCGCGGCGATTGGTGGCGACCGTGCGGTCGCTCCCTTGCTCCTCGCGGGCGGCTACCCGCTTGGCGATCTGCTTCTTCGCCCTGGCCATAGGGGTCGAGGGTACCCTGAGCACGTGCTGCAGCTGACCAAAGACATCTACATGGAGATGATCGGGCACTCCCTGAGCGGTCTGCCCGATGAGGCGTGCGGCCTCCTGGTGGGCACGTACGGGGGGGACGAGGCCAGCCATATCTTCGTGACCAAGAACGCAGCGGCGTCCGCCATGGTCTACGAGATCGACCCCAAGGAGATGCTGGCCGTCGACCGGCAGGCTGAGGCCCTGGGGGCCGACATCATGGGGGTGTTTCATTCGCACACCCACACCGACGCCTACCCCTCGCCCACCGACGTGGCCCAGGCCCTCGACCCGGGTTGGCACTATGTCTTGGTCTCGTTGCGGGATACCCAGCCTGTGGTGCGCAGCTACACCATTGTGGACGGCGTCATCACCGAAGAGCCGGTGATCGTGCCCGGGGTGGGGGAGCCAGAGGACTCCCGTTAGAATCCTCACCAGATCAGTCAACAATCACCCGACCTGCGCTTGGGCCGGCCGTGATCAGCCATGAGGAGGCCCCGATGGCCGTCGAAGTCCGTCTGCCGACCGTCCTGCGTACCCACGCCGGTGGGGCCTCCACCGTCCAACTCGCCGGGGCCACCACCCTGGGGGACGTGTTGGCCAAGCTGGTGGCCGAGTACCCAGGTCTGGCGGGCCAGGTAGTGCAGGACGACGGGGCGCTGCACAAATTCGTCAACATCTACGTGAACGACGATGACGTGCGGTACCTGCAGGGCCTGGACACGCCCGTCCCCGATGGCGCCGAGATCTCGATCCTGCCGGCCGTGGCCGGGGGCTGAGCCGGGTCTCGGGGACGAAGGCAGGACGGGTCAAGTCGGTGGCGCTGCACGAGTCCGTGTTGGGGATGATCGGGAACACCCCGCTGGTGGAGATCAGCGCCCTGAGCCCGAACCCGGCGGCCCGCATGTTCATCAAGTTGGAGGGACAGAACCCCGGCGGATCGGTCAAGGACCGGGTGGCGCTGTCGATGATCGAGATCGCCGAGAGCGACGGCATCCTGAAGCCGGGCCAGCCCGACCAGATCCTCATGGAGCCCTCGTCGGGCAATACCGGCATCGGTCTGGCCATGGTGTGCAAGGTGAAGGGCTACCACCTCAAGGTGGTGATGCCGACCAACGTGTCGATCGAGCGGCGTCAACTGCTCGAGCTCTGGGGAGCCGAGATCATCGAGTCGCCCGGCAGCGAGGGCTCCAACGGTGCCGTGCGCCTGGCCCAGAACCTGGCTGCCGAGCATCCCGAGTGGAAATTCCTCTACCAGTACGGCAATCCGGCCAACCCGCAGGCGCACTTCGAAGGCACGGGGCCGGAGATCCTGCGGGACTGCCCCGCCATCACGCACTTCGTGGCCGGCCTGGGCACGTCAGGGACGCTGCTCGGGGTGGGCCGATACCTCCGCGAGACGAGGGGGGATGCGGTGCAGATCTGGGCCGTCGAGCCGCCGTCGGGCGAGACGGTGGACGGACTGCGCAACCTCGACGACGGGTACATTCCACCCATCTTCGAGGAGTTGGGGGGCGCCGAGCTCCTGGACCGCAAGACCGTGGTCCGGGCCCGGGAGTCGATCGAGTGGACCAGGCGGTTGACGGACGTCGGCATATTCGCCGGCATATCGACGGGCGCGGCCGTGGCGGGGGCGATCAAGTGCGCGTCGGCGCTGGAACCGGGTGTCGAGGCTTCGATCGTGGTGGTCTCGGCCGATGGCGGTTGGAAGTACCTGTCGACGGGAGCCTGGACCGACGACCTCGACGAGGTCGTCGAGCGGGCGAAGTCCATCATCTACTTCTGACTGGGCGGGCCTTCTCGGGGGACGGTCTCGGGATTTCTCACGACTCGAAGCTCGGTGATCTGCGCCAGCCCGGGGCGGAACCAGCGGCGAAGGGTGGCGAGGACCGACGGTCGCTCACGCTGGGAGGCCGGCGGCGCTGGCGCGGTGGCTCCGATGGCGTCGCCCAACGAGTCGGCCAGGACGCCGATCAGAGCGGACACCTCGCTGAGCTCGATAGGCGTGGAGGCCACGCACACCCCGTCGCGCCAATGGCTCAGCACGACCTTGCGCTCGTCGTGATGGCGCGTGACCCTGAGGCTCGCTCCCTGACCACGAGCATCCGGGATGTGGAGACGATTCGGGTGCCCACCCACACTGGTAAGTATGAGCGCATCGGATGGAGGTGTCGAGGACGGCACCTGGTCAGGGGCCGTAGGGTGAGGTCATGCATGATTCCGTGACGGTGCACATGGCGGCCTCCCCCCTGAAGGTGTGGGACTTGGTGAGCGATGTCACCAAGATCGGACGGTACAGTCCCGAAACCTTCGAGGCCGAGTGGCTCGAAGGCGCGACCGGGCCGTCGGTAGGAGCCAAATTCCGTGGGCACGTCAAGCGAAACGAAAAGGGCCCGATCTACTGGACCACCTGCACGGTGACGGCTAGCGAGCCCGGTCGCGAATTCGCCTTCGGGGTGGGCCGGCCGGAGAAACCCCTGAACGTCTGGCGCTATCAGTTGGAGGCCAGTGGGGAGGGCACCGACGTCACCGAGTCCTTCACCCTGGCCAAGACCCTGCCGCTCCGCCTGTACTGGGCCGTGTTGGGCTGGGCTCGGGGCAAGACGAATCGCGACGGGATGCGGACCACTCTCGAGCGGATCAAGGCCGAGGTCGAAGCAGGTCAGAGTTAGTTTCTGCGATCATGACTTCCTGGCTATCGTGCCACCAAATCGGAAGCCGTGAGGTTTGACCCGGGCAACGCCATCCACACCCGAGCGAAAGGAAGCACACCATGAGGCAGCGAACGATGGTGTCAGTCGGTTCGCCGTCATCCATAAGCGAAGGCAGCACGGTACATCGGAGGGATTCGTCTCGATACCGTTGAGACTCTTCGCCGAGTTAGTTGGTGATCAGGTGAAAGCGTGAAGCGATCGCTATTTCTTTCTTCTCTTTTTCGAGAGCTTCTTAAGGTCCTTGGAGAGTGTCTCAAGGTCATTCGAGAGTTCCGCAACAGCCTCGGTCATCTTTGTGACTTGCAATGTGAGTTCAGCCAGTTGCGCGGCGAGCTCGGTCGGTTCGGCGGATGGCGCTTCGATACTCGGGGGAGGAACGAAAGCGATACTCGGGGGAGGAACGAGAGCGTTCACACCCTGGAGAGCGGGATCGTGAAGCTGGTCGATCTCCTTGGCGAGCTGGCGAAGGCCGAGCAGATAGAGAGCGGAAACGTCTTGGAGGAAAGCCATTTTGTTGACGGACCTCGCTTCAGTTCTCCGGGCCTGTTCAATGATCCTCTCGATCTGATCCTCAGCACTGACTCGCTTGGACATTCCGACAATTTAGGGCCAAGCTGCAACGCATTTCCAAGGTCCTCCTCAGTTGCCGCAGTTAGGTTCGGTAGGGCTGTCCCGTCCGGGTCGGTGGGTCCCAACAGGTTCCCCCTGGACAACCCAGTCGTCCGGGGCGGGGACAGCCATCGTGTTGGTTGCGTATCACGTTGCATTGAGGTGCTTCAGCTAACAATTCAATCGAAGAATTGAGTTCCGCTGTCTGGAGGCGTCGGAACGTCGAAAGGAGACCACCATGGCGTTCGTTCAGATCATCGAGTGCCGAACAAGCGAGTTCGAGAAAATCCAGCGGCTCGAAGATGAGTGGCGGGCAGCGACGGAGGGCAAGCGCACCCTTCGACGCTCCATCGTCGCCCGAGACCGCACAGACTCAGACCGACACCTGATCCTCGCGTTTTTCGACTCTTATGAGGCCGCCATGGAGAACTCGAGTCTGCCGGAGACATCCAAATTCAGTGAAAAGCAGGCTGCTCTCCTCGACGGGCCGATGACGTTCCAGAACCTTGACGTGGTTGAGGACCGCTCGTAGGCAACCGGGAATTTGGAGGGGTGCGCCCATGGCAAACATCGCCCAGTTGCATCGAAGCGCTCTCGAAGAGACCCGCTCAGTCGTGGCAGACGTTGATCTGCCCAATGGGCCGACGCGACACCCTGTGACGGTTGGGACGTCCAGACCCTCCTGAATCACCTGGTGTCGGGCAACCTGTGGGCGGCCGAGTTGGGCTCGGGCCGAACGATCGAGGAGGTCGGTGATCGCCTCGACGGTGATGTGCTTGGGTAAGCGTCTGAACGGGGGCGGGCCTTGTCGCTTCCGTGGTCGGAACCGCCGGCCGAATCCGGAAGCGGGCAGCCGTGGAGCAGTGGAGCCAAGCACTGGGGGCAGCATCGTGGAGAACGGGTGATGGCCCGTAAGTCCCTCCAATCCCAGCTGTACCGAGCGGTCCGGGACCTGGACAACGTCCAAGCGGGGCTATCGGACCAGCGCGAGCCCAAGATCCTTCAGGACCCGTCTATATTTTTGCGGTGACCTTTTTCAAGCGTCAGCTCCAACCGAGGCCGAATGGGGTGGTCGAGTTGCTCGGTGTAGAGCTAGTACGTAGGGCGGCGCCTATCGACCGTTGTCCAGCATCGGATGAAGCTGTGGGGCGATATCGGGATGCGAGGAGAGCGCGACAAAATCAAGCTGAGCTGGCCGATCAATTTGCTAGCGAGTATGTCGAAGTACTTGTCGGCGCTAACAGTCAGGAGCGGCACGCGGCCGCCATAGTCGTTGCTGAAGCCTACGAAGAGGCTCGTTCCTTAGCTGAAATCGAATTGGACTTGATGGCTAAGGTCATTCGAGTCTCCGACCGGGCGGAACGGCAAATGGACATTCAAGATTCCAGCGTGGGTGATGAAATCCTCGGTGTCCCTGGGGATTATGTTCAAGCTGCTGCGCACTGGCGAGATGTCGCCGAGATTGAGCAATCATCCATTGCCACGACACCCGGTTCAAACAATGGGAGAGCCAATAGCGTTCAGCCGTGGCTGACGCCATCGTTGCGGAGGGCCCGAGTGGGACGTGCGGGACCCCTTTGGACCGCGTCGTGAAGGTTGACGCGAAGCGACCGATCAAGATCGGGAAGGTGGCTGTCCCAAGGAAGTGTGCGTCCTGGGGGACTGGTGACTCCTGACCGTTGGCTCGAAACCGGCTGCTGGCGTGACGTACCGACGATCACGAGGACGTGCGAACATGCGAGGCCAAAGCCGACCCGGGGTCGGCGCTAGGGCGATGTGCCCAGCATGAAGCTCAGATCATGGAGCTGGTCTCGCTCGCCCTCGATCCGGATCAGCTCGTTAGCGCGATCAGTACTTATGAGCCTCGCCGTAAGTCCGGTGGTATCGAAGAGCTTCAACGCCGCCTTGGTCGGATAGTGCACAACCAGCGAGCCGCCCATTTCCTCGACGCGCTTCTGAGTCATGATGAGCACGGAGAGGCCGATCGAATCCAGAAATCGCAGCTCGGCGATGTCGATGGTGATATCGATCCATCCCTGGGAGACCAACTCAGATAGATGCTCGCGGAGGCCGGGAGCCGTGGCGAGGTCCAGTGCGCCCATCAGGATCACTTCTGCACCACGGTCTAAATAGAGAATCTCGATCTCGAGATCGTCGATGGAAAAGAACCAGTCCATTTTTCAGCCACTCCAATCAAGCCCCGAGCCAACGCTGGCGAAAGCTGTCGGGGTCTAGGAGCAGCAATGATCCGAACGAGGGCTGGCTGTTCGGCTAATCGAGGGTAGCAGCGGTTCGTCGCTTGGACAGAAACAGCCGCAACGTGGGGCGGCAGAGCCAAATGACCGGGCGAGGGGGACTCGGGTCCGGCCTTCTGGCGACCAGGACCGCGGCCTCGGTAAGGAAAAAATACCCGCATCCCGAGTCTCAATCGGTCAGCCGCATGGCCCAGGGCAACTCGTCAGCGTGTCGGTCGCACGACCACACCTTCGCCCATCCCTTCGAGACCTCCACCGCCCCACCCGCGTCACCGGCTCCATGCAGTGCGTCCCATGGCCGACCGGATTCTCGTAGACCATCCGCCAGCACCGACCCTCCTGGGCGCATGGGCCCGGGACCACCGTGCCGACGATTCCGTTCTCGTCAACTCCGTCGTAGATCCGGTACGTGTCCACGGCTGCGACGGCATCTAATTGATCGCGGGGATCACCCTGGCTCCCCGAAATCCCCCCGGAGGTGCGATCCTGACCGTACGGGGGGCCAGAGTGAATCCCCGGGAAGATCCTAGGAATCCTCCGTCCCTGCGCTGTCCCCTCTTGCCGGATGGGATGGATGCGCGGTTCGGCGTTTCATATGAGGTGGATGTGAGCAGGAAGATGTGACATGTGACATGCTCGCAACTGGAGAATTGAGCAGTTCATCCATCGAGTAAATGCGACCTCTCGCGAAGGGGATTCGCCATGGCACAACAGGGTGAGAGTGGCAGTAAGACGGGCCGAGCCCGACTCGGTGGCGGCTCGATCGCAGCGCTCATCGGAGTCGGGCTCCTCGTCATTTTCGTCGTCCAGAACACGGAACGGATCAGATTCCACTTCTTGATCTGGCACTTCTCCTGGCCGTTGTGGATCTACACCCTTGTCATTGCCGTCGTCGGTGCCGTGGTTTGGTTGGGACTTGGTGTCGTGCGCCGACACAGACGCCGAAGGGATCGCCGCCTAGCCCGACGAGGATGACCGCCCAACGGTCACCCACCTGCTAGTTACTCGTTAGTAACCTTGCGGCGTGCCCGATCCGGCGACAGCGATATTGACGTGGCTGATGAGCGAGGGGTCCAGCGAGCAGGGGGTTCCGTCGCTCGAGGAGCTCTACCGCCGGCCGGGGTGGATGGAGTTGGCAGCGTGTGCTGGGCCGCCCATCCAGGTGTTCTGTCCGGCCAAAGGACAGACCGCTGCTGCGGCTCGGGCCATATGCTCGACGGGCAAGGTACAGCCCGAGTGTCTCGACTACGCCAGATTCGACAGCGACACCATGGGATTTGGGACGGAGCGTCGGAGCAAGAGCGGCGGCATCCCGGAGCGCCGACATAGGCAAACACTGGGCCGCCTTCAGCCAGAACCTTTGCCCTACCGATTGCCCTACAACTCCCGCCGTTTATCGCCTTCGGCCATCTGCTGACGCCTACGCCGTCCAAGGTCAGACGGTGTATCGCCGTCTGTGGTCAAGCCCTACGGACTATCGAATCGGATGCACGGGCCATGTTGGGCTCGGCTTCGCGCCAAGACGAATCGCGACGGGATGAGGACCACGCTCGAGCGGATCAAGGCCGAGGTCGAATCAGGTCAGATCTAGTTGTTGCCGGTATCACTGGTGGCACGATTGCCGAAAGACCGTCCAAGACCGCGGCGCTCATTTCCAAGCTTGTGCTGTGAGGATGTAGCGGACCACACCATCGTTTCCATCTGGTACGGCTGTTCGCGGTACAAAGTTCCGAAAACCAGCGGCCTTCACAGCGCCTTCGAGTGCCGCCCGATTCGGTGCCCACCAATTGCTCGGGTCTCCTTCGAGCTCCCGCTCCGGGTAGAACTCCCACATCGCGGAATCCACGCCAGGAACATGCACGGCCACGGTTCTGATAACCGCCATTTCGTTGGTCATCGATGCCAATTTGCGAAGGGATCCCAGGGGATCTTCCAGGTGATACAGCACGCCCAAGAACATCACGATGTCGAATGTCCCGAGGTCGCTCAGTTCATCGTTGGCGAAATCGGCCACCACTGACTCGACACGCGAATCCAGGCGTGTGCGGGCGAGTTCGAAACCAGCTCGACCTGGAAGCGATTCCGGGTCCCACAGAGAGGCGTCCAGATGAGGAGCTTCGTACGGCTCTCCGCTGTCGAGAGTGCGGCGATATTTAGCCTGTTGCTCCACCAGCCGTGTACACCACACGTAGTGGTCCAACGCGACAACCCTTGCTGCACCTTCACGTTCAGCGCGAAACGAGAAGTAACCGTCCCATGCTCCGACGTCCAGAACTGATTTGCCCCCTAGGAGCGGGAGTCCCATATCCTCCCACTCCTGTTCAAGCAGCTCTGTCGGCTTCTGGCCAGGCGTCACCAGATCGCTCAACGCAATGGAGTGGTACCAAAAGACCTCATCTATCTCAGATTTTCTCTGGCTCATTTAGTAGGTCTATCCGATAGACGAGGATTCGAAGTGAGATTTGCCATGACTCGACCGTATCCAAAGATGGCGGGGATCCACCCTGACCGGAGTCCCTGTGTCCCGTCCGAACGGGGGGGCCAGAGTGAATCCCCGGCAGGATCGTAAGCATCCCTCGTCCCCGCGCTGTCCCCATGGGCCGGCAACCAGCGGGCACGCACCCGCTGGCCTGCTCAGAGATCAGAGGCGTGGAGCTCGGCCCTGCGGCGGATCGAGCGGGGACTCGTTGATGCGATCGGCGATCCAGCGAGCCAGGTTCTCGATGGTGGCATCGTTGAGCTCCGCCGCGGCCAGGTCGGTCAGCACCGAGGCGGTCACCCTCCCATCATGGTCGTCGGGTGGGAGCGACCAGGTGAAGTCATTGCGGCCGCAGAACTCGATGGTGGCCACCAGCGCCACCTGGACGTTGCCGTCCTTGAGAGGATGATTCTTGATCAGGTGGGCACAGAGGACGGCGGCTTTGGTGGCGAAGGCCGGGTAGAAGTCCTGGCCGGCGAATTGGGCCGCCGGCGCATGCAGGGCTGAATCGGCCAGGTGCAGATTGGCTTCCTCGGCGATCTTCTTGGCCGGCGTTTGCAGGACGGCTTCGGCGACGAGAAGGAAGTCGGCCAACTCGGGGTAGTCGATCGTCACCGTCCCAGGCGCTCCAGCGCCCGGTGATTCTGCTGGATGGCATCGCGCAGGCGGAGGTAGAAATCCCGGTCGGCGCGACGACGAAGCACCGCCGAATTGAGGCTCGGGCGGGCGGGGCCGTGGCCGTTCGACGTCTCGGTCCGGTCCGGGTGCTCGCTCACTCAGGCGATGTTAGGAGGAGGGTCGCCAGACGTCTCCCTCGAGCAGGGCGACCGGGTCGGAGGTCGGTTCGAGGAGCGTCAATTCGCTCCGGTGGCGATCCATCACCAGAGCCGAGATGGCGGCGTCAAAGGCATCCTCTGAATGGACGATGTGGGTGGCGGAGGCCGGGGCAACCGGCCAGGCCGAGTCACCGAGATAGCGGGCCCGGTGCTCGCGGCTGCTCTTGTGCACCGGGCCGGTGAGCAGGCGAGGGTAGATCTCCATCACCGTCCAGCGCGAGGCGACGTGGAAGGGCCAGATGCTGAATCCGGCCTGGCGGAGCCGGCGCAGATGGGGCATGCCACGGAGGGAGCCGGTGCCGACCGAACCCGCTCCGCCGATTTGAAACGTGCTCTTGGCCCTGATGCCGGCCACCCGGGCGTGCCGTTCGCAACGACGCAGATGCTCGGGCAGATCGGGCCGCCGGCGCCCGGGACGGCCCCAGAACGGAGGCGTGCAGTCCGCCAACCACCGCTCGCCTTCACGCGACGCCAGGTCCCAGACGTCGTCGATGGCGCGACAGGCGTGCCGACGCACGAACCATTCGGGGAACGAGAACGAGAAGTCGAGCCCGACGCAGAGGCCGTCGGGGCAGGAGAGGCGCCGAGCGATGAGGTCATCGACCACGGCGGACCGGTCGCGGCCACCGCGCAGATCGACGAGTTCGCCCCGGCGGACGTGGGCCAACCATATGTGGTCGCCGGCACCGTGGGCGGCTCCGGACCAGTCGACGGCGATGACGTCCATCGAACGACCCGGCGGCGGCTCAGCCGCCGGCGAGCGCGCAGAGCTTGGTGACGGTGTTCCAGTTCCGGGTGGTACTCGATACCCCGAGGTGGCGCTCGAGGTAGGTGCCGGTCAGTTTGGTATTGGCGTAGCCATCGGGCGTGTGCACGTAGACCTCCCGCCCGATGATGGCCAGTTCGTCACGTCCACTGTCCGGTGGGTGAAAGGCAGCCAGCCGCCCCTTGGAGGGCGCGGCCGCCAGGAAGGTGACGTGATGCCGCCCCGGGTCTGCGCCACGGGACGGATACGGGCTCGTTGCCACGGTCCGGGTCAACTCGGGAACGGTGCGCAGGATGACCTTGGGCGTGGCGCCGAACGTCGATTCGAGTTGTTGTTCGATCTCGGTCTCGAGCTTGGCGGCGCTCCGGCTGGAGGTGCGAAAGATGACGTTGCCCGTCTGTATGTAGGTGGAGACGTCGTCGTACCCGAGGGTGAGGAAGATCTCTTTGAGTTCGGGCATGGCCAGGCGTCCGTGACCGGCCACGTTCACACTGCGCAGGAGCGCGACGAAGGTCGTCATGGGTATCAAGCTAGGGGATCGACCGGCGGCGCCGTCTTGGTCCGGCCGCCGGGCGTAATCTGGCCGCATGCAGCCGATCCTCCACCTCTCCATCCCCGTCCGTGACCTGGCCGAGGCCCAGGAGTTCTACGTCGGGACCCTGGGGTGCCAGGCGGCTCGCGTCCGCCAGAGCTACGCGGACGTGTGGTTCTTCGGGATGCAGCTCACATTGCAGGACCAACCCGATCAGATCATGCCTCCGGCCGACGGCGTCTCCCGTGGACCCGGGGTGACCCGTCATTTCGGCGTGACCCTCGACCGTGACGACTTCGACGAGGCGGTCTCGAGGCTGCACCACCACGATGTCGAGTGGCTGGTCCCGGTCACCACCGATGATCCCGGTACCCCCGTGGAGCAGACCAAGACCAAGATCGCCGATCCCAGTGGCAACGTGATCGAGCTCAAGACCTACGCTGATGTCGCCGCCGCCCTGGAGATCTCGACCCATTCGTACCCGGCGGCGCTCGAGCACGGGAACTGACGCGCCATTGCGGACGCTCACGGTGCTCGGGTGCGACGGCAGCTGGCCCGGGCCCGGTGGAGCCGGCAGCGGCTACCTGGTCCAGACCGACGACACCACCCTGCTGCTCGATGCCGGGCCTGGCACGTTCGCCAACCTGAGCCGCTTGGGTGATCCGGCCGGGGTGACGGCCGTGGTCCTGACGCACGAGCATCCGGACCACTGGACGGACCTCGAGTCGTTTGCCACCTGGGCCGGTTTCGGGCCCGGACGGGCGCGTTTCCGGGACAACGGGGGCGGCGGGGGCACTGAAGACACCGGGGGCACTGGGGCCCCTGGGGGCACCGGGCTCACCGTGTACGCCCCGCCGGGGCTGCGCCGGTGGTCACACTTCGCCCAGGCCCCGTGGCTGGACTGGAGGGAGTTGGCGCCCTCGATGGTGCTGGCGATCGGCTCGGTGCGGGCCCGCTTCGTGGCCACCGACCACGGGCCGCCCACCCTGGCCGTGGGCCTCGATTGTGACGGGGCGACGCTCGCCTATTCTGCGGATTCGGGCCCCGGCTGGTCGGTGGAGGAACTGGGATCGAGCATCGGGACCTTTCTCTGCGAGGCGACCTACACCCATGAGTCCGAGGGGTCGCTGCAGCACCTGAGTGGGGGCGAGGCCGGCACCATGGCGCGCTCGGCCGGGGTGGCTCGGCTGATCCTGACGCACCGGTGGCCTACGGTGTCGGCCGACGCAGTGCGTCGCGAGGCGGAGACGGCCTTCGGCCGGCCGGTGGACCAGGCCAGCGTGGGGGCCGTCTTCGATTGGTGAGGTGCGCCCCTTTTGCCGGCGCCGAAAGGAATGTGATGCCTGAAAACGGGAGGCACGACGCCAGAGGCGATGCCCGGACCGCTCGAGGAGATGGGCGCGCCCTGGACGAACTTCGGCCCGTCAGCTTCGAGCGCGACTACACCGTGATGGCTCCCGGCTCGGTGCTGGTGGCCTTTGGCCAGACCAAGGTGCTGTGCACGGCCTCGGTCGAGGACCGCGTTCCGCCGTGGATGCGCGGCAGCGGTAAGGGCTGGGTCACGGCCGAATACTCGATGCTGCCCGGCTCGACGCCGGAGCGGGCATCTCGAGAAGCGGCCAAGGGCAAGCAGTCCGGGCGAACGCAGGAGATCCAGCGGCTGATCGCCCGCTCGTTGCGGGCCGTGTGCGATCTGGTGGTGCTGGGCGAAGCGCAAGTGACGGTGGACTGTGACGTCCTCCAGGCCGACGGCGGCACCCGTACCGCGTCCATATGCGGGGCCTACGTGGCCCTGCACGACGCCTTCTCTCGCCTCCAGCTGGCCGGGACCCTCAGCCAGCAGCCGCTGACCGATTCGGTGGCGGCGATCTCCGTCGGCATCATCGACGGTGTCCCGATGCTGGACCTGCCCTATGCCGAGGACTCTCGCGCCGAGGTCGACATGAATGTCGTGATGACCGGGAGCGGCCGGTTTGTCGAGGTGCAGGGCACGGCGGAGGGCCTGGCGTTCAGCCGGGGCGAGCTGGACAGCCTGCTCGGCCTGGCCGAAGGCGGCATCAAGGAACTCTCGAGCCTGCAGGCGGCGTCGCTGGCCGGGCCACCGCCGGCGCGGTGAGCCTGGAGGCCCCGATCCGGTTGGTCCTGGCCTCGGCCAATCCGGACAAGGTGGCGGAGATCGCGGCCGTCCTCGCTGCTTCGCTGGACGTGGAGCTGGCTCCCCGCCCGCCTGAGGTGCCCGACGTCGTCGAAGACGGGGCGACCCTGCTCGACAACGCCCGGCTCAAGGCGGTGGCCCTGGTCTCGGCCACCGGGCTGGCCGCCGTGGCCGACGACACCGGGTTGGAGGTCGATGCCCTGGGGGGTGCGCCCGGGGTCATCTCGGCCCGTTACGCCGGCCCGGACGTCACCTACGCCGACAATGTGGCCAAATTGTTGACCGAGCTCGCAGCCTTACCCGATGGTGGCGGTGCTCGTCGGGCCCGGTTCCGCACCGTGGCCCTGGTGGCCTTCCCCGATGGCGGCGAGATCTGGGCCGAGGGTGCCGTCGAGGGCTCCATCTCCGACGGTGCCAAGGGCGACGGCGGATTCGGGTACGACCCGGTCTTCGTGCCGTCGGACGGCGATGGGCGCACGTTCGCCCAAATGTCCGCGGCGGAGAAGCACGCCATCTCGCACCGCGGCCGGGCGTTCCGGTCCCTGGCGGCGAAGCTGGCGGGGCGGGCCGAGTAGGAGCTCAGGCCTCAGGGCTCACGGCCTCGGAGACTCAGAGCTCACAGGGCCTCAGCCGATTCGGCCGGTCTCAGCCCGTCTGGAGCGATGCCGGCAATTTGAGCAGCCGCATCGCCGTCCCGCCCATGAAGGCGTCGGCCGCTCGGGCGGAGAGCGGGAGGTCGCGCGCCGCCTCGGTGGCCCGCTCCATGGGGAGGAACGGGTGATCCGAGGCGTAGAGGACGCGCCCAATGCCCCGTGAGGAGTCCATGAAGGACACCAGGGCGGGGTCCATGTACTTGGCCAGATAGGCCGAGTTGGAAAGATAGAGGTCGGGCCACTTCAGCATGTACTGGATCAAGAGCGCCTCGAATGGGTGTCCCATGTGGGCGCCGATCACCGTCAAGCCCTTGAAGTCGATGAGGACGTCTTCGAGCAGTTGCGGATGTTGGCAGGCCGAACGGACCTGGGGGCCCGGTACGCCCACGTTGACCGAGACGGGCAGGCCCAACTCGGCACAGGCCGTGTAGATCGGGTAGTAGAGCTTGTCGTTGAGCGGGTACTGCTGCACCAGCGGCGTGACCCGGACCAGGGACACGGCCGGGTGGTGCGCCAGATCACGGAGGCGGGCGCTTTGGCGGACCGGTCGGTCGGCCCGGTCGACGACCAGGGCAACGCTGAGCCGTTCGGCGTAGGGGGCGATGTCATCGAGCAGCGCGTCGGTCTCAGGTGCGGAGATCCCGGCGGCGACCACGCCATGGTCGACCTCACATTTGTCCATGGTGGCGATGAGCTTGCCGAGCGTCGAGGCGGCGGAGAGGTCGCCGCCCAGCAGGTCGGTGATGTGTTCGTTGCCGGGTCGGGCGGCGAAGTCGTTGGCCCCCTTGTCGCTGAGCGCGTTGACCCACAGATCGATCGTCGGGGATCCGCCCCCCGATGTCGAGGTGATGTCGTCGTCCATGAAGTGGGTGTCGGCGATCGTCAAGGCGCCGGCTCGGCCTTCTTGGCTCGCGCCGCCCGGAGAAGCTGGACGCCGTTGGTGAGAGAGTCCCTGATCAGCTGATCGTTGTCCTTGGAGATGAAGCGATGGACCCGCTTCTCGAACAGGAATCGCAGGATGGGGTTGAAGGCGTGGTAGGTCTCGGAGAAATGAACCCGGGTGGTCCCATCGCCGAGGTCCTCCAACCGGGTGCGGCCTTCCGCCTTGGACCACAGTGGCTTGCCGATGGCGTCGTACTTCCAGGACTCCTTGGGGGTGACCTCGGTCAGCCATTCCCACGATTGACCCTGCCCGCCCGAGAGGAGGTAGCGGGGCACTCGGAAGGTGCAATGGCGGACCAGTCCTTCGCCGACCGCGTCACCGGGATGCAGGATCTCGATGGTCACGTCGCC
The DNA here is from genome assembly GCA_963743785.1 of uncultured Acidimicrobiaceae bacterium. GTDB lineage: Bacteria > Actinomycetota > Acidimicrobiia > Acidimicrobiales > RAAP-2 > Bog-473. The sequence goes on along the minus strand of CAVURD010000008.1, from coordinate 36,574 downwards.
GGACTGCGAGCGAGGGGCACGAAACCAGAAGAGGGACCACAGCTCCTCGGGCGTGGCATCGATGTCGACGTAGTACTGGTGTTCCTGCACGCGGTCACCATATCGCCGGACCTGACTGCCGTGTCAGGTTGGGATGATCGAGGGCAGGCGCCGATATGGTCAGGGCATGCCGACCGCCGAAGGTACGAACCGGGCCGCCCTGCACCAACCCGTCCCCGAGAACAGGGCGGCCCGGTGGTCGAAGTTCGGCCATTGGGATGAGCCCCTCTTCCCCAATGTGGTGGGACTCGAACTCGAGGAGGTGCGCATCGACTACGCCCGGATGCGGCTGCCCTACCGTCCCGAGCTGCGCCAGCCGGCCGGCATGGTGCACGGGGGGGCCATCGCCACTCTGATCGATACCTGCGTGGTACCGGCCCTGGCCAGCGTCTACGACGAGATCCCCCTCCTCTTGACCATCGACCTGCAGATCCGCTTCCTGGCGGCGGCCAAGGAAACCGATCTGATCGGCGAGGGGTGGGTGGTTCGGCGGGGACGATCGGTCTCGTTTTGCCAGGCGGAGATCCGCCGCGCCGTCGACGACGAGGTGGTGGCCGAAGGATGGGTGGTCTACAAGATCTCGCTGCCCAAGCCGGGGGGGAGTAGCTCAAGGGAACGGTGTGCCGTAGCGGTCCAGGTGGGCCTTGGCCGAGATCGGGTGGCGGCGGGGTGGGCCCAGCGGCTTGGTTAGGTGACCGAGCGGGACGACGGCGACCGGCACGACTTCGGGAGGGAGTCCCAGGATCCCGGTGAGCTCATTGCCCCCGAGCGTCGGCAGGGTGGTGAGGGTCGAACCCAGACCGAGCGCGTGGGCGGCCAACAGGAGGTTCTGGACCGCCGGGAAAATCGATGCGTCCATGGCTCCGGCGTACGTCAGCCGGGTGTCGCCGCAGACCACGATGAGCACCGGGGCGCTGGCCACTCCGCCCATGGCGCCCCGGTCGACGTCGCGCAGGAAGGCCGGGGAAAGTCGCTCGGCTTCGAGGGCCTTGGCGCCGCCTTCCCAGATCCGAGCCGTGAGGGCGCCGATGGCTTCCCGAAGGCTGGCGTCGCGCACCACCACAAAGACAAACGGCTGGCTGTTCTCCGCACTGGGTGCGTGGGTGGCGGCGGTCAGGATCCGCGCGACTGTGGCATCGTCGATGTCGTCGGGCCGGAAGGAGCGAGCGGCGCGCTGGGTCAGCGCCACCTCGAAGAAATCGGGCATGCCTCAGCCGCTGCCCGAGTCGTCCCGAGCCGGCCTACGCCAGACCGGCCGGACCCGCTGCAGGGCGGCACAGAAGGGGTGGTGGACGCCGGGGCGGTCCAGGACGACCGTGCTCACGCCGTTCGCCACCCGGCGGATGAGAGATGCGGTGGCGGCCACGACGCCTGATGGTCCACAACGCGTGATGGTACAGGCGCGGGACCAGGGCCGGCTCGGCACCGGCTGGACCGGGGGGAGCGTCGGATTGGGTCGTCGGATTGGGCCTGGTCTTGTCGAGCCGCTACTTTGTGCCGTGCGCCGGCGATGGGTCGGTGTCCGCCATGATCACCCGCCGTGACTGGACGGCGTGGATCGAGCAAGCGGCGGAGGGGGACAAGGAGGAAGATGGTGGCCGACGACGCCGCATCAATACAAGAGATGCTGAAGGGGATCATCGGGCAGCCGACGGGCAGCTCCAGGGTGGTCGTGGAGCGCGGACCGGTGAGCCACTTCGCCGAGGCCGTCGGGAGCACCAGCCCGATCTACCGCAACCCAGAAGCGGCCAAAGAGGCAGGACTCGACGCCATTCCGGCCCCTCCGACCTGGCCCTTTGCCATGGAATTCTCGGGCAAGTTCGAGGAGCTCCAACCGACGCCAGCCCCGAAGGGAAACCCGCTCATGGCGGCCATGGGGCCCCTCATGGCCAAGGGCGGCCTGATCCTCCACGGTGAGCAGGAGTTCATCTACCACCGTCCCATCCTGGTGGGTGACGTGCTGGTGAGCGAAGGCAAGATCACCGACGCCTACCAGAAGGAATCGAAGGGCAAGACGATGACCTTTATCGTCAGCGAGACCAACTGGACCGATGACAAGACCGGCGAGCCGGTGGTCACGGCCCGTTTCAACCTGATCCACCGTTCGTAGGGAATGGCCCGCTGAGCATGCACATCGCGACCGTGTCCGGGACCACCTGGCTGACGGCGGCCGAATGGCTGGCCGTCCTGCGCATCGGCCTGGGTGCCTGGTGGTTCAAGAGCTTCTTGCACAAGGACAAGGCAGCCTGGTTCCAGCGGGGTGCGGGCATCAGCTGGGGCCAATCGGTGGCCGAAAAGCACAAGTGGCCCTTCGTCAAGAAGAGCTTCAATGCGGTGGTGGTGCCGCATCCCAAGACGATGGCCTATGTGGTCGTGCTGGGTGAGGCGGCCATTGGCCTGGGCCTGATCCTGGGGTTCTTGTCGCCGGTGGCGGCGATTGCCGGGATCCTCTTGAACATCATGTATTTCATTCTGATGATCACCGATTGGGCCGAGCAGGGCCAGAACTTCATGATGATCCTGGCTGCGGTGGTGGTCCTGGGTACGCACGCCTGGAATACGTGGTCGATCGACCACTGGCTGCATTTGTTCGGGAGTTGAGATGTTGATGATGACAATGGTGGTGGTGCCGGGCATGGCTGACCATGCGGCGGCCGACGAGACTTCGACTGGGGGTCGACACGATGGGTGAGCGGAAGCTCTTCTTTGAAGATGTGACGGTGGGTGACGAGGCTCCGGCCACGTCGCACAAGCTGACGAGGACCGACCTGGTGAAGTACGCCGGCGCCTCGGGTGACTTCAACCCGATGCACCACGACGAGGTGGCGGCCCAGGCGGCCGGCATGCCTAGTGTCTTCGGGCACGGCATGTTCTCCATGGGGTTGCTGGGCTCGGCGCTGACTGACTATGTGGGCGTGGGGAACGTGACCAGGTATCAAGTTCGCTTTGCCCGGCAGACCTGGCCGGACGAGGTGTTGTCGTCGCAGATCGTAGTCACCGGGAAGCGTGAAGAGGACGGCCAGCGGTTGGTCGATCTCTCGGTTACCCTTTCCAATGGCGACGGCGAGGACAAGCTGGTGGGCGAAGCCACCGCGGCGCTGCCCAGCAAGGGATGAGCTGACGGTTCACTCGACTCTGACGGTTGACTCGACCGTGTCCCGATGGTGAAGGAGCAGGAGGCCCAGAGGGCCCCCCGGACCCCGGACTGGCCGTCAAATCTCGCGGGGTGCGTCCCGGTTCGGGGATTCGGCTCCGGACCCGGTGCGGTAGGCCTCGAGCCGTTCGGCCAGTTCTTTCGGGTGGGCCAGAGCGGGCAGGTGGCCGCTGCTCATTTCGTCGGGGACGATGCCCAACCGTTCCGAAACGACGCGGCGCATGAACTCGGCGGGGAAGAAGCGGTCGTCGAGGCAGAGTAGGAACTTCGTGGGCACGTCCGGCCACGCCTCGAGGGGCCACGGTTTTTCGAACGGCGTGCCGGACTGGACTTTGGAGTGCTCTGCTGATTGAGCCACGACCTCGGGCGGGACGTCGTGGAGGAAGGTGACCAGCGGGTCAAAGTCACCTTCGGTCGGGCGACCGTCGCGCTCGTCCTTTTCGCGCTTGGCCTGGGCCTGCCCCGTGTTGGCCCACCAGTCTCCTGGTGACTCGCCCGGCGACGGCACCATGGCGGCGACCAAGATGATCATGTCGACCGGCACCCGGGCGCACAGGAGCGGAGCGGTGAACCCCGCCATGGATTGGGCCACCACCACCAGGTCCGTGCGGTCGCCGATCGAATCGAGCACCACATCGACGTACTCCGACAGGCCGGCGGCGTCGTCGTCACAGGGCAGATCGGGGGAGACGACCTCGTGACCCCACGCCCGCAACTCGGGCCGGACGAGATGCCAATACCAGGAGTCCGATCCGGCGCCGTGGATCAACACGTACGTAGCCATGGGCACCATTCTCACTCAGGGGTCTGATGTCGCCGAAGAAAGCCTCTGCCGGTGTCAGACCTTGTCGAAGCGCACCGGGAGGTAGGCCGGTCCCCAGATACCGAAGGTGGCGGGCTTCCACGTCACTTCGCCGTTCCGTACCAGTCCCGGCATACGTCGTGCCAACAACGGCAGGGCCTCCTGGAGTTCAGCCCGGGCCAGGGCGGCCCCCATGCAGAAGTGGATACCGGCGCCGAAGGTCATTTGGGCGGTGCCGCGCTCCAGCGTGATGTCGAACTCATTCGGGTGTTCCCAGACCTCGGGATCCCGGTTGGCGCCGACCAGGGCGGTGGAGACGATGGTGCCCTGCGGGAACAGCACGTCCCGGTACACCACGTCCTCAGAGGCGAATCGCACCGTGGCCCGCACGGCACCGAGATACCGCATCGACTCCTCCACGGCCCGTGGTGCCAGTTCGGGTTGTTCGGCCAGCAGGGCCCACTGGTCGGGATGTTCGGCGAAAAGCGCAACGCAGCACGCCAGTTGGTTTCGAGTGGTGTCGGTACCGGCCATGAGGGTCGCCTCGGCCAGCATCGACATCTCTTCGGTGGACAGGCGGTCGCCCTCCTCCTCGATGGCGATCAGATCGCTGAGGAGGTCTGATCGAGGTTCGGCCCGACGCTCGGCAATCATGTCGCTGACATAGGCCGTCAGCTCATCGGCCGCCCGCTCAATGAAGGGAAGGTCCTCCACCAACGCGCCATTGAAGATGCGGAAGATGTCGGTGGCCCAGCCGGAGAAGAGCTTCCAGTCCTCTGGCGGGGCACCGAGCAGTTCACAGATGATCGGGATGGGGTAGGGCTCGCAGATGTCGGATACGAACTCGCACTCGCCGTCACCGGCCACCTGATCGATCAGGTCGGTGACCACGGCGCGCATGGTGGGCCGCAGCCGGTTGGCCGAAGCCGGGGTGAATGCCGGGGCAACGAGGCGCCGCAGGCGGGCGTGACCGTCGCCTTCCATGGACAGGATCGACTCGCGACGCTGGCCTGTTTCGGTGGTTTCGGGCAGGCCGGCCATTTGCGGGAGGAGCGATAGGGCCGAGTGAAAGCGCTTGTCCCGCAGAATGGCCGTCACGTCATCGAGGCGGGTCACGCCGTAGCCCATTTCGGTCCGGGCCAGCCAGTGCTGGGATCGAGCGTCCTCAATGGCCGCCAATGCCTCGACTCGCTCCAGTCCGATCGTGTTGAGCGTTGGCAACTCGAGTTCGTGGACGAGCTGTGCGGTCATGCCAACTCCCTGCCTTGTGCCGAGGGTGAAAAGACTACCCAGGTGACGCGGCCCAAGCGTGATCGGTTGCCCGGGGTCATGCGCCCCGGTCCTTCAATGCCGGATGTTGCCGGACCAGGATCGGCAGGATCCATGACGTGGGGATGAGGTGCGCGGCCACCGCTCCCGCCCGGTTGGCTGAGCCGGGGATGACGACCGGGCGCCCCGCCGCCAGCGCGGCAACGGCCGCCTGGGCAACCTGGGCCGCGGGGACCCACATGAATTTCGGCAAGGAGTCACTGGCCTCCTCGTCGGTGAGCCCGGAGGCTTCGGCAAATCCGGTCTCCACCGGCCCGGGGCACAGCGTGGTGACCGTGACCCCCGTCCCCTTGAGCTCGGCCCCGAGGGCGCGCCCGTACGAGAGGACGAACGACTTGGACGCGCCGTACACGGCCTGGCCCGGGAGAGGCTGAAAGGCCGCGGTCGATGCCGTGTTGAGGACGGCCCCCCGGTGGCGGCTCACCATGTCGGGAAGGAAGAGAGTGCACAAATCGACGACGGCCTCGACGTTGGTGCTGACCATGGCCAGCTCCGCCTGGCGATCGCTCCTGTGGACGGGGCCCATGGTGGTAAACCCGGCGTTGTTGACGAGGATGTCGACCGTGAGTCCTCGTCGCTCGCTCTCCTCACGGAGCGCGAGGCGTGACTCGGCCTCGGTGAGGTCCGCCACCATCACCTCGGCGCGCACGTGGTACTTCTCGGCCAATTCGTCGGCCAGGGCCCGCAGCCGATCCTCGCGGCGGGCCACCAAGGTGACGCCGTGGCCCCGCTTGGCCAGGTCACGCGCGATCTCGGCGCCGATGCCCGAGGACGACCCGGTCACCAAGGCGGTGGTGTTCTCGGCTGGGATGGGGAGTGGCATGGGAAGACTGTAGGTGGACCGCGACATGGCGGACGATCCAAGGCGCCGGGTCTCGATCGCCCGCCCACTTGGTGAAGATTGTGTGTCAGAGAACCCGGTGACCTGGCGGTTCGCGAAGGTCCAGTTCAAGTGGGGTTCACAGGGTGGCGGGTGAGGCGGATACTTGGTCCCTACGGCAGTGGGCGCCTCACCTGTTGCCTCGAGTGGAAAGGAGCTGCCGATGACCTCGACAGGCTCGAGCGAGGAAGGCGATCCGCCGGGTTGAACCTGCGTCACCGATGTCGGATCGGTGACGCCACGCAGAAGCTCACCTGGCCAAGTTGCCCGACGCATGATTGAGGCCGAACTCGCGCCGGTGCGCGTGCCGGTCGGCCGTCAGGGCCGTCCCCCGCACCCACTGTGTCGGCCACCGGAGCCGGAGGATCTTCCTGCCCAATACAGAGAACAACGAGTACAGGACCGGCCTCGAGGCCGGTCCTGCTCGCGTCCAGCGGTCGGTTGGTCGAGGCGTCGATGCTCGTGCGCTGGGAGATGGGTGTGGGAGATGCCCCTGCGGTGGGACGTGACAGTGTGGGGACGATGACCGAGTCGAGCACCGCTGGGACCCGAGCGCTCCGTCTGGCGATGTTCCCCCTTTCGACGGTGCTCTTCCCCCACGCCCAGATGCCGCTGCACGTCTTCGAGCCCCGGTACCGGGCACTGACGGCGGACTGTCTGGCCGGTGACGCGCGCTTCGGCATCGTCCTGATCGCGCGAGGCTCGGAAGTGGGTGGCGGCGACGAGCGGATGACGGTGGGGACGCGCGCCGTGATCACCCATGCGGCGTCCCTGGCCGATGGCCGGTCGCTCATGATGGTGCGCGGCGAAGCCCGAATCGAGGTCGTGGACTGGCTTGCCGACGACCCCTACCCGCTGGCCCTGGTGCAAGAGTCGGCACCGGAGGGTGAGCCGTTGGACGACGCCACGCTGCGACGGGCGATCGACAGCGTGCGCCGGACGCGGGGACTGCTGTCCGAGGCCGGCACGCGTCCGGCCTTGTCACCCGACCTGCGGTACGACGATGACCCCGCCGTGGCCTGTTGGCAGATCTGCGCCGAAGCTCCCCTGAACACGTTCGATGCCCAGCAGTTGCTGGCGCTGAGCGGATCGACGGCCCGATGTGTACGGCTGATCGAGTTGGTCGAAGCGATGGAGCAGGATCTCCGGCGCCTTCTGGCCTCGAACTGAGGAAGAGGCGGCTGGGTGTGGCGAGCGAGGCGGAAGCCCCGTCCGGCGTGACTCAACCCGCAAGGGCGGGGAGAACCGCCTCGAGAAAGCGGCCCGGGGCCTCGACCATCGGGTAGTGACCGACACCGTCGAGCCGCACGACGGAGGCGTCGGGCCGGGCCGCCACGAGGGTGTCGACCATGGCGGGGACGGCGATCGGGTCATCGATGCCCCAGACGATGTGGAGCGGCGACGGATCGCGCTCGATGGCGCCGGTGAAGCGGGCCTGGTTCTGGCGCCGCTCCTCGATGTAGCGAATGAGCCGCGGCAACATGGTCTGACCGTCGTCCCGCAGGATCTGCTCCACCGTGGCCGGCAATGGATCCTCCCGCGTGCCGGCTTCGGGGAGGTCGACCTTCGGGCTGAATGTCTCGCGCAGGCTTCGGGTCAGCGAGGCGGCGTCGATCGGGATGTCGGGCGACAGCTTGGCGTCGGGCAGGCCCAGCAGGAGCTGCTGGCCGTTCGTCAGGTGGGCCTGCTCGATGTAGATGCTGCCATTGGTGATGACCCGCCGGGCCACCTCAACCGGCCAGGTGCCCTCCTGGCGCCGGGCCAGGAGCTCGCCGCCGACCGTGTCACCCATATCGTGGGTCAACAGGGCCAAGGTGGTCAGGCCCAACTCGGCCACGAAGGCCGCCGCCAGGTCGGCCTGGAGCGCCAGGGTGTAGTGCTGGTCGGGCTTGGCCGAGAGGCCGTAGCCCAGTCCGTCGATGAGGAGGACTCGCCGACCGGCCCGCAGCCCGTCCAGGACGGCGGCGTAGTCGAAGGACGAGGTGGGAAAGCCGTGCAGAATGAGCAGTGGCTCATGGTGCTCGGGACCGATGGACGGCGCGTCAACGGTGAAGACGCGGTAACCGTCAAGCTGGCGATGGTGGCCGATGGCCTCCCACCCCGTGCTGGTGGTGATCGTCATGTGCCCGAGAGGGAGGAGACGACGGGACCGAGCGCTTCCCAGCTCTCCGCCTCAATGGACCAGTAGGAGATTCCGTATTCCTGGCGTCGCCACTGCAACTCCTCCTTCATCTGGTCGAGCGTCCCCAGCAGGGCCAGTGGGATGTGCAGGGCGTCGTCGGTGCTGATCCCGAAGTGCGGCGCCATGGCCTCGATGATGCTGGAGCGATCGTCGGTGATCATGACGAACCCAATGAGGGCGTTCAACTCGAGCTGGTCGAATCGGTCACCGGCGGCCTCTTTCACCCAGGCCAGCTTCTCGCGGGTGCGTTCCGGTGAGGCGTTGGGCGCCGTCTCGGGCCCGCCCGTGCCCTCGCGCAGGTTGACGTTGATGCTGACGATGTCGGCATGACGGGCTGCGAAGGACAGCACCCGCTTGCCCCCGCCGCCGATGATGAGGGGTGGACCGGGGTGTTGCACCGGCCGGGGCAGAAGTGTGTGCCCGTGCACCTGGTAGAAGGCGCCGTCGAAGGTGTACGGACCGTCGGTGCGCAGCAGCCCCTGGATGACCTGGACGGCCTCTTCGAAGCGGCCGACCCGGACCTTCGGGGTGTCGTAGGTCATCCCCGCCTCCTCGTAGTCGGTCTTCATCCACCCAGCGCCGAGGCTGAGCTCGAAGCGTCCATCGCTCAGCACGTCGAGGGTGGCCGCCTCCTTGGCCAGGACGACGGGATGCCGGTAGTCGTTCCCGAAGACCAGGGAGCCCATGCGGAGCGTGCTGGTCGCGGCCGCCACGGCGGCCAAGGCCGGTATCGGGGCCAGTTGGTCGCCGAAATGGTCCGGCATGAGCAGAGTGGCATAGCCGAGGTCCTCGGCCCGTCGGGCTTGTTCGGCCCAGGACCGAGCCGTGCCCTTGGGCGTCGTGCTGAGCTGGGCGGCGAATCGGAACTTACGGTCGTGCGACATGCCCTCATCGTGCCCTATGGCGTGACACGCTGCACGTGACGGACGGTCAGTGGCGGCTTTCGGGCCCGGCGTCCCCACTACATTGTTGCCCCGTGACCGCCGGTGATCCCCCGTGACCAAGGTGGACGCGATCAGTGGCGAGCCCGTGGTCACCGACGGGACGGCGGTGACGCAGGGGTCTGAGTTCCCACGCGGCACGCGTCGGAGCCGCCGCTCCAATGCGCCGGCGACGTTGGCCTGGGTGGTGACGGCCGTCGCTGTGATGCTCGGGACGTTCATGCGGGCCTGGTACCTGTTCCATCGGCCCACGACTTCGGACGAGTCGATCGCCGGGCTCATGGCCAATCAGATCTTGCACGGGCATTTCTCAGCCTTCTATTGGGGCCAGTCGTACGGTGGCATCGAGCCCTACCTGGTCGCTCTCCGTCTGGCCGTGTTCGGGAACAGCAACTTCTTGCTCGCCCTGGTCGCCACGCTCCTTTCGGGGGTGTCCGGCATCGTGACGTGGCGCATCGCCCGGCACCTCGTCGCCGACCCCGCCTTGGCCGCCCTGGGCGCGGCGGCGGCCTGGGTGGCGCCGCAGTCCGTACCGTTCAACGCGACCTACGAGTACGGGTTTCGTGGGGTGACGCTCTACTCGGTCTCCTCCTGGTCCTCCTGGCTCTGCGGATTCTCGACGGAGACCGGCGGCCGGCCATCATGGCGGCGTTGGGATTGACCGCCGGCGCCGGCTGGTGGAGCTCCCCCGAGATCGTGTACTTCGTGGTCCCGGCCGCGCTGATCGTGATTGGCGCCATCGTGGCGGACCCGACCAGGCCGCGGTGGCGCACCTGGATTCGGGACCTGATCATCGCCGCCGTGGGGGCCGTCGCCGGCGCACTCCCTTGGTTGTGGGCCAACCTGCAGTCCGGGTTCGCATCGCTGAATTCGAGCAGCTTCATCCTTCCCGTCGGGGCGCCCCACTACGTCGGACGCCTACGTCTCTTCTTCCACTATTCGCTGCCCATACTCTTCAGCTTGCGGGGACAATCCGGGGCGTGGCTGTTCGCCCGCGCCTTCTCCGTGGCGATTCTGGTCGGGCTGGTCATCATCCTGTGCGTCGCCGGTGTCCTGTGCCTTCTGGGTCCGTGGAGTTACCGCGCCATCGCCATCAGTGTGGTGCTCTTCCCCTTTCTCCTCGTCGTCTCACCCGCCACGTGGTTCTGGGCGGACGGGCGGTACGCGGGCTACGTCGTCCCCCTGGTCGCGCTGGTGTTCGTCATGGGCGTGTCCGAAGCCGACCGGCGTTGGAGGGGGCGACGGCAGGACACCCGGTCGTGGCGGGGGCGCTCGGCCTGGTGGCGACGGCCGGCCTGGTGGCAGTGTTGACCCTTCTCTCGGTGGCCAACTTCGACCATTTCACCTCTCCGCTCAGTGGAGACCTGGCCGACTGGGGCAACCCGGACGGCCCGACGGTGCGCATCCTGCCCCAGCTCGAGTCGGCCGGAGTTCGCGACGGGTACGCCGATTACTGGACCGCCTACCGATTGGACTACCTGAGCGCCGGCAAGCTGCGTCTGACCGTCGCCGGCCTCGATCCGGATCGTTGGGTCACGCTCAACAACGAGGTGATCGGCGCCCCGTCGGCCGCGTGGATCTTTGTGGTGCCGACCCCGACCGCACAGAGCCAATTCTCCGGTACGGCAACCTTGGGCCCCGGTGGCCTGAGCGAATCGACCTTCCTGGGCGACTTGCAGCGCCGGCACATCGGGTACCGCATCATCTCCTCGGGCTTCATCCGGGCCGTCGTCCCCGACCACGCCGTGCGCCCGGCCCAATTGGGTCTCCCGTAGCGCTCACCACTTCCTGGTCCGGTTCGGTGTCGGTATCGCCGGGCGAATCAATCGGGTCAATCGGGCCAACATCCAGTGAACCAGCAGGAGACACGGGCATTGACATGGTTCATCACGCTGCCGGATGTAGCCTGACATGCCGATTCGGCCACCGGGAACCGCTTCGAACAAGGGATCCGTGGCGCGCGCCCGGCCGAAGTTAGGGTTTCACCGAGGAGGTTGGCTTGGGTTCACGTTGGACCAGTGCATCAATATGGCGGAATTGGTGCACCCGCGTGGCGGTTGGCGCCCTGATCGCGGGGGTGACCCTCCCGACGGCACTGGCCCTGACCCAATCACTCCGGGTGGCTCCCGCCGCCGGCGCCCAATTGACCAGTGGGGAGCTGGCTCAGAACGGCAGCTTCGAAGCCGGCGCGTCACCGTGGGTGCCGGGCAACAACACCGGGTTCGGCGTGTACGCCAACGGGCAGATCTCGCCCTCCGATGCGGCCTACGCCGGTACCCACTACGCGGCCATGAACACCTCGTCGCCGGGCGGGGGCCTCTACGAGGACATCGGTGGCCTGTCCATTGCTCCCGGCGACACGTTCTGCGGGAGCGCGGAGGTGCGCGACCAGCTCCAAGAGACCGGAGCTCGGGGCTCCTTCGTCGTCTGGCTCATCGGCGGCTCGTCCAACGAGGCCGGCTCCGACGTCTTCTCCAACCTCGGCAACGGTCCCAACTGGAGCCAGGTCTCCACCTGTGTCACCGCCACCACCAGCCACACCCAGGTCCGCATCCAGTTCTACCCGACACCGGGGACCCCCACCCTCGACGTCGATGCGGTGGACGTGCACCATGCACTCCAGGTGGCGGCGCCGTTGACCCAGAACGGCGGATTCGAATCGGGCCCGGCGCCCTGGCAGGTGGGGAGCAATTCCAATTATGTCGTGTACGCCAACGGGCAGATAGCGTCCAACGACGCTGCCTTCGCCGGTACCCACTACGCCGCCACGAACACCTCGGCCCCCGGCGGCGGGTTCTACCAGGACATCACCGGGCAGTCGATCAGCCCCGGCGACACCGTGTGCGGCAGCGCCAGGGTGCGAGACCAGTTGCAAGAGGCCGGAGCTCAGGGCTCGTTCGTCATCTGGCTCATCGGCGGAAGCTCGAACGAGAGCGGTGTCGCCAACTTCTCCAACCTCGGGAACGGGGCCAACTGGCAGCCGGTTTCCACCTGCGTCACGGCCTCCACCGCCCACACCCAGGTGCGGGTCCAGTTCTTCCCGACTCCGGGAACCCCCACCCTTGACGTCGACGCGGTCGTCGCCAACGACTACCGGGACATCCAAGAGTCCATCTCTCAGAACGGCAGCTTCGAAGCCGGCGCGTCACCGTGGGTGCCGGGCAACAACACCGGGTTCGGCGTGTACGCCAACGGGCAGATCTCGCCCTCCGATGCGGCCTACGCCGGTACCCACTACGCGGCCATGAACACCTCGTCGCCGGGCGGAGGCCTCTACGAGGACATCGGTGGCCTGTCCATTGCTCCCGGCGACACGTTCTGCGGGAGCGCGCAGAGTGCGCGACCAGCTCCAAGAGACCGGGGCTCAGGGCTCCTTCGTCGTCTGGCTCATCGGCGGCTCGTCCAACGAGGCCGGCTCCGACGTCTTCTCCAACCTCGGCAACGGTCCCAACTGGACCGCGGTCTCCAGCTGCGTCACCGCCACCAGTCCCCACTCCCAGGTCCGCATCCAGTTCTACCCGACACCGGGAACACCCACTCTCGACGTCGACGCGGTGGAGACGGCGAACGTGTCGGGCTCCGCGCCCAACCCCAACTGCACGCCCAACGACTCGTGCACGCCACAGACCTTCGCCGACACGCTGTTGCGGCAACCCGGTGTGGCGGCACCGATCACCGCCTCCAATGAGTACGCCCTGAAGGTGTGGGCCCTCGCCGAAGGGGGCGGCGCCGGCTGCCCGGGCCAGGCCCCGTTCCAATCTCCCTGGCAGAACTCCGGTGGTCCGGCCGGGAACCCGCTGAACACGACGCAAACCGAGCCCGGCAGCTCGAACTGGAACGGCGTCGGGGTGCAGATCTACGCGGATGGCAGCGGACAGACGTGCTGGTACTGGGGCGTGCTCGCCACTACGCAGACGATCATGGGTGCGTTCGGCAACTACGGGCCGATCATCACCGCCCTGAGGAACCCGTCACTCGACGACTTCACGCAATGCGTGCAGGTCGCCACCGCGGTCGGCAACAGCCAATGGGGTACCGGCAACTTCTCCCGCGACTGCTGACGATCGGGCCCATGGACGTTGGGAATGCAGGTCCGCCGTTGAGGTGAGCCTTGCGTCGACGGGCAGTGGCCACTCTCGGGCCCACGTCAATCATCGTCATGGGGCGTCACTCGGGCGTCACGGCCGCGGCGGTCTGCCCTGGACGAGGTAGTCCCAGGTCTCCTCCGCATACTCCTCCCAGGTGCGCTGCGGACGAGCCCGGGTCTCGTGGGCCAGCGAGGCCCGCAAGGCGTCATCGGTCAAGAGGCTTTTGAGCGCGCGGGCGATGTCGTGATCATCCCGGGGGTCGACGAGGAGCGCGCCGCCGGCTCGGCGATCTCACGCATACTGCCGAAATTCGAGGTGATGACCGGCGTGCCGCTGGCGATGGACTCGGCGACGGGGAGCCCGAACCCCTCGTTGAACGAGGGGAAGAGCGTGCAGTAGGCAATGGTGTAGGCCGCTCGCAGGAGGTCATCGGTCAGGGCCCGCACCGCATGAACCGGGCGTCCCGCTGCCTGCAGGTCGTGGAGGGCGCGGGTGAATCGCTCGCTGTTCCAGGAATTGCCGCCGACGAAGAGAAGGCTGAAGGTGAGGCCGTCGCGCCACAGCAGTTCCGCCGCGTGCAGACAGCTCGATGGTTCTTGCGCGGCTCGTGGCTCCCCACGACCAGCACCATCGGCATGCCGACGACGGCGAGCTGCTCACGTGCCGTCTCCATCGCCCCGTGGCTCGGTAGAGGAGACCACCGGCAACGGCACGGCGGTGATGTCGGGCCCGGCGACGCCGGCTCCTTCGAGCATGTGACGCCACCCCTTGAACTCCCTGGCGGCCGCCTCGGAGATGGCCGCCACCCGTTCGGTGTGGGCCACGGCAGCCAGGTAATGGGCGAAGTCAGCGCCCATCCCTTCGATCGACGTCTCTCCGGTCGTCATCGGGACGCAGTCGAATCCGATGACGGCGCTGTGGTTGCCCGAATAATGGGCCAGGCACTGAAATTGATCCACCCGGCCGGCTTCGCCGAGCAGCTCGGGCAGTACGTAGGTGCATCGCCACGGAACGACGATGCTGGTGCGGTCGGAGTCGACGGAGGAGATCGCCGAGGGGCGGGTTCCGTTGTCGCCCTGGTTCGCTCCAGCTGCCGCTGGGGACAGTCGGTGGAGTCCGTGTAGTCCTTCGTCCAACCCACCAACACGGGGTCGTGCGTGGTTACCCACCGCGGCGACCTGCGCCACCCGCTGAATTCCGGTGGTGAAGTTCGCTCCAGAGGTGTGGTGCAGGTCGACCACGACGCGGCCCGTGAGCACCTCAACCCGGCGACGAACCACCCCACCGCCACCACTCGGGTCATCGCGGCCGCTGACACACGAGCCGAGCGCGGCCAGTGGACCGTCGAGCTCGGCCTGCCTGCAGGCGCGGAACAACGTCGGCGTGTTGGGCAGCTGGCCGGAAAGGACGGCGAGGGCCAACCACATCTTGTCAACCGCGCCGTCAGCCAGCGCGACGGCGACGCCGTCGAGAAGGTCCACCGTGGACGAGCCCGAGGTCCCACCCAAGGTGGCGAGCAGGGTCTGCAATCGGGAAAGGAGTTCCCGGTGGGTTCGGCGCTGGTTCGAGTCGATGTGTCCGGCCACGGCGACGACCTTCGAGCTATGGCGCGCCGCGAGCCCAACCTCGGACCCCTCATCGCTCGGGGAGGAGGAGCGGGGCAACCAACAGGTTCCAGAGCTCACGGGCGTAGTCGTCCCAGGTGCGTGGCGGCCGGTCGGCGATCTGTCGGCGGAGGAGTGCCAGTTCGGCGTCGTCACTCAGCAGCCGGCGCATGGCGTTGGCGAGAGCGTTGTCGTCGTGTGGGTCGACCATCAGTGCTCCGCCCGCCCACGGCAGCTCGCGCAGGCTGCCGAAATCAGACGTGATGGCCGGTGTCCCCGCCTCCAGGGACTCGGCGACCGGGAGGCCATACCCCTCGTGTCGGAAGGGGAGAGAGCGCGTGAACGGTCAGATAGGTCCGCCTGGTCGCGTCTGCGCCTGGTCCGCATTGCGCAGCACCGTGATCGGCCGTCCGAACTGGGTCAGGGCGCCGATCCGATCCGGGATCTCCGATCCCCATCCGCTTCCGCCGATGAAGGTCAATTCGAAATCGAGTCCCTCTCTCCACAGTGTCTCGGCGGCATGAAGGACGCCCAGGTGGTTCTTCCGCGGTTCGAAACTGCCCACCATGAGCACCATGGGCCGCTTGGTGCGGTCACGGTCAGGGGGTGCCGTGGCCGCACCCGATGCGGCAGGGAGCAGGCATTCGAAGACGGCCGGTCCCTTCAGGCCCTGGCTCGGCAACGCCTCGACGAAACCTTGGAATTCCGCCGCCGCCGATTCACTGATGCCCGCCACCGCGTTGGCGTGCTTGATCACGCTGAGGTACTCGACGAAACGGCTCGAGTCCAAGGTGGGGACCAGGTCGGCGCTCACCACCGGGATGCAGTCGTAGCCGATGGCCACCACCCGGTTCCCTGAGCTCTGGGCCAGCGGCGACAGCCGGAGGGGCGCGTTGCCGAACGGGACCTCGGCCAGTACGACGACGCACTGCCACGGCACCACGATGGCGCCGCTGTCGGCTCCGTCGTCGCTCGGTCCTGCCGCGTCGCCCCGGCCCCAGGAGACGACCCGTTGGAGCTCTCGCCGGCTCAGGGCGCGATGGACTCCCGAATTGCTCGTCCAGGCCACGGGGACCACGTGGTGGTCGCGGGTCCAGTGGGGCATGACTTCGCGCACGACCTGTTGGACACCGGTATGGAGGCTGTGCTTGGCGGTGTGATCGACCTCGACCAGGACGGTGTCGCGCAGCAGCACCATGTCCCGCCTGGGAGCCGAGCTCCCGAGCGCTCCTTCGAGCGCGGTGTCGAGGAGCCAGAGGGTGGCGTCGAAGGGACCGGAGAGTTCGAACGTTCGCCGGCAGTCGAGAAGCTCGTCCCTCGTCGGGTACCGGGCGGAGACCGCGACAAAGAGAAGCCACAGATGATCGATGCGCAGATCCTCCAACAGGGCCCCGACCATGGCATCGAGCATCTCCGAGGCGCCGCCCTCGGATACTTCGGTGCCGGGGAGAAGGATGGGGGCGACGGCCAGAAGGCGTCCATGGAGGGCGCGGCTCCCCGTGGCCGCAGTGCGGGTCAGGGTCATTCCTCTTCCCGAGTGCGAGGGAAGCGCCCCCGAACGGCGCGTAGCGGCCTGGTGACCCGCCACGACAGTGTCTGTTGCAGCGCCATGAACTCCATCTGAAGTCGCTGGCGCTCGTCTGCTTCCCGACCCGCGAATTCCATTCCTTCGCTCCAGCGTTCGAGCGCGACGGTCTTCCACCAGATTGACTGCCGACGGCGGTGTCGCACAGGGTCTTCGACTTGCTGAGTTCTCCCGGGCTAAGCTGCGCTCGTCGGCTGTGGTGAAGTTGTCCCCGATGTTGGCTGGAGCCGACGTGTTCCGCCGAGTTCAGCGGCGTGCTCGGGGCGCGACATAGAAGCGCGAACAGTTGGTCAAAGAGGCGGAACGCATAGCGGTGGTGCCCACCGATTTCTCCCAGTCCGGCTGGGTGGACCGATCGCCGTTCGGTGGGCTCGATGCTATGACGAGGACACCGAGGGGCGCCATCGCTGAAGGTCGAGCCCCGAAGGATGTCGGCTGCGCTCCCGTCGGCGCCTGCTTCGGGCGCCCGCTTCGACGTCGATGCTGAGAAAATGAATCTCGCCTCCCCGTCGATCCGGCCTGGGCGAGGATGTCGTCGAGCCAACCGTGTGGACCCCTTCACGGCGCGTCTGTTGGCCCGGCATTGCGGTGGGTGGTGCCGACCTCGTCATCATCCGCAGTTGAGTGCGCACGGGGTCGTGACGTTCGTACGGCGGGCTCGAGCGGCCTCCATCAGCGGTGACGTACCGCCTCGATCACGATGTCGTCGGGTCGTTGCTGGCGCAGTGATTCGGCGGATCTCCGCGCGGGCTCGATGACGATGCTGTGGCTCAGCCGCGGCGCACGGTAAAAGGCACGCGAGACGGACACGTCCGTCGGGGCGGTCTGCTGCTACGTCGACGTAGTGGCTTTCGTCGACACCCGGTCTGGGCCAGCGTGTGCGATAACACTAACATCTTATTGTGCGCGAACGATGCAAAAGGAGGGACGGCGGCCATCGCCTCGACTCAAATGGCTCGACCGTTCCGGTCGGGGATGGTCTGGGGCTGATTCCAGGCGGGTCCCAGGCGGGGTCCGGTCTGTCCCGCCCGGTTCAGGGTTGCGGCTCCGGCAAATGATGCTGGTCAGCAGGGCTGTTTTGTGATTCTGCTGATGGCGCGACAGGTTGGTACCGCGGCGGGCGAGCAAATCGGCCCTGCGGTTCCGACGGAATCGGCCGTCGCCGCTGGGATCCGAGACGACCAGGCAGCCGGTGGCGTGCGACTACAGAGCCCAGCGAACACTCGGTGGCGTCGTGACGATTGTCACCTGGTTGCTGGTGGCCGCACGCGTCGTGGTGGCCCCGGCCCTGCGGGCGTGGTATCTGTTCGACCATCCGATCACGTCCGACGAGGCCATCGGCGGCCTCATGGCACAGCAGGCCCTCCACGGACATTCCACGGCCTTCGACTGGGGTCAGTCGTACGGCGGGGTGGAGCTCGACGGTATCGCCCTCCAGACAAGGTCTTCGGTTCACCGCGTTCACGTCGGCCCCGTCGCCACCGTCTTGGCCATCCCCCCGGGCCTCGCGATGTGGCGCATCGCTCGCCGCGGGTCGCGTCCTGATGGCGCTCGGCCCCGCTGGCTGGCGCTGTTGCGGTCTCCTGGGCGACACCCATGTCGGCCTACGAGCTCGTCCACCTACGAGCGGGGTTCTGCGTGCGCTGCCCTGTCGTGTGGCCTCTCTCCGGTCCTGCTCAGCCTGCGGGTCGCCGACGGCCACCAGCGCGCCCGGGACTTCGTCGCTCTCGGCCTGGTGGCCGGCGTGGGCTGGTGGAGCTCACCGGAGATCGTCTATTTCGTGCCGCCGGCCGCGGTGCTGTTGGTCGAGCGATTCCGGGCGGACCCGGCGACGGCCAGGGGCGCCCGATGGGGTGCGCCTTCTCCTCATCGGGGCGGCCGCCGCCTGTATTGGGGCCCTGCTCGGCTCTGGCCAACCTTCGGTCGGGCTTCGCCTCGTTGAACCAGACGGCCTATGCCGATGCGCCCGGCTACACCGAGCGCTTGCGGCTGTTCTTCCACTACTCGGTGGGCATGCTCTTCAGCCTGCGGGCCACCGGCTCGGGGGCTTGGCTCCTGTGGCGGCCGCTTTCGGTGTTGTTGCTGATCGGTTTCCTCGGGAGCCTGCCGTCGCCGTGGTGCTGTGCCTCCGGCGCGGCGGGCGGAGCCTGGCCATCGCCCTCGGCGTGCTGGCGTTCCCGCTCCTGGTGGCCTACTCGCCCGCCTTGTGGTTCTGGCAGGACGGCCGCTACGTCGGGTACGTGGTGCCGCTCTTCGTGCTAGTGCTCGTCTTCGGGTGTGCCGACCTGGCCGGACGGCTCCGACCGGGTCGGCCCGAGCGGGACGCGGGCACGAGGGCCCTGGGCCGCCTGCTGGCCATCGGCCTCGCCACTGCGCTGGTTATAGTGAGCGTGGCGAACTTCGCGGTGTTCGGCAATCCCCACCAGTCGTTCTTCGCCAATTGGGGCGATCCGAACCGCCCGACCCAGGATTCGGTGGCCACGCTGGAGTCGGCCGGGGTCCGCGACGGGTACGCCGACTACTGGGTGGCGTACCGCCTCGACTTCCTGAGCGGGGGCAAACTGCAGCTCACCGTCGTCGGCACTGACCCCGACCGGTGGGCCGCCCTCAACCACAAGGTGGCCACCGGCGGGCCGCCGGCCTGGATC
Source organism: uncultured Acidimicrobiaceae bacterium (assembly GCA_963743785.1). Classification (GTDB taxonomy): domain Bacteria; phylum Actinomycetota; class Acidimicrobiia; order Acidimicrobiales; family RAAP-2; genus Bog-473. Next base: position 17,322 of record CAVURD010000008.1, on the reverse strand, counting down.
TTCGTCCCGCCCAATGCGACGGCCCTCGGCCAATTCACCGGCACGCCGCAGATCGTTGGCCCAGCCGGCATCTCGGAGGCGCAATTCATTGGCGACCTGCAGCGGCTCGGCATCGGGTACCGGACCGTCAACGCCGGCCTGGTGCACGCGGTGGTCCCGGACCGGGCCGTGCCGCCGCGCTCGGTCGGTGTCCTGGCCGGGTAAGCGCCGTCAGCTGAGGGACGAGCGGCCGAGAGGCAGCGCTACGGAGTCGCCTCTAGTCGCAGCAAGAATCGTGCCAGCCGCAGCTCTCGCAGAAATCGCGCGCCTGCTCGGGATGCAATTCGCCGCCGCAGTGCGGGCATTCGGAGAAGGTCTCTAACGGTGAGCGCAAGGTGGAAAAGGTGACGGAGGGGATCACGCGGATCTCGAGCACTGCGCAAAATGATACTGCGCCCTTCCGGAGAAAACGTGTATGGGCGTGCCGGTCAACGCGCCGGTCTAGAAGAAACTGAACTTGGGCACGCCCGAGTCGATGCCCTTGAAGAGTTCACCCTTGGCCGCAATGAGCTCCTGCGGGGTCCAGGCGGAGTCGCGGGTCACCTGGCCGGCCGGTTGGAACGCGCTCATGGCGTAGATATTGCCGCCGAAGACGACGAAGATCTGGCCGTTGACGTCGGCCGACTCGGGGGCGGCCAGGAAGGCCACCAGGTTGGCGATGTTCTTGGGATCCCAGGCGTCGAACGAGCCGTTGTCCTCATTCTTGGCCATGCCGCCGAAGAGGTTCTCGGTCATCCGGGTGCGCGCCCGGGGGGCGATGGCGTTGGCGGTGACGCCGTAGCGACCGAGCTCTCGGGCCAGGATCCACGTGAGGGCGGCGATGCCGGCTTTGGCGGCGCCGTAGTTGGCCTGCCCGGCGTTGCCGAAGAGCCCGGCCTCGGACGAGGTGTTGATGATGCGCCCCGTCACTTCCTCGCCGCCCTTGGCCTTGTTTCGCCAGTACACGGCGGCGAAATGCGTGGGGGCGAAGTGTCCCTTGAGGTGGACGCGGATGACGTCGTCCCAGTCGGACTCCTCCATGTTGAACGACATCTTGTCCCGCAGGATCCCGGCGTTGTTGACCAATATGTCGAGGCTGCCGAAGGTGTCGACGGCCTGTTCGACCACGTTCTTGCCGCCGTCCCACGAGCTGATGTCGTCGCCGTTGACCGCGGCGTCGCCACCCTGCTCCTTGATGAGGGCCACGACGTCCTCGGCCGGGTGTTCGTCGGCCGCGGTGTTGGTGAGCGCGCCACCGACGTCGTTGACGATCACCTTGGCCCCCTCGCGCGACCAGGAGGAGCGCCTCCTCGCGCCCGATGCCCCGTCCCGCTCCGGTGACGATGGCAACCTTGCCGTCAAGCAGTCCCATGGAGCTACCTCTTTCTCGAATGATCGTATCGGTGGTTGTTCTCGAACGGCGGACGTCGGCCCAGGTGCCGTGCGGCGCGAGCAGCATTGCCGATGCGTCATTCCGGGCAAAACCGGTCCAGGGCGGAAGCCGTCACCTCCTCGATCAGGGCGGTCGTCTCCGCCCGGGCCCGAGCGCGCCCGAACCGCTCGGTCAGGCTGACGATCTCCATCCCCGAGGGCGGCGACCGAGCAGCGCCGGGTCCGCCCCGCCGCAGACGCAGAGCACCGGGCATCGCCCGCCGACCCGGGACAACACGCCCCCGGGCACCTTGCCGTGGAACGAAGGCGGATCGAGGTGCCCCTCGCCGGTGACGACCACATCGGCGGCGGCCATCAGGGAGTCCAGCTCGATCAGCCCCACCAGCAGATCGAATCCGGGGACCAGCCGGGCGCCCAGGACGGCCAGCCCCCCCGCCAGCCCTCCGGCCGCCCCGGCTCCGGGCAACGGCGTCGACATCGACCCCGAAGTCGCGCCGGTACTGGTCGGCCAGGGACCGAGTCGATCCGACAGCAGGACGATCTGCTCGGCGCGTGGCGCCCTTCTGGGGGCCGAAGACCCGGGCCGCCTGGCGGAATGGCGTCGTGACATCACAGGCCACGGCCAGATCCGATCCCAGCCAACTCGCTCGGCCGAGCCGACGGCCTGGACGGCACCCCACCCGCCGTCGGTGGTGGCCGAACCGCCACAGCCCACGATGATGCGGCGGGCCCCGGCGTCCCGGGCCGCGAGCAGAAGAGGCCCACGCCGGCGGTGTCGGCCCGAACGGGTTCGTCGCCCCGAGGGCGGGGTAGCAAGGCTCGTCCGGCGGCGCGCGACATCTCGATCACTGCGGTCGGCCCGTGGTGTGCCCGGTGGTCCGGGGCGGGAAGCATCCGCCACTCGGCTATCGGTCGGCCCCCCAACGGGCCCGGGACCTCGGCGCGGTGGACGGCGCCGCCCAGGGCCTCGAGGAGTCCCTCGCCCCCGTCGGAGATGGGAACGCCCACCGGCGTCCACCCGGCGGCCCAGCGGCCGCCGTCACCCCGCCGACCGCCTCGACCGCCGTGGCCGTCCCTCTGAATTTGTCGGGCGCAGCGACCAGGTCGGGCATCGGTGAGAAGCTAGGACCGGCTCGCAGTGGTGCGGGCGAGAGGACTCGAACCTCCACCCCCAGTGGGGACCGGGACCTAAACCCGGCGCGTCTGCCAATTCCGCCACGCCCGCAGCGGGCCCGCGCTGCGGGTGAACAGGGATTCTACGGCCATGTAACCACAGGTGCGTGTCCGGACAGGTAGCCTCTCGCCATGGCTTCCGCATCCCCGCCTCCCGTCCATCGTCGCCGCCGGCGGCGCCGACCCCTCCTCGGACATCTACCAGCGACTGCTCAAAGAAAGGATCGTCTTCATTGGCAGCGCCATCGACCAGGTCACGGCCAATTTGGTCTGTGCCCAGCTCATCCTGCTCGAGTCCGAAGACGCCGAGCAAGGACATCTCCCTCTACATCAACTCCCCCGGTGGATCGGTCACCGACGGCCTGGCCATCTACGACACCATGCAGTACGTCCGTCCCGACGTCTCGACCATCTGCGTCGGCCTGGCCGCCAGCATGGGCCAGTTCCTGCTGTGCGCCGGGGCGCCGGGCAAGCGCTATGCCCTGCCGCACTCCCGGATCCTGATGCACCAGCCTTCGGGCGCCATGCAGGGCCAGGCGGCCGATATCGCAATCCAGGCCGAGCAGATCATCTACCTCAAGCGCATGATGGCCGAGCGCATCGCCCTGCATACCGGGCAATCGCTCGAGCGGATCGAGGCGGACTCCGACCGCGACCGCTGGTTCACCGCCGAAGAAGCCCGTGAGTACGGCTTCATCGATCAGGTGATCGATCGGTCGGCGGTCGCGGCGGGAAGCGCTTAGAACGTGGCCTTGGAAGCCCCGGCATCCCCGTCTGACGCCGACCATCCGAATGACACGACGGGCACGAGGGCTACGGATTGCCGCGTCGGGTAGCCGACCAGTCGCCCGATGGCGGCCGAGGCGGCGGGGTTCAGCGCCCAGGAGGCCCGCGGCAACAAGATCACGCGGGTGGTCACCCCGACCATCAGCGTCGGCCAGCGGTTGCGCGAGATCTGGATCTCCCGGGAGCTGCTCGTCTACCTGGTCCGAACCGAGATCAAGGTCAAGTACAAGAACTCGGCGCTCGGGCTCGTCTGGTCGATGATCGCACCGGCCATGACGTTGGCCATCTACTTCGTGGTCTTCCAGCTCGTGTTGGGCAACCGGATGCCCCACTTCGTCATCTTCCTCTTCGCCGGGCTGCTCGTGTGGAACCTCTTCCAGCTCGGGGTGTTGACCGGTACCGGTGTCATCGTGAACAACTCCGCCATCGTGAAGAAGGTGGCCTTCCCCCGGGAGATCCTGGCCCTGGCCGCCGTGGGCTCTGCCTTGGTCTTCTTCTGCTTCCAAGCCGTGGTCATGGCCATCTTCATGGTGGTGCTCCACGTGGCGCCGGCCGTGAACTACCTCCCGCTCCTGCTCCTGGCCCTCTTCACGGCCATGGTGCTGGCCTGCGCCCTGGGGGTGCTCCTCTCGGCGGTCAACGTGTACCTGCGCGACATGCAGCACCTCATCGAGGTGGTGTTGACGGCCTGGTTCTGGGCCTGCCCGATCGTCTACGCCTTCCAAGGCAACATCGCCCAGAAGTTGGCGGCCAAGGGCTGGGCCCAGTGGACCTGGGTCTACTTCCTCAACCCCATGGTGCCCCTGGTCCTCACCTTTCAGCGGGCGCTGTACGCCCAAACCACGCCCCACCGCCATCGTGAATGGGAAGCCCCAGACCTTCTACGTCCTCCCCACCTGGAATTGGGGAACGTACGCCCTGCTCGATCTGGGTGTGCTGGCGGCGTCGACCGTGCTCTTCATCATCGCCCTCACCGTCTTCGGGCGCCTGGAGGGCAATTTTGCCGAGGAGCTCTAGGCGGTGAGCGACTTCTCGGTTGACGTGCGCGATGTCTCCAAGCGTTTCCGCCTGGCCCACGGGAGGCACAAGTCCCTGAAGGAGAAGGTGATCCACCGCGGACGCGTCCCTCATGAGGATTTCTGGGCGCTCAAGGACTTCTCGCTCGAGGTGAAGGAGGGTGAGACCGTCGGCATTCTCGGCCGTAACGGATCGGGGAAGTCAACCCTCTTGAAGTGCATCTGCGGGGTGCTGCAACCGACGTCGGGCGAGGTGGCGGTGCGGGGGAAGCTGGCCGGCCTGCTCGAACTCGGCGCCGGCTTCCAGCCGGACCTCTCCGGGCGGGAGAACATCTATCTCAACGGATCGCTGCTGGGCATGACCAAGCGGGAGATCGACAAGGTGTTCGATGCCATCGTCGATTTCTCCGAGCTCGACGAGTTCATCGATAGTGCCGTGAAGTTCTACTCCTCGGGCATGTATGTCCGTCTCGGCTTTGCCGTCGCCGTCAACGTCGACCCGGACATCTTGGTCATCGACGAGGTGCTGGCCGTCGGGGACGAGAGATTCCAGCGCAAGTGCATCGACCGGATCAAGCAGTTCCAACGCGAGGGCCGCACCATCCTGCTGGTGACCCACTCACCCGATCAGGTGCGCACCGTCTGTGACCGCGCCGTTGTGTTGAGTCACGGCGTCCTGGTCGGGGAGGGGGAGCCGGGAGAGGTCGTCCGCATCTTCCGGGAGGGGTTGATGGAAGAGGCGCCGGGCATGGCCCCACCCGAGCCGGTGGTAGCGACATCCGGACCGCCCCCGAGGGCGTCCATCGACACGCCGGACGCGGAGCGACCGGTGCGTCTGACCGAGATCTCCCACTCGTACGCCGCCGATGGCGACCGCCCGTACCTGCGGACGGGCGAGATCCTGGTGCTCACCGTCGGCTTCCTGGCCAACACCGCCAGCGACGACGTCGTCTTCAGCGTGGAGCTGCGCGATGACGAGAGCGAGGTGCTGATGCGGACCGACACCGCCATCATGGGCAACACCTTCAGCCTGCCCGCCGGCCCCGGCGCTGCTCGAGATCCAGCTCAAGAACGTGCCGATGCTCGACGGGGAATTCACCTATTGCATCGGGGTGCAGAGCCGGGGCGGCGTGCTCTACGACGTGCGCGACCCGGCCGGCACGTTCGAAGTCATGAACGCGGGCAAGACAACCGGTTCCATCTTCGTGCCGGCCGAAGCCACCTTGCTGGCGGCGGAGATCCCGGCCGGCGCCGAGCTCTTGCCCCAGCAGGCCTCCTAGGTCTCCGAGCGCACGCGCGGGCCCGGGCCAGTGTCCGATGAAGAGGCGGGGCCCGAGGAGGCGTCCTTCGACGTGTCCCGGGTGATGGCCGAGGTGGACGACGACGTGCGCCGCCGGCGGGCGTCCGGAGAGCTCCCCTCGGCCCGCGACCGCGAGCTCGATGACCTCTTCGTGGCCCATTCGCCGGCGTCGGGTCAGGGCGCGAACCTGCGCCAGGCGCTCGAACGGGTGGACCGGGCGATGTATGTCGACCCCGTGGTGCCCGTCGACTCGAATCACCGGGCCGGCGGCGCCATCAAGAAGGGCATGCGCTCGGCCTCGCTCTGGTACGTGGGGTGGCTGACCCACCAGATCAACCAGTTCGCCTCGGCCACCAGCCGGAGCCTGCACCTGATTGAACAGCGGCTGATCGAGCTCGAGGGCGGCGACGGTGTCCAGCGCGGCCCTCGGGCCGAGGTGGTGGAGTTCCCCGAACTGCACGGTGGCGAGCGCCTGGTGGGTCGCCCCGGCCATCGACGCCGTGGGCCCGGGGCCCCGGCCGCACTCTGCACGCCGCTTGCGGGGACGGATGGTTGGTCCGGCGGCTGGTGGCCGCCGGCCGTGACGCCTACGGCGTGGACCCTCGGCCCGGCCGTGCCGCACCGGAGGTGGGCGCGGCCTCCGACCTGCGGACCGACGAGGTGGCGGTGCACCTCCGCGCCGTGGCCCCCGGCGCCCTGGGCGCGGTCATCCTCAGCGGCGTCGTCGACGGAATGGCGGGCTGGCGAGCGCGAGGAACTGCTCCGCCTCACCACCACCGCTTTGGCGCCGAGCGGGGTGTTGGTGCTCCATTCGGTGACCGCCACCACCTGGCACGGCCCGGCCGCGCCCGTGCAGGCCGACCTGTGTCCGGGACGTCCCCTCCGGAGCGGATCGTGGTGCGCGCTCCTCGACGCCCGCGGCTACCACGCCTCGGTCCGCCCCGGCCCCGGCGAGGCCGACTACCTGGTGACGGCCGTCCGGGCGTGAAGGTCGCCTTCGTCACCCCGCGCTATGGCCCCCAGGTCATCGGAGGGGCCGAGGCGGCGGCCCGCCAGCTGGCCGAGCACCTGGTGGCCGAGACGGCGTGGCAGGCCGAGGTCTATTCCACCTGTGCGCTCGACCCCCGGACCTGGGCCGACGAGCTCGCGCCCGGCGACGCCGAGATCGGGGGCGTGACCGTCCACCGCTTCGCCGCCGACCACGGCCGCTTGGCCGGGTTCCCTCTCCTCGATGCTCGCCTCCGCCGGGCCCCGCAGCGGGCCTCGATGGCCGAAGCGCGGCAGTGGGTCGACGCCAACGGACCCGTGTCGCACGAGCTCATCGACGCCGTGGCCGGTGCCGACGCCGATGTCGTGGCGTTCTACCCCTACCTCTACCACCCGACGGTGGCCGCCATCGGCCGAGTGACCGTGCCGTCGGTGCTCCACCCGGCGGCGCACGACGAGCCGGCGCTCTACCTCCCCGTCTTCGGCCGGACCTTCGGGGGCGCCGACGCCTTCTGCTACCACGGCACGGCCGAGCGCCGGCTGGTGGAACGGGCCTTCCCGGTGGCCGCCCGGCCGCAGATCGAACTGGGACTCGGTGTGGGCCCTTCGGCCGGGACCGGGCGGCGGGGGGCCGAGGTGCTGCACCTCTCGGACCGTCCCTACATCGTGAGCGTGGGCCGGGTGGACGAGCAGAAGGGCTCCACCATGCTCTCGGCCTACTTCGCCGAGTACAAGCTGCGCCATCCCGGCCCGCTGGCCCTGGTCCTGATCGGGCCGGTCTCGGCGCCGATGGCCCCACATCCCGACATCGTGGTCACCGGCACCGTCAGCGAGGCCGACAAGTGGGACATCGTCCATGACGCCGTGGTGTCGGTGTCGCCCTCCGCCCTCGAGTCGTTTTCCCTGGTCGTACTCGAAGCATGGGTCGACGGCGTCCCGGTCCTGGTCAACGGGCGCTGCGAGCCGACCATGGAGCACTGCCGGCGTTCCGGCGGCGGCCTCTGGTTCACCTCGTACCTGGAGTTCGACGCCGTGCTGCGGCGCTTGATTGATGACCCGCAGCTGCGCCGGTCACTCGGTGGACGAGGCCGGGCCTACGTCGAGCGCCACTACCGCTGGCCCGAGCTGATCGCTCGCTACGCTGACTTCCTCGAACGCGTGGTGGCCCGCGGCACGCGGCGCACGAGCGGGCCGGTTCCCGTCGCCTCGTCGAGCCGAAGCGCCTGAACGAAGGTCACGACCTCCCCTCATGCCGCCCCCCACGCCGCCACCCAACCCCGTCGAGGGCGAGCACGCCCCGATCGACAGCGCGTCCCTCCAGGCCGCCTTTCGCCGACTGCGCCCCGGCGGGAGTACCGAGGCGTCTCCCGAGGCGCGGCCCGAGACCGAGAGGCCGAGCCCGGCTACGCCGCCGACCACGCCGACGCCGGACCGGCCGCCGCCGCTCCGACGCCACCTTCGGGCCGACCCCCCCGGGCCGAGCACCCCGGGCGCTGGCGCTCGGCCCTACGCCCACGCCCGCGACGCCGCGCCGCCGCGCCGGCGGACGCTCGACGTGGCGAGCCGGGCATCCACCAGTTCGTTCCCAATTTGCACGCCGGTGATGCGGTCGGGCGCCACACCCAGCGTCTGCGCGACGCCATCGTGGCGCGGGGCATACCGTCGCGCATCTACGTCCAGGGCACCGAAGCGATGACGGCATCGGAGACCGAGGAATTCTCGGCCTACGCCGCCACGAGCCATCCGGGCGATGTCTTGGTGTACCAGTTCGCCACCGCGTCCGATCTGGCCCCTTGGCTGACGGCGCGCCAGGAGACCCTGGTGGTCAACTACCACAACGTGACCCCGCCCGAGCTCTACGAACCGTGGGATCGGGAGATCGCCCGGATCCAGCAGCGGGCTCGTCGCGAGTTGCACGTCATGGCGCCCCGCACGGCCCTGGCCATCGCCGACTCGACGTTCAACGTGGCCGACCTGACGGCGGCCGGGTACGGTGCCACCGCCGTCGTCCCGCCCATTGCGGCCATCACCCTGGGGCGCCGCCCCGCGGCTGGCGCGACCTCTGGAAGCCGCGGACCCCGCCGCCCGCACTCGCTCCACCGCCCAAGGGCGGGGGGCCCGGTGGCTCTGCGTGGGCCGGCTGGCCCCCAACAAGGCGGTGGAGGACGCGCTGATGGCCCTGGTGGTGACCAGGGCGCGCCATGATCGCGACGCCACCCTCACCGTCGTGGGGAAGCCGGTGCAAGAGGCGTACCACGGCGCGCTGCGCCGCTTCGTCGCCGACATGGGCCTGGAGCAGGCGGTCACGTTTCGCGGTCACGTCAGCGATGACGAGGTGGCGTCGGCCTTCGACCAGGCCGATCTGCTGATCGTTCCCTCGGTCCACGAGGGTTTCTGCGTGCCGATGGTCGAGGCCATGGCGGTGGGGCTTCCGGTGGTGGCCTCGCGGAGCGGGGTGTCCCGCGACGTGCTCGGAGAGGCCGGGATCATGGTCGACACCCACGACCCCGAAGCGCTGGCCGACGCCATCGCCGGCCTTCTGGCCGACCCGGTTCGCTATACGGCACTGGCCCGCGCCGGGCAGGGCCAGCTGCGTGCCCTCGACCTGGTCGGCTCCGGTGACCGGATCGTCGACCTGGTGCTCGCCCTACGCGGCGACGGCGCGCCGCCCCGCTGACACGGACCTCGACACGGACTCTCCTTTCCCGAGTGAAGCTCGAGCGCCGTCGCCGTGCGCCCGCCAGGAGTGACGGCCCCTGCACGAAAGAGGGGGAGGGGTGATCAGCCCGGCCGAAGGGACGCCACACCGACGTCGACCAGGCGGGGGAACGCTCGCAGCCTTCCCCACCGTCCCAGCTTCCCGAGGTTGACGCCGTGGTCCGCCGCCCGCAGCAGACGCAGGTCACCCCGGCTGTTGCCGTAGGCCCAGAGTTCGGGTCGGCTGCCGTCGGACCGCATGAGCCCCTGGGCTTCCAGGTGCTCGATGAGTCGACGGAGCTTCTCCTGCCCCCCGGCAGTTCTTGCCCTCGTACCCCCCGGTGAGGCGCCCGTCGGGTCCGACGGCCAGGCGGGTGGCCAGCGCGCCGTCGACCCCGAGGATGGTGCCGGCCACCCGCACGTAGACCTCCGGTGAGGCCGAGACGATCACCACATGGTGACCCTGGGCCTGATGCCATTCGAGGCGCCGAGCCGTTCCGGGGCGCAACCTGCGGGCCAGGTGGCGGGCGGCGAAAGCGGCCGAGACGCGATCGACCTCGGCGGCGGGAAGGCCACCGAGCAGGCGGATGAAGTACCTCTCCTTGGCCCCGTCGGCCACCGAACCTCCCACCAGCGCCGCGTACAGCAGCTGCGGCGAAAGGCGAAGCGTGGCGAGCAGCACGGTCCGGGCGCCGCGTAGAGACACGAGAAATTGAAAGACGCTGCCCCCGTCGGTCAGCGTGCCGTCGAAGTCGAAGGCGGCCACCGTCGTGGGCGACCCGGACGGTGGCGTCTCGATGGCCGACGCGACGGGTTCGGTCATGGCCCGGTGAGGGCACTGCCGCCGCGTCCGGCCCCACCGGCGAAGCGACGGGCCCCGGCGAGCGTCTCGCCGCTGTCGATCACCTGGCGTCCCCGGCGAGCCTCGTTCACCGCGGCGTCGGCTTCGGTCAGTCCCCACTGCTCGAGGGCCGACAGGCGATCGGAGCGGAGGCAGAACTGGGGCAGCGCGGCCAGCTGATGGGCCAGCGTCACCGCGGCCTCGAGCGCGGTGCCGGGCGGGACCACTCGATTCGCCAGCCCGAGCCCCAGCGCCTCGGGCCCTTCCACGGCGCGGCCGGTCAGGATGAGGTCCATGGCCCGACCGTGCCCGATGATCCGGGGGAGCCGGACGGTGCCCAGGTCGCACAAGGGGACCCCGAAACGCCGGCAGAACACCCCGAAGACGGCGTCGCTGGCCGCCACCCGCAGATCGCACCACAGGGCCAGCTCGATGCCGCCGGCCACGGCGAACCCCTCGACGGCGGCGATGACCGGCTTGGAGAGGGTGAGGCGGGTCGGGCCCATCGGCGCCGGACCGGCGTCGGGGATCGGGCGGCGGTCTCCCTCGGCCACCGCCTTGAGGTCGGCGCCGGCGCAGAAGGTGCCCTGCGTCCCCGTCAGGACGGCGACCGACTGCTCCTCGTCCCGGTCGAAGTCCTCGAAGGCCCGGCGCAGCTGATCGGCGCACAGGCTGTCGACGGCGTTGCGTCGCTCCGGCCTGGTGATGGTCACCACCGTGACCGCACCGTCGGTGGTCACGGCCACCGTGTCGGTCCGGTAGGGCGTGTAGCCGCCCCCCGGGTCGGGCGTCACGCCGGTCTGCACCATGGCCGCATTGTGGCACGGCCGTCCAGGTCAGTGGCTTCCCGGGCCTTCCCTCGACCGGGGTCACCGCCCGACGGGGCGACCGCCGGTGAAAGATGACCAAACATGTCGACAATAGGTGGAGGAGCCGGTAGGGTGGACTCCGCAACCAGAGAGCGCGGCAGTCAGGGACACGCACCCGGCGCCCGTTCAACGCCACGTCAACAGGAGGATATTCATGGCAGTCCGACTCGGGGACACCGCTCCCGACTTCACGGCCGACACCACCGAAGGCACGATCAATTTCCACGAATGGCTGGGAGACAGCTGGGGCATCCTCTTCTCCCACCCCAAGGACTTCACCCCGGTATGCACCACCGAGCTGGGCGCCTTTTCCAAGGCCAAGCCAGAGTTCGACAAGCGCAACGCCAAGCTGATCGGACTCTCGGTCGACTCGGTGGAGTCCCACAAGGGCTGGGCCGGAGACATCAAGGAGACCCAGGGCTCGGCCCTGGCCTTCCCGCTGATCGGCGACGAGGACCGCAAGGTGGCGGACCTCTACGACATGATCCACCCCAACGCCGACAACACGTTGACCGTGCGCTCGGTCTTCATCATCGGACCGGACAAGAAGGTCAAGCTCACGCTGACCTACCCGGCTTCGACCGGGCCGCAATGTCGACGAGATCATCCGTGTGCTCGACTCCCTGCAGCTCACGGCCGACTACTCGGTCGCCACCCCGGTCAACTGGACCGACGGTGAGGACGTGATCATCGTTCCCGCCGTGAGCGACGATGACGCCAAGGCGAAGTTCCCCAAGGGCTGGAAGGCGCTCAAGCCCTATCTGCGGGTCACCCCCCAGCCCAACCGCTGAGCCCCGGGCGGGAGCACCCGTCCTGCCAACCGACCTTCCCACCAACCCTCCAACCGACGTTGCGACCATGCCGGCCTCCGGGCCGGCGTTGTCGCGCCGGGGGAAATGTCACGCGCAAGGCGGGAATGTCACAGCGCGGGAATGTCACAGGGAGGGAATGTCACAGGGAGGGAATGTCACAGCGCGATGGCACCATGGGGAGATGAACGAACCCGAAGTGTTTGCCCTGGCCGACCGGACGCTGGCCGGAGTGGTGGCCCTCATCGGCCCGGCCCAGTGGGACAGGACCATGCCGCCCGATTTCGCCGTCCGGGGCGGTGACGGGGTCCCGACGCTGCGCCAGGTCATCAACTACCACGCCTATGACGACGCCTGGGTGCCCGACATGCTGGCCGGTCGGACCATGGACGAGGCGGGTACCGGCAAGTTCGACGGCGACCTCCTGGGTGATGACCCGGTGTCCCGATTCGACGCCATTGTGGCGGCCGCCTGTGATGCGGCGGCGCAGGTGACCGATCTCGAGCAGGTCGCCCATCTCTCGTTCGGGGACTTCACCATCCGGGAATACCTCTGGCAGATCAATTTCTTCCGGGGCGTACGGGCCCACGAGATCGCCCGGTTGATCGGGAGCGATCTTGCGCTGCCCCCCGACCTGGTCACCGGGCTCTGGGAGGAAGTGAGCCCAAACGCCGAGGAATGGCGCGGCCTCGGCGTCTTCGGGCCAGCGGTGGCGGTGCCCGACGGTGCCCCGCTGCTCGATCGGTTGCTCGGGTTGACCGGGCGCGATCCCTACGGCGATGCGCCGCGATCGATCTGAGCGCAGGCCGGCGGCGGTGGGCTCAGGCCGGGCCAGGCCGGGCCGGCGGGACTGGGCTCAGGCCGGCGGCGGCCCCACCAGCTCGTCGCGCAGCGTGCGCTTGAGCACCTTGCCGGCCGGATTGCGGGGGAGGGGCTCCTGGCGGAACCAGATATGGGTGGGCACCATGAAGCCGGCCAGTCGCTGGCGCACATGGAGGCTGAGTTCCTCGGCCGTCACCTTGTGCCCCGGGCGCAGCACGATCACGGCACCGACCTCCTCGCCCAGGGTGGGCTCGGGCACACCTATGACGGCGCAGTCGGCCACGGCCGGGTGTTCGAAGAGGGCCGCCTCCACCTGTACCGAGTACACGTTCTCGCCACCGCGAATGATCATGTCCTTGGCCCGGTCGACGATGTAGATGAAGTTCTCGTCATCGAGCCGGGCCACGTCGCCGGTGTGGAGCCACCCCTGCGTGAACGTTTGCGCCGTCGCGTCCGGCCGGTGCCAGTAGCCGCGCACGACCTGAGGTCCCTTGACCCAGAGCTCGCCCCGCACGTCGGGTCCGCGGTGGAGGGTCTCGTCGGGCTCGGCTCCGGTGTAGTCCTCCGGCACGATCGCCACGTCGGTCACGGGCACGGGCGGTCCCACGCTCTCGGGCTTTGCGATGTAGTCCCCGCCCGAGTTCATGGAGGTCACCGACGAGGTCTCAGTCAGGCCGTACCCGTTGGAGGGCTGCCCGATGGGCCAGGCCGCCCGGATGCGCCGGACCAGGTCCGGCGGGGCCGGGGCACCGCCGTAGGAGACGCCCCGCACAGACGAGGTGTCCGACTGGGCGAATTTGGGGGAGTCCAGTACCTGCATCACCATGGCCGGCACCCCGCCGAAGGTGACGATCTTCTCGCGCTCGATCAATTCCAGGGCCCGCTCCGGATCGAAGTGGTGCATCATCACGATCTTGCCCCCGATGGCCAGGTTGGTGACCATGACGGCGTGGCACCCGGTGGCATGGAAGAGCGGGACGGAGAGAAGGTAGGACGGCTGGGTCCGGGTGGCCGAGGTGTCAGACAGCCCGCTCCCGAAGCGGAGCTGCCCCCGCGTGTTGAGGAAGTAGAGGTTCATCAGATTGGTGCAGATGTTGCGGTGGGTGCCCACCGCCCCCTTGGGCCGCCCGGTGGTGCCCGAGGTGTAGAAGATGGTGGCGTCGTCCTCCGGGTCGAGGGTGAGGTCGGGGGGCGAGGCGTTCGCGTCGATCTCGCCCAGCGCCAGGGCGAAGGGCCACTCCCTGAAGGGTGTCGATCCTTCGGCCGCCGGGATGACCTCGGGCGGCGTGCCCGCCGATGACGACCGGTGCTCGTCGGCCACGATGAGGGTGGTGAATCCACCCAGGTCGCCCAGCACGGGACGCAGCCGGGCCGCTCGCTCCTGGTCGACGAAGGCGATCTTGGAGCCGGAGTCCTCCAGGCCGTAGTGCAGCTCCTCGGCCGACCACCATGCGTTGAGGGGGACCACGATGGCACCGGCCAGGGTGGCGGCCCAGAATGACATGACCCACTCGGGCAGATTTCGCATGACGATGGCGACCCGGTCGCCCGGTTCGACCCCGAAGGCATCCTGCAGGCGATGGGCCAAGGTGCAGGCGATGCGGTAGTGCTCGGCGAAGCTGGTGCGCTCATCCTCGTAGACCAGGAAGATGGCGTCGCCGTGCTGCAGGGACAGATCGAGGACGGCGCGCAACGAAGGTGGTGCGTGCTTCCAGGTGCGGGTGGGCACGCCCCGGATGGTGAGCTCTTCCATCTCGAAGATCTGTCCCGGTGCGGTCAGGGTGGCATTCGCTTCGGCGATGCTGACGGTCGGCGTGTCGTTCTTCTTTGGCTCAAGGACTTCGGTCACGTGGTTCCTTCCTGACTCGGTGGGGCAGGGACGAAGAGGGTGGTCCGGTAGTACGCCAGTTCCTCCACGCTCTCCCTGATGTCCTGGAGGGCGCGATGACCGCCCTTCTTGATCGGTGCGCCCTTGAGGATCTCGGGATGCCAGCGCCGGCAGAGCTCCTTGATGGTGGAGACGTCGATGGAGCGGTAGTTGAGGAAGTCCTCCACCTCGGGCAGGTGGACGGCCAGAAAGCGTCGGTCCGTGCCGATGGAGTTCCCGGCCAGGGGAACGGTCGACGGTTCGGGCAGGTGGAGCTTCAAGAAGTCGAGCGTCATTGCGCCGGCCTCCTGCAGGGTCAAGGTGGACGCCGTGATCGCCGCCAGCAGGCCCGAGCGGGTGTGCATGGCGGTGACGTATTCGTCCATCTCGCTCAACTCTTCGGGCGAGGCATGCACGATCATGTCGGGACCCTCGGCCACGATGGCCAGGTCGTCATCGGTGACGAGACAGGCAATTTCCACGATGGTGTGGCGGCTCGGGTCGAGTCCGGTCATCTCAAGATCGATCCAGGCCAGCATGGGCGGGCATGCTACCAATGCCCTTGATCGGCGCCGGTCGGGAGTCCGTCTGCCTTCGCCTTGTAGTGTCCAACGATGCTGCGCGTCCCGCTCCACCAGCTCGATCCGGACCTGGCTGTCCCCGCCTATGCTCGGCCCGGCGATGCCGGCGCGGATCTGCTGGCCCGCCACGACGTGGTGGTGCCGGCCCGGGGCGGCCGGGTGCTGGTGCCCACCGGCGTGGCGGTGGCCGTTCCCGCCGGGTACGCCGGTTTCGTCCTGCCTCGAAGCGGGCTGGCGCTGCGCCACGGCATCACCTGCCTCAACACGCCGGGGCTCATCGACGCCGGGTACCGGGGGGAATTGCAGGTGATCCTCATCAACCACGATCCGGCCCACGACTACGCGGTGACCCGGGGCGACCGGATCGCCCAGCTGGTGATCGTGGCGGTCGAGGAGGCCAGCTTCGCCATGGTGACGCACGAGGGATTAGGCGGGGCCAGCCGGGGGAGCGGCGGCTTCGGCCACACCGGAACATGAAGGCGCCCTGATGGAACCGCTGGAAGGAATGGACGCCGCGTTCCTGTCGCTCGAGACGTCGACCACGCCCATGCATGTCGGGGCGGTCATGGTGCTCGACCCCCCCGAAGGCACGCGTTCGCTCTTCTCGCCGTCGACCCGCTATGCCCAGGTCCGCCGCGTCATCAGTCAGCGCCTGCACCTAGTGGGACCCCTCCGGCAACGGGCCTTGCGTGTCCCGCTCGGACTCCACCACCCGGTCTGGGTGGACGACCCGGACTTCGAGTTGGACGATCACTTCTCTCGAGCCAGCGTGCCCTCACCCGGTGGACCGCGGGAGCTCGACGCTTTCGTCGCCTCGGTCATGAGCCGTCGGCTCGACCCGGACCGTCCCTTGTGGGAGATGTTTCTGGTCGAAGGTCTGGCCGGCGAACGCACGGCACTGATCGCCAAGGTGCATCACGCCATCCTCGATGGCGTCAGCGGAGCGTCCGTCCTGGCTGCCTTCTTCGATCTCAATCCCCGAGCCCGCGTGGTGTCGTTGCCCAGCGAGCGATGGGATCCCGCACCGCTGCCCAAGAGCACCCAGCTGCTGCGCCACGCCGCGGCGTCCCTCTCCCATCAGCCTGGCGCGACGTTGAACACCGTGCAGGCCGGGGTCGAGACCGTGGCCGACTTGGGCATGCACAACCGTGCGCTCCTGAGCCGGGGTGAACAGCCGCCGCCGGCCTTCTTCTCGGCTTCTCGGACGTCGTTCAACGGAGCGGTCTCCAACCGCAAGCGCTTCTCTTCCCTCTGCGTGCCGCTGGAGGACGCCAAGTTGGTCCGTGGCGTCTTTGGCTGCACCGTCAACGAAGTGATCCTGGCCGGAGTGGCGGGCGGCTTGCGCCGGCTGCTCGACGCCCGCGCCGAGGTCCCGGACCACTCGTTGGTGGCGATGGTGCCGGTCAGCACGCGACCCGAAGGGGCGGGAGACGCGCTGGGTAACCAGATCTCGGCCATGCTGGTGTCGTTGGCCACCGATCGGGACGACCCGGTCGATCGCCTGTTGGCCATTTCCGCCGGGTCGGGCGTGGCCAAGGAGCACGAGCAGCTCCATCGAGGTCGGCTCATTGGTGACCTGGCTCAAATGGCCCTGCCGGCCGTGACCACCCGTCTGGCGCGCACCGTGGCCGGCACCCGGCTGTTCGACCGGGTGCGCCCACCGGCCAACGTGACGATCTCGGGCCTGAAGGGACCGGAGTTCCCGCTGTTCTGCGCCGGTAGCAGGGTGGCCGCCATGTATCCCGTGGGACCTATTGCCGAAGGCATCGGGCTCAACGTCACCATCCTCTCCTACCTGGACCAGCTCCACTTCGGTTTGCTGGGCTGTCGCAAGCTCCTTCCCGAGCTCGACGACCTGACCCTCTATATCGATGATGCCCTGGGTGAGCTGGTGGGTTGTGCCCTCGACGCCCAGGGAGCCACCGGCTAGGTGGGTCGGCGCGGAACCGGGGTGGGACCGGTTGGGCCGTGCGGTGCGGAAGGGATCCTGGGAGTTCGGCCGAGTACGTACTCCTGAGTACGTTCGCCCGAGTGAGATCCGACGAGTTCCCTCACTGGGGGTGGCGCGGCTAATCTGATCCATCCACGCGGATGTGGCTCAGTGGTAGAGCATCACCTTGCCAAGGTGAGGGTCGCGGGTTCGAATCCCGTCATCCGCTCCAAA